>NZ_PDOF01000001.1:0-1200000 GCF_003226345.1 Alteribacter lacisalsi | reverse complement strand
ATACGGTGAAGACAGAGCATAATGCGATTGCCGGCAGAATCAACCTCGTTAATATACAGACGGACCAGGCTGGTTTGAAAACAGCTGAACTCGGTTACAGAATTGGTGAAGCTCATAAAGGAAAAGGGTTTGCCACAGCAGCAATTAGCCTCGCCCTTTCAGAAGCTTCCCGCCATAAAATCAGCCGGGTCGAAGCCATGACAGCTGTGGATAATATCGGATCACAGGTGGTGCTTTTGAAAAACGGATTCCATGAAACAGGGATCAGACACGCCTCCCTCTTGTTTGAAGGAAACGCCCTCGACGGGATCATCTACGAGAAGGTTCTTCCGCCTATGGCAAAATAGAAGTGTTTTCTAAATCGAAACCAGGCATAAAAAACCGGCCCCTTCTGCAGTAATGCAGAGGGGCCGGTTTCTGTTATTTTTCCATTAAGCATGAACCGGACCGCGGCAGTAACTTTTAATCATGTGGGTGAGAAGAGTCTCATCCACATAAACAGGTGATTCACCTGCTTTATCAAGCATGGAGCGGGTGTTGGTGTCATCAAAAGCCACCTGCTTGCTGAGGTAGGTTTGAAAAACCGCGAGGGGTTCATTAAAACGCTGTTCCTCAGGGGAAAGCAGATCTTTATCTTCTTTAGGAAGGAGTTTTACATTTGTAAGCCCGAGGCTGTTTTTAATAATCGTAAAAATTGCCCCGTTTGAAAGCTCATAACTGTTTGTAATGTGATAGATTTTTTCCTTTTCGCCGTGAACAGCTGCTTCAGTAAGGACACTTACTACATAATCAACAGGGACGAAGTTGGACGGGGAATCTTCATCACAGAGAAAGGCAAAAGTTTTGCCAAGTTCTGCCGGACGCCGTTCCATTCTTTTCTTAAAGAGCTGAAAGCTTCTGAGCATGCCGTAGAGGGCAAAAGTAGTTTCTGCTTCTCCACTCACAGAATCGCCAATGATAATGGACGGCCGGAAAATACTTACATCCATGCGGTCCCGGTACGAAAAGACGAGATGCTCAGCGTGACACTTACTTTCTTCGTAACTATTAACAAAACGCCCATCCACATCGTGAAGTGCTTCTTCAGCGAATTCCTTCATTCCGAGCGTATAAGCCGTGCTCACATGAAAGAAGCGTTTCACTCCTATACCTGTACTGAAGTCTAGCAGATGACGGGTGCCTTCGACGTTAATATTAAACGATTTCTCCCTTTCACGGTCATCAAAGGACAGGTAGGCTGCGCTGTGATAAACAATATCAATACCTTCCTGTTTTAATTCTTTCATTTTTTCCATTTCCAATCCGAGACCCGGGCTGTCGAGATTACCGAAAATAATCGAAAAGCGTTTTTGCAGCGCTTCCGGTATTTTGCTTATAAGCTCTTTTTTCTTTTGTTCACTTCTGACAAGGGCGTATACGGCGTGCCCTTTTTTCAGAAGCTTTTCAGTAAGTTTCTTACCGACAAACCCTGAAGCTCCTGTGACCAGAATCTTCACATGACCACTCCTTTTTTTATGCACCAGGAATATCTATTAAGCTATTTCAGTAAAACACCAGTCAGGATATTCCTTATTTGGTAAATTATGACCGGAACCTGTAAGCAGACCAGTCAAACATAGTGAAAATCATTGCCTTATCTCATAATAACATTGTTTTCCCGTTAGTAATATTGTATATTTATAGTCAATCATCAGCGAGAATAAAATCGCCTTTAAATGAGGGTACTATAATGTTACTAAACTTTCAAACATATGAATCAAAACCGTATCACGACTGGATCGTCCTTTTTCACGGACTCGGAGGGAACCATACAATTTTTCACAAACAGATTGAAGCGTTCAAGCAGGATTACAACCTTCTTTGCGTGGATTTCCCCGGTCATGGTGATTCCCCTTCTTTTGACTGCCGCGATTATCTGAGCCTTACTGCCGGTAAAGTCATTGAACTGATGGATCACCTCCGAATTGAACGGGCTCATTTTGTCGGTGTCTCACTTGGTACGATTGTCATGCAGGAAGTGTCATTGAAGCACAGCCACCGGATTCAATCGATGGTACTTGCAGGTGCAGCCTCACGATGGCTCAAGTGGGGCGAAATGCTTGGGAAACTTACACTGTCCCGGCCTGTACGGGCACTGCTTCCCTACATGGTCCCTTATTCCATTTTCGCATTTCTGCTTCTCCCCAGGAAAAATCATCGCAAATCCCGTGCTATTTTTATCAGAGAAGCATTCAAGCTGGGAAAAGACGATTATCATAAGTGGGGATTTGTTGCCCGCGACGCATACAAAACCTACCAGCGCCTTCGTCAGAAGCCGAATTGTATTCCTAAACTTTATGTATCCGGTTCAGAGGACCATATGTTTTTAAAAGGCATCCGCCGTCACGTTAAAAAAGAAGAACTGGCAGACCTTGAAATCATTAACAATTGCGGCCATGTCTGCAATATCGAACAGCCGGATACCTTTAATAAGAAAGCAACAGCTTTTTTAAAGCAAATCGGACGTATCGAAAAAAAGCAGAATGCAGATGCGATGTAAGAAAATTACAAAAAGCGTTGTCTAAGATAAAGCATTGCTTAAGGAAATGGCTCCCACCGGGTGGGAGCCATTATTTTCTGGTTATTTTCAGGAACTTTTCCTCTGCGGACGGCGGCTGGTACGAATGTTTCCAGGTTTCGAGGATATATCAGAAAGTTAGCGGATCAAGCCGGAATATAGCGGATAAATTATATTTTCCGCGGGCACATTTAATTGTCGCCTCCACTTCTACCTGAACTTCCCTGAACCTGCTGAGAGCGCGAGTGTTTATTAAGTTAATAACTGTTCAGACTTTCCCTCAGTACTCACTCACTATATACCCTGCTTTTCAGAAATTCTTCAAGCAGACGGTTAACTTCCTCTGCATTGTCCCGGTTCGTGGCATGGTCTGCTTCTTTTACCACTACGTGCCGGGCATTCGGTATCGTTTCAGCCATGTATTTCTGCTGATGCCTGATGATGAAGTCGTGTTCTCCCTGAATGATGAGAACAGGACACTCAATCCGGTTCATATTTTCCCTGCAGTCCATGGCAGTAAGTGCACACCATACCCTATGCCAGTCCTTCGCGGTCATGGACTGAACAGCTTCTTCGATAAACAGGCGGTTGCCGGGGTTATAACGGGAGAAGTAATATCCCTGTGCCTTAGCGAACGTTCTCATTGGCAGAAAGAGACTGAGCATTCTCTGAACCGGAACCACCATCCGTTCGTAAAAGTTAAACCGAAACGTACAGGGAGACCCGATCAGCACAAGCCCCTCCACCCGTCCGGGGTAATCAATAGCTGTCTGCATGGAAATAATCCCTCCCATTGACAGACCTGCAAGCACCGCACTGTCGAGCTTTAAATGATTAAGAAGATCAATGAGATCCTCAGTGAATACTTTTCCGCTCAATTCACACCCTGCAGCGGGCGACTGCCCGTGCCCTCTTACATCCCAGGTAATGATCTGATAATGCTCCGCGAGCACTTCTTTCTGGGGTTCCCAAAGTCGGTTGTTCCAGGATGCTCCGTGTGTAAACACTACCGGTTTTCCTTTACCGCACACTTCGTAGTACAAAGGCCCGTTTCGAACTTGTGCAAACGGCATGTTATTCACCTCTCCCCAGTTCTCTTCCAATTACTTTACCATCTAATGGAAAAAATGAAAAGACAGCGTCTAATTAACATAATAATATTATTGTTTCTTTTTATTACTTTCATTTGAATTCATTCATGAACAAACCAGATGAGGATTATAATGCAGGAGGAGGTGGAGATTTATGAGTCTGCTTTTATCTCTTCTATTACTGATTATGGTGTATTATTCAATCCATTTTTCACAAAAGCAGCTCAACCCGTATTCAAAATGGTGGGTCAAGTACATTCCATCCGTGATTACGCTTTTGGCATCGGTCCTGTTTTTCATAAAAGCCCACTACATTTCCTCAATATACCAGCCAATCATGGATATGACACTCTTTGTTCTGTTTCTCGTTTTTGGTCTGATCAGTTTCTTTGCTATTTTCCTGCATCACCGGTTTACCGCAGGTTAAACATACAAAAACAGGAAGAAAAATCACCCTTTTCTCCTGTTCCAAAATGCGAACACACGTTTTATGATTAAGTAGGTGATGAAAATGCAGATGATTGATCATTCCTACTTAAAGCGCCAGGCAATGAAAGCGTGGTTCGATGAGTACCCCAATTCTCCTGTTATTTTCAGAGTAATCGGTCACTATTATTTCGTTTACCGGGTATACTGGTCCGAGAACGATCCGATTGTTGACAGGGAATCCCTGATTGAAATGGAATTGATTTTAAATAAAAAAATGGGTACGCACGATGCTTACCTTTCCAGGAGAAGAATGGTGTAATGGCCATTCTCTTTTTTTACACTTTTTCCTCTCCCCTTTTCACAGGTCCCGGATTATCGTAGAATAGAACTAAGATTAAATCGAGGTGAAGACCTGTGCCAAACGATCTTTTTATGTGGTTTATCTTTTTCTGGACAATCTTTCTTGCCGGTACCATGTTCATCGGCGGTTACTTTATGTTCCGGAAATTTCTGAAACGGCTGCCCAAGGAAGACGGCAAATCGATTCTTGACTGGCAGGATTATTATATTGAGAAAACCGTTCATCTTTGGTCTGATGAAGATAAGGCCTTCTTAAACGAACTTGTAGAACCGGTACCTGAATTATTCCGTGATGTTGCAAAAGGGAAAATTGCCGGTAAGATCGGGGAATATGCCCTTGAGGAAAATGCAGAGCGCATGACGCGCGACCTTATTATTAAAGGCTATATTGCTGCCACTCCAAAAAGAGATCATAAGTTTCTGATTAAAAAGCTGAAGGAAAAAAAAGTCGACATCAGTCTTTACGATTCCTATTTTCAGCAGCAGTAGACGTGAGAGAACAGCAGAAAACCCGGTACCTCTTAAGGTGCCGGGTTTTCCTGTGTAACCGTAAACGGTGGATGACCGCTTCGGTCGGAAAGCTCTCGTTTCACACGGTTAAACTTGACGAGCATGGCGATACGCCATGGAAGAATCATACCAAATGCCAGAACGAAAAACATTCCGGCGAGCTCTTCAACCTGAATGGCGTGGCCGAAAATCAGCTTAAATGTGACCCTGAGAATAAGCAGGCCGATCAGAATAAATGCGAATGCTTTGGAGCGAACCATAAAAATATCCCGGCCCCTGATTTCAAACTTCGAAGTTCTGATCAGCAGAAGTGAAAATAAAAGGCCTACCGCAAAGGCTTCCAGAAACTGAAGCGAGGTAATCCGGGCAGGTTCATAAAGGAACATAAGGAAACCTGTACTCATCGCCACAGGCGGAATAATTATTTTTTTCGTATTTGCCGGCTTTTTCATCGCTTTCATCCGCACGAACAAAGCGATCAGCCCCATTACAACTGCAAGCAGTGTAAAGACGATACCAAGCATGGGGCAACCCTCCAGACTGATTCAATGCTTATATCAGTATAGCATCATCCTTCCCTGCTTTCCAGAGTGGGTAAGGATGGGTGTTCGTTAATGTCCTGCAGTGGTGGTTATGCCAAATACATTTATGATAGTAAAACACCGGAAGGATTTCTCCTTCCGGCGGACTTTCTTTATTTGGCGTCAAATCCCTGATCGTCAATTTCCTCTTTCAGGGTTGCAAGATCAACACTGGACTCATCATATTCTACCGTCACCTGTTTTTCCTCAAGGCTCACTTCTGCACGCTTAACGCCATCGAGATTATTCAGTGCCCCTTCTACTGAAGCTTTGCAGTGGCCGCACGTCATGCCGTCTACTTTAATCGTTTCCTGTTTCATTGTAATACCCCCGTTTTAGAGATTTTGATATACCATGCGCCGTATTACGAGCGTGAGAACTGCTCAATGACTTTCATCAATTCATCAATGGCTTCGTCTCCTTCACCTTCATGAACGGCCCGGGTGACGCATCCCCGGGTATGATTTTCAAGCATCGTATAGCCGACCTTCTTCAAAGCGGCATTGATTGCGGAAAGCTGGACGAGTACATCAACACAGTACCGGTCTTCTTCCACCATCCGCTGGATGCCTCTGACCTGACCTTCAACTCTTTTAAGCCGGTTTAACAGCTTTTCCTTTTCTTCCGAACTTGTTCGGACCGCTTTCTGTCCTGCATGGATGAGTTCGATATCAAGTTCCTTTGTCATTGTGTTCACCTCGCTCTACCTTCTATTACCATACCCCTATAAGGTATATGATGTCAACTTTCTCCATGAGGACTGTCAGCCTGTTTCTCAATCGTGTTCTTCAGGCTCACAAGATGATCTCCATCTTCTTTTTTGAGCATTTTCACCATCATGGGACGCATCAGTTTCATGGGAAAACTGACAGCCTCCACTTCCCCTTCAAACCGGACCCGGGTCTGATTTTCTTTTTCTTCTGTAAAAGAGTAGGTGTAAGTCACAACAAGACCCTTATTTTCACTTTTTACCGAATAGCTGTGCGGCGGATTGTACGTAACCACTTCAAGGACAGCACCGACCCTGCGGTTTCTGAACTGTCTGATTTCTTCAAATTTTGTACCTGCGCCAACAGGTCCTTCCGAAAGTTTGTTCACTTCCACCACATTGGCAAGAACCTCAGTACTGTTCTTAAGATTTGAAGCAAATTCAAATACGGCTTCCCTGTTCAGGCTGATTATGACTTCCTCTTTTAAGTCCGGCATATGTAATTCTCCTTTTCTCCCTAATGACAGGACAGAATCTGTATATTCCTATCATACCAAAGTTGAAATCAGCAAAAAAGCGTTCAACAGTCTGTACAAAAAAAGAACCAGGCACCATCGGCCCTGGTTACAAAAATGTTTGGGAGGAAAGTACATAGAACGGACGCATCATTTCATAGTCTTCGTGCTCAAGGATATGGCAATGCCAAACGTATAAACCGCTGAAAGGACCGAAACGAGCCTTGATCCTCGTTACCTCCCCCGGGTCAGCGCGAACCGTGTCCTTCCATCCTTCCTCTTCTGTATCAGGATGCCTGGGAGAACCGGTGAACCTCAGCTCTTTCTTCTCCGTAAATCTCGAAACGTCAAAGGGCTGTCTGTCCAGGATCTGAAAGTCGACAAGGTGAAGATGAATCGGATGTGTATGCATGGTTACGTTAATGAAAGTCCAGATTTCTGTCGTACCTGCCACAGGGTTCTCCGTTACCGGATCATCCCATGTCCGGTTATCAAGAAGCATCAGATCCCTGCCGAATTGGTCCGTTACGGAATTGAGCGTCAGCTTTCTCACTCGGGTCACATCTTTAAACGATAATGGCGGAATGTGGTTCATCACCTCGGGAATCCTCGAGGTATCGATGCGGGTTATGCGCTTTTTCACACGAAACTGCATAACCGCAGCAGTGTCCTGGTCGGGTTTCGGACCGTCCGGGTACGGTGCAGGCGCTGCATTTTTAAGCACAATCTCTCTGCCGTTCATATTCGTAAAATCGACAATCACTTCTGCACGCTCTGCAGGGGCCAGCGTCATTTGCTTAAGAGCAGCCGGTACTGCCCGCAGGCCGCTGTCCGTAGCGATCTGAAACATCTGCTGCCCGGAATCAAGAAAAAGCATATAAAAGCGGGAATTGGACCCGTTTAACAGACGTAAGCGGTAGCGTCTCGGCTCCACCTCGAGGTATGGCCACACTTTTCCGTTAACAAGAATGGTATCACCGAAAAACATCGCGACGATGGACGTTTCAAGCCCCGGAACAGGCGGATCGGTCTGGGAGGGATAATAAAGGGATCCGTCTGCATTAAAGCTTCTGTCCTGGATCAGCAGTGGAATATCAAACTCGCCTTCCGGAAGGTGAAGAGCTTTCTCATTTTCGTCTGAAATCAGGTAAAAACCAGCCAGACCTGCGTACACATTCAGCCGCGTGATGCCCAGGGCATGGTCGTGATACCATAACGTACTGGCCTGCTGGCAGTTTTCATAGTGATACATTTTCCTCGTAAAGTATGGACCTGTACGGTCAAAGTTTTTCGTAAACCAGGCTTCCGGATAGCCGTCGCTCTCCGGTCTCACGCACGCTCCGTGTATATGCGTCACGGTGCGTACTTCCGGTACATCAGGATAAGCACCATGGACGGTCTGATCGACAGGCAGCAGATGTGTGTCAGGAAGACAGTTGTTCCACTTTACATACACCTGCTCATTTGTATGCACCTTTACAGTCGGACCGGGATACATTCCATCATACCCCCAGACTGTGGTATCAGGCAGATCCGAATGTAGCCGCTGCTTGAACTGGTTCATGGTAAGGTGGTAATACGTTTTTCCATCTTCTTTAAACCAAGGTTTCTTTACCGGCAATACCGGAAGAGGATCCGCAAATTTTCTCAATTTACTGCCTGTTGCCCGTTCAGGTGCGCAACAGAAGCCTCCACCATTACAAAGGCTGTCCTGGCACCAGGGGTCCATACAGCGGCTGAAACATGTCGGTCTGAACATTCCGCCCCCCCTTTCCTGCATCACTCTTCTACTGAATCTATCAGACACATATGCAAGAGACAGGGGGCTTATACCGGCATAATTTAAAAGAAAAAACATCCCAGATGGATTCCGGAATGTTTTTCATATCCTGCACACATAGTAAAATGGATCTTCTCACACGTGACTGTCAGTCATAATCTACATAAATGACTTCACCTGTATAAGCGTCAACATACACATCTGCTTCTGTATCCCCGTACTCAATTTCCACTTCATAGAGAAGTCTTCCTTTTTCTTTTTCAAGCTCGATGTCATCAATAACGCCTTTTCCAATATGGGTAAGAGCAATGTTGCCCGCTTCATTCGGTGATATTTTATTTCCGGATTCCGAAGACTTTCCCTGCGGTTCTTCGTTCACCTGATTTTCTGCAGATTTCTGCTGTTCTGCATTTGCTGCATTTGCTGCATTTGCTGCATTTGCTGCATTTGCTGCATTTGCTGCAGTATAAGGCATCAAGTCGGAATCTGCATGAACAATTTCACCGGTTTCTCCATCCACGTACACATCACCGTCCTCATCCTGCACCTCAATTTCAACTTCATACAGAAAGCGTCCTTTTTTCATTTCAAGTTCCACATCATCAACTTTTGCGTCAGGGAACAACGCCTTAACGGCTTCGACTGCTTCACCGCTCGTGACCGTCATCAAATCAGCAGCAGATGTTCCCAGCAAGTCGTCATCAATTTTAAGAATCTCACCTGTTTCAGCGTCGATATCAAAATCGTAATCTTCACCCTGATACTTTACTTCCACTTCATAGATGAGCACGCCATCTTCCCGGTCCAGCTCAATTTCATCAATTTTCCCATCGAGTATACTGAGTGCTATGTCGCCTGCCTGTTTCTTGGAAATGCGGCCAGGCTCATTGCCTTCATCAGTCTGATCATCATCTGAACCGGTCTCAGCCCCGGTCATGAATGAAGCATCCGCTGAATCCGTACCTCCCTGCTCTTCTCCTGAGGTTGCCGCCACCAGTGCCGCTGTTCCGCCAATCACAAAAATTCCTGTTAGTACTGCTGTTAGTTTTTTCATTTTTATTTCCTCCTTGTTTGCTGATACTTACACTATAGACAAGGAAGATGACAAAACCCTTAGATAAAAATGAGAAAACGATTAGAAATAAAAAAGATGTTTTCGGAAAGATTCTGTTTAAACCGCTGAAGGTGGACGCTTTCCGCAGGTCTAGCTTCAGTCTTATCGGGAATAATTCCTGCTTCTTCCTCTGCCAGCATATCCTTAGGAGCTCTCTGCGTCGAAGCAATTAGCAGCTTAATTATGAAGCAAACTCTCTTCGCTGGAGTCACCGCCTTTCGCTCCATAATAAAACACAATTGGTACGAACACAGCCAATAAAAAGATCATTTAATCATCGTACTCAATTGAGAGAATTTCGCCGGTATAGGCATCAATGATGAAGTCCGCTTCAATTCCGGTACTGTCATTTTCAATTTCGATTTCATAAACAAGACGGCCGTCTTTCTGCTCGAGATCCACATCATCCACTTCCCCCTGAAACTCATTGAGAGCGATGTTAATCGCTTCCTGTTCTGAAATTGGACCCTCAGCCTGCTGATTTTCTTCCTCCACTGTGTAGGAGAGAATGTCTCCTGTGACTGCATCGAGTTCAAACATGCCTGTGCCGCCTTCCTCCGCAACAGTAACATGATACACCGGACGGCCGTCGTCATCATTTCTCTCAATCTCGAGCACTTCCGCTTCTTCATCAAGTGTTTCGAGCACCCTGCGCCGGACTTCATCGACTTCAAGAACCTCACGTTCCCGATTCTCCTCATCCATATTAATTTCCAGCAGTTCCATGTCGATAATCTCACCGGTGATGGCGTTAACAAGAAGGTAATACCCTCCTTCTCTTGTGGAGAGTTCCGCATGATATACTTGCTCTCCAGCTTCCTCGCCTGACCGAATGTCACTGATTGTCCCGTCATACCTTTCCTCAAGCATGCCAGCGATTTCAGCCTCTGCAAGCGTGCCTCCTGCCTGGGACTGCAAAAAAAACACGCCTGCTGCTGCCAGCAGTGTAACTGCGGTGATGGAAATCATCAGTTTGTATTTCATACGTTCACCTCTCCAGAAGGCAGTGTAACCGTAAAAACGGATCCCGCCCCTTCTCTGCTTTTTACGCTGACTGATCCTTTATGGGCAGAAGCAATAGCTCTTGCAATGGATAGACCGAGCCCGGTCCCCCCTGTTTTCCGTGCTCTGGCCTTGTCAACACGGAAAAAACGTTCAAAGACAGCAGCCTGATCTTTTTTTGGAATACCGATCCCGTAATCTTTTATTTGAATGCTGATGGAATCATTGTGCCCTTCAATACGGATCTCCACCTGCTCCTCACTATATTTCAGCGCATTATCAACAAGAATAAACAGAAGCTGATTCAGTTTCCCTGCATCGCCATTGAGTACCGCCGGACCGCAGCACTCCACATTCACCTTACGACTGTAGGCCGTACCCAGCTTTTTCGCGATTCCCTCGGCCGCTTTGCAAATGTCCACCCGGCTTACTTCAAGCGTTTCCTCTGTTTCTCCTGAAGCCAGGGCAAGCATCTGGTTCGTCATATCCTTCATTCTCCTGGATTCTGATTCAATGGCGTTGACTGCCTCTTCCAGTACTTCCGGCCGGTCTTTCCCCCATCGCTTCAAGAGAGCAGCGTAGCTCGTAATGACGGTTAATGGTGTCTTGAGCTCATGAGAGGCATCTGACACAAACTGTTTCTGTTTATCAAAGTTTTCTTTCAGAAGATCAATCATATGGTTGAACGTCCGTCCCATATCTGTGAGCTCGTCCTTTGCCCTGGCGTCAATTTCAATTTTTTTGAATGTGCCCTGGTCCCGGATGTGGTTCATCGTTGAAACAAGATTTTGAATAGGTCTGAGTATGAACCGGCTTAATGCACGGGCGGCAAAAAAGGATGGAATGAGTATGACTGCTGTTGAGAGAAGCAGGATGACTCTTAAAATTCCTACAGTTTCTTCGTGTGTGTTCATCGGAGACAGAAATTCAAGGGAGGCAATGGATCCGTCCGTCCAGATTACAGGTGTCACAGCTCTTGCATAGCGAATCTCCTCAAAAAGCACATCGTCTCTCTGCTCATTAGATGAGTATACTGCGTCAACGCTGTTGAGCTGTACGTTTTTTGTAACAGCAATCGGAGTATCGCCATTTTCCCGAACAATACGGATCATGCCGCCTTCAGGTACGGATGCTCTGATAAAAGAACCTGCTTCTTCCTGACCGAAACCGGTTGCCTGCATCGCTTCCACCACCGTTCTTGCCTGGCTGAGTGCACGATCGGTCTCTGCGTTCATGGTGTAATAATGAAACAGGAGATAGATGCCTGAATTTACAATCGCAAGAATGAGAAACAGCGTCACGGTTGTATAAACGGTAATCCGTTGTGACAGTTTCATTCCCGGGGCTCCTTGAGGACATATCCGACTCCCCGTACTGTATGAATGAGCGCTTTATCAAAAGGCTTATCTGTCTTCTGCCTTAAGTAACGAATATAGACATCCACCACGTTTGTATCGCCGTAGTAATCAAATCCCCACACCTGATCAAGAATCTGCTCCCTTGTCAGGACCTGACCCTGATTTTCCAGCAAAAACAAAAGCAAGTCATACTCCCTCGGGGTCAGTTCGATGTAATCACCGTTTCTAGTTACCTCCCTCGTTTTCGTATTTACGGTTAAATCAGAAAATGTCATTTCTCCATCTGCCAGTTTTTCCTTCGCCCTGCCGGTCTGTCCGCTCCGAAGGGAGGCACGTATTCTCGCCAGCAGCTCTTCAATTTCAAACGGTTTGGTTACATAATCATTCGCACCCTGATCGAGACCAGTTACTTTATCAACGACTGCATCCCTTGCTGTCAGCATGATGACAGGCGTTTGATTATCCTGAGCTCTCAGTCTCCGCAGAACCTCAATGCCGCTCATCCGTGGCAGCATGACATCAAGAAGGATCAGATCACATTGTTCTTTCTGCAGGAATTCCCACGCAGTGAGACCATCTTCCTTTACAAGGGCAGTAAAGCCCTCATACTCAAGTTCCAGTCTGATTACATTGGCAATATTAATTTCATCTTCGACTATGAGAATACGTATGTTCTCCACCTTCAGCATCTCCTTAAACTTGATCCTGCATTTTTTAAATGAGTATACCCTTCGTCAGTTTTGCGAAGCTCCGCTGAACGCCATCCGCTCGCTTTCTGCGGCATAGGGAGCGGGCAGGATTTCACTCATTTTTCTTAGTTTACACGAAAAAAATGAGAGAATGATGAGAAAATGCTCCGTATCATTCTCCATATGCATGTGCTCATAACCTCTGCTTAACGTTAGGATAGTGACATGCAAAAGACCGCTTTTCCCATACGGAAAAAACGGTCCTGATTTTGTTTATATGACGAAATAGAAGAATGCTCTCCTTGAACTGCTTCAAACGGATTTATTTCTGATTCTGCATCGCTTTCATCATCTGGTTGATCTTCTTCTGCGACGGGTTCATCCCCATTTGCATCATCATAACACGAAGCATTTTTTCATTGATCGGCGGATTCTTTTTCATATAGCTCATCATGTACTGCCGCGCAATAAAGAAACCGATCGCAATCCCGCCCAGTAAGCTGAGCACACCGATTAAAATATTTACCCACATAAAACGGTGATCCTCCTTCTCTCTACGTTGTCTTCCATGTCGCTGTTTCACGTCCGAATGGAACCTCATATATTATAACGCAATGAGGTGGACATTAAAAGAGAATGGGAAAGAAATCCTGTTTTTCATCCCGGTTCTACAATCCGGAATGATTTGAGCGGCTTCAGCCAGCCATAACGTTCATTCTGGTAATCGGCTGCAAAGAAATAATCATCGTAATCACGGAGGATATCAAAAATCTCCGTTTCAAGTTCGAACGAGCCCTCCGATTCCAGGGTCACTTTGTTTTTTCCGACCGTCAGCACAGCACGGGATTTGTGATCACTGGAACTGAAGCAGTGGACAAAGGGGCTTTTCTGCTCATACCCTTTCACATTCAGACATGCCTGCCTGAGCCAGGAATTAAGATCATTATCATTAATGGACTTGCGTATATAATGCACCTGACGGCTCGTGATTTCTTTCAGGTTGTCTTCAGCCAGGCAGTTTTCCTTGAAAAGGTGAAAAAGTTTCGATTCAAACCCGTAATAAATCAAAGCGACTTCTTCATTTATTAAAAAGAGATCATAGCTTCTCATATCCGCTTTCCCTCCTGCGGCGCTCCCCATGCATTCATATGAACCAAAAAGGTTCCGGATTACGATGCAGTCACAGGAGCCCTTTTTACTATCCTACACGATTCCTCCTTCAAGGCTTGTCTGATTTTGCTGAAGAAAACCACTCTTTTTGTCGAACGTCCTGAACGAAGAAAAAAGTACCACTCCCTGCAGTCAAGTCCTGCATTACCTGCACAGATGGGCGATGTAGATCCTGACAGAAAAAAAGAAGCCTGTGCATCCGCACAGACCTCTTCAGGTATATTATTTTTCGAGAAGCTGCTTAAAGTTTGCAGCCACGTTTTCAGCTGTAAAACCGTATTCTTCCATTACTTTTCCGCCTGGAGCAGAGGCACCGAAACGATCGATTCCGAGCACGGCACCGTGATCGCCTGTGTAACGTTCCCAGCCGAGGCTTGCTGCCATCTCAACAGCCAGACGCGCTTTTACATCTTTCGGAATGACAGATTCTTTATATTCCGCAGACTGCTTTTCGAAGCGGTCCCAGCTTGGCATACTTACAACATTGACAAAGAGACCTTCTTTTTCAAGAGCCTGCTGCGCTTCCACTGCAAGGGAGACCTCAGAGCCGGTAGCGATGAGGATGCCGTCCATGTCACCGTTGGCTTCCGACACGACATAAGCACCTTTTTTCACGCCTTCATAGGCCTTTTTGTCTGTTCCTTCAAGAGTCGGCAGTCCCTGGCGTGTAAGAACGAGAGCTGTCGGCTCGTTTTTGCTTTCCATCGCCAGCTTATATGCCGCCGCCGTTTCATTCCCGTCTGCCGGGCGGATGACGCTCAGACCAGGAATCGCCCGCATAGCCGGGAGCTGTTCAACCGGTTCGTGGGTCGGACCGTCTTCGCCTACGGCGATGCTGTCGTGAGTAAATACATATGTCACAGGCACCTGCATAAGAGCGCTCAGCCGCGCTGCAGGGCGGAGATAATCAGAGAAAACGAAAAACGTCGCAGCATAAGGCTTTACTCCGCCGTGCAGTGCCATACCGTTTACTGCGGATGCCATGGCAAATTCCCTTACGCCGAACCAGATGTTTCGTCCACTGTAATTCTCGCGAGTAAAGTCTTCCACACCTTTAAGCATTGTGTTGTTTGAAGAAGCAAGGTCAGCGGAGCCGCCGAATACGTATGGCACATTTTTACCGATCGCATTAAGCACTTCCCCGCCGCTCGCACGGGTTGCAAGCTTATCGTCTGTAGAATAAACGGGCACATCTTTATCCCAGCCTTCAGGAAGGTCACCGCTGATCGCAAGTTCAAGCTCAGATGCCAGTTCCGGATACGCTTCCTTGTAGCCTTCAAACATGTCGTTCCACTGCTGTTCCTTTTCCGCACCAAGTTCCGCAAGTTCCGCATAGTGACTGCGTACCTCGTCAGGAACGTGGAAGTCGTTTTCAAACGTCCACTTATAATAATCTTTCGTTAATTTAGCCTCTTCCTCACCGAGAGGCTTCCCGTGTGATTCGTTGGAGCCGCTCCGGTTCGGAGACCCATATCCAATCGTTGTTTTAACTTCGATCATCGTTGGGCGGTCGTCTTCTTTTGCTGCTTCAATCGCACGGTTGATTTCATCGAGATTGTTGCCGTCCTCAACACGGATCACCTGCCAGCCGTAAGCCTTATAGCGGTCCTCAACACTCTCGGAGAACGATTTGTCAAGATCGCCGTCCAGGGAAATATCATTGGAATCATACAGGACAATCAGACGGCCAAGCTTGAGATGGCCGGCAAGGGACGCTGATTCGGAAGAGACGCCTTCCATGAGGTCACCGTCTCCGCAAATAGCGTATGTATAATGATCAACAACGTTGTAGCTGTCACGGTTATACGTGGATGCCAGGTATCTTTCTGCCATAGCCATTCCTGTTGCCATCGCAAGCCCCTGACCGAGTGGGCCTGTAGTGGCATCTACACCTGGTGTATGGCCGAACTCCGGGTGTCCCGGCGTTTTGGAATCCCACTGACGGAATGACTTCAGATCGTCCATCGAGACATCGTAGCCATGAAGATGGAGTAGGCTGTAAAGAAGCATCGATCCGTGTCCTGCAGACAGGACAAAGCGATCTCTGTTAAACCATTCAGGGTTTTTCGGGTTATGATTCATGTAATTGGAGAACAGGGTGTAAGCCATCGGAGCTGCCCCCATCGGCATACCCGGATGTCCGGAATTTGCTTTTTCAATACTGTCAATTGCGAGCGTACGGATGGTACTGATTGACAGGTTTTCAACTGTGTTAGACATGACGTTCATCCTCTCAGAATTAATACTTGTTGACTTCATGTATCATGATATACTTTCCTGTATCATTAGACAACCATTATCCGGGCAACGAGAAGAAGGGATTTCATACGAGTATAGTTTTCAAACCTACGGCTGCTTTTATTCAGTGGATCAAGGCTATTTTAAATATTGGCTCTGTTTAAGTCTGTTGTTGATTTCCGCTCACTGCGCTTCCTTTCCGCGGGCACCGCTTCAGCCTCCTCGGGAAGCATGCTTCTTCCTCTGCTCGTTTCGCTTCGAAGCGTCTGCGTCGAAGCATCCTCGTGAAGTAACCGCTCGTCCCTGCGGGGTCTTCAGCCGGCGCTGTTCCCGCTATTACAGGGCAGCTGACTCCTTCCAGTGAAATTCCACTGCAGAAAAAAACTGCCCGGCTCATAACGAACCAGGCAGCTCTGTAGTTATTCTTCTTTTTTTTCATCCTTTTCTTTTACTGCAGTTGCTGTGCTGCTTTTTTCACGTTCGGCAGCCATTTCCTCTGACAGATTGTCGATGCTCTGCTTGACATTTCCTTTACCTGCAAAGCTTTCGATCAGTTCTTTCATATCCAGTCCTGAGGAGGCTTTTAATGATTCCTGAAGGCTTCCCATCAGGTTGGTGGCGTAGCCGGTGACTTTATTGGCTCCGCTGTTCTGCCCGCTGCCGCCCGTATCCACTACGGTAATCTTATCAATGTTGCCCAGCGGCTGTGCAGCCTGTTTGGCGTATTCCGGAAGCATCTCCGTAATCATATCCAGCATCGCTGCCTGGCCGTACTTGCTGAAGGCCTCGGCAATCTTCTCTTTTGCTTCGGCTTCGGCCAGACCTTTGGACAAAATAACATCCGCTTCTGCTCTACCGCGCTCACGCTCGGCCTCGGCTGCACGGAGTTCTTTTGCTTTCTGGGCTTCGGCTTCCTGTTCAACTGCATAACGCTCGGCGTCGGCTTTCTTTTTGACCTCTGCGTCGTACTGACGCTCACGGCGCTGAATCTCTTTTTCTTCGAGTTCAATCTGTTTCTGACGTTCGATAATATTAACCTGCATTTTCTCTTCGGTTACTTTCTGCTGAGCTCTCGCTTCCTGAAGGGAGTATGCCTGGTCAGCCTGTGCTTTCGCTTCTTCCTGCTGACGTCGGTATTCGGCTACCTTCAGTTCTTTTTCTTTCTGGGAATTGGCAATTTCCGCGTCACGCGTATATTCTGCAGCTTTTGCTTCCTGCTCGGCACGAGCATTTTCAATTCTCGCCTCTTTTTCACGCTCGGCTCTAGCGATGGCTGCGTCACGCTTTACTGCAGCGATCTGCGGCTGTCCAAGAGCATCAAGATAGCCGTTTTTATCACTTACTTCGTTCGTCGTGAAAGAAAGGATGCGCAGACCCATTTTGCTGAGGTCGGTTGCTGCAACCTTCTGAACTTCTTTGGCAAACACTTCACGGTCTGAGTTAATTTCCTCCACCGTCATTGAGCTTAAAATCGCACGGAGGTGTCCCTCAAGAACCTGACGGGCTTCTGTTTTCAAATCATCATATTTTCCGATATACTGCTCGGCGGCTGTTGAAATTTCCTGTACACTCGAACCGATTTTAATAATGGCATTACCGTTCACCGAAACCGGTACACCCTGCTTGGAGTAAACATTGTTAGCACCTACTTCAAGCTTGTGGTTCTCCAGGCTGATGCGTCTGGCCTGCTGCATGACAGGGATAATAAACGCCCCGCCACCGTGAATAATCTTTACTTTCTTTCCTTCGTCATCGGAAACGACGCTTTTACCGGCGCCAAGCAGACTTCCTGTTACAATTAGTGCTTCGTTTTTCCCTACAGTCGTATACTTCGTTACAAAAAGAATGACAAGAACAAATATAATGGCAGCTACAACACCGCCGATAATCAGTGTAAAATCAGTCATCAATACGTTCCTCCATCATCAGCTTTTTTTCTTCTCTGCTTACAATAAGAATCTGGTTTTCTCTGTCTACGTCCACAATCTGTACTTCCTCGCCCCCGGGAATTCTTGAATCTTCAACGGACCTGGCAGGATAGCCTTTGATGGAAAACGTGGTTTTCACAATTACTTCCCCGATATCATCACCTTTGCCGATAGCAGCTGACACTTCACCGTATTCACCGATCAAATCGCTCAAATGAAAGCCAACGCTTGATTCTGCTCTTGATAGAGGAGCGAGCACGAGCATATGTAACAGGGTGACAAGGACAAAAGCAATACCAAGGGAAAAGCCGAAATTTAAAAGGCTTGAAAAGGCAGTGCTTGCTTCAAGAATGAGTGCCGATCCGCACAGAACAGCAATAAAACTCAGGACGACTGCCGGGTTAAGAAACCCTCCAGGGGCAGATTCAAATAACGAATCCAGAATATCGCCGAAAAGAGCATTCAGCAGTGTGAGCGATCCGGCAACAATCAGCCCAATTAGATAGATAGTATTTAAGTCCATATTCCCTTTCCGTAATTGTTCATCACGGTTTCCTCCTTTCAGACGTTTTAAGTAATATTCTTCCGGGGATTTCTTATTCCTCCTTTCTGCTGCACTGATCTCCTGATCAGGCACTCTACCTGTCTGCTCCCATTCTAGCATTGGAAGGCTGACATTTGTTAAATAAAGGATCATTTTTCCCTATGTATACATTTACGGATCAGCATGACAAAAGTTTCACACAAAAAAAGAGACCGGGCCAGAAGTGTTTTTTACAGACCAAAATTCGAACAATCCCTTTGCTGAGCAAGTAAATCGCTCCCGAAAACATCCGCCGCTTCCTGCGGAAAGCGGCGGATGTTTTCGGGAGCTAGTCAGCTTTTTGTTCGCATTTTAAACTGAACACTTTCTTTCCCGGGCTCTTTCGTTCCTAATGGAGCGTGCTGTTGTTATTTTCCTTACTCTTCTTGAGTTTGGCAGGTGTCACGTCGTTACCTTCATCATCTACGACTTTTACTGAATGCAGCTGGTTTTTAAAAGAACTTCTGACACTTTTCAGATACTCCTGTCTGAGTTCCTTCTGTTCAGCTGTTTCTTTAAGGGAAAGACCCTCTGATTTTGACTTGCGGGCAAGTTCATTAATTCGCGCTATTTTATCCTTACTGAGCATGTATAAATCATTCCTTTTTTTAACGTTCTCAATGTGCCTTTTATGGTACAGGAGAAATGGTGCCGTATCAAGTAGTGGGAATCGAGGCGTTCTCTTCGCCATTTTTCATATATTCCCTGTACCTTCTGTGAGCCGTTGCCTTTGAAAGGTCAAAACCAAGTCCGCGGAGAGTCGCAGCAAGTTCGTGGAACGTTAGCCCGTTGTTTCTGAGACGAACGATCTCCTCCACAGGGACATCTTTCTTTTTACGGCCGCCCCTGCTTCCGTTTGCCAGATTATGCTGCGGTTTGTAACCGTTGTCCACTGCCTGCTTCATACCACGCCTGATTTTCAGGTTATGAAGCTTCCGCTGATGCTCTTCAACGATGGAGACAATATCAAGCACCATCGAGTCAGTCTCTGAAAGGACAAGCTTTCCCTGATCCTGGACCGTACAGACAGAGATCCCCAGTTTATGCAATTGATGAATGAGTGCCATTTTGGCATTCCCCCTGCCAAGCCGGGTATCGTCCTGAATAAGCAGGGTATCCGCTTCTTTTTCCTGAAAGACAGCGAGCATATCGAAAATTCCGTCCCTGTCGATATCATAGCCGCTTTTCTGTTCTTCAATAATTTTCACAACAGTCAGGCTGTATTCTTCCGCCAGCCGCTCAAGCTCGGATCGCTGTCTGGCGAGGGAGGTTTCCTGTTCTTCTTTTTTTGTACTGACACGTGTATAAATGATGGCTTTTTTCACATTAATGTTCCCCTTTAACAGGTACAGTCAGTTCCTGCCCTGCAAATATAACGGATCCTTCAAGTTCATTGTAGACAGAGATCCAGTGAATAACCGATTCCTTATTTGTATCCAGGTCATCATGAAGTTTCGATGCGATCGACCACAAGGTCTCGCCTTCTTCCACTGTTACTTTTTCATGGTCGTATGGTTCAAGTCCTTTACTTTCTGTGGGAACAGTTGTAACAAACACGAACAGCATAATTAAAACGGCCGTAACAATATGGGTACCGTATTGTTTAAACAGGCTTCTCATCACAAACACCTCTTTACCAGAATGTATGTTCGTATACAGTATAAACAAGAACAGCTGTTCTGGTCAAGAGGAAAAACAGAACGGGTGTTTGCACGAACATACAGACCATGGTATAATGTTCCTGTACCATAAGAACAATGCCAACTTTAACATTTACATAGGGGAAGTTTGACAAGATTAAGAGACAGAAGGGAAAGAGGTGCACATATGACAAAGCTATCGAGGCGTCAGCAGGATATACTGGAGTATATAAAAGACGAGGTTAAAAAGAAAGGCTATCCACCGAGTGTACGGGAGATTGGTGAGGCGGTTGGCCTTGCCTCAAGCTCCACTGTACACGGTCATTTGTCGAGGCTGGAGAAAAAAGGCCTGATTCGCAGAGACCCGACAAAACCCCGTGCAATAGAAGTGACAGAACTGGAAGAGGAGACGCCGGTTCCTCATGCCACGGAAAGCTCGTCCGTTTACGTTCCGGTTATTGGTAAAGTCACGGCCGGTTCACCAATTACGGCAATCGAGAATATTGAAGAATACGTTCCTCTCCCATCAAGGATGGTGCAGGACGAGAAATCGTTTATTCTTGAAATTCAGGGTGATTCCATGATTGAGGCCGGTATTTTTGACGGCGATATGGTTGTGGTCCGCCAGCAGCAGAGTGCCAACAATGGAGATATAGTCGTAGCCATGACTGAAGACGACGAAGCAACAGTGAAACGCTTCTTTAAGGAAAAAGACCATGTCCGGCTCCAGCCGGAAAACGCGTCACTTGATCCGATTCTTCTTACCAACGTTTCGATTCTTGGAAAAGTGGTCGGCGTGTTCCGGACAGTGCATTAAAAAATCCAAATAAATCCCCGGCCATTCGAATGGCCGGGGATTTCTTATGATCCTGAATAACGTTTCATCCGTTTTTCCTGGTTGTGGTCGGCCACAATAAAACATGCGTGAATGGCACCCGGCAGCCAGAAGAACAGGGTAAGGATAAGATTAAGAATTGCCTGAAACGGTCTGCCGACTAAAAGTACAGCCACAGGCGGCAGCAGAACAGCCAGTAAGTACATCATTGGCATAAGCTCCTTTCGCACTCGTCTCTTCTTTTATTACCTGATATGTATGATCTTAAACCAATGACGATCCATGAGCTGTTTTCACGATTTTTTATAGCTGACGTCACCGCTGTCATCGACAAATCCCCATCCGCCAATGATCGTTTCATTTACTTCAATCACATAGCCGACCTGTTCTTTTGCCAGACGGAAGGCTTCATCCCTGTCCTCAATGGCTGTGCCCGGTCCCTGCCTGTATTCAGGAAGGGTACTTCCTGACACACCGCTTTCTCCTCTTAGCAGCAGCTCTTTTTCAGCATTTTGCGCTGACTTTACTTTAAAATAGGTTCTGTTCATCATATCCCTCTTTCTGTTTCCTGCAATGTCTGTCCACAGATTCATTCGGCGTGTCCTCCTGTTCTGTGTCTGTGGTTTTAATACTGAAAGAAAGCCGGTGAGGAAGATTAACCAAGAACAACCTTCATGCACTGCCGGCTTTAAAAGAAAAAGCTGTGAGGAAGAACTAACAACATAGCGGATGAAATGGTCAATTGTTAATTTCGTAAGGTGTGAAGCAAAGCTTCTGTTCGAGCGAATAAAAAAACCCTCAAGCCAAAAGGCTCAAGGGTTCTGGTTTTTAGTAAAGACTCATGTACTGCTCGCGCTCCCATGGGTGCACTTGCGTACGGAACATATCCCACTCGATTTCCTTCGCTTCAACGAAGTGCTCAAGTGCATGAGCACCGAGTGCTTTCTTCATAACTTCACTCGTCTGAAGGTTGTCGAGTGCCTCCTTCAGCGTTGCCGGAAGTGATTCGATGCCTTCCTCATGACGCTCATCGCGGTCCATGGCATAGATGTTGCTGTCTGTTGCAGGAGGCGGCGTCATCTTATGACGGATGCCGTCAAGTCCGGCTGCAAGCAGAGACGCCATTGCTAGATACGGGTTCGCAGCAGGGTCCGGGCTGCGGACTTCAATTCGTGTGCTCAGGCCGCGTGAAGAGGGAATCCGTACAAGCGGCGAACGGTTACGCATGGACCAGGCTACGTAACAAGGCGCTTCATAACCCGGAACAAGACGCTTATAGGAGTTTACCGTCGGGTTCGTAAGGGCAGTAAACGCTGTAGCGTGAGTCAGAATACCGCCGAGAAACTGCATTGCCGTTTCGCTCAGCTGTCCTTCTGCATTTTCGTCAAAGAAGGAATTTTCCTTGCCTTTAAACAGACTCATGTTGGCGTGCATACCGTTTCCGTTTACCCCAAAGAGCGGTTTAGGCATGAACGTTGCATGAAGACCGTGCTTACGGGCAATCGTTTTTACTACAAGCTTAAACGTCTGAATGTTATCACATGTCGTAATAGCATCTGCGTATTTAAAGTCGATTTCGTGCTGGCCAGGTGCCACTTCGTGGTGGGATGCTTCAATTTCAAAGCCCATATCCTCAAGCTCAAGCACGATATCACGGCGGCAGTTTTCCCCGAGGTCAGTTGGAGAAAGGTCGAAATAACCGCCTTTATCATTAAGTTCGAGCGTAGGCTCGCCTTTTTCATCGTTTTTAAAGAGGAAGAATTCCGGCTCAGGACCGATGTTGAAGTCTGTAAACCCAAGATCCTCCGCATCTTTAAGTACACGCTTCAGAACGCCGCGGGGATCTCCTTCAAAAGGCGTTCCATCCGGATTGTAAATGTCACAGATCAGACGGGCAACTTTACCTTTTTCAGGAGTCCATGGGAAGATGACCCATGTGTCAAGATCCGGATAAAGGTACATATCAGATTCTTCAATACGAACGAAACCTTCGATCGAAGATCCGTCGAACATCATCAGGTTGTCGAGTGCTTTTGGCAGCTGGTCAACCGGGATCTCCACGTTCTTAATAATTCCGAGCAGGTCAGTGAACTGCAGTCGGATAAATTTTACATTTTCTTCGTCAGCCATTTTCATGATATCTTCTCTAGCAAATTTGCTTCCCATAAGAGTAAGTCTCCTCCTTGAATTTTCCCGTCTTTGTTTCACCGGGATCTCGATTTTAGCTTTTTCCAAACTTTTCTCTAATAAGGATGAGCCGGAATAAGTGATTCTATTCTCCAGAAAGTTTGACTCGCATCCTGCTTTTTCTGAGTCTTTTCAGTTCAGATTGGCTTACGCTTCAAACACCTCGCTCTCCTTTGATACTTCCATCCTATACAAATCCTTTTTCATTGTGTGTAATGCTGTCAGATTATCTGACAAACAAATTAAAATGCTGAACCGGCTGGGAGCCGGGCGCACGTATGTACTCCTATTAGCAGAGCAAAACAAGAAAAAGGCAGGGACAGTATTCCCTACCCTTTCCATTTATTCATTAATCCTTTTTTCGCTGAAGGAAAGAAGGTTTTTCTCTTCAAGAGAGCTCAGTGCACTGGTGACACCGAGTTTGACGTGCTCAAAGGTAAGGCCGCCCTGCACATATGCCCTGTAAGGAGCGCGCAGCGGCCCGTCAGCAGTCAGTTCGATGCTTGCTCCCTGAATAAATGTTCCTGCTGCCATAATGACATCATCCTCGTAGCCGGGCATGTAGCTTGGCTGCGGCAAGACGTGAGCGTCAACCGGAGATGCTCCCTGAATTGCCTGGCAAAAGGCAATCATCATCTCTTTTTCGGGGAAAGTTACCGCCTGAATCAGATCTGTCCGCTCTTCCTGCCATGAAGGTGTTGTTTTCATCCCGGCCAGTTCAAGCAGCCTCGCAGTATAAAGAGCTCCTTTAAGTGCCTGATTGACCGTATGAGGGGCAAGGAAAAAGCCCTGGTACATTTCAAGGAGGGAATACAGAGAAGCCCCGCCTTCCGCCCCGATCCCGGGTGCTGCCAGCCTGTTGGCGCAAAGGGCAATCAAGTCATGTTTTCCTGCTATGTATCCTCCGGTTTTTACAATTCCACCGCCGGGATTTTTAATGAGAGAGCCGGCGATCAGATCCGCTCCGGCATCACATGGTTCCTCCGTCTCAACAAACTCCCCGTAGCAGTTGTCCACGAATATGATGACTTCGGGATAAGCAGCTTTAATTAGTTGCACCGCTTGTTTGATTTCCCCGATAAAAAGGGAAGGTCTGTCAGCATACCCTCGGGAACGCTGAATGCCGATCATCTTCACTGAAGGGTGCATACGGTTTAATACTTCCTCCGTATCGATACGGCCATCTGCCAGGGCAACCGAACTGTAGCCGATCCCGAAATCATTCAGCGATCCGCCGGTACTGCCCCGAATACCGATTACTTCCTCCAGTGTGTCATAAGGATCGCCGGTAATATACATCAGTTCGTCACCTGGCCGCAGCACCCCAAACAGTGCTGTGCTGATGGCGTGAGTGCCTGAGACGATCTGAGGACGGACCAGGGCGCCTTCTGCGCCGAAGACCCGGGCATATACTTTTTCAAGTGTGTCTCTTCCGGTGTCATCATACCCGTAACCGGTGGAACCGTTAAAGTGAAAGTCCGATATTTGAAAATCGCGGAAGGCCTGCATCACTTTCCACTGATTCTGCTCGCTGATGCGGTCGCGGCCGCGAAATAAATCCTGTAAATCATCAATGGCCTTTTCAGCCAGCTCATTGATCCGGCCGGCTGGGGCTGTGCGGTTCTTCATCTGCTATTCTCCTTGCTGCGCTCTGCTGCTTTTTTGTTTAAGTTCATGATAAACCGATGCTGACGGTGAAGCATACCCACGAACCCTGTAGGTCTCGTTTTCTTCTTCAAAAACCTGCTCTGTCAGGATGGTCTCCTGCTTCAGACGATGTAGCCATTTCCCTTCCCACGCTGCAATCCGGACGAAGTACGGTGCAAATTCCTTTTCCATTACCGCTTCAATCTTAAAGCGGAGCTTATCCAGATCCTGCTCATCAAATGCCGAAATAAGCGCTGCCGGGCTGTCACCGGCTGGAAAGAAATCACCTGTAAGCCTGTCCCGTTTATTATACACCTTCAAAACAGGGATCGTCGATGCATCGAGTTCCTGCAGCAGGTCGTGCACGGTCTTTTCATGATTATAATAATCCGGATCGGACGCATCTACCACATGGAGGATCAGATCGGCTTCACGGACTTCTTCGAGTGTGGACCTGAAGGCCGCAACCAGGGTTGTGGGAAGCTGCTGAATAAACCCGACCGTATCGGTCAGCAGCACTTTCATTCCGCTTGGCAGCTTCAGCTGTTTGGTTGTGGGGTCGAGGGTGGCAAACAGCAGATCCTCAGCATAGACGTCAGAGTTGCTCAGACGCTGAAGAAGTGTGCTTTTCCCGCTGTTCGTATAGCCGATAAGGGCAATTTGAAAGGCCTCATTCCTCTTTCTCCTTTCACGGTACCGTGTCCGGTGGGATACGACCTGCTCGAGCTGCCTGCGTATTTCGGTCATTCGGCCTCTGATATGCCGCTGATCAATTTCAAGCTGTGTTTCACCAGGCCCTCTCGTACCGATCCCGCCACCGAGTCTGGAGAGTACATGTCCCTGTCCCCTCAGCCGTGGGAGGAGATAGCTGAGCTGCGCCAGCTCAACCTGAAGTTTCCCTTCCTTCGATTTCGCTCTTCCGGCAAAAATATCAAGAATCAGCTGGGTACGGTCGAGGATCTTCATGTCCATTTCAGCTGTGAGATTTCTCACCTGCGAGGGTGTAAGCTCATCATTAAAGATAATGATAGACGAGCCGCTTTCCTCACATGCTGCCTTAAGCTCCTCTACTTTTCCTTTGCCGATATAAGTTGTTCTGTCCGGTACTTCCCGGTTCTGAATAAGGGTGCCTGAAACCTTTCCCCCTGCAGTTTTCACGAGCGCCTTAAGTTCATCCATACGGTAATCGAAATCTTCTGCGGATAGTTTGTTCGTTTTTACCCCTACGAGAAAAACGATTTCCTGTTCTGTCTGCAGGTTCCCTGCCATGTTTATCCCTCTCTTCCTTTTTTGTCTGTGTTAACGGATCCGTCCGGACGGTACAGGCAGTTAATCAGCCTGCACCTATGAACTGAACGGATGTTTTTCGTATGATTTAATTAGATCATCGGCCCTGATAATCTGAAGGGCTTCTTTTCCGTAATCACCTGATTCCAGCAGTCTTACTGCCTGATGACGAATGGCCCGCTCGAGAAGATTACGGATAAAACGCCCGTTGCTGAAATGAGCTTCATCTCTTCCTTTCTCAGCATACAGGATCCTTTCGAGTTGGTCTTCTGCCAGGTCGTGCAGTCGGTACTGCCAGTTTTCAAGCATGTTTACTGCAATCGTTGACAGCTCTTTCACTGTGTAATCAGGAAAGCTTACTTTAAGCGGAAAACGGGAAGGCAGCCCGGGATTCAGGGAGAGAAACCGGTCCATTTCATTGGGATATCCCGCAAGAATCAAAACAAACTCATGCTGCTGATCTTCCATAGCCTTGACCAGTGTATCGATAGCTTCTTTGCCGAAATCCTTTTCTCCTCCCCGCGCAAGGGAATATGCTTCATCTATAAACAGGATTCCTCCAAGTGATTTTTTAATTAGATCTCGGGTTTTCTGCGCTGTATGGCCAATATATTCACCGACAAGATCTGCTCTTTCAGCTTCAATCAGATGCCCTTTCTCCAGCACCCCCATCTCTCTCAGCATATCTGCTGCAATCCTGGCTACCGTCGTTTTTCCGGTTCCGGGATTTCCTTTAAAAACCATGTGAAGTGTCTGCTTTCCGGTGATAAGGCCTGATTCCTGACGCTTTTTATTCAAATACAGCCAGGCATATACTTCCTTCATAAAGGTTTTCATTTCGTCCAGTCCCACAAGGGCGGAAAGGGCTTTTTCAACCTGTCTGAAAGGAGCGTGTGCTTCGTCTGTCAGGGGAACAGGTGTGCTTTGTCTTTCCTCTGCACCTGACCTTTGTTTCTTCAGAACAATGTTGATCTGCCCTCTTTTTCTCATGCTGCTGTCTGCTTGATGCAAAGGGGTCACCACCCTTGATCATTTAAATTAGAATCACTTCTACAGGTATTATACGCATGAGCCCATCAATCGTGACAAACGCCTACCGTAAAGATCCGTTTATTGACAATTCTGAACACGATTCTGCTATACTCGTTTTAATACGGATGATGGTGCTTTGATGCACAGTAAAAGGAGGAGGCAGATGAGTTCAGTAGAAGCGGCATATGAAAAATTAGTGACACGGTTTCTGACTGACGGCTGTGAAGAAAAACAGAAAAGTTCGATCCGCCGGTACCGCTATGACATCGAACTTTTCAGGGACTGGAGCGAAGAGCGGAATCTCTCACTGCAGGAGGCTATGACAAATGATCATGCAGATGCTTTTTTCTTATACTTATGCACGGAAAAAAAGTATTCAACCCCGACAATCAGACGGATTTTATCTGTTCTGAAACAGCTTTACATCTTCCATTTCGGCTCAAACCTGACGACGCCGTTTGACCGGCACCTGAACAGCCAGGAAGTCGAGCATAAAAAAGAGGCTTCTGATTTTATGAAGAAAAAGGAGATAGAGAAGTTGCTGATGACTGTGCCCTCCCGGAAAGGGCTGAGTGACCACCAGCTTACCCACCGTCATTTTTACATTGAAAGAAACCAGGCCATTATACATCTGATGCTTTTCTACGGGCTCAGCATTCAGGAAGTGACAGGCCTGACAATGAACCACGTTCATTTTCAGACCGGCGTGATCGAATTAAAAAGCCGGAAAGGGAAGCCGCGGTCGGTCACACTTACGGATGAAGACCGAGTCCTCTTACACCATTACTACCAGAAAATTCCCGAGCCTGTAAGGCCCCGATGGCACAGCAGCGATCCACTGTTCGCTGCATTTGACTTCCAAAGGGGCACGTACCGCTGGAACTATGATGATGACGCTCCGAAGAGACTGACGGATGTATCGGTACAGAAAATGATCCGTCAGGAAATCTCCAGGGCGGGACTCCGTAAAGGTATGAGCGCCAGAAGTTTCAGACATACGTATATTCTTCACCGTCTTCTGGAGGGCAGGTCAGCAGAAGAGTTAAAGTATGAACTCGCCTTTGTTACTGCCCAGCCACTGGAACCCTATGAAAATTTCATCCTCTCCTCTCCTGATGAAGCAGCCGTTTTCACACCTATGACAAAAAAAGAAAGAGAGGAAATAACCAGACTTATTACCCAGCCGGCTCGCCGGTGATCCGGAAAGGGGGTGTCCGAAAAAGACCTGAACAGGTTTTTTCGGACACCCCCTTATACTTTGCGCAGATATAGTTAAAGCTCTGCACGCGTTTTATCCGAACTCAGCTCTCCTGATTCAGCTGGACATTCCGCTGAGGAGAAAAAGTGGAAATCGCATGCTTGTAAACGAGCTGCTGCTTGCCGTCTGTATCTAAAATGACGGTAAAGTTGTCAAAACTTTTGACGAAGCCTCTCAGCTGAAATCCGTTTAAAAGGAAAACCGTCACCGGAATACTCTCTTTGCGTAATTGATTAAGGAACTGATCCTGAATGTTAACCGATTGCTGCTTCATTTGTCTTGTGACCTCCCAGAAATGACATTAGTATCTTAATTCGCTATTCACAACAGCTTTCCTTCTATAAATTGCTGAATCTCCCGTTCCTTTTTTTCATATCCTTCTGATACATCGAACCAGCGGATGTCCATTTTGTTGCGGAACCAGGTCAACTGCCTCTTGGCGTACCGTCTTGAGTTCTGTTTCAGCTTACTAATCGCGTCTTCAAGGGTTGAAAGGCCGTCAAAGTAATCATACAGCTCCTTGTATCCGATTGCCTGGACCGATTGACAGTGTCGAATATTCCTGTCATAAAGGTCTTTGGCCTCTTCAACGAGGCCTTCGGCAATCATCAGATCAACCCGCATGTTGATCCGTTCATACAGATGATTACGGTCCATCGTCAGACCCGTCAGTGCGAGCCGGTAATCCGGTTCTGCTGCCTCTTGAGGCCTGACTGGTTCCCCGATTGCTGCCACCTCCAGGGCTCGGATCACCCGGCGGACATTGTTCGGGTGAATGGTTTTGCCTGCCTCCGGATCCGCCTCTCTCAGTTTTGCATGAAGAGCTTCATTGCCTGCCTGTTCTGCGAAAGTCTCCATTTCTCTTCGGAAAGCCTTGTCTTCTTTCACCTCGGAAAACGTGTAGCCGTAGATCACCGAGTTCAGGTAGAGACCGGTACCGCCGACGATAAACGGAAGCTTGCCCCGGGAGTGAATGTCACTGATCAGGGCTCTTGACCGTTCCTGAAATTCCTGAACACTGAAACTGTCCCTGGGATCCTTAATATCGATCAGGTGGTGAACAATGCCCCCCTGTTCTTTTGGCATTACTTTCGCAGTGCCTATGTCCATTCCTTTATAAACCTGCATGGAATCACCGCTGATGATTTCCCCGTTTAGCCGGCCGGCAAGTTTTATACTGAGTGCCGTTTTCCCCACAGCGGTAGGGCCTGCTATTACGGCGAGTGGTTTTTTTGTCATGTCTGATCACCTGTCTGTTAGTCCATTATTGCGCGATCCTGCTTTTTCCATACCCCGAAATGATAGGTAGCAGAAGGTCTGACTTCTACTGTAAAGCCCCCTTCCTGAAAACGGCCGGATCTGAAATGGTCTTTTAGTATGACTGCTTTTCGTGCTACCCTTCTGGCTTCTGCGACAGCATTTTGCAAAAAGGGTTCAAATTGACTGCTGGCTGCAAGCTGCTTCAACGGAGAAAGTCCGTCTGATCCCTTCACCTCTTCTTTGAACATCGGATCGAAAAAAACGACGTCAACCGAGGAATTCGGCATGTTCCGAAGCCAGTCCAGGTGATCCGAGCACGTTGTGTGAATTCGCCTCATGGCCTGAGTGACAGTGTCGTTACCGGTTTTAAATGTCCGAAACCCTTCTTTTACAATATGACATAAAACCGGATTAACTTCTGTACCGAAAACTTTCCCACTATTTCCAACTGCTAAACTTGCAACCAGGGCATCGGACCCGAGGCCAAGCGTCATATCGGCGAAACTCATTCCCTTTTTCAGCCCTGCTGCCTTTACCATCGGATCAGAACCTGTTCTTATGTACTGCTTGGCACGGATCATGGCGACATTCGGGTGATAAAACAAAGACTCCTTCCCATGTGTATGGAGGACCAGTCTTCCGGCCTCTGCCACGAGTACAGGGCAGTTCCACCTGCGCTGTAGGGAGGCAATGGAAAAACGCCCTCGCTCCACATAGGGAGCAGAGAGGGCGGTACAGGCACGGTCGGCCCTTGCTTTCATTTCATCCGTAGCTTTTGGAGCGGTTGTAATGATCATCTGCCTGTCACTCATTTCCCTAAAACATTTATAAGGCAGGTGAACCAACTTACATCACCCGCTTAAACATCCGTTCCATTTCATATTTTGTAAACCTGAGAAGAACCGGCCTGCCGTGGGGACACGTATAGGGCTCCTCACATGCACGAAGAGTTTCCAGAAGCTTGTACATTTCATCCTGTCTAAGATAGCGGTTGGCTTTAATCGCCGCTTTACACGACATTAAGATGGCAGCTTCTTCTCTCATTTTTGCCACATTAAGTGCCTTCCCATCTGTGGCAAGATCAATCATTTCCCTGATTAGTGCCTCTTCTTCTCCTTTTGGAAACCAGACAGGGTGGCTTCTGACAAGGTACGTCCTCGGTCCGAAGCTCTCCAGCCTGATTCCCACTGAGGCAAGTTCCTCCGACCGGTCAAGTACAGCGTTTTCTTCTTTCTGTGTAAAGGTGAAGGTGACTGGCACGAGAAGGTCCTGATTCCTGTTGTCTGTTTTTCCGACCTGCTCTCTGAAATACTCATATTTGATTCGCTCCTGGGCGGCGTGCTGATCAATTATAAAGAGCCCATCGTCATTCTGGGCAAGAATATAGGTGCCGTGCAGCTGCCCGATCGGGTAAAGCGTCGGGATCACCGCCCCGGTACCAGATGCCTCTTCACCGGACAGTTTTTCAGACTCCTCCCTTTCTCTCTTCACTTTAGCGGCGTCTGGAATTTCTTTTGTATAAGGTACGCTGCTTTCAGCTTTCAAAGAGGTCTCCTGAGAAGTCTCTGAGATTGTCTCTTTCACATACTGACGATCCCCGCCGTAAACACTGCTTTTTGCCTCCGGTGAGCGGTCCCGGCTTTTATACGAATCGATTTCCCCCTGGGAAGACACCCCTGCTTCCGCTGGGGCATCCTCCATCTTCTCAGCAGTTGCGTGGCTGCCAAACGAAAGTTCAGTCTGCTCTGTTTTCTGCTTCTTCTGCTGAACAGCTGCTTTAACTTCCGGGATCAAAGATGTTTTCCTGAACCGCTCTCTGATTGTTTCGGTTATCAGGGCTGTGAGTTCCTGTTCTTTACTAAGTCGCACTTCGAGTTTTGAAGGATGAACGTTCACATCGATCAAGATTGGATCCATTGTGATGTTCAGCACCACAACGGGATGTCTGCCGATCGGCAGAAGGGTATGATAGCCTTCGTGAATAGCTCTGGAAATAGCATAATTTTTGACGAAACGCCCGTTAATCAAGAGAGAGATATAGGACCGGTTAGAGCGTGTCACTTCCGGCTTTGCAATGTAGCCTTCGATTGAAAAATCGAGAGATCGGCGTTCGATTTTCAGCATTTTTTTTGCCATGTCCCTGCCGTAGATCGCTGCAATCACACGGAGCCTGTCCCCGGAGCCGTTCGTTTTAACCAGTTCTTTCCCGTTATGAAAAAGTTCAAAGGCAATGTCCGGGTGGGCGAGAGCGAGACGGTTAATGGCGTCAGTCGTGTGACCGAGTTCCGTATGAATGGTCCGCAGGTATTTCAGCCGGGCAGGAGTATTAAAGAAGATATCCTCCACAATAACCTCCGTCCCTTTTCTCGCTGCCGATGTCGTGACACTCCCGGCTTTGCCGCCTTCTATTATGATCTGGCTTCCGTCTCTCTCTCCTGTGCTCGTCTTTAGTGTCAGACGGCTTACTGAGGCAATACTGGGGAGCGCTTCCCCTCTGAAACCTAGGGAGGTGATCCTGAACAAATCTCTGTCGTTTTTTATTTTACTCGTGGCGTGGCGGTAAAAAGCGGTTTCCACATCATCCGCTTCCATGCCGCTCCCGTTATCAAGAACCCGGATGGAGGAGAGGCCCCCTTCTTCAAGGTCGACTCTGATCCTGTTACTTTTCGCATCGATCGCGTTTTCAACCAGTTCCTTCACAACAGAGGAGGGCCGTTCCACCACTTCCCCGGCAGCAATTTTATTGGATAAATGGTCGTCAAGCTTCCTGATTATGCCCACAGGAGCCCTCCTTTCCGGTTAATTCCTGAGTTTTTTCTGAAGCTCATGAAGCGTCTGAATAGCTTCAAACGGTGTCATATGAAGCGTGTCCAGATTCTTCAGAGCCTTTACTGCTTCTATTTCAGCTCCGGCAAGTTTGCCTCTGCGGTCCGCTTCTTTTCCGGATTCCGGTATGATGCCCGGATCAAACAGGGTTAGCTGCCCCGGTTCATGCTCCGCGCCGGCATGTTCTTCACTTGCTCCGGATGTGACAAGGACCTGCTCCTGGTCTCCACGGAGATCACCGCTTTCCAGCTCCTTTAAAATCACATTTGCACGGGTGATTAATTGGTCCGGCAGCTGTGCAAGGCGCGCCACGTAAATGCCGTAACTGCGATCTGCCGCCCCATCTATCACCTTATGAAGAAAGACCACATCGCCGTCTTCCTCAGCTGCAGAGACATGAACATTTTTCAGCTTTGGCAGTTCTGCCTCCAGACGTGTAAGTTCGTGATAGTGGGTGGAAAAAAGGGTTTTCGCTCCAATATGCTCATGGATATACTCCATGATGGCCTGGGCTAGTGCCATGCCGTCATAAGTGGATGTGCCCCGGCCAATTTCATCAAGAAGAATCAGACTCCGGTCCGTCGCTCTTGTGACCGCGTGTCTTGTTTCCATCATTTCCACCATAAACGTGCTCTGCCCCTGAGCCAGATCATCAGCCGCGCCGATCCGGGTGAATATCTGATCAAAGACAGGGAGTACTGCCTCATCTGCCGGAACATAGCATCCGCACTGTGCCATGACGGCACACAATGCAAGCTGACGCATGTAGGTGCTTTTACCTGCCATATTCGGTCCGGTTATCAGCAGCATCTCGCGGCTTTCATCAAGGGAGATATCGTTTGGTACGTACTCTCCCTGATCAATCACTTTTTCCACAACGGGGTGACGGCCGTCTTTGATATCTACCGTTCCAGTGGTGTTCATCACCGGCTTAACATAGTGGTTGGCTTCACTAACCTCGGCAAAGCTCTGCAGGCAGTCCAGCGTGCTTAGCACTTTTGCCAGTTCCTGCAGTTTCGAAATATAGACGGCAACCTGTTTTCTCAAATCCAGGAAAATCTCGTATTCCAGCTTGCCGCTCTTTTCCTCTGCTTCAAGAATGAGCGCCTCTTTTTCTTTCAGTTCAGGTGTAATAAACCGCTCGGCATTGGCAAGTGTCTGCTTACGCTCGTAACGGCCATCAGGAAGTGAGGCCAGATTGGAGCGGGTCACCTCAATGTAGTAGCCGAACACCTTATTAAATCCAATTTTGAGAGAGCGGATTCCCGTCTGTTCCCGTTCGTTTTTTTCAAGAGCCGCGATCCAGGTTCTGCCGTTCTTCATCGCATCGCGGTAGATATCCAGCTGCTCATTGTACCCGTCCTTAATCATATCCCCCTCTGTAACAGAAACAGGAGGGTCGTCCTGAAGGCTTGCCTCAAGAAGCTCTCTAAGGGGGCCGCATCGGTCCACTTCATTTACAAGGCGGGATGCGTAAGGGCTGCCGAGCTGCAGGGCTGTGTCAAATATGGCCGGCACTCTTGCAAGAGAACGTTTCAGCTGAATCAGGTCCCTGGCATTTACCGTCCCGAAAGCCACCTTGCCCGCGAGTCTTTCCAGGTCATACACATCGCGCAGTTGGTCCTTAAGTTCCTCACGCTCAAAGAAGCGGTCAATAAGATCTCCGACAAGAGTGTGACGCTCTTCTATTTTTTTCGCATCGAGAAGGGGACGTTCGATCCACTGCTTTAAAAGTCTTCCCCCCATTGCCGTTACTGTTTCATCAAGCAGCCATAACAGGGAGCCGTGTTTCTTTTTTTCGCGTATTGTCTCGGTAAGCTCCAGGTTTCGTTTCGAGTGCACGTCAAGCTTCATATAATCGCCTGCATAATAATAGACTGCAGACTGAATATGATCGAGAGAGCGCTTTTTGGTGCGATACAGATAATGGAGCAGGCGGATTACCGTCACGGCCAGTTCCTCATCCTGAAGACTGTCTACCAGTTCGCGCATCTCACCCGGGAGCGCGGTGTCGTCTTCCTCTGAAAAGGTGACATTCATGAGTGACGAAAACTGCTCGCGCTTTTCCTCCGCAAACGACGATGCTACGACAATCTCCTTCGGGTTATAGGAGGCAGCCTCATGGAGGACAGAGGTAAAGCCGTCGTAAAAAGACGTCACTTTAAGCTCTCCTGTTGTAAGGTCCACGGCTGCCAGGCCGTACCTGTCCTCCTCAAAGGCCGACAGGGAAAGAAGGTAGTTGTTCTCCTTTTCCTGAATAGCCGCACCGTCCATCACCGTTCCAGGGGTAATTAATTGTACCACTTCCCTTTTGACTACACCTTTCGCCTGGGCAGGGTCCTCTGTCTGCTCGCAGATGGCCACCTTATACCCCTTGTCTATCAATTTTGATATGTAGCCCGCGCATGAGTGATGAGGTACCCCGCACATGGGAATCCGGTCCTCCCCTTTTCCACGGGCCGTAAGAGTAATTTCAAGTTCCTTTGCCGCTTTTACGGCATCCTCGAAAAACAGCTCGTAAAAATCCCCGAGCCTGAAAAATAAAAAGGCATCCTTATATTCAGCCTTGATTTTTAGATATTGCTGTATCATTGGGGTTTTCATTTGTTTCGACATCTATTTCCTCCACCTTGCATGTTTCGACCGTTTCTCGTAATGTGCGTCTTATTATAACACAGGAAGGAAGTTTACGAGAGCGGCAGGAATGAAATTTCAATCGTGCCAGCACACCTCTCACTTACTGTAAAAATGTTCAATCCAATCAAAAAAACGGCTGATGATTTCCTTCTCTTTTTCTGAATTTAATCCTGCGGTCAGTCTTGAATAAAGCCGTTCGGAATAAAGGTACAACTCCTTTTTATCATCGTGGTAATAAGCCTTCAGCACACCGGGTTCAAGCGGAGGATGCACCAGGGATTCCTTTCTGATCAGCCAGTCCAGGTAGCAGAATAACGGCTCTGCTTCATCAAGACGTTCCACCCAGGAAGAGAGAGTCCGGTATTCAAAGCCGCCAAAACAATTAACCCTTACATTACCGAGAAATCCCTGCCCGGCCATTCTCCTCACCGCGTCGTTCCTCTGTTCAATGAGGCAATAGGGTATAGCAAGATACGCATCCAGCTCTGCAGTTTTGTTAAAGGATGGGGCTTTGTTTCCGAAATGGAAATGACCGCCGAGCATAAACCGGCCGTGGGGATTTGCCCCGCTGGTTACCTGCGCTCCCGATTTTCTGGCTGCGTGCATGAGTTTCTTTTTCTTCATAATCAGGTTCTGATAAAGCTCTTCACCGGATTTTGCCGGATCGGGATGAAGTTCAAATACAGGTTTTGAAAATGCGTATCCGTGGCGGATCAGCGCACCGTCAGCTTCGTTTTCAGCTTCGCCGGAATTTACAGGGAGGGCTTTGAGTCTTCCCGTCCGCATATTCTTCAGCATGTATTCCGCATCTGCCCCGAACGTGACTGAGCCCTGCTCCCCGGAACTGGCGCGGTTCAATTCAACCTCTTCTGCTTTTGTAATGTCAGTCAGATAAATGTCTTTTCCTTTGCGCTGAACCTCAGCACAATAGAATGGCACCTGATGAGCAAAAGCTGCCCGCATAGCTGTTTCAACCATTTCCCGTCCTTTATAGCGGCTCCCTGCCTGTCTGAAAGATTCTGATATTCCTTTTTCCGCGTGAGGAGGATAAACAAGAATTTGAACAACTGTGTACTCATACCCCGTGACACGGATCCGCAGGAGACCCCGGTCAGGTCCCTGTTTTCTAATACCGTAGGCTGCAAGGTTCTCCATTCTGGCAGTCTCCTTTCAATGATCTGGCATGAAGGTTAACAACTATCCTTCTTGTTAACTCACCAAAAAATAAAGGCAACCTTTAAGGCTCCAATCGGCCTATCAAGGTCACCTTCAGGTTTTGTTATTCTTCCAGGTCTCCCATCAGGAAGTTTGGATCGAGATCTTCAAACGCTTCGTCCTCTACATCGTAGTCCCAGACTTTCGAATCCCAGTCATCGCCGGAGAAATCCGGGTTGCAGTAGACACAGACTTTTGTTTCGCCTATGACTTCAACCACAAACTCCCTCTCCACCTGTACATTAACGTCGGCTGCGTTTGCAGCAATCGTCGCTTCCAATGTATTGGGCTGCTGAATGGCTCTTGCCAGGACGTCGATGTCATCTGACAGAACGTTTTTATCCTGCATTGCAAGAGGAACAATATCGGTGTAGGAGACCGTTTCGGTGGCTACATTGGTCTTTGTGTTATTGCTGTAGGAATACCAGATATTAATATCATATCTTCCGTTTACCTCCACAGCGTCTCCCTTTTTCTCTGCGTCGTACTTGTGATTGATGATCCAGCACCCCAGAATACTCGTAGGCGTATGGGACGGGGTAATGTCGTGGCTTGCCTGAGAAAACTTTCTCCCTTTTCCGCATACAGCCTTGGTAATAATCTCTCTGTAATTCAGCTCTTTGTCTGCTGCTGACATGCAATTCCCTCCTCAAACAAATGAATTAACTCGTAGCAATTCAGATAAACTCCTGACAGTTCCATTGGCATCGTATGCGTGACATCCGGCCATTGTGAAAAAAGAATTTACTACGTTACTTCAGCCTATGTGAACAAACATCCGAATGTTCCTAAAATCGGGAGGAAAGATACAATGCAATATGAGAATCCTTCCACCTCCGACTTTTCCCCGAAGTTAATTGCTCTGCGTTTATTCAGACCTTATCGTAAGTTCAATTATGTATATGAGAGGTTTTCCCGGTTCATTCCATCTGCAGAAGAATTGTCTGAACGAGTATGCTGAACAGTTAAAACCACTGCTTTTTCTTCTCGTTATCCATACCGCCCGGCTCTTTTTGCAGACGTTCGTAATGAAATATATTACTGGTTAATAGAATATGGTATGTGAAATATTATAAAATCCTTTTCGGCCATCATACCGCGGCCAGCGTATCTCTGCACCAGACTGATACAGCAATCTTTCCGAGAACGAAAAAAACCGCCCCTAAAGGCGGTTTTTTCGGATCAGCATCCGGAGTTAAACGGACTCTTTGTTGTTGTTCCTTTTAATACATCCCCGCCGGTGGACTTAATAATTTCATCCGTAACGGCATTGGAAATTGTCGTAGAGACAAACTGCAGCAGCCCATTTACTTCAGTCTGGGACTGCTTAAACTCTTTTACAATCGGAATTTCATCCAATTCATCCTGAAGCGCGTCAATTTTTGCTTCTGTCTTTTTAAGTGCTTCTGTTTTATTGTAATGTTGCAGATTTACAGCTTCTTTCTGGAGTGCTTTAATCTTCGCAATGATTTCCTGAACCCGGACGTTCTCGTTGATCTGAAGCTCTGCCCGCTTAAAGAAATCCACTTCTTCTGTTTCCGCCATTACTCTCGCCAGTTCCCGGGCTTTTTCAATGACTTGGTTTTTTGTATGTGCCATTTCCTATTTCACCTCTGCAGTTTCGACTGCCTGACCGTTCAGCGACCAGGTTTTCGCTTCTGTTATTTTAACGTTGACAAGCTCTCCAATGCAAGACTCAGGTGCCTTAAAGTTTACAAGACGGTTGGTGCGTGTCCGGCCGGCGAGTGTTTCCGGATCCTTCCGGCTTTTTCCTTCAACCAGCACTTCCATAACCTGACCTTCAAGCATTTTGTTTTTTCTGGCCGACAGCTCATTGACAAGCTCATTTAATCGGGCAAGACGCTTCCGTTTTACTTTGTGCGGAACGTTATCTTCCATCTTGGCAGCGGGTGTGCCGTCCCGCGGCGAATAAATGTACGTAAAGGCACTGTCAAACTCCATTTCACGCACCAGTGACATAGTTTCTTCAAACTGCTCCTCCGTTTCATTTGGGAAACCGACAATAATGTCTGTCGTAAAGGATGCATGAGGAATCGCCTTTTTGATTTTTTTCGCCAGTTCCACATAGGATTCACGTGTATACTTTCTTGCCATGAGTTTTAGTACCTGGCTGCTGCCGCTCTGTACCGGCAGATGGATGTGTTCGACCAGGTTACCCCCTTTGGCAAGCACGTCAATCAGGTGATCATCAAAGTCCCGGGGATGACTGGTGGTAAAACGGACTCTCGGAATATCAATTTTTCTGATCTCATCCATCAGATCACCAAGGCCGTAATCCACATCTGCCAGATCTTTTCCATAGGCGTTCACATTCTGGCCGAGAAGGGTAATTTCCTTGTAGCCGTTCCTGGCAAGGTGGCGTACCTCTTCAATAATATCTTCCGGCCTGCGGCTTCGTTCCTTGCCTCTTGTATACGGCACAATGCAGTAGGTGCAGAATTTATCACAGCCGTACATAATATTTACCCAGCCCTGAATCTGGCCTTTTCTGGCCCGAGGCATGCTCTCAATGATGTCGCCTTCTTTGGACCAGACTTCCACAACCATTTCCTTGCTCATGATCGCATCATTCAGCAGGTTCGGCAGGCGGTGAATGTTGTGAGTACCGAAAATCAAATCCACCTGTTGGTGCTTCTGCATAATCCGGTTTACAACTGATTCCTCCTGGGACATGCAGCCGCACACCCCGATAATCATCTCCGGCCGCTCGAGCTTCATATTTTTCAGGTTGCCGATTTCACCGAAAACTTTGTTCTCGGCATTTTCCCGAATTGCACATGTGTTAATCAGGATGACATCCGCCTCTTCTGCGAGAGCGGTGGATTCAAAGCCCATATCAAGGAGGATCCCGGCCATGTTTTCACTGTCATGTTCATTCATTTGACAGCCGTACGTACGGATCAGAAACTTCTTTCCTGTTCCAATGCCCCGCATCTGCTCCGGAATTTCAAAATCATAGTGAATCTCCACGTTTTCCTTCCCTCTTTTTTTTGCCTGCTTCAGGTTCGGGGGAACGTAAGTGGTCTGAAAATACTGGGAATAGTCCTTTTCCTTCGCGGATTTTTTGTCCGTGGAAGAAGGGCTTTCCTCATTTTGCTTCTGAAACTTTCGCTGTTCTTCATTCATTGGTCTCTCGACTCCTTTGCGGACCATTTTTCTCAACAAACTCTTCCAACCTCTTAGTATAAAGGGTTTTTACTTGCATCACAACTGCCATTTTTGATGAAGAATAAACAACCGAACACCTTACACTTTCAGCAGGAAGACATTTTACGCACGATTGCACGCATTTCTTTTTTTGGAGGGCTCTTTTCGGAACGCTCATTATGTAAAGATTGCTGTTTTATTGCACTACAGGCGGACGTTTTCTTCGGTCCATAAATATAGAAGTGCGCTGACTGAAAAGTGTACTCATTTTCTTTTTTTTGCCAAACATATCCTCTGCTGATACACTGGAGGGATCAAACTTGCTCGATTTTTATAAAAAGGAGGAAACCTATGAAGGGGCGAAATGGTCTGGCAGCTGTTCTTTTGATCGCCGCTGCCGGTTCTGCTGTCCTGTACGTTCAATCGGGAGATCGTTTTTCCGGGGTGCAGCCGGCAATAGAGGATGACAGTGAAAGTCCGGCAGAAATAAGAGATTACGGAGAGCTTGATTACAGCACGGAGCAGCTGCTTGATCAGGCATACGCACTGAAAGGCATACCGTTTGAGTCCGGAGGTAAAGAACCCGGAACCGGGTTTAATTCATCCGGTTTTGTGCAGTATGTGTTTCAGGAAGCCACCGGAATCCGCATGCCCCGTATTGCCGCCCATCAGAACGATCTTGGAGACAATATCCCATTTGATGACCTTATTCCCGGTGATCTTGTATTCTTTAAGAATGAGTCACTCATGAGCGGTATTTATATGGGAGACGGTGAGTTTATGACAGTTTCATTGAGTGGCGGGACAGAAATTCTCTCGTTTGAAAAAGATCGTTTCTGGACCGAGCATTTCGCCGGAGCCCGGCGACTGACTGAAGAGGAAAAAGAGGCTCTGCACCCTTCCACATACAGCGGGCATGATCATCCCGCCGTAAAAGAAGCAGTGCAGTATCTGGACACACCGTACCTGTTTGGAGGCACAGACAGGGAAGGACTTGACTGTTCTTTTCTCGTTCAGGAAGTATTCCGCGAAAGCCTTGGGGTTTATCTGCCTCGGGTAAGCAGGGACCAGTTCAGGGTCGGTGAAAATGTGGCCCTGGACGATCTTCAGGCGGGAGACGTACTTTATTTTTCCGATATTGATTCTGCTAAAGTTGAGACAGCCGGACAAGTGACCCATACAGGTATTTATCTGGGCAATGATTTTATGATTCACGCAAGCAGAACGGAGGAAATGACGCAGATTTCCTATCTTAATGATTACTGGAACGAGGCTTTTACAGGGGCCAGACGGTTTTAAACCAGTCCTCCCTACTGTGAGGGCTTTTCCCCTGCACTTAAGTTTACATAATAATAATAAAGAAAACTATCGAATTGGTAGTAAAAGAGAGGCTGGGACAAAACAGCCTCTAATTAAGTAAAAAACGGTGCCAATGATCGCTCTTCGATCGTTCGCACCGTTTTGTTTGTTTAAGGCTCTTTTAAAGTCTTTTGTTGATTTCCGCTCCCTGCCTCCCTTTCCGTGGGCACCATTGCAGCAGGCAAAGCAGTAACCCTGCTTCTTCCTCTGCAAGAATTGCTTCGAAGCATCAAGGCAAACCCTATCTCGATTTTTACCTTCTTTTTGCCTCTCACCGACATTCGGGTGAAACGCAAATTAGCCTTCAGAAATTCGAAGGTTGGCTCTACATCGATCTTACGCTTCCCGTAGATCTCGCTGGTTTCCTCGTCTGAAAGCACTTCTTGAATATAGGCTTTTGGGTTTTCCCGCTTCTCATTATAATGAACCTTGCGGTTATTTCCTTCCTTGGCTTTCGTATACCGAGAACGGAGGAAGCCACTGAAAGCTTCTTCCGGTCTGGCTTAAACGAGATCATTGATGGCAAAAGCTATATCACTTTTCTGGAGTTTATAGAAAGGGCCATCGGCAAAACGACTTGATTCTTGTTATAAGGATACCTCCGATTCTGTTAGGTTGTGGTGATTTAACTTTATCAGAAGGTATCCTTTTGTGTACATATTCGTTGATTGTTCAAAAATCACGAGACGCCTGCGGGAAAAGCAAGAGCTGAAGATCCACCGGGGCGATCTTCCCCGGTTAGCTGAAGCCTTGCCCGCGGCAAGCGAGTGTATTTTTGAACAATCAACATATATAAATGCTACCAAAGCAAAAGGCCCTCACCGACGGTGAGGGTCCTTCTATTTAACTGAGTATTGTCCCAGCCTCTCTGTATAAAGCAAATGTTAAATAATATCCAGTTCTTTCCCGGCTTTTGCAAAGGCATCGAGTGCTTCCTGAAGTAGCTCTTCCGAATGCTGTGCCGTAACAATCGTTCGGACACGCGCCTGGCCTTTTGCTACTGTCGGGAAAGCAATGCTTTGAGCAAATACCCCATAATCACGGAGCTTGTCGGAAAGCTGGTGGGCTTTTGTTTCTCCCCCGACGATTACCGGTGTAATTGGTGTATCACTCTTCCCGGTATCAAAACCGAGCTTTTCAAGTCCCTTTTTAAAGAACTCAGTATTTTTCCATAGACGGTCAATCAGTTCAGGCTCTTCGAGAAGAACATCCACTGCGGCTGAGCATGCTGCAGTTACTGCAGGCGGATGGGATGTGCTGAAGAGGAACGGGCGTCCTTTATGAATCAGGTAGTCTCTTACAGCCTGTGTACTTGCCACATAGCCGCCTAATACACCAATCGCTTTTGAAAGTGTTCCAACCTGGATGTGAACGCGCCCGTTTAGGTCGAAATGATCGACAGTTCCCCGTCCATTCCTTCCAAGCACACCGCTTGCATGGGCATCGTCCACCATGATCAGTGCATCGTACTTTTCGCAGAGCTCAACAATTTCCTTAAGCGGGGCAATATTACCGTCCATAGAGAACACGCCATCGGTAACAACGAGACGTTTACGGTATTCGCCGCTTTCCTTCAGCGCTTCTTCAAGACTGTCAAGATCCACATGCTTGTAGATTTTTCTCGCTGCTTTTGTCAGCCGGATCCCATCAATAATGGAAGCGTGATTGAGCTCATCGGAAATAACCACATCGTCTTTCGTGAGAATGGAACTCAGGATGGCCTGATTGGCTGTAAACCCGGACTGAAGCACAAGTGTCGCTTCGGTATGCTTGAATTCGGCCAGCTTTTCCTCAAAGTCGTTATGCATGGAAAAGGTCCCGGCAATCGTCCGTACAGACCCCGTTCCCGCACCGTATTGTTCAACTGCATCAATCGCTGCTTTTTTCATTTTCGGATGAGCAGTAAGCCCGAGGTAATTGTTTGAAGATAGCTGAATCAGTTCTTTACCATTGATGACAACTTTTGCCCCCTGGTCTGATTCAAGCGGTACGAGCGAACGGAAGACCCCTTCGTCTTTCATGGACTTGAGTTCGTCCTGAAGATATTCAAATCCTTTCACAGTCAATCCCTCCAACATGTTTTTTATAATGGCTCTGTTAAAATCTATTGTTGATTACCGCTCCCTGCCCTCCCTTTCCCGCAGGAGTGTCGGGCGTTCGCTCCAATCAACTTTCTCTAAAAAACAACATCAAGCTTTAACAGAGCCTTTATCATAAGGACCGCAGGCTGCATTCATTGCTGCTCTACGGATGAAGAACCACTTTTCCGCATTTCCCTTCAATCATCAGATTGAATCCTTTTTCAAATTCTTCAAGCGGGAAATGATGGGTGATCATCGGCTTCACATCTACCTGACCTGAACGCAAAAGACCTGATACCTGCTGCCAGGTGTGGTACATTTTCCGTCCTGTAATACCCTGAACGGTAATTCCTTTAAACACAATATCATTGGTTACATCGATTTCAACGGGTCGCACAGGAAGACTGAGTATTGAGACTCTTCCTCCATTTGTAACCATCTTAAAGCCCTGGTTCATAGCAACCGGATGGCCGCTCATTTCACATACCACGTCAACACCGTGGCCGTTTGTAAGGCTATTAACAACTTCAAGAGGATCTTCAGTGGAGGAATTCACCACAGAGGTTGCCCCCATTTTCTTAGCCAGATCGAGCCGGTACTCGTTCAAATCAAACGCGATCACCTGCGAAGCCCCGCACGCTTTTGCTACACCGACAGCCATTACGCCAATCGGACCGCACCCGATAACTGCTACGGTTTTTCCTGCAACATCTCCAGCAAGAACGGTATGTACACCGTTTCCAAAAGGTTCCTGCACACTGGCTACATCAAAAGGAAGTTCCGGATCGTTCTTCCACATATTTTCTGCTGGAAGGGCAACGTACTCGGCAAAGCATCCGTCCCGGTCCACACCGATAATCTGAGTGTCTGCACAGATATGAGCCTGTCCTGTCAGGCACTGTGGGCATTCTCCGCATACGATGTGTGTTTCGGCACTCACGTGGTCGCCTACATCCACATTCGTTACATTTTTTCCTTTTTCCACTACAATACCTGCAAATTCATGACCGAAAACATAGGGCGGGTTAACACGGCTCTGAGACCACTCATCCCATGCATAGATATGAACATCCGTCCCGCAGATACTTGTCGCTTTTACCTGGATCAGTACCTCATTGTCACTTATTGACGGAATTGGTACGTATTCCAGTTTAGCACCGGGGGAGCGCTCCGGTTTTACTATCGCTCTCATCGTTCCCTTCATCTGACAGCACCCCTTTAAAATAGCTTTTCGTCCCCTGCATGCCTTGTCTATCGCCCCCACTTCCCCAAAGAAATGAATGGCCGTTTTGAAGGCTTGCGGGCAGCCGATTCTATAATTGAACTTAAGTCTATTTAAGTTTATCACGGGGAGGTGTATGCGTAAATAAAACTGTTCACCAGAGGAGGACAAATGCGTGTGAGGAGAAATTTATGATGTGATTTTTTTCTTCCCGGGTGTATGCGTTTGACCTCCAGCTTTTATCTTCTGCATGATCATTCTGTTCTATGTAACAGCAGAAGTTTGAGCGGCCGGCTTATGCCATAAACAGCCGCGAGACTTTAACATCAAAAGACCGGTAAAAACAGAATCTGCTTTTACCGGTCAGTAAACAGGCTACATAAACTCAGCTGTGAGTTTTTCGAATTTTTCTTTTTCAAGCTTAAGAGACTGACGGGCCAGGCCCTCTTCCCTGTAGCCTTCTACAAGATCTTCATAAGCAGGCTGACCGCTGTTCTGATAGATCAGGCCCGTAACCAGACCGTTATGTTTCATGAGGGTGTTCATGGCCATACCGCGGTCGGAAGGATCATAATCTTCGATCGAGGAAAGCTTCGTGAGATTTTCTTTGAACCAGTCGTAAGTATTCACTTTATTAAATGTTACACACGGGCTGAAGACATTGATAAGGGAAAACCCTTCATGGGCAATGCCCTGTTCAATCAGTGCCGTCAGTTCTTTCAGATCCGTCGAAAAGCTTTGTGCAATAAACGTTCCCCCGGCTGACAGCGCCATTTCCATAATATTGAGTGACGATTCAATGGAACCGCCTGGTGTACTCTTGGTTTTAAAGCCCATCTCACTCCGTGGAGACGTCTGTCCTTTGGTAAGACCGTAAATCTGATTATCCATAACAATATAAGTGATATTTATATTTCTCCGTATCGCATGCATCGTATGCCCAAGACCGATGGCAAATCCGTCCCCGTCTCCGCCGGAGGCAATAACGGTTAATTCCCGGTTTGCCATTTTTACCCCCTGGGCGATCGGCAGACACCTGCCGTGTATGCCGTGGAAACCGTAGGATTTAATATATCCGGAAATGCGTCCGGAACAGCCGATTCCGCTGACAACAGCGAGATTTTCCGGCGTCAGACCCGCACTCGCCGCTGCACGCTGGATGGCAGCCTGAACCGAGAAATCACCGCATCCGGGACACCAGTTTGGCTTGACATTGTTTCTGAAATCCTTAAATGTGGCCATTTAAACCAACTCCTTGCAAGCATGGTGAAGTTCTCCCGGCAAAAACGGATTGCCGTCATATTTATTCACGGTCTCAAGCTGATCGGCGCCAGTCTCCATTTTAATAACCTTGGCAAGCTGCCCTGTTGCATTGTTCTCCACTACCACGACTCTGCCTGCCTGCTCCATCAGCTTTTTTACTTCATCTTTCGGGAACGGATGCAGCAGCCTCACATGGGCATGGTTCACTTTCACACCGTCTTCTTCAAGTCGGGGAATCGCTTCCTGAATCGTCCCTCTTGTGGAGTTGAAACCGAGGATGAGAAGGTCTGCTTTCTCGTGACGGATATCGGTAAAAAGCGGCTGCGGGAATGCTTCATGCAGCTCCTGAAGCTTTTTCATCCTCTTGTTCATCTGCGTATTCCGGTTTTCCGGGCTTTCAGAAGGTTTACCCTGTTCATTATGTTCAACACCCGTAACATGATGGATCGCATTTTTCATTCCCGGAATGACCCGCTCCGAGATGCCGTCTTCTGTATCTGCATAACGTTTAAAATACTCGTTTTTGTCCAGTTCAGGCAGTTCCTGATCCGGATCGAATTTTCCTCTCCGGATTTCAATCTTGTCATAATCAAGACGGTCCACTGTCTGTTTTCCAAGACTTAGAGCCAGGTCGGATAGAAGAATCACGGGACATTGGTACTCTTCAGCGAGATTAAACGCTTCGATCGTATCATAAAACGCTTCCTCGACTGTGGAAGGCGCCATAACAATTTTCGGGATTTCGCCATGGCTCCCGTAAATCATTGCCATTAGATCACTCTGTTCCTGCTTTGTGGGAAGACCGGTACTCGGTCCACCGCGCTGGGTATCCACAATCACAAGCGGTGTCTCGGTAATCCCCGACAGACCAATCGATTCCATCATCAATGACAGTCCTGGTCCAGCAGATGCTGTCAGCGCCCTTACACCTGCGTAATTGGCACCGATCGCCATTGTGCATGCCGCAATTTCATCCTCTGTCTGAATGACAGTTCCGCCGTATTCCGGCAGTTTCTTAATGAGATACTCCATGATTTCCGAAGCCGGTGTGATCGGGTATGCAGGCATAAAGCGGGCGCCGCCTGCAAGAGCGCCAAGGGCGATCGCATCATTCCCGATCATAAACATACGTTTTTCGGGCTTTACGGGATCCAGTTTAAACCGGACATTTGCCTGATCCGATTCCTTTTCAAAAGAGGCCATACCCTCGCGGATCGCGTTCATATTATTTTTAACGACAGCGTCTCCTTTTCGGCCGAAAATCTGCTGAACGACGCCTTCAAAATGTTCAGGCTCCAGACCGAGAAGAGCACTTGAGGCACCGATGGCCACCATGTTCTTCATAAGTGACGTTCCAAGATTGTTGGCAATTTCAGTAAAAGGAATCGAAAAAAGATGGGCATCCAGGCCTTCCGGTTTAACGGGTTTAAATTTACTATCCGCCAGTATGACGCCTCCTGAGATCAGTTCACCTGAATTAACATCGATCGTTTCCTGATCGAAGGCAACCAGAATATCGAGATCATCGGAAATGGCATTGAGCGGCGTCGTACTCACACGGATTTTATTGTTTGTATGGCCGCCTTTAATTCGAGATGAAAAATGACGGTACCCGTACAGATAATATCCGAGCCGGTTCAGAGCTGTTGAAAAAATTTCCCCTGTGCTTTCAATGCCTTCCCCCTGCTGTCCTCCAACTTTCCAGGATAAATGTGTAGTCATCTCCTGCACCCCTTTATTTACGGCCGTTTCCAATCACGGCCTCCAAATAGTAAAAAACGTCATATAGGAGGCCCGGATGCCATATCGGCAGCCAGGCAGAACTGCTGTCTGTAAAATTGTGGTATACACTGTAAATCTCTTATATTGTAACATATATTGCTTGTTTCAGAAGCAGAATCTGAGATTGTCCAGCATTCTTTTCACCATTTCTGTTGTGAAGGCCGCCTGCCCACAGCAGGACGCGATTCAGGCATAACGAAAAACTGCCTGGCAGAGCACAGGCAGTTTTGTGTTATCTCGGTTCAATTATGAGTTTAATGGCCGTACGTTCATCTCCGTCAATCTGAATGTCGGTAAATGCAGGAATACAGATGAGATCGATCCCGCTCGGAGCGACAAACCCCCGGGCTATCGCAACCGCTTTTACGGATTGATTTAACGCACCTGCGCCGATTGCCTGAATTTCTGCAGCACCACGTTCACGGATGACGCCTGCAAGGGCACCAGCTACAGAATTAGGGTTGGATTTTGCTGATACTTTTAATACTTCCACTTTAGGACCTCCTTAGGATGATAGATAGGATCGAATGGAGCAGGTTACTCTACGACCAATCAGCCTTGGATGATAACGCGGACCAACCGGCGGGTCTTCGCACCCTGAGAGGGTTTTTAAGTGATTTACCTCATTTTGTATATATTCGAAACCTACAATTTTATTCCTATCGGAAGTATTGCCAGGTTCGTGTTAATCGAAGAATGGCTGATCGTCGTTAATCATAAGGGATCTGATTGATTCCGCCTGGCCGCTTTGCTTATTGAGCGTCACAAAGACTCCGTTTAACTGTTCCCTGCCTTTTGTTACTTCAAACCTGGTTGGAAGATTTGTCAAAAACCTGTGAAGTACCGCTTCTTTTTCCACTCCCAGGATTCCATCATAAGGACCTGTCATACCCACATCGGTAATAAACCCGGTCCCCTCCGGAAGAACTCTCGCATCGTTTGTCTGGACATGGGTATGTGTACCTACAACAGCGGATACTTTCCCGTCAAGGTACCAGCCCATAGCCTGCTTTTCACTTGTGGCTTCCGCATGAAAGTCCACAAAGATGAATTTCGTTTTTGCAGCCGCCTCCTCAACAAGCTCATCCGCTTTCCGGAACGGACAGTCGATTGGCGGCATAAAGGTTCTTCCCTGAAGGCTGATGACGGCAATCGTCTGACCGCCTGTCTTGTGATACGTAATGCCTGTTCCCGGATTATCAGGAGGAAAGTTTGCCGGTCGGATCATCTCCGGCTTATTTTCGATAAAGTCAAAAATATCCTTCTTATCCCATGTGTGATTTCCAAGGGTAATGATGTCTGCACCTGCTTCTTTTATTTCGTGAAAAACCTTCTCGGTGATCCCTTTTCCTGATGCAGCATTTTCGCCGTTCACGATCGTTACATCAGGACGGTATTTCAGTTTCAGCTTTTTCAGATATTCTTTCAGCATATGTCTGCCGGGGGAACCGACAACATCTCCTATAAACAATACTTTCATCGTGTGTAAAACCCCTAACTTTACTGTGTTCGTTATAGTATGTACCCAGTCTGTTCATATAAAAATAAAGTGGCAAAAATGCCACTTTATTTTGCATACTCAACTGCTCTCGTTTCACGGATCACCGTCACCTTAATATGGCCGGGATAATCGAGTTCGTCTTCAATTTTTTTCGTGATTTCACGTGCGAGGCGGTACGAATCTTCATCGTTGATTGTATCCGGCTTCACCATGATGCGAACTTCCCGCCCTGCCTGAATGGCAAAAGTCTTCTCAACACCATTGAAGGATTCAGAGATTTCCTCAAGCTTTTCAAGACGTTTAATATAGGTTTCAAGCGTTTCCCGTCTGGCTCCCGGACGAGCTGCCGACAGAGCGTCTGCCGCTGCAACAAGGGAGGCAATAACGGATGTTGCTTCCGTGTCTCCGTGGTGGGAAGCAATACTGTTAATGACAACTGGATGTTCTTTGTATTTCGTTCCGAGTTCCACCCCGATTTCCACGTGGCTTCCCTCTACTTCATGGTCAATTGCCTTACCGATATCGTGAAGCAGTCCTGCTCGGCGGGCAAGCGTTACATCTTCTCCCAGCTCGCTGGCCATCAGACCTGCAAGATAAGACACTTCCATGGAGTGCTTAAGCACATTCTGACCGTAGCTTGTACGGAATTTCAGGCGTCCAAGGATTTTAATAAGATCCGGATGGAGCCCGTGAATACCCACTTCAAAAGTAGTCTGCTCACCGTACTCACGAATGAGTTCATCTACTTCACGACGGGATTTTTCAACCATTTCCTCAATACGGGCGGGATGAATTCTTCCGTCCTGCACGAGCTTTTCAAGCGTTGTTTTGGCAATTTCCCTTCGGATCGGGTCAAAGCCTGACAGAATAACAGCTTCAGGTGTGTCATCAATGATCAGGTCAATCCCTGTTAAGGTTTCAAGAGCACGGATATTTCGGCCTTCACGTCCGATGATCCGTCCTTTCATCTCATCATTAGGCAGTGACACCACACTTACCGTTGTTTCTGCTACGTGATCAGCTGCGCAGCGCTGAATGGCTGTGGATAGAATCTCCTTGGCCTTTTTATCAGCTTCGTTTTTCGCATTAGTCACGGCTTCCTTGATCATAATTGCTTTTTCATGTGTTAATTCATCTTCGACGGACTTCATAATAATATCTCTGGCTTCGTCTTTCGTAAAGCCGGAAATCCGTGCGAGTTCGTCTTCCTGCTTCAGAAGCAGTTCCTCAACTTTGCTATTCATCTCGTCGATATTCCGCTGACGGTTCGCCAGCTCTTCTTCGCGTTTTTCCAAAGATTCTTCTTTTTTGTCCAAGGTTTCACTTTTACGGTCTAGAACTTCTTCCTTCTGTCCTAAGCGGTTCTCCGTTTTGGATATTTCATTTCTTCGCTCCCGAGCTTCACGCTCGGACTCGATCCGGAGTTTGTGGGCTTCATCTTTGGCTTCAAGAATGGCTTCTTTTTTGCTCGAATCCGCTTCACGCTTTGCTTCTTCGGTGATTTGTTTTGCCAGTTGTTCCGCACTGGAAATCTTGGCTTCTGCAATGGATTTACGTACGAAGTATCCGATGACGACACATAGTGCAGCAGTGATTAGCAAAATGAGGATGAGAACGAATACGTTGTCAGTCATGACTGATTCACCTCCTCATGCTATTCATGTTGTTCGTTTTTTGTTTCGTGTCATTGTTTCAATGGTTCGGTATTAGCGCACATCCAGCACAGGTCAAACAAAATTGAGTATGGGTATTACAGTATTCTTTCTAATTGTATGTCCCAGTGCCGTCATTGTCAAGCATTGGTAGAGTTGGATAAGCGAAAATATGCCGTCATAACAGCGTTTCTGTACAGGGCTTATTTCACCTTATTGAACTCCGCGCATATTACATCAACCGTGTAGGCCGCTTAATAAATAAACGAGGCTGAGACAGAAGTATTTTCACAGACAAAAATCCGAACAATCAGCAAGCGGAGCAGATCGATCACTGCTGAAACATACACCGCTTTCCGCGGGAAGCGGCTGAGCCTCAGTGTGCTTCGCACTACGGGGTCTCACCTGCGCTTTTCCTCCCGCAGGAGTCGGCGTATATTTCATCCACTAGTCAGCTTTTTGTTCGGACTTTCGTCTATATACTTTACTTTCGTCCCAGCCTCGCTCCGGCATCCTGTTATTTATTCGCTCTTATCTAAAGTCCGCTACTTTCCGCAGGGCTGTCTTCAGTCCCCTGCATCCAGCCTCTTTATTTCAGATCAAGCGGGAGATCTTCGTTTTCCCCTTCAAAATCCGCTTCTCCCGGTGGAACTTCCTTAGCTTCAAGTAGACCGTGATACTCGCGGATGCGTTCTTCGATCTGTTTTGAAACCGGTTCGTTTTCCTTCAGGAACTGCTTCGCGTTTTCACGCCCCTGACCGAGGCGGTCTTCATTAAAGGAATACCAGGCCCCGCTTTTTTGAACGATGTCGAGATCGGAACCGATATCCAGAATCGACCCTTCTCTGGAGATCCCTTCACCATACATAATGTCCACTTCCGCTGTCCTGAATGGCGGTGCAACCTTATTCTTAACGATTTTAATCCTGGTTTTGTTTCCGACCATATCATTACCCTGTTTTATCGCTTCCGCACGGCGCACTTCGAGACGGACAGAAGAATAGAATTTGAGGGCACGGCCGCCCGGCGTAGTTTCAGGGTTTCCAAACATGACGCCGACTTTTTCACGAATCTGGTTAATAAAGACAGCGATAGTTTTTGATTTATTGACAGCCCCCGATAGTTTACGGAGTGCCTGGGACATCAGTCGTGCCTGAAGACCGACGTGACTGTCACCCATCTCACCTTCGATTTCGGCTTTCGGTACAAGTGCCGCTACAGAGTCGATCACAATCATATCAATCGCACCGCTTCGAACGAGCGCTTCAGCAATCTCAAGAGCCTGCTCTCCCGTGTCAGGCTGGGAAAGAAGAAGTTCATCTATATTAACACCAAGCTTTTGGGCATAAACCGGGTCAAGGGCATGCTCTGCATCAATAAAAGCAGCTTGTCCGCCCTGCCGCTGAATTTCAGCAATAGCGTGGAGGGCAACGGTTGTTTTACCGGAAGATTCCGGTCCGTAAACTTCAATCACCCGTCCTTTAGGATATCCCCCTACTCCCAGGGCAATATCAAGTGCAAGTGCTCCGCTGGAAATCGTGGAAACCCGCTGTTCAGCCTGTTCTCCGAGTTTCATTACAGAGCCTTTACCGAACTGTTTTTCGATTTGACGCAAAGCCATATCAAGTGCCTGTTTGCGGTCTGACATGTTTATCTCTCCTTTTCGCCTGCCCCTTATCTATGTTTGCAGCGGGGAAGCGGTTATCGTTTCAATTGCATACTCTTATTCTACCTTGTTTTGAGACGTTTGCCAACCATTTTACCAAACATTCGTTCGTATTTTTTCGTTGAAAGACGAACACCCGTTTTCTTCAGTGGCAGTACGAAAGACCAAAGGCGTCAAACTGTCCGGTCACGTCAAGGATCAAGGCGGCTTCGTGTCTGTTTTTCATACGAACTGCCGCCTCATAGATCTCCCCGTGAGCGCCGGTTATCGTTACTGCAAACCTGTCTGATTCTCTTGAATAAACACTTGAGGTTACAGTAAGAGAATTGTTATCTACTGTATATTCCGCCGAAATGTAGGCTTTAGCGTGACTTTGAGCAGCCTCCTGCATCCATGGGGTTCCCAATGTATGCCAGTATAAAACAAGGGCTGCAGAAAAAACAGCCAGACCGGTTAGAACCGCCATCCACTTTGTCATGGCTCTGCCTCCTGTATTTCTGTTTACTTTCACTATACGAAGCGATAAGGGAAAGTTGAACCGGAACAGAGAAAAGAGGCCGGCCCAAAAGGTATACTTTTCCACCTTTCAGGTCAGCCCCGTGGATGATGCGTATCTGAACTGCTTGTTAACTATCGGCGTTTTGGGCGCGGTTTGGCCGGCTCGAGATTCACCCGTGCTCCGTTAAGACGGGAATACTTAATCGCCTCATAAACAAACGGCGCTGCTTCTTCAGGTACTTCAATAAATGTAAAGTTCTCAAAGATGTCAATTTTACCAATCGTCCGGCCGGGAATACCGGCTAGATCGGCGACTTCTTCGACCAGCTTTTTCGGTGTCAGGTCGACATTGCGTCCAACGTTGATGAAGAAGCGGGTCATCCCTTTCTGGGCCCCGGTATCACCGAAATCATAAGCCGCATCTTCAGAAAGATTGTCATGCCCGTAAAACGCGAGCTTCAGAAGGGAGGTAACGATTTTTTCCGGCGGATAGTCTTTTATAAGATCCGACACAATGGTTTCGTAAAGATCAGTTTCATCATGGAGCTCCATCAGATCAACAATCTGCTTCTTCCAGGATTCCTGCTGCTTTTCAACCACTTCTTCAATTGAAGGAAGATTCTGTGACGGGATCTGCATTTTAATTTCAAGTTCGATTGAGCGAAGGTGCTTCATTTCCCTCGGTGTTACCAAGGTTAAAGCAAGCCCTTCCCGTCCTGCACGGCCCGTTCTGCCGATCCGGTGAACATAACTTTCAGGATCCTGCGGAATGTCATAATTGATGACGTGAGAGACGTTTTCCACGTCAAGACCGCGAGCCGCAACGTCCGTTGCAATAAGAAACTCAATGTTGGAATCCCTGAATTTCTTCATTACCATATCACGCTGAGACTGAGTGAGATCACCGTGAAGGCCGTCTGCCATATATCCTCTGGCCTGAAGAGCTTCAGTAAGTTCGGCTACACCTTTTTTTGTGCGGCAGAAAATAATTCCGAGCTCGATATGTTCGCTGTCGATCACTCGGCACAGGGATTCGAGCTTATTTTTCTCAAGAACTTTATAGTAAACCTGGGAAATCGACGGCGCGGTCATTTCCCCTTTACTGATGGTTATCTGTTCCGGCTTGTTCATATATTTGTTGGAGAGCTTCCGGATCGGCGGCGGCATCGTCGCGGAAAACAGCATCATCTGCCGCTGGCTGCTTGCCATCTTGAGTACTTTTTCAATGTCTTCAATAAAGCCCATATCAAGCATCTCATCGGCTTCATCAAGGATAAAGGTATGAATCCTTCCTAGCTGGAGCGTACGGCGGTTCAAATGATCGAGCACACGTCCCGGCGTACCCACAACAATGTGCACCCCCCGTTTAAGCGCCTTGATCTGATGACCGATGGACTGCCCCCCGTAAATAGGCACGGTACGGACATTTTTATGTTTTGACAGCTTCTGAAGTTCCCCGGCAACCTGAATCGCCAGTTCCCTTGTTGGTGTCAGGATAATCGCCTGAACATGGTTATCGTTTGTAATCTTTTCGATCAGCGGAATTCCAAATGCCGCTGTCTTTCCTGTTCCGGTCTGAGCCTGGCCGATTACATCGCTGCCATCCAGGATAACAGGAATGACTTTTTCCTGAATCGGGGACGGTGCTTCAAAGCCCATATCCCGTATTGCCCGTTTAATGGGTTCCGATATTTGAAAGTCTTCAAATTTCATAAACTATTCATCCACCTTTTACTCTTTCGTTGTTTCATCACTAATTATGTGTTTCAGCAAATACCAGCAGCCGAATTTGACTGCTCTTTCACGGATGGTTCTGCGGCTGCCGGCAAGGGAGAGTTCCTTTACCGCGGTGCCGCTTTCATCCGCTATTCCGATAAAGACGGACCCCGGCTCTTTCCCTTCCAGATCATCAGGTCCTGCAACACCGGTAAAGCTGATGCCGACTGTACTGTTCATCAGACTGCGGACATTTACAGCTAATTCCTCTGCACAGCGTGCGCTGACGGTGCCATGCTTCGAAAAGGTTTCCTCACTTACCTTCAGTACTGTCTGCTTTACTTTAGCATCATAACAGATTACCCCGCCTTTATAAAAGGAAGATGACCCGGGCACAGAGGTGAGCATCGATCCGAACCTGCCGCCGGTGAGGCTCTCTGCACAGGCGACCGTCTGTAATCGTTTCGATAAGGCTTCAGCCGTGACACCGGTCAGGCTGCTGTTATCGTAGCCGTAAAAAAACGTTCCCGCACGGCTCATAATTTTCTCCTCCAGACTGTCCAACAGAAGAATGTTTTGTTCTGGATCACCTTTAGCTGTCAGTCTGAGCGTCACTTCTCCATCAGATGCGAGCGGCGCAATGGTCGGGTTGTTTTGATTTTCTATGAGATCGTCAATTTCCTCTGCAAGCCTGGATTCCCCGATTCCGAAAAACCGGAGCACTCTGGAAGAGATGACGTTCTCTGATCCGGTAAGGACTGAAAGATAAGGAAGAACTTCTTTTTCGACCATCGGTTCAAGTTCCTTAGGCGGACCGGGAAGCAGAATAAACGTCTTTTTGAAATTAACAGCCATTCCGCAAGCAAGACCGTTCCGGTTCGGAAACACCTCAGCGCCTTCGATAATGGCGGCCTGCTTTTTATTATTTTCTGTCATCGGACGTCCGGACTTTTGAAAATATGATTCCAGGTGCGCAAGAGACTCCGGATGCATTACGACGGATTTTCCGATAAAATCAGCAACTGTTTCCCTTGTGAGATCATCCTTCGTGGGCCCGAGCCCTCCTGTAAGGATGATCAGATCCGAACGGGATACCGCCACATCAAGTACACTAAGAAGCCGTTCCCTGTTGTCTCCAACTGCTGTATGAAAATAAACATCCACGCCAACCTCCGTCATTTTTTCAGACAGATAGCGGGCGTTGGAATTGGTAATCTGACCGAGCAGAAGCTCTGATCCTACTGCGATTATTTCTGCTTTCATTGCCGCCCTCCAGCATTCTTCCGTTAAGCTGAACCGGATAGAACGTGTTTATTTTTTGCAAAGTAATCCCATCCTGAAAACATTGTAAGCACCACAGCCACATAAATCATGACCGTATCAAAAGGGATGTTCATAGCAGCGAAGATCGTATTATGTAACATGATTGCCGAAGCTGCTACAATCTGGCTTACTGTTTTCCACTTGCCCCAATTACTTGCAGCAATGACTTCACCGCCTGCAGAGGCTACAAGCCTTAGTCCGGTTACAGCGAATTCACGGCTCAAAATCAGCACAGCTGCCCAGGCAGGAAACATTCCCAATTCCACAAGTGCTACAAATGCAGCTGTAATCAGCAGTTTATCTGCAAGAGGATCGAGAAATTTCCCCATATTTGTAACAAGGTTAAACTTTCTTGCATAGTAGCCGTCCAGCCAGTCAGTGGACGCTGCTGCAATAAAGATCAGCGCTGCTGTCAAATGGGCTGCGGGGATATCGGCGCCGAATAATCTAATCTCGCCCCAGTTAAAGGGAACGAGAAGGAAGACCATAAAAAGAGGTATTAGAAAGATTCGGGAGATTGTAATTTGATTTGGTACATTCATGTTGGGCCTCCTTATGAGATCGGTCGGTTCATCAGAGTAAAGTTCACATTACCCCTGGCGCTTTGGCCATAGCATCTTTTTCAATTTTACCAGACTGTCCCTCTGATTGCGAATGTTAACAGTACCGAAAAAGAGTGCCTTGCGTCTATACAGATCGGCGTTCAGGACAGCTTACATACCCGTTTACTGTAAATACCAGCGTAAAAAGTCAGATGATAATCTGAGCTTACTTACCGGAGGGGATATTACAAAAAATGATCCTGTTTCGAAATGTCAAAAAGAAAATGCCGTCCATAACGGACAGCATTTCCAATGTCAGGAGGCCGGCTGATAGTTAATCGTCATTCGCTGGCGGTCCTGGGCACCAGGGTCAATCGGCCATTGGATCAATTCTCCATTCACAAAGACCTGGATGTTCGGCGCATACCCGGTATTTACCTCAATTGTACCAGTTTCAGTAAGATCGTAAGTGAATTCATCCCCTTCAGCATACTCATTTTCGGTAAATATGTCCCCATCCCCATCACTCAACTGCAGCCATGCGGTTCCGGAAATTTCAACACGCACATTGAATTCCTCAGTATTGGCAACACTGACGATGGAATTAAAGCCGGAAATGTCCTCAACATTCTGCTCCAGTTCCTGCCCCTGAGCCGGCTCTTCCTGCTCTCCTTCAAGATCAGCACCTTCGGATGTATCCTCTGTTTCGTTTTCGGATGTTTCATCTTCGGCTGTATTGTCTTCTTCCTGGTCTGCCACACTCTGACTGTCATCGAAGTCACCGCTGGATGTTTCCCGCTGAACCGCTCCATCCTGTGCCTGATTCTGAAAGAAAATGACCGCTATGGTTAATAGAACCGCAGCAATTACGATGATGATGACGGTATTAACAAAAGATGACATCTTCGAGGAGCTTTTCTTGACGCCTTTCTTTGTACTGGCTTTTTTCCGGTTTACCCGAGGCGGAAGATCAGCGGGCTCCTGCTTGCGTCCGGGCAGTTCGGCGCTGTGCTCCTCAAGAAGAAGCTCCGGTTCCAGACCTACTGCCTCTGCGTAGCTTTTTACAAAAGCCCTGGCGTAGAATTCTCCGGGCAGCCGGCTGAATTCGCCTTCTTCGATCGCTGACAAGTAACGTTTCTGGATTTTGGTTTTCACCTGGAGCTCTTCCAGTGACAATCCGAGCTCTTCACGGGCAGATTTTAAACGCAGTCCTAATTCTGACAATGCAAACACCTTCCAAACTAGCTGATATCAAAGGATGAAAAACCGGAATCTACCGCTTCGTATGTAATTTCTTCTGCTTCATCGCTTCTCAATTCAATAATGTAATCAAAATCATCAAGTGAATACTCTGTTTCCCGGATAAAGATGTCAGGGTGTTCCACTACCTTGGTTGCAGGCAGCCGCATAATCTCTGACACGAGCATCCGGTGCTTCTCTGATGCTCTCATCGTAGAGACAATGCCGTCAATAATATAAATGTGGTTCTCTGAAAATTCGTCGTCCGCCAGCTGACTCCGAATCGTCTGTCTGAGCAGGGTGGAAGAAAGAAACGACCAGCGTTTGCTTGCACAGACACTTGCTGCCACGACAGATTCGGTCTTACCCACTCTCGGCATCCCCCGGATCCCAATCAGACGGTGGCCGTCTTTTTTAAACAGTTCCGCCATGAAATCAACTAGAAGCCCGAGTTCGTCCCGGACGAACCGAAATGTTTTCTTTTCATCTTCGTCACGTTCAATATATCGTCCATGGCGGACAGCAAGGCGGTCCCGCAGCTTGGGCTCTCTGATTTTTCTGAGGGTAATGATGTCCATTGTTTTCATAATAAACGTGAGCCGCTCGATAGCTTCGTCACTCTCGCTCCGGATCAACATACCTCTTCTTCTGTGCTCAACGCCATTGATAGTGACAATATTTATCCTAAGCATACCAAGGAGGGAAGCGATCTCTCCCAGAAGTCCCGGACGGTTCTCATGTATCTGATATTCAAGGTACCATTCCTTTTTATCCATAAAGTACTCCTTTCAGAAAAGGATTCGTCAAAAGTCGTCAGATTCCTTTTTCTATCATAAAGTATTTTTGGGGGCTTTTAAAGAGAAATGATGGAAATGGAATCGTCTATTTTATCTTGTCAACAAAAAAAGTGCCGCTTTGTGGCAGCACTTCCGTTTGTGATTACTTTTCCTGAACAAGTTTTACCATCATGTTCGCAATGGCGTGCTGTTCTTCTTCAGAAGCCACTTTCCAGAGGTCTGCAAGAACTGCTTCCTGTTCGTTTTTCGGTTCAACCTGCTCGGCAAGATATTCGCCAACCTGGTAGGCCACTTCCGAAACAACCTGACTGTTCATTCCTTCATGCTTCCCCTGCTCAAGACGGTCGCCGAGGAAATGTTTCCACTGATCCCAGTTATCCAATACACTCATGGTGTACCCTCCCTTTTGGTAAAGTTCTTCTATAGTTTCTCATTCGTTACGAAGAACTATTCACAGAGAGGAAAAATTTCTGCCGGCCAACTCAGCAGTACCACGCTCCGTTAACAGAAAGAACCTGACCGCTGATGTATGAAGCACCGGGTGAAGCCAGAAATGAGACAGCTTCTGCAATTTCTTCCGGAGTGCCGGGTCTGCCTGCCGGAATCTCCGCAGCCAGCTCAGACGCCTCGTCACGGCTTAGGTGACTGTTGATTGAGGTATCCACAAGTCCAGGTGCTACGGCATTAACCTGGATGCCTGAAGGTCCGAGTTCTTTGGCAAGGGCTTTGACATAGGCGTTCAAGCCGCCTTTAATCATAGAATACAGGACTTCGCAGGAGGCGCCTGTAAGGCCCCAGATGGAAGAGATCACAATGATTTTTCCTTTTTTCTGATGAAGCATCCCCGGCAGAAGAGCGTTTGTTATTTCATAAGGAGCTGATAGACCGAGACGCAGGGCATCTGATACCTGTTCAGGTGAAAAATCCTGAACCAGTCCGGTATAGCTTTTCCCGCTGTTATGAATAATCACATCAACCGGATCCTGTGCTGCCGCGATCACTTTCGCCGGGCCGCCTGGTGAAACCAGATCGGCCTGAACCGTGAGCGGTTCTGTGCAGCCTGATCTTTCGAGTTGACTCACAAGCTGATCGATCCCTGATTTGTTCTCATTATAATGAAGTACAAGCCGGTACCCGTCCCGGGCGAGGCGAAGAGCGGCTGCTCTGCCGATTTCACCGCTGGCTCCGGTAATGAGAGCACGCTGTGACACCTATGCCCCGCCTTTCGGTTTAACAAGGCACTTGCTGAACTGAGTATCAGGTTTAAAGTGCTCGGTCATCGCTTCCTGAAGATCATCCACAGTAAGGGATTCAAGAACCGGAATCACATCGAACAGATTCATGTCATTGAACTGGTAGCGGGTAAACTGATTGGCAATATATTCAGGAGAATTCAGTGACCGAAGGAAGAAACCGATTTTCTTTTTCCGCACGGATTCCACTGTTTCCTCGTCAAGTGACTTCGACGTAAACTCCACAACCATGGACTTGATACGCTCGCTAAGCTGCTCCGGTTCGGCTGTGTCCCCGCCGATCACCGAAAATCCAAAGCCGAGCTCACCGGAATAATCAAAGGAAAACGTATCATCAATCAGCCCTTCCTCGTATAGGGTTTCATAATTTTTTGAACTCTGGCCAAACATCATTTCAAGCAGGATATTTATAGAAAGTTCATGACGCAGAAGATCTTTCCCCTGTCTGTCCGGTGAGCGTTCCTTAAATCCGGTCAGGCATTTGCCGGTTTTTACGTTCATCTCGATGGTCTGCTCAGCCTGATCCACCTCAGGCGCTTCTGCTTCAAAGAAACGCTGGATCCGTTCAGGTTCTGCAAATTCCTTTCCTGACTGGTTCTCCTTTACAAGCGTCATCATTTCTTCGGCATCCACGTTGCCCACGATAAACAAAAGCATGTTATTCGGGTGATAAAAGGTCTCGTAGCACGTGTAGAGAAGATCCTTGGTGACTTCGTTGATCGACTCAATTGTTCCCGCTATATCAATCTTTACAGGGTGGTATTCATACAGGTTGCTGATCAGGCCAAAATAACCGCGCCAGTCCGGATTATCATCGTACATTTTAATCTCCTGGCCGATAATGCCCTTTTCTTTTTCCACGCTCTCTTCTGTAAAGTAAGGCTTCTGCACGAAATCCAGAAGTGTGGTCAGATTCTCCATCACTTTGGACGTACTTGAAAACAGATAAGCCGTGCGTGTAAAGCTGGTGAATGCGTTTGCGGACGCCCCCTGCTTACTGAAAAGCTGGAACACATCCCCGTCTTCATCTTCAAACAGCTTGTGCTCAAGGAAGTGGGCAATACCATCGGGCACCTTCACCGCTTCCTTCTCTCCAAGGGGGATGAAGTGATTATCAATGGATCCGTACTTTGTTGTAAAAGTGGCAAATGTTTTATTAAAACCGGCTTTAGGAAGGATATAGACGTCAAGGCCGTTGTCCAGCTTTTCGTGGTACAGGGTTTCCTTGAGCTGATCAAAGGTCTGTTTATTCATCTGAACCGCCCTCCGTTCCTTTTAGGAAGTAAACTGTGTCCAGCTGTGCCTCATTGGCTACACGGACCACATCTTCTTTCGTTACAGCGTCTATACCTGGAATCCAATCGTCCAGGGAACGTTTTTTTCCGCCAAGTTCGTTGTGGTACATCAGTTCCACAAGACCTCTTGGGGCATCCATTGTTTCAAGCAGCTGGTTTTTGAGTACAGATTTTGTCTGTTCTAGCTGATCTTCTTCAAATTCCCCGTTTTTCATCGCTTCCATCTGCTCACGGATGATTTTGACGGCTTTATCGTAGTTTCCGGTTTCAATACCCGACATCACCATCAATAGACCTTTATGACTTTCGACCCGGGAAGCAGCATAATAAGCGAGACTCGCTTTTTCACGGACATTAATAAACAGTTTCGAATGTGAAAAACCGCCGAACAGGCCGTTAAACAGCTGAAGCGCAAAGTAGTCGTCATCCTGATACGTAATATTTGTCCGGTAGCCAAGGTGAAGTTTCCCCTGTTTGAGATCCTGCTCTTCAAAAATTTCCTTTTCTTCAACGTTTCCTGCTGCGGCTTTTTCATCGCCTGATTCAGCCGGCTTTTCCTGCCGTTCAGGAAGGGTGAAGTGCTTAGATACCAGATTTTTGATTTCTTCAGTCTCCACATCCCCGACAACGTAAAGATCCATCGCATCTTCGTTTACAACACGTTTGTAATAATCATACAGGTCCTCACCCGTAATATTGTCAAGCTGTTCCTCAGACCCGTAAACAAACAGACCGTATGGTTCGTTCTTGCACATTTCTTCATTTAACCGCATGTTCGCATAACGGATTTTATCATCATATACGCTCTGGATCCGCTGTTTTAAATTACGCTTCTCACTTTTAATAACCGACTCTTTGAAGGCACCATTTTCAATCAGCGGGTTTGAAATAACAGAGGTCATCATCTGAAAAGCATTTTCCAGCAGAGGCGTACTGTCTTTCAGATATTTTTCATTCGCTGCTTCGAGCTTAAATGAAATCAGGTGGTTTTCACCTTTCTTGTTCACATCTCCAGTCAGAGTAGCACCGTAGAGGTCGTCAAGTTTCTGGCGGATCTGCTTTCTTGTCGGATAATCTGCTGAACCGCTCTGAAGTACAAGGGGAAGCAGCGCTCTTAAAGTATGGTCTTCTTCTGTCAGGGCTGCCCGGATATGTAATACCAGTGTGTTTGTTTTATACGTATCTGACTGGATTACGTGGACGTTAACAGGTCCGTGTGTAAACTCATTTACGTTAATGGCCTTCATCTGAAACCCTCCTCATTCATCCTCAATAATCAAAACGGACGTATCTTTTATAGCATACCTGTTATTGGAACTGAATATGATGTGTTTCGTAAAAAATACGGTGCAGACTGTACTACACCCGCTTGCGGATCACGTGGAATTTAAACTTGTCGGCTCTGAAGTAATTAAGTGAATACAGAACCGGCTTTTCATTATAATCATAATGCATTTGCTTGAGCGCCAGGAGTGACGTTTCCTCTGCGCATTGAAGCATACCGGATATTTTCTCGTGAAAACCGACTGGCTCGATCTGAGTATGTGCATAACTGATTGTTGTCCCTGATGCTTCAAGCTGAGTGAAAATGGATTCTTCCGTTCTGGAAGTATAATCAGGAAGAAGCTTTTTCGGCAGCCGGTCAAGACAATAGACAACAGGCTGTCCGTCTGCTGTCCGGACCCGTTCAATGACAATCATTTCTCCGGGGCTGCTGTCTTTAAAAATCCGGCAGTCCTCTTCAGTGGCCAGGGCTTCTGAAGCTGAAAGGAAGACCGTTCCGGGTTCCATCTGGCTCCCTTTAATCATATCCGTGACACTGTTTAATTCCTCAATCCCCGATGTAAAAAGAGGCTTCTCACTAATAAACGTGCCAACCCCGTGCCTTCTTACTATAACGCTTTCATCTTCAAGCATGCGCAGAGCTTCACGCAGTGTTGCACGGCTTACCCCGAGCTTTCGTGAAAGCTCAAATTCGGAAGGGAGCCGCTGTCCCGCTTCGTAATGTCCGTTTTCAATATCGCTCTTGATCCGGTCGATCACCTGAAGATACAGGGGACGCTGGTCGGATTTAATCATACAAGTCCTCTCCTTACCACCATTTTCTCTATTTTCACATAATTTTCTAATGTCACTTTACCATGAATCGAACCCATACACCAAATCATATTGCAGCTTGTTAGCAAAATCAGTACAAAACAGTGACTCAGCCTAATAAAAACAGCTGTGTTCGTACAGATTGATGCTATTGCCACTCTATTTTTGAGCGAAAGGCGGTGACTCCAGCGAAGAGCATATGCTTCACGATTAAGCTGCGAGTTGCTTCGACGCAGACCGCTTCGGATGGTAGTAAGAAGCAGGAATTTTCCCGAGGGGCTGAAGCGATGCCCGCGGAAAGCGTCCGCCTGCAGCGGCTTAAAACAACAATCTTTCCGGAAGCAGCTTAAAAAAGACAGAGGCCGGGATAGAAGTGTATAGTTCCAGCAAGGAATTCGATCAGACATTGTACGGCAGAAATAAATCACTGCTGAAAGTACTCTGCTTTCGAATTCTCCTCAAACACTTTCTATATGTCCCAGCCTCTATCTCTTCCAGTTTTGAATCCCAGCCTCTTCGCTTTCAATGCGTTTGTTCCGGGATTTTGTTTTATCAGCCGTTTGATACGTTGTCGTCCTGATGTTTACTTACAAGAACTTCCCTCGGTTTACTTCCCTCGTAGGGTCCGACCACGCCCCGGACTTCCATTTCATCAATAAGCCGGGCAGCCCTTGTGTAACCGATTCTGAATCTGCGCTGAAGCATGGAAACGGAAGCTGTCTGCATGTCCGTTATCAGAGCAACAGCCTCTTCATACAAGTCGTCAGAAACGGCCTGCTGCACATTCTCCTTGTCTCCCTCTTTAGGGATCATTTCTTCAGCATACTGGGCTTTCTGCTGGTCTATACAGAACCCGACAACCCTTTCGACTTCCTCATCACTTAAAAAGGCTCCCTGAATCCGTGTAGGTTTGGATGCCCCGACAGGGATAAACAGCATGTCGCCCCTGCCAAGGAGTTTTTCCGCCCCGTTACTGTCAAGGATAGTCCGGGAGTCCGTCTGGCTTGATACTCCGAAAGCAATTCTGGACGGTATATTTGCTTTGATGACGCCTGTGATGACATCTACCGACGGACGCTGTGTAGCAATAATCAGGTGGATCCCTGCTGCACGTGCCATCTGAGCTAGCCTGGTAATCGAATCCTCTACATCAGACGAGGCCACCATCATCAAATCGGCAAGCTCGTCAACAATAACCACAATGAATGGCAGATATGGCTGCTGATCTTCTTCCGGGCGAGAGCGGTTTTCTCTTCTCACATAAGCATTGTATCCCTCTATGTTTCTTGTCCCGGAGTCAGCAAACAGTTCATAACGCCTCTCCATTTCCGAAACTACTTTTTTCAGAGCCTGTGATGCTTTTTTCGGATCGGTAACCACCGGTGAAAGAAGGTGGGGAATACCATTATACACGTTCAATTCAACCATTTTCGGATCGATCATCATGAGCTTGACTTCATGCGGTTTACTGCGCATCAGAATACTGACGACAATACCGTTAATACAGACACTTTTTCCGCTTCCCGTCGCCCCCGCTACGAGCAGGTGGGGCATTTTATTCAGTTCCGCAATAACCGCTTCACCGGAAATATTACGCCCGAGTGCAATTGCAAGAGGGTTGTCTGTCTCTGTCATTGCTTTCGCCTCAAGCACTTCCTTCAGGGTGACCAGGGCCACTTCCTGATTCGGCACTTCAATTCCGATAGCAGATTTTCCCGGGATCGGGGCCTCGATCCGGATGTCCTTTGCCGCCAGAGCCAGCGCAAGGTCATCGGAAAGATTCACCACTTTACTTACTTTAACTCCGGCGGAAGGGTATACTTCGTACTTCGTAACCGATGGACCAAGGTGTACTTCCGTGACTTTGGCGTTCACCCCGAAGCTTTCCAGTGTTTTCTCCAGTTTGCGCGCATTTTTGGAGAGCATGTGATGCTCCTTAGTCTGATTAGTTTTCTTAGGGTTATTTAAAAGACCTCCATCAGGCAGTTCATAGTGTTCATTTTCCCGGCTGATCACGGCAAGAGAAGCGGTCGGCACCGGAATCTCCTCCTCGGTCTCTTCCTCTTCGGCGACAATGTGTGCGGGCCGTTTATCTTTCTCCGCTGTCGAGGGAACGGCAGGCTCCGTAACAGGGTCTGCCGGATCGGAATTTTCGGGAATGTCCACACCTTCATAAGCTTTTGTTGAGAAATCATAAATAACCGGTTCTTCTTCAGGCTTTTCAAGATCAGACGTTTCCTCGACTGGAGGAGCCGGACTTCTTGTACTGCGGTCCCGTTTGCGCTCCTGGGCTTCCTGTTTCATCGCTTTGCGTCTCTCGTTTACGGCGTCCTTCATGGCGCTCAGGCTTTCAATCGTCCAGGCACCAAACGACGTAAGGGTTTTTTTCACACCGGACATGATTTTATCGAAACCTTTTTTCAACACATCCATCACGGATCTTCCGGTAAACAGAATGACAGAAGCAACCATCAGCCCGATCGCAAAGGCGATTGTCCCCCCTTCTGCGAAGAGAAAGTGGGTCATGGAAAATCCTAAAGCCCCGACCATCCCACCTCCCATCGTCTCCACTGCTGTTTCATTGTTAATCTGCATAAAAAACATATGCCATGTATTCCGGATGACCGAACGGTCGGTAAATGGTGTCTCCTGAGACAGAATTTCAAACTGACGAACGTGAGTGAGAAGAGCAACGGCATAGATAAAAAGATAGCCGCCGATCTTCCGTCTCGTCCAGAACTTCGGCCATTTACGTTTCACCATAAAATAAAAGGAAAGTACAAGCAGGCCCCCCGTCAGGACGATATGCCAGTCGCCCAGAACAAACCTGAACAGCTGTACGATACCTTCACCGGCAAACCCGAGCCTGGCGAACGCCACTGTGGCAATAACAAACAGAAAGACACCGGCAAGTTCATAAGACAGCTGGGTTTTCCATTTTGTACTTTTTCGTTTTCTTTTCCCCAATTTCCATCACCTCAGGTACAGATCGCGTTTTATTGCGGTTGTGCCGCTATAATTATGTATTGCATTGATTCCTTTATTAGATTCTTGATCTGGCCATCAAAAGCCTTTATCTAATCGGCTCTGTTCTTGTCTAATACTGCGCGGGCCTTCCCGGAAAAAGAAGAAGCAGCCTGGATACGGCTGCCTGAATTACGAACACACGTTTCTTTTTCAGTATAGCATAACAGGAAATCTCAAACCAGACGGCTACTCCATCCCTCTGGAGAAGTTGTCCGGGCTGAGCAGGCTTCCCGGCTGGTACTGACTGTCCAGATACATGTTGGGATCGGTGGAAACAAGCCTGATCACTTTGTACTGAGAAGCAGCTCCTCCAGCCTGATTAACAGCTTCCACGATCACAGAGCCTCCCGGTATTGGCATGGTCTGCTGTTTTGCGAAGTCCTCTTCGTTTGCAGGAAAAATAAGATCCTGTGACTGGTACGTATAGAGAATCATTGTACCACCTCCCTCGGTTCAGACGAAGGCCCAGCTTTTTCGATCAATTCGTTTAATTTCTGAATCGCCTTTCCAATGCCGCCAACCTCATCAATCATACCGTATTTAACGGCATCCTCTCCGATAACATTGGTGCCGATATCTCTGGTGAGATTTCCTTTTGACAGCATCAGATCCTTGAATTTCTCTTCGCTGATGTTAGAATTCCTCGTTACAAAACTGATGACACGGTCCTGCATTTTATCCATATACTCAAAGGTCTGGGGAACGCCAATCACAAGGCCGGTCAAGCGCACAGGATGAATGGTCATGGTGGCCGTTTCGGCAATGTAAGAATAGTCCGCTGCCACTGCAATCGGCACCCCGATTGAGTGACCGCCGCCGAGCACCAGCGTCACGGTCGGCTTTGATAGTGAACTGATCATCTCTGCAAGGGCCAGTCCTGCTTCCACATCACCGCCGACAGTATTGAGAATAACAAGCAGGCCTTCAATCTTTTTATTCTGCTCGGCTGCCACAAGCTGGGGAATCACATGTTCGTATTTCGTCGTTTTGTTCTGGGGAGGGAGCTGCATATGACCCTCTATTTGACCTACGATCGTCAGCACGTGAATATTGGACTCTTCCATTTTTGGAACATTCGTAGTACCCAGCTGCTGAATTTTATCTAAAATGCCGTCCTTTTCCTTGCCCTTCCCCTGATCCTGGGGCTGTGGCGGGTTTTGATCAGGCTGATTGCTGCGGTATTCCTGATTCATGTTAGTGCCTCCTCCTTCATACTCTACCGATAGTATGGAAAAGAGGGGTGACTTTCATTCAAAGCCGGAATCAGGATTCCATGATAATCGGCATGATCATTGGACGTCGTTTCGTTTTTTCATACAGGAATCGGCCCAAAGTATCGCGGATGCTGTTTTTGATCTGAGACCATTCCATAATACGCTGTTCCTGGCATGCAGCCAGTGTTTTTGTCACCAGAGCCTCGGCTTCATTAATAAGATCTTCTGATTCCCTCACGTAGACAAAGCCTCTTGAAATAATATCAGGACCCGCAATGCACTCGTTCGAACGTCTGTTCAGCGTAACGACAATCACAATAATCCCGTCTTTTGACAGAAGCCGGCGGTCGCGCAGCACAATATTTCCGACGTCACCGATTCCAAGACCGTCAATAAGGACATTCCCTACCGGCACCTTGCCGGTCTGCCGTGCCCTGCGCTGTTCAAATTCAACACATTCCCCGCGGTCGAGAAGAAAGATACTCTTTGCCGGGATGCCGCAGTTTTCAGCAAGACGCCCATGGGCATGCTGCATTCTGTACTCTCCGTGTACTGGAATAAAGTAACGGGGCTTGATCAGATTCAGCATCAGTTTCAGTTCCTCCTGGGACCCGTGACCGGATGCATGAACCGTATTCGGGCCGTATACAACGTCCGCGCCTGCCCGGTGAAGGAGATCGATTGTCTGTGAAATCGACTTCTCGTTCCCCGGTGACGGGGCAGCGGAAATGATGACTCTGTCTGTCGGTTTCACCTTTATATGGCGGTGCGTTCCTTTTGCCATCTGTGAAAGGGCGCTGAGCGGTTCTCCTTTACTGCCGGCTGTCAGAATAACAACACGATTATCTTCAAGACTGCCGGCTTCTTCAGGACCTACAATGAGATCCGGTGAGAATGACAAGTAGTCGTGGTTCGAAGCTGTTTCGATCACGCGTCTCATGCCGCCCCCTGCGGGAACGACCTTTCTGCCTGTCCGTTCTGCTTCTTCAAGCGTCTGCTGAATTCTTGTAATATTCGTTGAAAATACAGACACAATCATGCGCCCTGGTGCATCGTAAAAAGCTTCGTTCAGACTTCTCCCAACACGGGACTCACTCAGACTGACCCCGGGCTTCTCTGCATTCATACTGTCTGAAAGGAGGCAAAGTACGCCTTTTTCTCCCAGGGCCGCCAGTTTGCCGAGCTCTGTTTCCCTGCCGTCAATCGGGGTCGGGTCCAGTTTAAAATCACCCGTGTAAACGATCGGGCCCTGTGAAGTGTGTATACAAATTCCAAGCGACCCGGGGATACTGTGTGTAACATGGAAAAACGTAACCGGCGATCTGCCGATTTGTATTTTAGAGTCTGAGTCGATCTCGTTCAGTTGAGGATCCGGACACCCTTTAAGATCCCTGCAGAGATCCCGGACAAAAGCCAGGGTAAGGCGGCTTCCGTATACCGGTACGTTCACTTCCTTTAGCAGGTATGGAATAGCACCAATATTGTCTTCGTGTCCATGAGATAGGACAACTCCTCTAATACGGTCCCTGTTTTCAATAAGATAAGACATGTCGGGTATAACAATATCCACTCCGAGCATATCGTCATCCGGGAACATCAGTCCTCCGTCGAGGATAATGATGTCATCATCCAGTTCTGCTACATACATATTTTTTCCGATCTCTCCAATGCCACCGAGGGCAAAGAGGCGAATGCGTTCTGTTTTTTTGTTAGCCAATCTCGGTTTCCTCCTAATTTTTTTGCTTTCATCCCGTACTTGTCACTGTCTGTAGTATAACGTACCCTCAAAATGAAAGACAAGAACGATGTGGATGTAGAGGAAAATCTTTCACTGCAATATTGTGTATGAACGTGTTTGCATTGAGGCCGGCAACAATAAAGAGGATGGGACAAAACTCCGCTGGAGCCCACACCGTCGGTGAAGACGTTTTGATGTAGTCAGTATTTTCTTGGTTGATTGATCAAAAATACACTCGCTTGCCGCGGGCAAGGCTTCAGCTAACCGGGGAAGATCGCCCCGGTGGATCTTCAGCTCTTGCTTTTCCCGCAGGCGTCTCGTGATTTTTGAACAATCAACTTATATGTACACAAGAAGGATATCTTCTGATTAAGTTAAATCACCGCAATACAACCGAATCAGAGATATAGGAAGGAAATATACGCAAGGGTCATTACAATGAGAAGTGGGAAAATCAAAAGCCTATATTCAGGAAGTGCTTTCAGACGAGGAAACCAGCGAGATCTACGGGAATCGTAAGATCGATGTAGAGCCAGCCTTCGGATTTCTGATGGCTAATTTACGTTTCACCCGAGTGTCGGTGAGAGGCAAAAAGAAGGTTAAAAACGAAATAGGAGTTGCCTGGATGGCGGTGAACTTGAGAAAGTAAACTGCAATCAAGGCTTATAAACATTTATAAACATACAAAACGGTGCCAACTATCGAAAAGCGATAGTTGGCACGTTTTTTTCTTAGTTAGAGACTGTTTTGTCCCAGCCTCTTTTTTATTATTTTAGTGATTGAAGCAGGGATGACAGCGCGGTTCGCTCCTCTGATGTAAGGGGAACCAGCGGAAGTCTGACACCGCCTGCATCCAGCCCTTTCAGCTGAAGTGCTGTTTTCACAGGGGAGGGACTCGGAGCTGCAAAGAGACCGTTCATGACCGGAAGGATCTTCCGGTGTATCGCAGCCGCTTCCTTGACATTGCCGCTTACATAGGCTTTTACCATCTCCTGCATTTCGTTGCCGAGAACGTGGGATGCCACACTGACGACACCGTCGCCTCCTACACTCATAATCGGCAGGGTCAGCCCGTCTTCACCTGAATAAACGGTGAAATTCTCAGGTGTACCATCGATAATTTCCGTAATGTGATCCAGGTTTCCGCTTGCGTCCTTAACACTGACGATGTTATCAATTTTGGAAAGTTCTATGACTGTTTCAGGAAGCATATTGGCAACAGTACGTCCAGGTACATTGTAAAGCATCACCGGCAGCCTGGTCTTGGCAGCGATCGTACGGAAATGTTCGTATATGCCTCTCTGGGACGGTTTGTTATAATACGGAACCACCAGCATAACTGCATCGACGCCGGTCTTCTCCGCTTTTTTCGTGAATTCCACACTCTGGTACGTATTGTTGGAGCCGGTTCCGGCGATCACCGGAATTCTCTTATCAGCTACTTTAGCAGCATGTTCGAAAAGAGCCAGCTTTTCTTCCTGTGACAGGGTAGGAGATTCTCCTGTTGTACCGGCTACGACGATCCCGTCCGAGCCGTTGGCTATCAGATACTCAATGACTTTTGAGGTTTTCTGAAAATCCACATTCCCCTTTGAATCAAACGGGGTCACCATAGCCGTGATAATCTTTCCAAAGTTCATGTTGATCAACTCCTAAATCTGGTCATTCTTCCTGCCCTAAAAACATATCATGAAGGGCGTTGACAGCTTCGTTCATATCCGACTCTTTCACAAGCACCCAGATCGTTGTATGGGAGTCTGCGGACTGCAGAATCTGGATGTTTCGGCTGGAAAGTGCCTCCACAATCCGGGAAGTCACACCAGGCACACCTGTCATCCCTGCACCGACGGCAGACACCTTCGCACAATTGGTGTTCGTTTCCGGATTCAGTCCCATTGACTCCAGCACATGTACTGCCCGCGCTGCAACGTCATCCTTAACAGTATAGGCTACACCTAATGGCTGTATGTTAATAAAGTCGACACTGATATTTTCACTGGCCATTGCTTTAAATACTTTCGACTGTAAATCGTATTCTCCGTCCCTGGCTGATACTTTTATCTGCGTAACGTTGCTCACGTGGGCAATTCCCGTTATCGTTCGCTCTTCCACATCCATGCCTGCTGTATTCCCGGCAGATGCTGTAATCAATGTTCCCTCTCCATCAGAGAAAGTAGAACGGATTCTGATCGGCACCTTCGCCTGCATGGCAATTTCAACCGCACGGGGATGAATAACTTTAGCACCTTGATAGGCCATGTTGCAAATTTCATTATATGTGGCGACTGTGAGCGGTTTTGCTTTTTGAACCACACGAGGATCGGCAGTCATAATGCCTTCCACATCTGTGAAAATATCAACGTACTTCGCCTGCAGCGCCGCACCAAGGGCGGTTGCTGACGTGTCTGAGCCGCCTCTTCCGAGCGTGGCTACTGTACCTGATGGAGAAGCCCCCTGAAAACCAGTGACAACAGCCACATCGAGTGATTCCAGCTTTTCACTGAAAGCACTCATTTCCATCTCGGTAATTTTGGCATTGGTATAGTCATCGTTTGTCCGAAACCCTGCTTCTGACCCGGTAAAGGCTTCCGCTTTTATTCCTTTTTCATTTAGCAGCTGGGAGAATACCACTGCTGAAATCGCTTCTCCGCACGAAGCAAGCAGATCCTGCTCTCTTGGAGAAACGAGGGTCCTGCTGCCTCCGGCTAAATTTAATAGGGTATCTGTTGCGTATGGGTCTCCGGTTCTGCCGATTGCCGACACGACGACGACCACTTTTGTGCCGGGACTTACTGCTTTCCTGACATGGGCGGCAGCTTTTTCCCTCATCTCGGCTGTCTTAAGAGACGACCCGCCGAACTTCTGTACTATTATGTCCATAAGCCACCTCTGATTTTTACTTGAGCAGCCCTTTTTGAACCAGCGTCTCTGCTATCTGGACACTGTTCAAAGCTGCGCCTTTAAGAAGGTTGTCTGCAACGATCCAGCAGTGAAAGCCTCTGTCATCAGTAAGATCTTTTCTGAGACGTCCTACAAATACATCGTCTTTTCCGGCAGCATCCACAGCCATCGGATAAAGCTGCTCGGATGGATCATCCATGACAGTCACTCCCGGAGCCTCTTTAAGCACGCGGAAAACATCTTCTTTCGTCACACCGTCATGATTAACTTCAAAAAAGACTGATTCACTGTGACCGGTTTCAACGGGAAGGCGCACACAGGTGGCTGCGACACTCAAATCCGGATCTCCCGTAATCTTTTTTGTTTCATTAATCATTTTCATCTCTTCAAATGTAAAGCCGTTTTCCTGAAAAAGATCGATCTGCGGAACGGCATTAAAAGCAATCTGATAATGCTTCTTGTCACCTGAAACAGGCAGGATGTTAGCTTCAGCCTTTTTTCCCTCAAGGACGGCTCTTGACTGATCGTACATTTCATCAATCGCGTCCGCCCCGGCACCTGAAACGGCCTGATAGGTGCTCACAATAATTCTGTTTAAACCAAATGCCTTCCTGACAGGCTCCAGAGCTGCAACCATCTGAATGGTGGAACAGTTTGGATTAGCAATGATACCCTGATGATCATCGAGGTGGTCCGGGTTCACTTCCGGCACGACGAGCGGAACATCTTCATCCATTCTGAAAGCACTCGTATTATCCACAACGATAGCGCCGCGTTTCGCAGCCTCCGGGGCCAGTTTCTTTGATATGGACCCTCCTGCACTGAAAAGAGCGAGATCGATATTTTCAAAAGACTCAGGTGCTGCTTCCTGTACTTCGACTTCTTGTCCGTTAAAAATGAGCTTTGTTCCGGCAGAACGGCTCGACGATAACGGAAGAAGGGATTCAGCCGGGAACTGTCTCCGTTCAAGCGTACGAAGCATTTCCTGTCCTACTGCCCCTGTAGCACCGACGACCGCTACACGGAATTTTTTTGATTGATCAGACATGCAATTCTCCTCTCTGTTTCTCTCTTTTTTACCAGCATGACATAACACAACGTAGTTAAGGGATTCCCTTAACTACGTGTCTCGTATATGCACAGAAGAATTTCCTGCTGTTATTCCATTTTAGCAAGTATAACGTTTTTTTTCATTATTGACTATACCTTTCGACCAAAACAGGCTGTACCTGCTCCCCTTTAAGGGCCGCCTCCACAGCAGCGCTCAGCTTTGTCATGTCCGCTACTAGGGAATTTGGCTTTTTATAAGGATGGTCCTGGCCAAAAGGAATAAAGTAGATGTTTTTCGTCGCCATGAGTCTCATAATGTTTACACCGTTTAAACCAAGGGCGTCATTTGTAGAAATGCCAAGAACAACAGGCTTCCCGTTCCGCAGTGTGGCTTTGGCACCCATTAAAACGGGAGAATCCGTAAGAGCATTGGCAAATTTACTGGTGGAATTTCCGGTCAACGGGGCAATAACCATACAGTCCAGCGGTGTTTTCGGACCAAACGGCTCTGCTTTTGGAATCGTGTTCACAATCGGCTCAGAGGTAATACTCTGAATCCGCTGAATCCAGTCCTCACTTTTTCCGAATTTTGTGTCAGTATGTGAAACAGTGTACGTAACAAACGGTGTCACCTTCGCACCGAGTTTTACAAGTTTCTCCATTTCAGGCATAACTTCTTCGTAGGTACAGTGTGATCCGGTCAGACCAAATCCAATATGTTTCCCTTCAAGTGACATCAGGATGCCCCTCCTTTTCTTTTTTCCCACTGCTCTGTAAGCAGCGATCCAAGGACATTGGCAAAAATTCTGCCGGCTGTTTTTGGTGCTACAATGCCGGGCAGTCCAGGGGCAAGCAGAGCTTTTATTCCCCTTTTTTCAGCAAAACGGAAATCCGTTCCCCCAGGCTTACTTGCAAGATCAACGATCAGGGCGTGGGGCTGCATTTTACCGATAATTTCTGCAGTCAGAACATTTGCAGGAATGGTGTTGATAATCACATCAGCCTGACCTGCGTGTTCCTTCAGTTCTGTCAGACTAACCGGTTTCATCCCCATTTCGAATGCCCTTGCCAGAAGCTCAGTTCCTAGCGCAGCAACCTTGACATTAGCCCCTAGACTGCTTAACGTCCGGGCTGTCGTCATGCCCACTCTGCCGAATCCGAGCACAATAATGTCCGATGAGTGGATCGTGGTATCAGTGTGCTGAATTACCATCATAATCGTCCCTTCTGCCGTAGGAATCGAATTATAGATGGCCACATCATCGCGGCTGAACACCTCTGTAAACGGCCGATTGCTTTTATCAAGAAGTGCTCTTAATGATTCGGTTGAAATTCCTGAATAGACAGTCGTTGTTTTGTTCGTCCGGGTGAGCCACTCGGATGTGAGCTTAACCGGTTCTCCCGAGAAAATGGATTCGACTTCTCCCTTTGAATTCATGCCGCTAACCGGCAGAACAACCGCATCCACAGTCAAGGGATCGAGCGTCTGGAGTGACTGTTTTTTTGCTCCTGCAAATCCGTCATCCAGCTGATCGAAACCGACCAGAGACACTTTTGCATCAAGTTGAGAAAGCTTTCGTATAATTTCAAGTTGCCTTGCGTCGCCGCCAATAATCACTACGTGCATATCCGTCAGCACTCTTCTTCTCCCCTTTCTTCCCATATCTGTACTAAAGGGGAACCTGCTTGCGATGTTCTTCATCCACATTCTATGTATCCGTACTTCCAGATGTGCGGAAGAGACAGAACGAAGCCGGTCTGTTTTTCTTTTCTCTTCAGCTCTTCTCGTAAAGATGGTTGTTTTATACACTGCAGGCGTTCGCTTGCAGCTGTGATGCCGGCAAGCGAAGGGACGGCGTGAAGCGAACCTTCCAGTTTAGTCATTTCAAACAATAAAAAAACGCCTGCCGGATGGCAGACGTTCAGGGCTGGACTTCGATAATAATCATATCCGTTCCTATCTTCTTTATCTGATGCCAGTATACAGTTACTTCCTTATCCCGTTTACCGAGTCCAAACCACTTCAGTGTGGGGATAACGAAGGCCTGGATCTGACCTGTACGTTCATCAATAACCAGATCTGTCTGGCCGAGAACACCAAGACGCTCCCCTTTATGAAAATCGATAATTTCCTTATTACTGATTTCACTTAGACGCAATTTGCTCCCCCCTCTTCTCTCTCCTTATAGGCCAGTTTATGAGGGAAAGGGGTCTTTCATAACCAGTCAGCAGCCGGAACCTTCAGGAAGACGGCCATCCGGGCTCACAAGCGTCATGGCACAATCCCGGGAAAAGATATTATTACCGGTTTTCTTTACATCCATTAAGGTGACCTTGTCAATTTCATGAACAATTTCATCCAGCGTCCGGTGGCGGCCGAGAAGGAGTTCGTTTTTTCCGTTTCTGCTCATACGGCTGTTTGTACTCTCAAGACCGAGCATCAGGCTGCCTTTGAGCTGTTCTTTGGCATTACGCAGTTCCTTCTCTGTAATCCCGTTTTCTTTTACATTACTTACCACATCACTCAGACACTGATACATATCATCAAGATGTTTCACTGCCGTTCCGGCATATAGTGTAACCATACCTGTATCGTGAAAGGAACTATGATAGGAAAATACGGAATAAGCAAGTCCCCGGTTTTCCCGAATTTCCTGAAACAGCCTGCTGCTCATGGACCCGCCGAGAACATTGTTTAGAAGTACAAGAGAATAAATATCCTCATGTCCTATTGACAGCCCTTCGTATCCGATGCAGAGGTGTGCCTGTTCGGTTTCTTTTTTCCTCGCCATTTTTCCGTATTTAAACTCCGGCCTGGATAAGGTTTTATCCGACTTATCCTGCCGCATGTCACGGAAAGTTTTCTGGATAAAGTCCACAAAAGATTCATCTACATTGCCGCATACACTAATTACAACGTTATCGGCATTATAGAACTGATTCATGTAATGAGTGAGGGAATCGCCCGAGAATGTCTCGAGGGTTTCCTCGGTGCCCAGAATCGGATAGCCGAGAGGGTGGTCTCCGTAGCCTGCCTGGCTGAGAAGATCATGCACGATGTCATCCGGAGTATCTTCGTACATTTTAATTTCCTCAAGCACTACGCCTTTTTCTTTTTTCATTTCTCCCGGGTCAAATACGGAATTAAAATACATGTCAGCCAGGACTTCCACTGCATGCTCTGCGTGTTCATCCAGCACTTTTGCGTAGTAACACGTATATTCCTTTGAAGTGAAGGCGTTTACCTGCCCGCCGATTGAATCAAATGACTCCGCAATTTGCTGTGCGTTCCTTGATTTCGTTCCCTTAAAGAACATGTGCTCCAGAAAATGCGACACCCCGTTCTGGATTTTGGTTTCAAATCGCGACCCTGTGCCGATCCAAACACCGATGGAAACGGAACGCACGGTGTGGTTCGGTTCGAACATGATACGTAATCCATTATCACTTACTACTCGTTTAATCAAATGTCATCCTCCTAGTACCACGTCTGTTGTTGTCTGACCATGATGCGATCTTCACTTAGAAGGTCGGAAACGGTTCCAATATGAAACCCTTTTTCTTTCAGTCCAGTTATCATCTCTTCCAGGCCCTGCTGTGCAGACTGGGTCGGATGCATAAGGACAAGAGAGCCGGCTTCTGATTTGGTGATGATTTTATCAGCCATCTGATCTGGCGGGGGCTGCCGCCAGTCAATGGTATCTACTGTCCACATAACCGTATGCATCCCCATGTCAGCTGCAATATCCACCACATCCTGGCGGAAACTTCCGCTTGGGGGCGCAAACCAGTGAGGCTTAAGATTCAGGGTTGCTTCAATTATTTCAGTCGTCTTCTCAAGTTCCTCCCGGATCCGATCGTTGGACAGCTGCTTCATGTCAGGGTGAGAATATGCGTGGTTTCCGATCTCATGCCCTTCTTCTATAATCATTTTAGCAAGTTTTGGATTGTTTTTCACCCACGAACCGTCTAAAAAGAAGGTTGACTTCACGTCATGTTCCTGCATTGTCTTCAGCATGGCAGGTAAATACTCATTTCCCCAGGCCACGTTTACCATCAGTGAGACCATTGGCTTCTGTTCGTTCCCTTTGAAAACAGGGTTCGGCGGCAGGTCATCCAGCGTTACCTCCGGCCGGTTCTGTCTATAGACCAGTTTTCTCTCATTAAAAAAACCTTCCGGCTTCATTTTCTCATAGGAAGCCTCCACGTCCACACTTAGACCATTTAATCCCGGGACTGACTTCCAGACTTTATCTACTCTCGCATTTACCGGTGCTTCCTCAAACTCCGCTTTCCGGTCAGCAATTTCACGGAAAAGGTCGGTGGTCCCTGATGCAGGTGCCACCGCTTCTTCTTTCAGTTGCTGTATATAACTGCTCGTAATCGGATTTTGAACACTCACAAATGTAATCAGGATAACAAGAAGAAAGGTGCTCCATTGCAGGATAAACTTCTTCATCATAGGCTGTCCCTCCCTGAGTACAACTTATGCAGGGAAAAGACACGGTAGAACAGGCTGACGCCGCTTAGGAAGCATTGATTTCAGATTTGTACATACACTCTTTTCTGAAAATGAATAAACAGAACCTTCGATTCACGTCGTCCGTTGGCTATACGGATGGCTGCCTCAGCCTCCTCAAAAAAACCATCTTTAGAGCGTATGCCCTCATTCGTCATGATATTCATTACCTGAATAGCGCCGTCAGAACGGAAATCCGTTATCGACGGTATCGTGATCTAGAGGCTCATCCATAAAAAAAGAGACCGGATGACCGGCCTCTCTTACACTTGTACTATTTTTTTGCAGGCTGCCCCTGATCTTTAAGGAGCGCTTTTCGGGACAGGTTCACCCGGCCCTGATTGTCGATTTCCGTAACTTTTACAAGGACTTCATCCCCGATTTTCACTACGTCCTCAACTTTGCCGACACGTTCATTGGCCAGCTGGGAAATGTGGACGAGTCCATCTTTTCCTTTAAACAGTTCCACAAAGCAGCCAAATTTCTCAATCCGTTTCACTTTGCCAAGATACGTTTCTCCTACTTCCACTTCACGAACAAGGTCCTCAATGATTCCTTTAGCCTTGTTGTTCATCTCCGATTCGGTAGAGGAAATATATACTTTACCGTCCTGCTCGATGTCAATTTTAACACCTGTGTCCTCAATAATCTGATTGATGATTTTTCCGCTAGGTCCGATCACGTCACGAATTTTATCAGGGTTAATGCTCATTGTCAGAATCTTAGGTGCATATGCAGAAAGCTCTGTTCTCGGCTCCGGAATGGCGCTCAGCATGTTGTCAAGAATCTTCATGCGGCCGGTCTGAGCCTGGGAAAGGGCTTCCTCAAGGATGCGGCGGTCGATCCCGTCAATCTTAATATCCATCTGAAGGGCTGTAACCCCTTTTTTCGTACCTGCAACTTTAAAGTCCATATCGCCGAGGAAATCTTCCATGCCCTGAATATCCGTAAGGACGGAAACATCCTCGCCGTCCTTCACGAGCCCCATGGCAATACCTGCTACAGGTGCCTTAAGCGGCACGCCGGCTGCCATCATGGCAAGAGTGGACGCACAGATACTCGCCTGTGAAGTGGAACCGTTGGATTCAAGCACTTCGGAAACAAGACGGATTGTGTAAGGGAAGTCATCCTCAGACGGAATTACTTGCTCAAGAGCACGTTCTCCAAGTGCACCGTGTCCAATTTCACGGCGTCCCGGTCCGCGGATCGGACCTGTTTCCCCAACACTGAAGCTCGGGAAGTTATAGTGGTGCATAAACCGTTTTGTTTCTTCAATTCCGAGTCCGTCAAGAATCTGAACATCTCCAAGAGCCCCAAGCGTACAGACACTCATCGCCTGCGTCTGGCCGCGGGTAAAGAGACCGGATCCATGCACGCGTGCAAGAAGATCCACCTCAGATGCAAGGGGACGGATCTCGTCAATCTGACGGCCGTCTGGACGGATTTTGTCTTTCGTAATCAGCTTACGGACGACGCCTTTGAGGATAATATCAAGCACGTCTTTTGCTTCGCGGGAACGATCCTCATCGGCATTTTCGCTTGCATACTCCTCGGAAACTCGGCTGATGACTTCATCTATAGCCGTCTGGCGTGCATGCTTTTCAAAAATAGTAGCAGCTTCTTTCAGGTCTCCTTCTGCCTTTTCACGGAGTTCGGCTTCCAGATCCTTATCGTGGGATACAAGCTTAACGTCCATTTTTTCCTTGCCGACTTTCTCAACGATATCTTCCTGGAAAGCAACCAGGCGTTTGATTTCGTCGTGACCGAACATAATGGCCTCAAGCATAACATCCTCAGGAACTTCCTCTGCCCCGGCTTCCACCATATTGATCGCATGTTTCGTTCCGGCTACAACAAGGTGAATATCACTTTTTTCCATTTGCTCTGTCGTCGGATTAATGACAAAATCACCATCCACCCGGCCGACAATGACGCCGGCAATCGGTCCGTCAAATGGAATGTCGGAAATGGAAAGGGCAACAGATGACCCCATCATTGCAGCCATTTCAGGTGAGCAGTTCTGGTCATTACTCATGACGATGCTGATCACCTGTACATCGTTACGGAATCCATCGGGAAACAGCGGACGGATCGGACGGTCAATCAGACGGCTTGTCAGCACGGCATTCTCACTTGGGCGGCCCTCTCGTTTAATAAAACCGCCAGGAATTTTTCCTGCTGCATAAAGGCGCTCTTCATAGTTACAAGTTAACGGGAAGAACGGAAGGTCTTTCGGTTCTTTTGATGCTGTGGCTGTACACATTACAGCCGTATCTCCGTAGCGTACCATTACGGCTCCGTTTGCCTGCTTGGCATACTGACCGGTTTCGAATGTCATTGTACGGCCGGCAAAATCCATTGAAAATAATTGTTTTTCCTGTTCCATAGCTGCATGTACTCCTCTCATTCACATCAGTGTGAATTTCAGTTCCTTAGTATTATGATCCCGATATCCGGGCACACAAGCGTGTAAAGCTGCTGCTTATAGTTTTGACTTAAATTTATATGTAGTAAACATAGGAGATAAAAGTCCCTGACCTTATTATCATATCAAATATGTCTCATTAGAAGCAACGACGATCTGCCTTAGTTAAAGGTAAAAATTTCCTTTTAGTACAACAAAAAAGCGGGAATGATCCCGCTTTCTGGTAAATCTTATCGACGAAGACCGAGTTTGTCAACGAGCTGACGGTAACGGGCAACATCTTTGTTACGCAGGTAAGTCAACAGGTTACGACGCTGACCAACCATTTTCAGAAGACCACGACGAGAGTGGTGATCCTTCTTGTGCGTACGCAGGTGATCGTTAAGTGTTGTAATTTGCTTCGTCAGGATAGCGACTTGCACTTCAGGAGAACCAGTATCGTTCTCGTGAGTCTTGTATTCATTGATGATTTCGTTTTTGTGCTCTGGTGATAAAGCCATCCTATGCACCTCCTTTTCTAAAATCCCCATTCGCCCAGCAGACGTCGGTGAATCGTGCTGCCAAGTGATGGTTAACAAATACTATCATACAGGCTGAAGTATGAAAGATCAAGCCCCAGTCTGCCTACCGGGAAGAAAAATAACGATGCGCCTCTTCCTTGTCCTTTTCGAGCTGGCGAATCAGTCCATCCACCCCGGGAAACGGCATTTCCGGTCGGATCCGTTTGTGCCAGCGCACCGTTACGTCCTGCCCGTAGAGATCGCCGTCAAAATCAAACAAATGGACTTCAGTAACTGGAGCATCGGGCAATTCTTTGTTAAATGTCGGTTTAAATCCCACGTTGCACATGCCCTTATACCATGTGCCTTCTGCTTTTAACTCCGTTACATAAACACCCGGCTTCGGAATCAGATGCCGGTCGCGGTCATCTACATTCGCAGTAGGAAAACCGATCGTACGGCCTCTCTGATCTCCCTTTACTACTGTACCGGAAGTTTCATAGTTTCTGCCAAGGAGGCGGGCTGCTACGTCTGTTTCTCCATTTGTCAGGCACTCACGAATTCGTGTGGAACTGATTTTCCGGTCATCTTCATCAAGCTTACCAACCACACTGTAAGTGAATCTTCCTCTGGAGTGAAACGGAAGGGTCTCCATCGTTCCTTTACCCAGCCTGCCGTAGGTATAATCAAACCCCGCTGTAACATGGCGGACGTTCAAGCCGATCAGATAATGGTCACAGAATTTCTGTGGTGTAAGAGCTGCAAAAGGGAGCGTAAACTGCACTACAAAAAGGTAGTCGATCCCGAGGTTTGCAATTTCCTCCACTTTTTTGTCCAGCGGTGTGAGGCAGGCCACAGGGCCGCCTTTTCCGAGAACCTCCCGCGGATGAGGGTCAAATGTCATGACCGCAGAGTGAAGCCCAAGTTCTTCTGCTTTTTCCCTTGCGGAGCCGATCACTTTCCTGTGACCTCTGTGAACCCCGTCGAAAAAACCGAGGGCAATAGCAAGAGGGGGGAAATCATCTTCATTAAAATCGTGAGGATGTTCAATTGTAATCGTCTGCATGCTGCCACCTCAAATACATAAACGGCACGAGACCCGGCGGCTACACTTTCAGCATTTTTTCCGGTTTCATCATACCTTCTTTATTGGGATGCTTCTTGTAAATTGCCAGGCATTCCCCCTGTTGATTATACAAAGTAAACATAGATTCGTCTACCTGTGCGGGGATGGGAAGGACTGCCCCGTTCAGAATTCTGGCTTCGGTGTCGGCATCAATGACAACGCTGGGCCAGTCTTTTAATGCATACTCAAAGGGAAGAAGTGCCTCATTCAGAATCCCCTCTTCCGCCATTTCTCTAAGCTGCTTTTCTTTGTAGCAGTCCTCTTGGGAAAATGAGCCGGCAGCGGTCCTCACCAGATCGGACATGTGGGCGGGATAGCCTAGTCTTTCGCCCATAATAACTGCAAGCGTACGGATATAGGTTCCCTTGCTACAGGAGGCACGAAACCGAAATGTCACGCAGCCGTTGCGATGGTTGATATCCGAGATGAGGTCAAGTGAGTAGATCGTTACCTGACGTGTCGGCCTTTCAATCTCAATTCCCTGCCTCGCATACTCATAGAGCCGTTTGCCTTTCACTTTCACAGCCGAATACATCGGCGGCGTCTGATCAATCGTGCCTTTGAGTGAATGAAAGACGTCATTGAGCCGGCTTTGGCTGATTTCCTCATTAACGGCCTTTCGGTTTACCACTTCGCCGGAGGCATCTTCGGTTGTGGTTGAAAAGCCGATCGTTGCCTCGCCTTCATATACTTTTCCTTCAGCTGTCAGATACTGAACGAGTTTTGTTGCCCGTCCGATACAAATCGGCAGCACGCCTTCCACATCCGGGTCAAGGGTACCGGTGTGGCCGACCTTTTTTGTTTTGAACAGCCGCTGCATATCCCTGACACAGTCAAAAGAAGTTTTTCCTCTTTCTTTCCAAAGAGGCAGTATGCCATCGGTTTTCATAGGTTTCACCTCTTGTTCGATAAGCTTTTTCAGAACGCTTTTTTTCGTAAAGCTGTATTCAGAAAGAATGTTGTATTACGCTGCAGGCGGACGCTTTCCTCGTGCAGCGCCTCAGCCTCCTCGGGGAAATGACCCTGCGGGGTTCTTCGCCTGCTGCTTTTCACGCCGGAGTCGCCGCCTTTCTCTCCATAAATCAAATGGTCCAATGCTCTTCTCCAGGTTTTAGTGGCGCATGATTCACTCTGCCGGCGAAAAAAAGAGGGGGGACAGGCGTCCTCCCTCTTCTGGAAATGTTTATTTATCGTTAAGTTTGCGGAGAAGCTCTTCAATGCGGTTACCCCGTTCAATGCTCTCATCAAACTTGAAAAACAGTTCCGGCGTTTTTCGGAGCTGAATCCGTTTACCGATTTCAGATCGGATAAAGCCGGTTGCTTTGGATAGACCTTCGAGTGTTTCGCTGCGCTGTGTATCGTCACCGTAAACGGTAATAAAGGCAGTTGCCTGCTGAAGGTCCCCTGTTACATCGACTGCTGTAACAGTCACGAAACCTACCCGCGGATCTTTTATTTCACGCTGGATAATATCTGTCAGTTCTTTCTTGATCTGTTCACCTATACGATTGGCACGAACATTACTCATTCACTGCACCCCCATATGTTGTTGCGGAACGCTACATCCATTCCCACTGTACTGATGCGGTCTCTATTTCCGGAACGCTGTCAATGAAATGAAGAGCTTTTGATAACTCCTGCTCACACCGGACACGGTCAGGGCTGACGGATACGATAGTCAGCTCCGTCCGCTGCCAGACATTCTGATGGTCTGTTTCCGCCACGGAAATATTCAGACGGTCCCTGAGCCGAGTCACGACACTTTTCAGTACACTGCGCTTTTCTTTCAGCGACTGGGCATCATAAATAATGGCCTCAACCGTAACCGAACCGATCATCAGCGTTTAATTTCCTCCATTACATATGCCTCAATAACGTCCCCTTCTTTAACATCGTTGTAGTTTTCAAGGGTAATCCCGCATTCGTAGTTTTTCGCTACTTCCTTCGCGTCATCCTTGAAACGCTTAAGGTCACGGATTCCACCTTCAAACTGAACGACACCGTCGCGGATTAGACGTACTGTGGAATCTTTTGTAATCTTGCCGTCAGTCACATAAGAACCTGCAATCATGCCGATTTTCGACACTTTAAATGTCTGACGGACTTCAGCCTGACCAATTACTTTTTCTTCGTATTCCGGATCGAGCATGCCCTGCATCGCCTGTTCCACTTCTTCAATAGCATTATAGATAACACGGTGAAGGCGAATGTCCACTTGTTCCTGATCAGCTGTACGCTTCGCATTGACATCCGGTCTGACATTGAAACCGATGATAATGGCGTTCGAAGCACTTGCCAGAATAACATCCGATTCCGCAATGGCTCCTACTCCGGTATGAATAATGTTTACCTTCACACCCTCGACTTCGATTTTTTCAAGAGAACCGCGCATTGCTTCTACAGAGCCCTGTACGTCCGCTTTGATAATGATGTTAATATCTTTAATTTCCCCCTGCTGGATCTGATTAAACAGGTCATCCAGACTTACACGTGAAGATTCACGGCGCTGTTCTTCTTTTTCCTTAACCGCACGGCCCTCACCGATCTGGCGGGCTTTCTTTTCGTCTTCAAAGACCATAAACTGGTCTCCTGCCTGCGGCACGTTGTTAAGACCTGTAATTTCAACCGGCGTTGATGGGCCTGCTTCTTTTACACGGCGTCCGAGGTCGTTAACCATGGCGCGTACACGGCCAAATGTGTTTCCGACAACAATTGGATCCCCGATTTTAAGTGTACCGGACTGGACAAGAAGTGTTGCAACAGCCCCCCGGCCGCGGTCAAGCTCGGCTTCAACAACCGTTCCACGTGCGCGCTTATCAGGATTCGCTTTATAATCCTCCACTTCCGAGACGAGCAGGATCATTTCCAGAAGTTCGTCAATACCCTCGCCTTTAATCGCACTTACATTAACAAAGATGGTATCTCCGCCCCATGCCTCGGATACAAGACCGTGTTCCGTCAGTTCCTGCATTACCCGGTCAGGGTTGGCACCTTCTTTATCCATTTTATTCACTGCCACAATGATCGGTACTTCAGCGGCTTTAGCATGATTAATAGCTTCTACTGTCTGAGGCATAACGCCGTCATCAGCAGCTACAACAAGGATCGTAATGTCGGTTACCTGTGCACCGCGGGCACGCATCGTTGTAAATGCGGCGTGTCCAGGTGTATCAAGAAAAGTAATTCTTTTGCCTTTATCCTCAACCTGATAGGCTCCAATGTGCTGGGTAATTCCGCCTGCTTCCCCGGCAGTTACTTTCGTGTGGCGGATGCTGTCAAGAAGCGTGGTTTTGCCGTGGTCAACGTGACCCATGATCGTAACGACTGGAGGACGTCCTTTGAGGTCTTTCTCATCGTCTTCTTCCTCGATCGTTTCAAATTCCGCTTCATTGATCACAATTTCTTCTTCAGCTTTAATGCCGAAATCTTCGGCAAGCAGTTCAATTGTGTCATTATCCAGTTCCTGATTGATCGTCGCCATGACGCCGAGACCCATCAGTTTTTTGATGATTTCGGATGCATCTTTGTTCAATTTATCGGCGAATTCACCAACCGTAATTGGAAGCGTATAGGTGATTTCCTCCGGCATTGGCTTGCGGGCAGGACGCTGCTGTTCCGGACGACGTCCGCCTCGCTGGTTTCTGTTGTTAGCTCCGCCGCGGTTTTTATTCTGGTTTCTGTTGTTAGCTCCGCCGCGGTTTTTGTTTCCCTGCTGCTGGTTTGGTTTTCCTGCACGTCCCTGTGGTTGTTTTTTCTTATCATTCATAGGTGACTGAACACGTCCTTCACTGCTCTGGCGCTTCTCTTTGGAAGCATCCTTATTTTTGTTTTCACTGTTCCCCTTGTCTGGAGCCGGATTTTCCAGCTTTCTAACAGCGTCTTCACTAATAACACTCATATGGTTTGAAACGGCTATGTTCATAGATTTCAAACGTTCTATAACGGCTTTACTCGTCGTGTTTTTTTCCTTGGCATACTCATAAATGCGCATCTTTTTCATCTGTTTACCTCCCGGAGATCATGACACTTATGCCGTTGATGCATATACCTGGAGGCTGCAATGCATCATGATCTGTTATTCCAAGAGCGACTTCAGTTTTTTAGCGAAGCCGCTGTCTTCTACACCCAAAACGACTCTTTCATCTTTTCCTATTGCCTGTCCAAGCTCACCACGGCTACTTCCGATGATAATCGGAACATTGTAGTATTCACTTTTGTCAGCAAACTTTTTCTTTGTGTTCGCTGACGCATCATCCGAAACAATCACCAGGTGTGCCTTCCTGCTCCTGATCGAGCGGAGCACAACTTCCTCGCCGGTGACAATTGCTCTGGCCCGGTACGCAAGACCGATCAGGCTGAGTGCTTTTTGATTCATTTCATTCTGTCCTCCGGCAATTCCTTTAAAAGGGTATCATAAAATTCCTCTTTCACATCTACTTTAAGATGACGTGAAAGAATTTTCTTTCTTTTGGCTTCTTCCATGACGGTTTTTGAAGCCGAAAGATAAGCTCCCCGGCCCGATTTCTTACCAGAAGGATCATAAACAACTTCCCCATCCGGTGTCCGGACCACTCTGATGAGTTCCTTTTTCGGCATCATTTCATTCGTCACGACGCATTTTCTCAGCGGCGTCTTTTTCCTGCTCACTGTGTCCACTCCTTACTTATGATCGTTCTCTTCATCGTAAATGGATGGATCAGCGTCATCGTACTCTGAATCGTAATCAGTGTCGTAATCGCTATCGCTGTGCTCTTCCTCCAGCGGTGCATTCGGGTCGTAGAGACCAAGTTCCTCGGCATCAGACTCACTCTTGATATCGATTTTCCAGCCTGTCAGCTTGGCTGCCAGACGGGCGTTTTGCCCCCGTTTACCAATCGCAAGTGACAGTTGGTAGTCAGGAACAATGACCTGGGTCATTTTTTCCTCTTCATTTACCTTCACCTGGAGCACCTTTGAAGGGCTCAGTGCATTGGCTACATATTCCTTTGGATCATCTGACCAGCGGACGATATCAATTTTCTCACCTTTAAGTTCATTGACAATCGTCTGGACACGCTGACCGCGCGGCCCGACACATGAACCGACCGGATCCACTTCAGGATCTTCTGCATGGACCGCAATCTTAGAACGGTCTCCCGCTTCCCGGGATACGGATTTAATTTCAACGGTGCCGTCATAAATCTCCGGAACCTCGAGTTCAAACAGACGTTTAAGAAGACCCGGGTGGGTTCTGGAAATCATAATCTGTGGACCCTTGGTGGTTTTCTCCACTTTGGTAATGAAAGCTTTAATGCGGTCATTGTGCTTATAGGATTCAGTAGGCATCTGCTCGTTTAACGGCATGATTGCTTCCACTTTTCCAAGATCCACGTAGATAAAACGGTGATCCTGGCGCTGCACGATCCCAGTCATAATATCTTCTTCACGATCAATAAAATCAGAATAAATAATACCGCGTTCCGCTTCACGGACACGCTGCGTGACGACCTGTTTGGCTGTCTGCGCCGCTATACGGCCAAAATCTTTCGGTGTTACTTCAATTTCAACCACATCGTCCACTTCATAGCGCGGACTGATTGATTTCGCTGCATCCAGACTAATCTCCAGACGTGCATCGAATACTTCCTCGACGACTTCCTTCTGGGCAAATACACGAATATCGCCGCTGTCACGGTCAATGTTCACGCGTACATTCTGGGCCTGATTAAAGTTACGTTTATAGCCTGTAATCAGCGCCTGCTCAATGGCTTCAAGAATGACTTCCTTGTCAATCCCTTTGTTTTTTTCGATGCTTGTCAGGGCATCCATAAAATCGCTGTTCATTCAAGTGGTTCCCCCTTTAATAAAACTATCACAAAACATAATGAAATACCCGTCATCTGAAAAACCGAGATAACCGGGCATCTTCTAAAGATTCAAGTCCTTCCGGCAGTATGGTCAGATAATCACGGCAAGTCTGGCTTTTGCCACCTTTTCATACGGTACCTGGACAGTTCTTGTTCTCGTTTTGACCTTGACTTCAATCGTCAGTGCATCACCGTCAAAACCGGCAAGTCGGCCTTCAAACATTTTCTCGCCGTCTACTGGTGCATACGTGGTTACATTCACGTTTTTGCCAACAGCACGTTTCAGATCTGTTTCGTTTTTCAGTGGTCTTTCAGCTCCGGGAGAGGAGACTTCAAGATAGTAGGCATCATTAATTGGATCTTCATTATCAAGCTGCTCGCTCAACTGTTCGCTTACAGCTGCACAGTCGTCGAGATCCACGCCTTTATCTGAATCAATGTACACGCGGAGAAAGTAGTTTTTTCCTTCTTTCACATACTCCACGTCTACAAGCTCAAGACCAAGATCATCAAGAATCGGAACCACAATCCGTTCGGTTGTTTCTTTAATGTTTCCGGCCATCATTTCGCCTCCCTGCTCATCAGCATCTGATTATGTGGTTTCGGGATGTTCAAAGTCAGACTACCTTTGTCAGAAATGAGGGTCACTGAACGGTTACCCATTCTCTCCTGGCTGAACATCGCCTATTACAGCTTCTTTTATCGAAAAGAAAGAGTGGGACAATCCCACTCTTTCCGCTGCCGTTATTCTAAGTATTGCCATATTACTATAACATAAACCCCTGGCACCTGCAAACCGCCAGAGGCTACGGTTTGATGTCTTCCTAGAATAAAGACAGCTGATTGGATTCAGGCATTCCATCCAGACAGCCGTGGTCATCGAGGTTCTGTAGTACGGTCTTTGTAATTTTACTCCGCTTCTGAAGATCTTCTTTCGAAAGGAACTCTCCGCCTTCCCGTGCTTTCTCAATATTGATGGCAGCATTGGTCCCTACCCCTGTTAAAGCATTAAACGGTGGAATCAGGCTGTCGCCGTCTACTACAAATTCCTTCGCTTTCGAGCGGTACAGGTCAATTTTCTGGAATGAGAATCCCCGTTCACACATTTCCAGTGCCAGTTCCATTACCGTTACGAGACTTTTCTCCTTCGGTGATGCATCGAGCCCTTTCTGGTGAATTTCTTCAATCAGCTTTCGTATGCTCGCCGAACCCCGGTGCATCGTGTCCAGATCAAAATCATCGGCTCTCACTGTGAAGTAGGCTGCGTAGAAAAGAATCGGATGATGTACTTTAAAGTAAGCAATCCTCACTGCCATAAGCACGTAGGCGGCGGCGTGAGCTTTAGGGAACATATACTTGATTTTCAGACAGGAACTGATATACCAGTCCGGTACACCGTGCTGTTTCATTTCTTCGATCCACTCTTCCTGCAGACCCCGCCCTTTACGGACAAACTCCATAATTTTAAAGGCGAGTGAATCTTCCAGTCCCTTGTACTGAAGATAAACCATAATATCATCCCGGCATCCGATTACGTCCTTGAGCACACACGTGCCGTCTGCAATCAGATCGGCCGCATTGTTCAGCCATACGTCCGTTCCATGGGACAGTCCGGAAATCTGAACCAATTCACTAAATGTACTCGGCTTCGTATCTTCTAGCATCTGCCGGACGAATCGTGTACCGAACTCGGGAATCCCGTAGGTACCGGTTTTACACATAATCTGATCCGGTTTTACTCCCAGCGACTCTGTGCCGCTGAAAAGCTTAAACACTTCCGAATCATCAACAGGAATATCCTGAGGGTCCATACCGCTAAGATCCTGAAGCATCCGGATTACAGTCGGATCATCGTGACCGAGGATATCCAGTTTCAACAGGTTATCATGAATAGAGTGGAAGTCAAAGTGGGTCGTTTTCCATTCCGACTCCCGGTCATCTGCCGGAAACTGAATTGGTGAAAAGTCATAAATATCAAGGTGGTCAGGGACAACGATAATTCCCCCCGGGTGCTGCCCGGTCGTCCGCTTTACGCCTGTGCACCCGCTGACGAGCCGGTCAATTTCTGCGCCTCTCAGCCGCAATTGATGATCATCCTCATATCCTTTCACGAAACCGTAGGCCGTTTTTTCTGCCACGGTACCAATCGTACCCGCACGATAGACAAAGTCCTCGCCGAAGAGCTCTTTCGTATAGTTGTGGGCTACCGGCTGATATTCACCCGAAAAGTTCAAATCAATATCCGGCACCTTGTCCCCTTTAAATCCGAGAAAGGTTTCAAAGGGAATGTCGTGCCCGTCTTTGTTATAAGGCGATCCGCATTTTTCACAGTCCTTGTCAGGCAGGTCAAAACCGGATCCGGTCGATCCGTCGTCAAAAAAGATATTATGATGGCACGATGGACATACGTAGTGCGGCGGCAGGGGATTTACCTCGGTGATTTCCGTCATGGTAGCTACGAAACTGGAACCGACAGATCCCCGGGAGCCTACCAGGTAGCCGTCTTCGAGAGATTTCTTTACAAGCTTCTGTGAAATCAGATAGATAACCGAGAATCCGTTACTGATAATCGATTTAAGTTCTTTCTCCAGTCGTGCTTCCACAATTTCAGGAAGGTCATCTCCGTAAATACTCCGAGCCCTTTTGTAACACATCTCCCGCATCTCTTCATCTGCGCCTTCAAGGTTCGGTGTATACAGGTCATCGGGAATCGGTTTAATATCATCGATTTCATCTGCGATCAGGTTTGTGTTTGTAATGACCACTTCCCTGCGCTTTTCTTCAGGCAGAAACGAAAAACATTCGAGCATTTCATCTGTTGACCTGAAGTGAACCTGAGGCAGTTCCGTCCGGTTTAGCGGATTCGCTCCGCCCTGGGAAGCAATTAGAATCTTGCGGTAAATGTGATCGTTTGGATCAAGGTAGTGAACATTACCCGTTGCCACGACCGGCTTCTCCAGTTTTCCCCCCAGTTCGGTAATGTTTTTAAGAATGTCCTTCAGTGCAAGTTCATCCCGGACAATTTCTTTTTCGATCAGTTTATTGTAGTTGGATGGCGGCTGGATTTCGAGATAATCATAAAACCGTGCCACTTCTTCTACTTCCTCAGGCGCTTTCTGCATCATCGCATCAAATACTTCACCGTTGTCGCAGGCCGATCCTACCAGAATGCCTTCCCGGTTTTTGGATAGTACCGAACGGGGAATCCGTGGTACGCGGTGAAAGTAATGGATGTGGGCATCAGAGACCAGCTTGTAAATGTTTCGGAGTCCATCCTGATTTTTGGCAAGCAGTATACAGTGATAAGGCCGCTGTTTTTTGTATTCGTCACCGGTGGACTGATCATTAAGTTCATTATGATTGTGAATGTCCCGCTCGATCGCATCCTTAATCATTTTCCACATGAGACTCCCGGTCGCTTCAGCATCGTAAATCGCCCGATGGTGAGACACAAGTTCGATATTAAACTTTTTACACAAAGTGTTCAGCCGGTAGTTTCTGAAGGTCGGGTAAAGAAGGCGGGCAAGTTCGAGAGTATCAATGACCGGATTCGGTGTTTTAGGCATTCCGATCTTCTTGAATCCCGCGTCAAGAAAAGCCATATCAAAACTGGCATTGTGAGCAACAAGGATATCGTTACCGATCCACTTGTGAAAATCCTTGAGTACCTCTCCCGGTTCAGGGGCATCTTTAACCATATCGTCTGTAATACCGGTAAGTTCAATAATGGTAGGGCTGAGTTTTTCCCCGGGGTTTGCGAATGCTTCAAACCGGTCGATCACTTCACCGTCCCTGACTTTTACCGCGGCGAGTTCAATGATCGTATTGTATACTGCCGAAAGACCGGTGGTCTCCACGTCAAATACGACATACGTATCGGTAAGAAGCTCCCGGTCCGCTTCATTATAGGCAATCGGAACACCGTCATCAACAAGATTAGCCTCAATGCCGTAGAGGATTTTCACCCCTTCTTTTTTTCCCGCTCCGTATGCTTCAGGATAAGCCTGCACGACACCGTGATCGGTTACAGCGATCGCTTTGTGCCCCCATTTTTTTGCCTGTGCCACATAGGAAGAAACCGAGGTGATGGCGTCCATCTGGCTCATTGGCGTATGAAGATGAAGTTCAACCCGCTTCTCATCATCAGGAGACTGATCCTTCCGTTCTGAAGGCTGCACCTGCTGAACGTCCCGGGCCATCATCACAAGGTCTCTGACAAATGTATCGTGCTGCACCATGCCTTTTACTTTAAGCCACATCCCTTTCTTTATGGCTTCGAGCACTGGCACATCCTCTTTATCCTTGGAGAACATTTTAATGAGGATCGAATCCGTATAGTCAGTCAGTTTAAACGTCAGAAGTGTCCGTCCGCTTCTCAACTCCCGCGTTTCTGCTTCAAAAACGTACCCTTGGACGACTTTCTGACCTTCCTCCTCCTGAATCGATTCAATCGGATCAGGCTGATCCTTAATCGGTTTTCCGATAGCAACGGAGGACAGCTGTCCAGTTTCCTTTGCTTTCTTCTCCATCTTCTGTTTTTCCATCATGGCTTCCACCACTTTGGAATGGTCTTCTTCCTGCTTTTTTTCCACAAATCGTTCGTACGCCTCTTTTGATTCCTGTACAGTTGTCTCAATCATCAGCGTCGGAAATCCAGTTCGCTGCAGCAGACCTTTAAGAGGATCTGCCACTTTCCGTTTCATCATCGCCGCTTCTGCATCATTCATGGCATTGATTATGAGCCTGTTCTGGTCAATATGGGGCGTTTGTTCCTGCAGCCGGCGGATCAGGCCGTTTGTTGATTTTCTCAGACACTCGACAAAATAAGGCCAGTAGCTCTCAAATTGCCGTGTGGCGGAGGTATTGTTGTCATAGGAAACAGTCAGATCCACAGTGGCAATATGCTGCAGTCCCTGTTTGATCGTTGTCTGAAAAGCATCAAAAGCAGGGAACGGAAGAAATTCCGGCAGTCTGATAGCAAAATGCCAGCGTTTTTCATTTTTATAAACTTCAAGTTTTTCAATCCATCCGCCCGCAAGATACTGTCTTCTAAGTTCCTCGGGCATGACCACCTGTTCCAGAAGAAGCTCAAACCGTTCCTGTCTTATTTTTCTCTCTTCACTCAAGGGCTTCTCCTCCTTCGTTCACTCATCTATGTTAACATGACTGTGTTTCGGTTCTTTCAGCCGAAAAGAAAAGGCGACTGAAAAAGAGGGTGCATTTCCTCTTTTCCAGACACCTTCTTCATCGTTTCCTGCAACTGATTTATTACGCTCCAGGCGGACGCTCTCCGCAGGCACCGCCGCCTTATCAATAAATCCGGATTACCGCTCAGACGTTCAGCAGCTGTTTGAGCGTGTCTGCAAGTTCATCCTTATGAACTTCCATTTTTTCCTCGCGATTTCTTGGCTTTACTTCCACAATTCCTTCGCCGGCTCTTTTACCGACAGTGATTCTTACAGGAATTCCGTAAAGGTCGGAGTCTTTGAACTTCACTCCGGGACGCTCAGCCCGGTCATCATAAAGAACATCAAATGACCGGCGGAGTTCAGCATAAAGCTCTTCTGCCACTTCCTTCTGATCATCCTGCTTAAGATTAACCGGGATCAGGTGTACATCAAACGGAGCAACAGCAGCCGGCCAGATGATACCGTTGTCGTCATGGTGCTGTTCCACGATTGCCGCAACGGTCCGGGAAACCCCAATGCCGTAGCTTCCCATTACGATCGGCTGTGCCTTGCCATTTTCATCAAGGTAGGAAGCTTTCATGGATTCGCTGTAGCGTGTCCCAAGCTTAAATACATGACCGACTTCAATTCCCTGCTTAAATTCAATTGTCCCTTTTCCATCAGGTGAAGGATCTCCTTCCTGAATCAGACGAAGGTCCTCATAGCTTTTTACGGAAAAGTCACGATCGGGATTCACGTTTACGAGATGATAATCCTTTTCGTTTGCTCCGCAAACCCCGTTAACGATGGAGCGGACAGCGTGGTCTGCGAGCACTGTAATGTGATCCGGAACACCAACCGGTCCTATAAAGCCCGTCACACTGCCTAGAAGAGATGCAGACTCGTTCTCACCCGCAAGCTCTACCATCCTGGCGTCAAGTACATGCTTGATTTTAATATCGTTTACTTCATGATCGCCGCGAACCAGAACGAGTACAGGCTCACCATCAGCATGGAAAAGCATGCTCTTAATCAGTTTTTTCGCATCTTTATGTAGAAAAGCGGCGACGTCCTCAATCGTCTTTTGTCCAGGAGTTTCCGTTTTTTCAAGTGCAAGCGGTGCTTCATTACTTTTTTCGTAATCTGGTTGAACCGGTGCAATCTCCACATTGGCTGCAAAAGATGATTCATTCGAGTAAGCAATTGTATCTTCCCCGATTTCAGAGAGTACCATAAATTCGTGCGTATCCTTTCCGCCCATGGCACCGGAATCCGCAACCACAGCACGGAAGTCAAGTCCACACCGTGTAAAAACACTGGAATAGGCTTCGTACATTTTTCTGTAGCTCTCATTTAGGCCCTCATAATCACGATCAAACGAATAGGCGTCCTTCATCAGAAATTCACGGGACCGGAGAATACCGAACCTGGGGCGGCGTTCATCCCTGAACTTCGACTGAATCTGGTACAAGGTCATTGGAAGCCGTTTATAGGAGTTGATATCATCCCGGATGAGTGAGGTGATAACTTCTTCATGCGTTGGGCCAAGAGCAAACTCTCGATTATGACGATCGTGAACCCGCATCAATTCCGGGCCGTAGAGATCCCATCTTCCACTTTCCTGCCAGAGCTCTGCCGGCTGGATGGCAGGCATGAGCAGTTCCTGTGCGCCTGACAGATCCATCTCTTCACGAATGATATTTTCCACTTTTTTCAGCACTTTCAAGCCGAGCGGCAAAAAAGAATATACTCCTGCCGCACTCTGCCGGATCAGTCCGGCACGCAGCATCAACTGGTGGCTTTTAACTTCTGCGTCACTTGGAACATCTCTTAATGTAGGAGATAAAAAGGTACTTTGTTTCATATAAGAACCGCCTTTCAATTAGTTTGCCGGCTTCCGGCAAAGAGGCCGGAAAACAGGTCACAGCTGTGGACAAAAATGTCCACAGCCGTATATCACTCTCTTTTAGGGTATTGCTGCTTTGATACACTGCAGGCGGACGTTTTCATAAGCCGCCTTCAGCTGCCTGATCAATTCAAAATTACAGGAAGAATTTATTAATGTCATTCCAGGTGACCACAAGCATGAGAAGCATCAGGAGCGCAAATCCAATAAAGTGGACAAGCCCTTCTTTCTGGGGATCAACCGGTTTCCCCCTGACTGCTTCCAATCCGATAAACATCAGCCTTCCCCCATCCAGAGCAGGAAGCGGAAGCAGATTAATAATACCGAGGTTAACGCTTAAAATGGCTGCCCACTGCATGAGAACAAAGAATCCCATAGCTGCCACTTCCCCCGTATAGCTGTATATCCCCACTGGGCCAGCAAGATGGTCCAGACTGAACTGGCCGGTAACAAGCATCCCGAGAGCCTCTACAATAAGAACGGTATAATCCCACGTGGTGGTAAAGCCGAATGCAATCGAGCCAAGGATACTGAATTCCGTTGGCGGATAGATGCCGACTACACCTTGAACTTCATCTTCAGGACCAAGTCGTTCGTCGGGTACCATTTCGACTTCAAACGTTTCATTTCCTCTTTCGACTTCAAATAAAAGCGGTTCGTTTGCACTGCCCTGGATGATTCCCGTCATTTCCTCCCACGTCGATACGTTCTCACCGTCGATGGAAACGATCCGGTCTCCCTCCTCAAGCCCTGCCTGAATAGCAACACCGTCATCTGTAACGTCGCCGACTCTGGCTTCATCCACCGGCATACCTGCCATCATGGCGTAAGCCGCAAGAATGATCACAGCGAGAAGAAAGTTCATCATCGGTCCTGCGAAAATAGCCATAGCACGCTGCGGAATCGTTTTCGACGGGAACTGACGATCCCGAGGAGCAATCTGGGTTGCTTCTTCATCGTAAATATAGTTTGCCTGCTCATGGACATCAAACGTGACTAACCCTTCTTCATCCGGCACGTAACCTTGTACAAAAAGGTCGTCTTCGAGATCAATTTTTTCAACCTGAATCACTTTACAGTCCGGGTGCTTCGACTTATTGTTGACAATAATATCGGTCACCTGGTCACGAATGTTAAATTTCAGTCCTACTTCATAACCCGGTTTGATCTGGATCATTTCCGGGTCTTCTCCGGCCATCCTCACAAAGCCGCCAAGTGGAAGCAGTCTTATCGTGTAAGTTGTTTCGTTTCTCTTAAAAGAGAATATCTTCGGTCCGAAGCCAATTGCAAACTCACGGCATAAAATGCCCGCGCGCTTAGCAAAAATGAGGTGACCCCACTCATGGATGAAGACCAAAAGACCAAAAATAATGACAATCGCTATAAACGTATTCACTTAATCACAACCTTTTATTCATGTCCTTTTTGATTTTGGCACGTGTCAGACGGTCAGCCTCAAGTATCGTTTCAAGATCCGGTGAAGTCTTGTTGTCGTGCTCGTGCAAAGCCTGCTCAATAATGGTCTCGATCTCGAGAAATGGAATCTGCCTGTTTAAAAATGCCTCAACGGCCACTTCGTTCGCCGCATTCATAACCGTTGGTGCTGTACCGCCGGCTTTCCCTGCATCAAACGCCATCTTTAGACATTTAAAACGCTCATAATCAGGCTTCTCGAAATGTAGGCTGCCAATCTCCCAGAGGTTGAGCTTTTTACTGCCGGGAACCTTATACCTGTCAGGAAGGGACAGGGCATACTGAATCGGCACTTTCATATCCGGCGAACCGAGGTGGGCCAGTACACTACCATCAATATATTCCACCATCGAGTGGATCATACTCTCTTTATGAAGGATCACATCGATTTTTTCATAAGGCATATCAAACAGCCACCGTGCTTCGATTACTTCCAGTCCTTTATTCATCATTGTAGCCGAATCGATGGTGATTTTTGCACCCATGGACCAGTTTGGATGATTTAGTGCATCTTCAACGGTTACATTTTCGAGTTCATTTCTCGAAAGGTCACGAAAACTGCCTCCCGAGGCAGTGAGGATCAGCCGGTCCACCTGCGACAGGCTGTTCCCTTCAAGACACTGATAGATTGCAGAGTGTTCACTGTCAACCGGTATCAGCTTTACACCTGAGCGCTCTGCTTCCTCTGTAACAATATGGCCCGCGGTGACGAGTGTCTCTTTATTTGCAAGAGCGATATCTTTCCCCGTTTTCATTCCTTCAAGGGTCGGCGTCAGACCGACGCTTCCCATAAGAGCATTTACAATCGTGTCAGCAGGCTGACGTACGGCTGTCAGAAGGCCTTCTTCCCCGAAGCCCACTTCAATGTCATCAGGAATCATGCTTTTCAGACTCTCCACATCCTCCCTGCGCCCGACACTGACGTATGCGGGTCTGAAAGCCTTGATCTGTTCAGCTGCAAGGGATATATTCCTTCCGCATGCCAAAGCCTCCAGGCTGAACTTCTCCGGATGAGCTTTGATGATTTCCAGGGTCTGGACACCAATCGATCCGGTGGAGCCCAAAAGAATTATCTTTTTCATCAGAATAAACGCTCCTTCTGTTGCCAGTTATATGTATTTGTCTAAATAAACGTAAGCAGATAAAGCACAGGCATAACAAAAATCAGACTGTCAAACCGATCGAGTATTCCTCCGTGCCCGGGCAGAACCTGACCCGAATCCTTCACTGAATAATGCCTTTTTAATGCTGACTCTACAAGATCACCGAGCTGTCCTGCAGCGGAAACAATCAAGATACACGCAACAGTTATAATCAAGGAATCAAATACCGGGAAAAACCAGGCATAAACAAGACCAAAAATGACCGCTGCCATAATTCCCCCAAGCGAGCCTTCGATCGTTTTTTTCGGGCTGATTTCCGGCCAGAGTTTATGTTTACCAAGAAAGCGGCCGCAGAAATAGGCTCCAGAATCCGTTACCCATACGAGGATGAGAACAAAAAAGATAAAGATTAGGCCCTCATCCAGAAAACGGGCTTCAAGGAAATAATGAAAACCGAGACCGATATAGACAGAAGAAAGAATCACAAATCCGGCTTCGTCGAAAGTAAAGGCATTTTTGGAGATTACTGTTACTGCAAGAAGAACCACAATTAATAAGAGGAACATTTCTGCACGTTCCACATGAAGGGCATTGAAAGGCAGGAGCCACTCAGGCAGAAGAAGAAGCCACATAAAAAGAAATGCAATCGCTCCCCTGTATGTATAAGGTGAAATACCTTTCATTTTCAGAATTTCGCCCATGGCAATTGTAGCAAGTAAAAAAATCAGCACGGTAAACGGAATGCCCCCGAGTATAATGATCCCGAGGAATCCCGCTCCGGCAATAACACCTGTAATGATTCGCTGCTTCACTGTTCATCCCTCCTTTTATCAGACACCGCCGTATCTTCTTGTCCGTTTCTGATAGACGGCAATCGCTTCTTCAAAGTGATTCTCTGAAAAATCGGGCCAGAGCACATCAGTGAACCAGAATTCCGCATAGGCAAGCTGCCAGAGCATAAAGTTACTCAGGCGGATTTCCCCGCTGGTACGGATTAGCAGATCCGGATCTGCAAGTCCGCCTGTCATAAGCGACGAGGAAATAGCTTCTTCATTAACTTCATCAATACTCATTTCGCCGTCTTCCACTTTACTATAAAGATTCTTTACCGCTTCAACCATTTCATGACGACTTCCATAATTCAAAGCAAAATTGAGAACCATGCCATCGTTATGACGAGTATCATCAATCGCTTTATTCACAGCTTCCCGCGTGTGATCGGGAAGGGCTTCTTTTGAGCCTGTAATTCTGACCTGAACGTTTTCCTCAATCAATTTTGGAAGTTCTGATTTGAGAAAGCGCTCCGGCAGACGCATAAGAAAGTCGACCTCCGGTTTGGGACGCTTCCAGTTTTCAGTAGAGAACGCATAGAGCGTCAGTACCCCTACTCCGAGACGGTTCGACTGTTTTACAATTTTCTTTATTACATTCATCCCTTCACGGTGACCGGCTACTCTCGGCAGTCCCCGCTTTTTTGCCCAGCGGCCGTTTCCGTCCATTATAATGGCAACGTGGCCGGGAATGTTGTCAGGATCAAGTTTATTTCTCTCTTCAAGCAGCGTGTTTTCCGAGTCTGCTTTACGATTGGTCCATTTTTTTAACATTTTACGAGTCCCCCAAAGATAAAACACTCCTGCTCTGAGCAGGCTTTAAGACTTACCGGACATCAGCCCACCCTGTAAAACAGAGCCAGATGGATAAAAAAACCCCCTGTAAATAGAGGGTCTTTTACTCTGTTTATTTTACACGCTTTCCGCTTATACTTCCATGATTTCTTTTTCTTTGTTATCAGCTGTCTCGTCAACCGTTTTTACATAACTGTCAGTCAGTTTCTGAACTTCGTCCTGACTCCGGCGAAGATCATCCTCTGTAAGTTCTCCCTCTTTTTGAAGCTTTTTCAGCTCGTCATTGCTGTCACGGCGGATATTCCGGATGGCAACTTTCGCATCCTCGGCGTAACGGCGCACAAGCTTAACGAGCTCAGCACGACGTTCTTCTGTAAGTGCCGGAATCGTAATGCGGATGATGTTTCCGTCATTTGATGGTGTCAGGCCGAGATCCGCTTTCTGAATCGCACGTTCAATATCAGCAAGTGAAGACTTGTCGAACGGCTGAATCGTAAGCATCCGTGCTTCAGGAACTGAAATTGTTGCAAGTTGGTTCAGTGGCGTCATCATTCCGTAGTATTCAACCTGGACTTTATCCAGAATAGAAGGATTTGCCCGTCCGGCACGAAGGGTGGAGAGTTCTTTTCGAAGTGATTCAACAGACTTATCCATACGGGATTTTGCGTCGTTCATAATTACCTGACTCATTCGTTATTCCCCCTGATTACTGTTCCGATTTCTTCTCCGATCACAGCTCTCTTAATGTTTCCTTTTTCCATAATAGAGAACACAATGAGCGGAATATTATTATCCATGCAAAGTGAAGATGCAGTGGAATCCATTACGGCAAGACCATCTTTGAGAAGATCAAGATACGTAAGAGATTCATATTTTTTGGCATTGGCATCAACAGAAGGATCGGCAGAGTATACACCGTCCACCTTGTTTTTCGCCATTAGAATGACATCAGCTTCGATTTCCGCTGCGCGGAGGGCTGCGGTTGTGTCTGTAGAGAAGTATGGGTTACCGGTACCGGCCGCAAAAATAACCACGCGCTTTTTCTCCAGATGACGGATGGCTCGGCGTCTTATGTACGGTTCAGCAACCTGTCTCATTTCAATGGAAGTCTGAACTCTTGTCTGGACCCCGATATTCTCAAGACTGTCCTGAAGAGCAAGAGAGTTCATTACAGTAGCGAGCATCCCCATATAATCGGCTGTTGCCCGGTCCATTCCTTTGGCACTTCCTGCCATTCCGCGCCAGATGTTCCCGCCGCCTACGATAATGGCAACCTCTACATCCAGAGCGACAATTTCCCTGATCTGTTCACCGATTGACTGAATGACTGAAGGATCGATCCCGTATCCCTGGTCTCCTGCGAGAGCTTCCCCGCTGAGTTTTAACACTATTCGATTATATTTAGGATTTTCCATAATACCCTCCAAGTCTGGTCTCTTTCAATGCTGTTCTATAAGAGTTGGTAATGTAAAAATTACCGGTACTTGGGAAAAAGGGACACAATGTGCCCCTCTTCACGCATTACTTTTTCACTTGGGACATAACTTCTTCAGCGAAGTTGTCTTCACGCTTTTCCATACCTTCGCCGACTTCAAAGCGTGCAAAGGAAACGACAGAGCCGCCTTTGGATTCAACGTATTTTCCAACTTTCTGATCAGAATCCTTAACAAAAGCCTGCTCGTTTAAGCAGATTTCTTCAAAGAATTTACCGAGGCGGCCTTCGACCATTTTTTCAACGATTTTTTCAGGCTTACCTTCGTTAAGTGCCTGCTGCTTAAGCACTTCGCGCTCACGGTTTACTTCTTCTTCAGAAACAGCGTCACGGCCTACATAGCGAGGGTTAATTGCTGCTACATGCATGGCAACGTCTTTTGCCACATCAGAATCCGCACCTTCAACAACTGTAAGAACGCCGATACGGCCGCCCATATGAAGGTATTCACCGAATGACTGGCTGTCTGTTTTTTCAGCGATCTCAAAACGGCGAAGAGAAATCTTTTCTCCAATTTTAGCAATCTGATCGTTGATAAAGTTCTGAAGCGTGCCGTCGGATCCTTCGTAATCCTGTCCGAGTGCTTGTTCAACATCAGCAGGCTTGTTAGCAAGTACGTGATCTGCAACTGAGCTTACAAGGTTCTGGAAGTTTTCGTTTTTGGCAACAAAGTCTGTTTCAGAGTTAATCTCAACAATAACGCCTGTGTTTCCTTCTGATTTCACAGCAGTAAGACCTTCTGCTGCTACGCGGTCTGCTTTTTTCGCTGCTTTAGCAATCCCTTTTTCACGAAGGAAGTCAACTGCTTTGTCCATGTCACCGTCTGACTCAGTTAGTGCTTTTTTGCAGTCCATCATACCTGCGCCTGTTTTTTCACGAAGTTCTTTTACCATTTTAGCCGAAATTGCCATTGTGGTATTCCTCCCTGGAATCTCATTTTTTAATACTCGTTAGTCTTGCGTTCTGGAAGGCCGTCACCGCAAAAGCGGCGCCTTCCGCTTCATGAAGGCTATGTAGCCAGTCCTTAAAAAAGGTGATAAAGGGTCCGGCCCTCTATCACCCTTTTTGGACATTTCTATATTCATTCATACGGCGTAAGCCTCAAAAACTTATGCAGTCGTTTCTTCTTCCTGAGCGGCTTCCTCTTCCTGTCCCTGGTTAGCTTCAATAACAGCATCAGCCATTTTGGAAGTCAGAAGACGTACAGCGCGGATCGCGTCGTCATTACCTGGGATCACGATGTCCACTTCGTCAGGATCACAGTTAGTGTCAACAATTGCCACAACCGGAATGTGAAGTTTGCGTGCTTCTGCAATCGCGATACGCTCTTTACGAGGATCAATCACGAAAAGTGCATCCGGAAGTGAGTTCATTTCCTTAATTCCACCGAGGAATTTCTCAAGACGGTCCATCTCTTTCTTAAGAAGAACAACCTCTTTTTTAGGAAGAACTTCAAAAGTGCCGTCTTCCTGCATACGCTCGATGTCTTTTAGACGCTGAATACGCTTTTGAATGGTTTCAAAGTTTGTCAGCGTTCCGCCGAGCCAGCGCTGGTTGATAAAGTATTGTCCGGCACGCTCTGCTTCTTCACGCACAGAGTCCTGAGCCTGTTTCTTTGTACCGACGAAAAGAACTTTTCCTCCGTCAGCCGCGATGTCACGTACGTACTTGTACGCTTCCTCGACTTTTTTGACCGTCTTTTGAAGGTCAATAATGTAAATTCCGTTACGTTCTGTGAAGATGTAGCGATCCATTTTTGGGTTCCAGCGACGAGTCTGGTGACCGAAGTGTACCCCTGCTTCCAATAGCTGTTTCATGGAGATAACTGCCACATCAAACACCTCCTTTGGTTTTTTTAGCCTCCGCCCGTCTCTCCTTCAAGCAGAACTGCAGATGCAGCACCGCTGCCTGAATCAACAAGCGTGTGTAATTAACACCAGAAGTTAATATACCACATCAGCGTATTCAGAGCAAGAGAGACCGGCTGTTTAATTGTAAAACTTAAGAAAAAGTTTCACTTCCCCTTGGCCGATTCCCATTTCTTTAGCAATCTCGCTTTCACTCAGCCCTTGACCGCTGAGTATTCGGACACGTTCGGAACGGGCGGACACAGAAGCTTCAGCTCCTCCTTTTCCGTCAGCCGCAGTCCTCTCACTTGCCGCATGCGAGTATTTTTCTTCATTAATATTACCAGCAGTGTTTTCCGATCCTGATCCGGCTGTACGCAGCTTATCGAGCAGCTCATCATTATTTTGTTTCATTTCTTCGGTGCAGGCTGTCAGAAGATCCTCGATCTCCCTCCTTGCTTTCTCATCCGGCAGATCCCGGTTTCTTTTCGCAAGAAGAATAATGAAGTAAAAGGACAGGGAATGGAGAACCAAACTGATAACTGCAAAATATACCATGAAAATCCTCCTTAAACGGGCATCGCCCTAAGCAGCTGTTCAAGTTTATAAAGTGCTCTGGAGTGAATCTGGGAAATCCGGGACGTTGAAAGACTGAGAACGCGCCCAATTTCAGTGAGCGTCAGTTCCTCAAAATAAAACAGACTTAAGACGAGCTGTTCGTTTTCCGTGAGCCTGCTTATGCAAGAAGCAAGCTCTTCGTATTTCGCTGTTTTTACGGCATGATCTTCAGGTGTGGGCTCACGTAAATCTGCTATTGTCTGAACAAATGAAGGACTGCTCCCTTCATCCCCGGCAGAGTCATCAATCGAGAGAAAGTGGGAGATCAGACTTTCATTCATTGTCCTGACGACCTCAGCCTCAGTCATTTCAGCTGCCGCAGCCACTTCGGAAGGCTCAGGCATCCTGCAGAGTTCCTGTTCGAGCTGTTCCTGAACGGCCTCGATTCGTTTCGCTTTTTCACGCAAGGATCTGGGCAGTCTGTCCTCCTGCCTCAGTCCATCAATAATGGCTCCTTTTATGCGAAAGGAAGCATATGTATCAAATTTCAAATCCCTAGTTTTGTCAAATTTGAGGAGGGCATCATACAGTCCCATCATCCCGTGACTTTTCAGTTCCCCACTGTTCACATTTCTCGGCATGCCGTTCCTCACCCGCTGTACATGGTAATCCACGAGGGGCATGTAAGCTTTGATCAGGAGATCGCAGGAATCTTTATCCCGGCGGTTGTGCCATGATTCCCAGCACTGATCCAGCTGACTGCTCACCTTCCCTTTTATCATGTGCTCTCCTCCTTTCCTTTTAGCTAATAGCTGTTTTCGGATAGATTGTTGTTTTCTGCGCTGCAGGCCGACGCTTTCCGCGGGCAACGCCTCAGCCTCCTCGGAAAAATCATCCTGCGGGGTCTTCGACTTTTGCTTTTCCCGCAGGAGTCGCGGCCTTTCGCTGCGAAATTAATGCTAGTCAATAGCAACAATCTCTGCGAAAAGAGCTTAGCTGATAAATGATTAAACAGAAGCTTCTCTTCCCGCCATCCTTTTTTATTTCCGGTTCCCACGAAGCCAGGCGCTGATCCGGGCCGCAAAGTTTACTTGCGTTTTTGGTCTGTACCCGTCCGCAGCCAGGTAATCTTTTGTGAGTCGCTGTACCGCTCGGCTTGCCTGGCTCTTCGGATATCCTGTTGTGTACGGTGTCTGGCTGCATACCGCTTTCCAGACCGACTCATCCATCGGAACAGCCCCGAAATATCCGGTTTCTTTTCCGAGAAACTGCCTGCATACATCTGAAAGGTGTCCGTAAATATGTCTACCGTGTTTATCATCCCTGCATTTGTTAACAAGAATGTTTACAGGCATGGAAGCTTTTTTGCCGTGAATCAGCTTGATGACACTGTATGCATCGGTTACCGCTGCAGGTTCCGGTGTTGTCACAACGACTGTTTGATCTGCAGTAACCATGACATTCAGGGTGTCCTTTGCAGCACCTGCCCCAAGATCAAGCAGGATGACATCAAAAGTACGTGACCATTCATCGAGCCGATTTGTAAGAAGATTCTTACGGACTTGATCCAGTTCCATAATCTCTGAGAGCCCGTTTCCTCCCGAAATGAATGAGAGATTCGGATATGCAGCGCTTTTCTGCAGAACTTCCTCTGAAGGGAGGTCATTTTCAATCATTTCAGGAAGGGAGCAGCCGGATGGCTCTCCGAGGATGATATCCACATTTGCCATGCCGATATCCAAATCAATGAGGAGCACCTTTTTTCCTGATTTCTCAAGACTGGCTCCAAAATTCACGGCCACATTGGTTTTTCCCACACCGCCTTTTCCGCTGACGACGGCCAGTATCCTGGCGCCCTCACGTGCCCCAGCTTTGTTTCCATGGCTTTTTAATCGTTCTGCCTTTCTGCGAAGAGATGCGGCCTGATCAGAATTCATAGCAGCCATCCTTTGTGAGGCCCTCAATCACGATTTCCTTGCTGGCATGCATCAGATCTTCAGGGACTTCCTGGCCCGTTGTGATTAACGACGCTTTGAGTCCTGTTTCTTTCAAAACGTGAAGCACAGATCCCCGGGACCCTGTTTCATCCCATTTAGAAAAAATAACCGAATCCGGTTTGAGTTTGCTGAACTTTACCGCAACTCTCGTGAGATCCTCCCCTTTCCCTGTAAGGGGCAGCACTAGATGAAGTTCCTTTGATTGTGCCTGATCAGTGAGACCTCTAATCTGATTTACCAATGATAGATCCATATAATTTCGCCCTGCAGTATCGACGTAAACCCGGTCATAATCCGAAAGTTCACTAAGGGCAGTACTGAAATCTTCGGGGCTGTATACGACTCTAATCGGGATACCGAGTATTCCCGCGTAGGTCTTCAGTTGCTCAACAGCCGCAACCCTGTATGTGTCAGCTGTTATCAGAGCCGTTTTCAGGCCTTTTGCCAGTACTGCATCAGATGCCAGTTTGGCGATGGTCGTCGTCTTCCCGGCACCAGTTGGACCTGCAAGAAAGATGAATTGACCCTTTTCCTCCCAAGGTACGAACCAATCGTTATGCACGGCCTTTCTCAGGGCTTTGTGTACGTATTCCTCACTGTCGATATGTTCAGGGCAATCTTCCTTATACCATCTGGTTGTCATACGGTGCAGGAGTTCATTTTTGATTGTCCTGCCGGGTTCCATGAGTCTCACAGCCCTCTCAGCTCGGCTCAGTCCGGCCGGCAGTGCATCAGAATAATTGCGAATTTCCGGCGCAGGGGCGGCCGGCATCGTTACAGGCTTGTGTGTTCGGCCATCGCTGCTGCTTTCTGTCGCGGTATTTTTTGTCTTCGAAACGACTACCGGCCGATCCCGTTTTCCATACTTTTCCTCTGCCGGCTCTGGATCTGCCGCTGCGATCACCTCAAGTTTCTTTTTACAGAAGAATCCCAGGAATCCACCGGTCTCCACTTCCCTTGAATGCAGAATGACGGCACGTTTGCCGAGTTCTTTTTTAACTTTCACTAATGCTTCGGGCATATCATCAGCCTGTATCTTCTTTACTTTCATGATCCTTTCACCACCCCGGTACTTTGAACTTCCACTTCTGGTTCCAGCTCGTTATAGGAGAGCACGGGTATGTGCGGCATATATCTTTCAATCAAATGTCTTACGTACATCCGCACCGCAGGAGAACAAAGGATCACAGGGGCGTGGCCGCCCTGCTGCATCCGCTCCATTTCCTTCATTGTCTGTTCAACAAAATCCTGCGACTGTTCAGGACTGAGAGCAAGAAAATTACCGTGTTCAGTCTGCTGGACAGCATCCGATATCATTTTCTCAGCAGACCCGCTGAGTGTGACAACAAACATAGGCTGTCCCGCTTCAGTAAACTGGCTTGAAATCTGCCTGCTCAGGCTCTGCCGCACATACTCGGTCAGAAGATCCGTATCCTTTGTCATTTGGCCGTAATCGGCAAGTGTTTCAAATATTACCGGCAAATTACGGACCGGCACTTTTTCACGGAGGAGACGGCTCAGCACTTTCTGTATATCCCCAAGTCCAAGTGGTTCCGGCGTAACATCTTCCACGAGCGCCGAATAGGACTTTCTAAGGTGTTCCACAAGCTGTTTGGCCTCCCCTCTGCCAAGAAGTTCATGAGCGTAGCGCTTAATGACCTCTGTCAGGTGAGTGGATACTACAGACGGAGGATCCACTACTGTATAACCGGCATATTCGGCCTGCTCTTTTACCTCCTCTGAAATCCACAGAGCAGGCAGGCCGAATGCAGGTTCGATCGTGTCAATCCCGGTTACCTGACTGTCTTCCTCACCAGGGCTCATTGCCATATAGTGATCCAGCAGCAGTTCACCGCGTGCTACTTCGTTTCCTTTTACTTTAATCACGTATTCTCCGGGCTTGAGCTGAATGTTATCCCTGATTCTGATCACAGGGACGACCATGCCCAGTTCGATCGCCAGCTGTCTGCGGATCATCACTACCCTGTCAAGAAGGTCTCCCCCCTGATTCGCATCTGCCAGAGGAATAAGCCCGTACCCGAATTCAAATTCAACCGGATCCACACTGATCAGGCTGACGACACTTTCGGGTGATCTGAACTCTTCTTCCTCTGCCTGCCGTTCTTCCGCGTTATCATCCTCTTGCGGCTTGTGTTCCTGCCTGCCCATAAAATAGCCGCCCGCACAAAGCATTATGGCAACCAAGGTTGGAATGGGCCACTCAATCGGTGTTACGGCCCCGAGGAGAAAAATCGTGATTCCCGCCACGTATAGCATTTTCGGATAAGCAAAGAGCTGCCTGGTCACATCGTGCCCAAGGTTTCCTTCTGAGGCAGCGCGGGTGACGATAATTCCGGTGGCCGTTGATACGAGCAGTGCGGGAATCTGACTCACAAGGCCGTCCCCTACTGTTAGTAGCGTGTATTTATCTGCCGCAGCTCCCAGTGGAAGTCCTTCCTGCATCATGCCGATTACCAGCCCGAAGATGATGTTCATTAATACGATGACAATCCCTGCGATCGCATCTCCCTTTACGAACTTGCTCGCTCCGTCCATTGATCCGTAAAAGTCCGCTTCCTGTTCGATCTTTTTCCGGCGTTCTTTCGCCTCGGTATCAGAAATCATACCGGCGTTCAGGTCAGCGTCGATACTCATCTGCTTACCGGGCATCGCATCGAGTGTAAAACGCGCGCCAACTTCCGACACACGTTCAGCCCCTTTGGTGATGACGATAAACTGGATCACCACGAGTATGATAAAAATCACAAATCCAACCAGCGCATTGCCCCCGACGACGAAGTCCCCGAACGTTTCAATCACGTTTCCCGCATCTCCGTGATTACCGAGAATCGCACGTGTGGTTGACACGTTGAGGCCGAGTCTAAATAAGGTCACAAGAAGCAGAAGGGTTGGAAATATCGAAAACTGCAGTGCTTCCTTTGTGTTCATAGCCACGAGAATGATCAGCAGAGCAAGGGAAATATTGATGATGATCAGAAAATCTATGATGCCTGTTGGCAGTGGAATAATGAGCATAATTACAATGGTCACTACGCCGAGTAATACGGTTAAATCTCTAAATGCCATAATCAGATCTCCCTGTCCGTGCGTCTTCGGGACTACACTTTTTTCTCCAGTCTGTATACATAGGCCAGGACTTCGGCGACTGCCTTGAACAATTCTTCCGGCACCTGATCACCGATCTCCGCCCTCCCGTAAAGAGCGCGGGCAAGCGGGCGGTTTTCAACAGTCGGAACCTGATTGTGCTTCGCAATCCCGATCAGCTTGAGTGCAACAAAGTCCACTCCCCTTGCTGTAACGACCGGTGCTCCCATCCTGCCTTCCTCGTATTTGAGAGCGATGGCGTAATGTGTCGGGTTTGTAATGATCACATCCGCTTTGGGCACTTCCTGCATCATTCTGCTCGTTGCCAGCTGACGCTGTTTTTCTTTTACTCTTGACCGGATCAGAGGATCCCCTTCCGCTTTTTTATGCTCGTCTTTGACTTCCTGCTTTGACATCCGGATGTTCTTTTCGTGGTCGTATTTCTGGTACAGATAATCAAGAATACTCAGAAAGACGAGCAAAAAAGCTGCAGCCAGCCCCATGATGATCGTCAGATTTCCGACAAAGCGGACACTGTCCCCGACCGAGTAGAGAGACAGCTTCAGAATATCGTCCATTGCAAACAAGATCACAGCAAATGTGACGAGTCCGACGAGGGTGATTTTCAGCATGCTCTTTAAAAATTCAACGAGGGCTCTCACTGAATAAATCCGTTTGAATCCACTGATGGGGTTGATTTTACTGAGCTTCAGCTTAATGGTTTCCGGTGCGAACAGAAATCCGACCTGCAGATAATTCCCCAGAACAGCCGCAAGCACAGCTGCCGCCATAAATGGGCCCGTGATCACCGCAACCTGTTTAAGAAGATCGAGAAACAGGGCTTCCACATTTCCAGGTGTCAGCTCAAGGGTGAGCAGATTCGTAAACGTATACTGTCCGATTGTGAAGATTTCCGCTGCAGCAAAGCTTCCTGCAAACCAGAGACACAGAAATACAAAAACGAGAATAAAAGCGGTGTTTACATCGGTGCTTTTTGCGACCTGGCCTTTTCTTCGGCTGTCCAGTTTTTTCTTCGGCGTTGCCTGCTCCGTTTTTTCCTGCGAAAAGAACTGGAGATCCGGCTTTATATACATTTATGTGATCCCTCCATAGAGCTCGAGCAGCTGCCGCATTGTCAGTTGGACGGTTTCAATAAGATGGCTCACTACTACAAAAAACGGCGCCATCACCAGGAACAGCATCACAAGTCCCGCAAAAATTTTCAGAGGCAGTCCAACAACGAACACGTTCACCTGCGGAACCGTTCTTGAAACCATACCGAGAGCCACGTCGATCAGAAACAGGGCCCCCACTACCGGCACCGCCATCTGAAACGCTATGATGAACATCGTGCTCACAGCCGTCACGATACTCATAATCACCCTTTCATCCCCGAGGGGGATAAAGGCCTGATCCACCGGGACGAACTGATAGCTGTAAAACACCCCGTCCAGCAGGAGGTGATGGGCATCGGTCGCGAGCAGAAACAGGAGCGCAAAGGTATACAGGTAGCCTCCGGTCAGGGGACTCTGGGCCCCGGTTTGAGGGTCAATGACATTGGCGATCATAAACCCCATTTTGATATCGATAAACCCTCCGGCCACTTGTATGGCATAAAGAAGAATCGCGGCTGTAAAACCGACGGTCAGCCCGATCAGCGCCTCCTTTATAATGAGGGTAAAGAAAAATCCGTCAATCGCCAGTGCCGGCCATTCGTATGTAAAAAACACAATCCAGGCGAGAAAAAAAGAAAATCCGATTTTATATGGTGCCGGTACGTTCTGATAGGAGAACAGGGGCAGGGTGATCACAAAGGCGGACATTCTGACGAGTACCAGGAGAAAAACAGGAAACCATTCAAGCAGCTCCTCCATCCGGATTACCCTGTAAACTGGTGCAGGTTGCTGAAGATATCATGAGCAAACGACAGAAGAATCTGAAGCATCCACGGCCCAAACACTACAAGGCCTACAAGCACCGCGACAATTTTGGGAATGAACGCCAGTGTCTGCTCCTGGATCTGGGTCGTTGCCTGAAAGACACTGACGAGCAGACCAATTCCAAGAGCCAGAATCAAAAGAGGCCCCGCAATCATAAGCGTTGTGTAGACCCCCCGCTCCGCCAGACTAATTACCATTTCCGAACTCATAGCCTACCACCTCTAAAAACTTAATAAGAGCGACCGGATCACAAGATGCCAGCCGTCCACCATAACGAATAAAAGAATCTTAAACGGAAGGGCAATCATAACCGGCGGAAGCATCATCATACCCATGGACATCAGGACACTCGCCACCACCATATCGATAATAAGAAACGGCACAAAAATCATAAAACCAATCTGAAACGCTGTCTTCAGTTCACTGATGGCAAAAGCGGGAACGAGCGCGGTCAGGGGAATATCCTCTATCGTTTCCGGACGGTCCAGACCCTGGTACCCCATAAATAACGCCAGGTCCTTTTCTCTCGTATGCTGTGCCATGAACGACTTGATCGGATGGGCCGCCGCCTCAAATGCCTCCTCCTGAGTGATCTCACCGTCAAACATAGGCTGAAGAGCTTCTTCATTAATTTCCGAAAGCACCGGCGCCATAATGAAAAACGTAATGAACAGGGCAAGACCGATGAGCACCTGATTCGGCGGCATCTGCTGTGTGGCAAGACCTGACCTTACAAATGAAAGAACGATGATCACTCTCGTAAAGCACGTCATCAGAATCAGAATGCTTGGCGCGAGCGCGAGTACAGTGAGGAGCAGAAGCAGCTGGACAGTGGAGGTGAGGTTCGCCGGGTCGTCACTGAAAATATCAAGGGCTGGGATTTCAATCATGGTGCTTCTCCGTCATCTTTTTGTGCGCGTTTTTCTGGGCTTCTTTCACTCCGGCCATCCGCTGTTCCAGCAGTGCTGAAAATGACGGTGCGCGCCTGCTTTTCCTGGCAATCGTTTTCCTGAGCCACGTCCCCGCTTTTACTGCCGGCACTTCGAAAGCATCATGCGTTTCATGATCCTTGAGCATCTGTGCCACTTCATCAGGATCGTCTATTTCCCTGAGCAGCCTTACGTCGTCACCAACACCGACGATCAGGAGCTTGTCCCCCGCACGGACGATCTGGACCGAACGGTTGGCACCTACATTCACGCCTCCAATCGTCTGAATCGTCCTGCTCCCTTTCAGCGTCCGGGTTCGGCGGTTAATAAGCCGGAGCATACCGTAGATCAGTAAAAGAACAAAACCGAGTGCAAGAAACATCTGAAACAGAAGCCAGAAAAAATTCTGCTCGTCGTGAGCCGGGAGCTCGTTCCGTTCCTCCGCTCCCGCAGGCTCGTTTATCTCCTCAGCGGGGTTATTCCCATTCAGGAGATCCCCCACTGACCCGTCCCCTTCTCCGAAGCCGGTATCTGATGAAGCCGGGGATGCCCAGGTGAACAGAAGGAACAGAACAATGGGTACAATCATTATGCGTTTGTCTGTTTTCGTGATGAACTGCATCGCATTCACAACCCTGTCTCGTTTCAAATTAAAGATTTCAGCTCGTTTTCCTTTACCGGTTTTGCCAGAAAGGCAGAGGCCCCTGATTGCAAAGCATCGACCTGAACGGCCTTCTGGGCCAAGGATGAGCACACAATGATCTTTCGTTCCGGATCTGCCTGCCGCATTTTTGCCAGTACAGTAAATCCATCCAGATCCTCGAACACGAGGTCGATGACAGTCAGGTCCGGACAAAGCTCCCTGAAAAGTCTGACTGCCTCATGTCCCGAATCGGTCACGCTAACGTCAGAATAACCGTTCTGTAAAAACAGATCTCTGAGCAGTGTTCCGGCAAAGGGGGAACGGTCCGCAATGAGAATTTTATTCATCAGTATTTCCACTCCTGCCCGGCCTGCCCTGCTGAATCAGCCGGCACAGCCGTGTTATTTCAGCTTGTTTATCCGGTCACGCTGACTGACGATGTCGGTCACGCGGACACCGAAGTTTTCATCGATGACGACCACTTCGCCTCTGGCGACTAACTTTTTGTTAATCATGACATCCACAGGTTCCCCGGCAAGCTTGTCGAGTTCCAGAACCGATCCCTTGGTGAGTTCAAGGATTTCCCTGATCGACCGTCTCGTCCTGCCCAGTTCCACTGTGACCTCGAGGGGAATATCGAGAAGCATCCCGAGGTTCTCCCCCTCACGGGCCGGTTCACTGGACTGATTAAATTCGGAAAAAGCTGCTGATGAAACCGCACCTTCTTCTCTGGACTGCTCTACTTTTATGCTATGCTCACTGCCGTCATTCTCCAGGGCATCAGCCGTCTCGGGCTCCGATTTATCTCCACGGGCCTCGGAATCTGCCGGAATTTCCTGGTCTACTGTATCCACGGGTTCCCCGGTATCTCGGTCTTCGCCGGTCTTTTCTGCCTCGTCGATCCCGTTCAGGAGGGCGTCTATTTCCTCCTGAGAAAGCCTGTCATCAGTCATGTGTCTCTGCCTCCTCTGCTTCAGCTGTAATCTGTACAGCAATTTTCTGCTTCCTTTTTCCCGGCTGCGCAAAATATCTGAGTTCATTTTCCACATTCACACGGAGAGGGGCATCGATGCCGGTGCCCAGTCTAATCACATCCCCCTCCCTGAGATCAAGGAGTTCTTCTACGGTGACTGTTGTTGTCCCCAGTTCCACAGTCAGGTCCAGATTGGCTCGCCGCACCGACTTCTGCAGCTCCTCTTTTTCGTGGGGCATGCGCTCTTTTTGTTTTGTCTGCATCCACATATGTACGGAAAGCTTCGGAAGCAGTTCCTCTATTACTACGTAGGGCAGACAGAGGTTAATTCTGCCGCTCACTTCGCCGATCGTTGTTTCAAGAGAGATGACAATGACGGTTTCATTAGGGGAAACGAGCTGAATAAACTGAGGGTTTTCTTCAAGATCCCCCATCTCCGGATGAAAAGGTTCAACCGAATGCCACGCGTCCCTGAAAGCTTCAAGAGAACGCCTGATCAGTTTTGTCATGATTTTCGTTTCAATTTCCGTCAGGCCGTCACCCTTGTCTGCCGCCTCGCCGCTTCCTCCAAGCAGCCGGTCGAGCATGGAATAAGCGACCGGCAGATTCACTTCCATCAGCATCCTGCCTTCCAGAGGAACCGGCTCAAATACTGTCAGAAGCGTTTTATCCGGAAGAGAGTGGATAAAGTCCTCGTAAGGCACCTGATCTACCGAACTCACGTGAATCTGCACAAATGTTCTGAGCTGGGCAGACAGCTGGGTGGTTAACAGGCGGGCAAAGTTTTCGTGTACACGGGTCAGACCTCTGACCTGGTCTTTTGAAAAACGGAGGGCCCTTTTGAAATCGTACTTCCGCACGGATTTTTTTCGTTTCTGCCCGTCCAGATTCTGCTGGATCTGGTACAGCGGGTGATTTAAGGCTGGCTTTTTTTCATTTTCGATCTGAACTCACCTGTCTTTCCCTTCTCCAGGGGGTGCATCACTGAATGATCCATTCCTGCGTATATACACGGGTCACTTCCCCGGAGGCAATAAAACTGTTAAACTCGTCTTTCAGTTTTTCTTCCAGACTTCGAATCGTGTCCGAGCCGTCAAGGTCCCGGGCGTCAAGATCGGCCAGCACCTGAAGGATCGTGTTTCCGGTCTGATAGTCACGCTGTTCGAATTCATCCACCGCATCAGCTGAGTTGAGCTGAATCACAAACCGGGTTCTAATGATATTTCCGGATTTGAGGTTCGTAGTAATTTCTTCTGATCTGACCTGCAGTTCCAATTCCTCTTCAACACCGGCTTCTTCCTCTGCAGCGGCGCTATCCTGCTGATCCGTAATAATGATAAAAACCGCCCCTCCTCCTGCCGTAAGCAGCAGAAGCATAACGATCATCATGGTCATAAGGCGTTTTTTAGACACGTGACGCCCTCCAGTCGTAATTATCTTATTTTTACATTGGCTTTGTTAAAGCGTGATGTTGATATTTTTCAGGTTGATTGCAGCGAATGCGCGACACTCCTGTGGGAAAAGAACCGACGGAAGACCCTGCAGGTCGCTCTTCCCGAGGAGGTTGCAGTGGTACTCGCGGAAAGAGAGCGTCGTGAGCGGAAATCAACAACAGATTTTAACAGAGCCTTTACATTAAGGAAAAACCCGTCCCCTGCTCCTTTATCGTTTCAGGTTCACAAGCTCCTGCAGAATTTCGTCGGAGGTGGTAATCATCCGGGTATTGGCCTGAAACCCCCGCTGGCCGACAATCATCTCGGCGAATTCCTCTGCAAGATCAACGTTGGACATTTCAAGAGCACCCACTACAAGGTCGCCCCTTCCCTCATCCCCCGGGATGCCAGGTGACGCTTCCCCTGAATTGGCGCTTTGCTGGTAAAGATTTTCCCCCGCTTTATTCAGCCCTTCAGGATTAGTAAATGACGCTACCGCCAGCTGACCGATGGTGGTCGTTTCCCCGTCAGCCGAAATGCCGGATATGAGACCATCTGCAGAGATTTCAAATCCTTCAAACTCATTCCCGTCAATCTGAATGTTACCAAGAGCTCCATCTGGATCCGGCTGCTCTCCAGGAAAGCCCTGAATCCGCATCCCGGCTCCGTTGACGAGGGTTCCGGCTTCATCCAGATAAAAGTTGCCGGCACGGGTGTAGAAGTCCTGCGCGTCAGCTCCCTCTCCTATCGTGGCAATAAAATAGCCGTCCCCTGAAATGGCCATATCGAGCATCCGGCCGGTTGACTGAAGCGAGCCCTGTGTTTTCACTGTGTCGATACTTCCCATGGTGGAGCCCAGCCCCACCTGGAGAGGATTGGTTCCGCCCCGGTTTCCTTCTGAGCCGCTGGCCATGCCGACCTGCTGGCTGACAAGGTCCTGAAAAGTGGTTCTTCCTTTCTTGAAACCGTGGGTATTGACGTTTGCAATGTTGTTGCCGATAACATCAAGCTTTGTCTGAAAGTTCCTCATTCCGCCGATCCCTGCGTACATTGATCTGATCATTGTGAACACTCCCTGTTTTAAAATGGCTGTTTTCGGATAGATTGTTGTTTTCTGCGCTGCAGGCCGACGCTTTCCGCGGGCAACGCCTCAGCCTCCTCGGGAAAATCACCCTGCGGGGTCTTCGACTGTTGCTTTTAACGCTGGAGTCGCGGCCTTTTGCTCCGAAATTAATATTAGTCAATAGCAACAACCTTTACGAAAAGAGCTTTTAAAATACATTTCTTTCTGCTGCTTCCTCACGTTCCGATACTGCGCTTACGGTATTAAGTCCTGCAAAAGTGGGGCAGCAGCAGTCTGATGCATCGATACTTTTATATCAGGCGAAACCCTGTCACTGATCTTCATGGTCAGGCAGGGAGATACGCGTCACCTGGTCGGGTGAGATTCGTTGTACACCGTCGACAATCAGAGTGCTCCGGCCATCTTTCAGACTCACGGCGGTGACGATGCCCGAACCTGGAGAGTGCTCGTCATCGTACTGAACCTGTCTGCCGATCATATGACTGTAGTCAGACAGGGTCTGTGATTTGCCGGCACCGAGTTCTTCTACAGCGCGATTGATGTTTGTGAGCTGTTCAAGAGATGTAAATTGGGCCATCTGGGCGATAAATTCCTTGTCCTCCATCGGATTGAGGGGATCCTGATTCTGAAGCTGGGTGATCAGGATCTTAAGAAAAGCATCTTTATCCAGATCGCCCGCAGGCGGGACGTTTTTATTTTTCTGATAATCCTTTAGATAAAGACTTTCCGTTACTGATGTAACCATCTGGACACCTACGCTTTCGTATCAAGTGTGTTCTCAAGTATCGTTCTGAAGCGGTCTTCCTCGTCTCCCGAATCGCGTTCGTCATCCTCTATGTGATCGCTGCGGTTCTCTTTCCGTGACTGGGACTGTTCTCTTTCTTTCCCCCCATCTTCTCTTACTCCGGGCATCTGACTGATTTCAATACGTTCCACGTTAAGGTTCTGATTCAGAAACGCCTGCCGAAGCTGATGGAGATTCTGCTCTGCTGCATCTTTTGTCAGAGGCGCGGAAACCGCAATCTTAGCTGTGATTGATCCGCCCTGCCGGATGATGACAACATCCATACGCCCGAGATGCTCAGGATGAAGTCTGATCGCCAGCCTCTGCACGCCTTCGGGACTGAAAGCCCGTTGAGAAAGGGCCGACTCAAACTGACGGATCAGCCGGCGGATTCTGTCCTCCTGCTGCTGAGCCTCACCGGCCAGGACCGCATGCTGCTGAACCTGGGGCATTAGCGGAGCGAGAGGTCTTGCCCCGTCCAAGGGCTGAAGTCTCACAGGCTCGTCCTTCTGATCCCCGGTTCCGCCCCCCAGAAGGGAACGGAGAATTGGAGCATAACCGGAATGACTGTTTCTACTGTTCGGCACCGCCTGTCGTTCATCGTCCACCACTGGTTTTGACCGGGTATGCTGTTCAGAAAGCGTGCTCGTTGGCTGATCCCTCTCCGGCAGCTCCCTGTGCATCTGCTGCAGGAAACCGTTCAGTCTGTCCAGCGTGCCCTTAACCGCATGGCTTTGATCAGTGTGCTGTAAAGAAACGAGCATCGCGGTGAGCGTGACCGCTTCAGTAACCTCATCCTGAATCGAGTGCCCATGGAGTAAGTCTTCAACAAGCTCTTCGAGAGCAGCGGCGGCGACAGCCAGCTTCAGTTCAGCCGGCAGGTCCACTTTCCTAAGGTCTGCCAGGGGCTGCTCACTCTCGATAAGCCCCTCCCATTCTTTCCTTACTGCCTGATCGACCGGATTCGTGATCAGGAGATTTTCGAAATCAGTGACATCCACCGGCCCGCAGAGGTGATCGAGCAGATCCAGAAGACGTTCCAGACTTTGGTCATCTGCGCATTCGGCCGTTACTAAGTCTGCTGACGGCTCCTTCAGGGAAGACGGGCATTTCGTCTCTGTGAACCTGACGAGCAGGTCAGGAAACATCCCTGAAGATGAGCAGCTGTGTGTTTTTTGAAGTGGATGTAAAGACGTTTCCCGGGCCATGCCAGCTAAAAGAATGTTCAACCTTCACACCTCCTCCGGTTACGTTCACTAAAGTGAACATACCTCTTTACTCGCCCAGTAGAATAATGATAACGGCTGCCTGTTCCGACTCCATACGGCCCATAATCTGGGAGCGTTCGCTTGCCCTCATCTGTCCCAGATACACCGCGGCCTGCTCAGGCTCAAGCATTTCCAGTATCGAAGCCGCCTTTAAGGCGGTCATCCCTTCGAGCGTTCGAACAGCCTCTTTCAGCTGTTCGTTCTCCAGATCGCCGCCGGTGCCGATTTCTTCTTCAGCCCCTGTGTCTTCATCTTCCCCATTGCGTACTTCCAATTCCTCAATCTGACTGTCTTTTTCTTCTACTGCAGCAGCCAGCAGATTCGTTTCCCTCTTTAAGCTCTCATTCTCTTCTTTCAGTTCGTTAATCCGGGCTTCCAGTTCTTCCCGGGCTACCTCATTATCCGGTTTGATCATAGCCCCGGCGACAGGGATGCTGTACACGGCTTCTTTCACTTCATCCCCCGCAAAGCTGAACAGAACGAATCCGATCAGAATCACGAACATAAACGGGATCACACCAAGCATAAGCACCGTCTGCAGCCGGTTCGTTTTTCGATATTCCTTTGCCACTGAAGGTCACCTGCTCACTTTCTAAAAAACTGCTGAACTGCCAGTTCATCAAGATTCTTCATTTCCTGCAGCTTACGTTCCTGGTTGTAATCAGCCAGTTTCCGTTCACGGATTTTGTCATACTTCAGGACATCCGCACTCTTCTTTCCGAGCCTCGCTTCTGAAGTTCGCATCCGGGCTCTGGCCAGATCGGTTGTCTCACGGCTGGCTCTGATCTGGGTTTCAAGAAACCGGATGCGATTCTGCAAGTGATTCAGCTCCGATACCGTCGTGCCGGTTTCCAGGGAACGGCTGTATGTCTGTTCGAGTTCTTCTTTCTGCTTCAGCCGCTCATAGAGACCGGTAGCGGCCTCCTCAAATGCCTCCGTTGCAGATGAATACCGCTGCTGGGCTTCCACTTTTTCGTGCTCCTTTACTTTCAGGACACTCTGAAGTGAATAGGAAAATGTCATTCTCCTCCTCCTTCCGCCATCAGCTCGATCAGCTGTCTGACTGATTGTGCGGAAGGCTTCCCGCCTTCCTTATCCTGCCTGATAAAAGAGACCAGCTCTTTCTGCATGGCGATGGCACGATCCACTTCCTTGTTTGATCCTCTTTTGTATGCCCCGATACTGATCAGGTCCTCTGACTCCTCGTATACGGCAGTCAGATTTCTGGCAGCAGCAGCAGCTTCCAGGTGCTCACTGGAGGCAATGTCATTCATCACCCGGCTTACACTTTTCAGAACGTTCACCGCTGGGAACTGCCCTTTGTTTGCCAGTTTACGGTCAAGCACCAGATGACCGTCAAGAATACCGCGTACCGCATCGGCGATCGGGTCGTTCAGGTCATCACCGTCCACCAGCACCGTATAAAAGGCGGTAATCGACCCGTCCGGGTTCGTTCCGCTTCTTTCAAGAAGTCTGGGCAGCCTGGCAAAAACAGAAGGCGTGTAGCCTTTCGTTGCCGGTGGTTCTCCGATGGCGAGACCGATTTCGCGCTGGGCCATGGCGAAGCGGGTGACACTGTCCATCATAAGCAGGACGTTCATTCCAAGATCCCGGAAATACTCCGCAAATGCAGTTGCCGTCATCGCACCTTTGATTCTCGTGAGCGCCGGCTGATCAGAAGTGGCAGCAACGATAATGGCCTTCTTTCGCCCTTCTTCTCCGAGGTCTCTCTCAAGAAAATCCTTCACTTCCCTGCCACGTTCACCGATCAGACCAATCACGATCACATCTGTTTCGGAATGTCTGGCGATCATCGCCATCATCGTGCTTTTTCCGACGCCGCTTCCTGCGAAAATTCCCATTCTCTGTCCTTTGCCGACGGTGAGAAAAGCATCGATTGCCTTCACTCCGATCCCGAGGGGCTCGGTAATTCTCGGCCTGTCAAGGGGACTTGGCGGCGGCGCATCCGCCGGAACCTGCTGCAGGCCCGTAAAGCTTGTGCCCGGCTCCAGCGGTCTGCCCAGACCGTCTGTTACCTTTCCGATCAGACCGGTGCCGGCACTGATTTTCAGCGGGGCCCCTGTACTCGACACGAGACTGCCTGGAGAAAGATCGTCGACCGGATCATAGGGCATAAGCAGTACCCGCTCTTCTCTAAATCCGACTACTTCGGCCATAACCGGATTTGCGCCACGTCCGGATTCGATCGTACACAATTCACCGATTGCCGCCCGGGGACCGATTGACTCGATCATCAGGCCGGTGACTCTGACGACCCGCCCGAAGTGACGGTAGGCATTCATATGGGGCACACGTTCAGCGAGCAGGCTGACGTCCATCACGTTCACCTCTCTCCAGCAGGTCATGCAATTGTTTTTTAAGCTCCGAAAGCTGACTGTCAAGACCTGCGTCCACCCTGCCGCTTTCCGTTTCAAGCAGACAGCCGTCGCGGTCCAGTTCAGGATCAGGGTAAATCATGAGATCATTCGCGCGGCTCGCAATCTGATCAAATTCATGTTTGTGGAGAAGGGTCTGCTCGTATCTTTCCGGATGAACGTAAATGGCGACTTCTTTTCGTTCTTTCACTTCTTCCACAGCTGTCTTCACAAACGACACCCACTTTTCGTTCTGTTCAAGGGCTTCCCCGATAATATTCGCTGAAACCGCCGCCGCCAGCTCTAGGAGTACAGGCTCTGACGAAGTGAGTTTGCTGTTGTAAGCCTGTTTTGAAAGGTGAACCGTTCTTTCGGCTTCTTCAAACAGGGAGCCGCAGGCGCTGTGCGCTTCTTTTTTTCCTGCTTTATACCCTTCCTGATATCCGTGCTTTTTCATGTCCTGAAACAGTGCCTCCGCTTTTCTCTCCGCTTCGATTCTGATCGCTTCTGCCTCTTTCAGGGCATCCGACAGCTGGTTTTCCGCTTGCCGGATCAGGCTTGCGGCTTTTCTTTCTGCCGCATCGACCGTTTCCTCCGCTCGAATGAGCATGTGCGTCCGCCCGCCGAGGGAACGATGATCCTGTTCCTCACTGTTTTCGGGTGTGATGACGGGCCTGAGAGAGATTTTACGCTTATCCATAGCGTCTGGAAAACCTCTTACGATGCTAGACAATCACATCATCTCCCCCGCCTCTGGCGATTACAATTTCGCCTGTTTCCTCCAGATGACGGATGACTGTCACAATTCTGGTCTGGGCTTCTTCCACGTCCTTAAGCCGGACCGGCCCCAGAAATTCCATCTCTTCTCTGAAGTTTTCAGCCATTCGCTGGGACATGTTGCCAAAGAGTGTTTCCTTCACTTCTTCTGACGCTACTTTCAGGGAAAGCTGAAGATCTTCATTTTCAACGTCACGAATAATACGCTGAATCGAACGGTTATCAAGTGTCACGATATCCTCGAACACAAACATACGCTTCTTGATTTCCTCCGCCAATACAGGGTCTCTGTTTTCGAGGCTGTCGAGAATCGTACGTTCGGTGGTGCGGTCAACACTGTTCAGCACCTCCACTACGCTTTCAATCCCGCCGGCTTTTGTATAGTCCTGTGTGACAGTGGCACTGAGCTTCTTTTCGAGAATCGCTTCCACTTCGTTGATAATTTCAGGGTTCGTTCCCTCCATCGTCGCAATTCTTCTTGCTACGTCAGCCTGAACCTGCTGCGGAAGAGAAGAGAGCACCTGACCGGCCTGTTCACTTTCAAGATACGAGAGGATCAGGGCGATTGTCTGAGGGTGCTCGTTCTGAATAAAGTTACGGATCTGCTCCGGATCTGCTTTTCTCGCAAAATCAAACGGCTTGACCTGAAGTGTGGAGGTAAGACGGTTAATGATGGACATGGCTTCTTTTTCACCGAGTGCTTTTTCAAGAACATCCTTCGCATAGCCGATCCCGCCCTGAGTTATGTAGTCCTGGGCTTTGGCAAGCTGATGAAACTGCGTGAGGACATATTCCTTTGTTTTTGAATCAACCTTTCTTACATTGGAAATTTCCAGGGTTAAATCTTCAATTTCCTCTTCCGTAAGATGTTTATATACATTAGCTGACACGTCTGGTCCGAGGGAAATCAGGAGGACGGCCGCTTTTTGTTTTCCTGATAAATCCATTTCCTCTTTCACGTTCATCCTCCTATTCTTCCGACAGCCACGTGCGTACCAGTTTCGAAAACTCTTCCGGCTTTTCACGGGCAAGCTTTTCAAGCTGTTTACGTCTGACCTTCTCTTCGGAATCCTGTCTTTCACCAATGTCCGCCGAGTCTGCTGCCTGTTCATCGATCACGAAACTGCCGCCCGCCTCTGTTTCTGTGTTTCTCCTCCGCAGAAGAAGAACGGCAAGGAGGATCACGACGGCTGCCAGTACGGCCGGTATAACCCAGTTCCACCATGACTGGCCTCCCTGAACGGGATCCGGTTCCGGACTGCCACTGAACTGCTGGGCCGATACAAAGATTCTTTCATCAATATCAGTATCCGCCCAGGTGGCCAGCACATCATTCGAAATGGATGTTCGTACCACCTGGCTGAGAATCTCACTGATATCATCCAGGCGCCCCTGAGGCAGGGAAAGGGGGTCCTCCGGGTCAGGCGGTTCGACCATTACCTGAATGCCGAGATCCATAATCTGATAGGGACTTTCCTCAACCTCTCTTGTAATTCTGTTGAAATCGTGGTTGATTCGTTCCTCGATCCGCTCGTAATCCCCCTCACCGGTTGCGGCGAAGCCCGGATAACCCGGTATATCTGTTTCACCGGTACCGTCAATGCCGCCTTCTGCCGGTTCTTCTCCGGAGTATGTTTCTGTGATCCGCTCCACACTTACCGCCAGGCCTTCCATATTTTCTTCATCGACCGGTGTGACGAGTTCCTCGTATCTGTTCTCTCTAGTGAAATCTATATCGGTCGAAACGGTCACGAGCACTTTGTCAGGGCCCATCATCGTCCCCAGCATCTGCTGAAGCTGCCGCTGGATATCCCGCTCCACATCCTGCTGGATTTTCCGGTGCTGTTCGTAAATGGAAAGGGTGCTGTCTGCGGTTCCTTCATTCTGGAACTCGTAGTACCGGGACATCTGATCCATCATGACGATATTTTCTTCGGGAAGATCAGGTACACTTCGGGAAACCAGGTGATAGAGCGCTCTTACCTGATCCTGCTGAATCGACGACCCCGGTGCCAGGTGAAGGACGACAGAGGCAGAAGCCTGCTGATCTTCATCGTTCAGCCAATGACTCGGCTCTGGCAGTGTGACCATCACCTGCGCAGACTGAATACCATCCATACCTCGGATCAGATTTTCAAGCTCCGACTGGATGAGTCCACGTTCAATCACACTGAATTCCTTGTCCGTCGTTCCAAACCCCATGTTTTCCTGAAACGAGCTGTAATCGATAGACCCAGAGCGTGGAAGCCCCTCTGCCGCCAGTTCCACCTTCAGATTATCCACCATACCCGCCGGTACCTGAATAACCGAACCGGATTCGTCCACCCGGGAATCCACCCCTCTTGCATCGAGAACCGCTTTAACTTCTCCTGTTTCCTGCACAGTAAGATTCGTATAAAGAGGCGCATAGGACGTTCTCATCGTAAAAGCTATGATTACGATCAGAAACACCGTCGCCATGAGTACAGATCCTGCAAGAATACCCTTTTCCTTTTTAGTTCGTGAAGACCATGCATCGGCCGTTTTGCGCTTCCATGCTGATAATGTTTCGTTCATGGCTCCTCCCAGACTCTGTTTCCTTTTGACGGTGCCAAACCTCCGGCTTTGTGCCGGTCTAATTCGGTGTTCAGGAAATAAATTTGAAATTTCTTTAATAATTGCTTAATATTTCGTTCTTTTTGCCGATAAATTATGTAGCGCACCCCCTGAAAGTGTGAAGGGGAAGCGAAAGTATGTGAGTAGAAAACAGGAGACTTGCATCATCAGCAGGTGACTAAACCTGCATTCTCATCGTTTCCTGATAGGCTTCAATCACTTTGTTGCGAACCTCAACAGTTGTCTGAAGGGCAATACTTGCTTTTTGGGATGTGATCATAACATTGTGAAGATCCACATCTTCTCCGCGGACAAGCTTCGCAGTCATATCCTGTGAATCAATTTGTTTTTGGTTTACCTCTTCTATTGCACCGTTCAGCCAGTTGGCAAACGTCTCACCATCGTCTGCAGCAGTATTCGTTTTGATCTGGCTTCCTGTCGGGGCCATTAAAGATAAACCTGTTTTGCTTACCGGGTCCATTTTGTTCCCTCCCTCTTATCTTCCAATTTCCAGTGCTTTTAACAGTATGTTCTTATGTGCATCGAGTGCCGTTACATTTGCTTCGTACGATCGCGCTGCACTCATCAGGTCAACCATTTCCTTAAGGGGGTCCACGTTGGGCATTGCTGTAAAACCGTCTTCTCCAGCGTCGGGATGCTCCGGATTATAAATCTGTTTAAACGGTGTCTGATCCTCCACAATCCCGCTGATTTTAACGCCATTTCCTTCAGACATGCTGCCGCTCCGGTTAAGATAATCCGAAAAAGATCTGTTCTGCGGCTCCATTACTGTCATTTTCCGCCGGTACGGTTCCCATTCCCCGTTTACCAACCGTCCCCTCGATGTTTCTGCATTAGCCATGTTGGATGAAGTCACATCCATACGCAGCCTCTGTGCTGTAAGTGCAGAAGCAGAAATATTGAACCCCTTAAACATTGTGGTCTACCTCCCTTTTCCGAGTACCATCTGAATCGAGTTGAACCTTCCGTTCATCCGGTCTGACAGCGCCTGAAAATAGAGCTGATTTTCAGCCATTTTCGCCATTTCATAATCCAGATCAACGTTATTGCCGCTCTGATTCATCGAAGTTCCTCTGCTTTTCATAACAGTCGTATAATCTCCTATACTGCCTCCAAATTCCTGGTGGCGCGGATCAGTCCGATTCGCTGCGAATTTTTTACGATCTGAAGCATGCAGCATTTCGTCTTTAAAAAGTGTTTTCTCCGCCTTAAATCCAGGTGTATCTACATTGGCAATATTATTGGAGATTGTTCTCTGCCGGGTCATGGAAGCATTTAGTGCTGATTCCAGCAGCTGATTCGTTGAATTGTTAAGGATGTTCATACTGCGTATCACTTCCTCTTTAATCCTGCCGGATTCATAGTAATGTTCCGACTCATGCTGTAGGGCTTCCGCAGTGTACCTGGGTGCTCGTACATTTGGATGCCTCCGTCTAATCGTATTTTATAGAACAGCGCTGTTATTGTCTAACAGTGTTGAAATTTCTGTGAAAAAGACCTAATTTACTTTTTCAGGTGTACATTGTATCCAACAAGTGGTAAACAAATCCTTCGTTCACCCCCTCACATTACGCAGTTTTCTCTGTTTCACTCACGCCTTTAAAGAGAATAATTGTATACATGCTCGATTCAGGGCAGATTTCAGACAGTTTGACGGGATAACGAAGACGGGACTTTTGGCATAGTCTTTTTCTTTGTTGTTTCAGTCAGTTATAGATTTCATTTGCGTCAGCATGTCTAATCTCATTGCCGCCGTATGATCCAAAGTTCATTTAAGAGTCCTAATGACACGACGAACGAGGCTGGGACAAAACAGTCTTTGAAAAGTAATGAATGGGGTGATGAGACATACAGGCAGTGTACTTTCACAAGTTCACCGCCATCAAGGCAAATCCTATTTCGTGTACACATATTCGTTGATTGTTCAAAAATCACGAGACGCCTGCGGGAAAAGCAAGAGCTGCGAACGTTTCCTTCTTGAAAATGCTGCGAGGTGCTTCGACGCAGACAGCTGCGAAGCATACCTTGATGAGGAAGAAGCAGAAGTTCTTCACAGGCTAGCTGAACTCTTGTCCGCCGCAAGCGAGTGTATTTTTGAACAATCAACCGAACAAAATCATAATACAAGTAAGGGCCCTCACCGTCGGTGAGGGCCCTTCTATTTAGCTGAGTTTAGTCCCAGCCTCGTTTTCGAAAAATGAAACTTTAGTTTTTCATCTTATCCAGCTCAACAAGAAATTTATCGTTTAGAACTTTAATATATGTGCCTTTCATACCGAGGGAACGGGATTCAATAACCCCGGCACTCTCCAATTTACGAAGGGCATTTACAATTACTGAACGCGTAATACCGACACGGTCGGCAATTTTACTTGCAACGAGAAGTCCTTCATTCCCTTCAAGCTCTTCAAAGATATGTTCAACAGCTTCAAGTTCACTGTAGGAAAGAGAACTGATCGCCATCTGCACGACGGCTTTGGAACGGGCTTCCTGTTCAATTTCCTCTGTTTTTTCGTGGAGGATCTCCATTCCGACAACGGTAGCACCGTATTCGGCAAGAAGAAGATCATCATCATCAAACGAGTCCGAAAGACGGGCAAGAATAAGCGTGCCCAGGCGCTGACCGCCGCCCTGAATAGGGACAACAGTTGTCAGACCGTTCTCAAACAGATCGCGGTTCTCGACTGGAAAAGCAGTAAATTCACTGTCGATATCCAGATTGGAAGAGGTTTCTTCAACCTTGAAAAGTCCGGTTGTGTACTCTTCCGGGAACTGGCGGTCTTCCAGCATCTGCTTCATCCGCTCATTTTCAATTTCCTGTTTGATTGCATAGCCGAGCAGCTTTCCGCGGCGGCTTACAATAAATGTGTTGGCTTCGATTACATCCCGGAGTGTGACAGCGACGTCTTTAAAGTTGACCGCCTGCCCTCCTGTTTTCTGCAGTAATTCATTAATTTTTCTTGTTTTTGTAAGTAAATCCATAATAGATCCTCCTATAAAATATATTGGCTCAAGTCCCGGTTTTGCGCGACACTTTGTAATTTCTCTTCTACATATTGAGGTGTAATGACGACTTCTTCGAGATTGATATCAGAAGCTTCAAAGGAAAGGTCTTCAAGCAGTCTTTCGAGAATGGTATGAAGACGGCGCGCTCCGATATTTTCGGTTTCTTCGTTTACTTTTGCTGCAATTTCGGCAATCTTACGAATAGTTTCGTCAGAAAATTTTAAATGTATACCTTCGGTTTCAAGAAGAGCCTGATACTGTTTGATCAGGGCATTGTCCGGCTCTACAAGAATACGGACAAAATCGTCCACAGTCAAGCTTGATAGCTCAACCCGGATCGGAAACCGGCCCTGAAGCTCCGGAATCAGATCAGACGGTTTTGAAAAATGAAACGCGCCGGCTGCCACGAAAAGCATGTGATCGGTTTTTACCGGACCATATTTTGTCATTACCGTGGAACCTTCCACAATAGGCAGAATGTCCCGCTGTACTCCTTCACGGGAAACATCCGCGGACTGCTGCTGCCCCTTGCCGGCTACTTTATCGATTTCATCAATAAAAATCATTCCGTTCTGCTCAGCTCGGACCACGGCCTGCTGAGTCACTTCATCCATATCAATGAGCTTCTGTGCCTCATCATCTGTCAGAACTTTTCTGGCATCGCGCACAGGAAGCCGGCGTTTCTTTTTCTTTTTCGGCATCATGTTTCCGAGCATATCCTGCATGTTCATGCCCATCTGCTCCATACCTGACCCTTGGAACATATCCATGAAATTACCCTGCTGCTCTTCTACTTCCACCGAAACATAGTGATCTTCAAGTTCCCCCATAGCAAGCTGGCGGGCAATCCGCTTTCGGCGGTCCTTGATCCCTTCTTCTTCCTTTTGATCGGCCGGTTCCTGCTGGTTTTCCTGATTCCCTCCAAACAGCATTTCAAACGGATTCTTATAACCCGCATCCTTTTTAGCTGAAGGGACGAGCAGTTCAACCAGTCTGACGTTAGCATTCTGGGATGCCTGTTCCTTGACGCTGTTCATGCGCTGGTCCTTTTCAATACGAATGGACGTCTCCACGAGATCCCGCACCATCGATTCGACATCCCGGCCCACGTAACCGACTTCGGTAAACTTAGTTGCTTCTACTTTTACAAATGGAGCCCCGGTCAGTTTAGCAAGACGTCTTGCAATTTCAGTTTTACCGACACCGGTCGGTCCGATCATCAGGATGTTCTTTGGGGTAATTTCATCGCGGATGCTTTCATCAAGCTTTGACCGGCGGTATCTGTTTCTAAGGGCAACAGCTACGGAACGCTTGGCCCCTGACTGGCCGACGATGTACTGATCGAGTTTTTCCACGATCTGCCGGGGCGTAAAGGACTGACTCATCGTTTTCATCCTCCTGTCCAAACTTTACTTTATGACTTTATTTCTTCCACAATAATTTCATTGTTCGTATAAACGCAGATGTCTGAAGCGACCTCAAGGGCAGAGACGGCAAGTTCTCTGGCAGACAGGGAGTCACCGTGCTTCTTAAGTGCTCGGCCGGCAGCCAGTGCATAGCTTCCTCCTGATCCGATTGCAATAATTCCGTCGTCCGGTTCAATTACTTCCCCGGTACCGGCAATCAGGTAAAGGTCGGTCTTATCCATCACAATCAGCATCGCTTCAAGTTTTCTCAGCACCCTGTCACTCCGCCAGTCCTTAGCAAGTTCCACTGCGGCTCTTTTCAGGTTGCCGCTGTACTCCTCAAGCTTTGTTTCAAATTTATCATAAAGTGTAAAAGCGTCGGCAACAGAACCCGCAAAGCCCGCGACAACATTACCTCTGTAGAGCCTTCTGACCTTCCTCGCGGTATGTTTCATTACAACGGCGTTTCCAAACGTCACCTGCCCGTCACCGGCCATGGCGGCGGTCCCGTTATGGCGTACAGCAAATATCGTTGTTCCTCTGATTTGATCCATTCAAAGTCCTCCTGTCGTGTTACCTGAAACGGTCCGGTTAAATCACATTCACACAAAAGATAATCAGGCTCTCGGGTGAAACCTGGTGATTGTATCCTTAAGGCGGTCGGTCGTAACATGGGTATAAATCTGCGTTGCAGAGAGACTGCTGTGTCCGAGAAGCTCCTGGACTGTCCTCAGATCTGCACCGGCATTCAGCATATGGGTTGCAAATGTATGTCTGAGCACGTGGGGGCTCATCCGCGATTTCAAAGAGGCGTCCTCCACAAGCTTGTTCAGAATGGTTCTGATACTCCGGTCCGAAAGTCTGTTTCCTCTGAAGTTGAGGAAAAGTGCTTCCTCTTCTTTTTTTGATTCCTGCAGTTTAGGACGGGCGCTTTGAATATAATGATCAATCGCTTCAAGGGCAAACCCGCCGGCAGGTACATAGCGCTCCTTACGGCCTTTCCCTCTCACGAGGAGAATGCCTATATCAAAATCAAGATCTTTCATATCAATTCCTGCGCACTCGCTTACTCGAATTCCCGTTGCATAAAGAAGTTCTGCAATCGCCAGATTTCTCATCCCAAGCGGGGAGGATACATCGGCTGACTCAAAGATCGCCTTCATTTCCTCTTCATAAAAAAAAGTTGGAAGCCTCGACCCGCTTTTCGGCGTGGAAGCAAGCACGAAAGGGTTGCTTTTTATCCGTTCTTCCCTTACGAGAAAACGGTAAAACGAACGGAGGGCAGAAATTTTGCGTGCCGCGGTTTTTCTTGCGTATTCCTTTTTATGTAAAACCGCCAGGTAGTCTCTCACATCTGCATACGAAACAGCAGCGAAACCGGCTTTCGGCTGCTGCTTGAGAAACATGTCAAATTCCAGAATATCAGCACGGTAATTATTTACAGTGTGCACTGAAGCGTTTCTTTCAATCTGCAGATAACGGACAAAATGTTCGATCCAGTCACTGGACATAAACGGATTCACCTTTACTTTCGATTGTGAGTTCCGGTTACTAAAGGGAACTTCTGATCACGAAGAGCTACTAAATCGTATCACAATTCAGCAGCTCTTTCAATAAACTTTACAATTTTTTCACAAAATTCTGAATTGTTCCCAATGCGCGCTGGCCATGGGCTTCATACCGTTCTTTTTTATTCCTGATTCTTTCCTCAAACGGCGGAAGCAGTCCCATATTCGCATTGATCGGCTGGAAATTATCCGGATTGGCGGTGGTAATGTAGTTCGCCATGGCTCCGGTCATCGTTTCATCGGGGAATTCAACAGGCGCTTCTCCCGATACCAATCTGGCTGCATTGATTCCGGACACAAGACCCGCCGCAGCACTTTCCACGTATCCTTCAACACCTGTCATCTGTCCTGCAAAAAACAAATCATCACGGTCCTTATACTGATACGTCTTACGGAGCAGGTTTGGCGAGTTTACGAACGTGTTTCTGTGCATCACGCCATAACGGACAATTTCAGCATTTTCGAGTCCCGGAATTAGAGAGAATACTTCTTTCTGCGGGCCCCATTTCATGTGGGTCTGAAAGCCGACAATGTTGTAGAGCGTACCTGAGCTGTTATCCTGGCGCAGCTGGACGACGGCATAGGGCCGTTTCCCGGTTTTCGGATCCTCAAGGCCGACAGGCTTCATCGGTCCGAAAGTAAGGGTTTTCCTGCCGCGGCGCGCCATCACTTCAATCGGCATACAGCCTTCGAAAAACATTTCCTTTTCAAAATCTTTAACCGGAACCGTTTCCGCACTGATCAGTGCCTCGTAAAACCGGTCAAACTCCTCTTCTGTCATTGGACAGTTCAGGTAGGCAGCTTCGCCTTTGTCGTATCGTGATTTGAGATAAACTTTATCCATATCGATGGAGTCCGTTTCCAGAATCGGCGCAGCAGCATCATAAAAATAGAGATACTCCTCACCTGTAAGTGCCTTTAGTTCATTAGAAAGAGCTTCGGAAGTGAGCGGGCCTGTTGCAATAATCGTAGGCCCATCCGGAATTCGGGTCATTTCTTCTGTCATCACCGTTACATTTTCATGTCCCTTTACACGGTCGGTCACTAGCTGGGCAAATTCATGGCGGTCCACCGCAAGTGCCCCTCCTGCAGGAACAGAACAGTCGTCTGCCGACCGGATAATAACCGAATCAAGGGTGCGCATCTCTTCCTTAAGAATACCGACTGCATTTGCCAGTCCATTCGCACGAAGTGAATTACTGCAGACAAGTTCTGCAAATTTATCTGTATGGTGAGCCGGTGTCTGTCTGACAGGACGCATTTCGTACAGATGAACCTGCACACCTCTTCTGGCTAACTGCCAGGCGGCTTCGCTTCCAGCAAGACCGGCACCAATCACATTAACATGCTGTGTCATACTTATCCCTCCTCTTGCCTATACGTTCGCTAATATACAGCAACACCGGTGCAATTGCAACATTTAGTCAGCGCTGCTGCAAAAAAAGAACCGCTGAAAGTCATCCTCCTTCAGCAGTTCCCCATTGATCCTTCAGTTTTCTTCTTCTTTATAATCGCATTCCGAGCACTGAACATGCTTGCCTTTTTTCGTCTTTTTCTCAACGAGCATTTTTGAGCATTTCGGACATGTCCTTGCGATCGGTTTATCCCAGGAAATAAATTCACATTCCGGGTATCTGTCGCAGCCGTAGAAGATTCTCTTTTTCTTGCTCTTCCGCTCGACAACGTTGCCCTCTTTACACGTTGGGCATTTGACCCCTACGTCCTTCACGATCGCTTTTGTGTTCCGGCATTCAGGGAAGTTGGAGCAGGCCATAAATTTACCGTACCGGCCCATTTTATAAACCATCTCATGACCGCACTTTTCACAGTCTTCACCGGCAGGTTCGTCACGGATTTCTACTTCCTTCATTTCTTCCTCAGCCGTTTTAAGGCGCTTTTCGAACTCTTCGTAAAACTGGCTGATAATCTGAACCCAGTTTTCTTTACCGTCCTCGATGGAGTCAAGATCCGCTTCCATCTGGGCGGTAAACTCCACATTAAGAATTTCCGGGAAAAACTCAATGATCAGATCCAGGACGATCGTTCCCAGTTCAGTCGGTACAAACCGCTTATCCTCAAGCGCAACATATCCCCTGCGCTGAATCGTATCAAGGGTTGGTGCAAACGTGGAAGGACGTCCAATGCCAAGTTCTTCGAGTGTTTTCACAAGCCGTGCTTCGGTGTATCGCGGAGGAGGCTGGGTAAAGTGCTGATTCGGCTCAATTGATTCCACATCGATCTGTTCGCCTTCCACAAGCTCAGGAAGCATCTTATCTTCCTCTTTTTTGCCATCATCCGTTCCTTCAATATAAACTTTCATGAAGCCTGGAAATTTAAGCTTGGATCCGGTAGCCCTGAACAGAACTCCGTTGTTTGTCAGGTCCACACTCATCGTATCCATCACTGCGGGGGCCATCAGACTGGCGACCAGGCGGTCCCAGATCAGTTTGTACAGTCTGTACTGATCCCTTGTAAGATATGGTTTAACCGATTTTGGATCCTTCATGACCGCAGTAGGGCGTATCGCTTCATGAGCATCCTGGGAGTTGGTGCTCTGTTTCGTTTTTACCCGCGAATCGTTTAGAAACTCTTTTCCGAAATTCGCTTCGATATAATCCCGGGTTTCATTTCTGGCCGTTTCCGAGATCCTGGTGGAATCTGTTCTCATGTAGGTAATCAGCCCATCAGTGCCGCCTTTTCCCACATCGATCCCCTCGTAAAGCTGCTGTGCAAGCATCATCGTTTTCTTCGCGCGGAAGTTAAGCTTTCTTGCTGCTTCCTGCTGAAGGGATGATGTTGTAAACGGCACTACAGGATTTCTTTTTCGTTCCTTTTTTGTAACCCTGTCAACATTCAGTGTACTCCCGGTAATTTTCCCGAGTACACGGTCTACATCTTCTTTTGTGCGTAATTCAGTCTTTTCCCCGTCTGTACCATAAAACTTCGCTTCAAACGGTTTTCCGCTCTTATTCAGTTTCGCTTCAACGGACCAGTATTCTTCAGGTTCAAAAGCCTGAATTTCCTTTTCACGGTCAATAATCATTTTTACCGCTACTGACTGCACACGGCCTGCACTCAGTCCCTTTTTCACTTTCTTCCATAAAAGAGGGCTGATATTGTAGCCGACCAGTCTGTCCAGAACTCTTCTTGCCTGCTGGGCATCCACTAAATTCATATTAATTGTTCGCGGTGTTTTAAACGAATCTTTTATGGCCTGTTTCGTAATCTCATTAAAAACAACACGGCATTTTGTCCCGTCATCAATGTTAAGGCTGTGGGCGAGGTGCCAGGCAATGGCTTCCCCTTCACGGTCCGGGTCGGCTGCGAGATAGATCTTTTTTGCTTTTTTCGCAGCTGTTTTCAATTCCTTAAGAATCGGCCCTTTTCCTCTGATCGTAATGTATTTGGGAGTAAAATTCTCCTCTACATCAACGCCCATCTGACTCTTGGGCAAATCAATTACGTGCCCCATTGACGCTTTTACAGCGTAGCGCTTACCAAGATATTTACCGATTGTTTTTGCTTTAGCCGGGGATTCGACGATCACTAAGTAATCGGACATACTGTTGTTCCTCCCCTTCAGAGGTAAAATCATTGCTTATAAGGCTGCATTAAAGACGGTTGCTGATTTCTGCTTTCTCACTTCCTTTGAAATCGGGCGTTTTTTTGCGCTCGTTCCCGGCAGCATATTAGAGATCATCAACATTGAGCTTTAACTGAGCCTTTTCATAAAATGAAATCCCCACTATTATTAACCACCTATTTACGGTTTGTCAAACACGAAACCGGAAAAAAACGGATATACAACTATTGTGAGGAAGTTATTACTGGTTTTTTTCAGACTTTTCCGACGTTCTCATCAGTAGTCAGTTATGCTCGTTTTTTTCGTTTTCATACATTTGAATCTCAAAATTCTTCAAGAATGTCATTCGAGCAGAGGACGGCTTTTGCCCCATCCTGAATCAGGCGAATACATCCGGCGGACTCTTTTTTTAACGGGGAGCCTGGGACGGCAAACACATCTCTCCCCTGTTCAAGTGCTGTGCCGGCCGTAATCATCGTTCCGCTCCGCTCACGGGCCTCAATGATCAGAACCGCTTTTGTAAGACCGCTGATAAGGCGGTTTCTTTCAGGAAACTGCCACTTGTTCGGCTTTTGCCATGGAGCATATTCGCTTAATAGAAGATTGGAGTGAGCTATTGTTCTCGCTAAGGATACGTTTGAGCGGGGATAGATATGATGAAAACCTGAACCGAGGACGGCTGCAGTCGGACTGTTCCAGGAAAGGCTGATTTCGTGTGCAAGCCGATCCACCCCTTCTGCAAGGCCTGAGACGATCAGAAACTTTCTTTTAAGTACAGGGGGGAGCAGAGTGTTCATGATTGCCAGTGCTTCTTCTGACGGCTTTCTGGGACCAATTACGGCAAGAGGAGAGACGTTTTTGAGGATAGATGGATCACCCTGGTAAAACAGGACAGCTGGGGGGTCATAAATCGTTTTCAGTAATGGAGGATACTCATTATCAAAAATAGTGAACCAGCCTGCCCTTTCCTTAGCGTATAGTTTTGGGAGATCAATCCGCCGAAGCTGCAGGTCTTTAAGGGTCCCGCATATTCTGCCTGCTCTGGATAAGGAAATTTTGCCCGCCTTTGCAAGCTGGCCGGGATTCATGTCAAACGGGGATGAAAGTTCAGGATCTGCATTGAGAAGCTGGTGCACAAAAGAAGCACCTGCCCCTGCGGCATGCTGCAGATAAAGGAGGCGTTCGCGGAGTGTATTCATTTTTTCTTCCTGCTTTCTTGTGAGATGGGGTAAATGGAGAGTCTGAAGGGGAATTAGATAAGGAAATAAGGAAAGGAAGCTCCCCCGAAGAGAACGGGGGAGCAAAGTACCTTTGATTTATTTATGTGTAACGCATTTTTCGTATATATCGTTATCTTTAAGAGACGCAATCAAAGTCTCCCCCATAACAGCAGGAGTTTGCGCGACTTTTACACCGCAGTTTTCAAGCGTCTTGATTTTTTCAGCAGCTGTGCCTTTACCGCCGGAAATAATCGCACCTGCGTGGCCCATGCGTTTTCCTGGAGGTGCAGTCTGACCGCCGATAAAGCCTACTACCGGCTTTTTCATGTTGGCTTTGATCCACTCTGCAGCTTCTTCTTCAGCTGTTCCGCCGATTTCACCGATCATAATAACAGCATACGTGTCATCATCTTCGTTGAACTGCTTGAGTACATCGATGAAGTCCGTTCCGTTAACCGGGTCGCCGCCAATTCCGACAGCTGTTGACTGGCCGATTCCTTCAGTAGAAAGCTGGTGAACAGCTTCGTAAGTGAGGGTACCAGAACGTGAGACAACACCTACATGGCCTTTTTTATGAATGTAGCCGGGCATGATACCAATTTTGCACTCGTCCGGTGTAATGACGCCAGGACAGTTTGGTCCAATCAGGCGTGTTTCTTTATCTTCAAGATAACGTTTCACTTTTATCATATCCGTTACAGGAATACCTTCTGTAATGGTAATCACAAGCTCAATTCCAGCATCTGCTGCTTCCATGATTGCGTCAGCTGCAAATGCAGGCGGAACATAAACGACAGAAGCGTTGGCTCCCGTCTGGTTCACTGCGTCACTTACCGTGTCAAAAACGGGGATGCCTTCAACTTCGGTCCCGCCTTTTCCTGGCGTTACACCGCCAACGACGTTTGTCCCGTACTCAACTGCCTGCTTTGTATGAAAAAGTCCTGTTGCACCGGTGATACCTTGTACAATAAGCTTAGTGTCTTTATTAATAAGGATACTCATCTGCTGTCCCGTCCTTTCTTACTGTTTCACTAGAGAAACGATTTTTTGAGCGCCGTCTGCCATTGAATCAGCGGCTGTGATGTTCAGTCCGGAATCTTCAAGAATCTGTTTGCCAAGCTCTACGTTTGTTCCTTCAAGACGGACAACGAGCGGAAGTTCAAGTCCCATTTCCTTTGTAGCTGCTACGACACCTTCGGCAATAATGTCGCACTTCATAATGCCGCCGAAAATATTTACGTAAATACCTTTTACGCTTTTATCCGAAAGGATAATCTTAAAAGCTTCGGTTACTTTTTCTTTCGTTGCACCGCCGCCTACGTCAAGGAAATTGGCAGGGTCTCCACTGTAATGCTTGATAATATCCATTGTTGCCATGGCAAGGCCTGCACCGTTAACCATACAGCCGATGTTGCCATCAAGGGCAATATAGCTCAGGTCGTGCTTGGACGCTTCAATTTCCTTTTCATCTTCTTCGTCAAGGTCACGAAGCTCAATGATGTCTTTTTGGCGGTAAAGGGCGTTGGAATCGAAGTTCAGCTTCGCATCCAGAGCCATTACTTTCCCGTCCCCAGTAGTTACAAGTGGATTGATCTCCGCAATGGAGCAGTCCTTTTCTTCAAACGCCTTGTATAGACCCATCATGAATTTGACCGCATCGCGGACAAGTTCTTTTGGAATGTTAATGTTGAACGCAAGACGGCGTGCCTGATACGGCATAAGACCGACAACCGGGTCGATGACTTCTTTGAAAATCTTCTCAGGAGTTTTTTCTGCCACCTCTTCAATTTCCGTTCCGCCTTCTTCAGACGCCATCATCGTAATACGGGACGTATCGCGGTCAACAACCACACCTACGTAGTACTCACTTTTAATGTCACAGCCCTCTTCGATAAGTAAGCGCTTTACTTCTTTACCTTCTGGACCCGTCTGGTGTGTCACCAGTGTTTTACCGAGAATTTCATCGGCATATGTACGCACTTCATCCAGATTTTTGGCAACCTTAACTCCGCCTGCTTTCCCGCGTCCGCCAGCATGGATCTGGGCTTTGACAACGGTTACATCCGTGCTTAGAGATTGGGCTGCTTCTACAGCTTCATCCACTGAATAAGCCACTTTTCCGTTAGGAACCGCGACACCGTAATTTCTTAGTACTTCTTTACCTTGATACTCATGGATATTCATTGCCATCCTCCTAACTTAATTGTGCATCGTAAATCATAATAGGAATTCGCTAAATCTTTCACAAACCCTTTTAAAAATAAAAATCTGTCCTTTTGTGTGGAAACGGCACCTGACTCAACTGTCTGGTTCCGTCACACAGCTTTTATTCTACTATACTTTTGTCTGTTTTGTGTCCCAATTGCTCAAATTTTTAAGGAAATTTGTTTTCCGGTTCAGAAGTCACCGGCAGAACAGCCAAGAACATTTTTTCGAATAAATCAGAAAATACCCCTCACTCGATCAGTTTCAGGCAGAATTAAACCGCCCTGAAACAGGGCGGTCAGAAAGGGCCGCGCCGGTCTTCCATAATCCCGGCATCTGTATGATCGTTATCTCGTTTATACATGTCCTCATTGTTGACAGCAGGGCCCATCATGGTATCTTCCAGCTCTTCACTGTCATAAGACGTTTTACCAGGAATACGGCTTTCCTGCCGAGCCGGACGGGCTGACTTTCGGCCTTTCTCCTGTTTCCTGTTAAGAGGCATTACTTTTTATCCTTCTTCATGCGGTCAAGAATACTTTTGGTCGCGTTCTGTGTAATCTGGTCTGATTCTCCGACTGAGCGGAAAACACCAAACTCCTCCGCAATTTCCTGACGGTAAGTATCCATGTACTCATCAAGCCCATCGACCAGCAGACCGTAACGTAACTGTTCATCTTTCTGCATCTCTCATACCTCCAGTAAAGTTAATTACACTTAGCATTAACAGGAATAAGAGAGGACAAACAGGAAAATGATTCCTTATTTTTCAGCTTCCTTGTACAATAGTGCTTCGTTACTTATTCATACAGGCTTTTACAGGTGCAAAGGATTTCCGGTGTTCCGGTGTGATTCCTTTTGTCCTGAGACCATCTACATGGTCTTTTGTTCCATAGCCCATATTGGATGCAAAAGCATAACCCGGATGTAGGCGATCCAGCTCTTTCATATAGTTGTCCCTTGTGACTTTGGCAATAACAGAAGCTGCCGCGATACTGATGCTTTTGGAATCCCCTTTGATCAGGGAGGTCTGCGGCGTATCAAGGGGAAGCTTCATCGCATCCAGAAGCAGATAATCGGCTTCTGCTGACATATTGGCTACAGCACGCATCATAGCGGTCTTAGTTGCTTCATAAATATTATCCCTGTCAATTTCCTGAACATCTGCTGTACCGGTTCCCCAGGCAATGGCATGGTCTTTTATGTATGCTGCAAATGATTCTCTCTGCGTTTCACTCAGCTTTTTGGAGTCAGTCAGTCCCGGCAGGAAAAAGTCGTGCGGTAAAATCACACTGGCTGCGATGACCGGCCCTGCCAGTGGTCCCCGTCCTACTTCGTCAATCCCTGCAATTGCCTTAAACCCCTGCCGTCTCATGTCATTTTCGCAGATGGACATTTCACGGAACTGGTCTCTCAACTGAATCTTTTTCTGAATTGTTTTTTCATAGGAAGCGAGAAGTTTCTGCACTCCTTTTCTTGAATCTTTCTTCAGTTCTTCCGTTAATGTCAGATCAGGTTCATTATGTTCGAGGAGGGTTTTAATGTCTGCTATTGACTTCTTTTTAATATCCAATCGTGATTCTCCTTTACTCCCAGCGCCTGTGTTTACCATCCGGGCAAGTCAGCGGACTTGCGGCTGAACTGACGGACGGTTAGACACATTATGATTTTCTGAAAACAGACTTATTCTGTAAGAAAACAGCCAAATAAAAAGAGACCGGGACAGAAGTGTTTTTTACAGACGAAAATCCGAACAATCCCTTTGCTGAGCACTAAATCGCTCCTGAAAACATACACCGCTTTCCGCAGGAAGCGGCTGAGCCTCCTGCAGGAGTCGGCGTATGTTTTTCAGGAGCTAGTCAGCTTTTTGTTCACATTTTATACTGAACACTTTCTTTATGTCCCGGCCTCTCTACTATCTAATCTGCAGGCTGTTCCAGACTGACACGCCCGAATTTGCCGGCTCTGAAATCTCTGAAAATCAGTTCGGCAGTCCGGTCGTAATCGATATTACCACCGCTGATGAGACACCCTCTGCGCCTGCCAATCTCGTCAAATAGTGCAAGAAGGTCGTCAGGCAGTTCTTCAAGGCTGTAACGGGATTTAAGCAGTTCCGGGTAGGATTTTTTCAGTTCCTTCAGCAGAAAAGCAGACGAGTCCTGAAAATCAAACAGTTCTTCCTTAATGGCACCGGTAAGTGCCAGACGGTAACCGACAGCTTCGTCATCGAATTTCGGCCAGAGTATACCTGGTGTATCAAGCAGTTCCATTTCCTTGCCGACTTTAATCCACTGCTGACTTTTCGTTACACCGGGACGATCGCCGATTCGGGCGATTTTTTTACTGGCGAGGCGGTTAATCAGTGTCGATTTCCCCACATTGGGTATGCCGAGAATCAGAGCTCGGATGGCACGGGGGTTCATCCCTTTCCGTTTCATCTTTTCAATCATCCCTGCTGCCTCTTCTCTTACAGCGGGGCCGATCCCCTGAACCCCTTTGCCTTTCTGTGCATCGGCTTCGAGGACGTGGTGTCCTTCACTTTCAAAGTAGGCCTTCCACGCTTTTGTTATTTCAGGATCAGCAAGATCTGCTTTATTCAAAATGATTATCCGCGGTTTACCTCCGGTAATTTCATCGATTACCGGGTTGCGTGAGGATAGGGGAATCCGCGCATCAAGAAGCTCTATAACCACGTCAATCAGCTTCATCTTTTCTTTTGCTTCTCGCTTTGCTTTGGCCATATGGCCGGGAAACCACTGTATGGACATGGCTGACACTCCTAGTTTACAATTCGGAATTCATTGACAGGCCAGAAAACAAAGTTTGCCTTCCCCACTACTTCGTCGTAGGGAATCATGCCGATGTGCCGGCTGTCTTTACTGTGCTGCCTGTTATCTCCGAGCACAAACATATGCCCTTCCGGTACTGTTTCATAGCCGGTCACTTCCTCAAGAGTAAAGTCGCCCGTAAACGGCATCCGGTTTGCATTTTCTTTGTAATCATCAAGATACTGCTCTTCCACCGCTTCTCCGTTTATATAAAGCACATCGTCTTCATAGGCTACTGTATCACCAGGGAGGCCGATGACCCGCTTAATGTAGTCTTTTGTATGTGTAGCATGAAACACGACAATATCAAAGCGGTCCGGTTCTGATATGTTATACCCGATCTTGTTTACGATCATACGATCATTGTGCTCAAGTGTCGGCATCATGGACTCTCCGTCCACAACAATTGGGGCAAAGAAGAAAAACCGGATCACTACAGCTAGCAACAGGGCAACGGCAACAGCTTTCAGCCATTCCCACGATTCTGACTTGGCCATTCATTCTGCCTCCATTATGCTCAGATTCTGGTAGTTGAATAACTATTTTCTATTGTAAAGGATAAAAGCTGCTCCTGCCACAATAAATCAGGACGGCAGGCAAAACAGGTCAGACGTCCGCTTTCTTATGTATAAAAGATATAATGAGAATACCTCTTTTTATATCTTAAATGAGTATACCCTTCCGTCAGTTTTGCGAAGCTCCGCTAAACGCCATCCGCTCGCTTTCCGTGGCGGTGAGCCTCCTCGGCTGCGCCTGGGGGGGTCTTTCCCTGCCAGCCTGCTTCTTCCTCTTCAAGCAAAGCTTCGAAGCTGGCTGTGTCGAAGCAAATCGGAACGTAATCGAGATGCCGATGCTCTTCTCTGCCGCAGGAGTCTCGCTGCTGGCGTCAGCTGCGCAAATAGAAGTTTTACTGACACTTCAGCCTCAACCTGCCCAAACTAAAAGAGGCGCTCCTCAAAAGATCAGACGACCTTTTTCTGGAGCACCTCTTTTCATCAGTCATTTTAGCGTTCTTTAATTCGGGCAGCTTTACCGCGAAGTGCACGCAGGTAATAAAGCTTCGCACGACGTACTCTACCGCGGCGGGTCACTTCAATCTCAGCAAGACGAGGTGAATGTACCGGGAATGTACGCTCGACTCCAACACCGTTGGATACCTTACGAACAGTGAACGTTTCGCTGATACCGGATCCGCGGCGCTTGATAACAACACCTTGGAATACCTGGATACGCTCGCGAGTTCCCTCAACAACCTTTACGTGCGCGCGTACTGTGTCGCCGGCACGGAATTCAGGAAGGTCGCTTTTCAGCTGATCTTTAGTAATATCACGAATGATTTGTTCCATGTCTGTTCGCCTCCTTCCTCCAGATGTTCTTGCCCTTTTTGCGGACAGCGGAGCATCTTGATCATGTGACGCAAAGCCACAAGGTATATAATAGCACACCAGAACCTCTGAAACAAGAAAAATTATTCCCTTTCCTGCTTCAGTTTCTCAATGTACTGTCTGTCTTCTTCCATGAGGTCAGCTTTTTCCAAAAGATCGGGCCGGCGCTCAAATGTACGTCTGAGGGCCTGCTCTCTTCTCCACGTTTCGATCCGCTCATGGTGACCGCTTAAAAGGACTTCAGGGACTTTCATACCTTCATAATCCGACGGTCTGGTGTAATGAGGATATTCGAGCAGACCGGTACTGTGGGAGTCAGTGACGGCACTCGTTTCATTTCCGAGTGCACCGGGCAACAGCCTTGTTACACTGTCTGCAATCGTCATGGCACCCAGTTCTCCCCCAGTCAGTACAAAGTCACCAATGGAGATTTCGTCCGTTACAAGGTGCTCTCTGATCCGCTCATCGTACCCTTCATAGTGACCGCAGAGGAAAACCAGATGGTCTTCCTTTGATAGCTCTTCTGCTTTCCGCTGGTCATAACGCTCCCCCTGGGGGCAGAGAAGAATGATTCTCGGCTCTTTCGCTCCGTCTTCTCTTTGTGCCTTCACAGCATCAAACAGCGGCTGCGGGGTAAGCACCATGCCGCCTCCCCCGCCGTAGGGATAATCGTCTACCCGGTTGTGGCGGTCGCTGCTGTAATCTCTGAAATTAACGACATCGTACGAAACGATGCCCTTTTTCTGTGCCTGTCCGAGAATGGATGTGTTAAATACTCCTTCAAACATTTCGGGAAAAAGGGTGAGAACCGTCATTCTCATTCGTCAATCAGCCCTTCCAGAAGTTCGATGGTCACTTTCTTCTGCTCTGGATCAACAGATTTAACAACAGGTTCGATGTACGGAATAAGCGCGTCTTTTTTTCCCGGCCGTTTGACAACCCAGACATCATTTGCGCCGGGGGAGAGAATTTCCCTGATCGTACCTATGTTAAGGCCCTCTGTTGTTTCCACTTCACAGCCGATGATCTCCCTGTACAGGTACTCCCCTTCTTCCAGATCAGGTTCTATACCTGCCGGAACCTGGAGAAGATGGCCTTTAAAGCTTTCAACATCGTTAACATTGTCCAGTCCTTCAAAAGCAAGCAGATCAAACTGTTTGTGCTTACGGGATGAAGCGACCGTCACTTCACGTCGCTGGCTGTCCCCCGTCTGCACATAAAGCTTAGCTCCCGGAACGTATCTCTCCTCAGGAAAATCGGTCCGGGAAATCACGCGGACTTCTCCGCGGATGCCGTGGGTATTCACAATCTTACCCACGTTCAGCCAATCAGTCGTCATCGTGCATGCCGCCTTTGCGGATTTCATGAACCATACCGTCTTTTACGACTATCTCGGTACCTTTCATGATGTCTTCCCAGTTATCCCCTTCTTCTACTTCCTCGATCATCTGGATCGAGCCTTCGCGGACTTCCGCGCCAAGATCGAGTTCATCCAGCTGGGAAAGCTTGAGTTCAAGCTGACGGATGCGTTCTTTACGTCTTTGCATCTCACGCCGGAAACTCTCTTTCAGAGAGTTCTGGTAATTTGCGTTATTCTTCGTGTCTTTCAGTTTCTTATGAAGTACAAATTCAAGCTGCTGTACTTCTTTATTCAGCTGATACTGCTTGGAGAGGAACTGCTCTTTCAGACGGGTTTTGCTGTTGTCTGTGAGAATCTGCTTTACAACTACTTTTTTAAGAATTTGCAACCTCTTCACCTCCGCTAAAGTGGCCCATCAGCCGGAACATACGTAAAAAGGGAGAGGTATCCCCCACCCTTTACCCGATTTCCAGGTTGATGCGCTTGTTCTTGTTTGCACCTGCTGCATACACGACCGAACGAATTGCCTTGGCAATGCGCCCTTGTTTCCCGATTACTTTTCCCATGTCATCTGCGTGTACGGAAAGCTTTAATGTGAGTGAACGACCTTCGTCGTGTTCAGTGACACGGACATCTTCGGGGTGATCTACAAGGGATTTTGCAATTGACTCGACTAATTCTTTCATCTCACTCACCTCACTGCAGATGTGTAAAAAGAAGGAGACATTGAAGCCTCCTTCTCATCATCTGCTTCTATTTGAAAAGCTTACTTTGCGTTTTTCGCATTGTGAAACTTTTCCATCAAGCCAACGTTTGAGAAAAGGTTACGAACAGTGTCGGAAGGCTTTGCGCCTTCTCCCATCCATTTCAACGCTTTTTCTTCATTCACGTCGAACTTAACAGGGTTTACTAAAGGGTTATATGTTCCGATCTCCTCGATGAAGCGGCCATCACGTGGAGAACGTGAATCAGCAACAACTACGCGGTAGAAAGGAGATTTCTTAGCTCCCATACGCTTAAGACGAATTTTAACTGCCATGTGTTTCACCTCCAAATAAAATTCACACTATCATTTTCACACTTAAAGAATGTTATCATAGTCTCCGGCTGTTCACAACCCCCCGTAAAGGAAAAAAACTTAACACAGTGAAATTCCTTTACAGGACAGGGCTCTGGACACTTCAATACCTACATAAACGGAAACTTCATGCCACCCATGCCGCCCTTTTTCTTGCCTTTCTGCATGCCGGACATCTGCTTCATCATCTTTTTCATTTCGCCAAACTGTTTAATCAGGCGGTTAACATCCTGAATAGACGTCCCGCTTCCTTTGGCAATCCGTCTTCTGCGGCTTGCATTCAGGATAGACGGATCTTCTTTTTCCGCTTTCGTCATCGAACGGACGATCGCTTCAATCTGGCCGATCTGTTTTTCATCGACCTGGACGTTTTTCAGCCCCTTCATTTTCCCGGCACCAGGCATCATGTTGAGAAGTTCATCAAGAGGCCCCATGCTCCTTACCTGTGCGAGCTGTTCCAAAAAGTCATCGAAGGTAAGCTCATTGGTTCTCATTTTACGCTCAAGCTCTTTTGCACGTTCTTCGTCAACATTGGTCTGGGCTTTTTCAATCAGGGTAAGAACGTCACCCATCCCGAGAATCCGTGACGCCATCCGTTCAGGATGGAATGGTTCAAGGGCATCGGTCTTCTCACCCATCCCGGCAAATTTAATCGGGGTTCCCGTCACGGCTCTGACACTCAGTGCCGCACCGCCGCGGGTATCTCCGTCAAGCTTGGTAAGAACAGCCCCGGTTATGCCGAGACGTTCGTTGAAGCTCTCTGCCACATTAACCGCATCCTGACCTGTCATCGCATCGATCACAAGCAGAATTTCGTCAGGCTTGGCCAGTTCTTTCACATCATCGAGTTCACTCATCAGTTCCTCATCAATATGCAGACGGCCTGCTGTATCAATCAGAACATAATCGTGATGGTCTTCCTTTGCTTTTGCAATGGCATTTCGCGCAATTTCTACCGGGCTTACCTGGTCTCCCATTGAGAAGACAGGCATATTCAGCTGTTTCCCAAGAGTTTCAAGCTGCTTAATTGCGGCTGGACGATAAATATCGGCAGCCACCATCAACGGGTTCCGGTTGTGCTTTTTACGCAGATGGTTGGCAAGCTTTCCGGTTGTTGTCGTCTTACCGGCACCCTGAAGTCCGACCATCATGACCACGGTCGGCGGTTTCTGCGCTGTTGCAATTTTACTCTGCTCCCCGCCCATAAGTGCGGTCAGCTCTTCATTTACTACTTTTACAACCTGCTGTCCGGGTGTGAGGGACTCGAGTACTTCCTGCCCTACAGCCCTTTCCTTTACACGGGCGATAAAATCCTTGACGACTTTAAAGTTAACATCCGCTTCAAGAAGAGCCAGTCTGACTTCACGCATCATCACTTTAACGTCAGCCTCTGATACCTTCCCTTTGCCGCGGATTTTATTTAAAGTCCCCTGGAGCCGCTCCGCCAGTCCTTCAAATGCCATCCGGCTGCCCCCTTTATTCCAGATTCTCCACCTTTTGGAGGACGCGAAGAATGTCCTCACGATCTTTACCGTCTTCTATAAGGGACCGGAGCTTCTTCATAAGCCCGCTCCGTTCCTGATACCGCTCAAAAAGCGATAATTTTTCTTCGTATTCTTCAAGCAATGCTTCCGTACGCCTGATGTTATCATATACCGCCTGCCGGCTCACCTGAAAGTGGTCGGCAATCTCCCCGAGAGACCAGTCGTCCAGATAATACATCCGCATGTAATTATTCTGTTTGCCGGTCAGAAGGGACTGATAAAAATCATACAGGTAATTTATTCGTATGGTTTTGTCAATCACCGGACGCACCGCCTTGTTAAGTGAATATCCTTTACAATCACCAATAATACAGGATAGGGCAACCTATGTCAAGAAAATATCTTGACGCACTATCCGCTTCACTCTCTTTCAGCGGCGGCTTCTTCTGCTTCATGAAGAACATCAGCAAAAAGCCCATGGACATACTGATCAGCCTGAAACTGCTGAAGATCATCCATACCCTCACCGAGGCCGACAAATTTAACCGGGATGTCCAGTTCATTGCGGATTGCCAGGACGATTCCCCCTTTGGCGGTGCCGTCGAGTTTTGTCAGAACGATTCCTGATACGTCTGTCGACTTCGAGAACGTTTTTGCCTGGCTCATAGCGTTCTGGCCGGTGGTGGCATCGAGAACAAGCAGCACTTCGTGCGGTGCATCTGGGATTTCCCGGCTGATGACCCGCTTGACCTTTTCCAGTTCGTTCATCAGATTAACTTTGTTCTGAAGCCGGCCTGCCGTATCACAGAGCAGGACGTCTGCTCCTTTTGACTTTGCGGACTGAACAGCATCATACATGACGGCTGCAGGATCTGATCCCGCCTGCTGCTTCACGACGTCCACACCTGCGCGCTCCCCCCAGACTTCAAGCTGTTCAATGGCTCCGGCACGGAAGGTGTCCCCGGCAGCAAGGACGACCTTTTTACCTTCTTCACGGAACTTATGGGCCATCTTTCCGATTGTGGTCGTTTTTCCAACGCCGTTCACACCGACAAAAAGGATGACAGTCATGGCATTTTTCTGCATATTAAGCTCGCTCTCATCCTCTTCTTTCTGGAGCATTTCTGCCAGTTTTTCGGAAATGACCGGCTGAATGTCTTCTGCCTGGCTGATATTTCTTCTCCGGGCTTCGTCTTTAAGCTCATCGATCAGCTGCATCACGGTGTTGACACCTACATCGGCTGAAATAAGGATGTCTTCCAGTTCCTCAAAAAATTCCTCGTCCACTTTCCGGTAATCTTTGACGAGTTCATTCATCTGGCCGACGAAAGAATCGCGGGTTTTTGAAAGACCATCCTTAAATTTCGTCGTGACTGTTTCTGTCTGATTCGTAATCTTATCTTTAAGTTTTTTAAAAAAGCTCATCATGATCCTCCATTCAGTTTGCGCCGACTAGGGCTTCTGTCTCTTCCATTCGTACACTTACAAGTTTGGACACGCCTGATTCCTGCATAGTCACACCGTAGAGAACATCCGCTTCTTCCATCGTTCCTTTACGGTGTGTCACAACAATAAACTGGGTCTTCCCGCTGAATTCCTTAAGGTACTGGGCGAAGCGGGCCACATTGGCATCGTCAAGTGCAGCCTCAACTTCATCAAGAACGCAGAAAGGAACAGGCCGCGTCTGAAGTATCGCGAACAGAAGTGCGATTGCCGTAAGAGCCCTCTCCCCGCCTGACAGGAGACCAAGGTTCTGCAGTTTTTTCCCGGGCGGCTGGGCGACGATATCCACTCCCGATGTCAGCAGGTTGTCCGGCTCCGTTAATACCAGCCCGGCACGGCCGCCTCCAAAAAGCTGGACGAAGACATCCTGGAAGTGCTCCTGGATTTTTTCAAAAGATTCACTGAAGCGCCGGATCATCTCTTCATCCATCTCACTAATGATCTGCATTAGCGTCGCCTTGGCCGACTCCAGATCTTCTTTCTGGCTGAGAAGGAAATCATAGCGCTCCCTGATTCTCTCGTATTCGTCAATGGCGCCAATGTTTACGGAACCCAGTTCCTCTATACTAAGCTTAATCAGTTTTACTCTCGTACGGGCCTCTTCTATGGACAGTTCAATAGCATGGTGAGCCTTCGCAGCTTCATAGGTGAGTTCATACTCACCTTCAAGCTTTTTAAGCCGGTTGTCCAGTTCCACATCTGTGCGGTTTACTGCCACTTCAGTTTCCCTGACAGCATCGCTCATCTGTTTCACGAGCCGCTTCTGCTCTTTTAATTCCCGTTCTGTATCATCAAGTTCCTGCTGAAGGTTTAGTCGTTCTGATTTTTGTCTGGCAATCAGTCTAATCGTGTTCTGCTTTTCGTTTCTCCGTTTTTCAATCAGCTGCTCCAGAGTCACCCCATCATCAGCCTGGGAATCAATTTCGGTACTCAGTTGGTCATATTCCTGCTGTTTAGCATTCAGTTCACCAGTGACGGAGTTATAGGAATCCCGAAGCGAACGGAGTGTTTCTTCAAGATAGTGAAGCTGTTCCTGCTCCTTCGTCTCCTGAATCTGACCTTCAGTCACAGCTTTCTGGAGCGTTTCCTTTGAAACCGCCTGTTCAGCCTGAATGGTTTTGGCGTTCTGAATTTTTTCATTGAGCCTCACGGTTTCCGTCTCGGCTTCAGCAATCCTTGAATCAAGCTCTGCAAAGCGCGATTCCCGTTCCGAGCGCTCCCTTGCGAATTCGTTTTTCTCCTGGTCATAAATCCGGAGGCGCTCATTCAGATTCGCAATCGCCATCTCCGCTTCCCTAAGACGGTCCTTCTCTTCATGCTCTTGTTCCCTTAACACTTCTCCCTCGGATCTCTTGCTGTTCAGGGATCTTCTGAGCTCTGCGATTTCTTCTTTCCGGGCTTCAACTTCCTGGCGGAGCATGTTGGATTCCTGCTCAAGCTTTGAAAGCTTATCGGACAGCCGCTCAAGCTCCTGCTGTCTTCCAAGCAGCTGCGATTTTTTCCGGTTTGCACTTCCGCCTGTCATAGCTCCCCCGGGATTAATTACGTCGCCTTCCAGCGTGACGATCCGGTAGCGGTAACGCAGCAGCCTGGCAATACCGTTTGCCTCTTTCATTCCCGTGGCCACAATCACATTCCCGAGCAGCTGTGCCGCGACATTTTCATACCGGGGATCATAGTCGACCAGGTCTTTTGCCACACCTTCAAACCCCTGTGCCTGTTGAAGCTGTGAACGGTCGCTTTCACTAAGGTTCCGGGGCCTGATCACGTCCATAGGAAGAAACGTTGCTCTGCCGAGGTGTTTTTGTTTGAGCCAGGAAATCGCCTTTCTTCCCGTCGCTTCGTCCGCAACAACCACGTGCTGCTGGGAAGCACCCAGCGCCGTTTCAATGGCGGTTTCGTACTCTTTTTTCACGTCAATCAACTCTGCCACCGCACCTTCAATTCCTGAAAATGTACGGTCTCGCTCTTTAAGAATTTCCTTTACCCCCTGAAAGAAACCGGCATAGTCATTCTGCATGTCTTCAAGGACGTCTTTTTTGGAACGGAGCTGTTCCACGTGACGGTATGCTTCATAGAGGAGGGCTTCTTTCTTACGGTAAAGGGCTTCGCTCTTTTCAAGACTGGACTGCTGCTCCCTGAACGAATCGGCAGCAGCTTCCAGCTTTTTGCGGATTTCTTCGAGAGCTTTTGAACTTAAAGACTGCTTTTCAGTTAATTGTGTTCTCTTTTCAAGCAGACCTTTATTATCAGTCTCAAGCCTGTTTTCTTTAAAAGACTGTTTAGAGAGCTGGTCTTCAAGGTACCGTTTTTCATTTTTGAGTGCTGCGGCTTCGTTCAGAAACTCTATGTAGTCAGCCTTCAGCTGTTCAACCTCGTCTTCATGGTTCCCGCTCAGCCGGTGCAGCTTTTCCCTGTCCTGCTTCAGACTTTTCTGTGTGAATGACAGCTTTTCTGCTGCGCTGTCTGCATCTGACTGGCGCTTTGACACTTTTTCAGCCAGTTCCATGCTCTGCTCTTTCAGACGTTCAATCTCGTCCTTAAACTGTTCACGGTTTTTTGTGAAGTTCCTCTTCCGTTCGTGCCAGACCTGCTTCTGTCCTTCTTTCTTTTCAAGATCCTCACTTGCCGTAAGCAGGATATCCTGAAGTTTCTGAATGGACTCGTCAAATTCATGGATATCACTCTTGCACTGCTCGGCCGCTTTTTCTTTAATCTGAGCATCAGACTGCAGCGCTTCCTCTTTCTGTCTGAAGGAAGCGAGATTATTCTTTTCAGCGGTCCATCTTTGATGAAGTTCTTCAATTTCTTTAACGATCAGACCGGTTTCCACTTCTTTCAGCTCAGCTTTACGTTCCAGATAGTCCCTTGCAATATCGGCCTGCTCCCTGAGCGGTCCAACCTGACCGTGCAGCTCATGGAGAATATCGTCCACTCTGTTCAGGTTGTCCTGTGTATCTGCAAGCTTTTTCTCTGATTTCACTTTGCGGTTCTTGTATTTTAGTACACCGGCAGCCTCTTCAAAGATTTTTCTTCGTTCCTCCGGTTTACTGCTCAGAATCTCTTCGATCCTTCCCTGGCCGATAATGGAAAAAGATTCTTTTCCAAGACCCGAGTCCATAAACAGATCGATAATATCTCTGAGCCTGCACGTCTGGTTATTTATAAGATACTCACTTTCACCTGAGCGGTACACACGTCTTGTGACGCTTACTTCACTGTAGTCGATCGCCAGGTGCTGATTTTCGTTATTTAAGGTAAGGGTAATTTCCGCCATATTCAGCGGTTTTCTCGTGTCGGTTCCGGAAAAAATGATATCTTCCATTTTTCCTCCGCGGAGATTTTTGGCTGACTGTTCGCCAAGCACCCACCGGATTCCATCGGAAATGTTGCTTTTGCCGCTTCCGTTTGGGCCGACTACTGCGGTCACACCGGAAACAAAATCAATCGAAAGCCTGTCGGCAAATGATTTAAAGCCGATCAGGTCGAGTCGTTTTAAAAACAATGCTATCCACCTCTTTATTCCGTCCGCCTGTGCAGCGGGTGGCATTTCTTCCTTGTAACTTAACTATTTTACCATACTCTGTTTCTGATTTGGAACGTCTCGGGGAAAGGGTGTGCAGAGATGGCAGTTGTTTAAATACCGGGTATCAGTTTTTTTTACGATTATCGACCTTCGTGCGGTGGGAATCCACTTTCGCAGGCAGGATATCGACAAAATGACACACTCCGACACACCTGTTCCGCTCCCTTGGACCCTGCACATCCTTTGGAAAACGGTACTTGCCGGTGTTCAAATTTCTGAACCGTGTTAGAATAAGAGAGGAAACAGCACCAGATAGAAAGGAATGACCGATAATGAAAAACGAAGAGCGCATCAATGAAATGCTTGATGATATTAAAGGGAAGCTTCAGATCGTGAATGCAGGGGCCATTAAAGCGAAAGATTTTGACCTCGAGAAGTTCGATGACCTTGAGGAAGTTCACGCTCACGTGATGAGCCGTAACAGCTTCAGCGTGAATGAAATGGATGCCATTGTATCCGAACTGGGCCAAATGAGAAAATAAAACGTTAAATCCAGGAAAAAAGCTTCCGATTATCGCATGGATAATTGGAAGCTTTTTATGTTTTACATGTATCATTACGCCTCAGGCCTCATCTTTGTTGAGCTTTTCCAGCGCCTGCTGGGCTGCGTGCTGTTCGGCTTCTTTTTTGGAACGGCCGGTACCGGTACCGAGACTTTCTTCTTCAAGCCAGACCTCACTCACAAACTCCCTGCAGTGCGCAGGACCTTTTTCATGGACGATCCGGTATTGAACCTGACCATGGCCTTCTCTTTGAATAAATTCCTGCAGCTGGCTTTTAAAGTCCATCATATGGGAAAATGCACCCTGTTTGATTTTAGGGTAGACATGTTTCTCCAGAAACACGTAGACGGCCTCAAGACCCTGATCAAGATAAAGGGCCCCGACAAATGATTCGAACACATCTGCCAGAAGGGCCGGTCTCGTTCTGCCTCCGGTCATCTCCTCCCCTTTTCCGAGAAGAACGTGCTCCCCAAAGTGAAGATCACCTGCAAACCTTGCAAGAGAGGGTTCACATACGATGGCAGCTCTGAGTTTGGTCATCTCACCTTCACTCATCGTGTCAAAGGTCTTAAACAGAAATTGCGAGATGGCCAATTCCAAAACCGCATCGCCTAAAAACTCAAGTCTTTCATTATCGTCATGGGGACGAATCCGGTGTTCATTTACGTAGGATGAATGGGTAAAAGCCTGAATAAACAAATCCTCGTTTTCAAATTCAAACCCGAGTGACCGGAGAAACTGCTTATACTGCATCTTTTGTGCTTTTGACATCTGAATTTTTTTTGGCTGCCGTTTCAACCCTTTTCTTCGGACTTTTCGCGACTGTTGCATGAGTACCCCCATCTGTTGTTTCACGGTTCATTCACTGATTAAAGCCCGAGTCACCTGCAGTTTTCTGCCGGCCTCACCATCGTGATGCCGGCACTGAAACTGCAGAAACTCAGGCCAAGTGTTTACTTGCTTATTTTTGATTGTCTATGTAAGTGATCACATCACCAACAGTAGCAATTTTTTCAGCATCTTCATCGGAAATTTCAAGATCAAACTCGTCTTCAAGTTCCATAACGAGTTCTACTACATCCAAGGAGTCTGCACCAAGGTCTTCTTTGAACGTTGCTTCAGGTTTTACCTCAGCTTCGTCAACTCCAAGACGCTCGGAAACGATTTTGGCGATTCTATCAAGTGTCGCTGCCATGTCTTTCACCTCCTCTCAAGTCATTATAGGATAATCCGGCCCGGAAGACCAGAAAAATCTGCTACATTACCATGCCGCCGTCCACGTGCAGTGTCTGGCCTGTCATATAGCCTGCCCCTTCACCCGCCAGGAATGTAACCACCTGCGCCACATCGGATGCAGACCCGAGTTTTCCAAGTGGAATCTGGCCGAGCATGGCTTCTTTCACATCCTCACTGAGCGCGTCAGTCATGTCCGTTTCAATAAATCCCGGTGCAACAGCATTTACCTGAATATTACGGTTCGCAAGCTCCCGTGCCATGGACTTTGTAAGCCCGATCACGCCAGCTTTACTCGCCACATAGTTTGCCTGCCCGGCATTACCGAGAACCCCTACGACAGAGGAAATGTTAATGATCCGGCCGTAGCGCTGCTTCATCATCTGGCGGGTCACGGCTTTTGAACAGTTAAACACGCCTTTGAGGTTGATATCAATGACAGATTCAAAATCTTCTTCTTTCATTCTCATGATCAGACCGTCTTTAGTAATCCCGGCATTGTTAACGAGGATTTCAAGAGAACCGAATTCAGCGAGAACGACTTTTACCATATCCTGAACGTCTTTGCCGTCAGCCACGTTTGCCTGAACTGTAATGGCTTTTACCCCATAACTTTCGCACTCTTTCGCTGTTTCAAGAGCACGGTCTTCGCGTCCGGCATAGTTAATCGCCACGTTTGCACCGTTTTTAGCAAGATGAATGGCAATTTCTCTTCCGATTCCTCTGGAGGCACCTGTAACAAGGGCATTTTGTCCTTCAAACTGCATTTATTTCCCCTCCTCTAATACTTTCAGTGCTGACTCGAGTGTTTCTTCGTCGAATACAGGAAGCACTTTGGCTCGGCGGTTGATTTTCTTAACAAGACCGCTGAGCACCTTGCCCGGTCCCGCTTCGATAAACGTATCCACACCTTCTGAATCAAGGGTGCGAATTGTATCCTCCCATAGGACAGGGGAATAGATCTGCTCGTATAGAAGCTGCTCGATCTCTTCTCCATCGTTTACCGGACGTGCGGTTACATTTGCAATGACCGGCATTTCAGGGTTTTGAAAAGACAGTTCTGCAAGCTTTTCTTTCATTTTTCCTGCCGCAGGTTTCATCAGTTCTGAATGAAACGGACCGCTTACATTCAAAGGAAGAACACGCTTGGCACCAGCTTCCTTAAGAGCAGCAGATGCTTCTTTTACACCTTCGGCAGATCCGGAAATTACAATCTGGCCGGGACAGTTATAGTTGGCTGCCTGGACAGAACCTGTTTCGGCGGATATTTTTTTGGTAATCGCATCCAGTTCATCCCGGTCCATTCCAAGGACCGCAGCCATCGTACCCTGCCCTTGAGGAACGGCTTCCTCCATGAGCTGGCCACGTGTGCGCACAGCGCGGCAGGCTTCAGTGAACGAGAGACTTCCGGCAGCGACAAGCGCCGAATATTCTCCAAGGCTGTGTCCTGCAGCGAAATCCGCTGATACACCCTTTTCCTTCAGCACTTCCCAAATGGCTATACTTGTTGTCAGCAGTGCAGGCTGTGTATTTTCTGTACGTCTGAGTGCCTCTTCGGTTCCTTCAAAGATCATGCTGGACAGTGAAAACCCGAGTGCTTCATCCGCTTCGGCAAATACCTTTTTCGCCTTCTCGAAGTTTTCAGCAAGTTCCTGACCCATACCTGTTTTCTGGGACCCCTGTCCCGGAAACAGAACAGCTGTTTTACCCATCTGCAAGTTCCCCCTTATCGGATCTGATCTCATCTGTAATCAGATCGACCACATTCTCATTATGCATCGTCCTTGCCTGCCGGACAGCACTGAAGATTCCTCTCGCATCCGACGATCCATGTGCTTTAATGACCGGTGCATTAAGGCCGAACAAGCCTGCGCCGCCGTATTCCGAATAGTCCAGCTTCATTTTAATCTGTTTGAAAGAGGGCTTGAGAACACCCGCTGCCAGTTTATTCTTTAATGAAGATGTCAGCTCCTCTTTCAGCAGAGAGAAGATGGAAAGAGCTGTACCTTCTATTGATTTAAGTACGAGGTTGCCGGAAAAACCGTCACATACGACAACATCGGCAGCGCCGTTCAGAAGATCCCTTGCTTCCACGTTACCGATAAAGTTAAGGTCTGTCTGCTGCAGCTGCTGATATACCTGCTTCGTCAGATCGTTCCCCTTCCCGGCTTCGCCTCCTACGTTAAGCAGACCTACCCGCGGTTTGGCCACTCCCCGTACTTTCTGCATATAAATGCTTCCCATCATTCCGTACTGCACCAGATGAGACGGCTTGGCATCCATATTTGCGCCTACATCGAGAAGGAGAAAGCCTTCTCCTCCCAGCGTCGGAAGCATCGGCGAGAGCGCCGGCCTCTCTATTCCCTTAATCCGGCCAACAACAAGCAGACCTGCTGTCATATAGGCCCCTGTGTTACCTGCTGAAATACACGCATCAGCCTGGCCGTCCTTGACTGCCTGAACAGCCCTGACCATGGAGGAATTCTTTTTCCTTCTCACCGCTCTTACAGGAGAGTCATCACTTGAAATTGTTTCATCGGTATGTTCGATTTCCACACGGTCTCCCTGTATTATGTACTGCTCTATTTGTTCTTTATCGCCAAATAGCGTAACCTTCAGATCGCTGTATTCCCGGAGTGCCTGCTCTACTCCTTCTATGATTGCCTGCGGGGCGTGGTCACCGCCCATGGCATCGATCGCAAGTTTCATTACCTTAACCTTCTTTCTCCTCTGAATGCTGTTGACGGAACATGGAAAATTCCCCGGTAAAAACGAGTTCCTGTCCTACGTGGCTGTTTACAGTCACAAAGGTGCGGTCTCCCTGGATCCCGGTAACAACCGCTTTTGCAACGACCCGCTCTCCCTGCCGGACCTGTCGTTTAAAAGACACACTCGATTTAGCGGTGAGAGCAAGTTCATCATCAATAACGGCAACCGCCAGGGAATTCCCCTGGGCAAAAAGATGATGTCCCCTTGCGATGCCGGTCCGCGTAAATACATGCTCCTCCCTGATATCAAGAATGGAGATCGCATATTTATCAAGCTCAAGATCGACCATCTCTCCGATGATCTCTTCCATCTGGAGCGCTTTGACAGTGTCATACTGCTGTCTTGCCACATCTTTAATCCGCTCTCTTACTTCAGGAATATTCAGTTCAAGTCTATCGAGCCTGATGGTCTGAACACTCACACCGAACGAGTCAGCCAGAGCATCATCCGTCACAAATGGATTTTTATCAATTTCCTGCCTCAGCCGGGGCTGACGGTCCTTTTTGGACATTTTCATTTCTGAATCACTTCCAGGCATAGTGTCTGTTAGACGGATTTTCCCCATGTTATATGACTAGGTACTAACAGTAGTATATAATTGCCGGATTCAGTTTTCAAGTAAAGAAATAAGTGCTTATTCCTGGTGTTGCCGCGGTTTATCGAAAGGTGTTTGCATTTTAGCAGCTGGGATCTGACACTTTCAGTCAAGCCGCTCCGTATCAAACACGCCTTCTTTTTCCAGCCAGAACCTCAGGGCTTCGTAGTCCTTTGAGTTCCAGAAGGCATCGGAATCCACGAGTTTTGCTGCGTCCTGCCTGGCTACTTCAAGAACCCGGTAGTCATGTACGAGATCTGCAACCTTGAATTCCGGAAGTCCGCTTTGTTTGCGGCCGAAAAAATCACCTGGTCCCCTAAGTTCCAGATCACGCTCCGATAGTTCGAATCCATCATTGGTTTCGGTCATCACCTGCATCCGTTCTTTCCCGTTATCAGATTTAGGATCGGCCAGAAGAATGCAGTACGACTGGTCGCTGCCTCTCCCGACACGCCCTCTGAGCTGGTGAAGCTGAGCAAGGCCAAAACGTTCCGCATCATAAATCACCATCAGTGTCGCATTGGGAACATTCACACCAACTTCCACCACTGTGGTGGAAACAAGAAGATGCACATGGTTTTCTGCGAAAGCTTTCATGACCTGGTCTTTCTCTTCGGCAGCGAGACGCCCGTGCATCAATCCGCACGAAAAGTCCGGCAGGGCTTCCGACAGCTTCACATGAATATCGATGGCATTTTGTACATCAAGTTTGTCCGACTCTTCAATAAGTGGGCAGATGACATACACCTGTCGGCCGGCACGAAGCTGCTTTTCCATAAATGCAAGTACCCGCCCAAACATATCCGGCTTGGCCCAGTAGGTTTCAATCGGTTTGCGCCCTTTGGGCATCTCATCGATAACAGATACATCCATATCACCAAATACGGAAATAGCAAGAGTCCGCGGGATCGGCGTGGCTGTCATGAACAGCACATCCGGGTAAAGACCCTTCTCTCGCAAAATTTTGCGCTGATTCACACCGAAACGATGCTGCTCATCTGTGATTACCAGACCGAGGTTTTTAAAATCCACCCCTTCCTGTATAAGCGCGTGGGTGCCGATTAAAATATCTGTCTCGCCATTTGCAAGAGATTCAAGTGTCTCTCTCCTCTCTTTGGCGCGGGCACTGCCAGACAGCAGACGGACTGTTATACCTTCAGGTTCCAGAAGGGATTTTAAGGATTCGCTGTGCTGCTCGGCCAAAATTTCAGTCGGTACCATCAGGGCCCCCTGGCTGCCCGCATTAACGGCTGCATAAAGGGCAATCGCAGCAACTACCGTTTTCCCGGACCCCACATCCCCCTGGAGGAGCCGGTTCATTCTGTATGGTGAAGAGAGATCCTTCAATATTTCCTGTTTTACTTTTTTCTGGGCTCCTGTAAGGGGAAAAGGCAGTTTTTCTGTAAAGGTCTGGACAGCGCCTTCGGAAAAACGCTTTCCTCTGCCTTCCTGCTGTTCCCTCTCCTGTTTACGAAAGGTCTGCATTTTAAGCTGAAATAAGAGGAGTTCTTCATAAATCATTCGTCTTCTTGCCTGTTTAAGGTTGCCGGATGACGATGGAAAGTGGAGCTGACGGATGGTTTCCTGCCGGTCCATCAATTTGTAGGCTTCGATCAGCTGTGCAGGAAGCGTTTCAGTCAGTTCGTGTCCGTATGTATCCATCGCTTCTTTAATCCACTTTTTTAATGTCGACATTTTCAAATCCCCTTTAAGGGGATAAACCGGCTCAAGCCCTTGTTCCTCTGTTTGTTTTTTTGCGGTCATCACAGCAGGTGAGAGCTGTGCACGGCTGCGGTCCCACTTTCCGGTGACTACCGCTTCCTCACCGAGAACAAATCTGGATTTAAGATAATGCTGATTAAAAAAAATCGCCTGAATAAGCAGTCCATCAACAAGAAGCCGGACTGTCAGCCGTGACTTCTTTTTCCCGTAAAAACGGAGAGCCGGCTCACTGTGTACGGTGCCCCTGACTGTCGCTCTCTCCTCATGGGCAATTTCATCAAGGGGCCTTATGGCGTAATCTTCATGGCGGAAAGGGAAGTGTTCTAGCAGATCACCGACTGTATGTATATTGAGAGAGGAGAGCAGCTCTGACGAGCGCTCTCCTACTCCATTCACGTGTATTACAGGCAGGTCCAGATTCAATGTCAGCGCGGCTTGCTACCGAATATTTCTTTTTGCAGGCGCCGGCCTGTCGGTGTCGCCGCTAGCCCCCCTTCAGCAGTTTCACGCAAGGCTGAAGGCATGGACTGGCCGATTCTGTACATGGCATCGATCACTTCGTCAGCCGGAATTCTGCTTTCAATACCCGCCAGAGCAAGGTCCGCCGATACGATCGCATTGGAAGCACCGGCAGCATTTCGCTTCACGCACGGGACCTCCACAAGGCCTGCAACCGGGTCACAGACAAGTCCAAGCATGTTTTTCAATGTAATTGCCATCGCTTCTGCACTCTGTTTGGGCGTTCCTCCTGCCATTTCCACAGCTGCTGCTGCTGCCATTCCTGCGGCGGACCCAACTTCTGCCTGACAGCCGCCGGCAGCACCGGATATAGAGGCGTTGTTTGCCACTACAAATCCGAAAGCCCCGCTCGTAAACAGAAATCGAATCATATCCTCCCGTTCCGGCTTCAGTTTATCCTTAAGGCTGAAAAGAACACCGGGTACGACCCCGGCAGAGCCAGCTGTCGGTGTGGCGCAGATGGTTCCCATGGCGGCGTTCACTTCGTTTGTGGCCATCGCCTTTGCCACAGCATCGAGCAGAAGAGGCCCCGCAAGCGTATCATTAGTCTGGATGTAGTTATAAAGCTTTTTGCCGTCTCCTCCAGTAAGGCCGGAAACAGACTTTACTTCTTCCTTGATTCCCCGCTCAACTGCCTGTTCCATGACCGTGAGGTTTTTATCCATCTGGGCAATGATTTCATCGCGGGTCCGGTTATGGATCTCCATCTCCTGCTCAATCATCACTTCGGAAATCGGTATGTTCCTTTTCTCTGTAATTTCAAGTAATTCCTTGACACTGTGAAACATCGGCCGTCCCTCCTAATCATGAATTTTGGTGACTTTTTCGATTGCGGAAAGGGAGCCGATTTTTTTGAGCAGCTCAGTACTGACGTTCTGGTCGACTTCAATGACCATCAGAGCCTCTTTCCCTTTATCTTTTCTTGACACTTCCATGTGTCCGATGTTAATTTCTTCTTCTGCAAGGGCCGCGGCAACGGATGCAATTGCACCATAGCGGTCATTGTGAACGACGAGAATGGCGGGGTGATTCCCGCTCAGCCTCAGCTTGAACCCATCTAATTCTTTCACTTCCACTTTTCCGCCTCCAATGGAAATCCCTACGAGTTCCATACGGTCGTCCCCTTTACCGAGCCGGATTCTAACCGTATTCGGATGATCATGATCGTCTTTTTCCTCAATGAAAGTGACTTTCATGCCTTTTTCTTCGGCCATCTTTAATGCGTCGGGAATCCGGGGATCGTCTGTATCAAATCCCAGTATGCCCCCGACGAGCGCTACATCTGTTCCGTGACCCTGGTAAGTTTTTGCAAAAGAACCATATAGATGAATATCAGCCCATTCAGGCTGCGTCTGAAAAAGATGGCGGGCCACAAGCCCGATCCGGGCAGCCCCTGCAGTATGTGAACTTGACGGTCCTACCATAACCGGACCGATAATATCAAAGACACTGCGGAATTTCATGTGTCTCTCCTCCTCTGCCATGTGATGCCGGACAGGCCGGGGACCACACGTTCTCTTAACCATTCCTGTCTATCGTAACAAATCCCGGCGAAAATCACTACGTTCGTTTTCTGGAAACGTTCTCAATATACCCGCGCATAAAAAAATCCTCCCCTTTAACAGGCAGGATTTTTTCAGTTAATTTACTTTCATAACAGATAAGGAAATGGTTCCCGGCCCTACATGGGCACCGATTACCGGTCCAATTGTCGTAATGACTGTACTTTGAACGTTTAAATGTTCCTCTGCTTTTGACGCGAGTTCCTCAGCCGCTTCTCTGGCAAGAGCATGTGACAGTCCAATTTGAACAGGGTCATTTCCAAACTGTTTTTCCAGCTCACTGATCATTTTAGCTGCGGCTTTTTTGGAGCCGCGGGCCTTATCAGCCGGGTAGACCTCCCCTTCATCGTTAAGGGAAAGAATCGGTTTAATTTTAAGCAGGGAGCCGAGCATGGCAGAAGCCTTCCCGATCCGTCCGTTCTTTTCAAGGAATTCGAGTGTATCGACCATGAAGTAAACCGTAGTATCTTCAAGCAGGACATCGAGCCTGGCAAGGCATTCTTCTTTTCCCGCGCCGTTGGCGGCCATCTGAGCAATTTCCGCCACAATGATGCCGATCGCATACGATGCTTTCCGGGAATCGATGACGGTGACATCCACCTGCCCTTCCAGTTCTCCGGAAGCAATCACGGCTGACTGATACGTTCCGCTCAGGCGGGAAGAAAGATGAATGGAAATAATAGATGTATCTTCATCCGCCAGTGACCGGTACTGTTCTTCAAACTGAAAAGGGGTCGGCTGGGACGTGCTTGGCATGCGATCCGTCTCACCCAGTTTCTGATAAAACTCATCCGGAGTGAGATCCACTCCATCTTCAAACGTTTCATTACCGAAATGTACCTTCAGCGGAACGACCGTAATGTTGAGTTCATCGATCAGTTCCTGAGGAAGATCCGCCGTTGAATCTGTAACAACCTTCACGTTTCCCATACGATCAGCCCCCGATTTTTTTATTCTACTGAGATAATATAAGAGTAGAGCGGCTGGTTCCCTTTATGAACCTCAACTTCTACATCTTCATAATTATCTTCAAGGAAAGAAGCCAGTTCCTGTGCTTCTTCCTCATTCCGGTCTTCTCCCATAATCACCGTCACAATTTCGCTATTATCATCAACCATTTTTGTGAGCAGTTCTTTTGCAACTTCCTGAACAGAAGGTCCTGTTGTAATAATCTTTTTCCCTTCAATGCCCATAAAGTCACCTTTTTTTATTTCTGTTCCGTTCAGGCTCGTATCACGGACAGCATAAGTTACTTCACCTGTCTTTACGTCGGCCATCGCTTCCGTCATCGCTTCCTGATTTTCCTCAAGAGAATCTGAAGGATTAAAAGCGAGAAGTGCTGCAAGACCCTGCGGAACGGATTTGGATGCCACTACCACAACGTCTTCTTCCACTACGTCGTTTGCCTGCTGCGCAGCCATAATGATGTTGGAGTTGTTCGGAAGCAGGATCACTTTTTCAGCATTTGCTTCTCTGATTGCTTTGACAAAATCCTCTGTGGACGGATTCATTGTCTGACCGCCCTGGATGACTCCGCCGGCACCGAGACCTTCAAACAGAGATGCAATACCGTCACCCATAGCAACAGTAATGACAGCGTATTCCTGTTTTCCTGCCGGTTTATTGGCTCCTCCACCGCTGCGATCCTGCTTTTTCATCTCATCTTCCAGAATCGTTGTGTGCTGTTCACGCATATTCTCAATTTTCACGTGGGTAAGTCCGCCGTATTTCTGGGCTTCCGTAATTACATGTCCCGGATGTTCCGCATGAATATGAATTTTAAGAAGGTCCTCATCGGATACAACAAGAAGAGAATCACCATATTCGCTCAGTTTGTTACGGAACGCATCCTCGTTGTAAGGGTTTTCATTCATTTTCTCCTCTTCGAACCGGACCATCACTTCGGTACAGTAGCCGAATTCAATGTCTTCAGTCGACATATGACTCTGGGCTGACTGATGGTGTTCAACTTTAACAAGCTCATCGAGGGATGGACTTTCCTGAATGTCTGATGTGGCTTTTTCCCCTTTAAGAACAGCAAGAAAACCTTCGTAAATCGTCACCAGACCCTGTCCGCCGGAATCAACAACGCCGACTTCCTTCAGCACCGGGAGAAGATCAGGCGTGCGTTTAAGAGAGGCTTTCGCTTCATCCAGAACATCGCTCATCACTTCAATCACGTCTTCTGACGCCTCTGCCGACTTCTGTCCCTTTCGGGCTGCATCTTTGGCTACCGTGAGAATGGTGCCTTCAACGGGCTTCATTACGGCCTTATATGCCATGTCCACACCATATTCGAATGCGGCGCTCAAATCCTTTGCCGAAATGGTCTCTTTCCCTTCAACGGATTTTGAAAACCCGCGGAAAAGCTGGGATAGAATGACGCCGGAATTCCCCCGGGCTCCCATGAGAAGTCCTTTCGCAAATGCACCTGCCACTTTACCGACGTGATCTTCCTGGGAAGCACGAACTTCCTTCACACCGGAAGTGATCGTCAGGTTCATATTCGTACCTGTATCCCCGTCCGGAACAGGAAACACATTCAGGGCATCGATTGCCTTCGAATTGTTTGACAGGTTGTTCGCACCTTCAAGCACCATCTGGGCAAACTTTTTTCCTTCAATCGCTTGGTTACTCACTGACGTTCCTCCTTACTCTGACCTATGGATTGGTTACCCGTACACCTTGTACGAAAATGTTGACAGAATCCACGACCAGTCCGAGCATCTGCTCAAGCTGATACTTTACTTTGGACTGCACATTATGGGCAACTTCAGAGATTTTTGTGCCATAGCTTACAATTATGTACATATCAATCTGCACTTCATCATTCTCTTCGCGAATGACGACACCTCTGCTCAGATTTTCTTTACCCAAAAGGTCTGTAATACCGTCTTTCAGCTGCTTTTGTGAAGCCATTCCGACAATGCCGTAACAATCAATCGCTGCACCGCCTGCGATCACAGCCACTACATCTCTTGATACATCAATGTTTCCGTAATTTGTCTTCATTTCAATCGTCATGCCAAAAGCCTCCTTTTGGTTTTGCCATACAGGCTATCGCCATTTTACTATACTCTTCAACATATTGAAAGAAAACCCTGCAAATTCTCCTCTTTACGGCCATTTTCCTTTCATTTCCTCACCTGTCTCCTCTTCCTGGTAAAGGTGTAAAGAGAATTTCCTTGATAAACCTCAATTGAACACTTGAATTATAAAAAACCGTATGCTAAGATTTATTAGTATTTATAGCAGATGAAACTGACTGTGGTTTGTTTTCATGAAGGAGGGAAAGTCTATGTCACGTAAATGTGTAATCACCGGTCGCGGACCAAGCTCCGGTAACAAACGCTCACACGCTTTGAACGCAACGAAGCGCCGCTGGGGTGCTAACGTACAAAAAGTACGGATCCTCGTTAACGGGAAGCCAAAGCGCGTATACGTATCCGCTAAAGCGTTGAAATCCGGAAAAGTTCAACGCGTATAATGAAATTGACAAAACCCGGGTTTTCCCGGGTTTTTGAAATCTCATATATGCGTACATACAAAAAAACGGTGCCTTCCAAGGCGCCGTTTTTTCGTATGGTCTGTATAAAGTCCGATAAGAGAATGCGGGTTCAAAAAGGAGGATTTCCGCACTCAGGCAGTGTTCCTCCGTCCTTCTTGAACTGTGTTACACTGCATAAAGCCTACCCCTTCTTAAACGTTCCCAGCATCGCCCGGATCACACCGCCTAAAAATTTGGGCAGTTTAATGGTATAGAATTTCATAGTTCCCCCTCCTTGATTGAGTTCCCGCCTTATCTGTTATCAGTGATAAAAGAATGGAAAATGACGTGCTCCGTTATTACAAGTATATTCAGCCTCCGGAAAATAGTACCCCTTTTTTACCTGTCGCCTGTCTCCAGAACAAGCAGAAGACCCTCTTTAAAAACAAGCGTTCCGAGCGCTTCGTGAATTTCATTGCTGACGCCTCTGCTCGTACCTGCCTTGAGATCAAGGTCTATTGCATTATATTTAAATCCGGTGAGGGTTATGCCCCGGACATCAGACGTAAATGGAATAAGAGACACATATGGCATCTCTGAACGGATTTCATATGTCCCGGGACTAAGCAGTCTCACCCGGTTCTGACGGTCTGCAAGGATCATATTTTTTTCAGAGCCTACCCCTATGAGCAGCATCTGTACATTTGCAAGCAGGTGATCAAGCCTTCCTCCTGTAGCTCCATAAATCCATACACTGCCTTCGCCTTCGGTACTGAGAGCCCAGTTGAGCGCGAGCTCCAGATCGGTTTCATCCTTTTGCTCCTGAAATACGTGAAAGTCCGCTTCCGACCGGTTCAACCACTCCCGTTCTTCCTCCGTAACCGAATCAAAATCGCCAAAGGCATGAGCAGGTGTAATTCCTGCTTTTAAAAGGGCATGCACGCCTCTGTCAACCCCTGCCCATACTGCATGTCTGTGATGGTCTCGCAGTTCATTGAAATCAGGAACCAGTTCAGGAGGCCCCCCTGCCACGATTACGATATCCATACGTTTTCCTCCAATAGAACAGCATTTGTCCATATAGTATCACGGGAAAAAAAGACGCCTTAAAAGGAAGCACTCCTTTAAGACGTTTGCAGTAGTATCAGCCTCTGATCTGTTCGATGGCTTTTTTCCGGTCGGGACGGCCGTAGACAGCCGAACCTGCTACAAGCACGTTGGCACCTGCTTCTACACAGAGACGAGCCGTTTCCGGATTCACCCCTCCGTCGATTTCAATATCCATATCAGGACGCCCTGCTTCGTCACACATCTGCTTAACTTTTCTGATTTTCGGTACAACTGATTCTATAAACGACTGGCCCCCAAAGCCCGGATTTACTGTCATTAAAAGGATCAGATCCACATCGGTAATCACATGTTCAATCGCCTGAACCGGCGTTGCCGGGTTCAGAACCACGCCTGGTTTTGCGCCGTGCTCACGAATCATATGTACAGTCCTGTGAAGATGAGGGCATGCTTCCACGTGCACGGAAATAATATCTGCTCCTGCTTTTGCAAAGTCCGGAATGTACCGGTCGGGATTTTCGATCATGAGATGCACATCGAGAGGAAGCTCCGTCACTGGTCTCACTGCATTTACTATCAGTGGACCGATTGTAATATTAGGGACGAAGTGCCCGTCCATCACATCAATGTGAATGTAATCCGCCCCGCCCTGTTCGACATCCTTAATTTCGCTGCCGAGACTGGCAAAGTCTGCTGACAGAATGGATGGTGCTATTTTTATCATCGGTCAGTACCTCCGCTTCTGATTTTGAATTTCCTGCATGAACTGAACGTAATGCTTATATCGTGATGGTGCTATCTCTCCTTCATTTAACGATTCTTTCACAGCGCAGGAAGGTTCGTTAATGTGGGTGCACTGTCGGAATCGGCAGTCCTCTGACCGCTCTCTCATTTCCGGAAAACAGAGTGCGAGCGTCTCAGGAGAGACACCCTGAAAATCAAGTGAACTGAATCCCGGTGTATCAGCAACATAGCCGGTATCAACCGGGATCAGCTCCACGTGGCGGGTTGTGTGCTTGCCCCGTCCGAGGCTTTTGGAGATCTGATTTGTTTCCAGGTTAAGCTCCGGCTTTAAGGCATTCAGGAGCGATGATTTCCCAACACCTGACTGACCGGCAAAAACAGACACCCGCTCGCGGAGATAGGGCCTGAGAAGTTCAATTGTCTCATCCACATAAATGGACGTGCTGAGCACCTCGTAGCCCGCGTTTCTGTAAAGCGTTTCCACCTCTGCCAGCGCTTCCTCTGTCTCTTCATCCAGAAGATCTATTTTTGACAGACAGATAACCGGTTCAATGTCATTCGCTTCCACATGAACGAGAAATTTATCAAGCAGGTGAGGACTGAAATCCGGCTCCTGTGCCGAAAAAACCAGTACAGCCTGCTCCACGTTCGCTATAGGCGGACGTACAAGTTTATTTTTACGATCGTGAACTTCAAGTACGTACCCATCGGTTGCGTTCTCGGCTTCGAAAGTCACCCGGTCACCTACAAGAGGTGTTATTTTTCTTTTCCTGAAATTCCCTCTACCCCTGCACTGAAAAATACCATCTTCATTTTCAACGTAATAAAAGCCACTCAAGGCTTTAATAATCCGGCCTTCTGCCATGCAAACCTCCCAGATTTGAGACCCTACCCGTCATTCTGATAGTTTCTTACTTCATCGTAAGTGTAATCAAATGGGCTGCCTTCAATCTCATGATCGTCCTGATAAATAAACAAGTATGCCACATCGTCTTCGGTTTCAAGTGTTACCGGTATTCTGAACGTTTCTTCTTCGGTAATTGTTTCTTCCAGTACCGTCTCTGCCTCGTCACCAGTGGTGGAATCGGTCCTTGCAATGCGGATCTCATATTCCTCCCCTTCTCCTGCGTCTGAAGGCATCTGAATCGTAATCGGCACGGAGGCTGAAACCGGCGGCGTTTCTTCTTCCTCTTCTTCCTGGCCGTTTTCATCATTCCCGGCGCCGTTTTCATCTTCTTCCGGTTCATCGGGCTCCGGTTCCGGTCCTCTGGAAAACACAATCGTTACCTCTGTTCCTTCTTCAAGTTCGGTGCCGAATCCAGGATTGTGTCTGATGACTCTTCCGTCCGGGACGGTGCTGCTGTATTCATCCGTAAATTCAGTGTGAAGATAATCGTGACTGCTCAGATAATTTACCACTTCTTCCCGGGACAGCCCGACCAGATTGCTCATAGTTTCCACCGGACGTTCACTAATGGTCAAAATCAGTTCTGTTTGTCCGGGAACAATCATTTCCCCCGGCTGCGGGGACTGCCTGATCACAGTCTCATCATCAGCTTCTGTATTTATTTCTGTTTCCACCTGAACGTCCTCATAACGGCTCAGCTCCTCCTCAATTGACGAGAAGGCCAATCCGGTATAGTCTTCCATCGGCTCGCCCTCAGGACCGTCACTGATCCTGAGTGTTACCAGAGTATCCACCTTCACGGTTCTGCCTGCCTGAGGATTATGACTGACAACCGTCCCTTCTTCCATTTCATCATGAGTCACACTTTCCTCGTTTACCCGAAGTTCAAGTTCCTCAAGCTCTTCGACTGCTTCCTCGGCATTCATGCCGATCAGGTAATCGGGTATGGTGACTTCATCAACATGCAGCCACCTCGGGATCCACGTGAAAGCCAGATAAACAGCCCCAATCAGGAAAATCAGGAAAAAAATACCGCCTGTGAGCCATTTTTTCCAGCCTTTTTTATCAGGATCAGCCTGGCTCCCGGTTTTCTTGCTGCTTCCGGCAGAAACAAGCGGAGTTCCGGCGACCATGGTTTCTTCAGGTGCTTTGCGTTCTGCTTCAGCAGGCTCTCTTACAGGTGTAAGAGCTTTGGTATGATCATCTGCCAGATACCCCGGGACAAACATCTTTTCATTCAGGCGGGATGGACTGAGAACCGTTTCGAGATCCTCTTCCATGCTGCCTGCAGTGGTATAACGTTCATCCGGACTTTTCGCGGTCGCTTTAATGATGACATTTTCAACACTCTGTGGAATGTGCGGGTATTTATCCCTGATTGAAGGCAGCGGTGTCTGAATATGCTTGATTGCAACAGATACAGCCGTATCGCCGTTAAACGGCACTTCGCCGGCAATCATCTCGTAAAAGACAATACCCAGGGAATAGATATCCGATTTATATGTGACATGACCACCTCTCGCCTGTTCAGGTGAAAGATAGTGCACAGATCCAAGAATGGAGTTCGTATGGGTAATCGTGGCTTCACTGATCGCCCTGGCAATGCCGAAATCTGTGATCTTTGCCTCTCCGTCAGGTCCGATCAATATGTTATGTGGCTTGATATCTCTGTGAATAATCCGGTTTGCATGAGCATGTGCAATGGCAGAGGCTACGGCTCTCATTATGGTAACCGCTTCGTCCGTCTTCAGCCCGTTCTGCTGCTGAATGTATTCTTTCAGCGTTGGGCCTTCCACATATTCCATCACAAGGTAATAAAGGCCGTTCTCTTCTCCCACATCGAACAAGTTCACCACATTCGGATGAGCAAGACTGGAGGCTGCTTCAGCTTCCCGGTGAAAACGGCGGATAAAATCATCATCTTTTGAAAACTGATCCTTTAGAACTTTAACAGCCACATCCCTGTCAAGAATCACATCGTGGGCAAGGTACACATCAGCCATCCCGCCCCCGCCGATCCGGTCAAGGATTTTATAGCGCTCATTTATTCGTTTACCGATCATTGTTCACCGCCGCCTTTTTCTGTCCCGTTCAGGCGGACAATGGCAATAGTCACGTTATCCTCTCCGCCGCGGTCGTTGGCTAGTCGGATGAGTGAATCAGCTATGCCGGCGAGATCCTGTTCTTTATTAAGCTCGAGGTGAATTTCATCACCGGGCACCTTGTCTGTAAGCCCATCCGTACAGAGGAGCAGATAAGATCCCGGATCCCAGTTGATTGTCTTTGTATCTATCTTCACATCAACTTCAGTGCCAAGCGCTCTTAACACGACATTCCGGCGGGGATGATGCATGGCCTCGTCTTCTGTAATCTGCCCTGAGCGCACAAGCTCCCCAACAAGGGAATGGTCGGATGTGAGCTGACTGAATCCCCCATTGTCATCGTTCTCTTTAAGATAAATCCTCGAATCTCCCACGTGCGCAGTGGTGACAAACTGATTCGTACACATGGCTGCCACTACAGTCGTCCCCATCCCCTGGCACTCCGGGTTTCCTGAGGCATGCTCATAAAGCTCCCCGTTCACTTCACGGACACTGGCTTCAAGCCACTGCTCTGCTTCCAGGGGCGTACGGAACACTGCGGCTTTCTTCCACTTGTCAATCAGTGACTCTTTCGTCATCCGGCTGGCAACATCTCCTGCCTGATGGCCTCCCATTCCGTCAGCCACGATAACGAAAAGCTGACCGTCGCTGTTCCAGGCATAGGCCCCGTCATCTTCATTGTGGGCTCGGATCTGTCCCACATCTGTTTTTAATACAGCATCCATCTTACTGATCCCCTCATTTCTTTCTCCCTTCCCTGAACTGGAAGGCTCCCTCACACCATAAGTGTTTTGCAGTAAGCTATAATAATCTCCGATCAGACAAATCTGATGAGTATAAATTTCTGTGTGGAGCAGCCTAAATCCTTCTAGCAGCTGCTCATTTTGGTGAAAGCATGAATATAAAACCCATCTGTCCCAAAGTCATCCGGGAACAGTTCAAGTTCCGCACCGCTTTTGCAGACTTGCTGAAGTTTCTCGGGCAGCCGGTCACGCATGCCTTCGTCCGGGCGGGCATCCGGAGTTTTTTCAAGGAATGAGGCGGCAATTGTGCTGTTTTCATCACGATCAACGGTGCACGTACTGTACACAAGTGTGCCGCCAGGACGGAGCAGCGGCCAGACGGCCTGTAAAATATCGAGCTGAATCTTACCTAGACGGACCGTATCTGCTGCAGATTTTGTCCATTTCAAATCCGGTTTTCTTTTTATTACACCAAGCCCCGAGCAGGGGGCATCTACCAGTATCCGGTCAAAGGAGGCCTCCTCAAATACTTCCCCTGCTTTTCTGGCATCCAGCACCTTGGCGTTGATCAGGTCCAGGTCAAGCCGATTTTTCTGTTCATTGATCAGTGCAGCTTTATGCTGGTGAATATCAAGTGCTTCAAGCCTGCCGATGTTATTCATCGTTTCGGCAATGTGAGCAGTTTTACCGCCTGGCGCGGCACAGGAATCCATTACTGCTTCTCCCTGTTCTGCACCGAGAGCGTATCCTGCAAGCATGGAACTTTCATCCTGAATCGACAGGTAACCTTCTTTGAAGGCACGTGATTTGGCTATGGCTCCTTTTTTTACGATCACACCATCCGGTATGATGGTGCTTTTCTCTGCCTCATAACCATCTTCTTCCAGTAGGGCGACTGCTTCTTCCACAGTTACTTTCGTCCGGTTCACTCTTGCTGTCTGTTTCGGATGTTCAAGATTTGCTCGGCAGATCCTGGCCGCTCTTTCTTCTCCGAACTGCTCCGTCCAGCGGGAAACAAGCCATTCGGGGTGACTGTACTTAACCGCCATTCTCTCAATTGGGTCATTTATGCTGTCAGGATCCGGAAGACCTTCACGCTGCAGGGAACGGAGAACGCCGTTAACCATACCGGAAATCCCTTTATGGCCCCGTTTCTTGGCAATCTGCACAGCTTCATAAAAAGCGGCACGCTCAGGAACGCGATCAAGATAAACGGTCTGATACACAGTCAGTCTAAGCAGAAGACGGACCCAGTCATCCAGCTTGCCGAGCGGTTTTTTCACAAACGGACTGAGATAGAAATCAAGCGTTTTCTGGTGCTGAATAGTGCCGTAAACGATTTCGGTGAACAGTCCTGTATCTCTTGGGGCGAGGTTGTGTGTGTTAATTGTCTGATTCAATAAAAGATGGCTGTATGCCTGATTTTTTTCCACTTTCAGCAGAACATCAAGAGCCGCTTCTCTGACATTACTTTTCGTCATTGGTCTGCCCTACTTTCATACCGGGTTCAAGCTTACTTCCGGCCCCGCGGAAAAATGTGGCCGCGTCCATTCTTTTCTTTCCTGCCGGCTGAAGATCTGTAAGTTTAACCCCTTTACGGTCACCGGCCACCACGGTAATGCCGGTTTCATCAATGGCGGCAATTGTGCCAGGTTCCCCGTCGTAATCCCCGTCTGCTTTTTCTGCCCACCAAACTTTCAGGCGGGCACCGCCCACCACCGTATAGGCTACCGGCCATGGGTGCAGACCCCGCACGAGGTTGAACACAGCTCCGGCGTCCTTGTTCCAGTTAATCCGTTCCATTTCCTTTGTAATATTCGGTGCATAGGTCACAAGTTTCTCATCCTGCGGCCGGGCTGTTACCGTTCCCTGTTCAATAGCAGGAAGTGTATCCTTCAGAAGCGAGGCACCAAGCTCCGACAGACGTTCAAACAGACTGCCTGTGGAATCATCCTCACTGATCGGGATGGAAGACTGGGACAGGATATCACCGGCATCAAGAGCTTCGACCATGTACATAATCGTGATTCCCGTTTCTTTTTCACCGTCGATAACCGCTTTATGTATTGGTGCACCGCCGCGGTACTTCGGCAGGAGGGAAGCATGAACATTTACGCAGCCGAGAGGAGGCACATCAAGCAGGCCTTTCGGTAGGATCTGGCCAAATGCTGCGGTTACAATCAGATCAGGGGCAAGTGAGGCTACTTTCTGCCATTCTTCATCCATTCTGATTTTTTCCGGCTGCAGAACGGGCAGACTGTGCTTCAGCGCTTCCTCTTTTACCGGTGGTGGTGTGAGTGTCCGTTTGCGGCCTTTCGGGCGGTCCGGCTGTGTGACGACCGCCTGGATATCATAATTCTCTTCGATAAGCATGCGAAGAACCGGTACAGCAAAGTCCGGTGTTCCCATAAAGACAATTTTCATATGAAACGCTCCCTTTTTACATGAGCATGTATGGATTTGTATCAATCGTTATGGCAAGATCCGATCTAGTCATTTCTGTCTGATATGTTTTTAAAATTTCCTTTAATGTATGGGCAAGCTTCGGTTCAGTCTTGTATTTTACCATGCATTGGTAACGATATCTATCCTTTATCCGAGGAACTGCCGAGGCTGCCGGTCCGTGAACAACCGTTGTTTCAGCAAGGCTTTTTCTAAGAAATTCCCCTATTTTACCTGACACAGTAACGACTTTGGTAAGGTCCTCGGAGCTGATATTAATCAGAGCCATAAAAAAGTAAGGCGGATAGTCACTTTGTCTGCGGTACACCATTTCACGCCCAAAAAAAGAAAGGTAGTCGTGATTTTTCACGAGCTGAATACTGAAGTGATCAGGCGTATAGCTCTGGACGATCACTTCGCCGGGTTTTTTATGGCGACCTGCTCTGCCGCTCACCTGCGTGAGTAGCTGAAACGTTTTCTCGGACGATCTGAAGTCCGGAATATGGAGCATCGTGTCAGCCGTAAGGACGCCGACGAGCGTAATGTTTGGAAAATCCAGCCCTTTAGCAATCATCTGTGTACCGAGAAGAATGTCTCCATCCCCTTTTTCAAACGCGGTAAGCAGCTTTTCGTGGCTTCCTTTCCGCCGGGTCGTGTCCACATCCATCCGAATGACCCTTGCTTCCGGGAGCACCTTTTTCAGTTCTTCTTCGACCCGCTGTGTACCGGATCCGAAAAAACGAATATGCTCACTTTCGCAGTCAGGGCACCGATTCGGCCGTGTAACATGATAGCCGCAGTAATGACACTGGCACGTCTGGTTTGAACGGTGATAGGTAAGCGAAATATCACAGTGTGGACATTCTGCTACGTAGCCACAGTCTCGACACATAATAAAGGTCGAATACCCACGCCTGTTTAAAAAAAGAACCATTTGCTCTTTTTTTTCAAGGCGGTCGTTCATGGCGTCAAGCAGGTCTGTGGAAAACATGCTCCGGTTCCCGTTCCTGAGTTCCTCTCTCATATCGACGATCCTTACACCGGGCAGCTTTACATTATTCACCCTGCTGCCCATTGTCAAAAGGGTGTAAACCCCTTTTTTGGCTCTTGCGAAGCTCTCGAGAGACGGGGTGGCACTGCCGAGAACGACGGGGCAGCTGTATGTGCGCCCACGTTCCACAGCTACATCCCTGGCATGGTACCTGGGCTCTTCCTCCTGTTTGTAACTCGTCTCGTGCTCCTCATCAATAATAATCATACCGAGGTTTTCAAAAGGTGCAAAGATCGCTGAGCGGGCACCGACAGCTACTGTCACTTCCCGGTCACGGATTTTACGCCATTCATCATACTTTTCCCCTTTGGAAAGAGCGCTGTGTAAAACCGCAACGTCAGATCCAAAACGTTCCTTAAACCGGTGCACCATCTGAGGGGTAAGACTGATTTCGGGCACGAGGACGATTGCTTCTTTCCCCTGTTTGAGCGCGCGGTCAATCGCCTGAAGGTATACTTCTGTTTTTCCGCTCCCTGTAATGCCGTGCAGGAGATAGGTGCGATGCTCGTTTTCATCAAGTGACCGGCAGATTGAATCGAGTGCCTCTTTCTGCTGGTTCATCAGTGGAAGAGGTTCGGTTGATTTAAATTCCCTTCCTTCATACGGATCACGATACTCCTCAACCTGCCTCTGGTCCGCCCAGCCGTTTTTAACCGCTGCTTTCACCGTGGCTCTGGATATGCCGGTTTCCTCAAGAAGCCGTGTAAGCGCGGCCGGTGCGGTGATTTTGGATAAATACCTTAGCAGGAGCGCCTGCTTCGGCGCCCGGGCATCTGTTTCATCCGCCTTTTCGAGAAGCTGATCTTGTGGGAGAAGCGGTTCGATCACCGTCACACGCTTCTTTGTTTCACGTGATTTTACCACCGGTTCAATTGTGAGAAGCCCGTTTTTCACTTCCTTCTGGACGATTTTAAGCAATCCGGGTTCGGTTTTTTTCACCTCATCCCACATCACATCCCCGGTCCGTTTAAAAAAGGGGAGAAGTGCACTGTCGAGATTCGTGCGGGAAGCATCATCCGCAAGGGAGATTCGCTTATCGTAGGCGGCCCTCATGGCGGCAGGAAGCATCGATTTCAGTGCCGTCACCTGGAGACAGAGAGTGTGGTCTGTGAGCCACTCTGCCAGTGCAAGAAGTTCCGATGTGAGAGCGGGTTTAACGTCCACGATATCGTCAAAGGGCTTTAGTCTGCCCGGATCGACATCGCTCTCGTGTTTCGTATGAATGACAAACCCCTGCACCTTCCGCGGGCCGAAAGGAACAATGATCCGCATTCCCGGTCTGACTGTCTGTTTAAAATGCTCCGGCACCAGATAATCAAAGACTCTGTTAATCTGCTTACTTTCGACGTCGACTATGACGCTTACGATCATAGCTGACTCTTCTCCTTTAAAATCCGAGCCGCTTCATCAAGGACAGCCTGTGCCACTTCCTGCTTCGTTAAGAGGGGAAGCTCCTTTTCCATACCGTTGCTTCCGATGAGAGTCACTTTATTGGTGTCCGTCTGAAAACCGGAGCCTGCTTCCACGATTGAATTGGCCACCACCATGTCGAGGTTCTTTTTGTCCAGCTTTCCTCTGGCATAGCCGGCAACATTTTCCGATTCGGCTGCAAAACCGACGAGAATCTGATGCTCTTTCTGCTCCCCCAGGGTCTTCAGAATATCTGTAGTTCTTTCCATTTCAATGTTCATTGTGCCATCTGTTTTTTTCACTTTATGCTGAAAGGTTTCTGCCGGCCGGTAATCGGCTACTGCAGCGGATTTTACAACCAGATCGGCACGATGATAGCGTGAAAGCACCTCATGGTACATCTCTTCGGCGGAGTCAACCCTGATTACTTCTGCCCCTGGAGGATCCGGCAGCACAGTAGGACCGGAAATTAGCGTCACTTCTGCGCCCCGTTTCGCCGCTTCCCCTGCAATGGCATAGCCCATTTTGCCGGATGAACGGTTCGAAAAAAACCGGACCGGATCGATCGTTTCCCGTGTCGGTCCGGCAGTCACAATGACGCTCACGCCATTCCAGTCAGGATGAGCACGGCGGGAGAAAAAGGCTTCCGCTTCAGCCATGATCACCTCCGGCTCCTCCATGCGGCCCTTCCCTTCATAACCACAGGCAAGAAAACCTTCACCTGGCTCGATAAAGGTATAACCGAAAGATTTAAGTGTTTCCATATTTTTCGAAACTGCCGGATGGGCATACATATGTACATTCATGGCTGGCGCCACCATAACATGGGCCGTACTGGCAAGGAGGGTGGTAGTGACCATATCGTCTGCAATTCCGTTCGCCAATTTGCCGATCACATTCGCAGTAGCCGGTGCGATAATCACCAGATCCGCCCAGTCCGCCACATCAATGTGAGCTATTTTTGCAGGGTCCTGTTCATCGAAGGTGTTCGTGTAAACAGGGTTTCTTGACAGTGCCTGAAAAGTAAGGGGAGTAACAAATTCCCCTGCTGATTCGGTCATCATCACCCTTACATCATAGCCGTTCTGGGAAAGCCTGCTTGTGAGCGCTGCCGCTTTAAACATGGCGATGCCTCCGGTCACACAAAGCAAAATACGTTTTTTACTGTTCGTCACTGTGATTCCCCCTGAGTCTCATTGTCGCTACTTTCACTTTATCGGAATTTAACGCAGAAAACAAAGAATTCTTTCCTCCAGCACCTTAAATAAGGGCTGTTCAAAATCTCAATGCCGATGGCAGGCGGGAGTTGAAAAGTACAGTTGCAGCTGCAGAACAATAGCGCTGACGCGCCTAAACATAAAAGCTCCGTTTCACGCCGTCCGTTCGCTTTCCGCGGCGGTGGCGCTGAGCCTCCTCGGGCTTTGCCCTGCGGGGTCTCACCCTGCCAACCCACTGCCGCAGGAGTTTCACTGCCGGCGTGCACCTCCGCATAAAAAAGATATATCAACAGTTACCGAATTTTATATACTCCTAAAACAGCAAAAAAAGGGACATCTCCGCAGCCGCTCAGGCCATTGGAAACATCCCCTTTTATTATTCTTCGCCCGGCTTCAGTTCTTCACGGACAAAATGAATCTGTTCAGCATCAATTTCCTCAAGGGCTTTACCAACAAGGTTTGGAGACTTTGAATGCTCAACTCTGAGTTTCGTTTCAGGATTGTCACGCAGATCCCGCGCACGCTTTGCTGACACTGTAACGAGAGTATACTTTGAATTGATTTTTTTCATCAGGTTATCGATCGACGGATTTAACATTTACTCAACCTCCGCTAATTCTTTGTATTTTTCGATCAGCCGCTCACGGCGGCAGTGCTCAGCAGTTACAATCGACTTTATCCGTTCAACCGCAGATTCCACTTCATCGTTCTCTACAACATAATCATATTTGTTCATCATATCAATTTCTTCTTTTGCCACTGTCATCCGGCTGTCAATCAGGTCCTTCGTTTCAGTTCCGCGGCCTTCAATCCGGCTGCGAAGCTCTTTCAGACTAGGCGGCATAAGGAAAATAAATACACCTTCTGAAAAGGATTCCCTGACCTGCAGGGCACCTTGGACTTCAATCTCAAGAATGACGTCTTTACCCTCTGCCAGGGTCTGTTCCACATATTCCCGAGGCGTGCCGTAATAATTATCAACGTACTGCGCCCATTCGAGAAGCTGGCTGTTTTGAATCATGTGCTCAAATTCTTCTTTTTTCTTAAAAAAGTAATTCACCCCGTCGGTTTCGCCTTCACGGGGATTTCGTGTCGTGGCAGAAACAGAATACTGGATATCCGTATCGTGTTTTCTGAGTGCGGCACAAACAGTACCTTTCCCGACTCCTGATGGTCCGGAGAGAACGATAAGCAGTCCTCGGTCTTTTTTCATAGAATTCTTTACCTCCAGCTTTACTTACTCATCAAACGGCGCTGATTGATCTTCAGCAGGCCGCTTTCCGTCCAAATACGAAGCCATCGGAAATAAAGCCCGATGGCAGGATCAATGTAAACGTACATTCCTTTGTACTAATGTACAGAAAAAGACGGCAGTTCGCAAGCATTCATTTTACTCATCGGTCACATCGTCCTTGTTAAGAACCCGCTGTGCCACAGTTTCAGGCTGCACCGCTGATAATATGACATGGTCACTGTCAGCAATGATGACAGCTCTCGTTCTTCTTCCATATGTAGCGTCCACGAGCATGTTCCGGTCGCGCGCGTCGGTAATAATCCTTTTTATAGGTGCGCTTTCGGGGCTGACAATGGAAATGATGCGGTTTGCTGAAACAATGTTTCCAAATCCTATATTAATAAGTTTGATATCCATGCTGCACTTCCCCTGCCTATCTGTTAATTTATTGATCAGCCGACTGAGGACACGTTTATGCTTCTTCTATTTAAAATAGCCCTCAATGGTTTTTCATATACCTATTCTATGTTCTGCACCTGTTCTTTTACCTTTTCAAGCTCAGCTTTCAAATCGACCACTCTCTGGCTAATTTGAAGGTCGTTAGCTTTGGAACCAATCGTGTTAAATTCACGGTTGAGTTCCTGAACGAGGAAATCCAGTTTACGTCCGGCAACTCCGCCTTTGTCCAGGATCGAATCCAGCTGCTTCAGATGACTGTCAATACGTGTAAGCTCCTCCTGAATGTCCGCTTTATCGCTGAAAACCGCAACCTCCGTAAGAATACGGGACTCTTCCATTTCAAGTGTCCCCTCAAGAAAGTCCTTTACTTTCTTTTCCAGTCTTTTCTGATACTGTTTTTTTACAAGCGGTGCATATTCTGCAAGTTCTTTTGTCCATTCATTCATTTGGGCGGAACGTTTTTTCAGGTCGGCTGCCAGTTCTTCTCCTTCAGATTTACGCATTGCCCAGAGCTGATCCGCAGCCTCCTCAACGGTTTCAAGCAGGAGCATTTGAATTTCCTCGTTCACATCATCGGTTTCCTCAACAGTCACAACGTCCTCGTTCGACATAAGCTCACTATATGGGAGGGCGGCTCCTTCGTCTCCCTGAAGCTGTTTCATTTCACTGAATGCTTCAGCGTAAGCCCTGAAAAGATCCCAGTCCACGCGAATACCCCGCTTGACAAGGCTTTCGCCTCCGACAGAAATAAAAACATCGGCTTTTCCCCGGTTCATGCGGTGCCCGATCGCTTTTTTCACTTTATCCTCAAGACTCATAAACTGACGGGGCATGCGGATATTCATTTCACAGAACCGGTGATTGACTGTTTTCATTTCGACTGTAAGCTGATAACCGGCGGTTTCCTTTACGGACCGGCCGTATCCGGTCATACTGACTATCATTTCAATCACATCCACTCTTATATACTAGAATATCACAGGGGTAAACGATAAGAAAAGTAAGATACGGCAGTATGCCGGTATGAACGAAAGCAATACCTGCCGTTTTCCGGTCTAAACGGAAATCAGGGGCGGAATTCACGCTCAGCCCCTGTTTCCTGTTCTTTTATTTAATCATAGTTGAGCGTCTGCTGCCAAGAGTTTCCTTTCGTCCGAAGAGCTGGAAACCTGCAAGTGCAATTGTCGGTACGGACGCACAGCCGAGGATGAGCAGCCAGTGTTCAAAGCCAAGACTGACAGTATGGAAGATCGGCTGCAGCGGTGGATAATAAAGGACCACCAGCATGAGAAGAATAGAAGAAATAACGGCTCCTACCAGATATCTGTTTTCAAATGGATTCCGGTGAAACACTGAATGTTCACTGCGGCAGTCAAAAACATGAATCAATTGGGCCATAACCAGTGTTGCAAAGGCAACAGTCTGGGCCAGCATCAGGTTCTGCCCGCTTGATTCGTACGTCTGCCAGAATGCAAACAGCGTGACAGTCCCGATCATAAATCCGCGGCTGACCACTTTCCAGCCGAGTTTCCTTGCAAAGATGCTTTCATTCGGCGGACGCGGTTTCCGCTTCATCACATCGTCTTCAGGCTGATCCATCCCTAGTGCCATAGCCGGCAGGCCGTCTGTGACGAGGTTAATCCACAGGATCTGAATAGCCACAAGAGGCAGCGGCATTCCGAGCATCATGGCAAAGAGCATGACCAGAATTTCACCGACGTTCGATGCAAGCATATAGCGGATAAATTTGCGGATGTTATCGTAAATATTCCGCCCTTCTTTGATCGCTGCTTTGATCGTTTTGAAATTATCATCGCTAAGAATAAGTGACGAGGCTTCTTTTGCCACATCTGTACCGGTCGTGCCCATCGCAATCCCGATATTGGCTGCTTTGATGGCGGGAGCATCATTGACGCCATCGCCTGTCATGGCAACGATGTGCCCTCTTGACTGAAGAGCCTTTACAATCTTCAGTTTGTCTTCCGGTGTGACTCTGGCGAACACGTACACATCATCAACGATTGCGCTCAGTTCTGGTGTTTCCATTTTTGCCAGCTGCGAGCCGGTGAGAACCTTGCCTCCAATCGGCAGCATGCCAAGCTTTACAGCGATCGCTTTCGCTGTCAGACCATGGTCACCTGTTATCATGACCGTCTTTATGCCTGCACGTTTACATTCATCAATTGCACCGTAGACTTCCTCACGGGGCGGATCAATCATACCCTGAATGCCGATAAACGTAAGTTCCCTTTCTGCATCACTTTCCGCTTCTATATGCTCTCCAGGTGCCAGCTCTCTTGAGGCAACGGCAATCGTACGGAGCGCATTCGAAGCCATTTCCTCCACTGCACGGAACTGTTTTTCTTTTTCCGTGCGCCCCATTTTCCCCTTGCGGCCATTACTGAGCAGAAAGTCAGAGCGCTCAAGCACCACATCCGGTGCTCCTTTCGTCACAATAAAGCGGCTCCCTGTCTCCTTGTTCTTCACTATGACGCTCATCATTTTTCTGGAGGAATCAAACGGGAATTCCTTTTCTACTGAGTAAATGTCATTCAGGGAATTTCGGGAGACGCCAGCCTTCATTCCCGCTGCCAACAGTGCCCCTTCGGTCGGATCCCCGTCTACCGCGTATGCACCGTTATCTTTTTGCCTGATAGCGGAATTGTTGCACAGCACCCCGAACGTAAGTAACTGCCAAAGCGGCTTTTCACCTGAAGGTTTGATCTCTTTACTGCCGGAGTAAAATTCACCTGATGGATTAAAACCGCTCCCGGTAACCGACCAGGTTTTATGGTCAGCATATAAAGAAGTGACTGTCATTTCGTTCTGCGTCAGGGTACCGGTTTTATCGGAGCATACCACTGTGGCACAGCCAAGTGTTTCAACAGCCGGCAGTTTTCTTACAATGGCGTTGCGTTTAATCATGCGCTGCACTCCGAGAGCCAGTGCGACCGTGACGATTGCCGGCAGTCCTTCCGGAATTGCAGCTACTGCAAGGGATACACCTGCAAGAAACATCGTATATACGTCATGGCCCTGAATGATCCCAAAGAGAACGACGAGGGCTGTTAGAAGCAGGGCGGCAGCGATCAGAATCTTGCCCAGCTGCTCAAGTCTTTTCTGCAGAGGGGTTTCCATCGATTCTGTCGTTTTAAGAAGGTGTGCGATCTTGCCCATTTCTGTTTTCATTCCTGATCCGACAACTACCGCCGTCCCGCTTCCCTGCGTGACGAGGGTACCCATGAATGCCATATTTTCCTGGTCGCCGAGAGGCAGGGCTTCCGAGGAACGAATCGGGTCTTTTGATTTTCTGACCGGAAGGGATTCCCCGGTGAGGGCGGATTCCTCCACATACATGCTCTCACTTGTGATGACACGCACGTCGGCACCGACACGGTCACCTGCAGTGAGTTTAACGATATCCCCGATCACCGCATCAGTTGATGGGATTTTCCTCCACTCCCCGTTGCGGAGTACGGTCATCTGGGGGGCAGACAAAGCTTTTAAGGAAGCCAGCGACTTCTCTGCTTTTCGTTCCTGAAAGAAACCCAGAAAGCCGTTTAATAAAACAATGATCATGATCGTCAACGCATCAATATACTCTCCCAGCAGACCCGAAACGAGCGTTGCCGCCAGAAGGACGAGGACCATAAAATCTTTGAACTGGGAGATAAACAGAAAGATCAGCGGTGTGCGTCTGCCGTCATCCAGCTTATTAAGTCCGTGCTTTTTCAGGCGCATTCCCGCTTCTTCATCATTCAGACCAAGAGATGCATCTGTGTCGATGACCTGTTCAACCTCTTCAACCTCCATCTCATACCACTTCATGCCGTCACCTCAACTCCCTTTATTTCCCCTGGAAACCGGACCGGACAAGGTCGCTGCCTGAATGTTCCGGAGACCGGCTGTACGCTGAATAAGACAACCTTTACAAGCTATTTCTATTCAGGACGGGCCCAAAAGATGACACCATCACTTTCCACTGCTTCAGGTTCAGGGGAGCGTACCGGGGAGCGTTTCTGCTATAATGATTAAGAATGTGCAGAATGGCGGTGATCAACATTGGCTTTTGACGGAATCGTAACAAAAGCAGTAACAGACAGTCTTAAGGAGACACTGGTGAGCGGCAGAATCACAAAGATTCACCAGCCCTATAAATCAGATCTCGTTTTTACCATCCGGGCTGACGGGAAAAACCATGCTCTTCTGATCAGTGTAAATGCGAGCTTTGCCCGCTTTCACCTGACAGGGGAAAAATACGAAAACCCCAAGGAACCTCCGATGTTCTGTATGCTTCTGAGAAAGCATCTTGAAGGCGGGATGCTGGAGAAAATCGAGCAGGACGGACTGGAGCGGATCGTGACATTTTACGTTAAGGGACGTAACGAGCTGGGGGACGTATCAACAAAAAAACTTGTTGTGGAATTAATGGGAAGGCACAGTAATATCATGCTGGTTGACGGAGAAGGAGAGATGATTCTTGACAGCATTAAGCACATCCCTCCTTCTCTCTCCGCCTACCGGACTGTTCTCCCGGGCCAGCCTTACAAAGAACCGCCTCACCTGGACAAAATGAATCCGCTGGAGGCAGATGAAAATACCCTCATGCGCAAGATCCAGTTTCAGCAGGGCAAGATCGATAAACAGCTGATTGGCAAGTTCAGCGGACTTTCCCCGCTCATCGTAAAAGAAATGCTTCACCGGGCGGGACTTGTAAACCAGACGACCCTTCCCAAGGCATTTCTAAATACGCTTGAGCCTGTCAAAATCGGGGGCTACTTTCCTCAGATTAAAGACGGAAAGTTCTCCGTTATCGATTTGAGCCATCTGAAAGGTGAGGCGCAGCACTTTGACAGCGTTCATACGATGCTCGACCGCTTTTATACAGGCAAAGCCGAACGGGATCGTGTGAAGCAGCAGGCGCACGATCTGGAGAAAATGCTCAGAAACGAATACAGTAAGAATAAGAAGAAAATAAAAAAACTCGAGCTGACTCTGAAAGACTCGGAAAAAGCAGGGCGCTATCAGCGCTACGGTGAACTGCTTACCGCCCACATGCATACGATCCGCGACGGGGATACAAGTGCAGAAGTGATTGACTACTATGATCCGGAGCAGAGCACAGTTACGATCACACTTGATCCGCAGAAATCACCTTCACAAAACGCACAGAATTACTTTAAAAAGTATACAAAACTCAAAAACAGCGTGGCAGTGGTAAAGGATCAGATTGAGAAAGCAAGATTGGAAATGCGTTACCTCGACCAGGTGATTCAGCAGGTGGAAACAGCTGCGCCGAAAGATCTTGAAGATATCAGGGACGAGCTAGCGGATGAAGGCTACATTAAAAAGCGCAGAGTGGGCAAAAAGAAGAAAAAGCCCGGCACACCACAGCCTGAAAAATACCGGTCCAGTGAAGGTGTGGATATTCTGGTCGGGAAAAACAACAAGCAGAATGAACACGTCACCAACCGGATGGCCAGACAGGACGATACGTGGCTCCATACGAAGGACATCCCCGGTTCTCACGTGGTGATCCGGAGCCAGGACTTTACGGAAACGACACTTCATGAAGCTGCCAATCTCGCCGCTTACTTCAGTAAGGCGAGAAACTCTGGACAGGTGCCGGTGGATTACACGCTGATCCGGCATGTAAAAAAGCCGAGCGGCGCAAAACCGGGGTATGTGATTTACGATAATCAGACAACTCTTTTTGTGACCCCCGATGAAGATCAGGTCAGGGAATTGAGAGTAAAGTAAACTGTTTCATGCTGCTGGGTTTTGTCCAGCCTTAAGAACGTGGCTTAGACAAAACCCAGCGATAAACTAACGATTTAACTAATAAAAACAAGAAGGGCCCTCACCGTCGGTGAGAGCCTTTTCCTGTATCCGGTTTTAACACCATGATTATGTAACGATACACTCGCCTGCCGCAGGCAAGGCTTCAGGCAGCAGGGTTTAACGATTCGGCGGACCTTCAGTCCTTGCTCTTCACGCAGACCCAGTGATTTTTAAACAATGGCACATTTCGGGAAAAATAATATAACATTTCAATAAGGCTTTCCAGCCATCCAGCCTTCAATTTAAACGATCGTTTAAAATCAGATAATTCAAAAATAACCCAGCTGCAGCCATTTATAGACAATAACACACACCTCCGTTTTAAACGACCGTTTAATTTCACAATTATCTGAACTATAATTAACAAAACTCCAGAAACAGAACAGGCACCTCCCCATGCAGGGAAGTGCCTTCATTTATCCTGTATTCAATACTTTGAACTGTGCTTTGACAAGATGGTAGTACTCGCCTTTTTTGTCCATCAGTTCATCGTGGTTCCCCTGTTCAAGAATATTTCCCTGCTCAAGAACGATGATGTTGTCTGCTTCGCGAATGGTAGACAGCCGGTGGGCAATCATGATGGCTGTTCTGCCGTGGAGAAGCCGCTTCAGGGCTCGCTGGATCAGCTGTTCTGTCTCTGTATCGATGGAAGCAGTTGCTTCATCAAGAATCAGAATTTGAGGATCGGCCAGAAGGGCACGGGCAAAGCTGATCAGCTGACGCTCGCCGACAGAGAGAACGTTACCCCGTTCTTCCACTTCCGTTTCATAGCCGTTTTTCAGCTGCTGGATAAACGGATCCGCCCCGACGGTTTTCGCTGCTTCCATTACTTCTTCATCTGAAGCATCCGGCCGACCGAAACGGATATTATCCATGATTGTTCCTGAGAAAATGAACGTATCCTGAAGCACGATACTCACCTTTTTACGCAGGCTGTTCAGGGTCACATCCCTGAGATCATGGCCATCGATCGTCACTTTACCGGCTGTTGGATCGTAAAAGCGGCTGATCAGGTTAACGATCGTGGTTTTTCCGCTTCCCGTATGTCCCACAAGGGCCACCGTGTCCCCGCTGTTGATTGTGAGACTGATATTTTTCAGCGCTTTACGGTCGCTGTTATAGGCGAACTCCACGTTGTTAAACTCGATGTTTCCGCCTTCCACTTTAAGCTTTTTGGCATTCGCCTTTTCCGGTACGCTCGGCTGCTCGTCGAGAAATTCAAAGATTCTCTCCGAGGAGGCCATCCCCATGAGAAGCTGGTTATACACCTGACCAAGCCTCGAGATCGGCTCCCAGAACATTCCGATATAGATGGCAAAGGAAACAAACTGGCCAATCGATAAAGCTTCGTTTTGTATGAGGGTAACCCCATACCAGAGAAGAACAGCTGTTCCGATCGCGCCACTGATTTCAACGAACGGACGGAACAGGGCATTTTTCTGGGAAGCGTTTCTCCATGATTCGTAATTTTGTCCATTCATGCTGTGGAAGAAGCCGATATTTTCTTTTTCCTGGGTATATGACTGGGTCACACGAATTCCCTGAATGCTCTCATTCAGGTGAGAGTTGATCATCGACTGCTTTACACGCACATCCTGCCATGCCCGGCGGATGTTTCTTCTCAGCTGCGTGGAAATCAGGAACATGATCGGGAGAATGATCATGATAGCCAGGGTCAGTTCCGGACTGATCATAAAGAGAATAAAAATAATCCCTGCCAGCATAACGAGATCCATAAGCAGGTTTATAACCCCGTTGGTAAAGAGCTCCTGCAGTGAGTTTACATCGTTTGTAATCCTTACAAGTATCGAACCAGCCGAGCGCTGGTCAAAGAACCGGTGCGACAGTCGCTGGATATGGTCAAACAGGGCCTTTCGCAGGTCAAAAATGACAAGCTGGCCTAGTTTGTTCATAAACCTGATACGCATATAGTTGCCGATCCAGGACAGGATGTACATGCCGCAGAGGATGGCTACCATCAGCCACAGAAAATTAATATCCCCGTGGTCAATGATGTTGTCAAGGGCATAGCTTCCGATAAACAACGGGGCCAGCAGGCGGACCGCCGTGGACAGAAGCATGGCAAAGATCGCCAGCGGGAGGAGATTTTTTGAATACGGCTTCATGTAGTGAAGCAGTCTCAGCATCTGCTTCCAGTTAAATGGTTTTTCGATTGCCTGGTCCGTTGAGTAGTGGAACCGTTTGAGTGTACGGTCCTCTGTTTCCTTATGCCGTTTTTCTTCTTCTGTCATCATCAGTCACCCCCCGTTGCTTCCTGAAGGACAGCGTGGCGGTCCTTGAACTGAATATCATAAATTCGTTTGTAAATGCCGGCATCGGACTTGAGGAGGTCGTCATGGGACCCTCGCTCAGCCACTTCACCGTTGTCCAGTACAATAATTTCATCTGCGTGCATCAGGGAGGAAATCCGGTGGGCGATGATAAACGTCGTTCTTCCTTTCATCACTTCACGGAACGCTGCCTGAATCTTTCCTTCTGTTTCCATATCCACCGCACTGGTAGCGTCGTCCAGAATCAGAATGGACGGGTCGATACAGATGGCTCTTGCAATGGCAATCCGCTGCTTCTGTCCACCGGAAAGTCCCATTCCCCGCTCACCGAGTACCGTGTCGTACCCATTCGGCAGCTCCATGATGAAATCGTGGGCCTGGGCCCGTTTCGCTGCGTCCTGAATCTGGTCCATCGATGCATCAGGTGCACCATAAGAGATGTTATCTTTAATCGAAGAGGAGAACAGAAACGATTCCTGAAGCACAACCCCGATATTTTTTCTGAGAGATTTCAATGTGTAGCTGTCGATCGAACGGCCGTCAACAAAGATCGTGCCGCGGTCCGGTTCATAAAACCGGGAAATCAGCTGCGTGATGGACGTTTTACCCGATCCGGTGGCCCCGATCAGACCGATTGTTTTTCCAGGAGGCGCATCAAAGCTGATGTCATCCAGCGCCAGTTCCTCTTCTTCGCTGTAACGGTGGCTCACCCGGTCGAACTGAATATGACCGTCCAGCCGTTCAACTGATATGGCACCCGGCTTATCAAAAATATCTTCACTTTCGTCAAACACCTGTAACAGGCGTTCCCCTGAGGCTTTGGACTGGGAGAACGTATTGACAATAAACCCAAGGTTCATAAGCGGTCCGATAATGTACCAGATAAGGCTGAAAAAGGCGACCAGCACACCAGGAGTAATAGCTTCCGTAATGACCAGATAGCCGCCGTACCCGAGGAGTACGACAACAGAGATCTGTCCGATCAGTTCCATAAGGGGAAAATACTTCGCCCAGATGTTCGCCGTATACACGTATTTGTCTTTATAATCCGTGTTTTTAGTGTCAAACCGTCCCATTTCAAAATCTTCTTTTGATAAGGACTTCACGGTATTCATTCCGCTGATGTTTTCCTGTACCTTTGTGGTCATTCCTGCAAAGGATTTACGGATGTCCGTGAATGCAGGGTGTACCTTTTTGTCAAACTGGTACACAGTTACTGCAAGAAACGGCATGGCAATAAGCGTGATAAGGGCAAGTGATGGACTGTAAAAGACCATGATGCCCATGCTGAGCCCTACGAGCATGGTCAGGTTGATCAACTGTGCGAACCCGAAAGACAAAAAGAAACGGAATCCCTCCACATCAGCCGTCAGCCGTGACATGAGGTCCCCCGTCCTGGCGTTATCGTAATAACGAAACGGCAGAAACTGCAGCTTGTAATACAAAGCGTCCCTCACTTTATAGACCGCCTTGATGCCAAACAGATCTCCCAGGTACTGATGGAAATAAGTAAAAAGACCTTTCAGTGCCATTAGAAGAAAGAAGCCGACAGCCACATACGGTACGAGCCCGTAGTTACCGGCAACGATCACATTATCGATCGTAAACTGAAGGATGACCGGATAAACAACGGTGATCCCGGTTACAAGAAGCAGAAACAGAATTGACCAGAAGAAGTATCCTTTATAAGGCCAGTAAAAATGCTTTAATCGTTTGAATGTATTCATGGTGCTGTGTCACCCCCTGAACCTTTCTGAAAAGTTTAAAAAAACGTAACATTACTAATATATCGGTTACCGAAATAAATAGCGACAGCCCTGAAATGCCATATTCACTCTTTTCTCCTCATTTTCCTGGCAAAAACGTCCGAATCCTTTTGATCTGACAGCTTTTCATAAATTTACTCTTTTTCTTGCGTACCTGTATGAACACAAAAGGCGCGCCCGGAAATTTCGGGACACACCTTTTATACCTATGCCTGCTGAAGCTGTGTCAGAAGTGCAAGTCCACCGAACGCAAGACGGTTCCCGGTGACAGTAAACCCGTTTTTTTCTGCAAGGAGCCGGATCGATTCAGCGGAAAATCTGTGGCGCCTCTCCGACACTCTGCCCCACTGCATCAGCATGTCTTTTTCGTCACCTTTAAGGTTTTTTTCCATTATGTACACCTGTGCGGCATCAAGACTGAGGTTTTCCGAGGGATTTAAAAGGACGATTTTCTCGGATGTTACGCGCGCCAGTTCGGAAAATGCCCGTTCAGGATCCGGAAGCAGAAACAGTACGCACGCACAGAGACTGATCTCAAAAGTCTTATCATCAAACGGAAGCTGTTCAGCATCAGCTGTCTGAAGGACCGTTTTGTTTTCCGGGCACACCATTTTCAGATGCTTTCTGCTTGCCTCAATCATCCGGGGTGACAGATCAATTCCTGTAAGCACCGTTCCTTTTTCTGCAGCTCTGGCGAGCAGGCGGCCCGTTCCGCATCCGGAATCAAAGATCCGCTTGTTTTTTCTTGGGCCAGCCATCACAATCATCTCTCTATGAAGAGAAGAAAGCCAGTCTGTTTGAGCCATTCGGTCAAAAAATGAAACCCGTTCGTTAAATTCGGTGCCTGTCATTTTTCTCATTCAATCACTGCCTTACCGTGAATTTGACCAGCTTTCAGGATCTTCCTGCCAGGAACGAAGGGCCTCTCTCTGCGTCTGGGTAAGATCTGCGAGTGAGGCAAGCGTGGCAAAGTCTGTTATGGCATAACAGGTGATCCCCGCTTCCTTAAACGCATCTTCCCCTTTTTTCAGTCCGTACGTAAAAATAGCTGCCACACCTTCTACGATGCCCCCGGCTTCCTGTACAGCGCGGGCAGCCTGAAGAGAAGAGCCGCCGGTCGATATTAAATCTTCAATAACGACGATGCGATTTCCTGCTTCAAATCTGCCTTCAATCAGGTTCTTTTGTCCATGGGCCTTTGCTTTTGAGCGAATATAAATCATTGGGAGTCCAAGCTCCTCTGCCACCCAGGCAGCATGAGGGATGCCGGCTGTTGCTGTACCGGCAATTACTTCTGTGTCCGGGTAGCGGGTCCGGATCAGTTCGGCAAACGCCATGGCAATCTCTTTTCTGACCTCCGGGAAACTCATCGTGACTCTGTTATCACAATAGATAGGTGATTTCATACCGGAACTCCAGGTAAACGGGTTATCAGGTTTTAAAGATACCGCTTCAATGTCAAGCAGGGCTTTGGCGATTGCTTCCTTCATTAACTATTCCTCCATTCTGTTTCGTACTGCTCGTATGCCACGGCGGGGTGCTCCGTTCTCGTAATTCCCCGTCCCACAACAATGGCTCCGGCTCTGTTCTTCTTTGCCTGAGCCGGGGTGACCACACGTTTCTGATCGCTGTGACTATCCTCAAGCCTCCGGATCCCCGGCGTAACCGTAAGAAAATCGTCTCCGAACCGTTCTGCAACAGCTCTTGATTCCCAGGCCGAGCAGACAATTCCGTCAAGTCCTGCCTCTCTTGCTGAACCGGCGAGGCGGAGTACGTTATCTTCAAGCGGCTCACTGATGCCAAGTTCACGTTTCACCATTTCTCCATTCGTACTCGTGAGCTGTGTGACTGCAATACAAAGGGGTCTTTCTCTTCCTTTTTCTGTACCTTCGTTCAGTCCCCTGAGAGCCGCTTTCATCATTTCCGTGCCTCCCTGTGCGTGAACGTTCACAAGATCCACATTCAGGGATGCAAGATTCCGCATCGCCCGCTCGACTGTGGCGGGAATGTCGTGAAGCTTTAAATCAAGGAACACTTGGTGTCCGTCTTCTTTCAGTTCGTGTATAAAGGCAGGACCTTCCCGGTAAAACAGTTCCATTCCCACTTTTACGAACAAGGGGGTCTTAAATTCTGATAGAAACGCTTTTGTATCCTGGCGGTTCGGAAAATCAAGGGCTACAATTACCGGTTGGTTAACAGCTGCGTGGCGGATGTTTTCCAGCTCCTTCCTGAAAGCTCTTGAATCGAAGAAACATTGTACCGTGATACCTTTTCAGCAAGTTCGTCAATAATGGCAGGACATGCGAACGGATCAACAAAGTTCTGTGTCCCTACAGCTACTGCACTTGCTCCAGCCAGAATCAGTTCCAGTGCATCATCGGCACATGTGACGCCGCCCATACCGATAATCGGAATCTGTACTTTCCGGCTCACTTCATGAATCATCCTGACCGCTACAGGCCTGATGGCAGAACCGGAAAGCCCGCCGGTTCCGTTTGCAAGCACCGGGCGTCCGGTCGCTAGGTCGATGCGCATGCCCAGAAGGGTATTAATCATACTCAGACCGTCTGCGCCACCGTCCTCTACCGCCTGTGCGACTCCAGCGATGTCTGTTACGTTGGGACTGAGCTTGACATAGACAGGAACACTGCAAACTTTTTTGACTTTTTCGGTAAGATCCCTTGCAATAACCGGGTCCGTCCCAAACGCAATTCCTCCTTCTTTCACATTCGGGCAGGAGATGTTTAATTCCACGGCTTTTACATTTGGAAGGTCAGAGACTGCTGTTGCCACACGGCAATAGTCTTCCGGTGTGGTGCCGGCAATGTTGACGATGACCGGCACATTAAACTGCTGCAGCCACAGGAGTTCATCTTCCATCACATGATCAAGTCCCGGGTTCTGAAGTCCGATGGCGTTGAGCATCCCGCCACCAGTCTCAGCAACACGCGGGGTGGGATTGCCTTTACGCACAGAAGGCGTCACAGCTTTTACACAAATAGCACCTAAAAGAGACAGATCATAAAATTCGCTGTACTCTTTACCGAATCCGAAACAGCCCGAAGCGGGCATAATTGGATTTTTCATGTCAAGGCCTGGAAGCGACACGCGCATATCGGTCATACGACCACCTCCCCTGCCGGAAATACCGGTCCATCCGTACATACTTTGCGGTAGCCAGGTCCGTTCTTTTCGTCACATACGCACGCCAGGCATGCGCCGATTCCGCAGCCCATCCGCTCTTCCAGACTGAGCCATCCGCCTGTGCCTAGCTTCGTCTCCAGCGCTCTCAACATCGGACGGGGGCCGCAGGCATAGTAACGGTCCCAGACTGGTACGTGGCGGTCAATCGCATCAGTCACGAATCCTTTGGCGCCATGCGTACCGTCTTCGGTGGTTACATATACATCACCAAACTCCCGGAACGCCTCCTCATAAAATACATCCTCCTTTGAGCGGAATCCGAGCACGGTCGTAACGTGATGTCCACCTGCTTTCAACTGGCGGGCAAGTTCATAAAGAGGAGGCACACCGATCCCCCCGCCGGCAAGAAGGCAGCGGGAGCCTGGTTTTAATCCGTCTGTTGGAAATCCAGTGCCGAGGGGACCGAGAACATCCACAGTATCCTCGGCCGTCTTCCGGCTTAAAAGCTGTGTGCCTTTACCTTCAGCCCGGTAAAGCATGGTAAACGTACTTTTTTTTCTTTCATAACGGCATACGCTGACCGGTCTCCGAAGAGTTGGATCCATGCCGTCAGTTACTTTCAAGTGGACAAACTGCCCGGGACCGCTCATGTGCTGAACGAGATTCCCCTCCAGTTCGATCTCAAATATAGACCGGGCGATCTTTTCATTTCTGAGGACTTTCATTTTCTCAACTTGTTTCACTTCGTCACCGCCTTCCTCCGGGCTTTCGTCTGACTCATCGCCTCGGTTGAAAAACTCATCATTTCCAGCACCCTCAGCAGTGCTTCTGCCGTATCCATGCTTGTCATACAGACGATCCCGTTTTCCACTGCTTCACGTCGGATCCGGAACCCATCCCGCGCAGGCTGCTTGCCCTTCGTCAGTGTATTGATGATGAACTGGGTTTTCCCCTCACGGATTGTATCCAGCATCGTCGGCTTATCATCACCTATTTTGTTAATGACGGTAACAGGGATGCGTTCGGATTTAATTTTTTCAGCCGTTCCCCCTGTTGCAAGGATCCGGTATCCGATCCGGTGAAATCTCCTCACGAGGTTCATCATGTCTGTTTTATCTTTATCTGCGACAGTGAAAAGCACCGATCCGTATGTTGGAATCTTCATCCCTGAAGCGATCAGCCCTTTGTAGAGCGCTTTTTCAAGCGTATCGTCCCTGCCCATTACTTCTCCGGTTGACTTCATCTCAGGTCCGAGTGTAATATCCACACTTCTTAATTTCGCAAAGCTGAATACCGGTACCTTGACGCAGACCTGTTCCGGTTCAGGAAGACAGCCTCCTTTAAAGCCGAGATCTTCCAGGCGGTCGCCTAAAATAGCCCTCGTCGCAAGGTTTGCCATATTTACGCCGGTGATCTTGCTCAGGAACGGAACCGTCCGGCTGGACCGCGGATTCACTTCCAGCACATAAATGTTTCCTTCACACAGGACAAACTGGATATTTAAAAGACCAATGATGTTTAGTCCTTTGGCAATTCTCATCGTGTAGTCGGTCAATTTATCTTTCAGCTGTTCGGAGAGCTGCTGCGGAGGATAAACCGCGATTGAGTCTCCTGAATGAACACCGGCACGCTCGATGTGCTCCATGATACCCGGAATCACAACTGTCTCTCCGTCTGAAATGGCGTCCACTTCCAGTTCCTTGCCCTGAAGATAACGGTCAATCAGAACCGGATGCTTCTCGTTCACACGGACCGCGCGCTCCATATAGCGAAGCAGGTCCTTTTCCTGATAGACAATTTCCATCGCCCGTCCGCCCAGAACATAGGAAGGTCTTACAAGTACCGGGAACCCGATTGTTTTAGCGATTGCGAGGGCTTCGTTGACGCTCGTCGCTGTTTTCCCCTCCGGCTGGGGAATACCCAGACTTGTCATCAGCTGTTCAAAGTGGTCACGATCCTCGGCGGTATCCATGTCTTCAAGAGAGGTGCCAAGAATTTTCACGCCCCGTTCAACAAGTCCATCAGCCAGATTGATGGCCGTCTGGCCGCCGAACTGGACAATCACCCCCACAGGCTGGTCCACCCTGACCACGTTCATCACGTCTTCCACTGTAAGAGGTTCGAAGTAAAGCTTATCGGAAATACTGAAGTCCGTTGACACTGTCTCAGGATTGTTGTTAATAATAATCGCCTCGTACCCTGCTTCCTGAATCGCTTTGACCGTATGCACGGTTGCATAGTCAAATTCTATCCCCTGCCCGATCCGGATCGGGCCTGAGCCGAGCACAAGGATCGAAGGCCGGCTGCCTGCTTCAGACTCATTTTCCTCCTCGTACGTGCTGTAAAAGTATGGTGTGTAGGAAGCGAACTCGGCTGCACAGGTGTCCACCATTTTGAACACAGGTTCAATGCCGTTTTCCAGGCGCAAGGCCTCCACTTCCCGCTCATCTGTCTCCCACAGCCCCGCAATCGTCTGATCCGAGAAGCCCATTTCCTTCGCTTCTGTGAGAAGGTCTTGGCCGAACCGGTTTTTTCTAAGCTCTTCCTCCATATTAACGATCGTCCGGAGCGTTTCAAGGTAAAACACGTCCACTTTTGTCATTTTATGGAGCTCTTCGGTAGAGTACCCAAGACGGATCGCTTCAGCCAGGAGGAAAAGACGCTCATCGTCGGCATTTTCAAGCCTTGACCTTAGCCATTCGTGGCTGAGATGGTCTTTGTAAGGAACGGTGATGTGATCAATACCGGTTTCTGTGGACCGGACCGCTTTAAGAAGGCTTTCCTCCATTGTTCTTCCAATCGCCATCACTTCTCCGGTTGCTTTCATCTGTGTGCCGAGCGATCGGTTGGCAGCGTCAAATTTGTCAAAAGGCCAGCGCGGGATCTTAGTGACGACGTAATCGAGTGCCGGTTCGAAACTTGCAAAGGTTGTTTTTGTAATCGGGTTTTCACATTCGTCCAGGGTAAAACCGGCTGCGATTTTGGCACTCAACTTGGCGATCGGATAACCCGTTGCCTTGGAAGCCAGAGCAGATGAGCGGCTCACCCGCGGGTTCACTTCGATAATGTAGTAGTTTTCACTGTCCGGATCGAGTGCCATCTGCACGTTACAGCCGCCTTCAATACCGAGTGCACGGATAATTTTCAGTGAAGCGTTCCTGAGCAGCTGATACTCTCTGTCAGTGAGTGTCTGGCTTGGTGCTACTACGATGGAATCGCCTGTATGAATGCCGACCGGATCAATATTCTCCATATTACAGACGACAATCGCCTGATCATCGGCATCGCGCATCACTTCGTACTCAATCTCTTTGAAACCGGCAATACTTTTTTCAATCAGGCACTGATTGACCGGGCTGTAGGAAAGCCCGGCAGCCGTAATTTCACGGAGCTTTTCTTCGTTCTTTGCAATACCGCCGCCCGTGCCCCCCAGGGTGTAGGCAGGCCTCACGATGACCGGGTATCCGATCTGATCAGCAAAAGCAACAGCTTCTTCCACCTGATGAATTATGTCACTCGGCGGTACAGGCTCCCCAAGCTCTCTCATCAGCGTGCGGAACTGATCCCGGTCTTCAGCCTTCTGAATCGCGTCAAGGTCGGTCCCGAGCAGTCTGACGCCGTACTCTTTTAAAATTCCGGACTCGTCAAGCTCGATCGCCATATTCAGACCGGTTTGACCTCCGAGGGTGGCAAGCAGGCCGTCAGGCTGTTCCTGGCGGATGATCCGGCTTACAAATTCACAGGTAATCGGCTCAATGTAAACACGGTCTGCCACAGCTTCATCAGTCATAATCGTAGCCGGGTTGGAGTTAATCAGCACCACTTCAAAGCCGTCTTCCTTCAACGCCTGGCAGGCCTGAGTCCCTGCATAATCAAATTCAGCTGCCTGGCCAATGACGATAGGTCCTGATCCGATAACAAGAATTTTTTCTACTCCTTCAATTCTAGGCATGAACGATCCCCTCTTTCTTTGAAGCTGGCGTTTGATTTTTGTCGACCATGTTTCTGAATTCGATAAACAGATCCTTGGCGTCTTCCGGCCCGGGACTTGCCTCCGGATGATACTGCACGCTGAATGCCGGTACAACAGTATGGCGGAGTCCTTCGACGCTCCGGTCATTCACATTTATATGGGTAATTTCAAGGTCTGTCTGTTCAACAGAAGCCGGATTCACTGTGTATCCGTGATTCTGTGACGTAATAGCCACTTTACCGGTTCTGAGATCCTTTACTGGGTGATTTCCTCCTCTGTGACCGAAGCGCATTTTTTCTGTTTCTGCACCACCGGCAAGGGCAAGCAGCTGATGGCCAAGGCAGATACCGAACAACGGCACCTGGCCGAGAAGATTACGCACGGTCTCAACGGCTTCCGGGATATCCTCGGGGTCTCCAGGGCCGTTACTGAGCATCACGCCATCCGGGCTCAGGCTCAGCACCTCGTCTGATGAGATGTTGTACGGAACAACGATCACTTCAAATCCGTGAGCATTCAGATCCTTAATGATTCCTTTCTTCGCACCGTAATCAATAAGAACAATTCGCTTTCCGGAAGCGGGCGTCACATACCGGGTTCTGGTGGATACTTTTGCAACCTGGTTCGTTTGAAATGCCTGTTCCTGGAGCCTTGTTACCTTCTCATCAATTTGGTCTATACTGCTGCAGAAGGCCCCTTTCATGGTTCCCCGCTCGCGGATCATCCGGGTCAGCTTTCTGGTATCGATGCCCATAAGACCAGGAATATTGTTAGCTTTAAGCCATTCGTGCAGAGTAAATCTGCATCTGAAGTGGCTTGGGTGTACGGAAGCTTTTTTTACGATCAGTCCGCTTATATAAGGAGTAATCGACTCAAAATCGTCCCGGTTGATACCATAATTCCCCACCAGTGGATAAGTTAGCGTAAGTATCTGTCCGCAGTAGGATGGATCCGACATCATTTCCTGATACCCGGTCATGGATGTGTTAAAGACCACTTCTCCGGAGTTCAGCTGATCACATCCGATTGCTTTTCCTTTAAAAACCTCACCATTTTCAAGTACGAGCCAGCGTGCTGTCATCATTACTCCTCCTCCATCCAGATCCGTTTTCCGTTAAAAACCGTCATTACCGGCCAGCCCGCCAGTGTTTCTCCTGTAAAAGGCGTGTTCGTTCCTTTTGATACAAAATCCGCTTCCTGAACCTGTTTTTCTTTTTCCAGATCAATGATTGTAAATTCTGCCCTTCCTCCTTGTTTCAGCTCTCCATACGGTAATTGAAATATTCCGGCCGGTTTATCTGTAAGCCAGCTCACAAGCTGCTGCAGAGTCATGCATCCTGCTTTTACCATCTTCGTATATAGAAGCGGGAATGCCAGTTCCAGTCCGGTGATCCCAAACGGGGATTCTTCCATCGGCCTCGATTTTTCTTCCTTCGTGTGCGGAGCGTGGTCGGTCGCGATCGTGTCGATGGTTCCGTCAAGCAGTCCTTCGATCAATTCCAGACGGTCTGCTTCACTTCTGAGCGGCGGATTCATTTTGTAGTTGGCATCATTTCCGGGGATGTCCTCTTCACTAAGCAAAAGGTGATGAGGGGTGACTTCAGCAGTCACATGGATTCCTGCTTTTTTGGCATCCCGGATCGTCCTGACACTTTCTTTTGTACTGACATGACACACGTGATAGTGAGCGCCGGCAGCCTCGGCAAGGAGGACATCTCTTGCAATATGCACCGATTCACAGATGCTCGGAATTCCCGGTATATTCAGAGTTTCAGAGACTTTTCCTTTATGTAAGGATCCGCCGTAGATAAGAGTGTTATCTTCACAGTGGGCAACCACTGCTTTTCCCAATGCTGCAGCTTTTCGCATCGCCTCAAACATCATTCCCGCTTCCTGGACCCCGACTCCGTCATCGGTAAAAGCAAGCACATCCTCTGCAATTCCTTCAAAATCGGCAAGCTCTTTTCCCGCTTCCCGTACCGTAATCGAGCCGTAGGGGAGAACCCGGATGCGGGCATCCGTGTTAATTTTGTCGAGAATTAAACGAATATTTTCTTTCGAGTCCGGCACCGGTCGGGTATTCGGCATAGCTGCAATTGTTGTAAAGCCGCCCTTCGCCGCTGCGTGTGTACCAGTGGCGATCGTTTCCTTCGCTTCCCCTCCCGGTTCACGTAAATGGACGTGCACATCCACAAAACCTGGTGTGATCAATTTTTCGTTAAGATTGACAGTTTGGTCTGCTTCCGGAGGGTTTCCACTGGTAATCGATTCTATTGTCCCTTCCGTTTCATTTACAAGCAGGTGAACCGTTTTTCCTTCAGGGCTGATGCCGTTTTTATAAAGAGTTTTCATACTGTTTCCTCCTTAAGGTTAAGTGCCCGAACAAGCACGGCTTTACGCACCGCTACGCCGTTGGCCATTTGTTTAAATATTCGTGACCGATCGCATTCCACCAGTCTGTCTGCGATCTCAAAGCCTCTGTTGACTGGAGCGGGATGCATGATAATCGCCGTCTGCTTCATCTGCCTCTCCCGTGCTTCCGTAAGTCCGTATGCCTCATGGTAGGCTTTTTTACTCCATTCGCCGCTTTCATTGTGGCGTTCAGTCTGAATTCTTAACATCATCATCACGTCGGCTGTTTTCACCGCGTCATCCATGGGTAGAACTTTTCCATCCGTGATTGATTCATCCATCCATTCTTCAGGACCTGAAAACCATACGTCAGCACCAAGTTTTCTCAGTATGCCGGCGTTCGTCCGTGCGACCCTGCTGTGCCTGATATCGCCGCAGATCACAATCTTGAGATTCTGAAAGAAAAGAAATTCCTGCTGGATGGTAAGAAGGTCAAGCAGGCTCTGAGTCGGGTGATCTCCTGCACCGTCTCCGGCGTTAATCACCGGAATCTCCAGGCCTTCAAGCTGCTCGTAATACTTCTCCTCCGGATGCCGGATTACGGCTGCGTCACAGCCAATTGCTTCAAGTGTTTTGACGGTATCGTAGAGACTTTCTCCTTTTGTGATGCTTGATGTTCCTGCTTCAAGGTTAATGACATGGAGTCCAAGCTCATGCTCGGCTTTTTCAAAACTGACCTTGGTACGGGTGCTGGGCTCGAAAAAAAGATTTGCGACTGTGGCTGAAAGCTGCTCTCTACAGCTGCTGCCGTTCGCATATCGGCCGGCCTCAAAAAGAAGGTCATCGAGCTCTCGTGCACTTAAATCTTCAAGCGTGCGTAATTGAAACATGCAGGTTTCCTCCTGAATCATTTGTGGTCATGCACTCAGTGTTGTAAAAAAAGCACCCCGAGCTCTCCCGGGGTGCTTTCTGCGCAGTTTGTGCTTACGTATACAGATGTCCTGTATACACATGCTGCGCGGATTACCCTTTCGAGCCTCTCTGGACCTGGTTAAAGGATGAACGATTTGGCGGGGGAGTCTCTGCTCCCCTATTATGCCGCATCTTCTTTATTCGTTTTTGCTTTTTCTTCATTTTCTTCAAACATGGCTTCTTCATCAATGTTCTGGTTCTCACGACCGGGTAGGACCAGGTTTAGAAGGATCCCTGCAACTGTGGCGATGGCCATTCCGGAAAAGTCTGCTGCTTCGTTCACTTCGATTCCAATCCCCAAAATAAGAATCACAGAGGCAATGATAAGGTTTCGCTTCTGTCCAAAGTCCACTTTTCTGTCCACCATCATCCGCATCCCGCTTGCCGCGATGATCCCGAAGAGGAGAATGGATACGCCTCCCATGACCGGGACCGGAATCGTACTGATCAGCGCACTTACCTTACCGACGAAGCCGAACATGACCGCGATCACGGCTGCACCACCTATTACAAAGACACTGAACACCCGTGTAAGTGCGACAACACCGATGTTTTCACCGTATGTGGTGTTCGGCGGCGCCCCGAGAAGGGAGGAGAGGAACGTGGCGACGCCGTCTCCCATAATTGAACGGTGCAGTCCCGGCTTACGGATAAAGTTCTTTCCGGCTACTTTACTGAGAACCATCTGGTCACCGATATGCTCTGCCAGTGTGACGAGAGCAATCGGAGCCATGATCGCCACAATTGTCCAGTTTAACTGCGGCGTATAAGTTGCAAAAGGAATAAGAAAGTCTGGTGAGGCGATCCAGGCAGCTTCTCTTACAGGTGCCAGATTCACCATTCCCTGTGTCCATGCAAACGTATATCCACCGGTTAACCCGATCAGAATTGGAATGAGTCCGAAAAATCCCTTAAAGAAAGCTGCGGCTATGAGTGTGATGGCAAGTGTCACAATGGCGACGGTAAACAGCGCACCGCTGTACTCCCCGGTTGCCTGGTCGTTCATTGCCATATCTACGGCTACGCCTGCAAGCCCAAGGCCGATGACGATAATAACCGGGCCGACAACGACCGGCGGCAGAAGATTCATAAGCCAGTTCACACCGGTTGCTTTAATAATCAGGGCAACAACCCCGTAAATAATTCCTGCAAAGAAACTCCCGATCATGGCTCCTTCAGGTCCACCGAGACTGATGGCGGCAATGAGCGGCATGATAAAGGCAAACGAGGAGCCGAGGTAGGCCGGAATCTGTCCCCTTGTTACGATCAGGTAGGCAAGAGTACCAAGTCCGCTCGATACGAGCGCAACAGCCGGATCAAGTCCGACAAGCATCGGCACGAGAATGGTGGCCCCAAACATGGCGAACAAATGCTGGAGACTCAGAACAAGCCATTTATCAAACCGTGGAACTTCATGAATGTTTACTGTGTTTTTTGTGTTTTCCATATGTGATTCCTCCTCTTTTTATGCAAACAAAAAACCTCTTTGTATCCAAAGAGGTATCGTCCGTTACGCATACGAAAGCATGCGTGAGGAGTGTACCCCTTCCCGGCCTCACTGGACCAGCTTAAAGGGAGGTTTTCTGTTGTATGACTACTTCGTCGGTGCCGTCGACTTCACTGAGCCGGGCTTCTACGACTTCTGATTTTGAGGTTGGTACGTTTTTGCCGATAAAGTCCGGCCGGATCGGCAGCTCCCGGTGCCCTCTGTCAATGAGGACGGCAAGCTGGATCTGTGCGGGACGTCCGAGATCAATCAATGCATCAAGAGCGGCCCTTACGGTTCTTCCTGTATAGAGAACATCATCGGCAAGTATAACCGTTTTATCCGTAATATCGGCTGCGATGTCGGTGCCTTTAAGTTCCGGCTCATCATCCGCTGTTTTCGTTGTCAGATCGTCACGGTAAAGGGTAATATCCACTTCACCCACGTCAATCGGACGTCCTTCAATCTGTTCGATCCGCTCTGCAAGACGTTTGGCAATAAAAATGCCCCTGGTTTTGATCCCTACAAGAATGCAGTTCTCAATTCCTTTGTTTCTCTCAATAATCTCGTGGGCAATCCGCGTGAGTGCCCTATTAATCGCCTGCTCATCCAAAATACCTTTTGTCATTTTTGCGGTGCCTCCTTTTTGCTCTCTTTATTACGCTTCAGGCGGACGCTTTCCGCGGGCAACGCCTCAGCCTCCTCGGGAAAAATCACCCTGCGGGGTCTTCGGCTGCTGCTTTTCCCGCTGGAGTCGCCGCCTTCCGCTCCATAGTTACACTATCCGAAAACAGCTTTATATTACGAATGCAGTCCGGATTCAGCAGGAGATAAAAAAATCCTCCCGTCCGATATCCGGATGAGAGGATCTGCTTACATCTGCGTAGGTATACATGTCAGATACACTGGTATCTGAAGCAGGTGCAACACAATTCCTTCTCAGCCTCTCTGGACTGTCTTAAAGGGTGTCTGCAATTTCGCTGTCTGTGTTATTATGGCACTCATTCTGAAAATCGTCAACCCATTTCCCGTTTAAGCTGTGCGAGGCACGCCTGCATATCTTCAGGCAGAGGGGCTTCAAAGGTCATCATCTCGCCGGTGCGCGGATGTTTAAAACCTAGTACTGCTGCGTGGAGCGCCTGCCCATCAATCGGATAGGAAGATTTCTTACGGGGTCCGTATTTCGGATCTGCCATGATGGGGAAACCAATATATTTCATGTGAACCCGAATCTGGTGTGTCCGTCCCGTTTCCAGTTCACATGTTACATACGTGTGGTTTTTGAACCGTTCAATCACGTGAAAATGGGTAACCGCATCACGGCTGTTTCTTTCAGTTACCGTCATGTTCTGACGCTCATCCGTGTCTCTTCCAATCGGGGCATCGATTGTCCCTGTGTCATGACTGATTAAGCCGTGAACGATCGCACGGTATTCACGCTTCGTTGTTTTTGCTTTCAGCTGATTTACCAGAGATTCGTGGGCTGTATCGTTTTTAGCGACCATTAACAGACCTGAAGTGTCCTTATCGATGCGGTGAACGATACCGGGTCTCACGACACCATTGATGCCGCTGAGATCTGTACAGTGGTGCATAAGTCCGTTCACCAGGGTGCCGCTTGTATGTCCCGGTGCAGGGTGAACGACCATGCCTCTCGGTTTATTTACAACAAGCACGTCCGCGTCTTCATAGACAATATCCAGATCTAGGTTTTCAGCCGTTACATCCAGTTCCTCCGGCTCCGGCTCCATTAACGTGACGTGATCGCCGGGCTGCACCTTGTATTTGTTTTTTATTTCATTTCCATTGACTTTAAGCAGTCCTTCGTCAATAAAATGCTGAATCTGGGAACGGGAAAACGTTAGAACGCTCGCCAGCGCTTTGTCAATTCTCTGCCCCTGCTGTTCTTCTGTAATCGTTGTTTCATGTTTAGTCATCTTTTTTCTCCTGCTTCCTGTCTTCAATAAATACATACACAATCAGTAGTCCAACACCTACTACAAGTGCGGAATCCGCTACGTTAAAAATTGGAAAGTTATACGCGAAAATGTAAACGTCAATAAAATCGACAACTTCATTAAAAAGAATACGGTCGATGAAATTTCCGATCGCACCGCCGAGAACAAGGCCCAGGCTTATTCCAAACAGCGGATTGTGTTTCCCCTGTGTCTGTATGTAATACGTTACAAATACGAGCACAATGGCAGTGGCGATGTAAAAAAGCCACATCTGACCCTGGAGAATTCCGAAAGCAGCCCCCGCATTCCGGTGGGAAGTGAAGTGGAATACATTTTCGATAACCGGGATGGATTCGCCGATTTCCATACGCTGGACAACGACCCATTTTGTAATCTGGTCAAGGATGATAATTATAAGAGCTATGGCATAATACTTTATTGCTTTCAACTTACTGCCTCCGTTCCACACATGTGTCCTTTTGCATTTTAGCACAGGCGGGGCGTTCGCACAATAAAAGGGGGAGGCTCGGGTAATGTCAGCCCAGTGCTGACCATCGATTTTATTCATTAGGTATTCAGAATTCATTTCGCTGCAGGCAGACGCTATCTGCGGGCAACGCCTCTGCCTCCTTGGGAAAGTCGCCCTGCAGAGTCTTGAATATTCCTTTCCCGTCGGAGTCGCCGCCTTCCGCTTCATTCCCAGTTACAGATATCAGGAAAATCTGCCGTATGAACATTTACGGGCATTCCTTCCCGGACTGTCTTTGGACTTTAATTACAAACTAACCTTGGTTTCTGTAAAGAGAATAACCCTCGCCGCTGGCGAGAGTCATTTTTGATTGCTGGATACATGCTTTAATGATTAAACTTAAAGTGCTGATTCCGTTTAGCCAAACGAAGCTGAACGCTTGGAAAGCAAGCGGATGGCGTTCAGCGAAGCGTTCCTGACAAACATAAAGCCATGCTCCTTTTTAACATGCAGGCTATTCCCCGTTATCTTCCGATGATTCTTCTGTCATCCCGCTTACATAGTGGCTGTAGTGTTCGTTTCGTTCAAATTTCACACTGTCTGTACCGCGGTACCCGTCCAGACCGGTCGATAGGAAGCCTTCCAGCTCTTCGACATACCCGACCAGCTCTTCTGATGCTTCGATTCCGAGTTCGTCGTTCACACCATCGATTTCATTGAAGCTGCTTACTGACTGCAGGCTGTCCTCGGCATCAAATTCTGTTTCAGTATCATTGGAATCGTAATTATAGCGGTCAAAACCACCAAGAACGGCCTCTTCAGCCGGACGGTCGAAATAGGCTTCGTCGCTTCCGGTTTTATCTGCAGCTTCAACTGTCGTTTTTGCAAGAGGATTTGCCTCGAGCCGTTCAAGGGGGATCCGCTCTCCGCTCTGTTCACAGATGCCGTAAGTACCTTTGTCCATTTTTTCCAGTGCTCTGTCAATTTCCTTCAGGTGGTTCTTCGCCTGGCCGTATAAAGCCGAGTCCTTGCTTCGTTCAAAAAGCTCAGAGCCGCTGTCTGCCGGGTGATTATCGTAATTCGACAGTTCCCCTGTCCGGTCCCTTAGAGACACACTCATTCCAAACTGTTCAGCATATGCCAGGTGCTGAAGCACCTCATTCTTTTCATTAATCAGATGTGTTTTTAATTCATTGTACTGGTTCATCCGGTTCCTCCTTCCGGTAACTTTTGGTTCAGGTTTATTTTTACCCTGATCACCGGTATTAGCCTGCACAACTTTTGCTAAGGAAGGAAGAAATGTAAAAACACCGCTTCCGGGGACACATTCCCCGACCTAAACCCTATGGGGCCAGTCAACCTTTGATATGTCCGGGCCAAACGAAGCAAAAAAACCGCCCCAGGGGCGGTTTTTCAAGCTCGTTTACACGTAATGTTTCTCTACAACCTCTGCACAGTGGCTGCAGAGTTCCGGATGATTCTCATTCTGGCCGGTTGTACGGCTTACCGTCCAGCAGCGGCCGCATTTTTCTCCTTCTGCAGGTGATACCGTAACGCTGACAAGTTCATAGCTCTTCGCTTCGGACGGGGCTGCTTCCTTGCCTTTCGTTACTGTAGCCTCGGATACAATCAGCAGCTTGCTCAGTTCAGGCACTGCTGTGAGGAGTTCGTAATCGCTCTCTTCTGCGTATACCGTGACGTGAGCCTCAAGGGATTTTCCGATGACTTTTTCGCTCCGCGCTTCTTCGAGCGCTTTTAGGACGTCGTCGCGAAGATCCATAAAACGATCCCATTTCTGTGTCAGTGCCTGAGCATCTGCGTAGGTTTTTGCCTCCGGCATATCCGTCAGTTGTACGTTAGCTGCTTCTTTCTCGGGAAGAAGTTCCCACGCCTCGTCGGTTGTGTGGGACAGCACCGGTGATAGAAGCTTAAGCAGGCTCACGAGCACTTCATGCATGACCGTCTGGATCGAGCGTCTCGCCGGATCGTCAGCATGTTCGATATAGAGCGTGTCCTTTGCGATATCCATATAAAACGAACTCAGGTCAATCGTACAGAAATTGTGCACTTTATGATAAACCTGTGCGAACTGATAGCTTTCGTATGCTTCCTTCACATCGCTGGTCAGCTCGTTCAGTTTTACAAGCATGTAACGGTCCACTTCTGACAGATCCTTTTCCGCCACAGCATTTGCTTCCGGGTTGAAGTCGTGCAGGTTTCCAAGAAGGAAGCGGAATGTGTTGCGGATTTTTCTGTACACCTCTGCTACCTGCTTGAGAATGTTGTCCGATACGCGCACATCAGCCTGATAGTCCACCGACGCCACCCAAAGACGGAGAATATCGGCGCCGAGCTGGTTCATGACTTTGTTTGGAATAATGACATTGCCGACACTCTTACTCATTTTACGGCCTTCGCCGTCAAGAGTAAACCCGTGACTCACAACAGACTTGTAAGGTGCTTTACCGGTAACGGCAACAGCTGTTGAAAGAGATGAGTTAAACCATCCGCGGTACTGATCGGAACCTTCCAGGTACACATCAGCCGGACGCTGCAGGTCGTCACGCTCTTCAAGAACCGACTGGTGGGACGAACCGGAATCAAACCAGACATCCATAATGTCCATTTCCTTTGTAAACGTTCCTCCAGGGCTATGTTCGGAAGTAAAGCCTTCAGGGAGGAGGTCTTTTGTGTCCCACTCAAACCAGATGTTCGAACCGTGCTCGCGGAACAGTGCGGAAACGTAATCGATCGTCTCATCATTAATAATGGCTTCCCCGTCTTCTCCGTAAAAGATCGGAATCGGTACACCCCAGGCACGCTGCCGGGAAATACACCAGTCCCCGCGGTCACGGACCATGTTGTAAAGACGTGTTTCACCCCACTTTGGCAGCCACTCCACGTTGTTGATTTCTCTTAACAGATCCTCACGGAAGTCCTTAATTGACGCAAACCACTGTGATGTAGCACGGAAAATAACAGGTTTCTTTGTACGCCAGTCGTGAGGGTACGAATGAGTCATAAAGCTCAGGTGTACCAGTGCCCCTGCCTCATCGAGCTTTTCTGTGATTGGTTTATTGGCAGCATCATAAAAGAGACCTTCAAAACCCGGTGCTTCTTCTGTCATCACACCTTTGTCATCCACCGGACAAAGGACGTCCAGGCCGTATTTCTGTCCAACCAGATAGTCATCTTCCCCGTGCCCAGGTGCCGTGTGAACACATCCGGTTCCTGCTTCAAGGGATACATGATCGCCAAGAACCACGAGACTTTCACGGTCATAAAGAGGGTGGGAGGCGGTCACATGTTCCAGTTCCTGCCCTTTCAGTGTCCTCTCAACTGCAGCATCTTCCCATCCTGCAGCTTCCTTTACTGAAGACAGCAGTCCTTCTGCAACAATGTATTTCGTACCGGACACGTCTGCCACCACATAATCAAGTTCCGGATGAAGGGCAATCCCGAGGTTCGCAGGAATTGTCCACGGCGTTGTCGTCCAGATGACGAATTTCTCGTCTCCGTTCAGAACTCCTTTTCCGTCTTTCACATCGAATGACACATAAATCGATGGTGAACGCTTATCTTCATACTCGATCTCCGCTTCTGCTAGTGCCGATTCAGAGGACGGTGACCAGTAGACAGGCTTCTTCCCTTTGTAAATGTAGCCTTTCTTGGCCATATCGCCGAAAACGCGGATCTGCTGTGCTTCATACTCATGTGTAAGTGTGATATAAGGGTTATCCCAGTCGCCCCTTACACCGAGACGCTTAAACTGCTCACGCTGGCTGTCTACCTGGCCAAGGGCATACTCTTCACACTTTTTGCGGAACTCAGCTACTGTGAGTTCCTTGCGTTTAACCTTCCCTTTTTTTGTAAGAGCGGTTTCAATCGGCAGGCCGTGTGTATCCCAGCCAGGAACATAAGGTGCGTGAAAACCGGACATGGATTTGTATCGGACGATAAAATCTTTAAGAACCTTGTTCAGGGCATGGCCCATATGGATATCCCCGTTTGCATAAGGAGGTCCGTCATGCAGCACAAAAAGAGGCCGTCCTTCTGTCCGTTCCTGTACCTGTTCGTAAAGCTTTTCATCATCCCACTGCTGCTGGATGCCCGGTTCTTTATTCGGCAGGTTCCCACGCATCGGGAAGTCTGTTTTCGGCATGAGCAGCGTTTCTTTGTAATTCATTCTGTATTCCTCCTTGAGAGCTCATCGCTCTTGTCATTCGTTCAGTTTAAAGACTGTCCTTGATTTACGCTCACTGCGTTCCCTTTCCGCGGGCACCGCTTCAGCCTACTCGGGAAAAGCATCCTGCGGGGTCTTCAGTCGGCGCTGTTCCCGCAGGAGTGTCGTCAGTTCGCTTCAATCAGCATTAAATAAAAATCAACAGGGAACTTTAACAGAGCCAAAACAAAAAAATCCCCGTCCCAGAATAGGGACGGGGATTTACCCGTGGTACCACCCTAATGAACAGACGGATGCCGTCTGTCCACTCCAGGCATTCGTAACGTGAATGATGCGACACAGCCTACTGCCATCCGGGTTCGGTGTGTAACTCAGGGGTGATTTTCTGCTTCTGCATCAGACCGGACTTTCACCATCTCCGATTCGCTTTTACTGATCTGCAGCCGCATACTCTCCCCGTCAGCGTTTTACGTATACTCTTCAATCATTATCGTCAGTCATGAAAAAAATTATAAGGGAACTTTCGAAAAAGCGCAACCGCTTTGGCTTTATCCTCTTACTTTTTCTGATTGTTCCTCTTCCGATTCCTCAATCCCTTTTGCCAGTTCATCCCAGTCATCAGCAGAGAGCATTTCAAGCTGGGCTTCAAGAAGCATTTTAAAACGTGTCCGGTAGACTTTGGACTGTTTTTTCAGCTCTTCGATTTCGAGGGCAATTTTTCGTGATTTGGCAAGGGATTCATTAATAATCCGGTCAGCATTTTTTTCAGCTTCCCGGATGATCAGTTTTGCTTCCTTATCAGCGCTTCTTTTGACATCCTCGGCGGTTTCCTGCGCCACAAATATGGATTTGTTCAGCGTCGTTTCCAGATTGGAGAAATGATCAAGCTTCTCTTCCAGCTCTTCAACCCGGTCATAAAGCTCTTTTTTCTCCCGAATTACCATTTCGTAATCCTTGATTACCTGATCGAGAAATTCATTTACTTCATCCTCGTCGTACCCTCTGAATCCACGGGTAAACTCTTTATTATGAATATCCAGTGGCGTTAATGGCATCTCGTACACCTCCGTATGATGTCGTGCTTTTTATGTAAGTTGTTTCCGGCTTACAGCCTTTTTGTGTTTATGTACTGGTGTTGATTCGACAAGGACGGACCTGATTCCTTCTTTTACTTTACATTTTTTCATATGGGCAGGCTATACCGACGGAAAACCGGCCACAAGTTTTATTTTATCTTTTTTTGTACGCCCGTCCTCTTCAAATACTTTCGCACGGCCTTTACCTCGTAAAGAAATCATATCTCCTGACATTAGCTGCAAGGACGCATCTGTCGTAACCTTCCAGTTTACTTTTGCCTGTTCAGCTTCAATCATAGCCTTTGATTTGCTTCTGGAAAGCTTGAACAGTTCAGCAGCAACCACGTCCAGCCTCATCGAAGAGACGGTGAGCATGGTTTTTGTCCATGTTACGGAAGGAATTTGAATGTGGCTTAACGGTTTTTCAGCCAGTCGTACAGAGGCTCTTCCGATTTTAAGAAGGTTCATCTCCGCAAAAGCTGCGATATCCTTTGCACAGACAAACTGGAGGCGGTCATGCTCCTGGACGATATCACCGAACTTTTCCCGCTTCAGACCGAGGTTCATAAGTGCTCCCAGTACCTGCGGGTGCTCAATTTTCACAAACTTTGACGGATAGTCAATTTCATACAGAACGAGTTCATAATCGTCCTTTTCGGGAACATAATAATCAGGATAGAACAGCGCTCTTTTTCGTTCGCAATCGGGGTGTCCGCCGTGAAATGCAACTTTTACATCTCCGCCTGCACCGGTCAGACTCAAGGCGATCTGCTGCTGCCTCGGGTCCAGAAAGCCCGTCAGCTTCGGACTGTACTGGTCGAGCACCTGCTGTTTCCAGCCGGCTGCCTGGTCAACAAAGGCATGCTCCTCTTTTCGAAAATGCTGGTAAATGGACATGGCTTTACAACCTCAGTTCTGAAATAAGACCTTTAAAACGTGTGAAACAGGCGCTGCCGGCAGCGGCGCGCCTGTTTCTGATTTACACAAAATACGATGCAAGATGTTCGAGACCGTAGCGGGCAAAGTTCAGTGTGAGCAGTGCCACGAGCGGGGAAATATCAATCATCCCAAGTGGTGGTATGATATTTCGAAAAGGGGTCAGGAACGGTTCCACTAATCTTCCTACCATCTGGCCAAAAGCACCTTCACGAAGGTTCGGCACCCAGGACATAAAGATGTAGATAAAGACGAGTATGGTGTAGAAAAACATGAGCGTACTGATTAAACTAAATAGAGTTGCCATACAAATTCACCTGCCTAAAAATTCTGTCTGTCTTCTGTGAGTATTTCGGAAATCGAACCGGTAACATCCACGTTATCCGGTGTGCAGAGGAAGATGTTTACGCCAAGTTTCTGAATATCTCCTCCAATAGCATACACTGTTCCGCTTAAAAAATCGACGACTCTTTTTGCCTGATCATGATGAATCCGCTGAAGATTAATGACGACCGCTTTTCGGTTCTTAAGATGATCGGCAATATCCTGAACCTCATCGTAGCTGTGCGGTTCGATCAGCATCATCTTTGCTGCCGAGGACTGGTGAACACTGGCGAGGGATACGACGTTGCCTTTTTCTTTCTTCTCACCGTATGTCTGTTCCTGGCGCTGCGGTTCCTCGTAAGTTTCCTTCGTTACCTCTTCTTCTGCATATTCGTCATCGAGTTCAAAAAAGCGTTTAAATTTCGTTTTCATTCCCATAGCTTTTCCTCTCCTTTGCGATGAAATCAGGACTCTCCTACCAGAGCTGAGCCGATTCTGACAAATGTAGCCCCTTCTTCCACGGCTACTTCAAAATCACCGCTCATGCCCATACTCAGTTCCCTGCACGGGGCGTGGGGATAGTTCCGTTTTTCCACTTCCTCTTTCAGCTCACGGAGTTTTCTGAAATAAGGCCTTACTTTTTCAGGATCGTCTACTGCCGGTGCCATCGTCATGAGTCCGGTTACTTCAATTGCAGGAAAGTCCCTGAGCTTTTCAACAAAGCTGATCGTTTCTTCAGGAGAGATACCTGACTTTGACTCTTCGCCGGATACATTCACCTGAACAAAGCACTTCACGATTTTCCCTTCCTCATGCCGCTTCTGGATCTCTTTTGCCAGTGAGAGCCGGTCAAGTGAATGAAGATAATCAAACAGATGAATCATTCGTTTAACTTTTTTACTTTGAAGGCTGCCGATGAAGTGCCATGTCCCTCTGTCCGGGATTGCTTCCCGTTTTTCCACTCCGCCTTCGACGCGGTTCTCCCCAATATGGCGAATCCCTGCGTGAAGAGCTTCGATTGTACGGTCAAGTGATACGTATTTTGTTACAGCAACCACATTGATCGCTTCCGGTTCACGCCCGCTTTTTTCACAGGCCTTTCTGATCCGGTCCTGAATGGAAAGAAGATTTTCCTTTACTCCCATGACACTACGTCCTTTCTGAATGCAGCAATATTCTATGGTGCATTTATTTCCTCATTCCGATAAAACTCATCATCCTGCCGGTTCTGCCTTTATCCCTTCGATAGGAAAAGAACAAGTCTTCTTCACTGTATGTACAGTACGTTGAAACAAACAGGCGATCTTCCCTAACTCCTCCTGCAAGAAGAAGCTGCCGGTTCACCTCTTTAAGATCGAGACGGAACCGGTCCCCTCCACAGGAAACGGCTGCTTTTGACAGATCGTTCACAGGAAGATGTTTCAGCTGGTCTGTCACCCGGTTATCGACCTCATAACACCCTCCCGAGATGGAAGGACCTACAGCCGCGATGATATCTTCCGCCTTTGAACCTTCTTTCTCAAAAGCTTTGAGCATGTGACCTGCAATGTTTCCGGCCGTCCCCTTCCAGCCCGCGTGGGCAAGGCCGATGATCTTTCTTTCAGGATCGTAAAAATATAGAGGAACACAGTCCGCATACATGCTCGTCAGAAGGATGTCCGGTTCTGTTGTATAAAGTCCGTCGGTTCCATTTACGGCATTTTCCTGGCTGAACGCACCCAACCCTCTGTGTTGAGCTACCACTTTTGCAACGCGGTTTCCATGCACCTGTTCACCTGTGACCCAGTTCTCAAGAGGGAAACCTGTTTCAGCTGCAAGAATGCTGCGGTTGCGGACAACCGTATCAGGATCATCTCCCGTATGCAGACCAAGGTTAAGGGATTGAAACGGCGGAAGGCCTGTCCCGCCATTCCTGGTCGAAAAGCCGGCGGTCATGTCTCCCCGGGGGGCCGCACGGGAAAATGCCGGCAAGGATAGATATAACGGTGAATCCGGGTCAGTAAAGGGCTCTCCGGTTGTCATATTCGCCCCCCTTTTCGCTGTTTCTTTTTATTCTACCATTTTTTTCACCGATGCGGAACAAAGGTGTCCCTTTTTATGTCGGATCTCCGGTGTTTTGCGGAAGATACTGATTGTCTGTAAACAGCCCGTCATTATACCTGACCAGAATCACATCGGACCCGATTTTGACCACATTGTTCCACGGGATCACGACTTCCTGTTCCTGCTTTCCGAAAAAAGACATCATTTTTCCTCCGCCGATAATAAATGCCTCCACCCGTCCGGTGTTCAGGTTTATGTCCAGATCTGTTATATGTCCAAGGAGCCGTCCGTCTGCCAAGTTGACAATATCCTTGGACTGGATATCCGAGATTTTCAGCAAAGCAATCCCCTCCCGTTTTACTACATTGTATGCCGCGCGGAAACGGGTTATGTTTGGGGGCAGATCAGCTGTGTGAGCGGAATGCAGTACCAGTGGGGAAAATAATAAAAACAGTGGCTAACTGGCGGGGACAATTGAGGAAAGGCTGCCATCAGGTCTAAAACCCCGAACTTTAAATCCTGCTTACCGTTTGCTCCAGTGGTTCGCGTGTTATATTCTAACTTTGCAAAAGTCCGGACACTTCTTCACCGTTTTCCCTCGTTATGTCCCAACTATGCAATAGTCCGGACACTTCCTCACGGTTTCCGACAGTTATATCCTAACTTAGCGAAAGTTCAGAACACTGCTTCCTCTTTTCTAACTTTATATCCCTAATTGATGAAAACCGGGCGGTAGTGCACCTCAGCTCATCTCTCATCAGAAAGAATATTGAGGTGACGTCAAAGACAGCAAAAAAACCTGCACAATGGCAGGTTTATTCTTTCGCGTGCTTGTTCATCTGCTGAATCGCTGCTTTTTCCAGGCGAGACACCTGTGCCTGGGAAATACCAATTTCATCGGCCACTTCCATCTGCGTTTTTCCCTGGAAGAAACGCATGTCCAAAATGAGTTTTTCCCTGTCGTTAAGGCGGATCATCGCTTCCTTCAGCGCAATTTCCTCAATCCACTGGGAATCCTTCTGCTTGTCGTCACTGATCTGGTCCATTACAAAAATCGGATCTCCGCCATCGTTATAAATCGGCTCAAAGAGGCTGACCGGATCCTGGATGGCATCGAGTGCAAAAACAATATCTTCTTTTGGTACATCAAGCACCTTGGCAATTTCCTGAATTGTCGGTTCCCGGTCACGCCGCTTTTCATTCATAAGCGTGTCACGGATCTGCAGTGCTTTATACGCAATATCACGAAGCGACCTTGAGACCCTGATCGGGTTATTGTCACGAAGGTAGCGTCTGATTTCACCAATTATCATCGGTACTGCGTAGGTTGAAAACTTTACATTCTGACCTAAATCAAAATTGTCGATCGACTTCATCAAACCAATACAGCCGACCTGAAACAGGTCGTCCACATACTCGCCGCGATTGTTAAAACGCTGGATCACGCTCAGTACCAGCCGGAGATTACCGTTTACAAGCTTTTCCCGGGCTGTACTGTCTCCATTTTGCATTTCCTCAAACAGAATGCGCATCTCTTTGTTCTTCAGAACGGGCAGTTTTGATGTATCCACACCGCAAATTTCAACTTTGTTCCGTGTCAATGCCTTCCCTCCCAACAGGAGCTGATGTACAGAACTCAGTATCTCCGGGGGAGGGAAATTTATGCAGAAATTGCTTCTCTGAATATTTACACTTTCAGTTGAGCTCGTTTGAAACCGCGCCGTTACACCATTTTGTTAAATTCTTTTCGCAGCCGTTTAATAATTCTTTTTTCCAGCCGGGAAATATAGGACTGGGAAATGCCGAGGAGATCCGCCACGTCCTTCTGGGTTTTTTCCTCGCCTCCGGCAAGCCCGAAACGCAGTTCCATAATCTGTTTTTCTCTTGAAGAGAGTGTTTCAAGTGCCTTAACAAGAAGCTTGCGGTCGACCCGGTCTTCAATGCCCCGGGTGATAATATCCTCTTCTGTGCCCAGTACATCCGAGAGAAGAAGTTCGTTTCCGTCCCAGTCAATGTTAAGGGGTTCATCAAAGGAGACTTCCGACCTGATTTTATTGTTGCGGCGCAAATACATAAGAATTTCATTCTCAATACAGCGGGACGCATAGGTGGCAAGCTTAATCTTTTTTTCAGGGTCAAATGTGTTCACAGCTTTAATCAATCCGATCGTACCGATACTGATCAAATCCTCAATATTAATACCCGTGTTTTCAAATTTTCTGGCAATGTATACGACCAGACGAAGATTTCTTTCGATCAGCATCGACCGGACAGCTTCGTCCCCGGAAGGAAGTTTTTTTAGCAGGTGGGCCTCTTCTTCTTTTGTAAGCGGAGGTGGGAGCGCTTCACTCCCTCCAATATAGAACACTTCATCGGATTTGACTCCGAATTTGATAAGAAGCTTATACCACCAGAGCCTGATTTTCATTAACAGTATTTTCAACATCATTCCTCCCCTTCATGTCATGCTGGCGATTGTTTTTGATTCTGAAACATTCCCGGATGAAGTATACAATCGTAATCTCCAAGCGAACTGAGCGGTGTGTAACTCAGTCCAATGAGCACATTTGTACAGGTAAATGGCTGTTCACCGCTTCCTGGGTTCAGTCTTACAATTTCAGGTTTCAGGCACCAGAGAAACTGATGACTGCCGGCAACGGTTCTGTATGGAACAAGGGTCATGGCGTGCTTTTCAACACTGGCAAAATCGGTCACGCTTTCAGTGCCTTTTTCGGTAAATTGAACAAGTTCATCAGGGAATGAGGCTTTTAACTTTGTCATATCAATAATCATAACCGGTCTTCCTGATATCGGATCCTTCAGCTGGTTCCCACTGTCCACAAAACCTTTGAGCCCCAAATCAACCCCGCTGGCACGAATTTGGACCTGCATAATATGATCATAGCGGATTTTCGCTGTTTCAATACCGCCAATTGACCTCTTGGAAAAATACCAGACTGCCGGAAACCCAATGACGACAAACAGCCAGCTGGCCGGACTTCCAAATCCATTCAGCCTGGTGGCAAACGTGTCATTGACGATCAGAATCTCTGTTGAAAAGAAAGCGTGGGCGGCAATCAGGCCGCCGCCGGTCATGAAGCTTACGAAATAAAACATAAGCCACGCCTTGCAGAAAGGCCTAAAGCCTTTAAATCCAAAGGCCGTATATACAATGAGCGCAGAATAAGCAATCTTGAACAGCGGCGTAGCAGCAGTCTGTGCGATCGGTGAAAAAAGAAAAAATAAGTACATAGAAGCTGTAAAAGCACCAGCAGCGAGCCTTTTTTTACTTACCCCCCTTTTTAAGGCCAGGGCTGTCAGCGCCAGCAGCATCCAGTCAACCAGGAAATTGAGAAGCCAGATCACATCCAGATAAAGAGTCATCAGATCCCCTCATTAAAAGGTGGAATTTGAAAACAGTATAGCTTATCAGGCGGCTTTAAGTCTGTCACTTTTTGGTATGAATCTCCATGTTATTTTGATTTTTTTTCAGCAGATTTGTCAGATTCCATTTTGGATAGACAGGCAGGTAAGAAAAAGACTGCCCCGGTTACAATACATTCACCGGAGCAGGGGAATGAGGCAATACAGGCATACAGGGACTATTGATCCTGATCGACAGAGTTTTAGCTTCATAAACAAAAAAACCGCATCCTCAATAGAGGAAACGGCTTTTCTGTAGAACTTATTAACGGCGGCGGCGGTTACGAAGGAAAGTAGGAATATCCAGTGAATCCCCTTCTTCTTCGTACTGCTGACGCTGATTTTTATTTGATGCCGGCTGCTGTGGTTCACGCTGCTCACGGGCAGGCTCCTCATAGGAAGGCTGGGCAGGCTGCTGTGGCGGCTGCTGCTCCTGGCGCGGCGGCTGGGCAGAAGGTGCTTCACGGCGGCTGTTGTTCAGCTGCTGGCGAGGCATTCCGGAGCGTTCTTCCACAGCATCAAAGCCGGTGGCGATAACGGTCACGACGATCTCGTCCTTCAGATTTTCGTTAATGACGGAACCGAAAATCATATTTACTTCGCTGTCGGAAGCGGACGATACAATTTCGGCTGCCTCGTGAACTTCAAACAGGCTCAGGTTGGCTCCGCCTGTAATGTTCATCAGCACACCCTGAGCGCCGTCAATGGATGTTTCAAGAAGTGGGGAGCTGATTGCTTTTTTCGCTGCTTCTGCTGCACGGTTTTCTCCCGTAGCAATTCCGATCCCCATAAGGGCTGACCCTTTTTCACTCATAATCGTTTTCACGTCTGCGAAGTCAAGGTTAATGAGTCCCGGTACGGCAATCAGGTCGGAAATACCCTGAACACCCTGACGCAGAACGTTATCCGCTTCGCGGAACGCCTCAAGCATCGGTGTATTTTTGTCGACAATTTCAAGCAGGCGGTCGTTCGGGATCACGATCAGTGTGTCCACTTTTTCCTTCAGTGCAGCAATTCCGCTTCCTGCCTGAGTCATACGCTTACGTCCTTCAAATGTGAATGGACGGGTAACGACCCCTACAGTAAGGGCACCGAGATCTTTTGCAATTTCAGCGATGACAGGTGCGGCACCGGTTCCGGTACCTCCGCCCATCCCGGCTGTAATAAAGACCATATCCGCACCACCAAGCACCTCTTCAAGATGCTCGCGGCTTTCTTCCGCGGCTTTCTTTCCGATATCCGGGTTCGCACCGGCTCCAAGGCCTCTTGTCAGCTTGCCTCCGAGCTGAAGCTTTTTCTCGGCTTTTGACAGGTGAAGAGCCTGCGCATCTGTATTGACCGCAATAAATTCCACGCCCTGAAGGCCGTTTTCAATCATACGGTTTACGGCGTTGCTTCCTCCGCCGCCGACACCGATTACTTTTATCGTAGCTAACTGCTCCATGTCCATCTCAAACTCTAACATTTACGATCCCCCAATCTATCATGCTTTACATGATCATCACTTTTTGTTGAGCAGTCCTCTGCTCAATGCTGCAGGATGCGGCGGCTATTCAAAGAAGACTTTGAACAGCTTGGACATCCGCTTTTTTACTCCGGGCTGGTCTTTCTGATTCACCTGCTCCGGCTGTTTCTGCTTCGGCTGTTTTTTTGCCGAACGTTCCAGTCTTTCTTCGGTCGGATCGTGATTTACCTGGGCCACACCTGCTGCAATTTCCTTGCCCTGAATTCTGGCACTGCGGTGGGCATAATGAATCAATCCGACACCGTTCGTATATTGCGGTTCTCTTACACCAATATAATCAGGAATCGCCATGCGTACGTTCTTCTGGAGCACTTCACGTGCGAGCTCCAGCACACCGGGCATTTTTGCTGTACCTCCGGTAAGTACGTATCCTCCTGATACATCTCTGAATCCGAGCTTTTGCACTTCTTTATGAACTAACCCTAACATTTCAACCATACGGGGTTCAATAATTTGTGCCAAATCACCCTGGGAATATTCCTGCAGATCATCGCTGCCAATCTCCGAAACTTCGAAAAGTTCGTCGTCCGAGGCATGGTCAATAAACGCACACCCGTATTCCTTCTTCACCTTTTCCGCTTCAGAAGTGGATGTACGAAGACAGATGCTGATGTCATTAGTTATGTGATCTCCCCCGAAAGGCAGCACTGATGTCCCCTGAAGAACGTTGTTTTTGAATACGGAAACCGTCATTGACCCCCCGCCGATATCAACAAGGGCACAGCCGAGGCTTCTTTCGTCTTTAGACAATGCGAAAGACCCGGCAGCCAAAGGCTGAAGAGCAATGTCGGCAATGTTAAGGCCCGCTTTTTCCACACAGCGCAACAGGTTATGTAGCATCGTTCTCGAGGCTGTGATAATGGTGCCTTCCATTTCAAGACGCACACCAATCATTCCGCGCGGGTCATTAATTTCATCAAGTCCGTCCACAATAAACTGTCTCGGGTGAACATTCACAATTTCCCGTTCTGGAGGCACAGAAACAACTTGTGCGGCATCAATGACACGGATGATATCCTCATCCCCGATTTCCCGGTCTTCACTGGAAACAGCGACGACTCCATGGCATGGCTGAAGCTGAATATGATTGCCTGATACACCGACAATAATATTCTCCACTTTGAGACCTACCATTCGTTCGGCTTTTTCAACCGCGGACCGGATTGAGCGGACCGTTTCATCGATATCCACAATTGATCCTTTACGAATTCCTTCTGATTCTGCTTCCCCTACTCCGATAATATTAAGTGTTCCATTGGACATTTCTCCGATTATTACTCGGACTGTAGATGTGCCGATGTCCAAAGTCACGTACGTATCGTGGTTGTTCATTCTCTGGCACCTCCTTCAATTCCTCCGTCTATGTCACACCGCCGCCGGCAGGTGCTTCATTTTTTCTTCAGTGCTGAAAAAAAGGCTGACCGTTTCTGTCAGATCTTATCCGTTTATTTCAGCTTTGGTGCGGGCCGTATCGGCACTGTACTGTCTAAAGTAATGACACAGCAGAGCCGGAAGGTCCGTTTAGTTTAACCTTACCTTACAGAATAGCAAGTACACAATGTATTCCACATATTTTTTACATTCCCTCTTTTTTTTCATTATTTTCACAGAATAATTAAGGGAATTGATCAGGCTGATTTCTCTGCCCTGCTGCGGGTCCATTTATCAAGGAGAATTCTCCTGATTTGGGCAAGATTATTAAAAAGTCTTACACCAAATGCAAAAACAGCCGCTAAATACAAGTCTACACCAAGATGAACACCTAGAAAAGCCAAACCGGCTGCTAAAATGATATTTGTGAAGAATCCTGTCAAAAAAACTTTTTCTTCGAAAGTTTTTTCAAGTTGGGCACGTATTCCGCCAAACAGTGTATCAAGAGCTGCAAGGACAGCTATGGACAGATAACTGGAATAGGCGTCCGGTACACGAAAGCCGGTTGTGAGCCCCAGCAGGATCCCGATAAGAAGGCCGATAAATGGCAGCCACATATTATGATTCCTCCTTTACAGAACGCATATAGCGCACCTGCAGTGTCTGATCGTAACCGGGAAGTGTCAAATCGCTTACCTGCGTAATTGACATTTCCAGATTTTCATACTGCATAAATTCTTTTACAGTGGAGGTCATCATGTAGTGATACAGCTGTTCGGGATTATCAGCCAGCACCCTCACCTGCAGGGGAAATGATGCTATTCTCCTGCTGTTCACATGGGTTATGCCCTGTACATTACGGATTGGTGTCGTTGATACTATTCGCTGGGAACCGACGGCAATGTCCTTCGCCCCGTAAATATTCAGTTCATTTATGAGCATTCTCATCAGCGGCGCCGGTACAGAACGAATCGCACCGCCTTCATAATGCTGTGTAAAATAAGGTTTGATTTCTACAATAATACCCTGTCCGCTCACTTCTGTGAGACCTGCTTTTTCCCTTAGACCAAAAAGAGCATCTTCCAGGACTTGTTCAGGATCACCGCTTACTTTTAATTCCTCCAGCATGGACTCATGCCGGGACACCTCTTCAGTCAGTTCCTGCTGCTTCTCCCTTTCGCTGGTCAATTCCTGTCTGAGTTCCATCATCGTTCTCGTATCCCTGATTTCCGGCTCGTTTGTGGTCTGAAAAAGGACAGCAGTCATAAAACCGATGATAAGAGTGGCTAATGTGAAGATCCCGGTCCGGCTGCTCATGAAGCTGAGTCCTCATTTTCGCCAAAGTAGGGATCCAGCGTAACATCCGGTTTTTTCTGAACACGGACCTCCACATTTTCAGACACAAGCGAGTCAACGACGCCTCCCGTCATACCCAGGGACAGTTCCAGCTGCTCACTGTCCCCAATCGCAGTGATGATAAACGGAGCAAAGGACTGATTTCCGTCAATTTCAATAACCGGCCCGATACACTGTATGTATGTCTGATGGTTAATACGATGGCCATTAACCGCAACCGCTTCAGCACCGGTAACGAAAAGTTCATCAATAACCTTCTGTACGTGCTGCTCATGCACAATAAAATTATTAGCATGCTGATCTTCCGGTACGAATGCGGCATCGTCAAGCCGGACTTCTATGCCCTCTCCCGCAACAGGCACCTCACCTGTAATCATTCTGAGCCTGTCCACATTTTCTACCAGATTAAAATAACGGCGCTCGCTGCCCGCCGCTTCTTCTTCAATATGGGATAATTCTGACTGAATTCTGCGAAGTTCCTCTGTCAGTTCCTGATTGACTGCCTGCTGCCTTATAATGTGGTTTCTAAGTTCATCTTCTGCTTCCGGCTGATCAGAAGCAGCAGGTGAAGCTCGATGTTCGCTCGTCAGCTGGAAAGAAAAAGCCAGAATAAAACCGGTGAAGAGCAGGACGAGCGAATAAATAACGTGATTACCCTTCACTTTCACTTTCTTCTTCCTCCTCAATATCTTCGCTTTGAAAGCTTTCAAAATAAGGACTCATCCGCATGTGGATGATACCTTCAGCACCAGCTTCGAGCTGGTCGGCGATAGACGGATATGGGAGGATTCTATCTGAGAAATTCCGCATAGTGGAATGAACCTCAAACCCGTCAGTCATAAAAACAATCAGTTTGACCGGATCGTTCTCGGCTGGTTCGAGATGAATTTCAGCAATCCTCCTGTGCAGGCTTTCCGGAAGATCCTGAAGTTCCGAAGCCATTTCACGAAGCTGGTCACCCTCGGTAAAATTATAAATAACCGGTGCATCATAAGGCCTGACTTCCTCTGCTGTTTCTGTCAGCACGACCCCTGTTTCCAGCATAGGAAGAAAAGAATCGTCCTGCCTGATATATGCCACTCTTCCGAGTTCATTCACGTCAATTCTAACCGTACTGGGAAGGCGCCGGGACAAATTTGCACTTCCAATTTCAGGATGTGATTCTATGACAGAAAGAATCTGTTCACGATCGTAACGCCAGATGCTGACCTCTTCGAGGAGACCGGACATTTCAGTAATGTGGGCATCACTCACATGGCTATTGCCGGCAACTGTCACATTCTTCACATGGCTGAAAGGGGATTGAAAGTATATTACGGCCATCATCAGCACAAAGAAAATACTCACATAAATGATCAGACGTCTGTTTGCCCGCTGCCGCCTTCGATCTTTAATGGTGGGAATGCGCCCCTCTATATCAACTACTTTTTTTTCATCCACTGTTTCCCCCCCCCTCCCCTGGTCAGCGTCAGGCCCGGTCGCTGCTCCCACCGTTCAGCTGCATCGCGGATCCCCAATTATCTCAACCTCTGTCTCCAGCTGGATCCCTTTCTCCCTGCAAACTGTTTCTTTTACGTGCCTGATCAGATTCAAAACATCACAGCAGGATGCCCTGTCCCTGTTCACGATAAAGTTTGCGTGCATGGTTGACACTTGTGCACCGCCAATCGTAAACCCTTTGAGACCGCATGCTTCTATTAACCCACCGGCAAAGTCAGGCAGGGGATTTCTGAATACGCTGCCGCAGCACGGGAAATTCCACGGCTGGGTCTTTCGCCTGTAATCCTTTTTTTTCTGCAGGTCCGCCTTGATCGTTTCCCGGTCTACTATTCGAAGTGACAACTGTGCTTCAATACAGATACCTTTGTCTTTCTGAAGTGCGGATGTCCGGTAGGAAAATGCAAGTTCGTCCTTCTCTTTCCATTCAACCGTTCCGTCAGGATAGAGAATCCGGGCCTTTACAAGGACGTCACTGATTTCAGCTCCATGTGCTCCGGCGTTCATAAAAACGGCTCCACCCGCGGTGCCCGGTATCCCCCCGGCAAACTCCAGGCCGCCAAGCCCCTGTCTGCTCAGTATGGTGGCAAGTTTGATAAGCGGATAACCTCCGCCTGCCGTTACCTCTGAGCCATTGATGGAAAGGGGAGTCATCCGTTCAGAAAGCTGAATGGCAACCCCTTCAAATCCATAATCCGATACGAGAAGATTGGAACCTCGGCCGACCACAAACCAGTCTGCTCCTGCCTCCTTAATAAAGGACATTCCGATTTTCAATGATTCAATGGTTTGAGGAATATAAAACAGGGAAGCTGGACCGCCAATTTTCCAGGTCGTATGATGTTCAAGCTTTTCCACGGTCTTCACAGTGCCGGTCTGTTCAAGATTTCTGCGAAGTTTTTCCAATTGAGCCCCATCCCTCCCCCGTATACCTTTACTTGGTTTTGTTCCTTTTATTATAGCTCAAAAGCTTTCATCATGATATGAGATAAGAAAATTGTGGAATGTTTTTTAGCGTCTAATTTCTACATTACTCCCCTTGAATTTGCGTAAAATCAACAGAATTAAGGCACTATATGTCATCAGAACAGGAAATGGCCACACCCGGAGGTATGGCCCCTTATCATTATCCTTTTGTAAACCTGCTGATACTCAAAAGCACACCGATGGATGACAGCATTAGCGTGAGGGAAGAACCCCCATAACTTAGAAGAGGAAGTGTAATTCCCGTTACCGGCATCAGCCCGGTTACCACACCAACGTTAATCATTACCTGAATGGCGATCATACCAATAATGCCTGTTGCCAGAAACGTTCCGAACAGGTCTGGCGCATGCAGGGCAATACGAAGACCGCGCCAGAGCAGAACAGCAAACAGCATCAGTACAAACGTACCGCCTATGAAACCGAGCTCCTCAGCGAGGATCGCAAAAATGAAGTCAGTCTGCGGCTCTGGCAGATAAAAATATTTTTGTCGGCTTTCACCAAGACCGAGCCCCATCAGACCTCCAGGGCCAATCGCATAAAGGGATTGAATGATCTGAAAACCGCTGCCCAGAGGATCCTGCCATGGGTCAAGAAAGGAGACTATCCTTTTAAGACGGTATGGAGCCGAGAGAATCAGCCCGGCCAGCCCCCCGAGACCTAAAAGTCCGAGCACTAAGAAATGGGAAATTCTTGCACCCGCAATAAATAGCATCACCACACAAGTTAATACCATTACCATCCCTGTCCCAAGATCCGGCTGGAGCATAATGAGGGCAAAAGCCGTCATCACAAGACCGAGAGTAGGAAAGAGACCCTTCCTCCAGGTAGTAACATACTTCTGTTTTTCCGCCAGGTACTTTGCCAGAAACACAATCATGGCCATTTTCATAAACTCCGAGGGCTGAATAGAAAATGCCCCTACCCCGAGCCAGCTCTGGGCACCGCCCCTGACCAGACCGACGCCGGGAATCAGCACGAGTACAAGAAGACCAAAACAGACAATCACCAGAACCTTAGACCAGGAACGCCATGTCCAGTAGTCTACCTGCATCAGAAAGAACATGGCTGCCAAACCGAGTCCTGCAAAAAACAGCTGTCTTTTCAAGAAAAAAAACGTGTCATCAAACTTGAATTCCGCCCAGACTGCGCTGGCACTGTAAACCATAATCATCCCTGCAGCCAGCAGAGCCAGTGTTGCGGCGATCAAAATAAAATCAGGCGTAGTTTTTGTTTTCGGCAATAGAGACACCCCAGTCCTGAATCCGTTCGCTCTATTACCAATTGTATTCGCCTGATGGGACAAACATGACTCTACCTGTCCAGCTTTTCAACTGCTCTGATAAAACAGTCTCCTCTTTCTTCAAATGTTCTGAACTGATCCCAGCTCGCACAAGCCGGCGAGAGAAGCAGAACATCTCCCGGATTCGTCAGTTCGTATGCTTTCGGAACGGCTTCTTCAAGGTCAGCCAATTCTACAGCCTGCGCACCTGCGGCGCGGGCCGCCTCTGCGACTTTGGAAGCTGTTTCTCCATAGGTGACAACCGCCCGGACCGCTTTGGAAAACCAGGGTACGAGTTCATCGAAGCTGTTCCCGCGATCCAGTCCGCCAGCTATAAGCACAATGGGTTTTGTGAATGCTTTAAGCGCTGTAATGGTTGCAGGAATGTTCGTAGCTTTGGAATTGTTGTATACAATTCGCCCATTAACCTCTTTGACAAACTGAAGCCTATGCGCCACGCCACTGAAAGTTTTCAGTACATGAGCAATGCTGTGCCTGTCAGCGCCAAAGTGAGAGGCAGCAAGTGCGGCTGCAAGAGCATTTTCGATATTATGGTCGCCAGGAAGACTCATGTGGTCTCTGTGAATGACAGCTTCTCCATCAATAACAAGGTACCCGTCCGTCAGGCATCCTCCTTCACTCAGATGCTCACGCACAGAAAAAGGTTTTTTTATCCCGGAAGCCTGTCCAGCAATGTCTTTAACTGCCGGGTCGTCGTAGTTATACACGATCACACTGTTATCATCTGTATTGGCAAACAGCTGTGCTTTGGCCTCTGCATAGGCCTCCCGTGAACCGTGATAGTCCAGATGGGCGTCAATCAGATTTAGCAGAACACCTACTTCAGGCTTAAACGTCCGGGTACCCATTAGCTGAAAACTCGACAGCTCGGTCACAAGCACATCCTGCGGACCGGCCTTACTCGCGACTTCACAGCTTACCTTGCCGATATTTCCGGCAATTCTCGGTGACTGGCCGCCTGCTTTAAGCATGTCGTTGACAAGCATTGTGGTTGTTGTTTTTCCGTTTGATCCGGTAATCCCGATCATCGGCGCTTCGCTGACCTCGTAGGCCAGCTCCACTTCCGTTATAACCGGTACGTTCAGACTGATTGCTTTCCTGATAAGCGGGTTGTCATACCGGATTCCCGGATTTTTAACAACAGCTTTGAGCTCTTCGTGCACAAGTGACAGAGGATGCTCGCCGCAAATGACCCTGCAGCCCGCTTCCGAGAGCATTCTTGCTGCTTCATTTTCTTCAAGCGGTTTCTGATCATTAACCGTCACACGGGCACCAAGCTGCTGCAGAAGCCGTGCAGCAGCCGTCCCGCTCCTGGCAAGGCCAAGCACGAGGACTTCCTCATTTTTATATGCCGTAACGTCTTTCATTTATATCCACACCTCAAGATAGATTCCAACAGCTGCAAAGAGAATCCCGACGAGCCAGAACGTCACAACGACCCGCCATTCACTCCAGCCTGACAGCTCGTAGTGATGATGGAGAGGGCTCATTTTGAACACCCTTTTTCCTCTTGTTTTGAAAGAGGCAACCTGAATAATTACGCTCAAGGTTTCGATCACAAAAACACCGCCGATAATGATGAGAAGAAGTTCCGTTTTTGTAAGGATCGCAATCGCTGCAAGGGCGCCTCCAAGCGCAAGGGACCCTGTATCCCCCATAAATACTTTAGCAGGATGGGCATTGAAAACAAGGAAGCCAAGCACAGCCCCTACGATCGCCACACTGAAAAGGGACACTGTATAAAGAGAAGACGCATAGGCAACGATGGCAAAAGCGCCAAAGGCCACTGCGGCGGTTCCCGCTACCAGGCCATCGAGACCATCTGTGAGGTTAACCGCATTGGATGAGCCTACCAGCATAATGATTACAAGAGGAAAGTAGAGCCAGCCGATATCAATACCTGCACCAGTGCCTGGAATAACAATCTCTGTATTCAGTCCAGTCTGAAGAAGAACGAAATAAAAGATTGCAGCAATAACGAGCTGCCCCAGAAATTTCTGTTTCGATGTAAGCCCCAGATTCCGCTTTTTCGCCACTTTGATGTAGTCATCAAGAAAACCGAGAAGACCAAACCCGAGAGTGACCAGCAGAACAAGAAAAATTTCAACGCTGATGGAATGAAACACACCGGCCATAATCAGCGTGGTGACAACGATTGAGAGAATGATCATGAGTCCGCCCATCGTCGGTGTACCGGTTTTCTTTTTATGGGATTCAGGTCCTTCATCTCTGATGCTCTGGCCGAATTTCAAACGGCGTAAAAAAGGGATAAAAAGCGGTGATAGAACCACCGTTATTAAAAATGACATAATTAATGTAAATAATAAACCTTGTTCCAGCATAAGAAGGAACTCCTTTCTGACTGCACTGACAATTCTATAGAATGATTCGGGTGGTTCTGGACTTATCGTCTTTACTTCCGTCCGTGAACTGAGACTTTTTCTCAGTCTGGCACAAATACGGCTGTTTCATCCCAAGTGGATACGGGAGTGAACGGCGGTACGATGTTACCATTGGCGGACGTCTCTGAGCCCTGCCTGGATTTCGTCTGCCGACAGACCAAGATGTACGCCTGCCGCTATGGCAAAAAGGGCACCTTTAAGGTTTGCCCTGCCGGTTCCGCCTGCTGTAAAACGACCGGAGATGCCCCTGAGGGTAAAGGAAAGCGTATCGGTCTCCCAGTCCACATATTCGGCAAAGAAGAGAGCACTCTCCGTTAGACCGCATGAAAGTGTGCTTTTATCCCAATCGCGGCTGTAGAGAGGTTCATCTTCGTCATAAATGATTACACTGCTTGCCTTCATACGGTCAGCTTCAGAAAAAACACGCTCCGCGGCAGTCCTTGAGGAGTCAGTTCCTGTTGCAAGCAAATACGTTAATGGCAGGAGTGACATACCCCTGTCACTGGAGTCAGGGAGTTCGAGAATGATCATCTCACAGTGAGGAGGGGTATTCAGGAGAGTAACAGCAAGTTCCTCTGGCTTCTTCTCATTTTCCTTGAGCCAGTAAACCGAAAAAACGTTACCGAGTACACCGGCTGCAGCGGAAGCCGCTTCAGTCGGGCAGTCTGTACCGGTAACCCCAATCACTGCAGGGGCCAGTTCTTTCAGAAACGCTGCTGCCAGTCCTTTAAGGGCTGCAGTCAAATCCTCTGTAACATAGATTGCACACTCTCTTTCTGTTACAACCTGACGCAAAGAGAATATGCCGGGTTTCAGCAGGACAGCGGCTGCCCCACTTTCGATTGCCTGAGCGGCTGCCAGGTCCTGGCGGTCTCCTGCCAGAGACACAAAGAGTTCACCGTCTGCTACATTTTCAGAATCGTATGAGGCACCTGTAAAAAAATCCGGCTCGCTTCCTTCAGCAAAATGGCAGAAACGCCTTAGAAGAGCTGGTGTCAGAACCTGCTCATTCATGGCCCATCAAAGCCTCAACAGCTTCCTTTGCCACTGCGCGGTCGTCAAAATCATAAGTTTTATCACCAATAATCTGATAGGTTTCATGACCTTTGCCCGCAACAAGAATGACATCCTTATCCCCTGCTTCCCGGACAGCGGCTTCAATTGCCTTTCTCCGGTCTGAAATAATGGCATAGTGATCTTTTTTCAGTCCTTTTTCCATATCCGAAAGAATCTGAACAGGATCTTCTGACCGGGGATTATCTGAAGTCAAGTAAACATAGTCGGAGAGCTTCTCAGCGATGCCTGCCATCTTCGGCCGTTTCGTCCGATCCCGGTCGCCACCGCAGCCGACCACAGTCAATATTTTTCCCCGGGCAAACCCGCGGATTGCCGTGAGCACATTTTCCAGACTGTCAGGTGTATGCGCGTAATCCACTAGAACTGTAAAAGGGTGATGGGGATCTGTTATTTTCTCCATTCTTCCAGATACTCCCCGCACCTCCTCGAGACTTTTAACCACCTGCTCAAGGGCAATTCCAGTGCTGCGAACCGCTGCAATTGCAGCAAGTGCGTTATAAACGGAAAATTTCCCGACCATGTTCAGCTGTACAGGAAGTGCTTTTTCCGGGGTATGAACCGTAAAGCTGGCTCCACGTTCATCATAAACCACGTCCGCCGCCTTGATGTCAGCATCAGAATCAATTCCGTAGGTAAGTACAGGAGCAGCAGTCATGACGAGCAGTTTCCGTGTGGCTTCGTCATCTCCATTCAATATGGCAAGCGGCTGTCTGTCCGCTGAATATCCGTTACCAAGCTGGGAAAAGAGCAGACCTTTTGCGTGGAGATATTCTTCCATCGTACCGTGGTAATCCAAATGGTCCTGGCTGAGATTGGTAAAAACCGCTGTGTCGTAGTGAATACCGCGCACCCGTCCCATCTCAAGGGCATGGGAGGACACCTCCATTACAGCGGTCTCCACACCATGCTCCTTCATGTTGTAAAACGTCTTCTGAAGCGGGAGTGATTCGGGAGTGGTATTTTTAACATCCTGAACTCTGCCGTCAAAACGGGTATACATTGTTCCGATCAGACCGGTATTCACACCGGCGTCAGCAAGAACTTTTTCAATCAGGTGGGAGGTTGTTGTTTTGCCGTTCGTCCCTGTAATCCCGATCAGGTTCATGCTGGCGGTAGGATAATCGAAAAACGCACTCGCAATTATGGCCATCGCCCGTCTGGTATCCTTCACGACTACCTGCGGCACGTTGACATCAAGACGTTCTTCCGTAACAAGTGCCGCTGCTCCCCGTTTTACGGCGTCTGGAGCAAACGTATGACCGTCAACCGTAAAACCCCGGACACAGATGAACAGACTGCCTGGCTTCACTTCGCGGTTATCCATTTCCACGGATAGGATTTCCGGGTCTTCCTTGCCTATGTATTCGCTTGATGGCAATGTACTGATCACGTCACTAAGTAATTTTTTCATTGATAAATCCCTCGTTTCCTGTCCTTGACTCTTCTTTACATTTCGCTCGAACAGAATGTTTCATTAATTCAGCTTCAGCCTCCTAAAAAACTTCTGCTTGCCATCTGAAGCATCTTCCTCCACCAGCATGAGCCACCGCCTTCTGCTCCTCATTCATTTTACAAAAAGCAGCTATCGATCCGAAAACATACACCACCATGACGCATGAAAATAGTCATCTGGTTACATGTGGAGCTTCACGCCGGCAGTGAGACTCCTGCGGCAATGGAGGCCAGGCGAGACCCCGCAGGCGCAGCCGAGGAGGCTTACCGGCATCGCCGCGGAAAGCGAACGGACGGCGTGAAGCGAAGCTTCTGTTTAATCATTTTCAAGGCAGCCTTACAAAACAATATAACCGGCAGGGAGCAGGACGAAGCCTGTTCCCCGGCCGGGAGGGAGGACGATCCTCCCCAGCGGTCCTGAAACATACCGTATATATTCTACTGGTCTTCCCCGGTTTTGTCATCCATATATACACGGATTACGGACCCCGCAGCAACTTTCGTTCCGGGCTCCGGCGACTGAAGGACCACTTCTTCTCCGCTGCCTGACGCATCCAGCTTTAGTTCATAGTAGGATTGATTAATGTCTTTCACTGTCCTTCCGATCAGATCAGGAACTTCCACAATCTGTTCATCGTTCCACATCCGCTCCTTTTCAATCTGGTCAGAGCGTTTTTCCACTCCCATTGCCTGCAGGCTGTCTTCAATAATGTTCCCTACAATCGGCGCAGCAACAATTCCTCCGAACTGCAGTGTTTCTTTCGGATTATCGACAGCTGTGTACACGACAATCTGGGGATCGTCTGCCGGGGCAAAACCGATAAATGATACAATATGATTATTTTCCAGGTAGCGGCCGCCTTCTGCTTTCTGGGCAGTACCCGTTTTCCCCCCTACTCTGTATCCTTCCACAAATGCGCCGCGGCCCGTACCTTTTGCCACAACGTGTTCGAGAGCATTTCTGATTTCAGCCGAGGTTTCCTCTGATATAACATCTTTTTTCATGTTCGGCGTTGTTCTTGAAACGACCTCTCCCGTATCCGGATCAGTCCATTCTTTCGCAAGATAAGGCTGGTATAGAAATCCGCCGTTAACAGCCGCAGCTACAGCCGCCACCTGCTGGATCGGGGTCACACTGACACCCTGGCCAAATGCCGTTGTTGCAAGCTCAAGGGGACCGACGTTATCAATATCAAACAGAATACCTTTTCCCTCACCCTGGAGGTCAATACCGGTTTTCTCCCCGAAACCAAAGTCGTGAATGTAATCAAACAGCTTAACTTTTCCGAGACGTTCACCGAGTACAACAAACCCGGGGTTGCAGGAATTCTGAACAACTTCAAGGAATGTCTGGGATCCGTGTCCGCCTTTTTTCCAGCATCGGAGACGGTGACCTGCCACTTCAATGGAACCGGGATCGTGGAAGTGATCATGTTTAAGATTTACGAGTCCCTCCTCAAGGGCCGCAGCAAGGGTAATAATCTTAAACGTGGAGCCGGGCTCATACTGGCTCCATACCGGTTTATTCTGATTGTAAATTTCAGGCGGCACCTCTGTAAACCGCCCGGGGTCAAAACCGGGACGGGAACTCATCCCAAGCACCTCACCGGTATTTGGGTTCATCGCAATCGCTATGGCGCCGTCGGGATTATAAGTGGCTTCTGCAATATCCAGTTCCCGCTCAATGATCGTTTGAATCTTCGAGTCTATTGTAAGATTCAAATTCATACCGTCAAGGGGCGGCGTGTACTCATCAGCCAGATTGGGCATTCTTCTCCCTTTTGCATCGGAATAAAAGGAAACATGCCCCTGTTCCCCCTTCAGATATTCATCATAATAAAGTTCCAGACCTGTAAGGCCCTGGTTGTCAATCCCGGCAAAGCCGAGTACATGGGAAAGATAATTTCCGAACGGATAGTGCCTCCGGTTATCTTCAGCAATATAGACGCCATCGAGCTGCAGGAGTCTCACTTCATTTGCAAGTTCGTTGGAAATTTTCCTGCCTTCAGGATTTATTCGAACGATCGACTCCCCTTTTGTCACGAGTTCATAGGCCCTCTGTTTATCAATACCAAGTACACCTGCCAGCTTTTCTGCGGTGTCATTTGGATCGGTAATTTGACGGGGGACGACAAGTACACTTGGGGCACTCACGTTTGTGGCAAGGGGAATGCCGTTACGGTCGAGTATTTCACCCCGCTTCGCTTCAAACGGAATATTTCTGCTCCAGAGATCGGCTGCTTTTTCCGACAGTTCGTGGCCCTGGACGAGTTGTACATAACCGAGCCTTCCAGCGATTACTGAAAAAACAACCAGACCGGCTAATAAAAATAGAATCAGACGTTTACGGACAGTGACATTTGATACCCGTTTAAACTTCATATCTCATGAACCTTCCTCTCAAACCGGCTTGGTTCACATTTATGTAAATAGAGGACAGGTTAGAACCTGTCCTCACGGTTTGCTTACGGGTATCGGATAAATCCTGATGTGATTTTAATCCATAAAGAAATCGTCTTCTTCATCCTCCGCATCTTCCTGATCTCCCTCAGCCTCCGTCTCTTCGATCACAGAATCGGCGTTTGACGGTTCGGTGCTCTGTCCGAGTTCGAGGAGAATATGCTGACCTGCAGATACGGTATCACCAGCGGCAATACTCTGGGCGGTAACAAACCCGCTGCCTTCGGCTGTAAGCGCCACGTCAGCGAGATTCGCCCACGTATGAACGTCTCTGCTCGACCAGCCTGAAAAATCAGGCATCGTATATTCATCTGAATCAGTCAGAAGAAAAACCTTCTCGCCACGGAGCACCTGCTCATCTGCTGCAGGAAACTGTGAAACTACGTTATCGTTTTCCCCGATGACAACTGGGGTTAAACCGGCATTTTCAAGCGTTTCCGCTGCAGCAGCGGCATTTTTTCCGGATAAGTTGTCCATCTGTGTCCCGGAATCGACCACCTGGGCTTCTTCTGAGGTCTGGGGCACAATGTTCAAATACTGAAGGCTCTGCTGCATGACAGGTTTAAAAACTTTTGAAACTGGAATTGAGCCGCTCTCATGGGGCTGGATTTCAGGACGGTCCACCGCCACATAAACCACCACTTCCGGATCATCAGCAGGTGCCATACCCATGAAGGAATAGATGTGGTTTCCGTGACCGGTCAGTCTCCCTGGGCCGTCAGGATTGTTTATCTGGGCTGTTCCTGTCTTTCCGGCAATATCAAACCCGTCAATGGCATATGGCTGACCTGTTCCTGCAGAGTCGGAAACCACCCGCTCCATCAGTTCAAGAACACTGGAGGCAGTCTGCTCTGAAATTGGACTGCCTGCAATTTCAGGCTCCGTTTTCTGAACCGCTTCTCCAGTTTCAGGATCAATAATACTGTCCACAACGTAAGGTTTCATCATCTGTCCGCCGTTTGCAATCGCTGTTGCAGCCTGTACCTGCTGAATCGGGGTTACAGCCGACCCCTGTCCAAAGGCTGTTGTCGCTGCATCAATTGGTCTGAAATCAGCAACCGCACTCGATGCTTCCTGGGGAAGGTCGATCCCTGTTGGCTCTCTGAATCCAAATGCATCTATATACTCAAACAGCGTATCCGGATCCAGCTTTTCAAGGGCAAGCTTTGAAAAAGCAACGTTGGAAGAACGCAGGAACCCTTCATCGAATGTAATCTCTCCCCAGCCCTGACCTGCATTGTGATCAGGAATCCGGTCCGGTCCAATCTGGTACGTTCCGGACTGGTAAAGTTCGTCCCCATCGTAAACACCTTCTTCAATTGCTGCTGCAAGAGAGAAGGTTTTAATAGTTGAACCAGGTTCGAATCTTGAGGAGACTGCAAAATTGGTATAGTTGGTAATCGATTCGTATTCGTTCGGGTTGAAGCTTGGACGGTTACTCATAGCCAGGATTTCACCTGTTTTTGGATCTGCTACAATTCCAATCATCCGCTCAGGGGAATAATCCTCATCAACCTGAGTGAGGGCCTGCTCCAGCACCATCTGAATTTTATGATCAATCGTAAGCTGAACATCGTACCCGTTTCGAGCCGGGTCAATAATGTTATCACCGCCGGCGAGACGGCGACCCTCTCCATCGCGCTGATAGGTAATCCTGCCATCCTCTTCACTCAAGTATTCGTCCAGGCTCGCTTCGAGACCCATACGGGCTTCACTCATGTCCCGCTCCGTATATCCTATGATATGAGATGCAAATGTCTGATTCGGATAAAAACGACGCGGATCTTTCCTGAAAGTGATACCGTCGAGTTCAAGAGCCTCAATTTCGTCCCGCTGTTCAACACTTAAGTATCTGGCACCTGGAATTTCCACTTGATAAAGATCGTCCCGGTCCAGGCGCTCCGTAAGGGAGGCTGCATCCAGCTCAAGAACCCCGGCAATCGCTTCTGCTGTACCTGCCGGATCACTCACATGGCTTGAGTAGTCCTGATTTAAAATGGCAATTAGACTGTAGGATGCGACTTCTTCTGCAACGGCGTTCCCCTCCCTGTCAAGAATGGACCCCCGTTTTGCTTCGATCGCATGGCTGTGTGACCAGCGCTGTTCAATCAGTGCCTGAAGATCCTCATCCTGCACTTCCTTTGCTGCCTGAATATAGACAAACCTGCCAAATACGCCTGCAATAAATAAAAGGAAGATTACCAGTATCCCAAGGGCACGCCAAGTAATCTTCCTGCTTTTTATGACTTCCATTTTATACACCTGCTCCGTTAATCCAGATTCTGACTCTGAATGACTTTAACATTTTGATCACTTAAAGTCATCCCCAGTTCGTTCTGGGCGATAGAAAGAATCCGGTCTGGTTCGGAAAGGCCTTTTACCTGGAGTGACAGACCTTCATTGACGGACGCCTGGCTGGCAATCACCGTTTCAGTCTGCTGGATTTCGTGGTTGGCGATGTAAATGGATGCGTAGTTCGAGATTACCATATAGGCTGCAAACAATACTGCAAGCAGTGCCAGTGGGTAAAGAATCTTTTCACCTTTTGTAATTCCGCCTTTAAACACACGCTGTCTGACGGTTTTCGTTTCGCGCCGCGGCGATTGCTGTATGTGCCGCTCATGTAAATGCTGTCTGGCTGCACTCATCATTTACCCCTCCCCTGGGTTTTCTCTGCGATCCGCAGTTTTGCGGATTTCGCTCTTGGATTTCTCTCTATTTCTTCTTTATCTGCCGTAATCGGCTTTCGCGACACGAGGGACAGTTCCGGTTCAAATTCTTCAGGTATGACAGGCAGCCCCTTCGGCAGGTCAGGTGTTGAGCTTCTTGACTTGAACACATGCTTGCAAATCCGGTCCTCAAGAGAGTGAAAAGTAATCACAGCAATCCGGCCGCCAGGTGCAGTCAGTTCAATGGCATCCTTAAGTGCCTGCTCAAAAACATCGAGTTCTTCATTTACTGCAATACGAATCGCCTGAAACGTCCGTTTAGCCGGATGTCCCCCTTTTCGTCTTGCAGGAGCAGGAATGGCATCCTTAATAATGTCTACAAGCTCCCCTGTGGTTTCGACCGCCTTTTCTTCTCTCCTTGCTTCTATTTTTCTGGCGATCTGTTTTGCAAAACGTTCCTCACCATAACGGCTGATGATACGCATCAGATCGTGAAATGACCATTCATTAATTACCGTAAAAGCGGTCAGTTCCTGCGTCTGATCCATTCTCATATCCAGCGGTGAATCGTAGCGGTAGCTGAACCCCCGGTCTGCTTCATCAAACTGCGGTGAAGATACACCGAGATCAAACACTACACCATCTACATTTGTTACACCGATGGATGCAAGTTCTTCTTTTATGTGGCGGAAGTTTGAACGTATGAATGTAATCCGTTCCCTGTAAGGTTCCAATCGTTCTTTGGCAGCTTCAAGTGCCCGGTCGTCCTGATCAAAGGCAATGAGTCTGCCTTTTTCACTTAATTCCCGGACAATCCTCTCACTGTGGCCGCCTCCTCCGAGCGTGCAATCCACATATACGCCGTCAGGCTTCACATTAAGCCCTTCTACTGTTTCTTCCCTAAGTACCGTTTCGTGTTCAAACATCTGCTGCACCTGTCCTTTTTTACATTTACAAATCAAAATCTACGATTCCCTCCGCGATTTCAGCGAAGGAGTCTTCGGATTCTTCTACATATGTTTCCCAGATTTCCTTACTCCATATTTCCACACGGTTTGAAACACCAATAACAACACATTCTTTTTCGAGCTTGGCATATGACCTGAGCACACCGGCAATATTGGCCCGTCCCTGCTTGTCCAATTCACACTCAGCAGCACCGGAAAAGAAGAATCGTGTAAATGCCCGCGCATCTTTTTTTGTAAAAGGCAGCGCTTTAAGCTTCTGTTCTAAGTGTCTCCATTCTTCTTCGGGATAAACAAACAAACATTGATCCAACCCTCTTGTTATCACGAAGGAGGAGCCGAGATTTTCACGGAATTTGGCAGGGATAATCATCCTGCCTTTCTCGTCAATATTGTGACGATACTCTCCCATAAACATCTGCGGCACCCCCTCCCCCACTTCTTATCACTAATTTACCACATCCCCCCACTTTCCTCCACTTCTTTTTGAAATAAGTTTTGAAACTGAAATATTTTTTTGTACTTTACTAAGTCTTATACAGTTGACCTCTGCTTAGTAATCCCTGAAAGTATACGTAGAACCCTTTTATATCAAGGATTTTCTGGCTTTATTCACAGGTACCGGCGGTATAGAATTAAACATGATTTCCGGAAGTGGGAGAAGGTGGGGAAGGGAGTGGAGTAAGGTGGATCTCAGCAATAATCGTGTCGGTTTTATCCACATAAAAACCGCAGAGAAATTCTCTGCGGCACAGGTCTAAATATAGACAATCGTATGCATTTTTATGTCAGGTGAGTCTTCACGTATTCGAAACGTCATTGTCCTGATCAGGTCCGGGCCGTATTCATTCAGAAACGGCAGAACATTCACGATCCTTTCCTGGAGACCACCTTCAGGATGAAGAGCAGCTGTAATACTGTCGAATCCGGTTAGACCGGGTTCGAGATTCCTGTACACATTACGGTCAACTGCTTTTTTATACCGCTCAATTGTTCCCCGGAACTCATTCTCAAAAACGTCCGAAGCAATCGAGGCCTCTTTTTCTTTCCGGAGTTTGGCAGCCAATTGACGGATGACTTCTGCCGCCTGTGCCTCTGCCTCTTCAAAAAGGGAGGTATAATCAGACGGTTCCCGCTCCTCTCTCCAACGTTCTTTTTCACTGTCGGCTCCGGAGGAAACAGCGTTAATGGTGCTGATCCCAAGCCGGTCTGCATACCGCTGCGTCCGCCGGTCAACAACACTCACCTGCATCCGCGGAAGCAGCGGCGGCATTTTAAAGCCGAAGACACGAAATGCCTCCCCGAGTGTTCCCCAGTATTTTATTTCGCCCGGGCCGGAAATAAACCCGAGGACCGGCAGAAGCCACTCCTGCATTAACGGCCTTGAAACCACGTTGTTGCTTAAGAGGCCTGCGTGATCATCCGCCTTGTCAGCCAGTTCCCCGGCAGTTAGTTCAATACGGCCTTCACGGTCTGAGAACCCCCCCTCTTCATCCTTTGCATAAAGGAGAAGCCGTTCACCATTTTCGTGACAGAACAAGTGGGACAGATCCGGATCTGCCGTTACAGGTTCACCGAACCCGGCTTCTCTGAACTTTTCTGCACACATCACAAAAGCATCCCGAAGCTCCCCGTTCCGCTTTACGAGCTCCCGGAAGAACGGTTGTTCGAGCTTCCGGACCGCTTGATCCTGCGCGTCCATAAGGACTATTCCCGTTCCCTTAAAGAGATGATGGACGAGAGAGGCAAAAAAATCCACGTACGTTTCTGAGTTTTCCAGATGATGGTTCCACTCGTCCAGCAGCTGTGCTGTATAAGCTGTTTCCCTCAGGTGGCGAAAACTTTCCAGCATTTTCTCTTTCACATCATCTTTCTTCAAAGGACGCAGCGATGCAGGAATTTTAATGTCATTCCGTTCTCTGACCGAAAGCCGTTTCAGTTCGTCCTTATAATGAACATAGATATGGTTTATCTCATCAATATCATGATCTTCACCGGCGATCCAGAATACGGGAACAACAGGAATCCCCAGTTCCTTTTCAGCATCTGCTGCACTTACCAGTATTGAAATAATTTTATTGATTGTATAAAGAGGCCCTGTAAACAGGCCGGCCTGCTGACCGCCGGCAATCACCAGGGACGTCTCGTCCTTCAGGTTTTCAATTTGATCGAAGGTGAAACTGCAGTCAGTAAACCGCCGGTTATACTCCGAGAGTACCTCACAGAGTTCCTCCCTGTTAAAATGACGGTTAGATAGTTCCTTTGCCCTCTCCTTAAGATCCGTGGTGCCGAAACCATAGTCATAAAAAGAGAGCAGTTCTTCATTCTGCTCTATGTAATCATCTAAAAAAGGGTTAACCCCCTTTATTCTTTCGTATTGAATGTCCATATCGTAACAACCTTTCAGCTTCTGATGACTGTTATTTCGAGTACCGGTATTTTCATTCGTTTATTATAGCAGAGAATCGGATCGCGACCAATCATCCCGCTTACGGCAATGGTCATGCCGTAAGACGGATATAAAAACCGACAAACATCAAAACAAAATACAGCACAAAGAACAGAACAAACTGAAATCGCCAGACACCTTTGACAATCCTGATAAATTGGACTTCCTCATATTTTTTCCAGTGAATCAATGTGAAAATAATAGCCGTCAGAAACATGAGAGCGAACACATACTGAATGAGAGAAAGACCCCAGATTTCAAGGATGAAAAAGTGAACGGCCAGCATGAAAAACAAAAGCGATCCATCCACCGCCGTCCTAAGAGCCACACTCTTTTTTCTTGTCAGCTTAACGGTTACAATATAGACAAGATAGAAAGCAATAAACGGAACAGTTACCAGCGTAGCTGCAATGCCCCCCAGAATGTTCACCCCTCAGCCAGCCTCCTCTCAAGGCCTTTAACAGAGTGGTGTACAAACCCTGTCAATGGCACTTTTACACCCTTCTGCCGTGCAGCGTTCAAAACATACCCCGTTATGGCATCCACCTCAGTTGGTCTCCCTTTCCGAAGATCCATACACATGGAAGAATAATTCTCTGCCGTTCCTCTGATTACCTCCTCCACCTGGTCCCACTCGGCGGCATTTGGAAGGACAGACTTAACTTCCGCGTGAAGTTCCCTGGCGTTAATCTCAAAGAACCCCCCATCACACAATGCCCCGTTTTCCACCTGATAAATTGCCGTTAAAGGATTAATCACAGCATTTACAGTAAGCTTTTCTGCCATCATATCAGCAATCGAACCGGTTGTTTCGCATCGAAGTCCCGCACTATCAAGCCGGGTACATAATTCATAAACAGCTTCATCAATATAACCGTCTCCCGCTGCTCCTGCTTTCAGTATGCCTTGTCCTGTATGCCGGACTGTAACAGGATCAACACGAAAGGCACCATGCGTCATTACCCCGCTGTACAATGGACTTGCCGGAAGGGCATCCGCCCCTTTTTCAAGATGTCCCATGCCATTCATCAAAAAGAGGACCGGACCGTCAGCCTCCATTGATGAGAGTTTTTCCAAAACAGGGGACAGGGAAAACTGTTTCACTGCAACAATCGTTATATCCGCTCCGGCCAGAGAAGCCGTCTCAAATGATTCAGCACGCACATGGTGCTTCCTGACCTCCTGACCATGTTGAACAGACAGCCCTTCTTCCTGAAGCATGAGTGCCTGCTTCTCTGTTCTCGTAATGATCCCCACATCCATGCCTGCCGATTGTGCGTAAGCTGCTGCGAGCAGCCCTGCTGCCCCCCCGCCGATTATGTGCACTTTCATACGTTCACCTTCTGTTTGCCCGCACAGTTACCGGGACTATTTTGCTGTTTATTTTATCATATATTCCATTCATGCACGGTTTTTCCTTTTGAAAATCTCCTGCTGCCTTTTAAATTTTAAAAATATATAGATTATTTGAACGTTATTATAGTAAAATAGGAAGTAATCGAATTGTTGGAGGGGACAGCCATGGTTGATATCCAAGAAGTTAAGCGCTTACGTATTAACTTTAAAACACTTGAAGAATTTGAAAACTTTCGTGAATATGGACTTCAGGAATTATCCATGAAAGAAGATCTTGAAGGTAATATGGTTGATAACGATGAGGAATCACCATTCTACGGAGTCTACTACGGGGACAAACTGGTTGCACGTATGAGCCTGTATAAGGTTGACAAAAAGTTTGACCGTTATTTCGATCCGCCACAGGACTATTATGAGCTGTGGAAACTGGAAGTGCTTGAGCCCTACAAGGGAAAAAGTTTCGGCAGTTCACTTGTTAATTATGCAAAATCCCTTGGACTTCCAGTTAAAACTAACGCACGCCAGCGTTCGGATGAATTCTGGTCAAGAATGGGGTTTGAACCCCTTACTTACGATACAGAACGGGACCGGGGAGAAAATCCGTATGTATGGTTCCCTCAAGGTGTTACTGAACAGAAAGCAGAACCGGATACGGAATGAAAGCATTAAAAAAAGAAGGACGGGCCGAATGAATTCGTACCCGTTCTTCTTTTTTTACACCGGAAGTGCGGCATTTCAAGACTTCCGTCAGGACATGCTCGAGGTAGTATTTTTATTACGCCTCGCTGCACGCTCGACCACATTAATCATGAGCTGGTAGTCCTGCTTCATAGCATCATAATCACCTTTTACTTTACTCAGTTCTTCCGCAAGCGCCTTATTCTCGTGCCTGAGTGCACTTACCGCCTCTGCCAGTTCATCCGCCTGTGCTGAAGGGCCTGCCTCTTCGAGTTTTTTCCGCTGCTCATGTAAAAAAGCAATCACCTCATCAAACACGCCGACAATCCCTTTATCGTCCTTTGCCTGCTCGTTTGCCCCGGTACTTACATGTTGTTCTTCAATAGCGGCTGCTTCTTTTTTCCCTTTGACCGCTTTTCGCTGTTTCTTAGCCAGCTGAATGGCCGTATCATACTTTTTCCTGATTGCTGAATTCCATCGGAAACCGCATGCTGCCGGTGTTCTTGATAGTTTATGGCCTACTTCTTCAAAGGCAGCCAGCTGGGTACTGCCCTCACGTATGTGTCTCAGCACCGTCTCTGCCAGGGTCAGATCTTCATCATTATTCCACGCATCCTGCCGAACCAATCGGCAACCCTCCTTTGCTCTTCCCTCATCGTTCAACTCATATGTATGCAGATGATAGAAAAGATAGACTTCATTCTCTTATTTTAAGTATGAACAAACAGACACTTCCTATACTATGCCTGTCAGGAGGGATGCCTTAGCAGCAGATCAGTTACTGCGATCGTGTTTTTTTGATAGAAACAGGTCCACCGCCTCGTGGTGAGCGTCCTGCCCCCATAGAACCGCACAGCGTTCAACTTCACTGTCAATCGCTGTGAAAAGCCTCGTCTTTTCCATTTCGGTACGGAGCGCCTGTTTGTAGGCTGTGATAACCTGCTTTTTTACTGCACGCCATTGGCCGCACCATCCAGAGAGTTCGCGTTCATTATTTAGAATACCGTTAATCCAGCCCGACTTCAGTCCTTCTTCAGCAGTACAAAGCTTTGCGCTTGTGAGCATGTCCAGGGCAGTGTTATACGACACTTTTTCTCTTAGAAACGCCGCCCCTCCCCACCCCGTCGTAATGGCGAGTGTGCCCTGAATAAATCCGGATTTTGAATGCTCTGCAGAAATCCTGTAATCACATGCTGCAGCAATTTCACAGCCGCCGCCGACAGCATGGCCGTTCAGATATGCCACTGTTATAACCGGGAGAGAGGCAATTTTTTTCAGCAGGCCGCTCATGGGCCTGAGCATCGTCATTGCCTCCGACTCGGTCTTCAGCTTGTGGAACTGATTCAGGTCTCCCCCTGAACAGAAGATCCCTTCCTGCCCCTTTAGAATGAATATCTTGATTTCAGGGTCTGTTTCTGCCTGATCGGCAGCAGCTGAGAGAAGGTGCATTACGTCAAAATCCACAGCGTTTTTCACTGCCGGACGGTTAAACGTGACCCAGAGAAGACATCCGTCTTTCTCCACCTTTACTTTTGTATCCGACTGACTCATTTGCGTCCTCCTTCATCTGTTTAATGAATTTTTGCCGGCAGCGTCTTGCAGCCGGCTTCCGCTCCATAACAATAAAAAAAAGGCAGGAAGGGAGTACCTTCCTGCTGACCATAATATCTTACTTATTTACAACTTCTTTTCCTTTGTAGGAACCGCAAGCTTTGCATACGCGGTGGGAAAGCTTCTGCTCTCCGCAGTCCGGGCACGCTACCATGCCTGGTACAGTTAGCTTCAAGTGTGTACGGCGCTTGTTTTTGCGTGTTTTACTCGTTCTTCTAAAAGGTACTGCCATGTATGACACCTCCCTGATATTCGTTCATGCCTGTCCTATGACAGACGATTACTTGTCAAAAAACTTTTCCAGTTTCTTCAGACGGGGATCAACTTTTTTCTGCTGTTCTTCCTCGGAAACGAGTTCCCAGTCTTTACCCTGAGCAGGGGCAGGTCCATCCTCTTTTCCGCTGAAAACCTGCATCGGTTTCTCGAGCAGTATACGTTCTTTAACGTATGGCAGTAAATCGACCGTATTGTCCTCCAGTTCATGAACATCCTCAGTCTCTTCGAAGTCGGCCCATTCTTCCAACTTGAAAATCTCGTTGGCTTCGATTGAGAAAGGATATTTCACATCATTAAGTGTACGGGCGCAGGGCAGCGTCATTTCACCTTCAATGCGTAATTCAAATGTTACCGCATTACTGGTAAATGCTGCTTCACCTGTTACGTGCACCGGGCTGATCTGCCGGATTTCACGGTCTCTCTTCTGCAGCTCTGATACATCAACCGATTCGTCGATGTGCAATCCGTTATGCTTATAGGATAACAACTGTTGAATCGACCATTTCATTCTTTTTCACCTCAAGACAACAAATGTAATTATATCTTTCGTAAAATCTTTTGTCAAGGTAACTTCTTTACATCATGTGTTTTCATTTTACCCGTATTTACGAATTTAAATAAGTGCTTTAAAACCTCGAAGACACTATTTTACCAAAGATCAGACCCGCAGGAAAGGCAGATGCCATGTCAGGTGTCAGGAACGGTTCAGAGGGAGCCTGACTGTTAATTTCTTTTCCCGGAAAAGAAAGGTTTAAACCGGAACAGATTTTGCTTACACTTAAAGAAACAGACTACCCCTGTAAGGAGCTGTAATTTGTGAAAACAACCGGCCTAGTCGTTGAATACAATCCTTTTCATAATGGTCATCAGTACCATTTAACCGAGTCAAAACAGAAAACCGGCGCTGAAATTGTGATCGCGGTCATGAGCGGCTCATTTCTACAGCGCGGTGAGCCCGCGCTCACAGACAAATGGACACGGACAAAGATGGCCCTTATGGGCGGATGTGATCTTGTTGTTGAACTTCCTTTTGCCTACGCCGTTCAGCATGCCAGCATTTTCGCCAGAGGGGCCGTTGCGCTTCTAGACAAGCTTGGTGCCCAATCTGTTGTGTTCGGCAGTGAAGACGGGAATATTGAGCGCTTTAAGGACACGAACCGCCTTTTAAAGGAAAAAAAGGAGGAGTTTGATCACTTCGTACAGGAGGGACTCCAGGAAGGTTTCAGCTACCCCCGGGCCTCATCCTATGCCTACAGCAGAGTCGCTCCTGGCAATTTTGAAGGTGTTGACCTGAGTGAGCCTAATAATATCCTTGGTTTGCAGTACTGCGAGGCAGCAGAAGAGCTTGGAGGACGCATTACCCCCATGACCATTACACGGGAACAGTCCGGCTATCATGACACGACGCTTGGAACAGGTTCGATTGCAAGTGCCACCGGCATTAGGCGAACGCTTTTCTCTGATGACGCCAACCCGGAAGACATCCGGCCATTCGTCCCTCTCTCCACCTACACCTGTCTTCAGGAATATAAAGAGCGCAGAGGCTGTTTTCACAGCTGGGATGATTACTTTCCCTTTCTCCGCCATAAGCTGATTACCGAAAGTGCCCATGAACTCAGCTCACTTTATGAAATGGAGGAAGGACTGGAGCATCGCTTTAAAAAGGCCCTTCATGCTGCCCGTGATTTTGAGACGTTCATCTCTTATATTAAAACTAAACGATATACAAGAACACGTCTTCAGCGTGCAATGGTGCACATGCTCATGAATACGAAAAAGGATTGGTACCATAAAGAAGCAGACCCGCTTAAACCAGAGTATATCCGTCTACTGGGCATGAGTGACGCTGGCCAGAAGTACCTTTCATCCATAAAAAAGAAGCTTGAGATTCCCCTGGTCTCAAATGCTTCAAAAGGTACACATCCCCTTTTCACAAAGGATATCGAAGCAGCCGCAGTTCACAGCCTGCCTTTTGCCGCTGACCAGGACAAAGAAGACCTGTTAAATGAATACAGTAGAACCCCATTCAGATACAGCAAAACCGGAGGCACCTTCCTGTAAGGGCCTCCGGTCTTTTATACATGTTGTTTTTTTACGCTGCAGGTGGACGCTTTCCGCGGGCATCGCTTCAGCTTCCTCGGGAAAATCGCCCTGCGGGGTCTTCAGCCGATGCTTCTTCCTCTGCCAGTAATGCTCCGAAGCTGGCTGGGTCGAAGCAGATCGCAGAATACTCAAGAAGTAAACGCTCTTTGCTATTCCCGCTGGTGTCGCCACCTTCCGCTCCAAAAAAAATTGGTCAATAGCAACAATCTACTGAACACCGCATTTTTTATTACCTGTCCTCGAGATATTCAATCGCTTCATCGAAGGTGTCTATCCCAATGACTGCCATATCTGTTCCGATGTTTTTCGCCGTTTCAGCAGCCAACTGGTAATTCGATCCTTCTATTCCGTTTTCGTTCGGAACGAGAAAAACTGCTGCTCCGGCACTGTCCGCGGCTATCACTTTCTGTTTCACGCCGCCGATCCGCCCTACGTTTCCTTCCTCATCGACAGAACCAGTACCGGCAATGTGGGCGCCGCCTGTAATGTCCTCTTCTGTTAACTGATTATATATTTCCAGTGAAAACATAAGGCCGGCAGATGGGCCGCCGATCTGCTGTGTATCAATTGATACATCGGGATTTCTTATCAATTCACGGTCAGTAACAGGCTGTGCAATGCCAATGCCGCCGCGTTCGCCTGATGGATCCAGTTCTTCGGGAAACGGCTCAACTGTGACTGTAACATCGAACGTTTCCTCGCCCCGTTCCACCTTCAGGCTGACGTCCTCCCCGATTTCAATTTCTCCGAGAGCATCCAAAAGTTCCTCTGCCCTCAACGTCTCTTCGCCGTTTACTTCCACAATTCTGTCACCCGGCTCAAGCTTATCTTCAGCATCCATGCCTTCCACAAAGCTCGAGACAAGAACGCCGTAATTTTCAAAATAGGCTTCTTTACCTGCAGCCTGGTAGGCAACGAGTACCGCCGTGTCCTGGGAACTGGCCATCATCATCAGCTGCCGGTGATTATATTCCTGATCCGTCTCCCCTTCAGGGCGGATCAGGCTCTCATGCATCAGATCCCGCTCGCTGCTGAGCAGAGACCAGACATAATTGACAGTGTTTGCCCTCCCCATCCTGACAGTCGTCAGGCTGAGGGAACCATCGTATTCGTATCTGTCTTCCACTTCAATAACCTCACTAAGGACTTTCGCATCCCCCGGTATACTGAAGTAATAAGGTAGCTGGTAAAAATTAATAAAAATCAGAATCAGCAGGAATACCGTCCAGCGGAAGACCGATCCTTTAATCGTTTTCTCCTTTTTTCCGCTCATGCTGTCTCTCCCTCCAAGCCGCCATGCTTTCCTTAAATGCATCAAGATGTTTTTCCATTTCTCTTTCTCCCTGAAGAATAATTTCCTCCACCTCTGTAAACTGTGTCGCTTTTATATGTTTAAAAATCGGGCGGACCATCAGATCTGCTTCTATCTCCCTGAAACGTACCATCTCTTTTTCCATTATATCCATGCTTTGAATAATCACATCATAAATCGACGTGATCTCGGGCTCTTTATTAAAATAGGAAACATCCACAGCAATGACAAGATCTGCACCCATTTCCTTCACTACACTTACCGGCACCCTGTCAATGACCCCGCCATCTACATACAGACGGCCTTCGATCCGTTCCGGTACGAGAATGCCCGGAATTGCAATGCTCGCCCTGACAGCACGAGCCGCATCCCCCTGAGTAAAAACAGCTTTGTCGCCTTTTTTTAAGTCAGTTGCAATAACGGAAACCGGAGGAGAAAGCTCCTCAAGGTTTTTCTGCTTCATAAGCATCTTAATAACACTTTTCGCTTTATCCCCTTTAATAAATCCCATTTTTGGAACCGTGAAATCAAGAAAATACTTCCGCCTGAACTGAAGCGCCATTTTTTCGAGCATATCAGGGGCGTGCCCAGCACTGAAAAGGGTTCCAATCAGGGCCCCCATACTGCTGCCGGCGATATAGTCAACGGGAATTCCTTCCCGTATCAGCACTTTTAAAACGCCAATGTGCGCAAAGCCCCTGGATCCTCCCGATCCAAGAGCCAAACCGATTTTAGGGTTCATCCTTTCCCCCCTCCTCATCCGGAATCAAGGTCTAATCTCCCTATGGATACGTATATTTTACCGAGGACAAGTTTATGACCGGAAGGAGGTCCCGCCCTTTGCTCGCCCCGAGAGTTAAAACAATCGTGTATGGAGGCACAGCGGCTTTTCTTGCTGCTGCCTTTATGATTTTCCCCAAGGATGCCTACGAAGCGTCCATCAGAGGCCTCAGTATGTGGTGGGAAGTCGTTTTTCCTTCCCTTCTTCCCTTCTTCATCCTTTCGGAACTTCTGATCGGCTTCGGTGTGGTTACCTTTATCGGAGTGCTTCTGGAACCGGTCATGCGTCCGCTGTTTAGAGTTCCAGGTTCCGGAGGATTCGTCTGGGCTGTAGGTATGGCATCGGGATTCCCGGCAGGCGCCAGAATGACAGCGCGGCTAAGGAAAGATAAGAAAATATCCCGTATACAGGCTGAAAGACTTGTTTCATTCTCAAATGCATCCAACCCGGTATTTATTCTGGGAGCTGTAGCCATCGGTTTTTTTCATGACCCCCGGCTGGGACTGCTTCTGGCCGTTTGTCACTATGGAGGCAGCTTTATTACTGGACTGGCCATGCGATTTTACGGTTCTGAAAAGAACAACGCTGATTCTGCCGGGACATTTTCGTTGAAGCAGGCTTTCCGTCTCATGCACAGAGAAAGAATTAAGGATACACGCCCGCTGGGAAAAATCCTCGGTGATGCAGTCCAGTCGGCAGTTTCCACACTGCTCATGATTGGCGGATTCATTATTCTTTTCTCGGTGCTCAATCAACTTCTGACAGTCATCCATGTGTCACAATTGTTTGCAGTAGTACTTACCATTATACTCTCAATTTTCCATATTCCAAATGAATTAAGCCCGGCACTGATTTCCGGCATGTTTGAAATTACAATCGGAAGCAGACTGGCCAGCTCCACAGATGGCGTCCCCCTCTTTTATCAGGTTATGGCTGTAAGCTTCATTCTCGGTTTCAACGGGTTCAGTGTACAGGCTCAGGTAGCGAGCATACTGGCCGAGACAGATATCCGTTTCAAGCCATTTTTTGCAGCGAGGATTTTACACGGCATCACCGCGGCCGTTCTTTCCGCATTTCTGTTTGGTCCCTTGTATATAAACCGGACAGCTGAAGCGGTGAGCGTTCCAGGAGGGGGCGAGGAAGGGACGACCCTAATGACTCAACTGTACGGCTGGATTATGCAGCACGGAGGTGCCATTACCTTTATTTTCCTGGCTCTTTACCTCTGCCTTCAGATAAGCAGGCTGGATTTCGCACAGAAAAAGAGGTGTACCTAAAGGCGCAAGACACCCGAGGTCACCTCTTGAACTTTTAGTATACTCTTTCGTCTGTGCGGGACAATTTCATGCTGAAGGGTTTGAATAGTGGTCGAATGAGCAGATTTTTCAAAAAGTCTGTTAAAGTCTGTTGTTGATTACCGCTCACTGCGCTCCCTTTCCGCGGGCACCGCTTCAGCCAGCAAAGAAGTACCGTGCTTCTTTCTCTGCCAGAACCGCTCCGAAGCATCTGCGTCGAAGCAACTCGAAGCGAATCACGAAGTAAACGCTCGTCCCTGCGGGGTCTTCAGCCGGTAATGTTCCCGCAGGAGGGTCGCGACTCGCTTCAATTCTCGCTTCAATTAACGATAGAAAAATATCAGCATTAAGCTTTAACAGAACCTTTCAAAAAAGAATCTATGATCTGAATTTCCTGAGCAGGGCTTGCTCAACGGAAGCTGGTACAAGATCTGAAACGGATGCATCGTACTTAGCCAGTTCCTTTACAATGCTCGAGCTTAAATACGAGTAATGATTGTTTGTCATCATAAAGAACGTTTCCACATCTTCGTCAAGTTTCCGGTTAATTGACGCCATCTGCAGCTCATACTCAAAATCCGACACAGCGCGAAGCCCTTTTATAATGGCATTGGCTTTTTTCTGCTTTACATAGTCAATCAGCAGGCCGTCAAAGCTGTCCACTTCCACATTAGGAAGGTGGGCTGTCGTTTCCCTTATGAGCGCCACACGTTCTTCTACCGAGAAGAGCGGCTGTTTACTTCTATTGTTTAACACGGCTACAATGACCCGGTCAAAGACAGATGCACCGCGTCCGATAATATCAAGGTGTCCTAACGTAACCGGGTCAAAGCTTCCCGGACAAACAGCTGTTTTTCCCATCACTCATTTTCCTCCGTTTCCATCCATTCATAAATTGATACTGTTGTGTCTCCGTATCTCTCCTGACGGGAGAGGATCAGCTTTTCGTACTGGTGTTCAAGGGTTACCCGCGAATCGTGTTCAGCAATCACCCTGCCACCCGGAGACAGCAGATGATTATCTGATATGTACAGTATTTCTTTTCCAAGCTGCTGCTTAGCGTACGGGGGATCAAGAAAAATGAGATCAAAGCTCCTTTCCCTTTTCACCAGGGCCTGCAGCGCTCTGCCGGCGTCATTCTTAAATACTTCTGAACGGTCCTGCAGACGGCTCGCTTTCAGATTCTCTCTGATTGTCCGGACGGCTTTAAAATCACGGTCTACAAACACCGCTGATTCTGCCCCTCTGCTGAGTGCCTCAATCCCGAGGCCACCTGCACCTCCATAAAGGTCAAGAGCACTTCCGCCGCTGAAATAAGGACCGATCATGTTAAAGATCGATTCCTTCACTTTATCGGATGTTGGTCTGGTGGAATCACCTGGCACAGCTTTCAGAGCTGTTCCTTTCCTGTCTCCACTGATTACTCTCATGACGATGTTCCTCTCTGTACGTTCTTTTTGTTATGGTAGCACAAAACCGGGGCAGACTGCACGGTATCCGGATAAAATTGCCAAAGGTTGTATAATCGTGTATAAAGGCTGGCCGATTGTCCATAATAAGGGATAGCAACATGATACCAATGTTGCTGACAACCGCGGAGAAGACTTACGTTTCCCCATAAGTTCTTCCTCCGGTTTCTCCTCTCCCATAGCCTTTCTAAGCAGTTCGGCTGCTTATGTCAGGCACCCGCAGAAGTCCGACTTCTGCGGGATTTTTTTCAATTAATTCATTTGCTGGAGTGGAATGCATGATGTCGCTGCCTTACGCTCCATCATTCATCATACGAAATAACCTTTCGATTAAAATATTTTTTATCACACTGCAGGCTTACGTTTTCCTCTCCATAACTAACTTTACGGAAAGAAACAATCTCCGAATACAGCAGTTTTTCTGTATTCCAAAGAGCGACAGGCAGAAAAAAACCTCCGCACATGTGCGGAGGTTTGCTGGTTACAGACCCATTTTATAGTCGTATTCTTTTGCTTTATCCGGTTTTGAGTTTTGGAATTCTGTATTCAGATAAGGCCGCATGGACATGGAAACGCGCTTGACGAAATGGTAGGATTCGAGCTTTTCCATCGTCTGCTCTGCTTTATCACCGTCGCAGTAGAGAACGACATACTTCATTTTTCTGGATACGTAATGAATATTGCCAAATCGCCGCAGCTGTTTGACGTGTTTAAGTGACTGAATCCATACAGCCAGTCCGATCCGGTTTCCGATCACCCTGCTCCCATCCCCTCTGTCAATCATTGATTACCTATAGTCTAGCACTGACAAAGAGCAGTGGCAATACTAGGAACAGCCGCAGCTGCCGCCGGATCCGCATCCGCCGCTGCATCCGTCCTGGTCAAAAAACGGATTGCCGGTAGGTACCTTCACATTTTTGGAAACCGTGTCGGCAATGATAAGACTCACTTCACGCAGAAGGTCTTCCAGGACTTTTTCTGCTCTTTTATATTCAGCTATTGAGGTGTGAAGATCCACCTGCCTTTTGGCTTCCCGTACATCCTTTGTAATCTGCTTATAATCAGGATGATATTTTCCAAAACGCTGAACCTCATCGTACTTGTCTTTCAGTTCCAGAAACGAGCCGATCAGCCGCTGCGCTTCACGGTCTTTTTCCATTAGGTTTTTTGCATGTATATAATCAGCGTAAATTTCTGATTCTGTGACGAAGTCTCCGAGGTCATAAGCGGAATGGAGGACATCCGAACTTGTCGCTGTTGTGATCATAGTAAACACCTCCATCTGCAGTATAACATGAACTCAGCAGTCAAGTTCAATGGAGGATTGATCAATTTGTCTCACACCAGGTTTATCCTTAAGATCAGCCATCAGCCTGAAGAGTGATTCATCCTTTCTCTTCGCTTCGATCATGATATCGATTTGTTCGGTGCTGCCGCATATTTCCCTTAAAAACGAATAAAGCCTGTCAGCATCAATGTAATCTGCGTGACTTTTATCCATTGGGTGGTCACGGGGGCTCGATACATGCATTTTTATCGGCAGAGGACTGTGAGACCATGTCCCTATGACACGGTCCCAGAATACTGACACCGGTGTCGCCCCATGCACATCGTGATGATGGAGATCGAAAACAACCGGAATTCCAAGCTTTTCACCGAGATATAGGGCGTGCTCGATGGAATAGTTCGTATCGTCATTTTCGAGCATGAGCATACTCCCAAGTGAAACAGGGATTTCCTGAAACCGGTCAACAAAGGTTTCGAGTCCTTTGTCCACACCGTGTTTTTTCCCTCCAATGTGGATCACCGCCCGGTGGCGAGGTTCCTGGTTCATACCTTTTAGGAGTTTATAGTGATAGAGAAGAACATGAAGCGAACGCTTAAACAAGTCGTCATCTTCTGTATTGAGAACTGTAAAATGATCCGGGTGAAAATCCACTCGGGAACCGGTCTTCTTTATAACATCCCCCAATTGGTTCAGGTCCTCCTTGATTGCTCTGTCCCATTTCCACCCTTCGGTAAACGGATGGTTCACCAGGGGCACCAACCTTGAGGATAATCGGAAAAAAGTAATGTCATGTGCCGCATTGTGAAGCAGGAGTCTTCTGCAGCTTTCCAGGTTCATGGAAGAGATTCGTTCAAGTTTCCTTATTCCGGCCTCACGGTTATCCAGTTTTTCGAACTGGGCTGCCGTCATCGTCCTGGACGGAGAAGCATTGCTCAGGTTTAAGCTCATCGCCACATAGCCGAATCGAATTCTCATAGTGTTCCCTCACAGATCATTTTACGGACAGAATCCCCGGATACGAGGGCTGCCGAAGAGATCTCGTCGATGTAAACTCTCTCTCCGCTCTCTGAAGTAAAAAACGCCCGTGGTTCCCCTTTTACATAAAGCTGCATAACTTCAGCAACAGTGACTGTTTTTTCTCTCCCCATGAAGACAAGAGGTACTTTGAGGAGGCAGGCCTGCCTTACAAACCGAAGCATCATTTGCGGTTCATAAGGCGTCAGGGAAAACCATTGTCGTGGAAGACTGCCGAGATCTTCAGTTTCCGGTTTTGTCTCACCAATGGATAAGTGCCAGTCCGGCGCGGCTCCGCTTTCTGCACGTTCTTCCTTCGCCGGCAGCATGCCCGCTTTTCTAAGCAGTTTTTCCGCCGTAGGTACAGAATCAGATGGCACAAAGATGACGTTGTTCATCCCCTCGCAGAAAGAGATGTCTTTTTCCTGGAAAAGAGCTTTCGCTGCTGTTTTTGCTCCGTTGTCCATAAAGCGGTATGCTTCATAAACCCCGACACGTTCAGCCGGAGCTGAGAGATCGAGAAATCGATTCAGGTGGAATGTGAAGGTCTCAATATCAGATAACTCTTCCTTAAATCTCTGAATAAAGGTTTCCGTTTTCCTGCCTGCTTTTCTTGCTTTTTTAACACTTTCCCGGGAGAATGCCACCTTAACCGCTCCGGACTTTACAGCTTCTTCGCAATCTTCGGCTTCTCCCCACAAAAACACCTCGAGAAGTGCAGAAGGGGAAAGGGACAGAGGAACAATCCACTCCATATTGCCGATATCCATCACACCAGCTCCCGGTTTCCCGCCCTCTTCAAAGTTTACCGAGTTTATTAGGGGAGTTTTTTTCCCCGCCGAGAATTCAAGCAGATCATCGAAACGGTAACGGATTAATCCCTCTATCTGTTCCCTGTTAATGCTGAAATTGCGGCAGATCTGTTCTGACAGGGTTTCCTTGTTTTTTCCTGCCGGTAACGGCCGTGCAAGCTCATCGGCAAGACCTTTTATCATTTTGAACGTATGGCTGTAACAAATCTGTTCTCTTTCCTGGACGGGCAGGTTAACACCGTTTTTACTTTCACGCGGCACGATGTACTCTTCCTCCCCGCAGTGATGTACGATTGTAAAAACGAGGCCTGCTTTTTCCAGTTCCTGAAATGCGACCTTATCCAGAAACGAAGAAAAATGAACGGTTTCCTTCGTTCCCGGAGGGGTCTTACTGATTTTTTTAAGCACCCTTTGCTCACGTGGTCCCAAAAGTGACATTACCTGCTCAAGGGTCTGATAAGCCGACAAAGGCGGCAGCCCTCTGACCCGCCTGTTTTCCTCCACTTGTTTCAGCAACAAGGGGTCGAGACCTGCGCTGATAACCGACAATTTCATGAACTCCACTCCTCTGATGAATACGTATAGCCCTGATCGAGCATAAAAAGCTGGCGATTGCCCGACCGCTCCTCTTCCTGTGTACCTGCAGTCACTATAGAATAAAAGGTGACACTCCTGCTTTTGGCAGAGGGACGGAGGAGACGGCCGATACGCTGGGCTTCTTCCTGTCTTGATCCATAAGTGCCCGAGAGCTGAATACCTGTTTGTGCATCCGGAAGGTCAAGGGCCAGATTCGCCACTTTGCTCAGAACCAGGCAGGTAATGTCTGAATTACGGAACGCCTGAAACAGCTTCTCGCGCTCGTCAACCGGTGTTTCCCCCGTAATGAGGGGCAGTCCGAACTGCATGCTTACAGCTTTAAGCTGATCAAGGTAATGACCGATAATGATTATTTTTTCACCTCTGTGACGATTCAGAAGACTTGCTGTCACGTCCAGTTTCATTCTGTTTTCGCTTGCAAACCGGTACTTTTCTCTTTTTCCAAGAGTCCAGTAACGGGCCTTGTCAACTTCCTTGAACGCCACTTTAATTTCCCGGCAGTCCGGCTTTGACAGCCAGCCGTTTTCCTCCAGGCTCCGAATACCCAGTTCGTACCGCTTCGGCCCGACCAGGCTGAAAATATCTTTTTCCCTTCCATCCTCCCGAACACAGGTAGCTGTCAGTCCCGCCCGCCTCGTACTCTGCAAATCAGAGGCAAAACGGAATAAAGGGGCAGGTAGGAGGTGAACCTCATCGTAAAGGATCAGACCCCACTTCCTTGTCTGAAATACGGGGAGGTGGGTAAACGACTTGTCGGAAGGATTTCGTCTGGTAAGCATTTGATAAGTTGTAACGGTTACAGGGGCAAGTCTTTTTTCCTTCCCTGAGTAAATTCCTATCTGTCCGTCGTTAAGGGTTGTCCATCGGCGCATTTCCCTCACCCACTGCCTGACAGACGTTTCGTTCGGAGTGAGGATCAGCGTTTCCTGCTGGAGGGCTGCCATGAGTGCGATACCGGTCATGGTCTTGCCCGACCCGCACGGCATAACAATAACCCCGTTTCCCTCATCCATTGAAGCGGGCTTCAATACAGCCTGAACGGCTTCCTCCTGATATCCTCTCAGTCTGAGTCCGTCTGTGAGGCGGAATGGAATTCTTGTTCCTTCTGTGTAACCGCCTTTATCAATAACCGGGTAGCCGAGGTCCATCAGCCTTCGTTTCAATTCACCCCGTTCTTCAGCTTCTATGACAATCTGTTCTTTTCCACCATTTCGGGACACAATTTTCTTCGTACCTTTAAACAGTTTATCCAGGTGTCCTGGTTCATCGGCTGAAAGTACAAATTTATCCTGATCTTTCTCCAGTACGAGCATACCGTATTTCCCAAAGGTCTCTTTTAAACGGTTCATAAGTGACTGAGGCGGGGGCAGTTTACCGTACTCATTAAAAAATGCGTGAATTTCCTCAAATGAGATCCCCCGCTCACACGCATACCAAATCGAATGGGGACTTATTTTATAGACATGGACATCCGAAGGTGATTGAACGAGACCGGCGATGTCCTGAATGATCGGCTGGACAATTTTACAGGCTTTGTGACGCGTATCCAGGTAAATGGAACCGTCCTCTCTTACCAGAAGGGGGCGTTCACCGTTCATTATTCTGCCTCCTTTAATTTCCATAATCAGGCATGTGCCTTGCTGTTACTATTTGCTGCTCGTCTCTTTTTATGCACTGCCGGCCCCGGGAATCAAGTGCTGTTACACGAAAATTGATAACTCGAGCGCTTAATTGTTTACTGATTTCCGGAGGTGTTCTCTCCTTCAACAGGAACAAAAGCCCTGACGCACCTAAACATAAAAACTGCGTTTCACGCCGTCCGTTCGCTTTCCGCGGTGGTGGCGCTGAGCCACTGCCGCAGGAGTCTCACTGCCGGCGTGCAACTCCGAATAAAAATGATATATCAACAGTTACCGAATTTTATAAATTCCTAAATAACAAAAAAGTCGTGATGCCAGGGGCGATCACGACTGCTGTCCCATCTGCCTAACCATCTCAAACAGCATGGAGGCAAGATTGACGTTATTCTGAATTTTGTCCATGCGCTGAGGAAATGTCTTTCCATAGAAAACACGGGATTCCTTCTCCATTTCCTGAAGAGAGGCTGGATTTCTTGCCAACTTCCGGTACCATCCCGGATGAAGACGGAGATATTTCCACAATTCAGGCTTGGCTCGCACCTGCTGTAAGACTTCTGGTCTCATTTTCCGCCCCCCTATTAGTCGTCTCTGAAAGAAAATGGCGAGGAGGATGAATTAGACTGTCCTCCCTGATTGTTTCCCCCTTGTCTAAACGTTCCCAGAAGCTCCTGGATGGACGTAAGAGCACCGTTAAACTGGGCAAGCTGGTGCTGCAGGTCATTCATATTCATTGACTTCAGCATAGCAAGGATACTGGCTGCTGTAGAACCTGTGCCTGCAGACGATGAATCACCTGAGGCTGAAGCCTCTGTTGTGACCGAGGCCTCTGCTGCCGCGTCCGGATTTTCTTCTTTATACGTTTCCCATACAGGATCATCATCACCAAAAAGGGCCCATTCTTCATACAGGTCCTGAAGTGTCTTTTCCTTACTTTTCACATCCCGGAGAACATAGGGACGATTTTTTACGAATGATTTGAATTTCTGAATGTCCGGATGAAGGTTTCCGCTCACCGTACACACCTCCTGATTCAGTTTATCTCTGTTACTATCCTAGTCAGACGCCCTCCTGAGCGTGAGCCTATTTTTTAAAAAGGCTCTGTAAATTTTACTGTGGATTTTAAAAAGTGATTGGAGCGAACGCGTGATACTCCTGCTGGAACAGCACCGACGGAAGACCCCGCAGGGCGATTTTGCCGAGGAGGCTGCAGTGGTGCCCGCGGAAAGGGAGCGCAGTGAGCGTAAATCAACAACGGACTATAACAGAGCCTTTTAAAAAGCTATGAACCGCTTATGAGCGCTTTTCCTCATGTCATTTTAAGGTCAGCAAACAAAAAAAAGCTGGGACAGAAGTATTTATACAGACGAAAATCCCAACAATCAGCATGCGATGCAGATCAGTTGCTGCTGAAATATACCCCGCTTTCCGAGGGAAGCGGCTGAGCCCCCGTGTGCTTTTCCTACCGCAGGAGCCGGTGTATACTTCATCCACTAATGAGCTTTTTGTTCGGATTTTCTTCTATACATTTCACTTTTGTCCCAGCCTCAATATGTTACCAAGGTGTTATAAAATTCTGGGTGTAAAATTCACGGTAAACGCCTACTCCCAGATGAGTAAGATCCTCATGCTTCAGATTCACTCTGTGCCCTTCACTGTTCAGCCACCCTTCCACTGCAGCTGCAGCATCATCATATCTTGCAGCAATATTTTCAGCCGCCATGTGATACTGCACGCCTTCAGCAGTCAGACGATCACTGAGTTCACCATGATTCGGTGATGAATGAGAAAAATACTCGTTCTCATACATATCCTTACTGTGGTAGAAAGCCACACGGGCTGTATCCTCGTCCCAGTCGAGGGCTTCAAGACCATGCCTTGAACGGAAATTGTTTGTCAAATCGAAAACCTGCCGCGCCATCCCCTCTTCTACCTGCTCCCACTCTTCATCGGTTAAATCCGGTTTATCGGGCATTGAACGGGAGTACGTTAGAGCATAAGGCTGATGCAGGACTATCGTTTCAGCATCGGAGTAACGGATTGAGGAAAGGGACCCCTCAAACGTATCGAAGTAAAGCTGGATATACACACCGTCCATTTCCACCAGCGGTCTTGTCTCAAGGTCAGCCTCCGAGAGGTTGAACTGGAAGGTACTGTAATCCCCCGAAAGTGAAACTTCCTGCTGAAAACTCCAGTCATCCCGATAAGTACTGTAGCTCTCACCGATCGTAAACGGTTCTGCCTGCCCGGAAACCGCATTCGTATAAACGGTCACCACTTCGCCGCCGGCAACTCCTGCCTGAAGATATTCCTCATCGTTCCAAACGTACCACTCATATCCATACTGTGTAGGATCTCTCCGATCAGGATCGCCCATCTGTTCTGTCAGCTCATCTGCATCCATCCCAATGTATGTATGATAGCCTCCCTGAAGATCCAAAGTGTCACCGGCTTCCGATTCTTCATTCGCTCCTTCTTCAGATGAGGAAACCTGTTCTTCCGGTTCGTCTGTATCCTCCATGCCATTTCCTTCATCGACAGGTCCATCTTCCTCTTCATTTGTATCCTTGTCTGCACCTTCGTCGCCAAGGTCCTCAGCATCATCACTCTCATCCGGCAGGACACCATCTCCAAGAACAGGAAGCTCTTCTCTCAATTCTTCCTGAGCCTGGTCGTCCAGAGAGAACATATAAGCAATCAGTCCGAGACCGAATGCAATAAATAATAGTTTGAACGCAATACGCATAGACTCTCCTCCTGCTTCGGCCTAAGCCGTTAAAACATACTTTAACTCTATCTGAAAAAACGTTTTCCGTAAAGATTCAGGAAAATTCAAGATGACATTACCATTCATTCCCTAACCGCCTTCACTGTAAACGAATGCAGTCGCTGTTCAAGGAGTCTCATTAAAAAACAGCATGCCGAAAGTGGCACACTGTTTTTTGTTAACATAATTAATATATTGTTAATTAAACTGCTGTATTTAATGATGTACTTCCGGCCGTTCTGATATTTCGGACAGGGCAAAAATGGCTTCATCGGTGGTTGACGTGTGAATCGCCAGATCCCCAAGGGATACAATCCCCACCAGCTTCTGGTTATCCACGATCGGCAGTCTGCGAATCTGCTTTTCGGCCATCATCTGGGCAGCCTGATCTACGATCATCCCGGGATCAGCGGTGATGAGCCTGTCACTCATTACTTCTTTAACATCGCATGAGTTGGGGCGCTTTTCGGCGACACCTCTCATAACAATATCCCTGTCGGTTACCATACCGAGCAGATGGTCCCCCTCGCACACCGGAATTGCTCCTACGTCGTATTTTTTCATTTTAACCGCTGCTTCATATAGGTTATCATCAGGTGCACAGCATTCTACATTTGTCGTCATCACATCTTTAAGACTTTTCATCGTGTTCCCTCCTTCAGGTTTTCTCAAAGGGTAATGTCCCCCCGAAACTCTGTTTTATACCTTCAGGAGGCAGCTGGACTTCCCGTAAAAGCTTCGGGATTGGCGAAACCGTGAACAATCCCTGCTATACAGAAGGTTTCGTTGCATCCTGACCGATTTCGTAATAGAATAAAAAGGAATGAAACCAGACACAGATGCAGGAGGTATACGAATATGAGATTTGAAGTAGAAGAACTTGAAGGTCTCGAAGTCGAGTTTGAATTAATTGAAAGCGTCATGGAAGACCTCGGTTTTACATACCAGTGGGATTATGAGCGTGCTACGTTTGACTATAAGTTCATTGATCAGGTAAAGGACGACGTCTATTATTTCCGTTTACAGGCATATGCAGTGGAAGGTGAAATTCCTCAGCCCCACAGCATTGTAAAAATTCTAAAGGCGTTCCTTGGAAAACATTATTACCCGCACGGTGTAGAGTATGATAATGAAACGTTCCCTGAGCACATTATCAGAAACTGTGAAAAGAAAATGGACAAAGTAAAAAAACAGCTGCTTGAAGAGTCGAATTAATCGGCAGGCTGCAGCATGTCAACTTTGCAGGACACAACGCGGATGTTCACTTCCTCAATTGACACACAAGTGAGTTCACGCAGCTGGTCCGCCATAAATCTCTGGAGCTTTCGGCACTGCGAATGAATGGGGACGCCGTTTTGAACGATAACCTCAAGCGTGATCGAAAGCTTCTCTTTGTTTTTCTCCGACACATTGATTTTAACAGGTGAAAATGATTCAATCATTCTGGGCACATCTCCTGCCAGTACCATAAAGGGGCGTCCCGCTGTCCAGTCTTCAAAGATCAGGCATACATACTGACGCAGCGCCTTAAGTGAGACACTTACACTTCCTTTTAACGTCGTGTGCGTAAAGACATGCACGGCTTTTTTCATTTTTATGCTCCTCTCCTTATTTCCCGCTGTCATTGGCCAGACTGTTCATCTATAATAAAATAGAGCGTCTGCATCCAGAAAGGGGTTTAACGGTGACATTAAAACATTATAAAAAATACATCTATATTGGCATCGGGATACTCATTGCAGCTCTTTTAATCTACTTTGTCATGCCCGTGTCTGTCCCGCTGATTCTCGCCCTTATTACAGCACTCTTTCTGGCACCGGCGGTATCGGTTCTTCAGAGACGCGCCAAGCTTAGACGAAGCCTTTCGGTGTTCATCGTCTTTATGCTATTTTTATGTGTGATCGGATTGTCCTCATACATCCTGACAACCAAAGCTGTCACCCAGGTGAATCAGTTTGTGGAAACCCTCCCGTCCACCATTAATGAAATCGGCCTTGTCTGGATTGACATAGAGGATAATCTGAGTGAACAGCTGGGAGAGATATCTCCCGAACTTGTGGAGTCTCTCGATCGTCAGGTTACTTATACACTAAACGACTTCAGAAATTATTTTGAAGAAATCAATATCATTAATCATGTAACAAACATCATTATAAAAATACCGGCCTACCTCGTTTCTCTGATTGTTTATTTGATTGCCCTTTATCTGTTTCTGCTGGAACTTCCAAGACTGAAATTGAAAGTCTTTTCCTATATGACAGATAAAACAGCCGAAAAAGTCAGATTTATGAGTTCAAGGCTGTCCTACGTGATTTTCGGTTTCTTCAAGGCTCAATTTCTGGTAAGTATTATTATTTTCATTGTGACATTTATCGGACTACTCTTCATTGCTCCTGAAGTTGCGTTTCTGATGTCGATTATTATCTGGATCATTGATTTTATTCCAATCATCGGTTCTATTGCCGTACTTGCACCGTGGGCGCTTTACCACATTATTGCGGGAGAGACGGTCATGGCAGTACAGTTACTGGTTCTTGCCGTTATCCTGCTTGTGATCAGACGTACGGTTGAACCAAAGGTGATGGGCCATCATATCGGTCTATCCCCACTCGCTACACTTATTTCTCTCTATCTCGGTCTTCAGCTGATTGGGATCCTCGGCTTCATACTCGGACCTCTTGTGGTCATCCTGTTTGCGAGTGCCAGAGAAGCGGGAATTATTAAAATGAATGTTAAAATCTAAGCACTGACAAAATAGAAAACGAAGCCTGAAAGTAAAAAACCTGCTTCCCATTATCCATGGGAAGCAGGTTTTTCTTTTATATTCCAAGTATGGCGCGCCATACATTCGTGGTTTCACCTGGAGGATATATAACGTACAGCAGCAGATACACCATAATTCCCGAACTTGCAGAGATAAACCAGACAACCGAAGTGATCGGACCGAGCCGGCGGTGAACATGAAGCTTGTTCTTATATCCTGTTACGAGCGTCCAGATTCCCATTACGGCTGCAACTGTTGCGAGCGTAATATGAAACAGCAGAAAGACCGTATAATAAAGCCTCACATCTTCCGGACCGCCAAAAGCCGTACTTCCGATAAAAAAGGTTTTAGACAAATAGGTGATGAAAAAGATAACAGCAAGAACTGCAGCCCAGAACATTGCTTTTTTATGAGCTTCTATTTTTCTTCTTGAAACGAGGTACCAGCCTGCTGCTACAAAAAGAGCACTGGCCCCGATAAAGATCGTACTGACAAATGGTAAAAACGTAGCCACCGTTCTCCCGCCTTTCCTGATGTCCATTCTGCTACCATCATATCGAACTTTGATGAATGATGGTTTCGCTGTTTGTGACAAAATGATGAAATGTTCCTCATTCATTATAAACAATGTTCCTCACGGAGACAAAACCGGCCTGATAAGAAAGAGCCTCTGCCTGATGGCAGAGGCTCTAAAAATCATTCGTTCCGGCTTCCTTAGAACTTAATAACACCGATTAAGAGCATAAGTGTCGGAACTGTCATCACCGCAACAAAGATTCCCGTCCAGAGCATAATGTTGTTCCAGCCGTTTCCACGGTCGTTCAAATGCATGAAGTAATAAAGCTGCATCAGAACCTGCACAACTGCGATCAGAAGAATAAATGGAATCGCAAAGCGGTTTGGAATCGTATCACTGGCAACGGTAAGGAAGGCAACAGATGTCAGGAAGATCATAAACACGAAGGAAATGACCTGGTGCCTCGCTTCTTTCGCCAGCTTTTTTTCTGTTTTCTTTGATGGCCCTCCTTTTAAAGGAGCGCTCGGATCAGAAACATGTGGATCCATCTAAGTTACCCCCTTATACTCCCATCAGATAAACGACGGTGAAGATAAATACCCATACAACGTCGATAAAGTGCCAGTATAGAGACGCTGTATAGAATTTTGGTGCGTTTGTAAGCGTAAGTCCTGTTTTTGCATAACGGATCAGAAGTGTCGAAATCCACAGTACCCCGAACAGCACGTGAGCTCCGTGTGTCCCGACAAGCGTGTAGAACGAGGAAGCAAAGGCACTCGTTGTAAAGCCGAGTCCGTAATTCACTGTATAATCCCAGAACTCATAAATCTCGAATGACAGGAAGGCTACACCGAGTGCAACGGTTGCCCACATCCAGCCGAGAAGACCTTTGTAATTTCCTTTCTTCATGTTGATGATGGCAAACACACTTGTAAGTGAGCTTGTAAGAAGGATCATCGTCATGTAGAACACAAGGTCAAGGTGGAACAGTTCCTGGGACGTGGGACCATCAGCCACACCGTTGCGGAGACCAAGATAGGTCCCGAACAGACTGGCAAAAAGAACTGTTTCACCACCTAGGAAAAACCAGAATCCAAGAAATTTATTTTTCCCTTCCAGAGTTGCTTTTTCAGGGTATGGAGGAAGGGCCTGGTCGTGTTTAACCTGTTCTGCCTGTGCCATCTTACCCCGCCCCCTCTTCTTTTTGAATATCTTCTTTGTGAATATGATAACCGTGATCCTCTTTAATCGAACGGACAAACATACAGCCGAACGTTATCAGAAGACCAATAATGGTTACCGGGTGCACGTGATAAATAAGACCGAATGAAGCAATGAACAGACCAATTGACATGATAACCGGAAGGATCGAACCGTTCGGCATATGAATGTCATCAAGCGGTTCAGCTGCTTTGAGCTTTCCGTTTCCGTGCATTTTTTCATACCAAAGTGCATCAAGTTCACGTACGAGCGGTGTCTGGGCAAAGTTGTACTCCGGTGTCGGAGACGGAATGCCCCACTCCAGCGTACGGCCGTCCCAAGGATCAGCCTCCGCTTTGTTTTTGACAGAAACGATTACGTTCCATACAAACAGGAGAAACGCCACTGCCATGAAGAAGGCACCGACCGAACTGATCAAGTTAAGGCCGTCAAGTCCCTGGCCAGGCAGGTAGGATGCCACGCGTCGCGGCATTCCCATCAGACCCACAAAGTGCTGGACGAAGAACGTCAGGTGGAATCCGAACAGGAACAGCCAGAAGAACCATTTACCAAGTGTTTCATTCAGTTTGTAACCGAACATTCTTGGCCACCAGTAGAAAGCACCGGCAAAGAGACCAAGTACTACACCACCGATAATAACGTAGTGGAAGTGGGCCACAACAAAGTACGTATCGTGGAACTGGTAGTTCGCTGCACTTGTTGCAAGCATAACACCTGTTACCCCGCCCATTACGAATGATGGGATAAAACCGATGGCAAACAGGTTTGCGGTTGTGAACTGAATACGCCCGCCCCACATTGTAAACAGCCAGTTAAATATTTTAATACCTGTTGGTACGGCAATGGCCATTGTGGCAACCGCAAAGATTGCGTTAGCTACAGGACCAATCCCCACTGTAAACATGTGGTGAGCCCATACCATGAATCCAAGGAAACCGATAATCAGTGTCGCAAATACCATTGCGGAGTAACCGAAAAGACGTTTCTTGGAGAACGTAGCCAGTACTTCGGAGAAGATACCGAAGGCCGGCAGAATGAGAATGTAAACTTCCGGGTGTCCAAAGATCCAGAATAAATGCTGCCAGATTACAACGTTACCACCCATATCAACAGCAAAGTAGGTAGCTCCGAACAGTCTCTCCAGCATGAGAAGAAGAAGACCGATTGTAAGAGCCGGGAATGCGAACAGGATAAGTGCCGATGCAACAAAGCTACTCCATGTGAAGAGCGGCATACGCATCATACTCATACCAGGGGCACGCATGTTAATGATTGTAACAAGGAAGTTAATCCCGGCAATCAGTGTTCCGGCACCACTTATCTGGAGTCCGAGGACGTAATAGTCAATCCCCGTTCCGGAATAGGCACTTGAGAGCGGTGTATAAGCTGTCCACCCTGCGTCAGGTGCGCCGCCCAGGAACCAGCTCAGGTTAAGAAGGATCCCCCCGGCAAGGAAGAGCCAGAAACCGAGTGAATTCAAAAACGGAAAGGCAACATCCCGTGCACCAATCTGCAGCGGTACAATGTAGTTCATAAATCCGAATAAAAGCGGCATCGCTGCAAGGAAGATCATCGTCGTTCCATGCATTGTCAGTAGTTCGTTAAATGTCTGTTCAGATACAAAGCCTAACTCCGGGAACATGAGCTGAATTCTCATCAGCATGGCTTCCAGTCCGCCAAGGGCGAAGAAGAAGCCACCGGCAGCCAAATAAAGAATACCGATCTTTTTATGGTCGACCGTTGTCAGCCAGTCCCAAAGCACGCTTTTCTTAGCGTATGCTTGTGACACGTTGGTTTACCCCCTTAAACTGTGAACGTTATTCGTCATCTAATACTCGAAGTGTATCCAGATATTCGAGAAGAGAAGCCATTTCATCTTCATCAATTGCTTCATGGCCGAATGCAGGCATATAGTTGCCCGGCTTGTACTCCTGTGGTTCACGGAGCCAGCCTTCCAGAGCACTAACTTCTTCACCGTCATACTCTGTATCTGCATCCCATTCGATAAAGCCTGCAATTACTTCACGCTCTGCAAAGTTGGTCAGGTCAGGTCCCCCCTGAGGGTTACCGCCTTCACCGCCAACGGCGTGACAGGCAAGACAATTTGCTTCATAAACTTCACGGCCTTCTGCAGCTACTTCATCTGCAGGCTCGATCAGTTCTTCGGAAGGCTCGGCCATTCCCTGGGCCCAAGCTTCAAATGTGTCCGGATCAACCGCAATGACTTTAAAGTCCATCAGCCAGTGGGACTCTCCGCAAAGCTCTGTACATTTCCCCTGGTAAACCCCTTCTTCAGGTGCTTCAATCCAGAGTGAGTTCGTAATTCCGGGTACGTTATCCTGTTTACCAGCAAGTGCCGGGATCCAGAAGGAGTGGATCACGTCTGAGGCTTCCAGGTCAAAGATAATCCGCGTATCCGTTGGGATATAGAGATCCTGTCCCGCTGTAATGCCGAGATCAGTATACTCAAACTCCCACCAGAACTGGTGCCCTGTTACTTCAATGACCAGCGAATCTTCATCCGGCTCGGTTTCGGCCAGTGTAAACGTATCCATAACGTTAGGAATCGCCAGGATGAGAAGAAGGACAATCGGAATCGCTGTCCAGATGATCTCAAGGTTCTTGTTACCTTCTACCTGTTTAGGAATATGATTGTCGCCGGGTTTTTCACGGAAGCGAACAAGTACATAGATGTAAATCGCCGCCACGACCACGATGACAAAGATCATAATCAACAAGCTGAGAATAATTAAGGAATACTGCATTTCTGCTACTGGGCCGCGAGGGTCCAGTGCAGACAGGTTTTGTTTTCCACATCCGGCTAAAAATAGCAGAATGAAAGAAAATGGAAGCGCTCGCCACAAGTTCTTCATCGTGTCATAAACCTCTCTTTCTCTGTTTACTTACAGTTTTCAAACTTAGAACATATGAACAATGACCATCACGGCAAACAGGACCATGAGGTAGACAAGAGAATACAGGAACATATGCGTTGCCCACTTGATGTCATCGTCATATTTTTTATAACCAGCAAAACCAAGTACCAGCCAGCCAACACCGAGCACAAATGCCACAGCCGTGTACACAGCACCGAAATTGAACAGTGTCAGGGACACTGGAATCAGTGCAGCTGTGTAAATAAGAATCTGGCGTTTTGTTACGCCAAATCCGGCTACAACAGGAAGCATAGGTATTCCGGCGGCACGATACTCCTCACACCTTCTCATGGCAAGCGCCAGGAAATGCGGGGTCTGCCAGACAAACAAAATTAAGAAAAGCGACCATGCGTACGGATGAAGACCCGGATCAATCGCTGCCCAGCCGATCAGCGGCGGAACCGCTCCGGCGAAGCTGCCCACAATAGTATTCAGTGTGGTTGTCCGTTTCGTCCACATAGTATAGAACACTACGTAAATGACAAGACCAGATAGCCCGATAACGGCAGTTGTCATATTAACAGAAGCAAGCATCATCGTACCGAGTGCGGAAGTAATCAGCCCGTACCATAACACCTGTGATGCTGTGAGTTCTCCTGTGACAGAAGGTCGTTTGTCTGTCCGAATCATCTTGTCATCGATGTCACGGTCTACGTAGTTATTGAGTGCACAGCCTCCCGCAATGATAAGCGCTGACCCGAGCATTGCAAGAATGACAATGTGAGGTGCAGCTGACAGAGGAGTCTGTGTATAGTGAGCGGCCAGAAACAGACCGGCAAACATTGTAATCAGGTTTGATTTGACGATTCCGGTTTTCGAAATATCCATATATGAGCGCCAGGTCGCCTTTTTGACCTGTGACTGCTGCTGTTCTTCGCTCATGACCTCTGTAGAAGAAAGCGCTCCGGATTTATTCATTCTTTCACCCCCCGAGTCTAGTCACCATCGTTGGCCGTAATAAAATCCCCTTACAAGTCTACTTGTTTGTACCGGAAGATGGAAGCGCAAATCCTAAAATAGCTATTTTCAGAATGTTGGAAATAGACTTCCGGATATTTGAAGGAGAAGGGTCCCTTCACATTATATAGGAAGAGACGATGAAATTCATCAAATTACGGGAAACAACGATGTTCCAGTTTATATTTTAGCACATCCATACCACGTATTCATTGGCATTTTGCCTTAATCGCCCGTTTTTGACCAGATTGTTACAAATTATTGAACAAAGATTGATCTAAATTCACATATCATTGATATGTGAGATAATCGTATTGAAATTGACATTCGACCCTTTTCTCCATAAAATGAAGGGCGGAATGTATTCGTTTTTTATATTGGCTCTGTTAAAGTCTGTTGTTGATTTCCGCTCCCTGCGCTCCCTTTCCGCGGGCACTGCTTCAGCCTCCTCGGGAGGATCGCCCTGCGGGGTCTTCAGCCGGTGCTGTTTCCGCAGGAGTGTCGCGCGCTCGCTTCAATCAACAACAAAAAAATATCAACATTAAGCTTTAACAGAGCCTTTATGTTAATAAATTTGGTTTTTTCGGGAAAGATTGCAGTTATTGCGCCTCATACTCTAGTTAAAGGATCGACAATCTATGCGAAAACAGCTATTGATCTCTACTATATAAAGAAAGCCGGTGAACAGATTGAACAGAGGATTTAAGGTTTTCAGTGTGTTTGCGTCTTTCGGAATGCTTATTGTCCTCCTGCAAGGAGCACTTGTAACCCAGACCGGCTCAGGAGACGCCTGCGGCACTTCCTGGCCGCTCTGTTACGGACAAGTTATTCCGGAAGCTCCAACCATAGCCACCTGGATTGAATATACACATCGAATTGTCTCTGCCGTCATGGGACTTGTAGTCATTATTCTTGCCGTTTGGGCATGGCGTACACTCGGGCATATCAGGGAAACAAAGTTCCTTTCAGTTTTAGCGATTTTCGCAATCATCTTCCAGGGACTGCTCGGAGCAGCTGCCGTTGCCTGGGGGCAATCCGATGCAGTCATGGCTCTGCACTTCGGTTTTTCCCTCGTTTCCTTTGCCAGTGTTCTGCTTCTCTGTCTGCTTGCCTTCGAAGCAGATTATACAGATGGCAAAGTAACCGCTTCTCTCACGAAGCGGATGAGAAATTATGTATACTTTGTCATTATTTATATGTACACTGTCGTTTATACCGGCGCATTTGTGAAACATACCGGTTCAAGCGGCGTGTGCAGAGGGTGGCCGCTCTGTAACGGCCAGATAATTCCGCCTCTTGAAGGAAGGGTGGCCATTCAGTTTGGTCACAGGGTTGCTGCTGGTCTACTGTTAATTGTGATTGTTATTATGCTCGTTGCTCTTCTAAGGCATTACAGGCATGAAAAAGTATTGGTATGGACTGCAGTCATTTCCACTATTCTCGTTACGATCCAGGTTGCCAGCGGTGCTGTAGTTCTTTTCACCGGCTTTACACTCTGGGCAACACTTTTTCACGCCCTTTTCGTCAGTCTGCTTTTTGGTGTACTAAGTTATGGTGTCATGATCGCTTCAAGGAAGTCGTAAAAACAACCTCCGGATCCTCTCACAAGGAACCCGGAGGTTGTTTATTATACAGATCTACTGCCCCAGATACGAGCGGAGCATCCAGTTGTGTTTTTCAAATGACTGGCGGATTTCAATCAGCATATCAGCGGTAGCTTCGTCTCCAACCTCTTCTTCAAGTGTTTCAATGTCCCCTTTTAGTTCTTCAATCAGAACATCAAAATCCTTTGAGAGGGCCTGGACCATCTGTTCAGCTTTATCTTCACCCGAAGCCTCTTGAAGCGACGACAGCTCCAGGTACTCGCGCATGGTTCCTACAGGGCGTCCTTTTACTGCAAGCAGCCTCTCTGCAAGTTCATCAATGTGATCCGCAGTTTCATTGTAAAGCTCTTCAAATTTTTCATGCAGGGTAAAAAAGTCCGGTCCTTTTACAAACCAATGATAGTTGTGCAGTTTAACAAATAGTACGTTAAGACTTGATACGTGGCGGTTCAGTATTTCTGTTTGTTTTTCGTGTGCCATGACTTGATCTCCCCTTTCTGATATCTGCATTTATTTATTTCCCCAACATGGTAAAATTAAACGTTTTACCGTTAGTAAAGGGGCCATCCACAGCTTAGTCAACACCCGGTTTTAGTAGACTGATTATCACGAATACTCGTTGCTGTTAGCAGCTGTTTTCGAATAGATTGTTGTTTTATTGCGCTGCAGGCGGACGCTTTCCGCGGGCATCGTTTCAGCCTCCTCGGAAAAATCGTCCTGCGGGGTCTTCAACTGATGCTATTCCCGCTGGAGTCGCCGCCTTTCGCTCCATTAATAATGTGACCAATAGCGACAATGATTACGTACACAGCCTTATTTAAATACAATCAGGAGATCTCCTGCCTGAACGGCTTCCTCATTTACAACATGGAGCGCCTCTACCGAACCATCATATGGAGCCTGAACGGTCGTTTCCATTTTCATCGACTCCGTTATCATCAGGTGATCACCCTTTTTAACCTTATCGCCCTCGGAAACGAGAGTTTTTATTACCGTTCCGGGCATTGAAGCACCGATATGACGGTCGTTATTTTTATCTGCTTTCACTTTCTGCTTTACGTCTGATTCAATGCTTTCATCCGTTACATGCACTTCCCGCGGCTGGCCGTTCAGTTCGAAATAGATTACACGGCTTCCATCCCGGCTTGCCTGACCGATGGAAACAAGTTTGACAATCAGAGTTTTGCCGTGTTCAATCTCAATTTCCACTTCCTCTCCCATCCTCAGCCCGTAAAAGAACGTGGGAGTATCAAGTACTGAAATGTCACCGTACTGTTCAATAAAGGTCTGGTAGTCAAGATAGACTTTGGGATACAGCGCATAAGAAACGGCGTCATGCCCGGTCACCTGACGGCCAAGTTTATGAAAGAGTTCTTCCTTAAGTCCATCAAAGTCAACAGGCTCCATCAGTTCTCCAGGACGAACCGTGATCGCTTCCCTTTTTTTCAGGATCACCCGCTGAAGCTTCTCCGGAAATCCTTCATAAGGCTGACCGAGATACCCTTGAAAAAGTTCAATTACGCTGTCAGGGAAATCTATGGCGTCCCCTTTTTGGTAGATCTGTTCTTCATCCAGGTCATTCTGGACCATAAACAGCGCCATATCTCCAACCACCTTTGATGACGGTGTGACCTTTACAATATCACCAAACATATGGTTTACCCGCTGATACATTTCTTTTACTTCGCTCCAGCGTTCTCCAAGCCCGACAGCCTTTGCCTGCTGCTGCAGATTACTGTACTGGCCCCCAGGCATCTCATGTGCATAAATTTCAGGATGCGGTGACATCATCCCGCTTTCAAAATCTTTGTAGTAATGACGGACATCCTCCCAGTAATCACTCAGTGCGTCAGCATCCTTTATATTCAGTTCCGGCTGCCGCGGATCTCCCGACATAGCGTGATACAGACTGTTCATACTAGGCTGGCTCGTCAGACCGGACATAGAGCTGATTGCTGTATCAACGATATCCACACCTGCTTCAATTGCTCTTGCATACGTAAAGATCCCATTCCCGCTTGTGTCATGGGTATGCAGGTGGACCGGAATCGACAGCTCCTGCTTGAGGGCGCCGATCAGTTCAAAAGCAGCTTTTGGTTTAAGTAGTCCGGCCATATCCTTAATCCCAAGAATATGTGCACCGGATTCCTCCAGCTCCTTCGCCAGCCTTACATAATAAGCTAAATCGTATTTGCTCCTTGCAGGATCCAGAATATCCCCGGTATAGCACATACTTGCCTCAGCGATCTTTCCGGAATCCCGGACAGCCTGTATAGCCGGTCTCATACCTTCCACCCAGTTCAGGCTGTCAAAAATTCTGAACACATCGATCCCTGCTTGTGCAGAGGAAGCGACGAATTCGTCAATAACGTTGTCTGGGTAGTTTTTATAGCCAACCGCATTTGAAGCTCGTAGCAGCATCTGAAAAAGAACATTCGGCGCCTTGTTTCGAAGGCTGATCAGCCTCTTCCACGGATCTTCATGAAGAAACCGCATGCTAACATCAAACGTGGCACCGCCCCACATCTCCATTGAAAAGAGATTCGGGAGTAGACGTGACTGCGGCTCTGCTATTTTCTCCAGATCATTGCTTCTGAGTCTTGTGGCAAGCAGGGACTGATGGGCATCACGAAAGGTGGTATCTGTAATCAGTACCTGTTTCTGCTGTTTGACCCACTCAGCCAGACCTTCCGGCCCCCGTTCGTCCAGAATCTGCTTTGTACCATTCGGAAACGGGTTCAGAAAATCTGTTTCCGGCAGCCTCGGCTCATCAAAGACAGGCTTTTTCTTTTTTCCAATTCCGGGGTAGCCATTAACAGCGGTATAGCCTATATAGCTGAGAAGTTTGGTTCCACGGTCTTTTCTCACGGGAAACACAAACAGTTCCGGCGTTTTGTCGATAAAGGAGGTGTCATACTGGCCCTGCATAAACAAAGGATGACGCACAACGTTTTCCAGAAAGGCGATATTAGTTTTAATACCTCTGATCCGGAATTCTTTGAGGTTACGGACCATTTTGCTTGCTGCCCCTTCAAACGTAAGAGCCCATGTCGACAGCTTCACGAGCAGTGAATCATAATGAGGAGAGATAATTGCGCCCTGAAACCCGTTACCTGCATCTAGGCGTACACCAAACCCGCCTCCTGTACGATACGCCATGATCCTGCCTGTGTCGGGAAGAAAACCGTTTGTAGGATCCTCTGTTGTCACCCGTGACTGAATGGCAAAACCATGTGTATAAATGTTTTCCTGTCTTGGAATGGATACGGGAGCATCGTGCAGTCTCTTTCCGTCCGCGATATAGATCTGGCTCTGCACGATATCAATACCGGTGATCATCTCTGTGATCGTATGCTCAACCTGAACACGCGGGTTTACTTCGATAAAGAAAAAATCATCGTTTCTCGTAACAAGAAATTCAACCGTACCTGCGTTTACATAATCGATATTTTTCATCAACTGGACAGCAGAAGCACAAATGCGCTCTCTAACTTCATCGCTGAGTGCCACACTCGGAGCCACTTCAACAACTTTCTGATGCCGGCGCTGAACCGAACAGTCACGTTCGTATAAATGAACCAGATTCCCCTCATGATCTCCGATAATCTGCACTTCGATATGCTTGGGGTTCTCTACGAATTTTTCCACATACATTTCATCACTGCCAAAAGCTGCTTTTGCTTCAGAACGTGCACGCTCAAAGCTTTCTTTCAGTTCGCTTTTTTCCCGGACAATCCGCATACCGCGTCCGCCGCCACCTAGAGATGCTTTTATCATCAGCGGGTAGTCATGCTCTTCAGCAAACGCTTCTACCTCTTCCAACCCTGCCACAGGGCCGTCTGTACCGGGAATTACCGGTATGCCTGCGGCAATTGCCTGCTTTCTTGCCTGGACCTTATCACCAAACATCCGCAGATGCTCCGTATCCGGCCCGATAAAAATAATCCCCTCTTCTTTACAGCGTTTCGCAAACTGGATATTTTCCGACAGAAACCCATAGCCAGGATGGATGGCGTCGACATCATTTCTTTTCGCTGTTTTAATAATATCCTCAATATCGAGATACGCATCGATCGGCTTTTTCCCTCTGCCTACAAGATACGCTTCATCCGCCTTGTATCGGTGAAAAGCACCGGTATCTTCTTTTGAATAAATTGCTACCGTGCGTATGTTAAGTTCCGTACAGGCACGGAAAATACGGATGGCAATTTCCCCGCGGTTGGCCACCAATACTTTTTTAATTCGGTTAAGCCGGTTCATCTGAAATTCCTCCTTGGATGGGTATGTAAAAGAAAGCGCCGGTCACACTGAATGTGACATACTATATAAGAAACCGGGCTACTCTATTTATTTATACATCCTTCGTCAAAATCCTTCATTATTATTAAAAAATAAAATGAGTATACCCTTTCTTCAGTTTTGCGAGTCTACGCTGAATAGAGGTTTTCTGACTAAGAGACATATTAAAAATAAAATTAGTAACCCCTAAGCAGTAACCAATTCGTAATAAGCACCTGAACATTATCCTACCGCTTTCCGCTCCATAGATAATGTGACAGGTTGCCACAATCCATACGAACACTGCCTTAAACCGTACTTGAAGATTTCTTATAACAACAAAAAAACCAAACCTGTCACCTGCAGGTCTGGTTTGTACTGATTATACTAATTCCCGGACTATTTACCTTCTTCACGCATACAGGCTTCGTGCAGAGCAGACAGCTGCTGTTCAAGCTGTCCGAGAAGCTGCTTGCCTTCCTCTTCCCTGATCAGATTCAGCCTTATGGCAAAATCTATCTCCCTTGAGAGGCCGAACATCTGCGTATCAAGAACTTCCTCGTAAAGAGGACACTGGGGCATCGTTAAGTTGGTCATCTGCACTTCAATAAGATTGAGGATCTTCTGAGCATCTTCTTTTAGAAGGGCATATGCTTTCTCACTCTGTCCGGATAACGTCTCTGTAGCCAAGGTCATCCCTCCTATTTCCAAAAGAAACTATCCCTACTTACTAATATTATCTTTTCACATGTAAAATTGCAACAAAACCAATGCAATCTTACTTGTAAAGACGGATTTAGAAAATGCTCAGGTCATAACGGTGGGATAATGCTTCAAGCAGTTTCATTCCTGCAACGCTGTTTCCCTTATCGTCCAGCGCTGGACCGTAAATGCCGATCCCGATCCCGTGTGGAATAGACGCCATAATACCGCCTGACACGCCGCTTTTTGCCGGGATGCCCACCCGAATGGCGAATTCCCCTGAAGCATTATACATCCCGCAGGTAACCATAAACGTCTTCAAAATTCTTGCAATATGCAGGGGAATGATCTGACGCTTTGACTGAACATGCTTCCCTTCGTTTGCAATGACATAACCGATCTTAGCAAGATCCTCACAGCTGACTTCAATGGCACACTGCTTTGTATAAAGATCGAGCAGGTCCTCCACTTCATCTTCAAAGACATTGTGCTGTCTCATAAAATAGGCGAGTGACCGATTCAGGTCCGCTGTCCTCAGTTCGGACTTGGCCACATGCTCATCGTAACGAATTTCCGGATTGCCGGTGAGTTCATGAATAAACGTAAGAAGCCTACCGAGCTTTTCCTCGGTTGAAGATCCGCTGATCATAGATGTGACAGCGAGTGCTCCGGCATTAATCATCGGATTCAGCGGCTTATTCGGACGGTTCGTTTCAAGTTTTATGATGGAATTAAACGGATCTCCGGTAGGTTCCATTCCCACTCTCGAAAATACCTCGTCCTCTCCACGGTCCATCAGCGCAAGAGCCAGCGAAAGCACCTTGGAAATACTTTGGAGCGTAAACGTTTCATCTGTGTTTCCAACCGCAGCACAAGGGCCGCCCCCATCGTAAATCGCCAAACTGAGTACAGATGGATCCGCTTCTGCGAGAGCAGGAATATATTTTGCTACTTCCCCGCCTTGAGTATATGTACGTGCCTCTTCTATCATTACATGAAGAATATCTTTATCGTTACAGATCATCCGGATCCCTCCCTGACTGATTAAAGTGTGACAAATAAAGTGTAAACTTTTATAATTTAGGAAGCACCTGACCGGCAACCTTACGCCGGCCGGATTATTATGAGGAGTGATACAGTTGAGTCAACAGGAAATGATCGTAATCATCTCAGGAAATACCGGATATAAGATTACTCTCGACCCTGGATCGTTTATTTTTGATAAAAGAAAGGTGAACCTTGATGCAGAAAGCCAGGAGGCCGCTCAGGAACCATCCGGACAAATCAGTGGAGAAGCATGGGATCTGCATCGTAAGCAGGGTATGAAAGTGCGTAATGAAAACGATGTTAAGGTAAACCGGCAGGAAATGCAAAACTCCAGTTTCGGCATACCACTTCTTCCGTTTCTCAACAATGCAGCACCTGATGAGAGCGCCCGCTCCATCGTTTTCTCCGGTGAGAACGGAGAGTTGGCAGAATATCCAATTGAAGAAGCCCGGCAGGCCATTTTGAAGTTTTCCGAAAAAGGAAAGCCCCTTAATGAAACCGGACCAGTTCATGTGCTGATGCCCGGCGCGGACAAACCTGTCACTCATGTAGTTGAAATTGTCGTAATATAAAACCCGTCTTCTGAGATTAATATTACCTGTTTAAGAAGCGCTTAAACAGGCAGCCATCCAGGATGAATAAAAAGGCTGATGCAAAGGGGCTCCTTTTGCATCAGCCTTTTTCTATTATTCCAGTAATCAGCAGATTTTAACTTTCATTGTTTACTTTGTTTCTGCCCCAGGGACAGCAACAATCTGACCAGGGTAAATGAGATGATTGGCAAGTTGATTTCTTCTTTTAAGTTCTGCAACGGTTGTATCAAATTTCATTGCTATATCTGAAATTGTGTCTCCTTCCTGCACAGCATACACTCCGGTAAATACCTCTTCTTCTATGTGATTCACCGCTTCTGTTGACTCAAACGGCAGAAGACTCTCCTCCCGGCTGTCGATCACTCTTTCAGTCCATACTCCAGCTGCAGTAATCGCTGAAATTTCACTCAGTCCCGACTTTTCCGCAACCGGTTCAAAGAGATCTCCCGGTTTTGCATTAAGTACATCCTCACAAGCGCAGGCAAGCGGTCCCCCAGCTGCAAGTATCCCGACAAAACCCGTCACCACAAATGCTGCAATTGCAAGTTTTAACCCGTTCATTCTTTTCTCCCCCTTAAGCTTTTTCCGATAGTAGTCTTTACCCGGATAACAGGTTTTTAGTGCTGTTTTTAGTAAAACAGTGCGTTGCACCTGCGGTTTCACCATACTTTTCAGTTTTGCCTTACAGCTGGTGAAGATCGGTCATAAATCGGACAGCCTTTAGGCCTGTTTTTCGCAATATTTTTATATATACGTTTAACAAAAGACAAGCAGGGAATTTTTACTAGTGATTTCACCATTATTCGAGGAGGTTTTTGTGTGTTTAAACGAGTTGACCGTCTGCAAATTGATCTGCCGAGACCTAAACATCCCGACCCTGAATCTGCTGGAGCCATTCAGGAGCTTCTTGGCGGGAGATTTGGTGAGATGTCGACACTGAACAACTACATGTTTCAGTCGTTTAATTTCAGGAGCAAAAAGAAGCTGCGGCCATTCTACGAACTGATTGCCAGTATCACTGCTGAAGAAATGGGACACGTCGAGCTTGTTGCAAATACAATAAATGTCTGCCTTGACGGATCGATTGGCAATGGAAGCACAAATCCTGATGATACACCGCTGCGTGATGCACTCGGCATGGGGAACAAATTCAATTTTATCCTCGGCGGTCAGAATTCCGTTCCCGCAGATTCTGCAGGAAAAGCATGGACCGGAGACAACGTCTTCTCAAGCGGAAACCTTGTGGACGATCTGCTTCATAACTTCTATCTTGAATGCGGAGCCCGAACACATAAAATGCGTGTTTACCAGATGACAGATAACGAAGCTGCAAGAGAACTGACAGGGTACCTCTTAGTACGGGGAAGTGTCCATGCAGTAGCCTATGCGAAAGCACTGGAGGAAGTAACAGGAGTCAATATGATGAAAATGCTTCCTGTACCGAGTCTGGATAATTCAAAATTTGACTATGCGAAAAAATATGAAGACGAAGGATCACACCTGAAATTGTACCGATTTAGCGATGATGATTACCAGTTGCTTGACCGGATCTGGAACGGTCCTGCACCAATTGGCCCTGCAGGTGAACTTGAAGTGGTGGACGGTATCCCTGAAGGCGGAGAGATACCTGATCTCCAGCAGGTGCCGGAGGAGTTTGCGCCGGGATTTGATGAGGAACAGTTCAGGGAACTTTCCAGAAGACTTAAATACGAGGCCGGGATGTAGCTTTATCCGAAACCGGGATAAAATCAGCTGACGAAAGAGAAGATGTGTCCTTTAAAGTTCATATTTGATGGGAAATGTCCTGACTTTTCAAGAGTCAGGACATTTTTAATAGTTTCGCAGTGAAGGTTCGTCCACACTTCCTATGTTTCGTAAATGGAAATTTAAAATATGATTACATAGTGCTTTAATCACGTTTCCTTAGTTGTGTTATTTTTCAAAAAACTTTATGATGAAAAATGAAAGGTTTAACAGAATTTTGTAAAAGGAAGAAGATCCTTCCCGAATACAATCATTAATTTTAAAAACCTGCATTTCTTTGGAAACCTACATTAAAGGAGGACTTTTTATGTACGTGAAAAAAGCAAAACTCGTCATTTTATTCAGTGCCATTCTTTTAATTTTTGTTTCAGCTACATACGTCGGCACCATTCACTTTGCCTCTGCGGATGATGCCGAAACAAAAACGCTCCCGACCTATCCCGATGACATAATGGAACAGGTTAGAAAAAGTCTTGGCGGCAATAAACACGATCCAAGCTATGACCAGGAGATAATGGCGCTTCCCAAAGCGAAAGTGATGGATCTGTATTTTGATGCACGGGGCCGGACCAAGGGCCTCGGTCCGGAACTTCGCGAGACCGTTCTAATGATTTTTGGTGTGAATCTGGATGCGATTTCTGCCATGGAAAATTCCGGCGTGTCAATCTTTTCGAAAGGAATGTGGATTACACAGCAGCCTCATGACCTGTTCGAACTTCGTTCCGGCCCTGACGATGTGGATGTAAAAATATCAGTAACCGATTTTTTCAGGGAAGTTACTGAAGAAGATTTCCCCGCTGATCTTGGAAAAACATTGGAGGAAATGGATTTTGAATACCTGGATGATGAGGATGCGTGGTACTTCGTTAATCCTTCAGAAGAACCCATTGCTGACGAAGATAAGCACCCGATTATGGGCGCAATTCTAAATACAATTAAGGAAGATTACAGCCAGTATTTGAATAATAACTGACAAAACGCTCCCTGGGGCCACTGGCTTCAGGGAGCGTTTATTTTAGAGCACTCAGTTCTGTTCATCATTATTTTACAGAACCGGCTGTCTGGCGCTGCGGGGGAGCATGAAGCGCTTTCCCGCTCAAACCTTCCGCAGTTTCCAGCCAGTTTTCATTTAGACTTGGATGCGGATAAAATACAGCTGACAAATCCTCATCTCTCGCTACCATTTCAAGTGCAGTTACACCGTTTGAAATAAGCTCAACTGCACCGGCACCTATCGTATGGAAGCCGAGAATCAAATCCGTATCACGATCTGAAACGATTTTCGTCTTTCCTTCCTTTTGTCCGGAAAGACTCGCAAATCCGTTTCCTGCGGCAGCTGTTTCACTCACCTTCACACTGTACCCCTGTTCTTTTGCCTCATCCTCCGTTAGTCCAACACTTGCAACTGGAGGATCCGAATGTACAACGCGTGGAATAAATGTGAGATTAAACTCGGCAGGTATACCAGCGGCATTGTCCGCTGCTGTCTTCCCCTGTTTGAGTGCTTTAACTGCAAGGGCCGGCCCCTGAGTAATGTCCCCCGCAGCAAATATCGTCGGTACATTTGTTCTGCATCGGCTGTCCACTGTAATGTGGCCGGATTCCTCAACATTTACCCCGGCACGGCTGAGACCGAGTTCCGAGGTCAGCGGCCGGCGGGGTGCACTCACATACACATGTGAGCCCTCGCTTTCGAGTTTACCTTTCGGAGTTTCATAGAATACGGATATGATGCTGTCCTGTTCTTCAGTTCGTATCACCCTCGCATCTTTAACAAACCGGATTTTACGTTTCTTAAGAATGCGCTGCAGCTCTTTTTCAATGGAGCTGTCAAATCCAAAACCAGCATCTTCTGTAATAATCGTCACGACAGAGCCGAGAGCACGGAAGCCAAAAGCTGCCTCCAGGGCAATGTAGTCATTTCCGCACACAATCAGGTGTTCGGGCACTTCCTCGAGGGCAAATACGCCGGAAGCATCAAGAATGTGATCGGACTTTGCCCATACCGGCAAATCAGGATTGCTTCCAACGGCAATGACTGCCTGTTTAAAACGGTAGGTGTCAAACTGGTGCCCGTGCTCGACTCCGATCCGGTCCTCTGACAGAAATGATGCCTCCCCATTTACAACCTCTATTTTGTGGGCAGCACAGAGGCTTTCAACCCCCTTTTTAAGACCGCTCACAACCCCGTTGCGCCACTCATGCATTTTGGCAAGGTTAAAACCAAGCTCTTTAGCTTCGACTCCATATGCCGAGGCTTTCTTTGCCTGCTCAAATGCACCTGTGCTCTGAGTAAAGACCTTGGACGGAATACACCCTTCGTTCAGACAAACACCGCCAAGTGCTTTCTTTTCAACCAAAATCACATCCAGTCCTGCCTGGGCTGCACGGATCGCCGCAGAATAACCGGCCGGTCCTCCTCCTATAACGATCAGATCCCGTTCCTGTACGAGTTCACCTACTACCATCTATACCATCTCCAGCATCATTTTTGCAGGGTTTTCAATGAGCTGTGCAAAGCGGTTCGTAAACGCCACTGCTGCAGCTCCATCGGCCACACGGTGATCAAAGCTCATTGACAGGTTCATCATTGAACGAATGACAATTTCATCGTTTCTGACAACCGGCATTTTCTTCGTTTTATGAAAGGCGATGAGCGCTGTTTCAGGCTCATTGATTACAGGTGTTGCTCCGATGCTCCCGAGTGGACCTACATTGCTTACCGTAAAGGTTCCCCCACTCAGTTCTTTTTTTGTAAGATTGTTTTCTTTAGCCAGGTTCAGTACGCGCTTGATTTCCGTGTGGATCTCTGCAATTGACAGACGTTCAGTATGATGAACTACAGGGACGATCAGTCCATCTTCCGTGTCTGCCGCCAGTCCGATATTATACTCTTTCTTCAGTTCTATCTGTTCTTTTTCCTCATGAAGAACAGCATTAAAGACAGGATAATCTTTCAGGGCAATGGCAAGCGCTTTAATGAAAAATGCAGCCGCGCCAGGTGCACTGCCCGTCTCTTCCTTGAGCTCATCCCTTAACCGGATCAGATTAGTCAGATCAACCTCATCAAAATGTGTAACATGCGGAATCGTTTTAAGAGAGTGACTCATCTTCTTGCCAATCTGCTTCCGGCGGCCTCTGTACGGGATCATATTGCTTTCGGGAGTTTCATATACTGCCGGCAGATGACCGGTCACCTGCTGTTCCTTTTCACGCTGTTCAGGCTCCTCTGGTACAGACGAATCCTTCTGATCACGATAGGCATAAACATCCTCGTCTGTTACTCTGCCTGCGGGTCCTGTTCCTTTAACCTGCTCGATATCAATGTTGTTTTCAAGGGCGATTCGGCGTGTATAGGGGGTTGCAAGCACACGTCCTGTCCCTTCAGCCGGCCGGCTCTTCTCGATCCGCATCTTAAAGCTGGTCTGTTCCTTCCGCATGTCCGACTTGACCTGCGCCCGTTTTCCGGCACCGGACTGCTGCTCTTCCCTGCTGCCTGCTTTTTCAAGAACGATAACGGTTGTACCAACAGTTACCACTTCTCCAACCTCCGCCTTTATAGCCTTAACAGTTCCGGCAACCGGGGATGGAAGTTCGGCAGAGACTTTATCGGTCTGCACCTCCACAAGAGGCTGATCGACTTTCACACTGTCGCCTACACTGACAAGGTACTGTGTAATCTCCCCTTCTGTCATCCCTTCTCCTACGTCATGAAGCTTGACTTCAACCATAGTCTATTCCCTCCTAAAACGTAACTGCTTTTTTAATTGCGTGCGTAATCCGTTCCGGTGTAGGCAGATATTCCTCCTCCAGAGAGAAAAATGGAAACGGTGTGTCAAAACCGGCCACTTTCTGCACTGGTGATCTAAGGTATAAAAATGCTTCGTTATTGATAACAGAAAGAACATCGTTACCCACTCCGCCTGTTTCAGGTGCTTCGTGGACGATAACTGCCCTGCCGGTTTTCTTAACAGACTCCGCAATCAGGTCCTTATCAAGCGGATAAAGAGTGCGCAGGTCGAGCAGTTCACAGGAGATATTATCATCTTTAAGCTGATCCACTGCCTTCTGTGCGGTGGAGACCATGTTCCCCCAGGCAATGACAGTGACGTCCTCTCCTTCGGTCAGCTTCGCGCCTTTTCCGAGTTCTACCGTATACTTTTCTTCCGGTACGTCTGCTTTAAATGCCCGGTAGCTGCGCATCGGCTCCATAAAGAGAACCGGATCAGGGTCTTCAATAGCCGCGATCAGAAGGCCCTTGGCATCATAGGGATTTGAAGGGACAACAACCTTCATTCCAGGCATGTGCGTAAAGAGGGATTCACAGCTGTCAGAGTGAATTTCAGGGGCGCGGATACCGCCCCCGTAAGGCGCACGGATGACCATAGGTACACTGTACCGGCTGAGCGTTCTGCTCCGAATCCGGGAGGCATGCGTCATAATTTGTTCATACGCAGGATAAACAAATCCAAGAAACTGCATTTCAGCAACCGGACGAAATCCGTTGATCGCAAGGCCGATTGACGTTCCGACAATCCCCGCTTCTGCCAGTGGTGTATCCATGACGCGGGCCTCGCCGAATTCTGCCGCCAGTCCGTCGGTAGCCCGGAAAACACCTCCGTTCTGCCCCACATCCTCACCGAGCACAAGAACTTCTTCGTGCTCTCTCAGCATCGTACGCAGACCATCCGTGACTGCCTGAACGAGTGTCAGCTTGTTTGTTTTAATTTCTGTCATCGTCTTCATACGGTTTCACCCCGTTTAAAAGATAGATATTCGTCCCGCTGCTTTTCAATTGTCCAGACAGGCTCCTTGAATACATGGCCGAACATATCGTTTATATCAGCATCAGGGTACGCTTCCATTTCCTCGACTGCCTGTTCAATTTCTCTGTCGCAGACGTTCATAACCTCGTTTTTCCACTCTTCATCCCAGAAACCGTTTTTCTCCATATACCGCTCCAGACGAAGAAGCGGGTCAATCTGATTTCTCTTTTCTTCACTAAGCTGCTGATCACGGTATTTAGTCGGATCGTCAGCTGTTGTATGGGCGCCATACCGCCACGTTACAGCTTCTATAAGCGTAGGCCCCTCACCCCGGCGGGCCTTTTCAACCGCCTTCTTCGTTTCAAAATAAACAGCCAGTACGTCATTGCCGTCTACACGGATCCCTTCGATATCATAAGACACAGCTTTCTGGGCGATGGTTTTGGAGTTCATCTGCTTTTCAACTGGTACACTGATTGCATAGCCGTTATTCTGATTAAAAAATACGACCGGTGCTTTAAACACACTCGCAAAGTTGAGGCCTTCGTGAAAATCTCCTTCACTTGTGGCTCCGTCTCCAAAGTAGGCAATGGACACCCGGTCGGATCCTTTCCGCTTTTCTGCCATTGCCGCCCCAGTTGCATGGGGAAGCTGTGTGGCAATCGGAACAGCTGGAGGGAAAATATTCTTTCCTTCCGGCGGCACGCAGCCTTCAACCCGGCCTTTCCAGTAAAGCATAATGGTTGTTACTGAGTGACCGAACGTCAATGTGGCCGCATGATCCCGATATGTGGGAAACATCCAGTCCCCGTCTTCCATTGCACTGGCGCTGCCTATTTGTGCGGCCTCCTGGCCTTCAAATGGAGCGTAGGTTCCGATTCTCCCCTGACGCTGCAGATTGACGCTTTTCCTATCAAGTGTGCGGGCCCGAAGCATCCGCCGGTACATTTCTTTTACGAGATCTTCTGTTAACTCATCGCTGTTGTCCGTGATGTTTCCTTCTCCATCCAGAATTTGTCTGATCGGAAACTGATTTTCCATAGTAATCCCTCCAGTTAAAAGATGTTTCATGCTCATTCCGTGTAAGCGCGGAATAAAATTAGCAGCGCACCTGCCATTTCAGGCGTTTTTTATGAGAGAAAAAGCTGTTTCGTTTTTTCCTGCTCTCAATTCGCTCTTCGCAGAACGCGCTTGCGGCAGCTTCGGTAGATATATTTTGAATATCGCTCTTGAGGTAAATTTCGGTGAGCGTCTCGTAAATCGCCTTTGTGCCCCTCAGCACACGTTCTTTATTGGGTCCGTAAAGCTCATCTGCCACCTGAATAAGGCCGCCGCTGTTCACGATATAATCAGGACCGTAGAGAATGCCCCGCTCTTTCAGCATATCTGCATGGCGGGGTTCGAGAAGCTGGTTATTTGCTGAGCCTACCACAGCCTCGAACCTGAACTTATTAATCGTTTCGTCATTGATAATCCCGCCAAGGGCACAGGGAATAAAGATGTCAGCTTCTGCGCTGTAAATATCGGGCCCGTTTACAATGTGAACCTTTCCGCCTAATTCTTCTGCCCTGGCACTAATCCTGGTGAGCGCCAGCTGATTTATATCCGTTACAAAAAGCTCTGCTCCTTCAGAGAGAAGCGTTTCGGCTACTTTAAAACCGACTTTGCCAAGCCCCTGAACAGCATAGCGCTTCCCTGACAGGGAAGCAGTTCCGTAAAGCATTTTTGAAGTCGCTTTTAAGCCGTAGATGACTCCAAGGGAGGTAGGGACAGATGAGTCTCCGCTTCCGCCATAGGCTTCCGGCACGCCGACGATGCAGTTGGTTTCCTTTCTTGCGTGAACAAAGTCATCAGGGGTGGTTCCCATATCCGTCCCCGTATAAAAGCGGCCGTTCAGAGATTCAACAAACTGGCCGAAGGCGCGGAACAACTCCGGAGAACGGTCGGTCTCCTGGTTTCCGATAATCACGGCCTTTCCTCCGCCGAAATCCACGTCCGCTGCGGCACACTTATAGGTCATCCCTTTTGAGAGCCTTAGTACGTCTTCCAATGCTTCGTCCACACTCAGGTAGGGCCTCATCCGGCATCCCCCGAGAGCCGGGCCGAGCGTTGTATTGTGAATGGCGATAATGGCTTTAAGACCTGTGTCATCATCATTGCAGAAAACCACTTGTTCATGGTCGCTTATTCGTTCGAAAGACAGCATCGGTATTCTCCTCTCAGATCAGCATAAAACGTAAACGCTTTCATTTTTATTTAGTTCTGGCTTGCTCGATTCTGGATGCAACCTCGTCTCTCGGCAGGATAAACTGCGTAACTTCCCCTTTTCCTACAAGGGTCCCGTGATGGGTAACTTCAAGTTCGCACACTATTTTATTTGCTTTCAGTTCGGTCAGAGTCGCTTCTGCAACGAGATTCTCTCCCGCAGGAACCGGGCTGATGTGCCTTACCTTTACATCCGCACCAATGCCTTCTTCGTGATCTTCTATGTATGGAAGAATAATCTGTCTGGCGCACCACTCCATGTGATAGACCATCGAAACAGTGGAATATGCAGGGTGGACAACCTTCCCTTCAAATTGAGCATACATATCTTCGGTTACATGGATATCGATTGCTGCTTTCCGACCAAGCTCCATTCCGGTCTTCATCTCACAATCCCCCTATTTTAATGACGTATCTATAACGATAGAATAACATTGCGTTATAGATCGGTCAATGACATTTCATAATTTTCAGATTTGCCCGAACAGATCTTCCTGAAATATGTTTCTTAAAAAATAATGCAGAAAAAAGGACCACCTGTTCAGGTGGTCCTTTTTCATTATTTGGTTTGCTTATCCCCTGTCACATCAACGCTTTTAAGCTTTAAAGCGGTCTGCGCCCTACGATTTGTTTCTTCTGCCTGACTGATCATTTCTTCCAGCAGGTCCCTGACAGAAGGAATGTCCCTTACCAGTCCGGCTATCTGACCCCCATTAAGATGACCTTCTTCCAGCTTCCCTTCAATCGCACCTGTTACGTGGCGTTTTTCATCTGTCATACGATCAAATTCCTCCGCGGTCACTCCTTCTGCTTCCTTACGGAGAAGCATTTCTGCATAAGGAGTATGAAGAAGACGTCGGATTTTTCCTGTGGTCCGGCCTGTAATGACAGTACCCGTATCATCTGAATCGAGCATCGCCTTCTTATAAGCGTCATGGACGAGCGCTTCCTTTGTGGCAATGAGCCGCGTTCCCATCTGAACCCCTTCAGCACCGAGACAAAATGCAGCAGCAAGACCTCTCCCGTCACCGATGCCGCCGGCAGCAACAAGAGGAACGGAAATCCTGTCGGAAATCTGAGGGATCAGCGTCATCGTTGTTGTTTCATGAGCTGAATTTATTCCTGCAGCTTCATACCCTTCTGCTGCAATAATATCTGCTCCTGCTTCTTCTGCCTTCACAGCCTGTCTGACAGAGGCTGCAACTACGATAACCTTGATGCCCGCTGACTTAAACACGGGAATAAGCAGTTTTGGATTTCCTGCAGAGAGGCTGACCACCGGGACCTGGTGATCAAGAATGATCCGCACAATGTCTTCAGCGAATGGCTGAACACGAATTGGAAGATTTACTGCGAATGGATTTACAGTCAGTTCTTTCACCTTCTGAATTTTTGCTTCAACCTCCTCAGGGCTCATCGTACCGGCGCCGAGAGTGCCGAGTCCGCCGGCGTTTGATACCGCGGCTGTGAGCTCTGCATGACTGATATTCCCCATCCCCCCCTGAAAAATCGGATACTTTATATGTAATAACCGAGCAACTCTATTCATTTTTTCTCCCTCCGTTAAAAAAATGTTATACTTGAGTCTACCATATTCACAGGAGGCGTTTCTATGATTTATCCGTACAATAATAAGACCCCAGAGATTCACGAAAGTGTATTTCTGGCACCGGGATCCCATATTATCGGGGATGTGACCATCGGGGAGGAATCAAGCATCTGGTTTAATGCCGTACTTCGAGGAGACGAGGCTCCCATTCGGATCGGGAAGAAGTGCAACGTTCAGGATAACTCCACTCTGCATCTGTATGACAAGTTTCCTCTCATCCTTGAAGACGAAGTATCCATCGGTCATAATGTTATTCTTCACGGCTGCACGGTCCGTCAGGGTGCCCTGATCGGCATGGGAGCAACCATTCTTGACGGAACGGAAATCGGCGAGTGGTCTCTCGTAGGGGCCAATACGTTTATTCCTTCAGGTAAGAAAATCCCGCCCCGCTCCCTCGTGCTCGGTTCCCCCGGGAAAGTCGTCCGGGAGCTGACTGACGCTGATTACGAACTGATCAGGCTGACCATCGATACATACTGCCAGAAAGGAAAAGAGTTTAAGGATCAGTTGAAATAGACTGCTCTTAAGAAACGCTCTCTTCGTTGACTCAGGCATTTAATTCAGGAAGAAGGCTGCCCAGAAAGCAGCCTTTTTTTATTTGGCTCTGTTAATATCTGTTGTTGATTTCCGCTCCCTGCGCTCCCTTTCCGCGGGCACCGCTTCAGCCTTCTCGGGAGGACCGCCCTGCGGGGTATTCAGCCGGCGCTGTTCCCGCAGGAGTTTCCCGCGTTAGCTTCAATCAACGATAGATATATCAAAATTGAGCTTTAACAGAGCCTTTTATTTAGTCAGTTTTATCTTCACATACCACTCGATAACCGGCCAGGGCAGCAAGGTTTTCAGGAAAATAAGTGTACGGACCCCCCGGCCTGTCTGATAGCGGAAACGGGGTTTTTTCACCGTGCAGATCCTTTCAATCAGTCTCACAACCTCCTGTGGATCTGAAGCTGTGTGAGCAGAATGTTCGGCCATCCGATACATCGACTCGAGGGTTCCGCGGTAGCTCTCAGGAATTTCAAGATTCGCAGCGTTCATTCCTTTTTCCCAGATTCCCGTTTTGTATGACCCTGCTTCGATGAGACTCATATAAATATTCTGAGGGAGAAGTTCAAGACGAAGGGACTCGCTGCAGCCTGCCAGAGCCGTTTTCGAAGTTACATATGGCCCCAGTGCAGGGAACCCGAATCTCCCGCTGATACTGCCGAGATTAATGATTTTACCTCCTCCCGCCTCTCTCATCATGGGCAGAAAAGCCGCCGTCACTGCCACAGTTCCCAGCACATTCGTTTTCAGCTGCTCTTCCCAGTCTGTATAAGTAAGGGTTTCAGTAATCCCCCCCTTACTGTAACCGGCGTTATTAATGATTACATCAGGTGCACCAAAACGGCTTTGGACCTCTTCTTTCACTCTTTCAATCTGGGCAGGATCCGTTACATCCAGTTCCATTACTGTAATCCGGTCACTGACACCGCTGAGCGCTGCTCTTTGCTCCAGAAGATTCTCTTTAGAATAATTTCTCATAGCTGCGATGATACGAAAGCCTTTTTCAGCAAGGTAAACAGCTGTCTCCAGTCCAAAACCACTGCTTGTTCCTGTAATAAAAACGGTTTTACTCTTCATAGCTGACTCCTATTCTGAAAGAATTCAATTCATCAGTAGGGCATCCGTGCTTTTACTGCAAGTCCGATACCGGCACATGCGGCGGCCGTTACGAGATAAATGTACCATTCCGGATCGTAGGAAGTGAACAGATGGCGGTAGTCAAGCAGCAGCCACACCAGAATTCCCATATACACTGCTTGGGGCAGCAGCGCCAGCCAGGGAACCTTAAATCGGGTAAAAGCACTGTACTTCATCAGCCTGAGGGTCAGCAGAGTTGCAAATCCGCCAATCAGAAGCACCGGGATCAACAGCAGGAAGGACGCTGTGAACATAAACGGCAGAAAAAGTTTCAAGACCCCATTCAGTGCAAGAAGAATACCGGCTGCAAAAAATCCTGCATAGGTTATGGTTAACATCTTCACTTTCAGGCTCTCTTTCGGAAGTTGCTCGACCAGATCCCTTGCATACATTTTCGGATTTTTGCCATACAGGTCTTCCGGTGTTTTTCCTTCACGCTGGGCTTCAATCAAATGATCTGCAATCTCACTAAGAAGTTCCTGGGCTGCTTTTCCATCTGCATCACTTGAGTTTATATACACGTTCAGTTCACGGTAGAACACGTCATGTTCCCCGGTCAGTTGTTTTGATCTGTCGCGGTTTTGTTTGATCAGTTCATGTATGTTCACCTTTTCTCCTCCTTTGATTCTGTAAAAATTTTCTCTACTCCGTTCTGGAGATCGTTCCATTCCCGGCGGAAAGCAGTCAGAGCCTGTTTTCCACTGTCAGTAAGCACATAATATTTCCTGCTCGGGCCGCTGCTGGACCGGACCATTTTCCCCTCAATAAGCTTTTCTTTCTGCAGTCGAAGCAGCACAGGATAAATCGATCCTTCACTAATGGTTCCCAGTCCTTTTTTACCAAGCAGGACCGACAGTTCATAACCATAAGCAGGCTTATCATTAATGAGGGCCAGAATACAGCCTTCAAGAATTCCTTTCAGCATCTGACTTTTTGAGATCATTGTGTCACCTCTTCATCGGTATATTGTTAAACAAGGTATCATGGTGATAAAAAAGGGCTGGATTGGTCACCGCCCGGTACCTTGCTAAACATGATACTGTTGCAACTCTACCATGGCCCGGGTTTCGAGTCAATGCAAAAGATGCGGTTGTATTGAGGTTAGGCCTCGTACCGGACACCATACAAGTATGTCTTGCTGCTGCATTATTTAATAGAGGCCATATAGTTCCACACTAGGAGAATTTTGAGTGTTTTCCCGATTCCTCTCCGACCGGGACATAACTCCTTCTGAATTCTAAGTTAGGTCTCGAAAACTCTCCATTCAGGACGTAACTCCTTCTGAATTCTGAGTTAGGTCTCGAAAACTCTCCAATCGGGACATAACTCTCTTCCAATCCTGCATTATGTCCCGATTCCTCTCTGATCGAGACGTAACACCCTTCCAATCCTGCATTATGTTCCGATTCCTCTCCAATCGGGACATAACTCCCTTCCAATCCTGCATTATGTTCCGATTCCTCTCCGATCGAGACGTAACACCCTTCCAATCCTGCATTATGTTCCGATTCCTCTCCGATCGAGACGTAACACCCTCCAATCCTGCATTATGTCCCGATTCCTCTTGCAAATAAAAAAGAGTTCCGCAGAAAAGACTGCGGTATCCTCTTTTTTAATAGTCTATGTTAAATTTAATTGTTGATTGCAGCGAACGCGCTCCCTTTCCACGGGCACCGCTTCAGTCTCCTCGGGAAAATCGCCCCTGCGGGGTCTTCAGCCGGCGCTGTTCCAGCAGGAGTGTCGCGTGTTCACTGCAATCAACTTTTGAATAATCAGCATCAAGCTTTAACATATCCTTAATAAAATGAAAACTCCCCGGTCCTTGGACCAGGGAGTCTGCGATTACGCTTTAACTTCAGCCAGGTTTTTCTGAATCAGATCAGCAGTCAGCTGTCCTGATAATGTTACCATTGGCACCCCGCCGCCTGGGTGGGTGGAGCCGCCTACAAAATAGAGATTGTCGTACAGGTCGCTTTTACTTGGAACCTTAAACCCGCCGTTTTTCTTCTTGTCTGCTGCAATTCCGTAAATGGAACCGCCATTGGGACCATAGAGACTCTGAAGATCATCAGGAATAAACTGATACTCAAATTCAATGGCTTCCCTGAGTCCTGTAAGCCCCTGCCTTTCCAGTTTAGCAATGACTTTCTCACGGTAGTCTTCCCGATACTTCTCCCACGATTCTCCTTTCTTAAGGGGCGGAACATGGGTCAGGACAAACAGATTTTCTTTGCCTTCAGGTGCCTGGGAGGGGTCGGATTTTGCAGATACTCCAATGTAAACCGTAGGATCATCAGCTGGAATCCCCTCATCGTAAATCTGACGGAACTCCTGTTCCATATCATTTGCAAAAAAGAAATTATGGTGTGCAAGCTGGGGATACTTTTTATTCACGCCCAGAAGAAGGACCAGTCCGGATACGGACGGTATAAAAGTCTTTTCCAGTTCGGCGGCTTTTTTCATACTTACAGCCGGTTCAAGAAGAGATTCATAAGCAGGAATCACTTCAAGATTGGATACGATCAGATCCGCATGTTCCACTGAACCGTCTGCCAGCTCCACTCCGGTTGCTTCTTTCCCTTCCGTTACGATCCGTGTAACTTCCGCTTCAGTCACAACCTCGGCACCAAGCTCGTCAAGAACCTTGAGCATACCGCGGGCAATGTTGTACATTCCGCCTTCCACATAATGCACACCAATACCTAGCTGGACATAGGCAAGCTGTGACAGAACCGCTGGTGCATGGTAAGGGGATGAGCCTACATACATCACCAGAAAGTTAAACATCTGCTGCAGGCGCTTGTCTTCAAAATATCTGGATGTGCCCTCTGCCACCGTCCGCATCGGATCGAATCCGAGAAGTTCTTTTAAGGAATGCAGCTGCCGAAGCTCTGACAGTCCGGAAATACTCTCTTTATAGAAACTCTTTTTACACAGTTCATACATTTCATGTGCGTACTGGAGGTAGTCAAAATATTTTGATGCATCTTTTGGATTCACACTGCGGAGTTCATGAAGCATCTGAGGGATATCCGCTACCATGTCCAATCTGGTCCCGTCTTCAAAAAAAGAACGCCAGCCCGGCTCAATCCGGGTGATCGTCATATAATCGGATAGATCTTTCCCTGCGCTTTTGAACAGTTTTTCCAGTACCCAGGGCATTGTAAGAATCGAGGGGCCGGTGTCAAAGGTAAATCCTTTCCCCGAGCGCTGGTTCAGTTTTCCGCCGGCACGCTCGTTTTTTTCCAGCACCTTCACTTCATGCCCGTCAGCCGCAAGTCTTATTGCAGCCGAAAGGCCGCCAAGTCCTCCACCAATAACCACCACGCGTTTTTTTCCCATCCACTTTCCTCCTCTAATATTTAGTAAAGATAAGGAATAAACCGGTAACGTGAAGAACACCATGACCGGTACCCGTCTCCAAGAACTTCAATAAGCATGCGCTCTTCAAGCCTCATCCTCATAACCAGTGCCGGCAGTACGAAAACAATAACGGCCGCAAGCCCGGCAGCACTGCCCATAAATAAAGCAATACCTGCAGTACAAAACAGAAGTGCCGTGTACAGGGGGTGTCTGAGTTTCCGGTAGGGACCGGAACTCACCAGATCAACCTCGGATTCCACTGCTACATCACGGGAGAACATTCTACCGAGTTCCAGGATTCCCCAGTACCTGAGTAAAACGCCGAAACTGTAAATCAGAAGCCCCGATACTGCAAACATACTGTGATCCGGCAGTACAATAAACACGCTTTCTCTGCTTACTACAGAGATGAAAATCGTTACGGCAACTGCAGCGACAATCCAGCGAAAGGACCGTTTTTCCCTTTTTGTTCCTTCATTCGGTTTACGGTCTCTGAAAAGAACAAATTCCAAAAGCCACACTGCAGTAATCAAAAAGAACAGGATGTCCAGAATCAAGCGGTCCCCCCCTCTCCGGTTTAAAAAAGCCGCTCCTATTGGATACCCTTTCCAGATACATTATAATCCTGTAAAACATTCGCCGGCGCAACCGGCTTCTCCTTCTTCTGTAAGAAAAACACCTTATAGCCGGAAAAGCCCGGAAAGACATATGTCCTCCCAGGCTCCAAACTCCCTATTCATTTACCATCAGCGGATGTGAAAACGCATTGTACTCCCTGCTCCGCCTGGTAATCTCGTTGCCTTCCCGGAAGATTGATTCGAAAAAACGACTTGCCGGCTCTGCAAGAGCGCGGTAATAGTCACTGAAAAGGGCCGCAGCATATACACCAAGCCACTGGTCGGGTAGGAGTTCATCAGGGAGCCCCGGATCCACAAAAAGGAACTTCCGGTACTCGTGTACAAGCTTGGTCCGCTCTACAAAGCATTCCCCATCAGGCATGCTGCCTTTTTCTATCTTGTTTTTATCAATAATAAATTTTTCGCTATAAGTGGAAATAAACGACTGGTACCTTTTATTAATATCATCCAGGTTCCAGCTTTCCTCAACTACCTGCCTGCTCGTCCGCGGCCCTTTGTGCTCGGAAACAAAAAAGTGCACATAGTCCTCAATTCCGTATTTAGCAATCAGGTTTTCCACCTGTTTATCAAGACGGTTCGGACTAATCCAGCAGCTGTTGGACAAAGTCCCGAACCCGCTCCAGACGAGCTCTTTTCTAAGTTCATCCCTCAGGTTTCGCTTTGCTTCGGGAATGGTATACAAAAGCATCCGCCATTTTCCGTCCCATTTGTCATTTCTAAGCTTAAAGATCCTTTCGGCCGCCTCATCCATCCTGCTGACACCTCTGTCTGAAAGGAAATAAAAGCTTTTGTTCCCTTCCTTTCTCGATTGCACCCATCCCTGTTTGTTCATACGGGAAATGGCTGCCCGGATAGACTGTTCGTTATGACCGAATTCCTTCAGAAGCTGAATTAGACTTCCGATCCAAATCTCATTGCCGTAATGCCGGATATAGTCCCCATAAAGGGTAAATATCATTGATCTTGTGTTCAGACTCTCTTCCATACCATAAACCTTCTCTCTTTCCTGATGCGCCGCACAGACAGCTTTAAGTGAGTATATCCGTCCGTCAGTTTCGCAAAGCTTTGCTGCATGCCATCGCCTGCTTTCCGCAGTGCCGGAGTGACTGTCCCCAATGTCTCGGGAGTCCCGCTCGCTCCCGGCGTGCAGGAGGGCATTACAAACATTTTCTGACAAAAGGTATACTCACTTATACAGTTTTTTAAAATGATTATCCCATCTGTCAGTAAGATCTCCACTGCAAGCCATCCGCTCGCTTCCCGCGGCGGTGCCGGCAAGCCTCCTAATGCTTTGCATTGTGGGGTCTCGCCTGGCCAATCTGCTTCTTCCTCTTCAAGCAAAGCTACGAGGCTCGCTGTGTCGAAGCAAATCGGAGCTTAATCGAGATGTAAACGCTCTTCACTGCCGCAGGAGTCTCGCTCCTGGATTGCAGCTTCGCTTGTTATATAAATGGAGGATTAGGGACTCTGCTGACTCAAAGGGATACTCATTTTGTTAATGTTTACACATTATAGCGGAAAACTAATCCGATGTAAATTTTACGCACGACTGCAATTTCGTCACAGGATTGGAATGCTGTTTAAGGTTTTCTTACAATCATACTTATACCCTGACCGACCCCGACACACATGGTTGCCAATCCGCAGTCCACATTACGCCGCTTCATTTCATGAACAAGCGTTGTAAGAATACGGGCTCCACTCGCACCTAGAGGATGACCAAATGCGATCGCTCCGCCATTAACGTTCACAATCTCCTCCGAAAGACCGAGCTGGCGGACACATTCAACAGACTGGGATGCAAAAGCTTCGTTAAGCTCTATTAATCCCAGATCTCCCACGGTCAATCCGCTCCGTTCAAGCGCCTTTTTTGTAGAATGAACTGGCCCTGTTCCCATAATTGCGGGCTCAAGACCCGCCGTTGCTGTAGTCACATATTCGGCAAGCGGTTCAAGACCAAGAGCGTCCGCTTTTTCCCTGCTCATCACCAGAAGGACGGAAGCGCCATCATTTACACCTGATGCATTACCTGCTGTTACGGAACCGCCTTCGAAAAGGGGGCGGAGTGCAGCAAGCTTCTCGGGCGTCACTTCAGGTCTGGGATGTTCATCAGTATCCACAGTAACCGTATTTCCTTTACGGTCCTGCCACGTTACGGGTACGATTTCATCAGCAAACCGTCCCGTTTCCATCGCTGCTTTTGCCCGCATCTGACTCTGGTAGGCAAAGGCATCCTGATCCTCACGGGTCACATTAAACCGCTCTGCCACATTGTCTGCCGTTTCAGGCATTGAATCCGTACCGTACATTTCTTTCATCTTTGTGTTTACAAACCGCCATCCAATTGTTGTATCATGAATAGTCATATCACCTCGGGGGAAATCTCTTTCCGGCTTTGCCATTACGAATGGGGCACGGGTCATACTCTCTGTTCCGCCTGCAATAAATACGTCACCCTCTCCCGCAAGTATGGCACGGGCTGCATACGCGACCGCATCAAGTCCCGAGCCGCACAAACGGTTCACAGTCGTCCCGGCTGCTTCAACAGGGAGACCTGCAAGAAGGGCAGACATTCTCGCTACGTTTCTGTTGTCTTCTCCCGCCCCGTTGGCATTTCCCATAACGACTTCCTCAATATCTTCCGGTCGAAGAGCCGGATTACGATCGAGCAGCGCACGAATAACAACAGCCCCCAGATCATCCGGGCGGACCGACTTAAGAGCGCCTTTGTATCTTCCGATTGGCGTTCTGACGGCATCTACTATGACCGCTGTTTTCATCGGACCTCCTCCTTCCTGCTCGTGTATTCATAAACACCTTTTCCGGTTTTTCTGCCAAGACGTCCGGCTTTTACGTACTTAACCAGCAGCGGCGAAGGACGGTATTTTTCTCCCAATGTCTTATGGAGGTAGTTAAGATTGTTCAATCGTGTGTCCAGACCGACCAGATCACCCAGCTCGAAGGGCCCCATTGGATAATTCAGTCCCAGCTTAATGGCCCGGTCTATTTCTTCAGGCGTTCCGACACCTTCCTGAAGCATGTAAAACGCTTCGTTTCCTACCAGGGCACTGATTCTGCTGGTGACAAAGCCCGGGAATTCATTCACAACGACGGTTTCCTTGCCCATCTGTCTTGCTGTCTGTTCAGCAATCTTGGCTGTTTGGTCACTCGTTTCAAGACCGCGAACGATCTCTACAAGCGGCATTTTATGAACCGGGTTAAAAAAGTGCATGGCAATAGTACGCTCCGGGCGGGATGTAAATGAGCCGATTTCTGTCGGACTCATGGTTGACGTATTGGTGGCAAAGAGACAGGAGTCCTGAGCATCCTCTTCCAGCTGCTGAAAAACAGCCTTCTTTATATCCAGATTTTCCGGTACAGCTTCAATAATCAGATCTGCTTCAGCAGCCCCTTCATTTATGGAATTTGTATAGCGGAGTCTCTCCTGGGCATATTCTGCCTCCTCAGCAGTGATTTTTGCCCTCTCTACACCTTTTTGAAAAGTTTTTCTTATTTCACCGGCTGCTGCCTCAAGTGCCTGTTCATTAATATCTACGAGAATTGTGGAAAATCCCGCTGCCGCGCTGACATAGGCAATTCCCCGGCCCATGACACCGGAGCCAATTACGGTAATATGTCTGACTAGTTTATAATTCGTATTCATGAGTACCTCCTGTATTTGCTTCTTTATTAATATTAACTGTGATTTCGTTAATTGGTAAAAAAAGCGGGAGCGCCTTTATCAGCGCCCCCATCAATATGTGTCAGGTGAGTAAAGAATCCCGGCAGAGAGCCATGCTCCGCTTCTTTACCGGTCTGCCTTCCTAAATGCCGAACAGGTTTAGATGACGGCTGCCTGAATAGGACAGGACACTTTTCGTTTCCGTATAAAGGTCCAGCGTTTCTGCACACACTTCACGTCCGATGCCGGACTGCTTGTAGCCGCCAAACGGGGTGCCGGCAAAAACAGAGATTGGGCAGTTAATCATCACTGTGCCGGCCTGCAGGCTTCCGGCTACTCGTGTAGCAGTACCATGATCTTTGGTCCATACCGCTGCCGCAAGTCCGTATTTGGAATCGTTCGCCATTGCAAGACCTTCTTTTTCGTCCTTAAAAGGCATTACAACGACAACCGGCCCGAAGATTTCTTCCTGGGCAATTTCCATATCGTTTGTGACGTCAGTCATGATTGTCGGTGCGTACCAGAAGCCTTCCTCGTGTCCTTCAGGACGAATCTGCTCGCCGCCAGTCACCACTTTCGCACCATCCTTAACCGCACGCTGGACGAAGCCATCAATCACAGCTACCTGATCCTGGCTGATAATGGAACCAAGGTGTGTCGTTTTTTCAAGAGGATTGCCGACCTGAAGCTTTTTCGTCTTCGCTGTGAATTTCTCAAGGAACTCATCATAAATGTCCTCATGGACAAACAGACGTGAACGGGCTTCACAGGACTGGCCGCTATTGTTAAAGATTCCAAACAGACTTCCGTCAACCGCAGCATCGAGATCTGCATCGGCAAAAACAAGACTCGGTGACTTGCCCCCCAGTTCGAGAGTGACCCGCTTCAATGACTCAGAAGCTTTTGCCATGATGTTTTTCCCTGTTTTCGTCTCCCCGGTAAAAGCAACCTTATCAACGCCTTCATGGTCAATCAGTGCAGCACCTACTGTTGAACCCGGGCCTGTGAGCACGTTGACTACGCCTTCAGGTACACCTGCTTCATGGCAGATCTCTGTAAGAATAATGGCTGTGAGCGGTGTAAGACTCGCCGGCTTTAAAACGATCGAACATCCTGCAGCAATTGCAGGTGCCACTTTCCATGAAGCCATCATGAACGGATAGTTCCAGGGAATAATCTGAGCTGCTACGCCAATCGGTTCTTTTTGTGTGTAGTTTAAAAATCCTCCTGGAACATTGTTCACCGAACCGGTATTTGTATTAATCGCCCCTGCATAAAATTCGAACACTTCAATGGATGCCATGACCTGCCCCTGGGCTGCTCCGAGGCTTTTGCCGCTGTTAAGCACTTCAAGTTCAACGATTTCATTAAAACGGGAACGTAGAATTCCTGCAATTTTATTCAGCACACGTGCCCGCTTCCCTGCAGGGAAACGCTTCCATTTCCCTTTGTCAAAAGCCTGTCTTGCAGCTGCAACCGCACGATCTACGTCTTCAACGCCTGCTTTTGCCACTTCAGCAAGGGGCTTGCCTGTAGCGGGATTGTAAGTCACAAACGTATCATTGGATGAACTGCTGGTGGATTCCCCGTTAATCACCATCTGGTACATGTCTCGCTTCATTGTCTCGCTGCCGATCTGCTTTTCTTCTACACTCTTCACGATCGATCCCTCCAACTGATTTTTATGTTATTTACCGGAGTATTCCGGTGTACGCTTGGCGAAAAAGGCGTTTATTCCTTCTTTATGATCCTTTGTCTGCCCCGCTGTCCGCTGGGCGTATGCTTCGTATTCAAGCATATCGTTTAAATCATGATCCCAGCTTTTGTATAAGTATCTTTTTATCAGACCAATTGCTTTTGTCGGCATACATGCAAGCCGCTCGGCGAACTGCTTTACATCATCCATAAACTGCTCTTCAGGAGAGACACTGGTGACAAGGCCAATGTTTTTAGCCTCATCTGCTTTAATTTTTTCTCCAAGCACAGCCAGTTCCATCGCTTTCGCATGACCAACGAGTCTCGGGAGATAGAAAAGATTCCCTGAATCGGGTACGAGCCCGATATGAATGAACGCTTCAACAAAACTGGCTTTTTCCGAAGCGAGGCGGAAATCCGAAGCAAGGGCCAGACTCATTCCCGCTCCTGCAGCAACGCCGTTCACTGCAGCGATGATAGGTTTTTCAAGTGCCGCCATCTCACGGATCATCGGATTGTAACGATTACGGAGGAATTCGGCGTGATCAGTATCTTCATGAACACCTGCGAGATCCTCCCCTGCCGAAAATGCTCTACCGCTGCCGGTAATGACGACAGAACGGACCTGCTCGTCTTTTCGCACATTCCTGAACGCTTTAATTATTTCTTTATTCATCTGCTCGGTGAATGCGTTCAGGTTGTCCGGCCGGTTCAGTGTAATCCAGGCAACATGGTTTTCAACACGATACTCGATTGTTTCAAACATGTTTTTACTCCTCTCTACTTTCCTGTAAACCGCGGTTTACGTTTTTCGAGAAACGCCTGCATGCCTTCTTTCTGGTCAGCCGATGAAAACAGGAGATAGAAGTTTTTCCTTTCAAGCTCCATCCCTTCCTGAAGCGGATGATCAACCGCTTTATTCGCCGCTTCCTTGATCAGACGCAGGGACAACGGCGGCTGCTCCGCAAGCCGGTGTGCAAACTTCATCGTTTCCTCCATCACAAGTTCCGGTGCAATAAGACGGTTGACAATTCCGTACCTGAGTGCCTCTTTCGGAGGAATCGAATCCCCTGTCCAAAGATACTCGAGCGCTTTTGTTTTGCCCATAAGCTTCGTCAGTCTCTGGGTGCCGCCCGCGCCCGGCATGACGGCAAGGTTAACTTCCGGAAAACGGAAGTCAGCTGTTTCCGAGGCGAAAAGAAGGTCGCAGTTCAGGGCGAGTTCAAATCCGCCTCCGAACACGAAACCGTTAACAGCCCCGATTACCGGTTTTTTGATATATGACAGCCGATCCCACTGGGCAAACTGATTCAACAGCTCCAGACTGACAGCATCATCGTCCGCCATTTCCTCAATATCCGCTCCTGCCGCAAAAGCCCTTTCATCACCGGTTAAAACCATAATTTTAATTTTGTTATCCCGGTCATAATGAAACAGCTGCTCCACCACTTCATCAACCATCTGACGGTTGAGGGCGTTATACACGTCCGGACGGTGAAGCTGAATCACACCTACTTCACCCTCCGTCCAGTGCCGGATCGTATTCTCAGTCTTCATTTGCTTCTTCCCCGATCATAAGCGTGACCAGGTTGCCGGCAAATCCCATCAGATCCTTTCCACTGGCTTTTGCTTCGTCAGTTTTCATTGCTTTTTTCAGAGAATCGTTGTCATCATAATACATTTCACACATCAGGTAATACTCGCTTTCTCCCATAGGAGAGCCGACTACTCTGGTAACTTCCATTTTGCGGAGTCCCGGAATTTTTTTCGTAATCGGAGTATGTGTGTTGAAGTAATGATCATCAAATGCTGCCTTATCCTCAGGGTGTTTGTAGAGTGCAATCAGTTTTACCATTATGCTTCATCCTCTCAAGGTTATATTTGTCCGGCATTCCGAGTCTAAAAATCGAGATCGGCTACCGGTTTCATCGCTTCGAACGGATTCTTACAGCTTTTACAGTAAAGAATGCTTCTGCAGGCGGTCGGCCCGAAAATGTTTTCCATAGTGGTGTATAACGATCCGCAGTAAGGACAGTCAATTTTCCATGGCTCTCCCGGCGTATGGCTGGCCGGTGGCGGAGCAATTCCGTATTCCTTGAGCTTTTCCTTCCCCTCACTGCTGATGGCATCCGTAGTCCATGGAGGATCGTAGACGTATTTAACTTCTGCCTCATTGACACCCTCAACCTCCATGACAGCGGTTTCAACAGAACGTTTAATGATGTCGAGGGCCGGACACCCCACAAAGGTCGGTGTGGCTTTGATCAGAGCTTTACCGTCGCTGCAGTCCACACTGGCAATCATGCCAAGTTCAACGACACTGATGGACGGGATTTCCGGGTCTTTCACTGACTGCAGGGCGAGGCGGATGGCCTCTTCCATTTCTGTTTTCTCAATCACCATACAACCACCCTTTCATGCTGGTTTCTACCAGGAAGCTGCCGGGTCCTTTCGGTAAACCTCAGACAGAATCGCAAGTGCTTCATCGAGATCTTCTGTGTGCTCACCGGCCCTGCCGTTGCCTGTTTTCATCCCCGGTTCCCCTTCAGGATTAAATCCGGTTTCATCGAGAATCCGGCTTACCTTTTCAAGCCAGCGTTCCGTCAGTAAGGATTCGGCTTCAATGAGTCCTGCTCCGGTTATTTTCTGACCTTCAGGTCCGAGGCTAAGCACGCCGCCAAACTCGTTCCATACACGCCGGACAGCATTTTCCATCCGCTCTCTGGCTTCAGGTGTACTCGTCATCAGCTGTCTGAACCACATTTCCCAATGCATCAGATGATAATATTCCTCGCTTATGATCCGTCTGGCCATATGTGCCAGAGGCTGATATGACGACTGCTTGAGTGACTGGAGCCGGATCGCTTTTGCATAGTCGTAGAACAGGTTTCTCACAACAGCAAATGCCCAGTCATAATCCGGCTTTTCAATATAGCTTCCTTCCCCGTTTTTCATTTCAAGGAGGATAGCATTTTGAAACTCGGAAGGCGTTCTCAGATGGCTGATTCTGTCTGCTTCGCCTTCTCCAAGTTCCTCGAGCAGCTGATAATACATGACTGCATGTCCCATCGTGTCCTGGCTGATCGAAGAAAAAGCAACGTCCTCTTCTATGTGGGGAGCAAGGCCGAGCCATTCTGACCCGCGGTAGGCCAGAAGAAAATCGTCATCTGCAAGCTGATAAAGCAAAACCTTGCACGCCCCCAGAGCGTCACGATTTAGTTTGATTGATTCTGCATTTTCAAATGTCACCCGGATCATCCTTCCTTCAGCAGATTCTTTTCAGTGAACTGTTCCTGTTCATACTGCCGCCACTTCTTTTTCAAATATCCGTAGCCGGCAGTCTCGCGGTATTTTTTATTATCCAGACGGGAAAGAATCTGTCTTTCCTCTTCTGCAAGACCGGTAATATCACTTCGTTTTACAACCCAGATGTTTACACAGGGTTCCCGGCGGAGAAAGTTTTCCTTGGCCATCATCAAAGCCATTTCCCGGTTCGGCGCCAGAAGGCTGAACTGGTGCTGAAAGGCTGCCATCTGGTTCCTTTTACTGAACACTTCATATTCTTCATAGAAATTTCCGTTCTTTTCCTGATCCATGTTTACTCCTCCTTTGTTACGCGTGAGGAGAGTGCGTCACGCACCCACTGGGTGTTTTCATATGAATCACGGCGGAGATCAAGCCGCTCTACTGACATTGGCCCGTGGCCGGTAACGATCTTTTTAAATTCCTCCCAGTCAGGCTGCTGGTAGATCCACTCGCCCTTCTCCTCATCAAAGTGCATCGTCTCATCCGGTATTTCCAAACCGATAGACTTGATTCTTGGGACATATTTATTAAAAAATTCCTGTCGTAAATCTTCGTTGGTTTTCGTTCTGATTTTGTACTTAATGTTTTTATTTACGTGGGACTTACCCACATTTTCTTTCGATTTCGGACCAAAAAACATTAGCAGCGCAGGCCACCATTCTGTCAGTGATTTCTGAAGCATATTCCGCTGCTCTTCGGTTCCTTCAGCCAGAGCCAGAATGATGCTCTCCCCGTGCTGGGCGTGAAAAACCTCCTCTGCACAGATACGCTGCAGGGCGCGGGCATAAGGTCCGTATGAGCTGTTAAGGGACATGCTCTGCGTAATAATCGCTGCCCCGTCGACAAGCCAGGCAATGATCCCCGCGTCTCCCCAGGTTGGTGCTTTCATATGAAAGACGTTATGAAACTTCAGTCTGCCGCTGAAAAGATCCTTCAGAATATCCTCCCGGTTCTTTCCAAGCGGTTTCATTAGATCCTCTGCAACCCGAAGCAGCAGTTGTCCATGGCCCATTTCATCCTGTACTTTCGCCATAATCGCAAGCTTGCGGTGGAGTGTCGGCGCTTTAGGTGTCCATTCTTTTTCTGGAAGCGCTCCCATAATTTCGCTCACAGCATGCATACTAATCAGTCTGATAAGCGCCTCTCTGTAATCGTCTGGCATCCAGTCTTCTGCCTCTATCCGTTCTCCTGCTTCAATCCGCTCCATGAAGCGTTCATACTTCTCTTCGTAGGAAAGGTCCCGTGTCATTTCCAGCACCATACCGATTCCTCCTTGGTATAACGTTTTCTTAACGCCATTATATTTTAATGCAATACAAAAATCAATCATTATCAGAAAATTAATTCTCTTGCACTCTTATAACTGGCAACAATATTTTTGTATGAAAGTAATTTGCATGACACTTCACATACGCAGACAAAAAAATACACAATAAAGAGGGCGCCCGTAAGTGAAAGTATCACTTTCGGATCACCCTCTGTTATAAATTTACGCGGTGTCATTGTAATGGCTGCTCAAGACAATTAAGCTGGTGAGCAGAAAGCCGCAAGGCAACAGTCAGAGAAGATCGGCTGCCATTTGGGCCAGACCGGAACGCTCTCCTTTCTCCAGCTTTACATGAGCGGTATCCCCTTGTGACTTCAATCGTTCTGCCACGTACGTAAGGCCGTTTGTATATTCATCCAGATAAGGATGATCAATCTGCTTTGGATCTCCCATCAGAACAATCTTGCTTCCTTCCCCGACACGGGTAAGAATCGTTTTCACCTCATGTTTGGTCAGGTTCTGTGCTTCATCAATGATAATAAACTGATCCGGTATACTTCGGCCGCGGATATAGGTGAGCGCTTCCACCTGAATGGAGCCCATACCTGCGAGTATTTTATCCAGTTCGCCTGGTTTTTTCGCATTGAACAGATATTCAAGATTGTCATATATCGGTTGCATCCAGGGGCGGAGTTTTTCCTCTTTTTCACCGGGAAGAAAACCAATGTCCTTGCCCACTGGAACAACAGGTCTGGCCACGAGAAGCTTTTTATATTTTTGAAGATCCTCAGTCTGATACAGCCCTGCCGCTAAAGCCAGGAGCGTTTTCCCCGTGCCTGCTTTTCCCGCCAGCGTAACCAGGGGGATATCATCCCGGATCAGAAGATCAAGCGCCATCCTCTGCTGTACATTCCGCGGTCTGATTCCCCAAACCGGATCATCACTTGGAACAAACAGGCTTACATGTTCATTATCCCTGTCCATTTTCCCGAGTGCCGAACGGGAAGGCGCTGCTTCGTCCCGGAAGATAAAAAACTGATGCGGCTGGGTAATATTCCGCGTAAATTCCTTTTTAGGAAGCTTTCGTTTCACATAGAGCTCATCCATCTTTTTCGGAGCCAGATACTTTTCATCGTACCCTCGGTACATCCGGTCAAACTGAACCACACGGTCACTGAGAAAGTCCTCTGTAAACAAGCCAAGAGCGTCTGCCTTTACCCTCATAAGGGCATCTTTACTTACCAGCACGACTTTTCTTCCCCCTGCCGGCTTTTCTTCTTCTTCTATTTTAAAATTTAAAGCGACTGCTAATATACGGTTATCATTTGTTACTTCAAGAAATGTCTCTTTCATTTTCTCATAGGAACGGTGGTTCAGTTCCACGGTAAGTGTTCCTCCGGAAGGGAGCTGCACGCCGAGATGAAGTTTCCCCTTCTCTCTAAACTCGTCGAGCAGTCTTGCAACCTGGCGGGCATTCCTTCCTATCTCATCCATATATCGTTTTTTTGAGTCCACTTCTTCCAAAACGACTGCCGGTATTATCACATCATGCTCATGAAAGGAGTAAATGGCCAACGGATCCTGAAGCAGGACATTGGTATCGAGGACGTAAACGTTTCTCAACTTCTCGCCTCCTGGTTCCAGATAGAATGTAGTCAGCTGCCTGAATGATTGAACGGATTATCTACTTATTTGGCGTCTGTTTACTCTAAATGTATGTGTATGAGAATAAAGATAGACGCCAAAACAAACAATAGGTAAAACACCTTTTGAAAAGAGGGATTCAAGTGAAAAAGTTATTCATGGGAATGCTCGTGCTTTCCGTTGCATCTGCCGGCTGTCAAACTGGCGGTAATGGCGATGACAACCTGGAAGGTCAGTCTGTAAACGAGCCCGGAAATCAGGAATATAATCAATGGGACGGCCACAGTGCCAACGAAATAGCTAATCATCTTGCAAACATTTGTACAAAGCTCCCTGAAGTTAACCATGCAACAGCAGTGGTTCTCGGGCCATATGCGGTTGTGGGACTTGACCTTGACGAGCATATGGATCAGTCTGAGGCCGGCGCTGTAAAATACTCTGCTGCTGAAGCACTTCAGGACGACCCTTACGGTGCCCAGGCTCTGGTAACAGCAGATCCTGATATTACAGCCCGCCTTGGAGAGATGCAGCAGGAAATTGCCGCAGGTCACCCTGTTGCAGGAATTATGGAGGAACTTGCCGCCATTGTAGGACGGATCATCCCAGTTGCACCGGGACCTGAACACCGCAAAGATAACGACGGAGATGAGAGTAATGCTAACGATGACCGCCTTGAAGGGCAGGATCAGCGTGAAATCGATGATATTCAGAACAAACAGAGCAAAGGACGAAAAAAAGAAGTAAAGGGTAACTGAAAACAAGGGGGTGTCCCGGGGCTGAATACCCCTGAGGGGACATCCTTTTTACATGGCTGTATTCGGAAGAATTGTTGATTTATTGCGCTTCAGGTGGAGGCTTTCCACAGGCAACGCCTCAGCCTCCTCGGGAAAACCACCCTCCGGGGTCTTTAACTGTTACTTTTCCTATGGGAGTCGCCGCTTTCCACTCCATAAAAAATCTTGTTAATAGCAACAACCTATCCGAACACAGCATTTACATACAGCTATAAAAAGGCTGATAAAAAACAAAACTGCCCGAAAGGAACACCCTTTTCAGACAGTCTTATTTTCCTATTCGAATTCCTGCATCGCCTGCAGTACCTGACGATCCAGTTTATCTGCAGCTTCTTTGTCGTACGTTTTTTCATACTTTGGTTCCTGGGAAATCCGTGAACCGTAAAACATAACATCCCTGACTTCATCAATTTTTATTTCAACCAGGGCAAGTTTAAGAGGAACTTCCTCCAGTCGGTCAGCTTTCACCTCTGCATGTCCGGTAATGGAATATGTAGAACCGGCTCCGACTACAGTTATTGTAACAAGCGGCTGGTTTCGGATGTTTTCAACGATTCTCGATCTCGTATCAACCGAAAACCGGACACTCTGCTCATCAGGGGCATAAACCCAGGAGATGGCATTTACATTCGGTCCTTTCGTCTCAAAATCAACCGTTGCAATGGTTACGAATCGCTCCTGCTGTAAAAGAGGAAGCAGTTCTTCCGAGAGAGAAGTTTCAACCTGATTTGCCAAAATAATCGCCTCCTTTATCCAATATATCTATACTATACCTGTTTTTATTTGATCTTTAAACTGCCGATCAGCCGGGACTCAAAAATGGTGATCCCCTACTGTGACAGGAGGTATTTATGACAAAAAAACGTGAACATGCAGAAGAACTGGAAACCATGGTCAGGCAATTGGAACAGTATACCCGCCGTCTGGATAAAGCTGAAAAGCTTGAAAACCAATTCGATAAAATCACTTATGCTCTTGAACGGGCGAGAGTACGGGATATCCTTCTGAACTACACGAGTCCTCACAGAATTTTCTGGCTGAACGTGCTGGTTGGCATTGGCCGAGGCCTCGGACTTACCATCGGAACGGTTCTAGTCCTCTCACTCCTAGGTCTTTTTCTCAGGCAGTTTGTCGACCTCCCTCTTATAGGAGACTGGATTAATACTCTTCTGCAATACGTCAATGCGAATCAGGATTCTAACCGTTAACATTCACATCGAACATGTTATACTGTAGAAAACAGAGACTAATCGAGGTGCCCAATGAGAGTTCAGTGCGTGCTGTGTAATATAGTGGAAAATATTGAAGACTATTCACCGTTGGCAAAACGGCTCAGAAATCGGCCGATTCATACGTATATGTGTGATCCGTGCTACGAAAGAATTGAAAAACGAACCCAGGAAAGAAAAGATACCGGAAACTTCAAAACGTATGAAGAAAAAAAAGACGAAGACGAGTGGCTGATCTGAGCGCTCGTCTTCGTCTTTTCTATTAGTGGAATTAGAGGAAGCTTTTATAAAGTGCATTATTTTACCCGATTATCTGCTTCAGGAGTGTTTTCCTGATTTTCTGAGTGACGGCCTTTCATGCGGAACCTGTAGATTCCCAGGACTACGGCAGCCACAATAAGTGATTCTGCCATCGGCAAAAACAGGGCCAGTACCGTAAGCAGGACATTTCCGATCAGCATTACCGTATAGACAATAATGTTTTTGAAAAGCGGAAGCTTTCTTGAGAAACCAAGATTGAAAACAAGAATGGTGAGTACTGTAACGATTACATAAAGAATTGGAAATACAATTGCAAAGTTTTCAGGGTTCGATCCGCCAAGGAATTGGGCGATCGGTGACACATCAAAGTCGGTCTGTTGCGCAGGAGCTGCGTAAAGCATCTAATCTAACCTCCAGTTAGGGTGAATATCTGATCAAAACATGCCCATTATATCACATAACCGGTAAAGCCGGAAATGTCCCGATTCCTTTTCAAAAAGCACTTTTTCCGGTAAACTGAGGTTAGTGAAAGAGAGGAGTGTCCCTTAAGATGAAAACGTTTAACTGGCCTATTTTTATTGTAGCCGTTTTTACTGCCTGCGGCGTTGCCGGAATCGGGATCGGACTGGCCGAAAGCAGCTGGCTTATTGTCATATTGTCCATTGTTACTGCACTGGTCAGTGTAGCGATCGGACTTACTATACGCAAAAAGAATTTTGCATCTGACCACCGGTGACAGCACGCTGGAAAAAAACGCCCTCAGAAGGCGTTTTAAGGTCTTTCCTCCTCACCTCGAACTTGCTGTATGAATAAAATAAACGAAATGAGTATGGAAGGTCGTGAAAGTTTTGCACCTATATGGATATAACCGGTATCCTCCGGCACCATCGTATCCTCCGGTTGATGTTTCCGCCTTTCAGGAATCTCTGGCGGCAAATTATACCCTTCTTCGGCACGGATATTACATGCTCAGCCGATTTTATGCGTCTCCTCCACTCATGTACAGTCTGATCAATGCTGCTCAGTCCGGTAATGATGATGAAGTTGACCGTCTCGTGGAATCAACAGGTGTTCCGTCAGTTGTCGAAACATCTTACACACCAACTTCTGTAACTTTCAGACTTCAGTCTGATGCTCAGACATTTCCACGCTGCTGCACGCTAACAATGAATCTTGTGTGGGGACTTAACTGACATTTACGTATACGTTTTGATAAGTGAACAGACACTAGTGGTGACTGATTTCAAACGTAAGGAGAGCGGTCCCCGTATGAATGAGCGCAACGTACCTTTTCAGAATGATCAATACCCGGCAGCTGAACTCAATGAGGAAACGCTGAACGAGCTACAGGCGTTCGAGTCACGCCTCCGTGCCGAAACGGGCAGAGATGTATTACTTATTGCCTACGAAGATCAAAACCATGAACCAAAGTAATAAAAGCTGGCCCCATGCAGGGCCAGCTTTTATTCGTTAATTCTGTTGATCCATTCCATCCAGGATTTCTGTAATTTCTGTATATACATTGGCATTTGCAGCCAGGAGCGTGTCCTTTTTGAGAAAGGTAAGGGGATTTCCCTTGAAGTTCGATACGGTGCCCCCTGCTTCACGAATGAGCACATATCCTCCAGCCACATCCCATGGGGCCAGGTTAAAACTAATGTAAGCTTCAATCCTGCCGCAGGCGACATAAGCCATTTCCAGTGCTGCTGCCCCATATGATCTGATCCCTCTTGACTGATTCACAAGTTCCTCAAGTCGTCTGTCCTTCATCAGCCACCCGCTGTTAAAGCTGAGAAGGGATTCTTCTATCGCTTTCTCCGCAAGCCTCGGCAGGGATTGTTCATTCAGCCAAAGCCCTTCACCGGCAAGAGCGGAAAACAATTCATCTGACATAACATCAAAAACAACCCCGGCTACTGGTTCGCCATCGTGAAAGATCCCGATGGAAACAGCAAAATAACAGCCTTGATGGACAAAGTTAACCGTGCCATCAATGGGATCGATGATCCAAACGGTACCGTTAAGATCGTGCACGTCCTCCCCAAGTCCTTCTTCACCCATAATTCGGTGATCAGGGTAAGTTTCCTTTACTTTATCTCTGAAAAACTGCTCAACAGAGCGATCCACATCTGTTACAAGGTCATGCTGATGTGCCTTCGTATCAACATTGTATGTATTGGCCATTTTTTCCCGGATATGCAATCCAGCTTCTTTGGTCCATTTTACTGCTGTGTCGTAGAGGTTCCTGCGGTTTTCTCTGTTCATTATGAATGCCTCCTCTGATTCCTGGTGCTTTTATAAATTTATCCTATCCAAATGGTTTAATGCAAATTGGATGTTTTATTATCTGCATTTCAGGCGGCAAAAAAAATGAACCCGGCAAGGCTCATTTTTTGGCTTTTTCATTTTAGGCTTCGAGTCGTAAAAGTTCGTTTCGAAGTCTCTCCAGGATTCGTTTACTCTTTTCGACTTGTTTTTGATCGCTGGCTTGCATGGCGTCAAAGAGCGTCTGGAGTTCGTAGTCAATTTCCATTTTCAGCACTGGTATGCGTCGTTCGCCGTCTCTTCGCTTTAACGTTTGAATGACTTTTTCCATTTCTCCACACCCCTTTTCGTTTTATGTTTTCGCGACCAACGATACTTGTTCGCGTCGTGTTATGGATTACTATACTTTATGAATATAATCCTCATGTTGCAACAAATTATTTGATTTATTTTTTTCATTCCACTTTTCTCGTCAAGTTAAACCAATGGTGCTCACAGATGCGCAATTTTTTTAAAAGCTACCCTCTTGTGATAAACTATCCACATATAGTCAGACCAACACCTTTCTGACGGAAGGAGCAGTATGCAGATGCGATTTCACGGTTTTACTGAAGAAGATTTTGACGTCTTTTCAATCGAAGGCCTTGAGCCCAGAATGGAAGCCATTAAGGAAACAGTTCGTCCAAAACTCGAGGATCTTGGCGACCATTTTGCAGCGTGGTTTACCAACAAAACAGGAGAGGAAATGTTTCCCCATGTTGCAAAACACGCACGGAGAAAAGTAAATCCGCCGGATGATACGTGGGTAGCAGTCGCTCATAGTAAACGAGGCTATAAAAAACTTCCTCATTTTCAGATTGGATTATTCGGCTCACACGTATTTGTCTGGTTTGCCGTTATTTATGAATCCCCTGTTAAAGGAACGTTTGCCCGCCTGCTGAAAGAACAGAAAGAGGAACTGATCAGTCATATACCAACTGATTTTGTCTGGTCAGCCGATCATACAAAACCGGAAGCTGTCGCTCAAAGTAACCTTTCTGACGAAGATTTTGCAGCCCTTCTGGACCGCCTCGAAACGGTTAAAAAGGCTGAACTCCTCTGCGGCAAGCACTTTTCCCGAACCGATCCTGTGCTGGCTGACAAAGACCAGTTTCTCAGGAAGGTTGAACAGACGTTTGAAACTGTCCTGCCTCTTTACCGGATTGCCCGGCAGGCAGAAGAAAAATAAATGAACCACTGGGGGTGCCTTTCTTAGGCTGAGACAACGAGGATGTTGATCCCTTTGAACCTGATCCAGATGAAACTGGCGTAGGAAAGTGGGAACGGCAGCGGTCCGGAATGCGCCATTTCCCTTTTTAGGAAATGGCGCTTTTTGTTTTCATGTTATACCGGAGCGATGAAGGAGTAAAAAACCACCTTAATAAAAGGAAGGATGAACAAAATGGATCAGAAAGTCATCGAGCTTAGGCAGGAAATTAAAAGTAAATCGCCTCTCATCCACAATATGACGAATGTCGTTGTTACGAATTTTACCGCTAACGGGCTTTATGCTCTTGGTGCCTCCCCTGTTATGGCTTACGCAAAAGAGGAAGTTGAGGATATGGCAGGCATTGCCGCAGGAGTTGTATTGAATATCGGCACGCTGACAGCAGAACAGGTGGAAGCCATGCTTCTCGCCGGCAAGGCAGCCAACAGAAAAGGTGTTCCTGTGTTTCTTGATCCAGTAGGCGCCGGAGCCACTCCATACCGGACAGACGCATCAAGACGCCTTCTGGAAGAGCTTGAAATTACGTTTTTGAGAGGAAACCTCGGGGAAATTAGTAACCTGACAGGAGAGCAGATTGAGATGAAAGGTGTCGATTCAAAAGACACTCGGGAAAACGCAGCTGAAATTGCCAAAAAGGCAGCCCGTATGTTTGGTACGAACGTGGTGATAACCGGTGAAACAGATGTGGTAACAGACGGTGATTCGGTATACTCTGTGTTTAATGGTACACCGGAACTCACAAAGGTAACAGGTACTGGCTGCCTTCTGACCTCTGTTCTTGCATCTTTTTGTGCGGTTGGGAGTGACAACCTTCTTGAAGCGGCGGTCTGCGCTCTCGGTTTTTACGGCATCGCAGCAGAAACTGCTGCAGGTCAGTCCAGCGGGCCAGGATCTTTTCAGATCAGTTTCCTTGATCAGCTCGGCACCATTGAGGACAATAAATTAAAACAGAATTTTCGTTCTAAAAAGGAGGAGTAACAGCGATGAACAGAACGGCATTGACGATTGCCGGCTCCGATTCAGGAGGAGGCGCAGGGATTCAGGCGGATTTAAAAACATTTCAGGAACATCTGGTATTTGGTCTGAGTGCGCTTACAGCAGTTACAGCGCAGAATACTGAAGGAGTACAGGGTGTGTATCCTGTTGAGATCGATGGACTTCAACAACAGCTTGATTCGGTCGGGAGCGACTTTACCATTGATGCTGTAAAAACAGGCATGCTGTTTGACGAAGCGCGGATTGAAACTGTTGTTCACGCCATTAAGAAATTTAAATGGAAAAACATCATCGTAGATCCGGTAATGATTGCCAAAGGCGGTGATCACCTGCTTACAGAGGAAGCCCATACTGCCCTATTGGAGCAGCTCCTGCCTGTTACTGATGTCATTACACCTAATATACCAGAAGCAGAGGTTCTGACCGGAAAAACGATCCGTACAATCAGTGACAGAAAAGAGGCAGCCCGCATTCTTCATAACGCCGGTGCCAGGTATACGGTCATAAAAGGAGGACATGCCGACGCTTCTGATTCAACTAATGTCATTGATATGTTATTTGACGGAGAGACATTTACTTTTTTTGAACTGCCTAGAATAGATTCAAAAAATACACACGGGACCGGCTGTACATTCGCGGCTGCTATTACAGCACAGGTGGCACTTGGTCAGACTGTTACTGAGGCCGTGAAAAATGCCAAAGTATTTGTCCAGATGGCTATTGCACATACAACTTCGCTTGGAAACGGCTTTGGTCCGACTCATCACGGTGCTCTGCGCCAGTTTCCTAATGAAGCAGCCGTACTTGCAGGGGAGGTAAGGCAATGGGAGGACTAGATCCCGCATTCGTCCGTGAAAAGCTCAAGGTTTATCTGATTGCAGGCAGCAAAGACACTTCTTCTCCACTGCCTGTTGTTTTAAATGAAGCCATCGCAGGCGGCATTACTTTGTTTCAATTCAGGGAAAAAGGTCCAGGTGCTATGGAAGGTCAGATGAAGGAAGCACTCGCGATGCAGCTGCTGAAACAATGCAGAAACTCTGGTGTCCCGTTTATTGTTAATGATGATGTTGACCTTGCCCTTCAGATTGATGCAGACGGTATCCATGTCGGACAGGACGATGAAGATGCAGCTGAAGTTAGAAAAAAAGCCGGGAAAAATAAAATTCTTGGTGTTTCTGTGCATACTGTTGAAGAGGCGTATACCGCTGTCGAAGCCGGTGCAGATTACCTGGGAGCCGGTCCAATTTATAAAACGGGTTCTAAGGACGATGCCAAAAAGGAGTCCGGACCGGAATGGATCACTGAAATTCGGAGAAACGGCATCGATATTCCTGTTGCAGCTATTGGAGGAATCAATGCCGGGAACGGGAAAGAAGTTATTGAGGCAGGTGCTGACGGGCTCTCCGTCATATCAGCTATTACAATGGCGCCATCCCCCTATCAGGCGGCAGTAGAGCTTACATCGCTTTTTAAAGACTCGAAAAGCCGGTAAGCCATTTCCCCCCCCCGGCAGAAGGATGCCGGAAAAAAATGTTTTTTAATTCATTGCAATGGCTCCTTCCGCTCCGGTCCGACCGGAACAGCATCGGTCAGACTGCTAAACCGTGGAGCGGATTCGCTCATTGCGTAAGCCATTCCCACCCCCCGGCAGAAAGATGCCGGGGGGTGGGAATGGCTATTGCGCTGTGTAGCCGCCGTCGATGAGAACCGGCTGGCCTGTCATTCCTTTTGCTTTATCACTGGAGAGGAAAATGGCCAGGTCTGCTATTTCCTCAACCTGGAGCAGGCGGTTTTGAGGTACGAGTGGATAGATAACTTCTTCAAGTGCCCCTTTAAGGTCCACTCCTCTGTTTTTGGCAAGGTCCTCAAGCTGATTTCTTACAAGCGGTGTATCCACATAGCCAGGGCAAATCGCATTGACTGTAATGCCATGCTCTGCACCTTCAAGAGCTGTCACCTTTGTGAGTCCGATTACACCGTGTTTTGCACTGTTGTAAGCCGCTTTACCTGCAAATCCAATGACACCGTTAATGGAAGACAGGTTTAAAATCCGCCCGAATTTCTGCTTTTTCATATGAGGAAAGACCGCTTTCGTAGCTATAAATGGACCTGTGAGCATAATTTTCAACATCAGTTCAAATTTATCCACCGGGAAATCCTCAACCGCATCCACATGCTGAATGCCTGCGTTATTAATGAGGACATCGATTCTTCCGTAATGATCGATTGTTTCGTTAATTGCGCGGTTAAGATCCTCTTCATTTGTTACGTCACATGGAACGCCGGTCACTTCATGACCTTTACTTTTCAGGTCCTCAACCGCTTTGTTCAGTTCCTCCTCCTTCACATCGGACAGGACCACTTTCGCTTTTGCTTCGGCAAACCGGATGCCGATTTCAAGACCGATTCCACCTGCAGAACCTGTAATAAACACCACGTTATCTTCTACCATGCCCTCATCTCCTTTTCATTGTCTGTTTTCTCTTCCACTATTAATAGATACCCAAAGCTCCCATAATAATAGCCACAAAGACTGCGATTGTCGGAATAATCAGTGTGTCCGCTGCAATATCACCATAAGAATCCTTATGCGTTAATCCGGTAACAGGGCCAACGACACGGCAGAAGTTCCTATCGTTCATGAAAAAAACTGCCCTCAGTTGCGCAGGCAGTTCGTTTTTTACATTTGGCTCAGTTTACCGCTCGTTCGTTCCAATCAACTTGATAAAATCATCATCAGACCCCGCAGGAACGAGCGGTTACTTCACGAATATGCTTCGAAGTACTTGAAGAAGAAGCACGTTTCTTTTTTCCGAAGAGGCTGCAGTGGGGCCGTGAAAAAGGAGCAAAGTGAGCTGAAATAAACAACTAATACTAACAGAGCCTTACATTTTTATAATACGCTCTTCTGATTCTCTTGCTTTTTTTACTGTATGGTAGGGGGATTGACCTGTCTGCTTTTCATATTCCTTAAATGCCTGCTTTTCCTCGGATTTGGATGGAACAATTTCTTTGTAGCGTTTGTACAAAGCACCAAGTACTTCCTTCTCTGCCCCCTTACTGTATGCCTGGTCGACCATTTCAAAAAAGTTCACCACATCGATTACTTCTTCTTTGGACCAGTCGGCAGAGATCGGAATATTGACTTCATCTTTCATTGCATGCACCTCGTTTACAGAGCAGCCAGAAAGCCAGTTGAAAAAGAAACCTTTTCCTGAGGGGCTTAATCTGGTATACTCTGGTTGTTTTTATACTTAGTTAAGGATACCAGAGAGATACTCTCTTTGAAAATGTCCGGCACAGAATGATCATGAGGTGATCTTATTGACGAAACAAAATCAGGAGCGTATGCCTCTTTTTGAAGGTCTGCTCGCTCATAAAGAAACAAGTCCCGTCCAATTTCATATTCCAGGACACAAAAAGGGAACTGGGATGGAGCCGGGATTCAGGGAATTCATCGGTGAAAATGCTTTATCCATCGATCTGATCAACATTGCCCCGCTGGATGATCTTCACCATCCTCAGGGGATGATTAAAGAAGCCCAGGATCTTGCTGCAGCTGCTTTTGGAGCGGATCATACCTTTTTCTCCGTACAGGGAACAAGCGGCGCCATTATGACGATGATTATGAGCGTGTGCGGACCCGGCGATAAAATTATTGTGCCTCGAAATGTCCATAAATCCATTATGAGCGCGATTGTATTTTCAGGAGCTACACCCATTTTTATCCATCCGGAAATTGATCCCGAACTTGGTATTTCCCACGGGATTACGACAAGTTCGGTTCAAAAAGCGATTGACACTCATCCTGATGCAAAAGGGCTCCTGGTTATAAACCCTACGTATTTTGGGATTTCAGCCAACCTGAAAGAAATTGTCGCTATTGCCCATCAAGCCGATATTCCAGTTCTTGTGGATGAAGCACACGGTGTGCACATCCACTTTCACGAAGCCCTGCCATTATCGGCTATGCAGGCAGGAGCAGATATGGCCGCAACCAGTGTCCACAAGCTTGGCGGTTCCTTAACACAAAGCTCGGTTCTAAACGTCAGGGAAGGGCTTGTGAATCCCGACCGTGTGCAGAGTATTATCAGCATGCTGACTACCACTTCCACGTCTTATCTGCTGCTCGCTTCTCTCGATGCTGCAAGAAAGCATCTGGTCACGAGCGGCCGTGAGCTGATTGAGGAGGCGGTAAAACTGGCTGATGACACAAGAAAGCGGATAAACGATATCAAAGGATTTACCTGCTACGGGGAGAACATGCTTGATGACCATGCTATTTATGACATGGATCCCACCAAACTGACGATCTCAATTAAAGAGCTTGGTATAAGCGGTTATGAGGTTGAAGTGTGGCTCAGGGAAAATTACCAGATCGAAGTTGAGCTATCCGATCTTTATAATATCCTCTGTATCATTTCTTTCGGAGACAACAAACGTTCGGCTGATCTTCTTGTTGATGCTCTGGAAGCCCTGTCCACTTTAAGGGAAAAAGAAATCTCCGAGTATAAGAAAACGGACGCACCGGTTTCCGTACCGAACATTCCTGTACTGGCGTATTCCCCGCGGGAAGCTTTTTACTCTGAAACAGAGCGGATTCTTCTCTCGGAATCCTCTGGGCGCGTAAGTGCTGAGTTTGTTATGGTCTATCCTCCGGGCATTCCAATTTTAATTCCGGGAGAAATTATTGAAAAGGAAAATCTGGACTATATCGCTAAAAACATGAAAGCAGGTCTTCCGGTCCAGGGACCTGAAGATGCTACCTTAAAGCATATCAGGGTCATTAGAGAACGAAAGCCTATTTTATAGCTGCGAAACGCAAAAAAGCTGAATCCCTGCAAGGTCCCCCACCCTGCTCTGGATTCAGCTTTCTTTATTGTTTATTGGCTGATATTACTCTTCATTGGCATTCATCAAGGATGCTTCATCTGCACACTGCTCACAGCAGTTTCCATAAAGCGTTGAAACCTTTTCGTTTTCGTAATGTTCGATGACTTGCTCGCAACTTTGACATACAATGACACCCATTTGGCTCCACTCCTTAAGTTTATTTGTAAGCGTTTTCTTATTTGTTAAATTTATTATAGTATAGCCTATTCTTTCAGTCAACACATTTATACGTTATTGTATGTAACTTTTATTTTAATTGTGACATACTATTTAGTCCAAGTCAGTCATACTCGGATAATGGGACAAAAAAAGGCATCCGGCTAAGGATACCTCTAATGACACCACCATTAAATGACAATTTTAAATAATCGGAAAAATAATGACACAAGTAAGAGCTGATTTTTATAGTAACTTTCCTTTTGCTTCAATAAAACTCACCAGCTCCTCAACAAAAAACAGATCCTGTTCTGTCAGAACGTACACATTCGATGAAATCTGCATAGAAAGGATGTGTCTTACTTTACCACCTTCACGGACGGGTAATAGAATTGTCTGATTTTTTTCACGTTTCAGTACAACAGGTCTGGCTCTGCTGCAAACTTTAAGCCAGCCTTCACCGAAACCTCCACTGTTACCGAGACTCATAACATTCCCGAAAAAATGAACCGGAATGATCCTCGTTTCATCTTCAACCAGATAAATGGATATAGTCACATTTCTCCATGCCCCTTCGAAAAGAGCTCTCCCGACCCTCCCGATAAAATCATCAAGGTCCCGTGCATAGTCGTAAGCCAAGCCTACTTCCATCCTTAGTTCGTCTAAAAGATCTGATTTATTCATTCTTGTTATCACCTGCCGTATGATTCTCTATCTGATCTTTTTTGATGCTAAGAGCATACCACAGCCTCATAAAAATTAAAGTCGTCTTTTGTCGAAATGATTGAATTCAAAAATTTTTTTTTTAAGATTTCCCACATTGTGTTAATATCTGTGTAATGTTTGAAACTTGCGTGTTTTATGGATTAGCTCTTTTAGTAAAGATTTTAGTTATATTATTATTGAAGTAAATTCAGAAGAACTCTGCTTCTGATCCATATGTATGCATTAAATGTTAATTTTACTTCCTTTAAAATAAAAATAAGTATACCTCTCAGTCAGTAAACTTCTATTATGCGCAGCTGACGCCAGCAGTGAGACTCCTGCGGCCGGAGGGGCTAGGCGGTGCCCGCGAAGACTCGCCTGCACCGCCGCAGAAAGCGAGCGGATGGCATTCAGCGGAGCTTCGCAAAACATACGGAAGGGTATACTCATTAAAGTAAATCTTCCGCTTTCGATACCTGCAAAATGCAGGTCAAACCAGAAAAAAGAGGCTTCCATAAATGAAAGCCTGTCTCTTCTGCTATCCCCATATAGCCTGAATAATTTCGGTTGTTTCTTCCAAGGAAAACGGCTCCCAGAAATAATCCCCATAGATGAGAAGGTCATGGTGAAGATGCAGTTCGCTTCCGTCATCATTAACAGCGCCGCTGGTGCCGGAATTCCCCACGTATCCAATAATGGTCTCGGCATTGATCCTGGCGCCGAGCTTCAGCTCTTCAGGAATATCAAACAGATGGGCGAAACGGTTCATCACACCATTATCGTACTGCACCCATACCTGCTGCCCTCTGAGGCGGTCCAGAAGGTATTCTGGAGTGAACCCAAGCTCATAAGTGATACTCAGTTCTTCATCACGTACTTCTGGGGATGAGTATTCTTCATAGTCGTGATCAACCCGGACAACTGTTCCCTCAGCCATGCCATACACAGGAGTTTCTGTATTAATAACTGCTTCGGTGGTCCAGTCATACCAGTCTATTCCCTCGTGATAGCCGTTTCGGTAGTCACGCGGCGCCCCTGGGAGGTGGCTCTCTACTGTACTTACCTGGGCTCCTTTGATTGGATAATCAAGAAATGAGAGGTATTCAATCATATCCTCTACAGACTTGCTATGGAGATCAAAAGTATCGTCCGGTGAAGCAAATGCCTCAACTGCCTCCGCGTCTGTGTAAACACTGACAGTCTGCTCCTCCTGTTTCACATTTGCTTCAAGTCCATAATCAAGAAAACTGAGAGGGAGATAAGGAGTCTCTTCCTCCTCCTCATCCAGGACAAGCTTTACTTGATCCGTGTCCAGATATAGACCGTTTCTTTCCAGTACCGGTACGCCGTAAATGAGCTTAAACTGCTGCCCCTTTAGCGCCATTTCAAGTGTCCTGTGGACAGGTTCATAATGATAGGAACCACCTGACTCTTCTGCCAGCTCACTCACAGACACTACTTCCTGATCCTTCATCGTGTATAAATTAAGTGTAAAATCTGGATCAGGAGACCTTTCCTGCTCCTCGTTCTCATGCACTGTGTTGCCGGCATTTTCTGTCTCAGCGGCTTCTTCATTCTTATCCTGCTGGCAGGCAGAGAGTATTAGGACGCCTGCCAAAAGTAAACTGACCCTTTTCATTTCAAAACCGTCCCTTTTAAACCCGATTTTACTTACTTATTCGATTCGAGCCGGATCAAGAGGCTCGTACCCATTTTCCCTCAGCCCGGTTACAATGTCCTCCAGAGCGGCACTTGTAAATGAGCGATCGTGCATTAAAAGATTCGCACCGTTTCTCAGGAGTTCAGTCTCTACCATAATTTCTGCAAGAGGTTCCGCTTCCATGTAATCCGCATCATAATCGTACCCGTAGGTCCAGTTCATCCACTGCATACCCTTTTCCTCTAAAAGTTCCCTTGAATAATCAGTATTCACTCCAAATGGTGCTCGGTAAAATCGGGGACGTTCTCCTGTTATCTCTTCAATCATGTCATTGAGGTCTACAATCTCACTGTACTGCTCTTCTTCTGTCAGGTTACTCATGTTCGGATGATTCATTGTATGATTGCCTATTTCAAAGCCGAGATCGTAAATCGCCTGCAGCTGTTCTTTTCCTTCGTCTGAATGAAGAAAATGCCCGTTAACAAAAAAGATTGCACCTGCCTCGAGTTCTGCAAGTGTCTCTGCCATCTCAACTCCATGTGAATCCGGCACATCATCAATTGTAAGTAAGACCACCTGCTCGTCACTGTTTTCATCAAGAGGACGGACCGTGTGGTCATCTGCCAAGTAGTGGGTCACTTCTGTTTCAGCCGTTTCTCCTTCCGGATCATCTTCGCTCTCCGTTTCATCGTCAATGCCCTCATCTTCGTGATCGTGTTCTTCTTCATCTTCATCCATTTCCGAATCCTCATTAGATCCCGTCATGCCGCTATTTTCGCTATTCTCCTCAATTTCCTCAAGGTCTGTTTGGTTTTGTGATCCATCTGTATCCTCTGTATCTCCGTTCCCTCCGCATCCTGCAGCAATAAGTGTTGCAAGCGCAAGTCCCCCAATTACTTTTTTCACCTTGACCGACTCCTCTTCATTAACTCATTCTCAACCATTTTACCAGAATTTTTATCCAGATTGTACTACTGATGGCATAGTTCAGGGATATCCTCAACAAAAATCAGGGATAATACGATTAGCTTACTGAACGTGAGACTTCTTTCCTAGAAACCTGTTTGATCCTATTTTGGCCAGGGTATGTATATACGAGTGATGCCGGCTGATCAGGATAATCATTTACCTGCTCACCTAAATATGTTAGTTTGGGTAATGCTGCTATTATCGCCGCAATTTTTGTCATATTACATTTGAAAGGTGGAATCACTTTGAAAAGAATAACGCCAGTATTTTGGATTTCTTTAGTCATTGCGGTTGCTTTCATTATCTGGGGTGCCGCAGCCACGGAAAATATGAATGCTGTAACAGGTGAAATACAAGGATTCATTACCGGGCAGTTCGGCTGGTTTTACCTGCTTGCCGCAACGATTTTTGTCGGATTTGCCATTTACTTAATCTTCTCTCCTCTGGGCCGTATCAAGCTTGGGGACCAGGACGAAGAACCCGAATACAATTACTTAACATGGTTTTCATTCCTGTTTACTGCCGGGATGGGAATCGGTCTCGTTTTCTGGGGAGCAGCTGAACCACTTTATCATTTATTTGATCCCAATCCAGCTGAAACTGTTGAAGACGATGCCCAGGCGGCTGGCATGGCTCTTCGGTATTCGTTTTTTCACTGGGGTGTTCATCCATGGGCCATTTATTCAATTGTAGCTCTCTCACTTGCTTACTTTAAATTCCGCAAGAAGTCTCCCGGTGTCATGAGCGCTGCATTTGAACCACTTCTCGGTGACCGTGTAAACGGGGGCATCGGCACAACGATTAACGTGATCGTCGTGTTCGCCACTATTTTCGGCGTCGCCACCTCCCTCGGCTTTGGAACCGCGCAGATTGGCGGCGGTCTCGCACAAGTAACACCACTTGAGAATACAACCTTTCTCCAGCTGATGATCGTACTAGTTGTCACCGTCCTGTACATGATTTCGTCTCAGACAGGGCTGAATGTGGGAATTAAGTACCTGAGTAAGACCAACATTATTCTGGCTGGTTTCCTGATGCTGTTTCTTCTGTTCGCAGGTCCGACCAACTATATTATGAACGCCTTTACACAGACATTTGGTGGCTACCTGCAGAACTTTATAGGCATGAGCTTTAGAATTGATACATTCAATCCGGAGAGTACTTGGGTGGAAGACTGGACGATCTTCTACTGGGCATGGTGGATTGCCTGGGCGCCATTCGTTGGAACATTTATCGCACGTGTGTCGCGCGGCCGGACTATCCGGGAGTTTGTTGTTGGTGTCATTGCCGTGCCTACCATCTTTGGTGCACTTTGGTTCTCTGTATTTGGAGGAACTGCGATCAACCTTCAGCTTGAGCAGGGAATCGATATCTATAGTACAATTGCGGATTCCGGTGAAGAGTCGGCCCTTTTCGCTGTACTGGCACAGTTTAATTTCGGAACAATCATGAGCATACTTGCTATTCTGCTGATTGCTTCCTTCTTTATTACATCTGCTGATTCAGCCACATTTGTTCTCGGAATGCAGACCACGAACGGGAGTCTGAATCCTCCAAACTCAGTTAAATTTGTATGGGGTGTTGTACAGTCTTCGGCCGCGGCCATCCTTCTCCTCGCAGGGGGACTCGCAGCCCTCCAGACAGCTGCCATCATTGCAGCATTTCCATTTGCTATTATCATGATCTTTATGATCATAAGTCTGATGAAAGCTCTTAAAGCCGATACGATACCCGAGAAAAAAGCAAAAAGGTAATTGATCAGACCATTCCGGCTTGAGAGCCGGAATGGTTTTTTCATCCTCTTTTCTATCCCTTAACCGTCTATGGCATTGCTTTCAATTAAGTAACAGTTCTGTTACGCAGCGGGTTTTCAATGGTTTCCGTGTTACCATACGGTATAACAACATCCAGCACCTGAGATTTCGAGAGAGGATGAGATCATGATCCGGACAAAAGCATTCCTATTAAGTGTTTTGCTGGCTGCACTCTGGATGTGTACAGGCTGCCAGTCAGACAGGACAAGTGCTGATCATTCACTTCTCGGAGAAGAGGATGAGACTGTTACAGTATTGTTTTCTGATGAAACACAGGCAGTAGAAGAAGCTGAATACTATGAAGCTGTCGTTGATCTGCACCGTAATTACTCAGATCAGGTTCTCCCTGTAAAAGTTGTGCATGCTGACGAAGATAATCTCGTTTCTTCATATGAAGTAAACAGCTTTCCGACCTTACTTATAATAGAAGATAACAGGGTAATTAAAAGGATCGAGGGAGAATTGAGTACTGAACAGATATTAAACGAGCTTAAAACGGGCCTCCAGCTTAACAGGGTAAATGAGGACAAAAAGGGCTTAACTGTTAATAATAATAATGGGTAGAATCAGAAAGCAGACCGTTGAAGCGGTCTGTTTTTTGTTTGTGGTCCTGAAGTATTTTCTGCAGCATACCACTCGTTTCCTTTCCTCAATGACACCAAGCCTCCTCGGCTGCGAATTATGAAGTAAACGCTCTTTGTTTTTTCCGCTGGAAACACCTTCCGCTTAATATCTAATAGCAAAGCAGCCACCTATCCGAGAACTACTTAAAAAAATCCCCAGCCGGAATTCTCCGGCTGAGGATTTTATAATAGGTGTTTATTTTACAATGTGGATCGGCATACCGAGGGCCACTTCTGCTGTTTCCATTGTGATCTCACCGAGTGAAGGGTGAGCGTGAATGGTCAGAGCGAGGTCTTCAGCAGTCATCCCTGCTTCAATAGCCACACAGGCTTCAGAGATCATGTCAGAAGCATGTTCACCGGCAATTTGTACACCCAGAACAAGACCATCTTCTTTACGTGTGATCATTTTAACGAAGCCTTCTGTTGCATTCAGGGAAAGCGCGCGTCCGTTTGCAGCAAACGGGAACTTCGCCACTTCAACATCGTAGCCCTGTTCTTTCGCTTCTTTTTCCTTTAGACCGACCGAGGCCAGCTCAGGTCCTGAGAATACGACTTCAGGGATGGCTGTGTAGTCGATTTCAGCTGGTTCACCGGCAATGGCTTCCGCTGCTACTTTCGCTTCATAGGAAGCTTTGTGAGCAAGCTGAGGGCCTTTGACGATATCGCCGATTGCATAAATGTTTTTAACTGACGTTCGGCACTGCTTGTCAATCTCAATGAGACCTTTTTCAGTTACGTCAATTCCTGCCTGCTCGAGACCGAGCTCATCTGTGTTCGGTACCCGACCGACAGTGACAAGAAGATAGTCGCCTTCGAACTCTTCCTCTTTGCCTTTAATTTCAGCTTTAACTTTCACGCCGCTGTCTGTCTCTTCAACACCCTGAGCCATCGCTTCAGTTTTAATGGTTACACCATTCTTCTTTAGACGCTTGGCAACAAGCTGACTCATCTGCTTCTCGAAGCCAGGAAGGATCGCTTTCCCGCCTTCAAGGACCGTTACCTCAGCACCGAGGTTTGCATAGGCAGAGCCAAGCTCGATGCCAATGTAGCCGCCGCCGATGACGACCAGTTTCTCAGGGACTTCTTTAAGTTTAAGTGCACCAGTTGAAGAAACAATACGGTCACTGTATTTAAAGTTGGGAAGTTCGATAGGACGGGAACCTGTAGCAACGATACAGTTGTTAAACTTGTACGTCTGTGAGCTCTTTTCGTCCATAATACGTACAGTGGAATCATCCACAAAATACGCCTCTCCCTTTACGATATCAACGCTGTTTCCTTTAAGCAGGCCTTCTACCCCGCCTGTAAGCTTTTCAACAACGCCCTGTTTCCATTCCTGCACTTTTGAAAAGTCCAGGCTCACTTTATCTACGCTGATTCCCATGTCCTCAGAATTGCCGGCATCATGAAAACGATGTCCTGCTTCAATGAGTGCTTTCGAGGGGATACAACCAACATTCAGACATACACCACCGAGGTTATCTTTCTCTACAACCGTTACTTTCTGTCCAAGCTGAGCAGCGCGGATAGCAGCAACATAGCCTCCGGGACCGGAGCCGATGACGAGCGTGTCCACTTCAACCGGAAAATCTCCTACTACCATGAATTAGCCCTCCATTACAAGTAATTGTGGATCGTTCAACAAACGCTTAATATGGTTCAATGCGTGCTGAGCAGTCGCACCATCAATGATACGATGATCAAAGCTTAATGACAAGGCAAGAACTGGAGCAACAACAATTTCCCCATCACGGACAACTGGTTTCTCAGCAATTCGACCAAGACCAAGAATCGCCACTTCAGGGTGGTTAATTACTGGTGTAAACCATTGACCGCCCGCTGAACCGATGTTGGTAATCGTGCAGGAAGCACCCTTCATTTCGTCAGAACCAAGTGAACCTTCACGTGCTTTTCCTGCAAGTTCATTAATCTGATCGGAAATTTTAAAGATGGACTTGCGGTCTGTGTCTTTTACTACAGGAACAAGAAGGCCCTTCTCTGTGTCAGCAGCAATTCCGATGTTGTAATAATGCTTGTGCACGATCTCATCTGTTGAATCATCAACAGACGTGTTAAGTGCAGGGTACTCACGAAGTGCAGAAGTAAGAGCTTTCACAACGTACGGAAGGTACGTAAGTTTGATCCCTTTGTCTGCAGCAACCGGCTTAAACTTCTTACGGTGAGCAACGAGTGCAGACACGTCGATCTCATCCATCAATGTTACGTGAGGAGCAGTGTGCTTGGAGTTAACCATTGCTTTCGAAATCGCTTTACGGATTCCGGACATCTTCTCACGTGTTTCAAGCTCTTCATTGGCAGGCTGATAAGCAGCAACGCTCTTTTTCTCCTGCTTTGTTTCTTCTTTAGCTTCAGTTTCTTCCTGGGCAGAGGCTTCATCTGCTTGTCCGCCGGAAAGGAAGCTGTCGATGTCATCCTTCAGAATACGGCCGTTTTTGCCTGAACCGCTCACCTTGCGGATGTTTACATCTTTTTCACGTGCATATTTACGTACAGAAGGCATCGCAATAATGCGGCGGTCTTCATCAACTTCCTCATCTTGGGCAGCAGGCTCAGATGCTTTTTCAGTCTGCTCCTGGTCTTTGGAAGCTTCTTCTTTCTTATCTTCCTTTTCTTCCTTAGACTCCTCGGACGAGTCATCGTCACTGCCGTGAGCTTCTTCCGGCTGTTCAGCATCTGTATCGAACGTAATGATGACTGTCCCAACAGTTGTTACTTCACCTTCGCTGACATGAAGTTTTTTTACTGTGCCGTCTACCGGAGAAGGGATTTCAACAACAGCCTTATCGTTCTGGACTTCAGCAAGGACGTCATCTTCCTTAACCTCGTCTCCTTCTTTAACTTCCCATTTTACGACTTCACCTTCGTGGATACCTTCACCGATATCCGGCATCTTAAATTCGTAAGCCACACTTAACGCCTCCGTTTCTTATCGCTAAATCGCTGAAAAGGAAGGCTGAAAAGCAATGCTTCTCAGCCGCCCCCGGGTCTGAAGATTACAGATTAAAAATTGATTACTTGTTTTGATTTTTCAACAATGTCTTTGTAGCTTGGAAGCCAGGTATCTTCCGCAGAACTGAACGGGAATACCGTATCAGGAGATGTTACACGAAGCACCGGTGCTTCAAGGCTGAGGATTGCACGGTCGTTAATTTCCGCTACAACGTTTGCGGCAATACCAGCCTGTTTCTGAGCTTCCTGTACAACGATGGCACGGTTGGTTTTCTCGACGGATTCTATAATCGTTTCAATATCGATCGGGCTGATTGTACGGAGGTCAATGACTTCAGCATCAATACCGTCTTTTTCAAGCTCTTCAGCCGCTTTGAGAGAAGAATGAACCATCGCACCGTACGTGATGATTGTAATATCATTACCTTCTCGCTTCACTTCAGCTTTTCCAAGTTCCACTGTGTATTCTTCCTCAGGTACTTCATCACGGAAAGAACGGTAAAGCTTCATATGCTCGAGGAAAACGACAGGATCGTTATCACGGATAGCAGAAATTAGAAGCCCTTTCGCATCGTATGGATTTGAAGGGATCACTACTTTCAAGCCAGGAGTCTGGGCCATAAGACCTTCAAGACTGTCTGCGTGAAGTTCAGGTGTTTTTACCCCGCCTCCAAATGGCGCACGGATCGTTACAGGTGAGTGGTAAACACCGCCGGAACGATAGCGCATACGGGCCATCTGAGCTGCGATAGCGTCAAACGTTTCGAAAACGAAACCGAAGAATTGAATTTCCATAACCGGACGAAAACCGGTCACACTAAGACCAGCTGCAAGACCGCCGATACCGGATTCTGCTAGTGGCGTGTCAAACACGCGATCTTCGCCAAATTCCTTCTGAAGACCTTCAGTCGCACGGAAAACCCCGCCGTTCTGACCTACGTCTTCACCGAATACGAGCACATCTTCATTGTTTTTCAGTTCAGTGCGCATCGCATCCGTAATCGCCTGAATCATTGTCATTTGCGCCATAGCTTACTTCGACTCCTTTTCTTTATATTCTTCCATTTGCTCCTTCAGATTGTAGGGAAGTTCTTCACCCATAATGCTGATAAGATCAGTTACTTTCTGTTTTGGAGCACCATCTGCATCTTTAATTGCTTTTTTGATATCTTCTTTCGCCTGATCGACGATTTTGTTTTCTTCTTCTTCAGTCCACAAGTCCTTGCTCTCAAGGAATTTACGGAAACGTACGAGAGGGTCTTTCTTCTCCCACTGGTCGTCTTCATCACTAGTACGGTAGCGGGTTGGATCATCACCAGCCATCGTGTGCGGGCCGTAACGGTAAGTGAGTGTTTCGATAAGTGTCGGACCATTGCCGTCCAGACCGCGTTTGCGCGCTTCCTGAGTCATCGCATAAACGGCAAGAATGTCCATTCCGTCTACCTGAACACCGTGGATCCCTGCTGCAACAGCTTTTTGTGCAATCGTCTTTGCCGCACTCTGTTTCTCAACAGGAACGGAAATTGCGTAACGGTTATTCTGCACAACGAAAACAGCCGGCAGATTGAACGCACCTGCAAAGTTAATTCCTTCGTAGAAATCACCTTGTGAAGCACCACCGTCACCAGTGTAAGTGATTGCAACTGAATCCTTCTGTTTACGCTTAAGACCCATAGCCACGCCGGCCGTCTGGGTAATCTGGGCACCGATGATGATTTGAGGCATCATAACATTTACGCCTTCAGGCATCTGTCCGCCTTCGAAATGTCCACGTGACCACAGGAATGCCTGACGAAGTGGTACACCATGGTATACGATTTGCGGAATATCACGGTATCCCGGCAGGATCCAGTCCTGTTTTTCAAGAGCAAACTGGGAACCGATCATTGAAGCTTCCTGACCTGCAACCGGTGCGTAAAAACCGAGTCTTCCCTGACGGTTCAGGGAGATGGCACGCTGATCCCAGATCCGCGTATACACCATACGCGTCATAAGCTCCTTAAGTTCTTCGTCTGAAAGGTCCGGCATCGCGTCTTCGTTTACGATTTCACCGTCTTCATTAAGTATTTGGAAAGTTTCAAACTGGCTTTCAATGTTTTGCAATTCTTTTGTTTTTTCCATGAATCCTTTCACCTCTTCCTTTCTTTTCACGTTAAGGCTGCCTAAAACAACACAGCGGCGGAGAACGCATGCCAATGGGGCATCAGGCGCCTCCTGACTCTGTGAAATAAGCGCTGTTCATCATTGTTTAGATTACCCATCTTCATAAAAACAATGAGAAATCCAGCTGTTCCGACAAAAACCTCTAAAGGTTGTATACCCAATACGTTTCCCGCTTAACCAAAGAGGGGTGTTTCTGTAGGAGCAGGATCACTCTGTATCAATTAAATAATATAATGAGTAATACAACTTTAGTTTCGATGATTAGTTTACACGAACGTTTTTATGTTCGTCAATCCTTTTGCACAGGAATTTATCGTACACCTACATTTTAAATTACAGGCCGTTTAGGAAAACTGTTATATTCAAAAAACTTTACTGTTATATATTCAATGATGAGCAATAGTGTGACTAAAACCAAAAAAAAGACACCCATTAAGGTGTCTTAAGCCGGCTCTTCCACATTCAGATCAGCTTCCTGGTAGAAAGTGCGTTTGGCTTCATTGTATTCCTGCGTTCTTTTATTGAACTCACTGTTCAGGCTGTTAACACGGCTGTAGGCATCATTCACAAGATCATGCTGATCCTGAAGTTCTTCTCTCGTGAGTTCTTCCTGGGTGATCATATTATAGAGTTCGATATCCAGATCGATGGTCTCCATGTACTCATCATAGAGATCCTGATAGGCCTCGTAACGGGCATCCATTGCTGCAATCATATCCTCAGCTGCCGGCCGGGCTTCCTCTTCAAGATCATCAAGGTACCCTGTCACTTCCTGAAACTCATTGTATGCATCATCAATGCTTTCTTTTTCAATTTCAATGATGGAGCGGCGCTCTTCAGCTGATTCAACCGCCTCTTCTGAGAGCGGTTCAATGTCCTCAACCTCAGTCATCTCAAGCATTTCGCTGTATAGTTCATGTTCTCTTGTCTCGGCTTCTGTCAGCGGTGACTGCTGTTCCTGAAATACCTGTTCTTTTTCTACGGCATTTTCAAGATGTTCGTGCATATCCATCGCTGCATTGCTCCCAAAACACCCAGTAAGCAGCGCTGCAAGTCCGATCGAGCCGAGCGTCATTAATCCTTTCTTCACTTAAAAGATCCCCCTTTTATGTACTCGTCCAAAATTGACATACACTAACAAATTATCCTATTTTACCTCATTTTACAAGGAGTTTCTTAAAACAGCAAAAACTTCACATCACCTGTATTGCTTAAATCAATTTCCAAAGGTGCAGTTTCCAACAAAATCATCTTCCGTGAATATGGGTATACATCCATTCACTCTCTGGATGTCTGCATAGCATGTAGTAAATCGCTGAGTAACAGCGGTGAACAAAAAGGAGGAAATGCATATGTACGGATATGGCGGTAACGGATGCGGATGTTGGGATCCTTGTGGATATGGATATGGCGGTCAGGTAGCAGGTGCAGGGTATAATGGTGCAGGTAAAGGCTTCGCGCTGATCCTGGTTCTGTTCATACTTCTTGTAATAATTGGCGCATCAAAATTCTACTAAAATCAGATGTATGGAACGAGAGCGGATCCGCTCTCGTTTTTTTATTACAAACCAATCGTTTTTGACCTGTCCTTTAATTATATAATATTATATGATGGAAAACGAGGTCCTCAGACAGATGCATGTTACTGCCCGGGCACAGCATATACATATTCGCAGAAAAACGTATTTCTGCAAATGAAATAAAGGAGTGTAAAACATAATGATTACAATGGATGATATTATCCGGGAAGGGCATCCGACTCTCCGTAAGATCGCGGACCCCGTCTCTCTCCCTGCGTCAAAAGAAGAACAGGACATTCTCCGCTCCATGGTGGAATACCTGATTAACAGCCAGGATGAAGACACAGCAGCACAGTATGGTTTGAGACCAGGTGTTGGACTCGCGGCCCCGCAGATTAATGTAAGTAAAAAAATGATTGCCGTAAGAACATTTGACCACAATGACGAATTTCTCGAACTCGGCCTGTTCAACCCCAAAATTATCAGCCATTCCGAGGAAACCACCTACCTTGAATCCGGCGAGGGATGCCTGAGTGTAGACCGGATGGTCGAAGGTGAAGTTCCCCGCTACGCCAGAATCAAGGTAAAAGCAACGACTCTTGAAGGCGAAGAGATTACTCTGAGGCTTAAAGGATTCGCCGCAATCGTTTTCCAGCATGAAATTGATCACCTGAACGGCATAATGTTTTACGATAGAATTGACAAAAGCGACCCCTTCAAGGAGCCGCTTCCGCCAAAAGAAGTTATCAAAATCAGTAAATTTCACGGACCCGCTTCCTAATTGGAGGCGGTTTCTTTATCTGCGAATAAGACCGAGCTCCAAAAGTCCGTGATACAGTCCGTCATCATCAACATGTTTCGTCTCCATATCTGCTGCCTGTTTGGCTTCTTCCACTGCATTACCCATGGCAATACCAGTTCCTACAAACTTGAGCATCTCCACATCGTTCAGACCATCACCGAATGCAAAAGTATTTTCAGGACGAATGCCTAATTTTTCGAGCATCGCTTCAATTCCTTTTGCTTTTGACCCACCTGGAGGCAGAACATCGATTGCTTTTTCGTGCCAGCGGACATAATCAAATCCAAGATGGTGGTCATAGTAATGCTTTTCATGACTGCTCTCACAAAACAGCAGCGCCTGATAAATGTTCCGCTCTTTATGAAAGTCCGGATCATGAGGGGGATGCGGCATATTAAGGCTCCCCATGGAACGGGAGATAAATTCATGAGACCGGTGATTCGCCCTGCCGGTAAGATGGTCAAGGAACACCATCGGATGATCGTTGTTCCACGCATCTTCCTCAAGTGTCAGAAGGTGCTCCTGCGAAAGCGGTGAATCAAAGATCACCTCACCTTTGTACATGACATAAGACCCGTTGAAACTGATAAACGAATCAATATCCAGTTCTTTTAAAATATCATTAAACATAAATGGGGCACGGCCTGTAGCTATGGCCACATTAATACCTTCTGCCCGAAGCAGGCTGACCGCCTCCCGTGTTTTATTCGGAATTCGATTATTATGATTCAGGATCGTACCGTCAATATCCAGAAATACAACTTTCTCTGATGGTGTCATCGTGATCACCCTTTCCTGCTTGTTTGTCATCGTAAATCGTATCATTTTTTTACGCTCGGCGTCTAACAAACAATCCGGAAAGCCAAGTAACTTTCGGAGCGGCTTACAGACCTCATTTTAGCTGTTCGGAATTCCAAGTATAAAAAAACTTATCCCCCAGCCCCATAAAAGAACGGCCCTCCCCGTCCCTGGGGAAGGCCATTTCTATATTGAGCTGATTATAAAGCACTTGCTATTCCGGCAAGCGGCTTGATTTGCGGCCAATCAGATCGTACCAGATCCTGCTAAGCCCCGCTATTCTGCTTTTGTAGTTCCTCCAGTTCTCTTCTCGTTTTTTCGGTACCATTCTCATAGATCAGTTCATACAGATGCCTTGTATCATATTTGAGTTCCTGTTTCTCTCTGTCGGAAGCCGGTTCATTAAATGGGCGGGAAAAGATCTGCTGCGGTTCAATGTCTTTGTCCCTGAACTTTTCGATCAGCATTCTGAAGTCCTCAATTTCCTTTTCATCAATTTCCACCTCGTACTGAATCAGCTGCGGATCGGTTTTTTCAGTAAAAAGTTCGACTCTGCTTCCCTGGTTGACTGATACATAAAAAGTCTGCTTCATGACAATCCCTCCTGTATTTCTTACTAACCAATACCCGTTTTCGACATTTGTACTCATAGAATTTTTCCGCATAAAGATGTGGTAATGGCAACGATTCCCTCGTAAATTGACACTGTTTTACTCACATACTGTAAATAAAATCAGAACGTCAGTCTTGAATAAGTTACAAGGAGGGTTTAAAATGTTGAAAAGGTGGAGAGAACGGTTATTAAAACGATGTCGCGATTTATTTCCAAAAAAGATATACGCGTAGCCATCGTAGTGATCCTTCTTTCTCAGTCGGAGAAAGAAGGTTTGTCATTTATGGCTTCGCATTATCCGGTGCCCGATATGCACCGGGCCGGCCCGGGGTTTCAAGGGACAGAAACCCTCCAGGCTGACTTTGGACATACATACGTATAATCAATTTCTAATCACTTGTCTGAACTTAATAAAAAAGGAGAGGATCCTATGATATTTAAAGTGTTTTATCAGGAAACAACTACGGAAGTTCCTGTCCGCGAAAATACGAACTCTATTTACGTGGAAGGCGAATCCCAGGAAGACGTCCGCAAAAAACTGTCGGACCGGAAATACAACATCGAATTTGTAACCCCTCTGAGTGATGATGTATTGGCCTATGAGAAAGAAAAAGAAGATTTTAAAGTGGAGCAGCTCTAAGCGATGAAAGCTAAAAATCATCAGGCTGCCGTTTTTGCCCTCGGGGGTTTGGGTGAAATCGGAAAAAATACCTATGCAGTTCAGTTCCAGGATGAAATTATTCTAATTGATGCCGGGATTAAATTTCCCGAAGACGAGCTTCTCGGAATTGATTACGTAATTCCAGATTATACGTACCTTGTGAAAAACGAAGATAAAATTAAAGGACTGTTTATTACACACGGCCACGAAGACCACATCGGCGGCGTTCCCTACCTTCTTCGTCAAATCAATGTCCCAATTTATGCCGGCAAGCTGGCACTTGGTCTGCTGCGAAACAAATTAGAAGAGCACGGCCTCCTGCGCACCACCAAAATGTACGAAATTCAGGAAGACGATGTAGTGAAATTCCAGAAAACGTCTGTATCTTTTTATCGTACAACCCACAGTATTCCAGATTCTTTCGGTGTGGTTGTAAAAACACCGGCCGGAAATATTGTGCATACTGGTGACTTTAAATTTGACTTCACACCGGTTGGAGAACCTGCAAACCTGAACAAAATGGCGAAGATCGGCGAAGAAGGGGTTTTGTGCCTTCTTTCTGACAGCACAAACAGTGAAGTTCCCGGATTTACAATGAGCGAACGTAAAGTCGGTGAAAGTATTGACTCGATTTTCCGCAGTGTGGAAGGCCGGATCATCTTTGCCACTTTTGCTTCAAACATTTACCGGCTCCAGCAGGCAGTAGAAGCAGCCGTAAAGTATCGCCGGAAAGTTGCTGTATTTGGCCGAAGCATGGAATCTGCCATTAACATCGGTCTTGACCTTGGGTATATTCGTGCACCGAAAAATACCTTTATTGATGCCTCTCAGCTCAATAAAATTCCTAATGATCAGGTAGCGATTCTCTGTACGGGAAGCCAAGGTGAACCTATGGCCGCTCTTTCCCGCATTGCCTTCGGTACCCACCGCCAGATCCAGGTGATTCCCGGAGATACGGTTGTGTTCTCGTCTTCCCCAATTCCAGGGAACACGCTGAGCGTAAGCAAAACGATTAATCAGCTTTACCGTGCCGGCGCGAACGTGATTCACGGCTCGCTCAATGACATTCATACTTCCGGCCACGGCGGCCAGGAAGAGCAGAAGCTGATGCTTCGCCTGATGAAACCGAAATTCTTTATGCCGATCCACGGCGAATACCGGATGCAGAAGATGCATGCTTCTCTTGCTGAAAGTTGCGGCGTGCCCGAGGAAAACTGTTTCCTTATGGATAACGGCGACGTTCTTGCTCTTGATAAGGACGATGCCCGCCTGGCCGGGAAAGTTCCATCCGGATCTGTCTATGTGGACGGCAGCGGGATCGGCGATATCGGAAACATCGTGCTGCGTGACCGGCGCATTCTTTCAGAGGAAGGTCTTGTCGTTGTTGTTGTCAGCCTGAATATGAAAGAGTTTAAGGTAACAGCGGGACCTGACCTGATTTCCCGAGGATTTGTCTATATGCGTGAATCGAGTGACCTCATTAATGAAGCGCAGAAAATGCTTGCTTCCCATCTGCAGGGAATGATGGACCGGAAAACGACCCAGTGGTCTGAAATTAAAAACGAGATCAGTGATGTACTCGGCCCGTTCCTGTACGAAAAAACAAAACGTAAGCCAATGATCCTTCCAATAATTATGGAAGTATAAAAGTAAAAGCACAGAAGCTGTCTGAACAACAGCTTCTGTGCTTTTTTTATGACCAGCATTTAAATGAGTATGTCCGGCTCCAGATAAATTGAATAAAATAGAATAATGAATACAACTAATGGGGCTGGGATGCATATAAACTGCTGCTGAAATATACACCGCTTTCCGCGGGAAGCGGCTGAGCCTCCGTGTGCTTCGCACTACGGGGTCTCAATCCCAGCCTCATCTTTTTAGAATAGTGAATTCCCAATCCTCACTTTAATCGTCATCGTCAAAAAGTGACTGCTCCAGACGGTTGATATCACTGTCGGCTCCGATCACAATCAGTATATCTCCTCTTTTAAGAGCTTCATCTGCCTGTGGAGATACGTTAATCTGATCACCTCGTTTAATCGCCATAATGTTGCACCCGTACTTGGCCCGGATATCGAGTTCAATAATCGTCTGCCCATGGACTAGACCACCTGCCATAAGCTCAACAATACTGTATTCGTCGGACAGTTCGAGATAATCGAGAACGTTTTTTGATACCACATTATGAGCAATCCTGATTCCCATATCCCGCTCGGGGTGAACCACCTTATGGGCACCAATTTTATTAAGTACTTTCTCGTGATAGTCATTCTGTGCCTTCACAGTAATATGATTAACACCTTGCTCGACGAGCATCAGTGTTGTAAGAATACTGGACTGGATATTGTCACCAATCGCAACAATAACATGGTCGAAGTTTCTGATCCCAAGGCTTTTCAGGGTATTATCATCTGTTGCATCCGCCACCACTGCATGAGTGGCAATACTGGCATATTTATTAATCCGGTCTTCGTCGGTATCAATGGCAAGAACTTCCATACCCTGCTTTGCAAGAGCCTGGCATATACTCCCGCCAAAGCGGCCGAGACCGATGACAGCAAACTGCTTTTTCATATTTGTCCCCCATCTGCATCTGTTTACCTTAATCATAGCAATCCGTAAAGATGAAAACAATATTCCTTTTTGCCTGCTTATGGCAGAGCTTTTCCGTTTAGAATCATCCGCCATGTTACAGGGCCAACAATGCCGTCTGATGCAATCTTCTTTGTTTTTTGGTACGCCCGGACAGATGCCTGAGTAGCAGGACCGAACAGGCTATCAGGCACTGCGCCAGCTGTCATTTGAACAAGGATGACATCGATCCCCTTCATCATTGGTGATAACCGCTGGAGGACTCTTCTCGAAGCACTGAGCGCTTCGTTAGTTTCAGCCCCATATATGCCGTCTACCCGGAGGCGCCTTACTTTCTGGAAATGCCGCAGTGCTGTCTCGGTTAAAACCCCAAAGAGGCCGTCCACAGGTCCTGAATTCACTCCGGAAGCCATCAGTTTTTTCTGAAGCCTGACGACCCCGGCTCCACGATCTCCTCTTTTTAATACCGGACTACCCATCAAGCACCTCCGGAGTGATTCTGTACTGAAACCGGGACAGACCGTAGAGGCACCAGGTTGCTCACAGTGGCCCTGTACCTGGTCCGGGCTGAGTCCGAGTTCGTGCAGAAGCTTTTTCGTCAGAAAAACAAGTGCATCCCATTGTTCTGTACCCGGGCCATGGCTGCTGAAATTCCCCGTAAGACAAATCCCGGCACTAACGGCGTTCACTTGTCCTGCATGGTAGCTGACCGTTGACAGAGTGTTCGTCTTTATTATGGCACCATCCTGTTCAATGACAAAATGATAACCAATACCCGGCCATCCATTTTTGTTAACGTGGTAGCTGGCAAATGAGTGCGCGCTTCCCCGCTCTGTTCCGCTGTGATGAATTGTAATATCTGTTATGGTCCTGACCAGTCTTTTTCTGTACCGTTTTGTTTGATGACGGGGAAGATTCCCTGTCAAATCGATTATTTTCATCTTTTATCACCTCACTGATTAAGTAAGGACGGACGATGAAAAAGGATAAAAAAAGATGATCCGTGTTCCGGACCATCCCAACGACTTATAAAATTGGCTTTGTTAAAGTCTGTTGTTGATTACCGCTCCCTGCGCTCCCTTTCCGCGGGCACCGCTTCAGCCTCCTCGGGGAGGATCACCCTGCGGGGTCTTCAGCCGGTGCTGTTCCCGCAGGAGTGTCGCGCGCTCGTTTCAATCAACAACGATAGAAAATATCAACATTAAGCTTTAACAGAGCTATAAAATTAAACGAACGGTGCTATTTTATACCCAGCACTCTGTTTACCCGTTTGGTAAGCATCTTCATGCCCCCGCCTCCAGCCTGAAAATGCCGGAGATTGCCTTCCTCGTCGAAAACGTAGTAAGCAGGTACGTACTGATTTTCAAAAGCATCTGTCAGCTTATGATTATTGTCAACAAAAGTAGGCTGGGTAATATCGTGCTCTGCTGCAACCTTCTTAATCTCTTCAAGATCCAGATCCTTTTCGGAACGAGGCATATGCACACTCATCACATTTAACTTATCTTTATAATCGTCTCTGAACTGGTTGATATCAGGCATGGCTTCTTTACAGAGATGACAGCTGATGGACCAGAAATGAATCAGTGTCGGCTTATCCCCTACGAGGTCCTCCCGTGTAAACTGGCCATTCAGCCATTCTGTGGCGCCGTCAAGTTGAGGCATTGGTGAACGCAGTTTCATATTAATCCCTCCATAAACCAATTTTTTTTACGCTTCTGCTTCTCTATGTATCGAAAGAAAAGGCCTGACATTTCCTGCAGGCCTTTTCCGTTCATTCCTTTATTGTATCCCGCCGGGGGATGAATTACACTTTCAGCGTATCCTGACCAGGCTTCCAGTTTGCCGGGCAGAGTCCGCCGGTCTGAAGCGCTTGAAGCACACGGAGAGTTTCGTCCACGTCACGGCCGATGTTGTTGTGGTTTACAACAGAATACATGAGTTCACCCTCTGGGCTGATGATAAACAGGCCGCGAAGCGCTACCCCTTCATCCTCAATGAGTACACCGTAGTCGCGGGAAACCTGGTGGTTAGTGTCCGCAGCAAGAGGGTACTTAAGATCGCCAAGTCCATTGTCGTCACGGTCTGTGTTGATCCACGCAAGGTGAGTGTGAACAGTGTCAGTTGAAACCCCGATCACTTCTGCATCAAGGTCTTCAAACTCGTCATAGCGGTCGCTTAGCGCTGTGATTTCTGTAGGGCATACGAAAGTGAAGTCCATTGGATAGAAATAAAGAACTGTCCATTTGTCTTCTTTCATATTCTGCTCAAGACTTACTTTACCAAATTCCTTATTTGGAAGTACTGCATCCATTTCGAATCGTGGAGACTGTTTTGCTACCATACGTTTTTCTGACATATGTAATCCCTCCTGAGTTGTGTTTGAACTAATAACAATGATTATTATAAGAGAATTGCTTTAATCAGTCAACAATCGACTGGATGGTTCACAATTCTTTATAATCATTCACATTTCGTCAGTATTTCCATTCCGCTGGTTTTTAACCAGTCAAAAACACTAACGTTTTCAATTATAACGAAGGGAGACTGTCTTTTAAAGTAAAAGGGCTTTGTGTTTTCTTTTCCCACGCCCGGGGGTATGATAAAATGAATGACATTGTTCGCCAAAATCGTATACATACTTTACGACTTAAGAGGAGTGACTGTTAATGAACGACTGGATTGCCCATGTAAACTGGGAGGCAATTTTTATTTCCGCTGCAATTATTACTCTGCAGCTGGTGGTTATTCTTATCGCCTACCTTATCGTAAAAGGAATCGGGAGCAGACTGATCGGCTCCAGTTTTGACCGGATGAGCAGACAGAAAAACATGTCACCCGGCCGGACTAAAACACTTGAAAAACTGAGCCAGAATATTTTTGCCTATGTCCTGCTTTTCGTTTTTATTACGATCGTAATCGGTCTCTTTGATTATAATGTGACAGGACTGATCGCCGGTGCCGGTATTATCGGACTTGCAATCGGCTTTGGTGCACAGGGGCTTGTAAGTGATGTGGTAACAGGTTTCTTTCTTCTTCTTGAAAAACAGCTTGAGGTCGATGAATACGTAACCGTAGCCGGAATTGACGGAGTGGTTGAGGAAGTTGGTCTCCGGACCACCCGGATCAGAGGTTTTGACGGCACAGTTCACTATATCCCAAACAGGGAAATCAGTACGCTGAGCAACCATTCCCGTTCCAACATGCGTGCGCTAGTAGACATTGGAATATCCTATGATGATAACATTGATGAGGCCATGAAAGTCATTCAGGATGCATGTGACCTGGTGGCTTCCCAGGTGGATACGATCGTTGACGGACCAAATGTTATAGGTGTGCAGTCACTTGATGACAGTGACGTAGTCATTCGGGTCATTGCCCAGACTTCTAACATGGAACAATGGGGAGTGGAACGGATACTGCGAAAAGAAATCAAGGAAGCTCTAGATGAGAACGGAATTGAAATTCCATTTCCACATCAGGTTTATGTCGAAAAAAAAGAAGCATAACTGCCGCAAAGCCCCTTTTCAGGGGCTTTGATTTTTTAGTTTACGCAAGCATGCCGGCAGAGGAAAAAGCAGTACCGCGGAGCTGCCTGCAGTGTAAAAGGATAACTACTTTTACGAAAGGCTCTGTTAGTGAGTATTGTTGATTGATTTACGCTCACTGCGCTCCCTTTCCGCGGGCACCGCTTCAGCCTCCTCGGGAAAAGCACCCTGTGGGGTCTTCAGCCGGCGCTGTTCCCGCAGGAGTGTCACGCGTTCGCTTCAATCTACGATTAATAAAAATCAACACGGAATTTTAACAGATCCTTACGAAAAGCGCAGGAGTAAAAGGAATAGTGACAAAACCAATAGAAAAAGCCGGCTGTGCCGGCTTATCCTGTCTGAATACTATTGCTGCTGTGTGCGCTGGTCCACCTGCTGGCATACTTCATCAGCGGTCATTCCGTGAGCGTTGATAACAGCACCCTGCTGCTGTGTGTCCTGCATGCCCATCATATTCTGATCCTGCCCGCTGATTACACAGCAGTCACAGCCTTCTTCGTCACCCTGCTGCTGAAGCTGGACGATTTCGTGTCCTTTCTGCTGAAGCGCTTCCTGAATATCCGAAAGTGATTGTTCTACTCCGACTCTGGCCATTGTAAATTCCTCCCTGACTGATTTGAAATAAGGAATGTTCTTCCAAACATTACTATCCCCACATTTTGCCGGGTTATTCATTATGACTTTATAAGGCCAAGTGTTTTTGTATTACAACGCAGTCCCTCATTCCCTTTATCAGCAAACCACTTAGTGACTTATGAACATTTCATGCTACACAAACCAGACTCTTCACCAAAAAAAGCCTCACCCGTCAGGATGAGACTGTTGATAAATAATCGATTAGATACTCCACAGCGAATGGAATGGCTCTTTCATCAGGATGAAGCCCTGGTGTGTGCAGTCCGCTTTTACTGTCTACACCAAGCCAGAACATCAGGCCGGGAACAGCCTCCAGAAAGTAACCGAAATCCTCCCCGGTCATGGCTTTCTCACATTCTATAAGGGTCGTATCTGCACGTTTGGCGGCAAACGACATGAAGCGGTCTGCTATTTTATGATCATTGAATACCTGGCAGTAATTTGCGCCATAATCAATTGAGGCGGTACAGTCAAAGCCTGTCTCAATTCCAGCAGTGAGTGCTTCAATCCGCTTTTTTACCGTTGCCATTGACTCAAGAGAAAGGGTCCTGATTGTCCCTTCAAGCCGCGCATGCTCTGCAATAATGTTCTGCTTGGTCCCTCCGGTAATCTTTCCTGCGGTAACGACGGCTGAATCCAGCGGTGCTACATTTCTGGCGACGATGGACTGAAACTGAGTGACCAAATGGCTGCACGCAACCACCATGTCATTTGCAAGATGAGGAAGCGCTGCATGCCCTCCTCTGCCTTTCAAATCAATAAACAGTTCGCTCGTATTCGCAAACAATAGACCGGGCCTTGTAGCAACGGTCCCTACAGGGTATTCTGGTGCAATGTGAAGCGCGAGCATTTCATCTGGTTTCCATTCCTTAAATATGTCCGATTCCAGCATCGGCTGAGCCCCTCCAGGACCTTCCTCTGCAGGCTGGAAAATAAAAAGAATGCTTTCCTTCGGCTGTTTCGCAGCAAAATGGGCGAGAACCCCCAGTGCAATGGTCATATGGAAATCGTGGCCGCATGCATGCATGAAACCCTCATGACGGGACGAAAACTCGTACCCGGTCTCCTCTTTAATCGGGAGGCCGTCGATATCTGCTCTGTATCCGTATGTTTTTTCAGGGCTGAACCCCTTGACCAAAACAAAAAGACCGGTCCGCCATTCTTTCATTTCCAAATGGGTTCCGGCAAAAGAAGCAATTGTTTTTTTTAGATAGAACTGGGTCTTAAACTCCTCAAATCCGCCTTCCGGGATCTGATGCAGATCCCGGCGGATTGAGATGAGACGTGTTGGATCAAGTGTCATCGCGCGTCTCCTTTTTACTCGTCGTTTAGCTTGCGAAGTTCCTGCTTGATTTCGGTTTTTCCTTTAGTTTTTTCATCGATTTCCTTAATTACTCGTGCTGGCGTACCTGCAACCACGGTGTTTGGAGGAACATCCTGTGTAACGATAGCTCCTGCTGCAACTACAGATCCCTTGCCTACTGTAACACCTTCCAGGATAACTGCGTTTGCTCCAACCACTACATCGTCTTCAACGACAACAGGCTGTGCGGAAGGTGGTTCAATTACGCCCGCCAGAACCGTGCCTGCTCCGATATGGCAATTTTTACCGACTGTAGCGCGACCGCCCATGACAACGTTCATGTCAATCATTGTACCTTCACCGACAACGGAACCGATGTTGATCGCTGCTCCCATCATGATTACAGCTCCGTCACCAATTTCCACCTGATCGCGAATAATCGCACCTGGTTCAATGCGTGCTTTAATATTTTTCATATCAAGAAGCGGGATCGCCGAATTTCTGCGGTCATTCTCTACTACGTAATCTTTTACCTGACTTGACTCCAGGGCCTTTTGGATGTCTTTCCATTCTCCGAAAAGAACACCTGTTTCTCCCTGAATAAAGGTTTTTGTATTTGCGCCGAAATCGACACTTTCAAGGTTATCACCTTTAATATGTACTTTTACCGGTGTAGACTTTTCCGCATTGGAAATAAACTGAATAATTTCGTTTGCATCCATTTGTTTCATAGTAACTTCCTCCTTCAATCTTCAAAAGTGTTAAGACTCTCCCTTATGATAGTCACTGTAAGCGTAAAATGCAATCATGAATCATCTTATCTGCCCAATGCCTCGCCTCAATATTATCGAAACCGGAAAACCCCGAAGACTCGATGCTGTCTTCAGGGTTTCGTTAAACGTTATTCGTCATGAAACAGCCCTGGTTCAGTAAGCCAGATAAATGCCGGTGCGCTTTGCTCCTCCTCCCGTTCAATGACCAGGTCCCCGCCATTTACACGGTAAATCTCCATCCACGTGCCGTCCATTTCGTTATAGCCGGAAGTGATCATCTTTCCTTCCAGTTCATTGAAAAACGGTTCCTGATCGATGCCTGCCGCTGTTTCTCCTCTTACGGCTACAGCATTGATTCGTTTTTGTTCAGGGTCGGCAAAATAGGTGTATGTGCCAAAGTCATAGTAGCTACCTCCGTTATACATTCCTTCTTCGTCAGGCTGCTCTCTCTTGCTGTGAACGGCTTCTTCATCTTCTCCTATTCTGAATGCAGCATCCTGAAAAAGACGCTCATATTCAAACATTTCCTGTGCGGAAACGCCTTTCACTTCCGTATTGCGGTCAGCCAGGACCGACGCCTCTTTCGTATAATCAGAAGCTGCTGTAAGGCCTTTGGATTGCGGCTGGATAACGGCAGCGGAAAACAGTAACATCAGGCTCAGTCCAAAGAGGCTGAAGGTAATGTGTATTTTTTTCATATGTAGTCCCTCCTCTATAGTTATTTTCTACCCTCTGAACCGGGACTTTAATCGATTAATGTGCAATTTGTCGTTTTTATGCATAATTTTTCATACACCGTGACATAACTAATTCCAACATGGGATGAAGCCTCTTTGAAGGCAATGTGCCGTTTTCATGCAAAATGGCCCGAACAGGTGCAACTCCTGACCATCCCGCCACTTTTTGAGTGTGGGCTCCATGCTTGTATAGCCCCACAGCTGCCGGTTCTTAAGACCTTGAGAACTGTTGCAGCAAAAAAAGAGAGCCCGCCGTGATGGCAGGCTCTCTTTTTGTGAAGCTGTTATTAGCTTCATTCATTTAAACTGTGCTGGTTTTCAGGTTTTTTTTCACTGCTGCTTTCAGAATGGAAATAAAGGCTTCTGCTTGGAAAGGCAATTTCAACGCCTTCTTCTTCGAGAATCCTCATTATTTCCAGATTCAGCTCTTCTTTAGCCTCAAGATATTCCGTCCAGGACGTGGTTTTTGTAAAGAAATAGATGAAAAGATCCAGGCTGCTGGCTCCAAAAGCATCGAAGCGCACCATGACCAGGTCCTTGTCAACGAGCGGGCTCGTTTTCAGCAGTTCCTCGATCCGGCTCACACAGACCCGTATTTTATCACGTGGAGTGGAATACTTGACGCCCAGCTTGAAGCTGACCTGCCTTTTGCCCATTTTAGACCAGTTCGTGATCGGTTCATTTGCAAGTGTGGAGTTCGGCACCGTTACCAACGCCTGGGAAAACGTACGGATTTTTGTACTCCGGAATGAGATGTCCTCTATAATCCCTTCCACACTCGGGGAGCTGATCCAGTCGTCAATGGAAAACGGCTTCTCCGTTATGATTACGATACCGCCGAAAAAGTTGCTGATCGTATTCTGGGCTGCAAGGGCAAACGCCAGGCCCCCCAGACCAAGACCGGCTACAAATCCGCTCACATCATATCGCCACTCACTTGCAATAATACTGAGTGCCATAGCAATGACAGCAAACCGGACAAGTTTAGAAAGGAACGGCAGCAGTATCTGATCAATCTCGATGTCCAGTCGTTTCCCAACTTTGGTGAACACACGGGATGAAGTGGATGAAAGATTAAACAATCCCCACGCAATCAGTGCAATAACAAGCGACCGGAATACACGGACCATCGGATCGCTGAATCCTTCAGGCAAATCCAGATAAATCAGGGATACATAAATACCGATAATGACGAGAAAAACACGGATCGGTTTTTCAAAAGCAAGCAGACCATTATACAAGAGGTCTGTCGGCGCACGGTTTGACACCGTTACAATGAATTTAAACAAGTAGGTTGTAAAAATTCTGCGAAACACGAAAAACAGAATAAAAATGGCCAGGGCAATTCCATATTCCTGAAGGGTAATCCCGGTTACGGTTTCAACTATGGCCTCAGCGTCCACCAAGGGCTCGTTTTCTTCTTCGTTCATGAACAGCTCATCCTTTAAATCCGAAATTTTAAGTAATACTGTCTATTGTACTGAGGGAAAGCTGTGTGTCTATAGTACTTGAGTCGTTTTATCGTAAATTCCGGATGTTTCAGCTTTCCACAGCTTACAAGTCCTTTCGGAATGCCTTGCTAGCGCCAGTTGAGGAGTGGTATACTATCCCTCAATGATACCAGAGATTAGAGGGAACATCCTATGAGAAAACAGTTTGCCATCATCGGCATGGGGCGTTTTGGTTCTAGTATGTGTAAAGAACTCCACCGTATGAATCATGAAGTTCTTGCTATAGATAAAGATGAAACGAAACTGAACGCAGTAAAAGCCTATGCCACCCACACCGTTACTGCAGATGCAACCGATGAACAGGTCCTTATTGACGCCGGGATCCGGAATTTTGACCATGCGATTGTTGCAATCGGAGAAGATATTCAGGCGAGCATCCTGTGCACCCTTCACCTGAAGGACTTTGACATCAATCAGGTATGGGTAAAAGCGCAGAATGACTACCACCATAAAGTGCTGGATAAGATCGGCGCCGACAGAGTATTCCATCCGGAGTCGGATATGGGACAGCGGATTGCGGAGTATCTTACGTCCGAAAAAGTGATCGACTATATCGATCTGTCCGATGAATACAGTATCATTGAAACGCTTGCCACGCCCAAGGTCAAGGGAAAGTCACTTGCTGACCTTGATATCCGCGCGCGGTTTGGATGCACGATCATCGCCATTAAGCAGAAAAACAAGGTGGATGTGACGCCTCATCCCGAGGATACGCTGAATCCAGGTGATCTCCTCGTTGTGATTGGTCACAAAAATGACCTCCGTCGTTTTCAGAAGGAAGCATTATAAAATCAGAAAGAGGCTGCACCAAATCAGGTGACAGCCTCTTTTCTTACGATTTTTTTGGAAGGCTCTTTTTATTAGGCTGTTTTCGGATAGATTGTTGTTTTCTGAGCTGCAGGCCGACGTTTTCCGCGGGCAACGCCTCAGCCTCCTCGGGAGCTTTTCTGCTTCTTCCTCTTCCAGTCCAGCTCCGAGGTAAATGCGTCGAAGCAACTCGCAGCCTATTCCTCGTTGTTGCTTTTCCCGCAGGAGTCGCGGCCTTTCGCTGCGAAATTAAAGCTAGCTAAAGCAACAATCTTTACGAAAATAGCTTTTTATTATGCACCAGGCGGACGCTTTCGTACTGTCTCCGGGCTGATCAAAGGATAAGTGCCCCTATGAACGCGGTGCCATTCATGACCACATGTGCCATAATATGAGCCACCATAGCTGTTTCCAGACCTTTTTTCCAGTAAAGCCAGCCGAATATCACGCCAGCTGCTCCATTAAGAAGAAGCATCCTTATAAAAACCACCGGTGTTATATCCGTGACCGCTGCAGTGGCACCAAAATGGCCGATCGCAAATATTAAGGAGGAGACGAGAATGGCAGTCCAGAATGCTGCGCCTCCGGGCTCGTTCTTTTTCCTCTGAAAAACCTTCCAGAAAAGCCAGACGAGAAGTGTCATGAGCCCCCAGCGCATCATCAGTTCTTCCACAACTCCGCCATAAAAAAAGGCCATCAGAATATGAGAGATCCCCGGCATTTCCCCGGTGGCCAAAAGTTCCGGAGGGAGCCAGGAACGAAACACAAGATCTGCCGCTACAATAATCGCCCCTGCTGCGACCCCGCCAACGATACCTGCTTTTACGGTAGGCAGGAACGAGGAGAGGAAAGGTTTCCTTAACCGGTCCCATTCGTAGGTAAAAGATCTCAGCCCTGTCTTTCTCACTGTGAGATGACCAAGAGTAATCGCAATTAGTGCCAGGACAAACGGGTTAATCAGGGAGAGCCATGCCAGCACCTCAGTCGAAATAGCCACATCCAGGTTCAATTCACGGATTTGTACCTCAACGGCTTCTGCCATCATGGGGTAGAGTGTGAGTGTCCCGGCAGCAGCGATGGCAAGGAATATAAGGTATGACCGCCACGGTTTTCTGCTTTTTTCATTATGATTTTGTTTAGTCTGATCTTTCAGCACACTCATAAGTCATTTCCCCCTCTTTGAGCTGAACTGCTTCTTGGTAACCTTTTATTCATCTATTACTTTTACGTCCAAACCTCATTATGGTTTCAAAAATAAATTGTACTAGCCCCCCCTGCTAAGGCATACAGATTTGTAAGACCCCAATTTTGGAATGGAGGTGAACGTTCTGTGCATGCTGTTGAACTGAAAGGCGTAATGAAAAGGTTTTCAAATGGGACTGAGCTGACAACTGTATTTACCGAGGCTGATTTAACGGTTACAAAAGGAGAAATTGTAGTGGTTCAGGGCGGCTGTAAAACTGGTAAAACAACCCTCCTGAATTTGATTGCAGCAATGACACCGGCAAATAAAGGGTCAGTCCTGGTTTTTGGGACAAACTTGCTTTCGCTCAGACACCGTCCGGATTGGCGTCTTGCAAATATAGCCTTTATTACAGATGATATGAGTCTGAACCCCTGCCTATCCCCCCTTCAAAATCTTCTAACGGGATTTCAGGAAGGAGAAAAGGGTTATGAAGAAGCTTCCTTAAGGGCTGCAGATGTCCTTTCGTCACTCGGTATTTCAAACAGGGACAGAGGGGAATGCCTTGAGGAACTGAGCCGGAAAGAGACATTCCTCACTTCGATTGCACGTGTCTTTATGAGCCGGAATCCTCTTGTACTTGCGGATGAACCGGAAAAAGTGCTTGCTGATGAAGAAGCCCATTCTGCAATGTCTTCCCTGATCCGTTTTGCCCGGAAGAACTCAATTACAGTCATCATCGCCAGCAACGACCGCCGGCTTAGCTGCCAGGCTGACCGGACACTGGTACTTAAGAATGGGAATGTCCTCTCTTATCAGAATAAAGATCCACTAAAACAGGCGGAATAAAACACAAAGAAGCTTCCCCCAAGCTTACTGCAAAGGAGAAGCTTCTTTGTTTTCCACTCCGAACATAAGACCAAATATCACATAAACGATGTATACAATCATTACAGCCGCTGTTCCGAGCAGGAAAAACAGGATCAGAAATTTATGGAACTTTTCCATCGGACCAGACTCCTCATCACTGAATCTTCACGCTCTCTATTATAGCGGGTAAACGGAGAATGTAAAACCTTCAGCGACTGAAATCCGCGCTCCTTTTTTACATGCTTGCAGTCTGATTCCTGTGATGCTTCAAAACAGCTTTGATAAACTCATCTTCTTTATCAGGAGCGGTGATTTCAAGTTTTCCATATATGCCGTAGGTTAACTCCACCTGCCTCGTTTTAAATGCAGGCGGCCATATATTGCTGTACCATTTTTTCTGGACAACTCTTGCACTTTTGACCTGATCAAGGGGTATCACCCATTTTACAAAACCGTAATAAACAGTGAGCGTCTTTCCTTCAATCATATGATATCCGCGGTGAAACACAGCGAGGACAAAAAGAAGTAAGGGCAGATCCACAAGCAGGACAACTCCAACAATCAGACGTTCGATTGGATCAGGAAGAAAAACGACCAATAGAATCTGTACCAGCAGTCCAACCCAGATAAGAAAGTAAACCCATCTTGCTTTATGTATGTCATAAATCATAAAAACATCTCGCTTCCCTCAAGATATTTTATCCACCTATATTGAAAGGTCCTGTAATGAAAAAAGCGATGGCGGAAAATCCAAGCACCAGAAGCATACATGTAGCACTCTGCCGGTAAAATGTCCGTTCGCCCCGCTGTTCCCGCATTTTGAGGAGAAACTCTTCTTCTGCAGCTTTATAGTCATAGGCTGTTTTATTCTTTGTAAACTGAAGTAATGCATTTTGTGAAAAGTTATCATTAAGAACGGATTTAGAGAACCTGACTGTAAGCTTTGAATTGGATGCGCTGTGAGTAAATGTAACCTTCTTTCCTTCGTTTTCCTTTTCGGAATCATCAAAAGGCAGGTACCCTTCCCTGATCAGGTCATCTATAGTGTCGAGCGTTTCCCTGACAGGACCGTTCTTCACTTGAATGACTTTCCGGTAATAGCCAGAAACAACAATAATGATACTGGTAACGATCACGGTTGTCGCCAGAAAGAAAAAGCTCTCGAACAAATAGGACGAAAATACAAGCAGTGATCCAGTCTGGCTCACCAGGGTAACAGGCTCCCCTTTTGTAAAGACGCCTCTGGTTTTCCACGCAAACGTTCTTTCGTAGAGAAACAGCCCCAGGCAGACAAGCCCGATGACGTTCCAGAATATTTGTTCCATGTGCATCCTCCTTCCTGTCTTGTTTATTTTTCTACGCACAAGACTGGAAAAGGTTTCAGGATATTCCATTTTGAGGTCATCCGCCTAAGCAGGCCGCCCGGATTTGCATATAGTAATTATGGAATCTCTGGTTGAGGTGATAAGGATGAAGGAACCCAATAAAAATCAGAACGTACCCAAACCTATTCATGAACAGCCATTTGGCGATATTTTAAGTTCACTTGACGGCTTTTTTCACGAAACAATGGAAAAAATCAGCATCCCCCGGTCCATTCAGGTATACGAGTATGAGACAAAAAAAGAGTACATTATTGAGGCAGAGCTGCCAGGAATCAGAAAAAGCCAGGTTTCACTTGATGTGTATCACAACTACATCCGAATTTCAGTCAACAGCCGTCAGGAAGCAGAAGCAAGGGATGACAAAAACGGCTTCTGGTCAAGAAGCCGGCAGTTTCAGCGGGCGGAACGTACGATTACGCTTCCTTTTTATGTTGATGAAAAAGAAGTCAAAGCTGCTCTTAAAGACGGTCTTCTTGTAATCCGCATCCCTTACCGGCGCAAGCGGATTCAGGTTGAATAAGGAGGGATAAGTATGTATCAGGACCATTCAAGATGGCAGACACACCCTCAGTATTTTCAGCAATCATCAAACCTCCAGCAGAGCTGGCCATCTTACTCCCAGCAGCTTTCATTCAACGGCTACTATCCACAGCAGAGCTGGCAGCCTCAATCTTATCCGCAGCAGGCCGGATATCAAGGTGGATACCAGCAGGGCGGTTACCATGGTGGATTGAACCAGCCATACGAGGGGTATTACCCCGGCTATTATCCCGGTCAGCAGCAGAAAAATGGCGGACTGCTCGCTGCCTTTCAGACAAAAGACGGGAAGTTTGATTACAACAAGGCATTCGTAACTGTTGATCAGGTTATGAAGACAGCCAGCCAGATCGGCCCCTTATTTAAACAGGTAGGCAGTTTTTTTACGATGCTTTCACCGTAAAAGCCCGGAAGCCCGCCGCTTCCGGCTTTTTTACTGTGTCAGAATGCCTGTCAGTATAACCAGTGCCGTCATTATAATAACAATTGCCACTCCCCACAGCATCCACTTCTGTTCTTTCATATACATAACCGCCCTTCTTCTTGATTCGTCCTTATTTTACCATTGTCTAAAACGTTTTTCGAACACGCCAGATTGACAAAATGGATAGCAAAAGGTAAAATGACTGATAGTCAGTCATTGATGAGGTGAGCAGTGTGGAGAGAAAAGACGGCAAATATAATCAGATACTGGATGCTGCCATGAAGGTTCTTTCGGAAGGTGGATTTGAAAAAACGCCTGTTTCAAGAATTGTAAAAGAAGCTGGTGTGGCACAGGGCACATTCTATTTATATTTTTCATCAAAAAGTGAAGTGGTTCCTGCCATTGCCGAACGCATTTTCAATGAACAGATGGCTGCTATTTCCGAAAGTGACAGGAACTCTGCCACTTTTGCGGATACACTCAAAGTTATGATTGTTGAAACATTCAGGATTACCAGACGGTACAGAAACGTGATCATTTTCTGCTACTCCGGTATGGCATTTTATCAGTCTTTTGACCGCTGGGAAAAAATATACAGGCCCTATTATAACTGGGTGCAGGAACGTCTGGACGCGGCGCTTGAACGCGGTGAATGTTCACCTGTTATTGATTCAGAGAGTCAGGTTAAGATGATGATCAGCACGATTGAGAATACAGCAGAAAACTACTTCTTCTCCCATTCAGACAGCAGTGATAAAACAGTGGAGGATCTGAAGAAGAACGTGTTTGCTTTTTTAAACAAAACAATTTAGAGCTTTCTCTTTAAAAGAGAAGCTTTTTCTAATCAACACAATGACTGATAGTCAGTCACAAAAACCCTGGAGAGTGAAAACATGCTTAAATCAAAAGAAGACCGTCTGTTGTTCTTATCTGTAGTCGGTGCCCTTCTTTTTTCCATTATCGGTCTTGTATGGGGCTTTGCAGCAAATTCCCGGATGATATTATTTGACGGGGTTTATTCCCTGATCAGCGTTGCCCTGTCACTGATGACGTTTATGGCGGCACAATTCATCAAGAAACGGGATGACCGGCGTTTCCCATACGGGAAACTGATGATAGAACCCATTGTCATTTTTATTAAGTACGGTATTATCGCTTTACTCGTTCTCTTTGCTGCTGTGTTTGCTGTGTCAGATATCGCAGCCGGAGGCAGAGATGTGACGCTCGGCTCAGCACTTGCCTACTCGCTGCTGTCAACGGCCGCCTGTTTTTCTTATGTATACTATATACAGGTTAAAAACAGACAGGCCATGACCAATTTTGTAAAAGCCGAAATGAATCAGTGGCTCATGGACGGCTACCTCAGCCTCGGTGTTTTTGCCGGGTTTCTGATTGCCCTTGTGCTGAACGGTTCACGCTTTGCCTATGCCGTTCCGTTTGTGGATCCGGTTCTCGTTCTGATAGTTTCTGTCCTTTTCCTCCGGGTTCCTCTGTTGTACATGCATCAGAGTCTCAAGGAAATCATCGGCATGGCCTATACAGATGAAACGGCAGGAAAAGTGAAAGCTGTTGTCCGTAAAACCGAAAACCGGTACGGGATGAAGGAGTCTTTTACGCGAATTACGAAGGCAGGAAGCGGCGTTTACATTGACATTGATTTTGTGATCTCCCCGACTTCTTCTGCTGCAGATGTTAGAAGTCAGGACCAGCTTCGTGAAGAACTCTATCTTGAACTCACGGCTCTTCATGATGAGCCGTGGCTAACCATCACCTTTACAACAGACCGCAAGTGGGCACTTTAGAAGGCGCAGTAAATCATCTATGGTAAACTGAATCTAAACCTGACCAGATGGAGTGATTCGACTTGAACACGACGATTGAGACTCTTCTTGCCCACCGGTCGGTGCGGCACTTTACCGAAGAAAAACTTACAGACGAGCAGATCGAAACGATTGTGGCGTGTGCCCAAATGGCTTCAACATCAAGCTTTATCCAGGCTTATTCCATTATCGGTGTTAAAAATCCCGATACAAAAGCCCGCCTTGCACAGCTTGCAGGTAATCAGCCGTATGTGGAGGCAAACGGTCACTTTTTTGTGTTCTGTGCTGATCTGCACCGTCATGAAACAGCAGGGGAAATGGAACAGACGAATGTGAGCCCGTCTCTTGAAAGCACGGAGAAATTTCTCGTTGCCGCGGTGGATGCTGCTTTAGCCGCACAGAATGCGTCAATTGCTGCGGAATCTATGGGACTGGGCATCTGTTACATCGGCGGCCTGCGCAATAATATTGAAGAAGTAGGGGAAGTGCTTGGTCTTCCGGACCGGGTCGTCCCACTCTTCGGTCTTGCGGTCGGTGAGCCAGCACAAGAGACTGCTGTAAAACCACGGCTTCCCCTTTCAAACGTGTATCACCAGGAGAAGTATGAGAAGAACCATGATTTGTTTAAGAAAGGCCTTGATGAATACAATTCCACTATTTCCGCCTATTACAGCGGCAGGACCGGCGGAAAGCGCACTGACCGCTGGACTGAGCAGATGAGCGGTATGCTGAAGGAGCCGAAACGGATGCACATGAAGCCTTATCTCGAGAAAAAAGGTTTTATGAAAAGCTAGTGGCCCGGCGCCGGCTGGTTCCTCTTCCAGTCCAGCTCCGTCGACGCAACTCGCAGCCTATTCGTGATGTAGTTGTTCGTTGTTGCTTTTCCCGCAGGAGTTGCGGCCTTTCGCTGCGAAATTAATGCTAGTCAATAGCCACAATCTTTACGAAAAGAGCTAACCTAAATAAGAACAGAAAAACGAGCAAGCTGCTCCTGCGGTACACAAACAAAGGGCCTGGGAATCTGAAGTCGACCCCCGGGCCCTTTTTGTTATGAAAGAAGCAGGTAAACAAGAACACCGGCCGCAACAATTCCTGATCCTGTCATGATCAGCGACTGCCTTTTTTCCCTGTTCGGATCGTGTTCGCTCATCCTTCCCCGCCTCCAAGTAGACCTTTTTTTTCTTCTCTTAACACTTTAACAGTCTGATCGAGCGTGTGAGCAGCAAATATCCCGCTGTATTTGCGGTTCCAGCCTGCTTTTTTCAGTAGATCCCGTACAGGTCCTTTCACCTCAGTCACGTAGATGTCCATTCCCTCTTCCATCTGATCGTCAATCCAGCGCTCCAGCTGGTCAATAGCAACTGCATCCATATCGTTTACACCGGAAAAATCAAAGATAATGGTGTCCACACTCTTTTCCTCCAGTATAAATCTTCGGAGCCTTTCCTCTATATACCCCATATTTGCAAAGTAAACCGGAGCATCAATGCGTACCATCAGCGTACTCTTATCAGTTACGGCCTCCGGGAATCGCTCAAGGTTACGGTACGCACCAATCTCCTCCACCCAGCCGAGGCGGGCCATATGCGGACTGCCGCTTCTGTAAATAAACGTAAGAAGGGAAAATAGAATACCGATCGCAATACCCGCCTCTATTCCAATCACCAGAGTAGCAGTAAAGGTAATCAGAAATACGGCACCGTCAATCCGCTTAATCTTCCACAGGTGGCGAAACTCCCTGAAATCAATCAGGGCATAAACCGCAACGAAAATAATGGACGCAAGTACAGCCTGAGGGAGATAGTAAAACCAGGAAGTGAAAAATAACAGTGTCAGAACGATAAAGACTGCATTAATAATCGTTGCAAGCCCGGATTTAGCTCCTGCCGAATAGTTTACAGCGGACCGGGAAAAACCACCTGTAACTGGAAATCCGGAAAACAATCCCGCACCGGCATTCGAAATGCCGAGCGCCCTCAGTTCCTGATCCGGTCCGATTGGATAGCGTTCTTTTCCTGCGATGACCTTTGCCATGGCGTAAGATTCAACGAAACCAATAATGGCAATTGTAACAGCTACAGGCAGCAAGGTCTGCATGACACTCAGATCAAGAAGCGGGATCGAAAATGAGGGCAGCCCCGCCGGAATGTCTCCCACAATGCTTACACCCTTATTATCCAGTCCGGCACCCCAGACAAACAGGATTGATAAAACAACCACAGCAAGCGGGCCTGGAATTTGAGGTACATACTTCTTTAGAACGACGAGCATGACAATAGCCAAAACCCCGATTAACAAAGTGGTCAGGTGAATATTTCCTGCCTGCATGAATGCCTGATAGAGAATAATAAAAACATTTTTCGAATCCCCAAGATCTGTGCCAAGAAGATGCTTCAGCTGACTCAGCCCGATGATAATAGCGGCAGCAGATGTAAAGCCGCTGATAACGGCATGTGATATGAATTTTGTAATCGTTCCAATCCGCAACAGCCCCATTGTCAGCTGAAGGACCCCCGTCATCACTGCGAGAAGAATAACGTAGGAAATATACTCAGGAGAGCCAGGTTCAGCAAGTCCGGAAACACCAGTGAATACAAGAAGTGACACCATCGCTACAGGACCGACTGCAAGCTGGCGGGAAGTGCCGAGCAGAGCGTACAGGATCAGAGGCACCGTTGAAGCATAAAGTCCCATAACCGGTGGAAGCCCGGCGAGCATGGCGTACGCCATTCCCTGAGGAATCAGCATGATTGCTACGATCAGACCGGCATTTAAGTCTCCTTTGAGATCCGTTCGTAAATTATAGTTGTTTTTCAGCTGGTTAAATAAAGGAAACCAGTTTCCCATATCCTTTCCTCCTTTCAAGCAGGAAGAGGGACCCCGGTGCGAGGTCCCCCTTTTAAACTGTCCGTTTCTAATTTTCTTGTCATAATCAGGATTTTTTAAACCAGAATTTCAAAACCCCGTCCTCTTCAGTGTTTTGAAGAAGTTCATGACCTGAGGATTTTCCCCATGCAGGAAGATCTGCTTTGGCACCTTTATCGGTTACGTGCACTTCCAGGATGTCACCTTCATTAAGGGTATCCATTTCCTTTTTCACCTTTACTACAGGCATTGGGCATGCAAGCCCTTTAACGTCGAGTACTTTAGTTGAATCCATTTAATATCTCTCCTTATTTAAGTGGTTTAGGAATAAATATCCAGTAATGGTTTGGTTTAGCTGACTGCGCAGCGGTTAGGTCCTGTTTCCATATCTGCCTGTTCTTCTTCTGACGGAGCGATTTTCCCCATATTCGTCTGACGAATTTCCTGATACGCGTTCGGTTGCGGCGGAAGATTTTCCGAGACCGTTTTACGGAAATTTTCTTCGTCCTGAATATTTAAGCCGCTGTTTTTTTCAAAGAGCACACCAAGCTTTTCAGTCACGCGGCCGTATTGGTCCATTTCACTGTGCTTTGCATAGTGGGCAGGCAGAACATACAGATCATCACTGAGTTCCGCATAAACACGATACAGCGAATCACGGAGATCAGCGACCCAGTCTTCCGCTTTTCCGGCAAGATCCGGACGTCCGATTGAATCGATAAACAGAATGTCACCTGAAATCAAATACTGATCATCAATCACCATGGACGTACTTCCGATCGTATGGCCCGGAGAGTATACGGGGTGAATGGCTACTTTCGTCTGTCCTACTGTAATATCACGGCCGTCTTCAAGGGCTTCATAGTGGAACGTAACTTTTTCCGCGTCTTTCGGCGGCAGCCAGTAGGAAGCACCTGTCATATCACGGAGTTTCCGTCCGCCGGAAATATGATCGGCATGGAGGTGAGTATCAATGACATGGGTCAGCTTGAGGCCTTTTTCCTTTACGAAGTTTTCGTAAGGCTCTGTCATCCTGCTGGAATCAATAAGTGCTGCTTCCCCGTCAGATACAATCATATAGGAAAGGCAGCCTTTACCGATCCGGACAAACTGGTAAAGTTCTCCTCCATCTTCCAGGTCACCGATTTTAACCGGCTCAAGGTGCTCACTCCATGCCCGCATGCCGCCGGAAAGGTAAAACAGCTCTTGACCTGTTGCCTCAGCGATCATTTCCCCTACAAAGATCGAGGATTTCTCTTTGGCACATACGACGACGACAGGCATATCCTGAGGCAGTTCCTCCAGAATCTCCTCTACACCGTCCATCAGGTCAAAGTAAGGGCGGTTCAGAATGCTTACTCCTTCTCCTTCGATCTTCCAATCATCAAAAGCTTCTTTTGCACGCACATCGAGAACAAATACTTCTTTATCACGGTCAATCACATAACTGGTTAGTTCTTTTGCCGACATTGGTTTAAGACTCATCAATATTCCCTCCATTTTTATAGAAAATCAGTTCTTTTACGTTCTCTTCCGGCAGTGTCAGCTGTTACTGGTCGGTTTCTGTCTTTCCTGTCCACTCGCTCATTCCCGGCTTAACATTTGAGACATTTCCGAATCCTTCTTCTTTAAGAACGCGGGCAGCCATGCCGCTGCGGTTACCGGTGCGGCAGATCACAAAGATCCGCTCATTTTTGTCCAGTTCCGAGGTTCTTTTTTCCAGCTCTCCAAGAGGGATGGAAACAGCCCCGGGAATTCTGTTAAAGGCATACTCTGCAGGCTCTCTTACATCCACGAGCGTATAGGAGTCCCCGCTGTTTACGGCACTTTCAAGTTCATCATTTGTGATTTCCGGTTCAAAACCATTATCTTCTTTGACTTCATCAGGATTGGCTTTACGAATATAGTGAACGAGCACGTCCCCCTCTTCTTTTGTGCCGAGGTATTCATGTCCTGTGTTTTTCGCCCATCCCTTCATATCTGCAAGGGACCCTTTATCGGTTGCCTGAATTTCCAGAACGGCTCCAGGTGTCAACTGGTCAATTTCTTTTTTCGTCTTTACAATCGGCATTGGACACGCAAGTCCTTTTGCATCAAGAATGTGATCTGCTTTAATCATTTCATTACCTCCTGTATACCCTAGTGGGTATATTAGTTTGTAAAAATTTTTAGCTGAAATCTAGCGGCTCCGCACAAGCATTTTTACCGCTTCTTCAATTAAAACCTCGCGCTCTCCATCTGTATCAGTTTCTTCCTGGAGACAGGTTTCAAGGTTTTTAGCCACCACATAGGCCGTAGCGCGATCGACCGCAGAACGGACAGCAGCCATCTGAGTAATAATGGATTTACAGTCTTTTTCTTCTTCCATCATTTGAAGCACACCGCGGATCTGCCCTTCCGCTCTTTTGATCCGGTTCTTCATTTCTTTTGAATATTCCATCGTGTGCTCACCTCCAATTTCTGAATTCGCAAGTCATAAGGGGGGCACTTCCCGGAAGAAGAGCCGCACCCGATTCTTTTATTGCCATTAGATAAACAGGTTAATGTTGGAATCTTCCGCTTCAGACAGGTAAGACGCGACCCCGGCATATTCAAGACCGTCGATCAGCTCTTCTTTCTGAAGGCCCATCACGTCCATCGACATGGTACACGCGACAAGTTTTACATCCATTTCCTGAGCCAGTTCAATTAGTTCTGGAAGCGTGGTTACGTTATGCTGTTTCATCATTTTCTTCATCAGCTTCGAACCTGCGCCTCCGAAGTTCATTTTGGAAAGACCGAGTTTTTCCGGACCCCGCGGCATCATTCTGCCAAACATCTTCTCAAGGAAGTTTTTGTTTTTCACGTTCACGGCTTCGTCTTTTCTAAGAACATTCAGCCCCCAGAATGTAAAGAACATTGTTACCTGTTTCCCCATTGCCGCTGCTCCTGTGGCAATGATGAAACTCGCCATTGCCTTATCGAGATCTCCATCAAAAACGACCATTGTTGCATTGTTTTTAGGATTGTTTTCCATTTTTATTTTCCCCTTTCATTTCACATATACCCCAATAGGTATATCGCTTACAGTCTTATGGTATACCCCTATGGGTATAATGTCAACAGTTTTTTCAATTTTTTTGACCTTTTCGTAACGCTGCCTTGAAAATGATTAAACAGATGCATCCATTCACTATTGCGAACACAGCCTTTATTTATTACTTTTATTTATTACTTTGTCTGCCATTAATACCCCAACGTGTATAAGGGGGATGATTGGCATTTTATACCCCTGGTGGTATAATGTCAACCGGATGATATGCTTATAGCTGTCTTAATAGATAAGTCTCTTTCATCAAATTTTCATATTCGACTGTTAGTATTAAAAACGAAAGGATGTTTACTATGTACAACGCTGTTCAGTTGGGACAGATTATTATTCCGTACTGGATGATTTACATAGGGTTATCGCTGTCAGCTGCATTTTTGTATTTGAAATTCTTCTCACCATTTAAAGGGAAAGATGGACGAAATGTCAGAGATAAAACCGCAAACATGATTATCCTGTTTGCGGTGGTTTTTCAGTTCGGATCTGCCCTGTATAACCTTCCACTTCTCATTCGTGATCCATTAGCCGTTCTCAGCTATCCGAGCGGTACAAAGGAGTTTTATACAGGCCTCGCAGTTGTCATTGTTTATGCTCTTTATATGCACAGAAAGAAACTGATGAGCCTCCATCATACTTTTTCAGGATTATTTTTTGTGCTGATTACGGCAGATTTTCTTTTTTCCTTTTTAACAGGGCGTTCGGGAGAAGAGCTGAGCAGTGGTCTATTTCCATTCGTTTCTCATCATCCTCTGAGTCTTTACACGATGATTCTGTCAGCAGGAATCCTCGTTCTGATCTCAAAAAACGCCATTCGGATCAGACACGCTGCCTTGATCTTTGCGCTGGGGAAATGGGGAATCAGTCTATTCGATTCCTCTGATATGTTTTTTCATCTATATGGTATGAACAGCTTTTACATCCTCCTTGCAGCAGCTGCACTGCTGCTGACTGCCTCAGATCTTACCAGAAAAGAAAGCGGGTAATTTTCAATGGAAGAATTCACGAACATTACAATTTGGGCAGCCTTTGCCGCGGGCTTCATTTCCTTTATATCTCCCTGCACCCTCCCCTTGTTTCCAGCTTATCTATCGTATATCACCGGGGTCAGTGTAAAAGAAATTGAAGCACGACAAGACTTCAGGCTTCGCCGCAAGCTTCTGACGCACAGCTTTTTTTTCCTTCTCGGTGCTTCATCTATTTTTTTTGCACTGGGAATAAGCGCTACTTACTTCGGCCAATTCCTGCAGGAACTGATTTTCGGGCAGACTGGTGATCTTATTCAAAGGCTGGCAGGTATTTTTATAATCTTTATGGGTCTGGTTGTTGCAGGTGTGATTCAAAGCCGCTTTCTTATGAAGGAAAAACGTCTGGCTGTAATCAAAAAACCTGCGGGCTATGCAGGTACGACATTCGTTGGCGTTGGTTTTGCAGCAGGCTGGACCCCCTGCATTGGTCCGATTTTTGCTTCTGTTCTGCTCCTTGCTGCAAGCCAGCCTGCTCTTGGCCTGGCCTATACAGCCGCATACATTGCCGGATTTACCATCCCTTTTTTTGTGCTCACCTTTTTCATTGGGTCGGCAAAGTGGATCGTTAAATACAGTTCACCAATAATGAAAGGCGGAGGAGCTTTAATGGTGCTAATGGGCGTACTGCTTTTTACCGGTCAACTTACGGAAATCTCCATTTTTATTCTCCGGCTTATCGAAGGAACACCTTTTGAGAACCTTGGCTAAATGAAAGGATGGTTGAAAATGAAAAAAGCAATCCTGATTCTGTCTTTTTCAGCACTGATTGGATGGACAGTGTATGATACAGTTGAATGGCAGAGTGAAAATGAGGAAACATCGGTGGAATCAGAAGACCAGTTTGAAGTGGAACAGGAGTCCATCAGTACAGATCCGGAAGAAGAATCCGGAGATGCTGATCCGGATGATAAGAGCGTAACCGGCCTTCAGCCGGGAAACATGGCACCTGACTTCACACTTGAAACGCTGAGCGGAGAGAAGATCAGTCTCTCTGATTACCGCGGTGAAAAAGTAATGGTGAATTTCTGGGCTACCTGGTGCCCGCCATGCAGAGCAGAGATGCCGGATATGGAAGAGATTTATTCAGAAATGGATGTTGAAATTCTGGCAGTTAACCTGACAGAAACGGAACCGGACATCAGCCACGTTCAGTCATTCAGTGAAGATTTCAGTTTATCTTTTCCTATTTTACTGGACGAAAGCATCGAAGTTGCCGGCCTTTACAACATTCAGCCTATTCCCACCTCTTACTTTGTCGATTCGGAAGGTAAAATCCACAGTGCTTCCTTCGGACCGATGAATCATGAAATGATCCGGGAACGGTTTAATCAGATGAATTAGGTTCTGGTAATTACGGATACGAAGGTGATGACAATGAAACAGCATGTGCTGGTAGTGGAAGACAATGAGCGAATCTGTTACCTGGTGTGTACGTATCTAAAAAAATACGGTTACGATGTGGCTGCCGCTTCAGGCGCCGAAGAAGCCAAGGACACGTTCCTGTCATTTTCACCATGCCTTGTCATTCTTGATCTGAAGCTTGCTGACGGCAGTGGAGAAGAGCTTTGTACGTGGATCCGTGCCCAGGAAAGAAATGAAGTTTCAATCATTATGCTGACAGCTAAATCGAGCAGCACTGAAAAGATACATGGACTTAAGCTGGGAGCTGACGACTACGTCACAAAACCCTTCAGCCCGAAGGAACTGATGGCAAGAGTGCAAGCCGTTTTGAGACGGGGCGGTCAGTTCTGTCAGAAGATATGTCATTCTGGACTCGTCATAAAACCACGAAAAGGTCAGGTACTCCTTTACGGAAGACCCCTGAAATTGACAAAGCACGAATTTAATCTGCTCTATTATTTTATGGAAAATCCGGGACAGGTGCTGACCCGGGATCAGCTCGTGCACCAGATTCATCCCCATAATGGCCGCACGATCATGGACCGCACAATTGACGCTCACATAAAAAAACTGAGAGAAAAAATTGAGGATACTCCGGCCAGTCCCCAACGGATTTTAACTGTGAGGGGTATGGGTTATCAATTTCACTCTTAAATGAAGTAAAAGAAGCGTCCCTGAGCAGGGGACGCTTCTTACATTTGGCTCTGTTAAAGTCTGTTGTTGATTTCCGCTCACTGCGCTCCCTTTCCGCGGGCACCGCTTCAGCCTCCTCAGGGAGAACGCCCTGCGTGGTCTTCAGCCGGCGCTGTTCCCGCAGGAGTGTCGCGCGTTCGCTTCAATCAATGATAGAAATTAACATAAGCTTTAACAGAGCTTTACAGGATATAACCGTATACGACCTGTTTAACTTTATCAGTGAGATTACTACCCCGGTATTGACCGATCCGCATTTACATACCCTGCACCGTACACATTCCGGTCTTTATCACGCCACTGATCGGTTCCTTCCATAAGCGCGGTTTTAACCTCGTCCGGTGTAAGTTCCGGGTTTTGCTGAAGCATGAGTGCCACAATTCCTGCTACGATCGGCGTTGCCATGGATGTTCCTGAGAGTGCGACATAATCGCTCCCTACTCTTGCCTGCTTCTGCAGTTTGTCGAGATACGAGCCTGGTGACCGCAGGGAAACAATACTCACTCCGGGCGCCAGAATATCCGGTTTGATTTGGCCATACACAGTCGGCCCCCTGCTTGAAAATTCAGCCACTTCATCATCGTCACGATTGATTGTGTCCTGATCGTCAAGCGCCCCTACCGTGAGAATGGTGCTGCTCACACCAGGGCTGGCAATCGTCTGTTCCCCAGGACCTTCATTCCCCGCAGCAGCGCACACGACGATCCCATTTCTCCAGGCAACGTTCACCATCCGGATAATTGGATCATCTTCTTCCGTGTCGAAACGCTGAGCTCTGCTTCCAAGCGAGAGATTGATTACGTGAATTGGACGGTGCGGGAATTCTTCATTATACTGCAAACACCATTCGATTCCTTCCATGACCGTTTCCATTGAGCCTGCCCCTATTTTATCCAGGACTTTAACACCGATAATGCTGGCTTCGGGAGCCGGGCCTTTATACCTGCCGTCAGAAGACACCCCATTTGCAGCTGCATCACCTGCACAATGAGTACCGTGTCCATTGTCGTCGTATGGCTCTGCCTCGTTATGAATAAAATCCTTAAATGCCGTGATTCTTCCTTCAAGATCCTTATGAGGGTCCACTCCCGTGTCAAGAATGGCAATCGTTACGCCCTTTCCTGTCAGGCGGGTGCTGTTTCGGATCAGATCGAATGCTCCGGAAGCAGGCACTGCCGTATCCAGAAGGGCATGCATCTGCCTGTTCAGATGAATTTTTCTCAGCTTTGTACACCTGGTAAGAAGCTGTTCGAGTGCTTCAGGCGTTACCTCTGCACTGCAGCAGGAGATACGGCTGAACGTCGTTTTCACCCCGCATCTGAGATAAGGTGATAAAATCGCCGAAGCCTGATCGACTGCTTCAAGGCAGTGTCCGTCTTCAAATTCAAGAAGCACAGAGACAAGCTTCGTTTTACTGACCCATTTTTCATAGAGGGTATGAAAGAAACAGGGCACCCAGCGAAGAGGCTTATAGGCGTTCATAAGATGACTTTTAACTTGCTGGTCAACTTTTCCCCCGTGAGAGCGGAGAAGCCTGACCATACGGTAATGAAACATAAAACGTCCCTTCCTTTCACACAGTTTCTATAAACTATGTGAAAAAAAGAGACGGGTCACGGCAGTTATTCTATTAAAACGGAAATGTGTCTTCTTTGTAATCAATCCCCAGTTCCTCGTACCATAGATTTAAGCCGGTCCACAGGTTCTCACACCGGTCATAAACCTTGTGGGACGGGTGAAGCTCGCCTTCTAAAAGCAGCTCAAGCAGGCGTTCGTACCCGGAAGGCCTTGAAGGAAACTTCAGGGAATCTTCAAACATGCGGGCCCTGGTGCGGTAATACTTCCGATTGGCAAGTCCGATCAGTTTGGCTGTCTGAAACGCAAGATCTCTTGCAGCCATCGGCAGATACCGGTGGTTCCCTGATGCATAGTTATTTCTTATTTTCCCCATAGTCTCATAGGGCTCCCAGATCATAAATTCCCGCATAACAGCTTTAATTTCATCGTACGAAAGCTGCTCCGGTATTTGTCTCAGTTCAGCAAAAAAGTTCTCCGGATCATAAAGGGGCTTTACATGAATCCAGGCACCAGCTTTAATAGCCCAGCTGTCATCCACTGTTCCGGCTTTTCTCAGCAGCTCACTCTGTTCCGAACAACTGAGCTCAATCTTAAAATCCTCATATATGAATTCGTAATCAGGCAGTCGTTCTCCGTCCCTAGTGACAATGTGCATTTCAATATCCGAAAACGGTCCTTCTGTTTCCTGACCTACCGAGCCGTAAACGCCGGTTGCCGCAATTTTGCTCCCAAAGCTGTCGAGTAAGCGGTCATTGATTTCTGTAATCATATCATTTTTTTCTTTCCTTGTTGTTGCTGCTGGAAAGGAAAGACGCTCCCTCTGGCGCTTTTTTGGAACGGGCGTTTCAAGCCCCTTTCCTTCCAGACGAAAACTGAACTGCCGGTACTTGTCGGATTGAAGAATCTCATCAATAAACAGGCTTTTTCTGTCACGATATTCATCCATGTCCAGCCCTTCCGACGTCTGTTTCAACTCGTTATACTGCTGTGTAAATTCCGGATGAGTCTGAAAGAAGGCCGTAAGCTTCCAGAAGTGATCCACTTCTGAAGCGATCACGGTAAGCTGCACACCGAGGGGGAGTACTTCAGCCTCCTTCTCAAATGCACAGAAAAACGAACTCTGGAAACTCCCCTGATTGACTTTATAGATTTTTGCCAGTGCTTCGCGGGCCTCAGGAAAATCCTTCTGACTGACACGAACCTGAAGGTCCACGTCCCCTTTCGTCAATGATCCGGGAACGGCAGTACTTCCTATATGATATACAAGAGCAGCAGGCAGCACGCTTTTTATCAGCTTTTCGTGTCTTTTTGCAATTTCGTTCGCTTTTTCTCTGTATAAATGCTCTTCGGCAAAAGTAACGATATCAGGCATTTCTCTTTCCTCCTATACAAATCAGCAAATTTATATGTAAAGTACGCATATTGAATCATTAAAAAAGGCCGTTCTACGGCCTATACCCTTTTTATCGATAGTTGAAAATCAATTTTAAACAAATCAGTGATACAGTTTTGCGATAGATGCTCCACCTGAGCAAATTATGAACGCGGCCCCTCTTCTAACTGAGAGATTCTTTTTTCAAGTTTTTTTATCTTCGACTCAGCATTAGTGGCATACAGCAGTGCACACGAGGCAATTAAAAGTGCAAACCAGATCATACTTACCTGTACCTCCATTTATTTTAGTTTTGGCTCTGTTAAAGTCTGTTATTGATTTCCGCTCACTGCGCTCCCTTTCCGCGGGAGTGTCACGCGCTCGCTTCAATCAACGATAGAAGAATATCAACATTAAGCTTTAACAGGGCCTTAGATTTAAAACCTTAGAACAGCTTGTTCGATCCGTTGCAGAATATCCATAAAATAGCTGTTTCCGTGAGGCACAAAAGCCGTTTTCTTTACTTCTATTATTTCGTTTACCTGGAGGCCGTTTTTACAGAGTCTGAAGCCTTCCATCCGAAGGGAGCTGATGTCCCCCTTAAAGAAAGGAAGAAGCTGCTGAATAGAGGCACGGTAAAAACCGGCAACTTCATCAGGTTGAGGGGAAAAACATTCCCATTCAAGATGGTCAGCTATACAGAGGTAGGTATGCGCAAACTCGTTGTCGGTAAAACCATCCCGGCCTCCCGGATCCTCCAGAGCAATTGTCCCAAGTGAAACAAGTTCCTTCATGGCGACCTTAATTCCTGTCTCTTCCTCCACTTCCCTGACCCCGTCTTCAGGAGACTCATCCGCAAGAAGGTGACCAGCTGCTGTGATATCCAGAAGAGATGGATAGTCCTGCTTTACAGAACTTCTGAGCTGGAAGCAGAGAAAATTACCTTCGTCTTTACGGGTTACAAACCAGCAGTGGAATGTTTCGTGCCAGAGGCCTTTTCTATGTACCTCAACACGGGGTGCCGTTCCAGTCTGTTCCTGATTTTTATTGAACGTCTTAAGAATTTCGCTCATGGCTCACTTCCTGTCATGTTGTTTAAAATGAGTACGGCAGACCTTTACAATACCATCAACATGCGAGGCATCCGCCTGCATAATTTTAATCATCTGATTCCGCCTCCCGGCCCCGGCAGTTCTCCCGGCTTTTAAACAGTGCCCGAATTCCTTTACCGGCAAAATTCACATTGACGGTTCATTACTGTTATTCCTCCTCATGAAGAATGCCCTGCTCCCTCCCCCATTTAAGTACGGCTTCATATGGGTCCCCTGAAAGTCCGAGAACATAGGCAAACGCAGGCTCTGTTTTCATCCCGCTCTGCTTTAACGATATGACCCGCTGTTTAATAAACGGGTATTTTTCCAGCATGGCAGCTTCCGTAATCATATGTTGATAGGCACGCTGCCTGTAAGACGGTACCGGCTGGGCAAACAGTTCAAATTCGAATGCCTCAAAAACAAAGTTTGCCTTCATAACCGGCCGGTTCTGTTTTTGTTTCTCTCTCATACTGAACTGCTCAAAATCCCCATATAAATGGGTGACTTTTTCTTTGAAATCAGAAAAATCTTTTTCCATTACATTCATAACAATATCAAGATCAGAGCCGGCTGTATTGACACCAATTGGGATTGTCCCGCAAAGAAGAGGGGTAAACGTTTTGAAATCGTCCAGGATCCCAAGGTTATTAATGGCTCTGTATGCCAGTCTCTGTACCGGGCTTCCGTATGCAAGTTTCCTGCAGTGGTCCTTCATCGCATCACCTTCTTTAAAATGTTAACACTTCCCATAATCTGAATCTACATAAAATACCTTTGCAAAGCTGGTAAATCACTAACATTGAAGCACAGTTACGCATATGCTATTATGTACTTAATTCCTACCTTTTCAATGCGGATTATCAGGAATAACAAGAAAACTGCAGTATATCAGCATTTTAATTACTTTTTCGGGGGTAGACCCCAGAAGGGAACGAGGAATATGGGGAGAGAATTTGTTGATCTTTTTGACCGCTGGGCTGAGAGTTACGATGATACCGTGCACGGGGTCGATGATGAATATAAGGAAGTTTTTTCGAATTACAATGCGATTCTTCAGGCAGTGGCGAACAGTTCAGTTGGAAATGTAGTGGAATTTGGTGTGGGTACAGGGAACCTGACTTCCGAATTGAAGGCTCGGGGGGTCAGCATTACCGGGATTGAACCTTCAGAAAAAATGCGGGACATTGCCCGGGAAAAACATCCTGACGTGACCATTCATGAAGGGGATTTTCTCTCCTTTCCGGATTTTGAGAACGGCGTAGATACGTTCGTTTCAACCTATGCGTTCCACCATTTAACAGATGAAGAGAAAAAAACAGCGGCTAATCTTTATTTCCGGACCTTAAACCGTGGCGGAAAAGTGGTATTCGCTGATACAATGTTTACAGATGACACCGCAAAACAGCGAATGATCAAGCGGGCAGAAAACCAGGCGTTTTACAACCTGGCAGAGGATCTCCGTACGGAATACTACACGACGATTCCTGTTCTGTCCGACATCTTCCGTGACGCCGGTTTTGATATAGAGTTCACCTCACTGAACCCTTACGTCTGGCTCATGAGCGCGGTGAAGAAACACGACAATTAATCTACAGGAGGCTGTTAGTATGACGAAGAAAATGAACGTAGAAAGCTTTAACCTTGACCACACGAAGGTAGCGGCACCGTATATCCGTCTTGCGGGAACGACTGAAGGTGCAAACGGAGATACGATCTACAAGTATGACCTCCGTTTCTGCCAGCCGAACAAAGAGCATATGGATATGCCAGGTCTTCACTCACTTGAGCACATGATGGCAGAATTCAGCCGTAACCACCATGGACAGATCGTTGATATTTCACCAATGGGCTGCCAGACCGGGTTTTACCTGAGCATCATAAACGATGAGAGTTACGATCACGTTGTCGAACTGGTGGAAAACACTTTGAATGATGTGCTGAAAGCTGATGAAGTGCCTGCGTGCAACGAAGTTCAGTGCGGCTGGGCTGCTTCCCACTCTCTTGAAGGAGCAAAGGAAATTGCCCAGCGTATGCTTTCAAGAAAAGACGAATGGACGCAAGTATTTGCAGACGAGCATCTTTAATACAGGAGTCCCTCTATGACAATCTACCAGGGAATCGACTCACTTATTGGGAAAACACCATTGTTTGAACTCACGAATGTCCCCCTGCCGAACCAATGCCGGTTATTTGCAAAACTTGAGTACTTCAACCCGGGAGGCAGCGTCAAGGACCGACTCGGACAGGAGCTCATCCGGGATGCGGTTGAAGGGGGACATATCACTTCAACCGGAACGATCATTGAACCGACTGCAGGTAACACGGGCATTGGCCTGGCGCTTGCTGCTGTCGGCAGAAAAGTGAACGTTATCTTTGTTGTGCCCGAGAAATTCAGCCAGGAAAAACAGATACTTATGCGCGCACTCGGTGCAACTGTTATCAATACACCTACTGAAAAAGGAATGAAGGGTGCGATCGCCCGCACCGGGGAACTCCTTAAGGAAATTCCCGATTCCTATTCTCCTGCCCAGTTTAATAACGAAGCTAATCCAAACACCTACTACAAATCCCTCGGTCCGGAACTCGTCGCCGATCTTAATGGAAAAATTGACGTGTTTGTGGCCGGTGCAGGTACAGGCGGTACGTTTATGGGCACTGCCCGTTACCTGAAGGATCACCTTAAAAACGTGAAAACGGTGATCGTGGAACCAGAAGGGTCGATTCTGAATGGTGGAGAATCAGGCCCTCACCGCACTGAAGGAATCGGGATGGAGTTTCTTCCTCCTTATATGGACAAATCTTTTTTTGATGCAGTCCATACCATTACTGATGAGGAAGCATTCCGCCGAGTACAGGAACTCACGCGGGAAGAAGGCCTTCTTGTGGCGAGCAGTTCCGGCGCAGCCTACGCTGCAGCGATCAGGGAAGCAGAACAGGCAAAGACAGGCTCCCATATCGTTACCGTCTTCCCGGACAGCAGTGAACGGTATTTAAGCACAGGTATTTATGAAGGGAATGAATCGGAATGAAAAAGAAAACACAAATGATTCACGGCGGTGTATTCGGAGACAAGCATACCGGCGCAGTAAGTACCCCGATTTATCAGGTTTCCACATATAAACAGAACGGCGTAGGTAATTTCACCTACGAATATTCCCGTACCGGCAACCCGACAAGAGAAGCGCTCGAAAAGCTCATTGCCGACCTCGAAGGGGGGCACCGCGGTTTTGCATTCGGTTCAGGAATGGCCGCCATCAGTGCGGTGATGCAAATGTTTAAAGCCGGTGATCACGTCGTATTTACAGACGATGTTTACGGGGGATCCTATCGCCTTATGAGTAAGGTGATGAGCCGCTTTAACCTGGATGTTACGTTTGTGGATACAAGCGATGAGAAAAAAGTCCGTGATGCTATTCAGGATAACACGGTTGCTATTTACGCGGAGACACCTACAAATCCATTGCTGAAAATAACGGACATCAGGGCTATGCGCAGTCTTGCAGACAAACACGGACTGCTTTTGATTGTGGACAACACTTTCAGCACACCTTACTATCAGACTCCGATTTCGCTCGGGGCTGATATTGTCCTTCACAGTGCAACCAAATACCTTGGCGGACACAGTGATGTAGTTGCAGGCCTTGCTGTCGTAAACAGTGATAAGCTTGGCGAGGAACTTCATTTCGTTCAGAATTCCGCAGGCGGCGTACTTGGTCCCCAGGATTCCTGGATCGTGATCCGCGGGATTAAGACACTCGCTCTACGAATGGAGCAGACCGAGAAAAACACAGCTAAAGTAGTGGAATTTCTCCAGAGTCGTGAAGACGTTACAAAAATTTATTACCCGGGCCTTGAAGATCATAAAGGTCACGAGGTTCATAAATCCCAGGCCACAGGGTTTGGGGGCATGATCAGCTTTGACGTTGGCAGCGGAGAACGCGCCGAGCACGTACTTGCTCAGACACGCTATTTTACACTGGCTGAGAGTCTCGGTGCTGTTGAAAGTCTGATCAGCCTTCCGGCTAAAATGACGCATGCTTCCATTCCTGCAGACCGCCGGGCCGAGCTTGGTATTACCGATGGCTTAATTCGGGTTTCGATCGGTATTGAAGACGCTGATGATCTTGTGGAAGATCTGAAGCAGGCACTGGACAGCAAATAATCACCATACAAATGAGGAGGCTGGGACAAAACTCAGCTAAGCAAAAGGGCCTTCTGCTTTAGGCCGTATTAAAATGGTTGATTGTTCAAAAATACACTCGCTTGCCTCGGGCAAGGCTTCAGCTAACCGGGGAAGATCGCCCCGGTGGATCTTCAGCCCTTGCTTTTCCCGCAGGCGTCTCGTGATAGTATATACACACAAAACGGTGCCGGCTAATTGGCACCGTTTTTTACTTAGTTAGAGACTGTTTTGTCCCAGCCTCCTCATTATGTTTTCGATTCCTTTGAACTTGTGTTACCAAATGCCTTAAGAAAATAAGCTGCCGGAAGCAGCACACCGAGACCAGCCTGCACAACAGAAATGAAGCGTGCCGGACCTACCGGAACCATATCCCCGTAACCGATTGAGAGCAGAGTCACACCACTGTAGTAAAGATATTCCATAAACGTCCCCTCAACCGGCTCGCCTGTAGGGTCATTTATCCGGAGCACAACCTGCTCCAGCGACATCAGATAGTATATAGCTGCAAACGAAAAAGTAAGACTGATCAAGATCAATGTTAACTTAAAAAAAAGAGCCGAGCTGATCCAGGTATGCCTGTATGAGCGGTTTGAAAAGAAATAATAGAGATTGACGATGACAAAGATTACCGTCATCCCAATGAGAAGCTGTGCAATCATCGAATCATCTCCAATTGGTAACTGTGATGAACCAGTACCCTTAAAAAACCAAGTAAAAACTAACTCACTACAGCCAAAAAAGACCGGATCATACTCTATACCGGCCTTTAGAAACCTATCTGTTTTTGTTCGCTGCAGGCGGACGCTTTCCGCCGGCATCGCTTATCCGATCTGACCCTCTCCCGGTTTTTTACGGCTGGTGCGAACCGGCATTACCGATAAGATACTGTCTCTTCTGAAGGTCCGAACGGCTCTTCGGAGGTGGCAGAACGCCGTTACTTTTCCAGCACTTATGCTGCGGATTGTGACCACCCGTTTAGTCACTGTTCCTTTTTTACTCATGTAGATCATTTCAACAGGCTCCCGGTTTACCATGCTCCGCCGAAAAACTCCTTCCATCCCCGCACCTCCAATGTTCGTCTTCCCTTCCAATTATAAGAACATATGTTCTGTTATTCAACAGAATTCCCCTGCCAAATGATGGGTAAACCTCTATTGGTTTTTTCTTGTTAGAAAAGACTTATAAACGGACGGAGCACTCCACTTTCACGGGGCAGGTGGAGTGCTAGGACCTGAACTGCTTTTCTTCCTCTTTTTTCGCCCTCATAGCCAGAATATGATTCATCCTGAGTATGCGGCCTTTCTCCGGCGCAGCGTAACGGGTTTTCTCCTGCATTTCATCCTTTAGCCGAATCATATCGTCAATCATTTCTTTTGTACTGATAAACACCTGATCTTCAAGCACAATCCCGTCTTTCAGCACCTGTTCGGCAGTGCGACCCGTTTCACCTGCCGGACTTTCACGGATGAATGCGTGCTTTTTTAAACGTTTGGCATTTTCCTCCTCCTGGCCTGGAAGAGGTGACGTAATTATGACCGGTATTCGTGCTGCTAAGGCTTCTGTCATTGTTACGCCGCCGGGTTTGGAAATGAGAACATCGGCTGCCTTAACAAAGTCGGCAAATGTATGTGTATAGGGAAACACGCGGACATCATGCCGCGTTGACAAGGCCTCCAACTGCCTGGCAGCCCGTGTATTTTCTCCTGTAAAACACAGCAGTGTCCATGTACCTGAAGTATCCTTTTCAAAGGAACGGACCACTTCTTTATATGGAATCAGCCCTTCCTTACCGCCGCTGACAGCTGCAACTTTAGCGTGAACTGGGAGACTCATCCGGCGCCGGAGCTCTTCTCTACGAACAGGTGCTTCCCAAGTACTCCGGATACTGATACACCCGTGCACAAAGCGGGCAAAAGGAAATGCCTGCTGCTGCCGAAGTACTTCATCCAGATCCGGCAAAAAAACTGCTGTGACTTCCCTGCTTAGACTCATCCCGTGAAAGGAATAGTCAGTCACGAGGGAAAACAAAGCCGGTTTCTCCGGAAAGGCACACTTTCTGATGCTTAAATCTGCCACGGCTGTCGCGAGAGGATGAGTCGCGATGATCATGGACGGTGCTGCTTTTTTAAGTCTTCTCACTGCTTCATTCCACAACGGTGCAAGCAACGGGGAAAGCGTTTTATAAGGGGAATCGGTGCGCCGGTAAATAGCTCGCCACATGAACGGCGTAAATCGAACCATTTTCAAATACAAATCAGGCGCAAATCGCTTGAGGCTCCCCGGCAGGCAGGTAAACAGATCAATGACCTGGCATTCGGTTCCACGACTTTCCCATTCTTCCTTCAGAACACCGCAGACTGCATCATGCCCCGCTCCTGCTGACACTGTTAATAAAACGACCCGCCCTCTCAAAGCTCTCACCTGCCTTTCTATAAATATCTCCTCCGCTTTCGGATGCAAAAACAAGTCTGTTATTAGTGTAGTGTGGGGTTCACCAAAAGATTCCATACATAGAACGTGAATGATTAAAGTCCGCGGAGGTTTAAGATTTTCCCGCCGGGGCATGAATGGAATAAGTAAGGTTTTACCTTTCCTCTGCATAAAATACAGAACATAGCAGGAAGGAGGCGCAGGCTGACGTGAAAAAGTACCTCATGTTTTTTCTGGTGGGTATTGGAATCGGCTTTATGTTTCAGGTTGTCGGGTGGGTTTTATACCACATGCCAGAAGGCGTTCTTGATTATGCCGGAATTTATGCTCTTGCGATTCTGCCAATGGCACTCATGCTTTATGTTCTGTATAAAAGCGGAATGAAAGAAAAGAAAGGAAATCCCTGAATCAAGGCGGTGTTACAGGCTTTAAACGGCAAAAAAACACCTTCTTTATTCTGAAGGTGTTTTCGGTGCTTTCCGCATCGCCACGTGGGGAATCCCCGCATCAAAAAACTCGCCCGATATAGTTTCATAGCCAAGCCGCCTGTAAAAGCGCTCCGCCTGAACCTGGGCGTTAAGCTTTAATTCTTCAATCGGATGCTTTGCTGCTTCGGTTTCGATTTTCTTCATAATCTTTTCACCAAGCCCCTGCGTACGGTATTCCTTAAGTACACAGATGCGCTCAACTTTCCCGATATCATCAATAATTCGCAGCCGCCCGGCACCTGCCGGCTTTTTACCGTTTTTTTCATCATATGCAACAAAATGAATGGCATCGGCTTCAAACTCATCAATTTCCTCTTCTTCCGGAACGTGCTGCTCGTCTACAAAAACGACACGGCGCACATAAAACGCATCCTCTTTTTCCTTTTCTGACTTTACAACTCTAATGTCCACTGTTTACTCTCCTATGCCCAGACGAAAAGTCTCGTAAACCGTCCACATGTTATTATCGAGCTGATACAGTAGAGAAATGCGGTCGACTTTCTCCTCATGGTTGACCGTTTCCATTTTCAGGCGGCCAAAGACGTCTGAGCACTCATCATTATCGAGTTCCTGTCCAATTGTTATATGAGGAACAAACTGATAATCGTAGTGATGCTCAAGTTTTCCTGAATTCAGCCGGTTCCGGAGGGCTGACAACGTTTCGTTCTCACGAACCTTCATATAGATGGTGTTTGTCACCGGATGAAACGATCCGAATTTATACACCTCCATGGTAAAAGGATCCACCGTCCCTGCAACACTTTGTATTTCCTCGAGGATCTCCGGCAGTTCGTCCTCCTCTGCTGTAAATGCTTCCTTGATGGTTACATGAGGTGGAATCAGCGAATAATGGGAGTCATAGCGCTTCCTGTATGAATTAGCGATATCCTGAAGTTTTTTTGATGGAAAAATGGCAATGCCGTACTTCATAATGAGTATCCTCCTTCTGATCATACTTTATCTAATAGCCTTCAATTTTAATCATAAACGAAACAGACGAAAAAATGAAACCCCGCCTCTTACCGGATATTCCACACAAGTCCCGAAAAATCCTTTTTTACTTATGATGTTTATATGTATTTAAGAAGGGAAAAGGGCTTTCCGGGACCTTTTCACTGGTCACGGATCTATGAATTATCACTATATTTCGAAAACATGGTACAATAAGTACATATTGGACGAGACACAGGAGGAATACACAATGACCAGTCAACGAACACCTGTACATTGCCACGTAGTGGAAAATGCAGCCAGAAAGCTGATTGAGGAACGGGGCGTAACCCTCGAAGATATTGCCCGCATCGTGTACGACATGCAGGAACCGTATAACCCGGGGCTTCATATGGAAGACTGCCTTGACAGTGTTGATAAAGTCCTTCAGAAACGTGAAATACAGCATGCGGTTCTGGTGGGGATTGAACTTGATAAACTAGCCGAGCAGAAAAAACTGTCCGAACCGCTTCAGTCTATCGTGGAAATGGACGAAGGCCTTTTCGGAGTTGACGAGACAATTGCACTTGGCTCTGTTTTCGGATACGGAAGCATTGCAGTAACAACATTCGGCTATCTGGACAAAGAAAAAACAGGAATTATCCGTAAACTCGATCAGAAAGCGGACGGACGATGCCATACTTTTCTCGATGATCTCCTCTGCAGCATTGCAGCCAATGCCTCAAGCCGCCTTGCGCATCGGATGCGGGACCGCGAAGAGCGCTTGAGAGAAGAGGAGATCAAGGAGCGTGACCGGGAAGAACGTATCGGTTAAAGCCGCTCACTTTGTTGTCAGTCGTCTGACACACAGTTTCTTTGTGTTAACCGTTTTACCAGCCTGACTCACATACGGGGCAGGCTTTTTTTATGGGTTTGCAGCATTTGACGCACAAACGAACAATACACTTCGGCCACCTGCTCCACTTGCTTCATCTGGAAGGAGGTGGTATTCTTTTGTACAATGCATATACTGGCAGTGTAACAGAGAAAATCAGAGGTGACGGGATGGAAACGAGCATGAAAACGACACGCTGGATTTACTTTAAGGAGATTTTCACATCAAAATTCCAGGCAGGATGCCTAAAGGCCAAGCTTGAAGACAACTGGCATAATGGTTATGAGAACCCCCCCTGGGTAGAAATACGCAAACGAAAAGACAACCGCTACGTCGTCCGCTATACTTTTGATGAATAAAAAACTGTTGACACTTTTTCTGATATCCGGTATATTATTAATTGTCGCTATGACAAACCGTCCCGTTCCGTTAGCTCAGTTGGGAGAGCGCCACCTTGACAGGGTGGAGGTCACTGGTTCGAGCCCAGTACGGGACACCATACTATGTACATATACTCCATTGCCAACAGGCAGTGGAGTTTTTTTCTGCGCCGAATCAGAAATCCAGCAGTTTGTCTTTTTTTTGCATCAGAAAGATTCTTTCCACGGGGGCCTCACCAAGGGAAAGCGAATGGTCTGACATGCACCTGAGCTTCTTCGCAGGCTCTTTATGGAAGAAAAAAACCTGCACTTGGCTGCATTCAGTACAGGCTGACTCATCATATCCCCACACTAGTTGTTTTTTCCTCGCGGAGATTCAAAATTTCCCGGCTCATCATACGCTGGATCCCCGCCTTCGTTGCCCATCTTGGAGCTTTCAGGTGATTGGGAGGGAATGTTGTTGCAGGCGCCGAGCAGTGTCATGAGCATGACCGCCGCGCACAAAAGAGCTGCCAATGTTTTTTTGTTCACTTTGTGACCTCCTCTGCTGTTTTCCGTAGTGTTTCCGCACCTGCACTCCCGTATTCCGCCAGTTCCGTGCCGATTTTATCCATTAACAGGTAAATTCATGAAGACGTTCATAAACAGATAATAAAAACGCTCATAATCAATGTCCATTGCAATCAGATGTTTCGGATACTCCTCCTCCAGATCATCAGGGGTGATTCCGTAATTAGGCCTGAAATCAGCAATACTTGCGCCTCTTGCAGGCCCGGTACTCGTTTCAATGAAGATCTCACGCTCGACCATCGTTAACATGTCAGGATCTGTTAAAAACATCATCGGCAGAAGATCATGAATGAGGGCCCCATCAATTCCGGGAATGAATGTCTGGTACACCTCAGCATAGTAAGTAAACATCTCCCTAAGCGGTTCCCTGATTCTCTCGAACGGAGACCAGTCAGCAAGATAACCTATCATCTCAGGCGTAACCAGGGCTTTTCCAGTGGCATCGAGGGGAAAGACATGAGACTTGATATTTTCAAACACAAACTTTGACGCTACCGGATCGGCATAGAAATTAGCTTCTGCTGCAGGTGTAACATTTCCCGGCACCAGAAAAGCGCCGCCCATTAAGTAGCACTCTTTCGCCTTCTCCATCTTCTGTTTACCGAGCATGTAAGCGATCATCAGGCCTGTGTTACGGCCAATATCAACGATGGAGACATCCTCATGTTTATCAAATACCGCATACAGGTCCGTAAAGTTTGTAAGCTGATAACCGAGCCCTTCCGGTTCAAATTTACCCAGTCCCTCTGTTCCATGCACTTCAGGATAAAACTCCACATACACGTCTGATGCCGGCTGGTTCGCCCCTCCATATACCGGGATATCCACTTCCAGCATGTTCAGAAGCGCCAGAATATTTCTGGTCGTCGTCTCCACCTCGACATTTCCATAACCTGATACGATCCCAACTACGTTGATGTTCGGATGAAGCACTGCATACATAATCGCAATCGCGTCGTCCACTCCAGGGTCTGCAAACATCAGGATGTTTTTAACCATCTCAATCCTCCTGCTTTATGCTTTTTTACTTTATTTATGATGAAGGGTGAGTAAACATGAAGAAAAGGCATGAACATAGTGCTGGCCGTTAGGGCAGCTAATGCCTTTTCTGCGTCAATGATCCCGTTGAACAACAAAACGGTGCCAACTATCGAATAGCGATAATTGGCACCGTTTTTTACTTAGTTTGTCTTGTCCATCCTCATTTATTGGAGCTGGTATGGCCCTGGCCCTAAAGCACACTGTGCACTTAAGATTTTTTCTGCCAGATCAGAGCGAGTGTCCCTTCTCCTGCGTGTACGGCAATGGTGGAACTGATCTCGCCTGTAATCACGCTGAGGGACGGCATCTTCTCTTTAATTTTCGCTTCAAGCTGTTTGGCTTTGTCCACCACGTTTCCGTGCATAATCTGCACTTCTTCAATCAGGCTGCTTTCAAACGAAGCGTGAAGAAGATCAACGAGACGATTCATGGCCTTCTTTTCAGAGCGAATCCGTTCAAACAGCTCAAACTTGCCGTCCGGATCAATTCTGAGCACCGGCTTAATTTTCAGGACGCTTCCCAGCATATACTGAGCTCCGGACATTCGACCGCCTTTGTAAAACTGCTCAAGACTGCCTAAAAGAATATAGTTCTCTGTCTGACCTGCATGCTTTCTAAGCTCAGCTGCCATTTCAGAGGCTGTATTTCCCTCGCCAGCAAGTCTGATTCCCTGGTTAAGCAAGTGGGTGATGGCATAGGACATACATTTTGAATCAATCACTTCCACATGAAAATCCTCTGTCATATCACTACCCTGCACAGCACTTGAAAACGTGCCGCTCAACTCACTTGAAATGTGAACGCAGACAGCGCTGTCATAATTCTTTTTCAGTGTTTCAAAAAGTTCAGCAAACCGGCCCACAGAAGGCTGGGATGTTTTTGGTACTTCCTTCTCCGTGCGAATTCTTGTGTAAAGCTCGTCTGTTGTAAGGTCCACACCATCCTCAAAATCCTCTCCATTAAAGTTAATGTTCAGAGGAAGAACATACACATCCGGATGATTACGGAGTTCTTTAGTTATGTATGCCGTACTGTCAGTAACAAAAGCAATTTTATTCATATAGTCCAACTCATTTCCAATATATTTTAAATCGTTTTACTTTATTTATAAAACCAGTATAACGGATATTTTGATTAGTACCAAGTACTAAATGCTGGTACTGAAAAATGATTGGAAGGTTACCGGCAGCGTACAAAGGGTGTTTCACCTGTAATCCATTAAACAAGAAAGGAGTGCCGGTTTTGCAAACAAACAGCAGGCTTGCCAAAAGCGTTTATTATCAGAATATAGGAGGTGTGTGTACTGTAGAGAAGGCTCATCCGGACCTCCGTCTGATCGGAAAAGGCAGAAGTGCCTGTGCTTTCAGACTTCCCTGCAGAGAAAAGCCGACTGTTTTTCCCCAATCCGGAAACATAGGCGTGTTTTTTGCCAAGCTTCAGTAAACGACTGTTCCGGCAAGGGCTCCTGTTGCAGCCACTCCAATTAATCTATACATCCTGCTGTCCTTCATTAACTCCCTCAGCTCCTTTACGACGCCCACCTTCTGCTCCTACCCCAATGTCTGTCCAGATAAAACCTCAGCGCCTCCTGATAAACCCAGAGGACAATTTAAGCATAAAGGAAGGCCCTCACCGCTGCCGGTAAGGGCCACTTCAAGAATATCGCTGGTTTCTTTGCTGTTCAGCTTTTGTGTAATCAGGCAGACCAGAACCAGTCACACAGCTGAGCTAATTCCTAAAAGATTGTCTGCTGCTGTATGTCAGGCTGCGCCAGAGCCATTCAGCAGGACCAAAGCGAAAACGGGCCACCCACCAGTTACTGATTAGGATTTGAAATGCAAACAGCACCACTGCAATTACAATCCAGTAAATCGGCTCCAATTCAGCGTACAGGCCAAATCCGTAATTATAAAAAATGAGGGTACACACGATTGACTGAAGCAGATAATTACTCAATGCTGTTCTGCCAACCGCCCTCAGCGGGTTGAGAAGCCATTTTCCTGACCGGCTCTGATAAAGAAGGATCAGCGATGTGATATAAAAGAAACAGAGTGCAGGACCTGCAATAGTTGAAGCTGCTGGCATCAGAAGTGAATGATAGGTTATGTCCGATCCCTGCTCAAAGTAACTGTTCACGTACAGAAAATTGACCGGCAGACCAATAATGAGCGTGATAACCCACACCTTTTTAAAAAATGGAAGATATTCTTTAATGTTTGTATGCATTTTTGATTTAGCCGCATAAACACCAAACAGGAACATGGCAAGAATCATGGGTGCCATAAACAGATAATTTGAAAACATAAACCAGTAATCAGCTGTCCGCTGGTTCATAATCTCTCCGAAACTGCCGCTGCCATATGCCGCTATACTCTGCTCAACCATTTGCTCATACATGGCGATGGACTGTTCCGGCTGGGCAAATCCTTCCCCCGTCATATATAAAGCAAGGGCACCAAGAGACAAAAAAACAACCGGCAGGGCAAGAAGACCGAATGCCCAGTAAAGACATGTTTTCGCCTCCCTGCGGTAAAACAGGAGGAGAAAAAGTCCGGTAATCGCATAAATCACAAGAATATCACCGAACCAGATACCAAATGCATGAACAATACCGATGGCAAGAAGGAAAACCAGTCTTCTTAAGAAGAGTGACTGAGGCTTTGCCGTTTTTTCTCTCGCCCGGTCAAGAAACAGAATAAAACCAAGACCGAATAAAAAGGAAAACATCGTAAAGAATTTTGATGAAGCAATAAATTGAATCGTCCACTCTGCCCCCCTGCTCACCTGATCTGTCCACATAGATCCGTCCAAAAGCATCTGATAGACAACCGGCGAGGCAAAAAACGGCATGTTGGCTAGGAGGATGCCAAATAAGGCAAACCCTCTTATAATATCAAGCTGCCTGACTCTCTCCACTGGGAGGACAGGAGCTGTATGCTGATCATTCATCACGGCACATTCCTTTCAATTATCCTCGTATCATTATAACGCCTGCCTCGGCAGCAGCATGCCACCATTCAGAGGAACAATAGCGAAAAGCACAAATTACTGTACTTAAAAGAAATCACGTTTACTTCCTTCGTACCAGTCGTAACCCTTCGCAAGCAGATCGTTCCTCATTTTTACCTGAAGTTTTGTCAAGGCCACAAACAGCTCCTGACGCCCCTCTTCTTTAATCATAAATTCCAGTCCATATGTAAAAAGACCATTTTCGTCCTGTCTTCTTTTCAATTTACCGCTGAAGACAAAATATTCATCTGCAAGGCTGAAAGAGATTTGCAGGATCAGCTCAGGATGGGTAGGAAGATTAATGTTCGAGGTAAAGCATAAACCGCCAAGACCTGTGTCTTCAATCAGTACTGGCGCCCCTCCCGCTTCGATCTTTTTTCCCATTATCTCGACAACCTGCATGCTGCCCTTTAATGGGACTTGAAAGATAACCCTGAAAAATTCACGCCGGTTTGCTGAAACAGGCCGGTAAACAGAACGTACCGACCTCTCTTTCTCCTGACTGCTGATTGACATCTCCCCCTGACAACTTCCTGTAAATTCCTTTCTAGAACGTATCACCATTATACACAGGATTGCAAAAGGAGAATATTACTAGATCAAAAAATGAAGAAAGTCCTATTAGAACTTCACGCTGAAGCCGTTAAAGTGATGGACACCGGTACCGAATTGATCAAGCCCCTGCGCGCGGAGTGTTCTTGCTGCTTTTTCCACCTCTGTCAGAAGTGCCGGTGAGAGCCCCAGTGTATTATGGCTGCCGAAAATCCTGATAACATTATCAATAGCGGCAATTTTGACCCAGGAATTCACCAGATCGGCCGGGTTTGTGGTCGGGTAAAAGGCATAGACTGGCGTTTCATCGTAAAGAAGATCTCCTGTGAATAGAAATCCGGTTGCATGATCATAAACACAAACATGACCAGGCGAATGGCCGGGCGTATGAATGAGGGAAAGTGTACGTCCGCCCAGATCGATGCAGTCACCGTCTTTTATTAGACCCGCCGGTCTTCCTGTATAGGGTACATACGTTTCCGGGTTGAATTCTTCCGGTGCAGGTTTAGTCAGATCACGGCCGATATCTTTTCGTATTTGACTGAGCGGAAGCCCTTTGATTCCATTTTCAAGCCAGTCCGCCTCCTCTTCATGCACTAGGATATCTTCAAATGAACCGTGGCTGCCGATATGATCCCAGTGCACATGCGTGGTGACTACAGTAACCGGAAGATCAGTCAACTGATGGATTACCGGAGCGATATCGGCGATCCCGATGCCTGTATCAATCAGACAGGCTCTTTTCTTCCCTGTCAGAAGAAAGGAATGAACCTTTTCCCAGTGTCCATATTCACTTATGGCCCAGGACTGATCATTCAGCTGCGAAATTGTAAACCAGTGGTTTTCCATAGCATCTCCTCCTAAAAATATGTTCTTCAATTTGGACAGTACGGGGTCGTTTCTTCCCGCCGGGTTACAGTTTTACATTTGTTACAGCAAATCAGGCTTGTCTCTTCTTTACCGAGCGATCCAAACCCCTTTGAAAGAATCCGGTTAAACAGATTCACTGAACAGATATCGTATTTAAATGAAAGCCACAGACCGAATGAGATTACGATAAATAAAATGAGTACAGTAAATGCGGTCATGTATTCCCCTCCACTGTATATACGCTCCCCGGCTGAAACGGTTTCAATATAATCTGATTTTATTTAAGCAATACCTCCAGCGCCACCTTTAAACAGCAACTCACAAAAAACAAGGACCGGACAGTGACTCAGCACTGTTCCGGTCCTTCGTTTATCTACAGACTAGTACTTACAAGCACACGCGATGATCACAAGAAGGATGAACAACACGAGGATTAAAGCAAACCCTGTGCCGGCACCACCTACTTGACCACAGCCATAGCCGTAACCGCCATATCCGTATCCCCACATAGTACTCACCTGCCTTCTGGTTGGGACTACACTAACAATATAGTCAGTTTTAAGTATTTCGCCTGTATATTCGCCCGGTTTTTCAAAATCCTTTGAAATAAATTTTGCATATTATTTCCAATCACTCCCATACTAATTGTCTGAACGAGCCATTCTCAGGGAAACTGCTTCTATTTTTCCGAATAGGCTCATCTATTTTACAGACAAGCATTAACCAGGGAGGCGGTAACGTGCTGTTCTTACTTATTCGTCAAATGGTTCTCGGGCTTTCGATTGCTGCCCCGATCGGGCCTATTAATATTGAAATAATCCGCCGGGGGATCTATCATGGATTCTGGCCGTCCCTGCTTGTCGGTGCCGGAGGGATGTCAGCAGATTTACTGCTTATGTTCCTCATGTATCAAGGTCTGTCCACAGTGCTGACTCTCGGTGGTGTTCAGCTGTGTCTGATGATTCTTGGTGCTGTGATATTAACCTGGACAGGTATATCAGGCCTAATGAACAATCCTGATATTCCATCTCCTCAGGAAGAGGATTTTCGTATGGAAAAACCTGAACAGGAGAATCAGAGCGGCACACTGCTTCGTTCATATGCCACCGGTGCATCAATTGCTATGTTTAACCCGCTCAATATTCTCTTCTGGCTCGGGATTTACGGTTCGGTTCTGAGCGATACATTCAGCGATGAAAATAAATTACGGGCATTTATTATCAGCAGTGCCGTATTTCTTGGCGTTGGTCTTTGGAATCTCAATCTTGCATTTACTGTTCATTTCGGGAAACGTCTGCTTCGTCCAGGCGCAGTCCGCGGCGTCTGTTATGGAGCCAGCTTTATTCTGATCGGATTCGGTCTGTATTTTGCCTGGAAGGCTGTGATGAAGGTCGGCGGTATGCTTTAAAGCAACGCAAAAAGAGCGCTCCCCGCGGGAACGCTCTTTTACTATTGGCTCTGTTAAAGTCTGTTGTTGATTTCCGCTCCCTGCGCTCCTTTTCCGCGGGCACCGCTTCAGCCTCCTCGGGGAGAACGCCCTGCGGGGTCTTCAGCCGGCGCTGTTCCCGCTGGAGTGTCGCAAGTTCGCTTCAATCAATGATAGAAATATCAAAATTGAGATTTAACAGAGCCTTACTATTAAGCACGGTATTTGGATAGAAAACCGAGAATTGATTTGTACACGCGGATTTCGTTTTCTTTTTTTGAGAATCCGTGGCCTTCGTCGTCCAGCACAAGATACTCCACCTCGGTCCCCTGTTTCTGGAGAGCCTCAACGATCTGATCGCTTTCCTCTTTTACAACGCGAGGGTCATTGGCTCCCTGAATAACGAGCATAGGCTGTTTCATTGTGGACAGATAGGTGATCGGAGAGTCTTTTTCCAGACGCTCCTTATCTTCGACCGGGTCGCCGAGCCACCGCTTCATAACAGGTTTCCAGTGATCGGGAACGGAATTGAGAAACGTAAACAGATTGGAAACACCGAAAATATCGATTACTGCCCGGAAATAATCGGGATGTCGTCCGTGCAAAAGGAGTGCCATATAGCCTCCGTAGCTTCCGCCCAGCAGAAACAGGCGGTCAGGGTCACATTTTCCGGTCTCGAACAGCCATTCAATTCCCGCTGTACAATCAAGACGCGGTCCTTCTCCCCAGTCCTGTTCCACCAGCTTTGTAAATGTCGCGCCGTATCCGGTGCTTCCCCGGAAATTAGGGGCAAAGATGGAATATCCTTCGTTTAAAAAGCATTGGAACATAGCGCGGAAGGTTTTCCGCTCGGCTGCCTGCGGGCCGCCATGAGGCCAGAAAATCACATGCCCGTTATCGTTTTCAGGTTTGGCTTTGAACCAGAGTGCTTCGATTTCTTTTTCATCAAAAGACCGGTAAGACACCACTTCAGGGTCAGCCATGTCCTTTGTTTCTACTCCTGGGACACGGTTTTCCGTCAGTTTTTGCCACTCACCGTCGTTGTTATACAGGTACAGGTTTACCGGCTCGGTTGCGCTTGTACCGAGTACATACACCTGACCGCTTTTTGACACACTTACCTGTCCGAGCACTTTAACAGGAGAGCGCAGATTTTCAGGCTTACCCGTTTCAGAGGAAACATGGTAAATCCGGTCTTCGACTCCTTTTTCTGTTTCTACATACAGGGTTTCCGACTCTTCGTGCCAATGAATGGCACTAACGCTTTCATTGTCAAACGCTGCAAATGTGCTCCTCTCCCCGGAGGTCAGGTCGTATTTTACTACGTAGTCATGCTCCGAGTTATCATTTGTGACAAAATACAAGGTGTGATCACCTGCAAAGGCCGCTTCTCCAACAACATGAATCCGTTCCGGGTCCTCACTGAGCATCTTCCGCTCCCCCGTTTCCACGTTCAGGAGTTCCGCAAGCACGTAGGTATTGGCCAGGTGCTTACTCAGCACGAGATGACGCTCGTCAGGTGAAACCGCCGTTATCGTCGTCGCCCCGTCTTTACCATCGTAAAGCTGAACGGAGTCTCCTGTTTCCAGATTCAGCCGGTGTCCCCGTAGGAAGTTCGGGTTCCCCTGACTCGTGCTGTAATAAAGGTTTTTCCCTTCTTCATTCAGGTGGGCAAAAAAGAACTTGTCTTCTTTTTCGCCGTCGATGAGCTTTGTCTTTTTACCTCCGGCATAAGGCATGGCATATAAATGGTAGTTTTCATCACCGTCATGATCAAAACCGCCGATTACAAATGTTTTGTTCGGATCTTCCTTCAGATCACTGCAGCTCTGCTCTGTCTGCGTAAAAAGGTATGGAAACCCGCCGGGCAAATCCATAGCCCAAACGTTCATTTTACCGTTCAGGTTTGTAGAAAAAAGGATCCGTTTCTCGTCACTTGAAACGGTGAAATTCGTAATTGCATATGTACGGAAAAACTGTTCAACCGAGTGTCCCGGAAATTGCATAACGCTGGTCTCCCCTTTATGTTTAGAATGTTTTGAACAATAAAAGTATATCACTGATTTCCAGATATTTCGACCGGCGAATGAAAGGATAAAAACAGACTACTTAGGGCGTCTAACCTTGCCTGGCCCAAAATGCACAAAGTGGAGACTGGGCCATAAGTAAAGTGTTAAGGTGAGAACCCGAACAAAACGCTGTAAAGCGGATGAAATATACGCTGACTCCTGCGGGAAGAAAAGCGCAGGTGAGACCCCGTAGTGCGAAGCGCGCGAAGGCTCAGCCGCTTCCCGCGGAAAGCAGCGTATATTTCAGGAGCGTTTATTTGCGACGCATTACAATATAAAGGCAATCTTGCCAAGCTGTTCTGCACGATTGAGCCGGTCAAACGCTTCCCTGTATTCTTCAAGAGGGAAGGTACGGTCCATGACGGGCTTAATCTGATGCGTGCTGACAAAGTCGAGCATCGCCCGGTATTCTTCGTTACTTCCCATTGTGGATCCGTGAAAAATGTATTGACCATAAAAGAATTTGCGGAGGTTGATGTTCAGTTCGTCTCCAGTGGATGAACCAAAACTGACAATCGTACCTCCCTTTCTGAGCGTATCGAGGGAACGATTAAACGTCGCAGCACCAACGGATTCAATCACAAGATCCATTTTTGTACTTCCAAGTTCCTCATTCCAGTCAGCCTGCGAATCCATTGCTTTTACTGCACCAAGCTCTTCTGCTGCTTTTCGTTTCTCACCGGAACGGCTGGACACGTATGCATTCGCACCTGCAGCCTTCGCAAATTGAAGCAGCATTGTGGCCACGCCTCCCCCTATCCCCGGAATAAACACATTCATTCCTTTAGATGCTTTTCCTCTCGTAAAAAGTGCCCGGTAGGCAGTCAGGCCTGCCAGGGACAGGACGGCGCTTTCCTCCCAGGTCAGGTGCGCCGGTTTAGGTGCAGTGAAGGCAGCCGGCACGGTAACGTATTCGGCAAATGTCCCATTATTTGGGAAACCGAGTACTTCGAAATGATCAGGCGGGGCACCACTCTCTTCTTTCCAGTATAAACCCGGGTTGATGATGACCTCCTCCCCTGTAGAGACTGATGTGACATTCTCCCCTGTCGCGTCCACAACTCCGGCGCCGTCTGAGCCGATTACAAACGGGGGATCATCAGGACTGTGCCGGTCCAGAACAAACAGATCACGGTGATTCAGACCTGCCGTTTTTATACGGATCAGGACATCGTCGGGACCTGGTTCCGGTTTATTGTGTGCTTTTGTGAGTGTCAGGCCTTCAAAGCCTTTTGGTTTCGTATGGGTTAGTGCTTTCATTTTGGCGAGATGCCTCCTTTAATGGACTGCTTTGTTTCATTGTAGTAAAGATAGGCTTTAATTTCGAGGCGGAAGGGCTTAAGCAGGGTCACAGAAGAGGCTGTGTTTCCACCGTTGCCTCCCTGTAAATAACAAATCCTTAGCATATAGTCACCATACTTATACATTTTCCTGTATAACATCACTCAAGTAACAGAAACTACCTGTATGCAGAAACGGGGGTGAGGGAACGTGGTGAAACGGAACTCGGATATCAACGAAGTCATGGCAGCTTACGATGAACCGGTATCAGACAATGCCCAGACAAATGTAACACGTCTTAAAGAGCTTCTCGGAAACAGTGAGGATATCCAGGTCGGCCGTTTCCTGGATGGCCCCCACCCGTTTGCTGTCATACATCTTGAAGCCATGAACAATGAGGAAATGATCAGCGAAGCCGTGAACGCCCCTCTTCTGCGGGGGCAGCGGGAAGCCGAAAGACCGGAACAGCTTTTCAGCAGAATTGAAGGCAAACGTTCAGACCCCTACAGATCGTTTAAAGACGTGATTACCGCCCTTATTCACGGAGAAGTCATCGTATTTGTGAGCGGATGTGCTTACGCAGAGGGAATTACCGGATTTATGGTGGAAATGCGACATGTGGATGAGCCGGCAAATCAGACGGTCATCCGGGGTCCGAAAGAAGGATTCGTTGAAGCCATTAACGTGAATACATCCCTCATCCGCAGGCGGATCCGCAATCCGCAGCTTCGTTTTCGAAAACTCACTGTTGGAAGAAGTACGCAGACGGAAATTAGACTTTGTTACCTTGAGGATGAAGTGGATCAGGACGTGCTCAAAGAATTAACCCTCCGGATTGAAGCCGTGCGGACAGAAGAAATATACGAAAGCGGCATGCTTGAAGAACTGATTGATGACTATGGAAGGAAGACACGCTGGTATTCTCCATTTCCGACTGCACAGGTGGCTGAGCGCCCGGACACCGTCAGTTCTGAAGTACAGGAAGGGAAAATAGCGGTCATCGTTGACGGAACACCAATGTGTCTCGTATATCCGATGACGTTTCTCTCCTATTTCCAGGCTGCGGAAGACTACTATCAGCGATTCGATTTTTCTTCCTTTATCCGCATCATCCGAATGGGTGCTTTTTTAATCAGCCTTTATCTGCCTTCCCTTTATATAGCTGTTACGACCTTTCACCCTGAACTTGTAGCAACGGATCTGCTGATTAATCTCGCAGCACAGCGGGAGGGGATACCTTTCCCGGCTTTTATCGAAACGCTTCTCATGGAAGTGATCTTTGAGATTCTTAGGGAAGGCGGCGTCCGAATGCCCCGGACAATCGGGCCTGCAATTTCGATTGTAGGGGCGATCGTGCTCGGGGATTCGGCTGTTCGTGCCGGCCTTGTAAGCCCGGCAATTGTCATCGTTGTGGCCCTTACCGCCATCTCAAGTTTCGTGGCACCTGCCTACAATTTTTCTATCAGTGCAAGAATACTCCGATTTATCATGATGGGTTTTGCAGCGACCACAGGCCTATACGGCGTTTTGTTTTTTTCGGCAATCCTGCTCATCCATCTCTGTTCACTTGAATCCATGGGAAAACCGTACTTTTCCCCGCTTGCGCCTTTTAACCTCAAGCATCAGAAGGACGGCTTTCTCCGGCTGCCGATCTGGGTTAAAAACGTGCCGTTCCTGCGGCCCTGGATTCGTCATGATGGAAAAAAGGAGAACAGCGGATCATGAGAGCATTGAAGAGATTACAATTATTAATTCTTTGTACCCTGTTTTTCACTGCCGGATGCGGAGATAAAATGGAACTCGATCAGCTGGCAATTGTCGTTGCCATCGGGGTGGATAATGTCCCGGATACGGAAGAACTGGAAGTGTCGTTTCAGATCATCAATCCCCACGGCGCCTCTGCCCGTGTATCCACAGAAGGAGGCGGCGGCGAAGATGCTTCCGTATATACATTTACAACCCGTGGCAAGACTCTCGCTGAGGCGCTCGATAAGGCGAAAAACATCGCGCCAAGACGGTTGTTTTTTTCCCACATTTATTACCTGGTGATGGGTGAATCGTTTGCCCGGGAAACCGGGATCAAGCGTTTATTTGACTTTGTTGAACGTGATGAGCAGATGCGGATGCAGTTTCTATCCTTTATTGCCAAAGACACTACAGCTAAAGAAATTCTGACTACGTTCACCCCGCTGGATGAAAATCCTGCTAAGTCTGTTCGTGACAGAGTCATGGTCGCCTCCGGTTCGCTCGGAATCAAGGAAAACATCACACTCGCCGATTCTGTCCGAGCGTATATGTCTGATGATCATCACCCGATTGTGCTCGGTCTAAAAGACATCTCAAGTGCAGAAAGCTCCCAGACCAGTGTTCTTCAGCGGATTAATGAGCACAGCTTTGCGCTGGATGGGCTGGCCATTTTCAAAGAAGACCGGCTGGTGGACTGGTATAACATGGAGGAGTCCCAGGGATGGGTTTTCCTCAATGGACTGGTCGGTGACAGAACGATTTTCGACACCTCATGTGAAGGCGGTTTTGCCGGAGTTAGAATTCATGAACTGAACCAGAATATCGATGCATCTGTCGAAGACGGCCGCCCTGTTTTTGCAATCAGGCTGAATGGTACAGGCTACCTTCTGGAAACCTCGTGCGACCTTGATATGACTGACCAGGAAGATCTCGAGAAACTGAGAGAGGCTGTTAATGGAGAACTCGAAAAGGAAATCCGCTCCACTATCGATAAAACTATGACGCTTGGGTTTGACGCAACCGGGCTTTCCGATATCTTTCATAGAAACAATCCGGAGCAGTGGGCGGAATGGAAAGATGACTGGTTTGCACACTTTGAAAATGCCCGTTTTGACTACCGGATTGATATTGATATCAATCTTACAGGAATGAGGTTTAACAAGGTCGATGAAGAATAAGGATTCTGCGTTAGAAAAAGAAAACAAACACTTCTCCATTACGGTTCTTGCTGTGTGGGCTTTTGCAGGTGTTTATGCCGTCAGCTATCTGTTTGACCAGAACTGGTTTCCCGTAACAGAAGGTCTCAGAGCAACTTATGAACCGATTTACACCTGGCTGTTCGGCAGCTGAAGCTCAGCACCGGAAAACAGGATTCATGCTGGAAAGGATGTTGGGTAATGAAACACCAGATTAACCGCTGGCAGTTCGGGCTTCTTATAATTAACTTTGTGGTGGGCAGTTCTCTTCTAATGGCGCCAACTGCCACTACGGCTCTAGCAGAGCAGAATGGCTGGATCAGTATCATCCTCGCAGCGTCAGCAGGAATTCTCCTGAACATCCCGGTCTATCTTCTCATGCGCCAATACGGATACGCTTCAATTTTTGCGATTTCAGAAGCGGTAACCGGAAAAATCATCGGGACAGTGCTCAACATCCTGTTTATCGCAGTCACCCTCCACCTGACTGCTCTCATTATGCGGAACTATGCCAACTTCACCAATACAGTAGCTTTGCCAGAGACTTCACCTCATATCGTTGTCTGGATGGGCCTGATTCTGATGATCTTTTCCGTAAGCAAAGGCGTCCAGAACATCGGAAGGGTCAACGAAGTTCTGCTTCCGCTTATGCTGTTTGTGGTTTTAGGGACCCTTCTGGTCGTTTTGAACAAATTTGACGGCGCTTACCTGCTTCCTGTATTGGAAGGTGGATGGTTTCCGATAGTTCACGGTGCTTACCCGACTCTGGGTTTCCCTTTTATTGAGCTGCTCGTCTTTACATCCCTCGTCACCTTTGTCTCAGATAAGAAGCATCTGCTCACTTATATTGTCTGGTCGATTGCCATCTCAGGATTTGTTCTTTCGAGCGCTATTTTAGTCACGGTCGGCGTGGAGAGTCCTGATTTTACTGCCCGGGAAACGTTTGCCACCTATGCAATGGCCAGAAACATTGAAATTGGCGAATTGTTCCAGCGGGTGGAAGCAGCGATCGGGATTGTCTGGCTGCTCTCTTTGTTTATCAAGATGACGGTCTGTCTGCTGTGTGCCCTTTTTGGACTTCAGCATATTTCAAAAAGGGGCAGCTACGGCGTATTCGTTTTCCCATGCGCCGTCCTGGTCTGGGCGATGAGTGACCATCTGCACCCTGATATTGTCGACTTCTCTGATTTCGTATTAAAGAACTGGACACTGTACTGGGGGTCGGTCTATATCGTACTGACAGGAGTCCTTGCAGGAGGGATCTTAAGCGGCCGACATAGGGCTCTTCAAAACCGTTCTCAGTCTGTTAAGCGGTTAAGCCACGTATAAAAACTGGCCAGAAATTCCCTCATCAGCTCGATTGTCTTTTCATCGGTTATTTTCCCGTCCCCAATCCGTTTGTGAGCAGCTCCTATAAACAGCTCCGGCTGGGGAAGCACAAACGAGCCGCATGCGGTAAGTGTCTGTTTGACCTGCACCTGGGCAAGTGACGTTCCAAGCGCACTGGGGGATGCTCCGGTTACTGCTGCAGGAAGCTGAGCCAGCACGTTCTCGTTCGTCATGCTCCCGGCCCAGTCCAAAGCGTTCTTCAGGACTCCCGGAACTCCATGGCTGTACTCGGGGGTCACAATGAGAACACCATCTGCCGTGCGGATGGTTTCTTTGAATACTGCGGCCGCCTCCGGGTCTCCCCCTTCTTCCAGATCAGCGTTAAAAAGAGGCAGGCTTCCAATATCCAGGACACTCATTTCCACCCTGTCAGCCGACAGCCTTTTGAATTCCTCCATCACTGTTTTATTTATCGATTCCTTTCTAAGACTCCCGGTTATTGCAGCCAGTTTGTACATTCTCTCTCCTCCTTTTTCGTTATATTCCCTCTCCTCCACTTGAGAAACCCATTCGTTGACGCCTATACTCCCTTCCTTTAAGATGAAAGAAGTGCATTATTTCCGGTTGCGAAATAATGGTTCTAACCTGAAACCGGGTCGGGATTCTCTTTTGGAAAGAAGGAAGAAAAAATGACAGATACAAAAGAACAAAAAGAAGCACCCCGGATTGATCCGAAGCTTAAGTCAAGGCTTATTCTGCTGATTTGTGCAATTTTAACCTTTACCGTAATGAATGGCACCATGTTTAATGTGGCCATTCCAGATATAGCTGAACACTTTGGATTAATGCCCTCCCAGGTAAGCTGGGTTATGACCGGCTACATTCTTGTGTTTTCCATTGGCTCACTTATGTATGGGAAGCTGGCGGATATCTTTCCTATAAAAAATCTGCTTACATTCGGCCTGACGCTTTTTTTCATCGGGGCAACACTCGGAATACTCGCACCAAACTATCCGACACTTCTGGCTGCGCGGATTATTCAGGCCCTCGGCGGCGCTACTATTCCGGCACTGGCCTTTATCATTCCTGCCCGTTTTATTCCCGATGAACGGGGACGGGTATTCGGAATCGTGTCCGCTACCGTTGCATTTGCCTCAGGTCTCGGACCAATTGCAGGCGGCCTGATCGGCGGTTTCCTGAGCTGGCGCTTTCTGTTTTTATTTTCCATGCTCTCCATCGTTGCGATCCCGTTTTTAAGAAAGTGGATTCCGGATGAAGAGCGGCGTCACGGTGTTGTGGACATACCCGGGGCTGTTTTTATCGCCGCATCAGTCGCTTCCCTTCTCGTATTTATTACGACCGGCCTCTGGTGGGCTCCGCTGATGTTTGCAACCTCTCTTATTCTTTTTATCTGGCGGACGCTGACAGCGGAGCATCCGTTTATTGAACCATCCCTTTTAAAGGATGGACGCTACACCACCACCGTAGCTACCAGCTTCCTTGGAACAAGCGTCCTTTTCGGCATGATCTTTATCATTCCCATTATGCTAAGGGACCTGTATGATCTGAATACCCTTGCCATCGGTCTTGTCCTCTTTCCCGGCGCAATGGCCGCAGGACTGATCGGTCAGGCCGGGGGCAGGCTTGTAGACAGAAAAGGCAGTGTGCCGGTTGTAAAATTGGCGATGATTCTCGTAGGTTTCGGTACCGTACTTATCTCCACATTTGCCGGGTTTCATCCTGTGGTGGTCGCCTTATGCGTTCTCGTAACCTACCTTGGCTTCCCACTGGTTCAAAGTTCAACAGCCAATCTCCTCTCTTCTATTGTTCCCGAAAAACAAACCGGTGTGGGTATTGGGATGTTCAACCTGCTGAACTTTATGAGTGCAGCCATCGGCAGTGCAGTTTACGGCCGTATCCTTGACCTTGAAACAGCTTCTTTTCTTCTGAACCCGTTTGCCAGAACGAATGACAATATCATCTACTCCAATTTGTTTTTAAGTCTCACAGGAATTGCTCTAATTGCCCTTACGATTTTCTTATTTCGATTCCGGGCGGGAGCAACAACTGCTGTGCAAAAAGGCTGACCATGAAGGTCCGCCTTTTTTGTCGTTAATTGAAGATTTATTTTGACCTTATTCCCCTTTTCAGAATAATGTAAGGGCTTTACAATAAACGTAATTGCAGCCGGTCGTTTATGTTTACGGTGATCTTTTCAGTCGGGAGGCCAGGGTATGAAAAAAACAGTGATCGGATTATCCGTTGTATTTCTTTTCGCCGTTATCGGACACTTCTTCATGTAATCTGCTGCCTGAACCCCGCATAAAAGTAAAACAGGGAGCTGCAGCCGGAACATGTCCCGGCTGCAGCTCCCTGTTCGTTCCCTTAAATCCGTTCATCATAATGCAGACCTTTACCGGTAATTTCGCTTTCACATTCGAGGATCAGCTTTTTCAGACGCATATTTTCATACTGCCTTTCAAAATGACTCCGCTTTTTCACAGCCTGGGACCTCTGAAGAGAAGCTACACGTGCAATCAGCGGGGCATCCGGCTCCTGCCGGACAGCGTAAAGAAGAAATTGTTCGTCTCTGAGCAGCGGTATATAGCCCATCACAATCACCTCACCGTTTTATTACCCTTTCATGCCCCGGACGAAGCGGACAACTTTATAAAACCTGATGAATCACCTGACGGAATCTGATAAGATAAGACAGTCCGGGGCAATGATCCCCTATCACACGTCACACATCCGGAGGCAGACTTTATGCAGCGCGCCATACATAATAACAACACCTGGGAGCTTTCCAGTCTTGAGCGTGGAAAGCTTTCTTTGCTTGATAAAAAAAGCCGAACAGACAGACTTAGATGCCCTTACTGCGATGAAGCAGTGAGACTTCAGGTAAGTCTTCACCATCCTCCTTCCTTCGTTCACCGAAGCGAAGGGCCTTATACAGCATGTGAAGAGCAGGACCTTGAAGCAGACCTGCAGGCGGCAGAAACAGCAGTTGTTCAGAACGAAACGGCTGCAGCAGCAGAAAGCAGCAGCAAAACAGTCGGTTCTTTTACCCTCCCGGAAAGTAAACCTATCGGCACCGCCGTGCAGGAGCGACCATCAAACAGGCCGGGTCCCTGGAAAAAGACCGTTTATTTTATCCGTGATCAGGCACAGCAGGCAAAGCCGGATCACTCAAAGGCTGATCATCCGGTATTAAAAAAACTTGAGGCAGGCGGCACGCCCCTCAATAGCAGGCAGCAGGAAGCGGTCATCACAACGGATGGACCCCTCCTTCTTCTGGCCGGCGCAGGAAGCGGGAAAACAAGGGTTCTCACCGCCCGTGCAGCCTATATGCTTGAATCCGGACTTGTCCCTCCGGATTCGATGATGCTCGTTACGTTTACTCAAAAAGCAGCAGCAGAGATGAAGCACCGCCTCGCTTCTTCATTCGGTCTTGACCGCCGTACGGTTCAAAAAATCATTTCCGGTACGTTCCATAGTCTCTTTTATAAGATGCTCATGCACCAAAATTATGAACGCTGGCAGCCGGAGCGGCTTCTAAAAGCACAGTGGCAAAAGGAGAAAATCATTTTCGGCGCTTTAAGAGAGCTGAAAATTGACGAAAAGGAATTCGCCGTAGACAGTGCTCTAACTGCCATTGGGGCATGGAAAAATGACGGTCTGTCACCGGAGCGCGTTAAGCCTGCGGATGCGTTTGAAGAACAGGTGAAAGATGTGTTTCGTATTTACGAGCAGGAAAAAAAGGAGCGTCATCAGTTTGACTTTGATGACATGCTCACAGGCTGCCGTGATCTGCTTATGTCCGATCCTGAACTGCTTGCCCGCTACCAGAAACGTTTTACCCATTTTATGATCGATGAATTTCAGGATATTAACCGGCTTCAGTACGAAATTGTAAAGCTTCTTGCAGCGCCGCAGATGAATCTCTGTGCGGTCGGAGACGACGACCAGTCCATTTACCGTTTCCGAGGAAGCGACCCGGAATACATCCTCCGGTTTGAATCAGAATTCAAAAGAACACGAAAAATTCACTTGGAAGCAAACTACCGTTCAGAGCCGGCGATCGTCAATCTGGCTAACGATGTGATCCGCCGAAACAAAGATCGATTTGACAAGCGGATGCTCCCCGTCAAACCGAATACGTCCCGTCCCGGTCTCATTTTTCCTTACGATGAGGAAGAAGAGGCGCTTTACCTTATCGAACATATCAAAGAACGGATCCGCAATCAGTCAAAACCTGAAGAAATTGCGATTTTATACCGGACACACGTTCAAGCAAGGGCGGTTTTTGAACGACTCGTCGAATCCGGGCTTCCCTTCACGATGGAACAGGGAAGCGAATCGTTTTACGAGCGTAATGTTGTCCGCAAGGCACTTTCTTTCCTTCGTCTTGCATTAAACGGAGATGATGTAGACGCCATGCAGGATTGGCTCAGGGTTATGTTTCTTAAACACAGCCTTCTTCAGGATTTAAAGCGTCATACAATTTTTCATGGGGAAACAATGCTCGGTGCCCTTCACCGTACAGAAGACCAGATGAGCGGCTTCCAGACGAAAAAAGTGCAGAAAGGTGTAGCCGAAATCCCAAAGCTTGCGAAAATGGAGCCTAAACTCGCCCTTCAATCAGCTTTTGAGAATCTTGGATTAAAGGAATATGTTAAAAAGAACGGCCGTGAAGGGAACAAAATGGAAAGAGGGTCCGATGATTTCCTTGAACTCACTGCGATCGCTTCGAACTACAATTCCGTTTCCAGCTTTCTGGCGTACGTAGATCATATGAGGGCAAAAGTCAACGACCATCGCAGGGAAAAAAAGGACGGGAAAGGCATCCAGATGATGACGATCCACCGGGCAAAAGGTCTAGAGTTCCCGTATGTATATGTGATTGGATGTAACGAAGGATCTCTTCCCCACGAACATGCTCTTGAGCGAAACCGCGAAGGAGATCCATCCTACATTGAGGAAGAACGGCGGCTGATGTATGTGGCTGTAACAAGAGCTGAACGGGAGCTTTACTTGTCTTCAACCGATCAGCGCCGCGGTAAAAAAGCTTACCGGTCGAGGTTTCTTCAGGACCTGTCGTTCAGCCCAGGCTGATGGGCAATTATCATCAGGTTATCTAATCAAGGACAAAACCCGCGCAGATTTTTTCCTGCGCGGGCTCAAATCCACCAGAACGGCGGCTGATCTTCTTTCGGTTTCGCCGTTTCTTCACTATTTTCACCTTGATTTTCGTTATTCCCGAGCATGACCTGCTTCCATGTACTCCAAAGTGTTTTACGCTTTTCCAGTTCGGACTGGTCACTTCCGGAATCTGGTTTATGATTCTTAGTCAAAGATGGCCCTCCATTTTCCTGTTTTGATATCAGCTTATGCTTTTACCATCAGGCCGGCACGGGCAAAGCCTTCTTTATTTGTTATTTTTTCTTGTTTTTGATCCGCAGCCGCAGCCGCGTTTCTTTGAGCTATCCCCATCATTTACATTCTTTTTACGGCTGTATGTGACAGTAGCTGGTTTTAACCTGCTGTCTGCACGCTTTATTTTTCGTTTTTCCCCATAGCCCACACCTTTGCCTCCTTCCTAACCTGACGGTCTACTATCAGGCTATGACAGAGGATTTTTTCCGGTTATGCAGGAGCGGAGAAGCATGGTATTTTCAGATGGGAATATTACTTTTTTTCTTCATGATCCGGATCACCGGAATGATTTTCTGCCGCTGAGCATGTGCTGTTTTTTCCTTTCACAATTTCATTCTGGCCCTCTTCTTCTGCAGCACGCTCATTTTCTTTTTGTATGAGTACTTCTTCCGGATCCAATTTTGTCTTCTCAGGTTCAGCACGGCTTCTGCTTCCGTGAGGCGTATGACCTGCGCGGCTTTTACTATCAGTTACCTTTACTCTGTTCCTCCCTTTAACCCAACCTTCCTCAACCGGTTCACTCGTTTCAAAATCACTTACCCGAAACGACCTGGGATCAGCAGTATCAGCCTTTGCAGGAGCAGGAAACGGAAACGGTTTCCTTCTGTCACGATCTCCTTTGTCCGTGTTTGCGATATAAGGCGACATCTGATACTGTGCCATTGGACGATAGGTCCTGAGTTCTGCTTTAAGAAGCTCGATTTCCTTTTCAAGTTCTCCTGCGGCAGCTCCTGCTAATTGAAGATCAGCTCTGTCCCGCTCCCATTCCTCTTCAGCTTTTTCAAAACGTTGTTTCTGCATTTTTTTCTCCGTTTCTTCCTTCTCCAGGGCTTTCTTAAGTTTTTCGTATTCCTGCATTTGAACTTCATAATCTCTTCTCAGCTTTACTGATTCTTCCTTTGCACTGCTCTCTGCCTGCGTAAGTTCCTTGACTGACTCCCGTACCGCTTCCAATTTTTGAAGCAGTTCCCTGCCTCGGACTTCCTCAGCTTCCGCCTTTTGTTTTAACACATCAATTTCTTCCCGAAGTACTTTATTCTGCCCGGTCAGAAAAGAATGCTGTTCCCGCAGATAGTCAAGCTCTTGATTGAGTGGATCTTTCTGATAATGGTCAACTCTGCGACGATAACTGTTCAATTCGGACTGAAGATGAATGATACGCTGTTTCAGCTGAACCTCAGACATTTTTTCCGTTGACATTACTTTTTTCACTGAATGTCACTCCTCCTCAAAAAGCCGGGAACTAACCCGATTTCCGGCTTTTGAAAATCTTTCTTTTTCATCTATATGTAAGTACCGGTCAATCTTTCTTAAAAAGCCCAAGTGCCTTATTTTCGTTCTGGGATTATGCACAATTTTACACCCCTCTCATACTATGAAGTAGTCCCCGATAGAGGAACTACCATGAATGAAAGGATGATTAAGGCATGGCAGAGTTTCACCCTCTCTGTATAAGAGCTGAAAAGTTATATGACTGGGTAACACGTCAAGTTGATAAAGAGTTAACTTTCTCTGGTCCGGCCGGATTAGCCGAACTTGATTTCGACTGTGACGGAGAAGAAGGGGCAGACGATCCTTGTGACCTGCTTCCTCCTGGTGAAGATTTTATTGTAACAGTCGTTGAAGTGGAGGATACTGTAGAATGCTCGGAGGTTGGAACACGGCGTAACGTGTTTGTTCCGGAGCTTGGAATTGAACTTCAGGAAGTTAAAATCCGCAAGCAGGGGAGCTTCGTTGTGGAACTGCGTCTTGATGAGGATGACGTAGATCCAATCTGTACATCCGGCGAAATTGACTTCTGTCTTTTTGAGAAGTTTCTCCTCTGTGCGCCTGAGGGTACGGAAGTCGATTGCGATGTATTCGACTTTAGTGGTTCCGGAGTCGTTTGCTGTATCAATGGAGAATTCAGCTCACTTCAGCTGACCCTGCATATCTGCCAGTCGGTTCAGGTTCACGCTGACGTAATTCTGGAAATTGAAGGAGCGGAGTGCCGTCCACGGGAAGATATTATTCTGCCAATCAGCAGACTTTGCCCGGAGATTGCTTTCCCTCCACAGTGCCCTGAAATTTTTCCGGCGCACAACGGTCATCACAAAGAAAAATAATAACATCAGGATATGCAGCAAGATCAGATTGATGCCACCCATCAATCTGGTCTTTTTGTATTTGCAGTTATACAGGCGAAACAATTTTCTCTTCTGACTGGAAAAAGACGTGCATACACTCTCATAACAAGGCAAATTCCGGGGTGATGAAAAGGTGAAGTCTAAACACTCTTATCAGCAGAAAAGGCAGGATGATACCAAGCTGCAGCTCGAACAGAAAATCCTGCATTACAGGTCCGAACTGAGTAAATATAAGCATCAGGTGCAGGAGCTTGAAACAAGACTGAGCCAAAAGAATGGAAAGCGTCAGTCTCATTCTGTAACGGTTCCACCTGTTACAGCAGCAAAAGCATACTTCAGTCATTCTGTTTTTCTTCCTAAGAACAGTGAACCAGAGGACAGCCAGATTCACATCATTGGCCACTTCACACTGGAGAATACAGGTAACCAGATTCTGCACGATCCGGTTTTCTGCTTTCGTGCAAAACCTTCAAATAAGATTCATATCGGAGGTAAAATCAGATTCCGCCAGCAGCTCGAACGAACATGGATAAAGCCGCATGAGGAATGGATGTATGTCCAGAATGATTGGAAAGAATGGGTAAAAACCAAAGGAGAACACTGGCTGAAGCCGGTGCATATTGATACAGTCAAGCCGGGGGAAAAAGCTGTTTTTACAAACTTTGATATTACGGCCGATGCCGCGGACAGTGATGAACATCTTCTGATTGAAGGGTTTTGCTACACCAGGGAAATGCAGAAAGGGATTTCTTCTGTCAATACAATCAGTCTTTACCTGTGAGCGGGGAGTGCCTGTAGCACACCGTTTTCTCTTTTCCTTATCCTTAATACACTGGAGGTTCTTACGTGAAGGCTGCTTGTCTTGTGATTTCTGAAACTTTAAGCTTCCCTTATTCCAGGGAAAGTATTGACATCATTTTAAAGGATGACGATTGTCCTGCCTTTTACATGATTGGTTCCGATCCTCCTGTGACAGAAATTGCAAAGAGCCTGGATAAAGTTTCCCCTAACTATATTCTTGTCCTGATATCCGGTACAGGCTGGGACTCGTTTATTACAGATTTATACAGGACAGACATTCCTCTGATTGCCTGGTTTCTGGATGATCCAAATACACTCGATTATAACAAGCGTTTTATCCATTATTTTCACACTTTGTATTCTGTGGAAAAAAATGCGGTTGCTATTTACAAAAGGCTCGGTCATCGCCGTGCTGCATACCTCCCGCATGGAGCTGATGTGAATGTCTTTCATCCGGAACAGCGGGAACATTCGGTTTACCAGAGCGACATCTGTGTTGTAGGTTCGGCCTGCACGAAGGCTGCTGAGATCATCCGCTTTCTAATTTCACAAACTGATTGGAGAATTACAACCGTAGGTAGAGGCTGGAATGAAAAGCTTACCAACTGTAGTATCAGCCCCAGGTTAAAGCTCATCAATTATTGGATTTCTCCCCGGTTTGAGCGGTACTTTTATTCCAGTGCGAAGGTGGTTCTGACTGGCTTTTCAGAGGAAGCCGCAATATATAATGCTGCATCCATTCCCTCAGCCAGCCCTCCAGTGGAACTCTTCAGAGCTGCTGCATGCGGCGCCTTTCAAATCACTCAAAGGCGCAGGGAAACCGCAAATCTTTTCCCATCTGCCAAATTGTCTGTTCACGCCGGCACCAAGGAAGAATGTCTTGCTTTGGCCAATCTTTATTTAGCCGACAATAATAAGCGCCTCCTAATGGGTGAAGCGACCCTCCGTGAAATAAACATTGAACATACGCTGAGGCACCGCCTTAGAACAATTACTGCTTCACCTTAATCAGAAGAAATAATGGATTACAGCAGAATGAATAATGGAAGCAATACCTGCAACAGCCAGGAATAAGATTACTTTTCCAAACCAGAGAGGCAGCCATATAAAACCTGAGGTAAGAAGCAGGCTAACCCAGAATCCCGTGCACCAGTGACAGCTGAGCAGTTCTCCTGCCGGTCGGCGAAACCACCCTTCTCGGGGCTCATAAAAGATCTCCCCCTCTTCTTCTCTTTCCGTAAGAAATAAATTACGTAAAGGTTCTGTAATTGAATCATAGACAACTAGATGTGTAAGGCGGAATACAGCGATGCTCACCATCAGAAGACTAAGCCATGTAACCTCCAATCAGATCCTTCCTTTCTTTAAGCCTGAATATCCTGAAATCAGGTGCTCTTTGCCATTTGGGCAAAGAGTTTCTTTACATCCCGGTAAACTTTTGTTCCTGCTATCAGATTATGTTAGTGTTGTCCGCTCTGTCCCCGATATATGACTATAATGCAAGAAAGCGGACGCCCAAAAACAGATTGCTATTCTGGTTATGTATCCAATCAGGTTTCATATATATGCATACATTAAAGAAACACATGCAGCCAGGAGGAGATAGAATGGCAGACCAGTTAATTACTCCCTGGGATCTGGACGGCTCACTCGGTGAATTTTTCGTTCCGGAGTATATTACGGAAATGGCATCCGAAGTCATCGCCCAGTATGATATGCAGGTTTCGTCGATGGAAGTAATCACTACAAAAGCAGATAAAGGGGGTCTCATCTGGAAAATCGAGACCGACAGAGGACCAAGAAGTTTAAAAATTCTACACCGCCGTCCGACAAGGAGCTTGTTCAGTATTTACGCCCAGGAATATCTGGTACATGAAAAAAAGGCAAGAATCCCTGCGATTGTCCACAGCAAAGCCGGGCTTCCATACGTGGAAAAAGGAGGTAAAATCTGGTTTGTAGCTGACTGGATCGAACCCCTTGTACCGGTATCAAAAGATCTTGCTGGAGCGGAACAGCTCTGTCATGCGATCGGGGAATTTCATACTTTATCAAAAGGGTACACCCCCCCTGCCGGAGCAGAAAACGCTACCCGGCTATACAGATGGCCGAAAACGTATGAAAAAGTGCTTAAAAAGATGGATTGGTTCAGAAATGTAGCACATGCTTACAGTGATATGCCGGCAAGCGCGACGATTCTCAATTACGTAGATCACTTTGAACAGCATGCGGTAAATGCCCATAAGGCCCTGATGGAATCGGCATACCACTCGCTGGTGACCAGAGGGAACAAAGCCTGGGGACTCGTACACCAGGATTACGGCTGGTCAAACGGACAGTCAGGTCCAGACGGAATGTGGATTATTGACCTTGACGGTGTCGCTTATGATATCGGCATCCGTGATTTAAGAAAACTCATTACCGGCACAATGGACGATATTGGAAACTGGGATGTAGCCTGGATGAAAGGCATGCTTGAGGCGTATCATCAGTCCCATCCGATCGAGCCGGAACTTTACGATCTTCTTATAATCGATATGATGCTGCCAAACGAATTTTATAAAAACGTAAAAGAAATGGTTTACGAGCCGGAAATTTTTATGGACGGGGAACTGGATGCCCTTTGTAAACGCATTGCTGAAGCCGATCAGTCCAAATGGCCGGCAATTGAGGCCCTTCGTGAACTGAAAGGCGATATTCTCAAATAATTGACGAATAGGATATGACACTGCCAAATGCATTTTCAAATGGAAGTCAAAAATATAGTTTACGGGCACGCTCTGGTTGCTTTAAAGAATTTGAAGATTATTTTCCTCGAATGACTTAAAGGAACACCAGGCAGATGAAAAATGATTCGTAAGCTGAAGGAGGACATTTTGGAATGAAAGTAGCCATTGTCTGTACGGAAAAACTGCCGGTACCTCCGATACGCGGGGGCGCCATTCAGACTTATATCGCAGGCGCCCTTCCCTCTCTGAAAGGAAGACACGACATTACCGTTTTCGGTCGTTCCGATCCCGATCTCCCAGACCGCGAAACAGTCGAGGGTGTACGTTATATCCGCGTTCCCGGTGGACTTCTCGAAACCTACCGCGACGGCCTTGCTGAGGTTTTTCAAGATGAGAAGTTTGATGTGATTCATATTTTTAACCGTCCGCGGCTCGTCAGGACTCTGCGGGCTGCTGTACCTGGAGCACGATTGATTTTAAGTATGCACAACGATATGTTCAAAACGGCAAAGATTGACCGGGAGGAAGGAGAAGAAGCAGTAGCACAGGTGGATAAAATCATCACCATCAGTGATTATATCGGCTCTTCCATTACCGCTGACTACCCCGAAGCTGCACCGAAGCTGAAAACAATCTACTCCGGTGTTGATGTAAACCGTTTTGTACCTGCTTCTACATCGGCTGGACGAAAACTCCGGGATGAAATCAGAGCCGAACACAACCTTGGTTCACGTAAGCTCGTCATGTTCGCTGGAAGACTCAGTGCAAATAAAGGTGCTGACATTCTTCTGCAGGCGATGCCGATCCTCGCAAAAAAACATTCCGATGTGGCACTCGTGCTTGTAGGAAGCAAATGGTTCAGTGATAACAATGTGACTGACTATGTCGCTTATGTAAGGGCCCTTGCCCAGCGTATGCCGGTACCGGTGATTACGACCGGTTTCGTTCACCCTGAAGAAATTCACAAATGGTTTTCTGCTGCAGATGTCTTCGTATGCCCATCCCAATGGGAAGAACCACTTGCGCGTGTTCACTATGAAGCTATGGCAGCCGGGCTCCCAATCGTAACAACCGCCCGAGGAGGCAACCCTGAAATTATTGAACCTGGAAAAAATGGTTATGTGATTCAGAATCCGGAAGATCCGCAGGAGTTTGCTGACAGAATCAGTGAGATCCTGAGTAACTCTTCATCAGCGAAAGCTATGGGCGCCCACGGGCGGAAATTGGCTGAAGCCCGCTTTGTCTGGAGCCGTGTCGTCTCGGACATTTTAAGTGTCTGGACTGAAATGGAGCAAAGCATTGCCTCCGGTGCTCCGCTAGGTCTAGGAACGGCTGAAACCACAGCTCCGGAAGCGGATCATGATTCAATGGAGTTGATCGCTGACGAGACCGTCGCAGAAACTGAAATCAATGATGAGGTTACTGCAGATGCTGAGGAAGTCTTCGAAGTAGAAGAAGAGGAACTAATCATTCCGGAACCTGAACCAGTTGAGAAAATATATCGCTTTACAAACAACCCTCCATCTAATCCGAAAATCTGGATCGAATCCTCTGCTAACACACAAAACAGGAGAAAACGGCGGGCAGGATAAGCTCGTTTAAATAAACTGGAGGAAAAACAGGAATGGTGAACCGACAGCCTTCCTGTTTTTTTCTTTGGTAAAAACTTATGTTCTTTGGAACCTTTCTTAATACCTATCCGTAGAGGTATTATAGAACAATAGTTTATATATCTGATCAGGGGGAAATTCATATGTTTATTTACAGTCTTATTACCGCCCTGCTTTTTCTGAATCCCATTGCGGGAAACTGGAGCAGAGCATTTAAAAATAAGAAAGCAGCCAGCACTTTCTGGCCGGAAAATATGGCCCGTTACATACTTGGGGTGATTGTCAGTTTTTCTATCTTTTATTTTGGCCTTATTGATCTTACATGGCACGGCATCTTACATTCATTCGCTGTGATCATCGTTATTAATCTTCTTCTTTCTTCCACTATTTCGTATTACTATGATAAAAAAGTGACCTGGTCCAACCGGGCAGCGTTCACACTCGGCTGTCTGGTTGCTGTGGGTATGGCCTATATGTGGTTTATTTACCCGATACAGACAGCATCCGACCGCCATGCCCTTCCGGAAGCGGAGACCGAGCTGGAAGTAATGGAAAGCGCTGATGAGGAAAATATCCGCGTTGTCCCTTATGGGAATGCCCGCTACCGCTCGGAAATCGTATTTGGTGACCTGGATGGTTCAGCTAGGTACAATCTAGGAGAATCAAGTATCCAGACGATTGACGATGAATTGTTCTGGGTCAGCCCGATTGAGTTTGACGGTTTTTTCAGATGGATCACAACCGACCATGTTCCCGGGTATATTAAAATTTCAGCCGAAGACCCAAACGATCAGGCCGAGCTTGTTGATGGGTATGAGATGAACTATGTGCCGAGTGCCTACTTCGGTTCAAATGCCAAGAGAATGGTCAGACAGGCGCACGAAGACATCATAATTGTAAGCGAATCGTTTGAACCGGACGACGAAGGTCACCCGTATTATGTGTTTTCCTATGGCTACTTCGAGTTCTTTCGTCATGGCAACAAAGCAGACGGAGTCGTTGTTCTCGATGCGGTAACAGGCGAGATGGAACGCTACTCCCTTGATGAGATGCCGGAATTTATCGACCAGGGGGTTGCTGAGCAGACAGCACTTGAATATGCAACCTGGTACGGTCAATACGGCGGTGGATTTCTCAACCGTTTCATCGGAAGGGACGGCGTAACGGAGCCGCGGAGAAACGAAATGATCGGCGTATACGGCTCAGAACGGCAGATGTACTGGTTTGTGGATCACGAAAGACCCCGCGGTTCAGGCAATACAATGGTCGGTTTCTCCATGGTCAACGCCCGCACCGGTGAAATGACTTACTATGGCGGTCAGGAGGCCAGGGGAATCTTAAACGGAAATGCTGCAAGGGACCGGGTCGACCGGGCATTTGAGCGTGAGCAGTGGGTTGGTACGCAGCCGGTTCTCTATTCAATCTACGGCCAGTATACATGGGTGGTACCTGTGGTGGACCGCAATAACGGCTTTCAGAAAATCGCACTCGTACACGCGGACTCAGGCCGTGTCGTAAGCTCCGAATCACGACGTGAGGTCTTTAATGAATACCAGAGTCTTCTTGCTTCAGGATTGGACCCTGATATGGATATTCCGACCGATCTGGCTGAGGAAGTGGAAGAAACACTTACCGTACAGCGGGTGACGCAGTCCACCGATGAGGACGGAACAATTGTCATGATCCTCTTCGAAGAGCGTAATCAGGTGTTTACGGTTCCTGTCAATCGCTCGCAGCTTGCTCTCTTTATCGAGCCCGGTGATGAGCTGGAGGTAGAGTACATCGATACCGGCGAAGATTCAATTGCCATCCGGAATTATCGGAATCTGTCTCTGAACCGGTAATCAGCAGGTAGTACCAGAAAAAAAGGACCCGGCTGGGTCCTTTTTTTGAACGGGTTGACTTGATTAGCAGTATTATTATTTCCTAAACGTTCTTATTATTTCCTCAGCGTCCTTATTACTTCCTTACTGTTCTTACCAGCTCCGATTGCCGGTCCTGAAATTTTACTCCGACCACGGGGGCTCGTCTCGTTAACGAGTAAATTCACGTGGCGACGACAGGCTCCTGCACATAGGCAAGAAGAAGACGGGTTGTTTCCTCGATCGAGTTACGGTGTGTGCGCTCGTAAGCGTGTGATGAATCGATTCCCGGTCCGATCAGTCCGTGGACAATATCATGGCCGGAGCGGATCGCGGCGGATGCATCTGATCCGTAATAAGGATAAATGTCGAGTTTATAGCCGATCTCGTTTTTTTCCGCGAGCGCAGTCAAGTGCCTCCGCAGGCCGTAATGGTATGGTCCGCTCGCATCTTTCACACAGATGGAGACTGTATACTCATCAGTGGCCTGGCCGTCCCCCATCGCACCCATATCCACAGCTAGGTATTCCACTGTTTCCGGTGTAATATTGGAGTTTCCTCCATAGCCGATTTCCTCGTTATTTGAAATCAGAAAATGGGTTGTATGGGGAAGCGTGACGCCCTCCTCTTTTACCTGTCTAATCAGCTGCATAAGGATGCCGACGCTCGCCTTATCATCAAGATGGCGGGATTTCAAATAGCCACTCCGAGTCGTTTCAACACGCGGGTCAAACGAGACAAAGTCACCTACTTCAATTCCTAGCTCTCTGACTTCTTCTGCTGTATGTACTTTTTCATCGATGCGCACTTCCATGTTCGCTTCATTCCGCTCGGCTTTGCCGGCATCTTTGTAAACGTGGACGCTTGTCTGATGCATCAGAATCGTACCGGAGTATTTCTTGCCGGAGACAGTTTCAATTTCACAGTACTCTCCTTCGATGGCGTTAAACTTAAATCCGCCGATCAGGGAAAGCTTCAGCCTGCCGGAAGGCTTGATTTCCTTCACCATTGCTCCAAGGGTGTCCACATGAGCTGTCAGCATACGATGCTCGGCATCATTTTTCCCTGGCAGCGTAGCAATGAGACCGCCCTTCCGGTTTCGTTTTGTTTCCACATCAAGCTTTGCGAGAAAGTCTTCGACATATGAAATGACCCGGTCTGTGTTTCCCGATGGACTTGGAATTGAGACAAGATCTTTAATCAGTTCAATCGTCTGATTCGTGTCTGGTGTCTTCAAATTATATTCCCCCTGTGTGATATAAAGGTTTACTTTCAGTATACCAGACAGCGCTTTAATTATCTTTTGCCACTGTACGGATCCCACAAAGCCGCTTCTTCACTTTTATTACCGTAACGATTGTCGATCCGATCATCACAGCGAGGAAAGTGAGAATCGCGGGCAAAGTGGCTGCTCCCTGATCGATCTCTCCTGCTGCCAGCCGGACCGCCTCAAGATGAAATAAGAGAATCATAACCTGAATGCCGAGCAGGCCAGTAAACAGATAGGTACCCATAAGATCCTGATGCTGTTTCTTTTCTTCAAACGTCATGTTCAAAGGTATGGCTATCCCCTGGGGAAAATAATAGAACGGAATCACTATAGCTAAGAGAAACAGGGCCATTCCGGGCAGGAAAAAGATGAATGGTTTGGCGGCCCACCTGGTTACTTCCCCGACATGGCTGATATGCCCCGGCACAAGATCGCCCATTGCGTGCCAATGCCAAAACGTATAGACAAACATAAATAATACCACTGCAAAACTGGTGGTGAGCAGCACGACATCACGTGTTTTCAAACCGGTTCCCCCCTTCTCCTGAACAGATTTACGGAGAATGGAGGGGAAAGGTTTCATCGTCATTAGTATTGACCTGATCCGCTCCCCGATCGATAAAAGCTTCCCAGGCAGTCAGAAACCGTCTCGCCGCATGTTGAAACTGAAACGCAGTTTCTACGAGATGCCGGCCGTTAGCCGTCATGTAGGTAGCAAGCTCCTGATTACGCAGAAAAAATTCGATTGCCTGTGAATATGCAATCGGACTTTCGCAGTCTGTTATGACCCAGCCGTTCTGTTTATGGATTATCACCTCCCCATTCCCTCCCCGGTCGGTTGTAATGACCGGAACCCCCGCCGCCATAGCTTCGTAATGAACTCGTGCCAGCGGTTCTTCCCATAATGACGGGCACACAAATATATCCGCTGCGAGAAAGAGATTTCCGATTTGATCAGCAGGTATAAACCCGGTAAAGAGAACGCGGTCTTTCAATTTATCTGCCTGTGAACGGAGTTTTCTCGTATACCGGTTCATTCCGTCATCACTGAACCATTTTCCACCAGCAATCATCAGCACCAGCCCCGGATGCTTCCGGAAAAGCAGCTTCATGGAATCGATCAGAACATGAACCCCTTTGTTCGGCGACAGGCGCCCTGCAAAAAGAACGACGGTCCGGTTGCTCACACCGAATCTTCTTCGCCACTCTTCACGAATCAACTGCGCCTCGTCGGATTGTCTGGCAGGAAAATGCCTCAGATCCACACCTGAGTAAACAACACGGCATTTACCTTCAGCCTCGGGGAAACGTCCGACAACTTTTTTTCGGATAAAGTCACTGATTGTAATAATGCCAACCACGGTATTTATTACCCGTTCCCCTTCATCCTGGCTGATTTTTTCCGGTGCGAGCATATCGTTATGAAGACCAAGTACAAACTGGCTTTCCGGGGCCGCTGCGGCGTAAATAAGGAGGTCCAGTGGACGATTAAACACGTGGACCAGGTCGTATGCTTCCTCCTTGAGGTGGGCCGCCACAGACCCGGCATACTCTTCCTGGGGGAAACGAACATAGCGGACCTGATCACACGTTTCTGAGTCGGGGAGAGATGGATCGGAAATTGAACAGATGGTCAGATCATACGGTTCTGCTAAAAAAGGTGTAATGCCATCTATAAACATCTGGATGGCCCCTCCTTTAACAGCAGGGGCTGGAAGGCTCTCTGTACAGATCAGGACCATGCGCAGCCTCATTGAGCTTCCTGCTCTCTTTGATAGCGTCCAATGGCATGGTAATCCAGTCCGGCTGCGGCCACCTCGCCGGTATTCAGGACGTTACGGCAGTCCAGCACGATTTTTCCTTTCATCATCCGGCTCACCCGGCCCCAGTCAGCCTGTTTAAATACGCTCCATTCAGTTGCCAGAACAAGTGCGTCCGCATCCGTGAGGACACTGTAGGGATCCGGCTGTGAGATAATGCCTTCAGACGTTTCCTTTACCACCGGATCATGTGCGAGTACTTCTGCACCTTTTTCCTGAATCTTACGAATGAACGTTAGAGCCGGAGAGTAACGGGTGTCATCTGTATCCGGCTTAAAGCTGAGCCCCCAGACCGCAATTCTTTTCTGACGAAGCGTTCCGAGCAACAGCTCCAGACGCTGGACATAGCTTTTTGTTACTGAGTCATTCACTTCCCCTGCTGCCGGCAGCAGTTTCGGGTTAATCCCCTTCGATTTTGCAGCATAAATGAGAGCACTCAGATCTTTTGGCAGACACGATCCTCCATAACCGAGACCTGGACGAAGGAAGGCAGGACCGATTCTGGGATCTGCTCCGATTCCCCTGGCCACATCTTCCACATTCACGTGATAGGCGTCACAGATCGCCGCGATTTCATTAATAAAGGATATTTTGGCTGCCAGAAAGACATTAGAGGCGTATTTTATCATTTCAGCACCGGTAAGGGATGTCGTGAACCAAGGTGCACTCACAAAGGAGAACAATTCCTTTACTCGCGCGACAGCTTCTGCCGAGTTCCCGCCTGCAACCATCCGGTCAGGATTCAGCGTATCCTCGAGCGCAGTCCCTTCCTTTAAAAATTCCGGATTGGATACAACGTCGAAAAGTTTCCTGTCTGCCTTTTGCGCCAGTTCACTCTCGATCCACTTATTTGTGCCTGGAGGTACGGTACTTTTCGTAACGATCGTTTTATGGGAACTGAGGTGCTCAGAGATATCGGTCAGAGCTGTTTTTAAAAAGCGCAGATCTGGCGATCCGTCTATTTGCGGCGGCGTTCCTACAGCGATAATTATAATTTCTCCATGATAATACGCTGTTTTACGGTCATCAGTAAAAGTAAGCGTACCTTTTTTTAAAACCCGGTCGAGCAATTCCTGCAGGCCAGGCTCAAAGAATGGCACCTCTCCTCTTTCAAGTTTTGAAATTTTGACCTGATCTACGTCCAGACAAATCACCTTATGGCCATGGTCTGCCAGCACACAGGAAGTGGTCAATCCCACATATCCAGCTCCGATCGTGGTTACTTTCATCGTACGATCCTCTCCTGTCTCCACACATATTCTGTTATATCCTACTGAAGCTGTCAGGGTTCGTGCGGACTTGACATAAAATGTGCAGAAGCCCTTAAAATCAGGGCTGCCCTTTTAAGTTGGGACAATCAACATAAGCCTGGGTACGAGCATAATAAAGAATAAAGCTACAGATTGGAAGGAGAATCGCTATGCAAGTAAGAAAAGCGATTATTCCTGCTGCAGGATACGGAACCAGGAGTCTCCCCATTACGAAAGTGCTGCCAAAAGAGATGTTTCCTATAGCAGGAAAGCCGGCGATCCATCACATTGTGGAAGAAGCCGTGAACGCGGGAATTGAAGAGATATTAATCGTCGTCTCCAGGAACAAAAATATGATTATGGACTATTTTGACCGCTCTCTTGAACTGGAAGCTTTTCTTGCGATAAATCATAAAGAGCATCTGCTGGAGCGTACCATCCTCCCTGATGTCCACATTCAGTACGTGAGACAACCGTTTGCCAGGGGACTGGGCGACGCTGTTCTTCTCGGAGAGCCATTTGCTTCGGGAGAACCTTTTGCCGTCCTTCTTCCTGATGATCTGTTCAGTACAAACAATGGGGAACAGGCTCTTAAGCAGGTGGTCCAGGCATACAGCGGCAAACAGGCAGGAATCATCGGAGTTCAGGAAGTAGAGGAATGTGTTCTCAATCAGTACGGAGTGATCGACCCGGGGAATGGATCAGCGGAAGATAACGTACTCGAGATAAAAGACATCGTGGAGAAGCCTGAGAAGAATCCTCCTTCCAGGCTTGCAGTGTGCGGCAGGTACGTGTTTGAACCTCAGTTATTTTCATTTTTGAAAAAGGTTACACCAGGTGCCGGTGGTGAAATCCAGCTTACCGATGCGATCCGGATGATGCTCTCTTCCAGTACCTTTGGTGCAGTCAGAATTTCAGGTGAACGGTTTGATATCGGGAAAGAACTGGACTACTACAGGGCCATTGCCCATCATTTAAAGAATGGCTTATAAAAAAACAGCAGCCTTTAGGAGGCTGCTGTTCATGGTATTACATAAGGCCGATCGTGTTGTAACCGCCGTCCACATGCAAAATTTCGCCGGTAACTGCCCGTGACAGATCACTGAGAAGGAACAGCGCAGAGTCGCCCACTTCCTCTTGTGTGACCGTCCGCTTTAGCGGGGCCGTTTCTTCAATTTCCCTGAGAACTTCGTTAAATCCACCGATACCTTTTGCGGCCAGAGTACGGATCGGCCCTGCAGAAATGGCATTTACACGGATGTTTTCTTTTCCAAGGTCATTGGCAAGATATTTAACACTCGCATCAAGAGAGGCTTTGGCCACTCCCATTACGTTATAGTTTTTCACTACGCGCTCACCGCCAAGGTATGTGAGTGTTACAATGCCCCCACCTTCATTCATTAGCGGACGGGCAGCCTTGGTGACCGCAGTAAGCGAATAGGCACTGATATTCTGGGCCAGGAGAAATCCTTCACGAGTCGTGTTCAGATATTCGCCCTCTAGTTCCTCACGGTTGGCAAATGCGATACAGTGGGCAATTCCATGGATCGTTCCCACCTCTTCCCCGATCTGCCGAAATGTGCGTTCAATTTCCTCGTCGTCCGTGATATCGCATGGCAAAATCACAGAATCATTACGTTCGAGTCCTTCCGCAAGCTGACGCACGTTACGTTCAAGGCGTTCTCCTGCATAGGTAAAGACCAGACGAGCACCGGCGTTTGCCAGTGACTGGGCAATTCCCCAGGCGATACTCCGTTTGTTGGCCACTCCCATAACAACATATGTACGATTTGATAAATCAAGGTTCATCATAATAAACGAGCCTCCTCATTTTATTTATAAGTTCATCTTAAGATCTGGTGCTAATTCCTGCTCGTTTATTATACCAGAGTTCTGCAGTCTTTTCACTTAGCTGTTTTCGGAAAGATTTTAGTTTTATGCCGCTGCAGGCGGACGCTTTCCGCGACGGTCCGGGGAGCCTCCTCGGACTTTCGTCCCTCGGGGTCTCCCCCTGGCCCTGCTGCCGCAGGAGTCTAGCTCCTGGCGTTCAGCTTCGCATGCCACGGTTCACTGACTGAAGGGTATTCTCATTAAATCAATAAACCAGCAAAAAGGCCTTTTAAATCAGGCCTTTTTAATGTGCAAATATCTACCCTTTACTCGTCCGGATATTTTTCTTCTCATACCCGCAGTCAGGACAGGAGAAAATCACATTTTGGTTGGACTGGGCGGTCAGCACCTGCTCAAAAGCATGCCGCCGCTGGCAGCCGGGGCACTCCGCCAAAGGTTCGACAGCCATTTCCGGTGATTTAGGTTCCAGCATCCTCTCACTCCTATTCATGGAGAATTGACGTTCTAAACCGTCTCTTCCCTTACTATTTACGAACAGGCTCCGTTCAATTCCTCCGGCTGACAACCGTCGCCTTGGTACCTCGATCGTCTACCTCACCTTCTTCAGGAAAGAGAACAATAAAACTGACGATTCTCGTTTCCTTAATGTACACGGGGAGGCGTTCAAGCCGGTAATGCCAGCTTACTGTACCTTTTCGCGCGCTCAGTATTACAAGAAGATCGGTTTCATAAAATTTATCATAAAAACGACCCTTCAGGTCTGACCAATCTTCCACATCCACTGCCTCCGCAGAAAGGGAAGGCTTGATCTGGTCAAGAATCTGTACATAGCGTTCACTGCTTTCTCCCACCGAGATCAGGAGCAGTTCGGCACTGGTGCGGCTTGCCAGCTTCTTAATCGTTCTGAAGGCCTCATCTGCCCCTTTCATATGATCGAACGCTTTAGGGATCACGACAACGAGACGCTTTGTCAGGTTCAGGGGGTGCGAAAGTTTGCTCACAAGAACCTGGCGGTCGGTTGACTCGATCACATCGTCAAGGACATGACCGAATACCCGGCCACGCTCTCCTGGATCACCGTCCCACCCGGCCACGACCATAGAAATACGATTATCTGTCATGGCATAGCCGATCCGTTTTGCCGTATTACCGCCTGCCCGTGTAAGCGGCCGGACCGGCACATCGACAGCCGCTGCATAAACAACAGCATGACCAAGCATCTTTTCTGCCCGTGCAATATTCTGCTCCCGGTTTTCCTTTCCCCCTCGTACAACGGTCATAGGGTATAGAGGTTCTGTGGAAAGTGGATTTTTAAGTGTGATGGCAAGCTCCAGAAGAGCATCCATCGTATCAGGATTCGTCATCGGAATCAGGATCCGTTCCGGAAGCTGTTCTGCTGTCAGTGGTTCGTTATCCTCCGCATACGCAAGTTTTCTGCCAAAGTGTTCGGTAACTGCCGGTCCAGTGATACAGGTTATGAGTATCATGAGGATTACGCCGTTCACAACTGCAACATCAAACAGTCCGAGTTCATATCCGACAAGGGTTGCAGCAAGAGTCGCTGCTGCCTGAGGGATGGTCAGACCGAACATCACTTCCCTCTCTGTGCTTGAATAGTCATACAGCTTTGCAGATACTGCTGCTGCAAGCCACTTGCCCGCGTTTACAAAAATAACAATGGACGCAGCCAAAATAAGCGAGGCCGGATTCTCCGCAAGCACCGAAAAATCCATCAGCATGCCAACGGACAAAAGAAAAAAGGGAATAAAAAGAGCATTACCGACAAATTTAATTCTGTTCATAAGTGCCCCGTTTTCCAGAATCAGGCGGTTCAGAGCGAGACCGGCTAGAAAAGCGCCAATGATCGGTTCCACTCCGGCAAGAACTGCCAGAAACGCGCAGGCAAACATGATGCTCATAACGAACACATAATCTATGGATCCTCCACCGCTGAAACGTCTGAAGAATTCTTTTGCCATGTAGGGAACTCCGAAAATAATAAGGAGGGTAAATACAGTAAGGCTGACCAGCAGCTGTACCCAGAAAGTCAATGTAAGAGCTCCCTGCACAGCTCCTGCTGCTACGGCCAGAACGAGCATGGCCAGTGTATCTGTCAGAATCGTCCCTCCCACACTGGTTGTGACTGCCCGGTTCCTCGCAATCCCAAGACGGCTTGCTGCCGGGTAGCCAAGCAGGGTGTGGGACCCGAGAAGTGAAGCCAGCAGAAGCGATGACCAGAAGGAATACCCCAGAATCAGCCCTGCCCCCATTCCGAATATAAAGGGGATAAAAAAAGGACATCAGACCAAATGCAATACTCCGACGCCTGTATTTTTTAAATCCTTCCAGGTCGATTTCAAGTCCGGCAATAAAGATAATGTACAAAAGACCTGCTGTTCCTAAAATAACAATGGTTTCATTGCGTTCAAGAATACCCAGTCCGTTCGGGCCGATAATCATCCCGGCAACCAGAACACCGATAATTCCAGGAATTTTCACGCGTGTCATAATGAGCGGGGAGATGAGAAAGATAAACATGGCAACAGCAAAAATAAATATGGGGTGACTCGTAGGGTCGTTTATCATTTCCTGCTCCTTTGCCAATTTGTATGTACAAGCTCAGGCCGTTATCTTATGACAGTAACAGAAGGCTGTCAATCCTCTATCGGCCTTCACGCTCTGCACGCATGATTGTTTTTAACTCTCTGATAAACTGAATGTAAGCAAGGAGGCACTGTCTATGTATGATATTATCGGTGATATTCACGGCTGTTATGAAGAAATGACAGCACTTTTACAAAAAGCAGGGTACCTTCTTAATGAAGATGGGCTCGTATACCATCCTGAAGAGAGGCAGCTTGTGTCGCTCGGCGACCTTACAGACCGGGGACCGCAAAGCGCTAATGTTCTCCGGTTCGCCATTACCAACTGGAAAGCAGGGCGCCTCCTTTACTGCCCGGGCAATCACTGTGATAAACTGTACCGTTATTTTCTCGGCAGAAATGTAAAGATTAATAATGGTCTGGAAACCACTGTTGCTGAACTCAAAACCTTATCTCCAAGGGATTACACCTTTATCTCCGAAGGGTTCAAAAAGATGGTCGAGCAGTCCCCATTGTATCTTGATCTGCAAGAGCGGAGTCTGGTGGTGGCACACGCCGGCATTAGAGGCGAACTGATCGGAAAAACAAGTAAAAAAGTCAAAACGTTCGTCCTGTACGGGGATATTACCGGCGAAACCCACTCTGATGGACGGCCTGTCAGACGAGACTGGGCGAATGCCTATACCGGTAACACGTTCGTTGTTTACGGCCATACACCGGTTAAGGAACCCCGTTTTCTTAATCATACGGTGAATATTGACACAGGATGCGTGTTTGGAAACGCCCTTACCCTGTTTCAGTGGCCGGAGCTTAAGACAGTTTCGGTTCCATCGCGCCAGCCCTTTACTCCTGAAAAATTCAGAGAACCTGGTGAGTAAAACAAAAAGGCTACCCTGAAAATCGAAGCTTCACTTCACGACGTCCGTTCTCTTTCCGCGGCGATGCCGGTAAGCCTCCTCCGCTGCGCCTGCGGGGTCTCGCCTGGCCCCCATGCCGCAGGAGCCTCACTGCCGGCATGAAGCCCGCACGTAACCATCTGACCATTTTTATTCCCCTTTGATGTCGTGTTTTACTAATGTCCAGGCGGACACATTCCCTTCCGTGATAATTATTTCGAAAGCTCTATCCGAAAACAGCGAATAAAAATAAGCCCGACCCTTAGCCGGATCAGGCTTTTTCCCATGCTCGCCGCATGTCATCAGGCATTGCGCATGTAAATTGGCACGTATCTTCTGTTATCGGGTGAGTAAAGGCGAGTTCATATGCATGAAGGGCGTGACGACTGATCAATGAGCTGTCTGTCCCATACAGAGTATCTCCTGCGAGCGGGTGGCCGATAGAGGCAAAATGAACCCGGATCTGATGTGTTCGTCCAGTTTCAAGACGGATACTCACGAGCGATATCCCTGCTTTTTCCTCGATACACCGGTAATGTGTAACGGCACGTTTTCCCTGTGCCGCTGTTGTCCTTTCAATAATACTGCCTTCTTTACGTACGATGGGGGAATTAATTGTTCCTGTGCTCTCCTTAAGATTTCCCTGAACAATAGCCAGGTACGACCGGACGGTGCCTGATTCAGAAAGCCTGTGGTGGGCGTACCGGTGTTTCGCTGCTGCCAGAAGTCCCGATGTGTCCCTGTCGAGACGTGAGACGGCGTGGAACGTTGATGGTATGCTCTCTTTTCGGAAATAACCGATCACAGCCCCTGCCAGTGAGCGCCCCGGATCGTCCGGGGACGGCACTGTTGCCAGTCCCGGAGGTTTATTCAGTAAAAGCACGTGCTCATCTTCATAAACGATATTTAAAGGCATATCAAGCGCTTCGATACCTGGGGAAGGAATTTCCGGAGCAAAAAAAACGGTGACCAGATCTCCTTCATAAACCGGAAACCGCACCGTTCTTTCCGTTCCGTTTACCAGAAGCGAACCGCCGCTGTGCTTTATTTCAGCCAGCGTTTTTCTGGACATTTTACAGCCCGTACGGAGAAATTCCTTTAAAAGAACCCCATTAATACGCGGAGGAACCGTCCATTCGGCGCAAAGTCGGTCAGTCATGTATAAAGGATTCCTTTACCCTTTTCCAGAATGGGAAAGGCCGGAAGCGGGCAAAACGGACTTTTTCCTCGGCTACCCGGCACTGAATAGATTTTACGTCCTGCTGCAGGAGCGTCAGATGATCAATCGTGACCTGAAAGTCAACATCATTTTTGGGTTTCAAAAGACAGGTATGATGCTGAGGCAGCACGAGCGGAGAGCCGATTGTCCGGTAGACGCGGTTATTGATTGATGCCATTTCCGCAAGCTGGATCGATGCCAGTGAGGGATGCAGAATTGCGCCTCCCAGAGCTTTATTATAGGCTGTTGAGCCCGACGGCGTTGACATACACAGTCCGTCACCTCTGAACGTTTCAAACAGTTCTCCTTTAATTTCAATATCCATGACAAGAGAGCCTTCCATACTTTTGATGGAACACTCATTCAGCGCAAGAAAGCGCTCAGACTTCCGCTCTCCGTTGTGACGCACGATAACCTCAAGAAGGGGATATTCCACAACCTTAAACGGGGTCTTGGCAATGTGAATAACGAGCTTTTCCACCTCATCGGGCTGCCAGTCCGCATAAAAGCCGAGGTGTCCGGTATGGACGCCGACAAAGGCAGTATCATCAAGACGGTGGCTGTAAGCGTGAAACGCTTCGAGAAGCGTACCGTCTCCGCCCACCGAGATCACAATATCCGGTTCTTCTTTATCGTGGGAAAGTTCAAATTCATGCAAATAGGCTTTCACTTTCCGGGCGATGGCATCTGACGTTTTATCGCCGCGGGAGGTAACCGTATATTTCATCGGGAATCGTCCTTTCCTTACCCGTTCGGCTTGTTAATGGGATCTGTTGTTGTGGAAATAATCTTCTGTGCTTCCCGAACTTCACCACGGATCTGTGACATTTCTTCATCAAGACGGAATGCCGCCTCTGCTGCCCGGTGCAGACGTGCTTCGATGTGGCTTGGAATCTGCCCGGAATACTTGTATTGCAGGGAATGCTCAATCGTAGCCCAGAAATTCATGGCAAGCGTCCGAATCTGCAGCTCTACAAGCACCGGGTGCTCACCGTCGATCGTCTGAACCGGATACTCAAGCACCATGTGATACGAACGGTAGCCGCTTTCCTTTTTGTGCTTAATATAGTCAATTTCATCAACGATCCTGAAATCGTTTCTGATTTTGATCAGTTCCACAACGGTATCAATATCACCTACGAACTGACACATAATCCGGATTCCGGCAATATCAGTAATATTGCCTTCCACCTGATCGATCGGAATTGCTTTACGTTTCGCTTTTTGCAGAATACTGGACACCGGTTTCACCCGGCCGGTTACAAATTCAATCGGCGTGTGGCGGGGAGAGTGCCGATACTGTTCACGAATTCCTTTAAATTTCACTTTAAGTTCATCTACTGCCTGCTTGTAAGGGGCCAGCAGCTCATCCCATTCCTTCATATTCTGATCACCACCGCACTTGGTCTCTGTACATTTACTAATGCATTTTGCACTGCTAAGCAGTTTGAAAGGCTTTTTCCACCGCTTCAATCATGTCTTCCCCGTAGTTGGCATTCCCTTCGATATTTTCTACAAGATAATCGACTTCTGCCCAGAAATCCTCCAGGGGCAGGCTGACGCTGCTTTTGTCTGATGATAAAAGTTCGAGAATGACAGGCAGGCCTTCAGGTCTGACATCCTGCAGCGCCTCCCACGAAGCGGATGGGAAACGGATATATGTAAAGGATGAATCGTCTTCTATAACGTAAATAAGGGTCTTCGCATCTGAATCAGCGAGCATCCGCCTGCCTGCTTCAAGGGTTTCAAGCGCTGGCTTTGTTTCTTTTGTTTCTGCTCTCACTACAAGGGCGCCACCTTTACGTTCGAGTTCGGAAATTGTCCATTGTCTGGTCATTACGCATACCTCCAAAAAACATAAATCTGTATGTCATTAAGTTTATCATAATTCACTTCTGTACGTTAATAATACCCTTATTCCTTCAATAAAAGCCTCATTGTCATTACCTGATCCTTGTGAAATAATAAATGCAGAAAAAATAGAGCAGAGCAGGTGAACCTCAACCATGAATCAGGAAGTGGAAATCGAGTTTAAAAATCTTCTAAACGAAGAAGAATATCACCGTCTGAGAATGGCTTTTTTTAAAAATGAAGAGCCGTTTTCACAGACAAATTATTACTTTGATACGAAATCTTATCTCCTTAAGGATCACGGAGCGATGCTGAGAATCCGTGAAAAGGCAGGCAGCTACATTCTTACACTGAAGCAGCCAATAGATACGGGCCTGCTTGAAACCCATCAGTACCTTTCAGACAAAGAGGCCAGTACTGCGTTTGCCGGAAACGGTATCCCGGGAGGGGACGTAATCGAGCATTTGAACAAGACGGTTGATTTAGACCGCAGAGATTTCAGGTATCTGGGAAGTCTGACTACAGAACGCTTTGAACGAAAAATTGAAGGCGGTCTCCTCGTACTGGATCAAAGTACGTATCTGGACTTTACGGATTATGAACTGGAATTTGAATGCGCCGACGAGACGGAAGGAAAAAAAGCCTTCAGCAGCCTGCTGGATCTACATAAAATCGCCGAACGGGAGACACCAAGCAAGAGCCACCGTTTCTTTTCACTCTCACAGCAGACAAAAAGGACGTGATCGGATGACATTTCCTGTTGATCAGAAAAACAGCTATCAGCATTTGCTCCTTCAGACTTTCGGAGCAAGAATTGAACAGACACTAAAAGGGGACTCACCATTTGCTGAAACAATGAAACACATGAATGAAACTGCTTCACGCACTGCGGAAAACCAATTAACTGCTGCTGCAGAAACAACAAAACCTTCGTCAGCCGGCTTTACCGGGATTTCCAGCGCTGGCGGCTTTGAAAACCTGATTGATCAAACGGCACGAAAACACGGGGTCGACCCTAAACTTGTGTATGCAATCATCAGGCATGAATCCAATTTCAACCCCGATGCCAGAAGCCATGCAGGTGCGAGAGGGCTGATGCAGCTGATGCCGGCAACCGCACGAGGCCTCGGTGTTACAGACATGACAGACCCTGTCCAGAACGTGGATGGCGGGACACGGTACATCAAGGCCATGCTCGATAAATATAATGGAAATACTGAACTTGCACTTGCGGCCTACAACGCCGGTCAGGGAAACGTAGATAAATACGGCGGCATTCCCCCTTTTGCTGAAACCAAAGCCTATGTGCCAAGAGTTATGAATACATATCAAAGCATTTGACCTGCCTTTTCCGGCAGGTTTTTTATTTTTGGTTTCCTGCTGCAGGCGAAGGCAGTCACTATTGTTGCTCATAATTCATATGCTTGCTACAATAATCATTAATTACGGATGATAAAGGAGTTTGCCGATGAGCAGCCGGGCACGAACACCATATGATGTAATCGGAAAAGAAAAGCTTGAGGAACTGGTTGACGTTTTTTACACAAACGTCGCGCTCGATCCGGATCTTGCTCCTCTGTTTCCTGATGACCTTACGGAAACAGCACGTAAACAGAAACAATTTCTGACGCAGTTTCTCGGCGGTCCCCCAGCGTATTCGGAAGAACATGGCCACCCTATGCTCCGAGCCCGCCATCTGCCTTTTCCCATAACACCGTTCCGTGCTGAAGCCTGGCTCAGGTGCATGGATGACGCGATGGATGAAACCGGACTTGAAGAACCTTTCCGGTCGGCTTTCATGGAACGCCTGACTCAGACTGCCCGTCATATGATTAATACAACGGAGTAACAGCTCCTTTACAGGAGGGACGACAAATGAGAACCAAAGAAAGCAACACCATATGCTATGACGAATTAGGAATCTGTTGTCCTGAAGAACCAGCTTCTTTTTACACACAGAATCAGGGGAAAAAACCCCTCGAATTATACATGTTTATTGACCCGCTCTGCCCCGAATGCTGGGCACTGGAACCAATCATGAAAAAACTTCAGATGGAGTACTCAAATTACTTTAAACTGCGTACGCTCCTCGGCGATCAGACCCGCCGGATGCACGCCTGTCCGGACCGGAAGAAAGCCGGGCGCGCCCAGCGGCAGATGGCACAGGCATGTGACGAAACGGCAACCCGGACAGGAATGCCCTGCGACGGAGATGTGTGGATTGAACAGCCTATATCCATGCCCTATGCGGCATCGGTCGCTGTAAAAGCTGCAGAACTCCAGGGGGGCGCAACAGGCACAAAGTTTCTCCGGATTCTTCGTGAAGCACTTTTTGTTCATAAGAAAAATATTGCGGACGAAGATGTGCTTTTAGAGTGTGCCCGTAAAATCAAAGGGCTGGATATGTGCGAATTTCAGCACGATCTCCATTCCGACAATGCTGAAAAAGCACTAGGGGCTGATGCCTGCACGACGAAGGAAATGGATGTCAAAACCCTTCCGACACTGGTTTTCTTTAATGATGATGTGGACGAACCCGGATTAAGCGTTCCGGGCCTGTATGACTACGAAGTATATGTGGGGATTCTTAAGGAGATGCTCGGGTTTGAACCAAAAAAGTGCCCGCCCGTCTCCATTGAAAAGTTCCTAAAGTTCTATACCCTATGTGCATCAAAAGAAATCGCTGTTGTATTTAATATGACATGCGAAGAAGTGGATCGTGAAATGAAGAAACTGCAGATCCAGAGAAAAGTGAAATGTGTGCCGGTAAAGTCCGGCAATCTGTGGCGTTATATAGGATAGTTTTTTCAGCATAACCGGGCCGGACAGCAGCCCGGTTTTTTCTTGTCGTCCTCTCTCTGTCCGTACTAGCAGGGTCTTGGAATTCATATAATGAATACCGAAACCTGTCCACGGAAAGGAGATGCTTCCATGCAGTTTCAAACGATTATGATTACAACCGGAATCGTCCTTATTCTTGCAAGTTTTTGTCTCGTCGTTCTGAGCCTGATGAATATCTTTCCCAAGCTGATCGCCCTTCCTCTGCTCCTGGGCACTATTGTGTTTACCGTCCATACGTTTAACCACAGGCACCGCTTTAAAGGCTTCCACGGGGGGAGCACGAGAAACAGCTGAACTGTGCGGCCTGGCAGGACGGTCTGCCAAGAAATGAAGCCAGTAAAATACTGAAAACAGAAAATGGCGCTCACCAGGGAGCGCCATTCTTAATTTTGACCGGTTTCATCCAAGAGATCCCGGTTTCCTACCTTTTCATGCTGAACTTATCTTAAACCGCTTGCTTATTTATCCTCAAAAAGGAGTGTTTCAAGTTCCGAGAGGGTTTCTTCAAACACTTTCATTGCCTCTTCAATCGGCTCCGGAGAGGTCATATCCACCCCTGCTTTTTTAAGAACTTCAATTGGATAGTCGGAGCTTCCCGCTTTCAGGAAATCAAGGTAGCGCGTAACAGCCGCATCCTCTTCTTCCTGGATCTGTTTTGCCAGTGTTGTCGCTGCACTGTAGCCGGTCGCATACTGGTACACATAAAAATTGTAATAAAAATGCGGGATTCTGGCCCATTCGAGTGCAATTTCCTCATCTACAACAATGTTTTCCCCAAAATACTTCTTGTTCAGGTCATAGTATACCTCGGATAAAAGGTCCGGTGTGAGTGATTCGCCGTCTGCCGCTTTCTCATGGATAACTTTTTCGAATTCAGCAAACATCGTCTGGCGAAAGACCGTTCCACGGAATCCCTCAAGGAAATGATTGAGCAGATAAAGACGCTTCTGCTTATCATCGGTAACTTCGAGAAGATGGTCGTTTAACAGTGCCTCATTGCATGTTGAAGCCACTTCTGCCACAAAAATAGAGTAGTTGGCATACGGATACGGCTGATTCTTACGAGTATAGTAGCTGTGCACAGAATGACCAAATTCGTGGGTGAGAGTAAACAGGTTGTTCACATTATCCTGCCAGTTCATGAGGATATAAGGCATCGTGCCGTAAGCACCGGAAGAATAGGCTCCGCTGCGCTTTCCTGCGTTTTCCTCTACATCAACCCAGCGGTTATCGAAGCCTTCCTGGACGATGCTCACATACTCATCCCCAAGAGGTTCCACACCTTTTTTAACAAGTTCTTTCGCCTCTTCGTAAGGTACTTCCATTTTCACATCTTTCACAAGCGGCGTATAGAGATCATACATATGAAGCTCATCCAGACCGAGTGCGCGCTTACGGATGTCCACATAGCGGTGAAGAAGATGAAGGTTTTTGTTTACAGTATCCACCAGCTGGTCATAAACGACCTCCGGGATGTGATTTTTGCTCAGCGCCGCTTCTCTTGCAGAACTGTAGTTGCGCACACGGGCGTTAAAGAGATTTTTCTTCACGTTGCCGCCGAGGGTGCTTGCGAACGTATTTTTGTATTTTCCGTACGTTTCATAAACAGCTTTAAATGCCGTTTCCCGCACTGAGCGATCTTCACTCTCCAGGAAACGGAGGTAGCGTCCGTGAGTGACTTCCATTTCCCTTCCTTTTTCGTCTTTTACCTTCGGAAACTTCATATCTGCATTATTGAGCATCCCGAACGTATTGGAAGGCGCGCTTGTTACTTCACTTACCTGGGCAAGAAGAGATTCTTCTTTTTCAGAAAGAACGTGAGGACGGTTTTCATTTAATTCATTAAGCATATGTTTGTAGAGCTTAAGATCCTCATGTTCGTCAACGAAGCCCTGCAGCTTTTCCTCCGGAATTGAGAGAATTTCCGGGGTCACAAACGAAGCCTCGCTGCTTACCATGGACACGAGCTGGGAAGCACGGTCATTTAACCCCTGGTAAAATGAATTTGTCGTATCCTGGTCATAACGCATATGGGCATATGTATAAAGACGGCCCAGTTTCTTTGAAATCTCGTCCTGATAGCTGAGAGCTTCGTAAAGGGTGTCTGCCGAATCTCCAAGTTTCCCTTTGTATTCACTGATTTTCGGAAGCATGCCCTTTATTTCCTTAAAGGTCTCCTCCCACTTATCATCTGTTTCGAAAATATCTTCGAGATCCCATGTGAGTTCTTTTGGAATCTCATCTCTTTTTGGTAAAGCTGTCGTCTGTTCTGCCATAATGACACCTCCATATTAATTCCCTTCTTTCCGGCAGTGACCGGGCAGAGAAGGATGTTAAGCTGATTTAAGTGTACGCACCATAAATACGCACAATGGCTCCCCTTCTACTTCTATGAAGACCGTTAATTTCCTTCTTTTCTCCGGAAAAATTTTGATTATCGAAATAAATTAGAATTTGAGCCATTGTTTCTTCCAATATGCTCTCATAAAGCTTTGAATATATTCGTCATCCCTCATTAATACATCCATCGGTTTTTGAACGGTGATGTACCTGCAGACTTCGTACACCACCTCTCCTGTTTTTGCCACCACACCGAATTCCGTTAATACGTTCAGGTATTCGGTCAGAAGAAGCTTCACCATCGTGAGCCGGTTAAACGGAAGTTCCCTCATAATAAACCGCTGTTTTTCCACGTGACGAAGGAAAGCCTTTGTCAGCTGCGAAAGTGAAAAACGAAGCCCTGCAGGAATGGTATGGATAAAGCCTATGAGCACCCATGACTGCCAGACGACCGGGCGAGTGATCAGGAAAAATTGTGAGGGAAGAGCTACGCAGACCAGTGCAGGAAACAAGGAAAGACTGGTGCCGCTATTGTACAGAATAGTGGAGGCGAAGGATTCCCCGGCAGAAAGTTTTACCGGACGTTTCCTGCTCCTTTCACGCAGAATCTGTTTTTTCCAGTGCACAAAATAGTGATCAACCATTGTAATCGTAATAGGAGGCCGGTTCCTTTTTGAGGGAAAGAGTGAGGCTTCATGGCAGCAGGAGTTTTCTACAGACGAGTAAACGAAGGTTTTTCGCGGAGATAGATAAAAGAATGGGCCGTTAAAATTAAATGTGCCTGTATACGGGTTCAGGTACACGGAAGTGAGGTCAAGAGGCCCACCGTACTCAGGACAGGCGGTGAGAAGACCATCAAGCGCCGTCAGGTGTTTAATCTGCTGGAAACGTTCTTTTGAAATATCACTGGTAATGCCGATCCACCGTACTTTGTAACCTGCCTTTTCATAATTGCTGTTTCGCTTACGAAAGTGGTCATAGAGGATGGAAGAATGCTGAAGTTCAAGGATATGAGTATGATTATCTTTTTCATAGAGGATGTCAGGACGCTGTCCGAGATGCGGGAGGGGATGCTCGACGCGGGGAGTAATGTGCTGCTTTTTCAGCCAGTCACTGAGAAACCATTTCCCCTGGATGTGGGCTTCGGTTTCATTTTTGATCGATGAGGTACAGAAGCGGCCATGATCATGAGCAAAGTGCCAGGCTTTCTTTCTGCCGAGTTTTAAAACAACAGGTTCGGTGCAGTCGGGGCACAGGAACTGTTTCTCTTTTCGAAGTGCGGTCAGCTCTTCGCGGCTCCAATGGTCCATAAGTGAAATCGTAACTCCATCTGATCGGATCGCTGTCAGCATAGGCATCGGTCCTTTCGATTGCGATACATTCATTATACAAAGTGGGGAACGTATGTTCAAGATGTTTTCAAGATGATAAAGCAGGGACGTTTCTCATATTACATTTTTGTACACCTGTTAGCATTACCTGCACCGGCTTTTAAGAAATGTTAAGAAAGAACCGTCCCCATGTTGCAAATCAAAAAAGGCCCTTCGTGGTGAGGGCCTTACTCTTATGGCTCGTTCTGCTCAGCACTTTCAGTTACAACAGCGGGGAGAGCAGACGCGATGTGGATTCGATGATTTTGTAAAAAAAGGAACGCCGGATAAATGTGTCCTTGCGAATGACGTTTGAGTGCTCCATGTCGTAGATAAAATCACTGGCAAGGGCTTCCACGCTTCTTGTCTTATACAGGAAAGCATTCACTTCAAAGTTGAGATGAAAACTGCGCATATCCATGTTCGCTGTCCCGATCGACGCAATTTCGTTATCAACGATAATGATCTTACTGTGCATAAATCCCCGGTGATACTCGTAAATTTTGACGCCAGCATCAAGCAGCTCGGGAAAATAGGACCGTGAAGCGTGAAACACAATCCGCTTATCCGGTCTGCTCGGAACGAGAATCCTTACATCGATACCGCCCAGTGCTGCAATTTTAATAGCCGACAGCATGTCTTCATCCGGTATGAAGTAGGGGCTAGCAATCCAGATCGATTTTCTTGCAGAAGTGATCATAGTGAAGAAAAGCTTTTTAATAACCTCCCAGCGACTGTCGGGACCGCTGGCGATCATCTGGACACCACCGGTGTGTTCAGTATCCGGCAATGAGGGACTCAGATATCCTGGCTTAAGAGCGGTCTCTCCAGTGGCATAATACCAGTCTCTGAGAAAAATCAGCTGCAGGCTTCTGACTGCCTCCCCCCTGACCATCAGGTGAGTGTCCCGCCAGTGACCGAAGTAACTGCTTTTACCCAGATATTCGTCTCCGATATTCAAGCCCCCGATAAAGGCATAGTTCGTGTCCACTACAATGATTTTTCTGTGATTCCGGTAATTAATTTTGTTCGTAAAAAACGGCAGCCTCACGGGTGAAAAAGAGACCATTTCCACTCCGGCTTCACGAAGTTCATTTATGTATCCTTTCGGAAGCTTCCAGCAGCCGACAGCGTCAAATAAGAAGCGGACTTCCACCCCTTCTTTCGCTTTTTTCATGAGAATATCCTTAATCTCCCGGCCCAAACCGTCATCACGCACAATGTAATACTCCATATGAATATGATCTTCCGCAGCATTCAGCGCCCGCTTGATGTGGGCAAAGGTTTCTTTTCCATCCGTCAGCACTCTCGTGTCCGTCTGAAAAGAAATAGGATTGTTCGCAAGCCGGTGTGCCAGGCGGAACAGCTTCTGCTGATTTCCCCCCATCATTCCGAGCTGTTCTTCATCAAGAGGTCGGTTCCCCTCAATTTTATAAAAGGCCTGCTCATCCATAATCGCTTTTTTTGTAAACGATTTTCGTTTCCGGTAATTCTGTCCGAACATCAGATAAAAAACAAAGCCGAGTACCGGAAATACGCCAAGAACAATCAGCCACGTAAGCGTTCTTGTCGGGTTCCGATTTTCAAAGAAGATCACAACGCCGATAAAAAACGCCGTGAGTGAAAAGAAAATTGAAGCCCATCCCACAAGCCAGCCTTCCCAGTATGCCTGTGTCAAAAACAATGCTCCTACGATAATTGCAAGAAAAAGAATAACCTGAAGTCTTTTTAACATCCGCTTTCCCTCTTCTCTTTGTCTCATCAAGGGTACGTGCTCTCTCTATTATAACTGAAACACAGCTTGGATAGTAAGGGCGGAAACAGATCCTGGAAAGAGGAACAGTCATTTTCCTGAAGATGGCTGAGCAACCGCTTCTTTCTCCAGTATACTTCCTGCCGCTTGATCTTGTAATCGCTGTGCTGCACACCATTCGTTCCCTTGTAAAGATCAAGGTTAACGAATATCGTTTTACTCAAAAATAAAAAAAGCCGACGCAGAATCGGCTCCTTTTCTAGTCAAATTGTCCGCTGATTACTTCGAGGGCATTCTCCCCTACAATTTCTTTTCCGTATTCACGAATACGGTGAATGGTGATGTCCGACTCATAACCGTACTCCAGCATGCGGCTCAGGTGATTATCCTGTATTTCATCAGTAAAGCGTTCGTCCAGTGTCACGTAGATATAGTAACGGCCTTCAAAATGGTACAGGCTCGTTTCCACCTCTTCATTAAATGCCTTACTGAGGCTGATCACGTCTTCAAAATCATTAAAGCCGATGACAATGCTGAGGGTGAGTTCCTTTTCCCCGTCGTCGTCGGTGCGAAGCCGCCCTTCAAGCATATCAGCAATGTTGTCATCCACACTCTGATCATCTTTTTCATCCCCCACAGGGATTTCAAGCTTGACGTTTCCATCATTTACCTGCCCCCGGGTAACAATGACTTCCAGACCGCGTTCAAGAGCATGAACCTGAACCCAGAGTGGACCATCAATTTCAAAGTTTTCCTGGTCGTTTGCTTCATTCATCATTTCAAAGAAAAGCTCTTCACCGCGCTCGCGGTTATACCAGATTTCGTCCTTGTCAAAACCGCGTTTTTCTATATCTTTATATGTGATGAAAAATTTTAGCGTTGTATCATTTACGCGTTCGATCTCCATGTTGCTCACCCTTCCGATTGAGAGTTGGTGCACGCCAATCTGTCTTCGCTGTTGTCAATGTTTACCCTGAATGATGCTGTTTCAATCAAATGGGGCTTATTCTCTATTCTAAAAGAACTGCCGCTCAAATGAAATAGTCCTGCTCACATTCATCTTGTCTCTTCTGGGTTCTGATTAAGGTACAAGTTGTATAAAGTATTATGAAATGACTTTTAACAGACGTTCCATATCCATTAATAAACTGGTTTTAGATGATTTTATCGTTTATGGAGGGAGGAATCAACCGTTGAATTCAGATTTTTTTGTCGCTTTGCTGACCATTATTGGAATAGATCTGATTCTTGGCGGTGACAATGCGATCGTTGTGGCGATGGCCTGCCGCAAACTTCCCCCTCATTTAAGAAATAAAGCCATTACAATCGGAATTGTGTTCGCGATTGCTGCCAGAGGCTTGTTAACCGTTATTGCCATTCATTTATTGTCTATACCTTATTTAATGGGAATCGGCGGTGTTTTATTACTCTATATTGCGTACAGACTGCTTACTGCTGACGAAGGTGGTGCCGCCATAACCGGAGCAGCCAGTATGGCTGGTGCGATCAGGACAATCGTAGTTGCGGATGTGGTCATGGGTTTTGATAACGTCCTTGCTGTTGCAGGAGCAGCTGACGGAAACATCATCCTGGTCTTTATTGGACTGCTGATCAGTGTGCCAATTCTCATTTGGGGAAGCCGGTTGATTTTGTGGGCAATGAAGAAAGTCCCCTCCATCTTGTATATGGGTGCCGCTGTCCTGACGTTCACAGCTTCGGGAATGATTGCTCACGAATCCTTTATCTATTTCTGGCTGTTATACCACGGCTTGTCCGTTTTCGCATTTTCATGTGTAATGATTACCGTTGTTCTGGCTGCAGGATGGCTTCGTAACCGGATCAGCAGAGTTATCATTATCCGAACGTGAGCAGTCCAGGGCATGACATTGGCTCAGACAGGAAAGATGAGCAGCCGCTCCCTGAAAAGTTCTTTTCGTAAAATTGCTGCTATTAACTAGCACTAATTTCGTAGCGAAATGCCGCGACTGCGGGAAAAGCAACAACGAGCAACTTCACCACGAATAGGCTGCGAGTTGCTTCGACGCATGTACCTCGGAGCTGGACTGGAAGAGGAAGAAGTAGAAAAGCTCCCGAGGAGGCTGAGGCGTTGCCCGCGGAAAGCGTCGGCCTGCAGCGCAGAAAACAACAATGGATCCGAAAACAGCCTCCTTAAAAAAACAGAAAGCCTTCTGCATTGGACAGAAGGCTTTTGCATTTATTCGTTTACGAGCTTTTTGGCAGCTTCCTGAAGCTGGAATGTACGTACTTTCCGCGGCAGGAACCGGCGGATTTCAGCTTCGTTGTACCCGACCTGAATGCGTTTTTCGTCCAGAATAATCGGACGACGCAGAAGCCCGGGATGATCACTGATCAGCTGAAACAGGTCCTGAAGAGGCATATCATTAATATCTACTTCAAGCTCCTGGAAGACTTTGGATCGTGTGGAGATAATTTCGTCGGTGCCGTCTTCTGTCATACGGACCACCTCTTTCACTTCATCCACTGATAATGGTTCGGAAAAGATGTTACGTTCCACAAATGCGATATCGTGCTCCTGAAGCCATGCTTTAGCTTTTCGGCATGAAGTGCAACTTGGCGATGTGAACAGCGTTACCATGTAAACCGATTCTCCCTTCCATTCATATAGACTGCATGTATAAGAAAAGTGCATTGTCTGCTCTCTCATGTAGTAAAGTTACAACTCTTATTATACAATAATCATTCCAATTTGACTAGTGTCTTTATCAAAAACATGTACGGTCGTTATACACGTTGTACAACTTTTTTCGAGCAGATATACATTTTATTTACCACGCATCCAATAATATTAAACATTTTTCGGGTTATTTTTTCACGAAAAGATTGAGAAGTTCTGCACATAAACGGGCACAGTACTGTTTCACGGATAACAGCCCCTCCATGAGAGCCTTTTCATTATCATTTATATGTATGTATTCTCACTATATAATTGTAATTGTAACATGGAAAAACTGCCCCCGGTCGGCAGGGACAGTTTTTTCACTTTTTTTTAGAATCCTTTACGAACCGGATGATCAGGCGATTGTTTTCGACTGCGACGTAGGTTCACGGCGCGGGATCCGATTCACTTCGTTCCATTTCCGTTTCAACAGGTCCTGCCACAGCTGCTTCTTCCGGTTTTTACGACGTTTTTCTTTTCCCTTCATCGAAAAGTCACTCCTTTTTTTCTCCGGCCGTTTGAGCGGCTTATGCCTCCGGCCGAGCTTTTTCATCCTTTTCTTCAAAAGAGAACACTTTATCCGTTTCCTCATAGGATTCTCCGTACAGTTCTTCATCTTTGTACGTATGAATCGTTTCATATGTCTGTCTCATTTTATTATAGATGCTTTCTTCAGATTCGTTCGTCGGTGACCAGTAGAGAATTTCCATTTCGTTAATTTCTCCTGTATCAAGAGAACGTCTCCGGTAGCCGATGGATTTTGCGTGCTCAAAACCTTCACGTTTATAAAACCGCTGGCGTTTTTCTGTATCCGTATCCTCGTAATCCACCGGTTCCACTTCCAGGATAATCGGTTTGTTACGCTGCTTGAGCTTGTCAAGGAGCTTCTTACCGATCCCTTTTCCGCGGGCTTTTTTAGAGACGAACAAGTAGTCGATGAAGATGAAATCCTTCGCTTCCACATACATAAGTACATGGTATTCGCTTTCATCTTTCTTGTAAATGTCTTTCTTTTCCTTAAGAAGCAGATCCATATGCTCCCTGGATTTCATTTCTTCGACCGGAAAATACTGATTGAGCTTGTCATACCAGTTCATTTGCCCGTTACCTCCATAGTTTCTGCTCCGCCTTGCGCCTGTGCAGAGCTTTTCTAACTTTATTATATGCCAAAAAGCCCAAATGTTAAAATGCGAAGAACCGGTATGAAGCAAGAAACTATGTTGCAATTCCAAGTAAGGAGCGCCTATCGGCATTAGGGTAAGAAAAGCGCAGGCATCCTCCCAAATGCACAGGTGTCTGTTCACAATAACGCATTATCAGGATAAAGCGAGGGGCAGAACCCGCGGAAGTGTCTCCCGCAGGCTCTGCCCCGATTGAATTGGAAACTGTCTATTTCTTCAGCTTTTCTTTAGCAAGTTCCAGTTGATGCTCTACCTGCTTAAATGCTGTTCCTCCCTGGCTGTTTCGTCTGCCGACAACGTTCTCCGGTGCAATGGCTTCAAACACATCAGCTTCAAATAATTCACTGTGTTCTTTGTAGTCAGCAAGGTCAAGTTCAAGAAGAACGCTTCCCTTCTGAATCGCCTCAAGGACGACCTGCCCTGTTACCGCATGGGCATCTCTGAACGCCATCCCTTTTTTCACCAGATAATCAGCAAGATCCGTTGCGTTGCTGTAGTCACTGGTGACCGCTTTCTTCATCGTATCCGTATTCACGTTCATTGTAGACAGAAGCGGTGCAAGCAGGCTGAGTGAGCCTTCAACAGTTTCCACTGTATCAAACATGCCCTCTTTGTCTTCCTGCATATCCTTGTTGTAGGCAAGCGGCAGCCCTTTCAACACGGTTAGAAGACCAACGAGGTCCCCATAGACACGTCCAGTCTTAGCCCGAAGCAGTTCAGGAACATCCGGATTCTTCTTTTGAGGCATTATGCTTGAACCGGTACAGAAAGAGTCATCCAACTCAATAAAATTAAATTCCTCACTGCTCCAGATCACAAGTTCTTCAGACAGGCGTGAGATATGCATCATGAGAATGGAAGAAGCGCTGAGGAACTCCAGAATAAAGTCCCGGTCGCTGACCGCATCCATGCTGTTCGGATACACACTGCTGAAGCCGAGAAGCTCTGCAGTACGCTCCCGGTCAATCGGAAATGTGGTTCCCGCCATGGCGCCTGCTCCCAAAGGACAGACATCCACCCGTTTGAGGCTGTCCTGAAAACGCTCTTTATCCCGCTCGATCATCCAGAAGTAGGCAAGCAGGTGGTGGGCAAAAGAGACCGGCTGAGCCCGCTGCAGATGGGTGTACCCTGGAATCATCGTGTAAACATGGGCTTCAGCCTGACTGACAATCGCCTTCTGTACGTTTTCCAGGAGTTCGATTACAGTCTCGGTATGGTTTTTTAAATACAGGTGCATATCGGTTGCAACCTGATCGTTCCGGCTCCGGCCCGTATGCAGCTTTCCCCCGACTGAGCCGATTTCTTCGATAAGGAATTTTTCAATGTTCATGTGAATGTCTTCATCTGCTTCCGAAAAGATCAGGACGCCCTGATCATACTTTTCTTTTACACGGAGGAGGCCCTCTTTAATCTGATCGGCTTCATCTTCTGTAATGATCCCCTGTTCAGCGAGCATCTGAACGTGGGCGATACTCCCCTGAATATCCTCGTTCGCCAGCTTCTTATCAAAGCTGATCGAAGCAGTAAGCTGGTCTACGAGTTCATTTGTGGTTTTTGTGAAACGTCCTCCCCAGAGCTTTGACACGAGGCTGCACCTCCTTTGGCGGCATGAACATCTGCATACACTTTCGTGGACAGACCAAACAGTTTAATGAAACCTTCTGCTGCTTTATGATCGAAAGCATCACCTTTTGAATATGTGGCGAGGTCTGCGTTGTATAGGGAATTTGGTGATTTTCTTGCCACCACCGTATGCATGCCCTTCTGCAGCTTCACCTTAATTGTACCGCTGACAACTTTCTGTGTTTCATCGATGAACGCCTCAAGTGCTTTTTTAAGCGGTGAAAACCAGAGACCTTCATAAATCAGTTCCGTCATCTTTCCGTCCACCTGGGTTTTATACTGTGTGACTTCACGCGGCAGCGTGAGCAGCTCCAGTTCTTTATGAGCATTAATCAGGATCATGGCAGCGGCGTTTTCGTACACTTCACGGGATTTGATCCCGACGAGACGGTTCTCGACGTGATCAATCCGGCCGACACCATGGGCGCCGCCAATCTGATTGAGTTTTTCAATGAGTGGAACAAGATCCATTGCTTCCCCGTTCAGTGCAACAGGAACACCTTCTTTAAACTCAATATCGACGTATTCGGGCTGATCCGGAGTCATACTCAGTGGTGCGGTCCATTCGAACGCTTCTTCCGGTGCTTCTGCCCAAGTGTCTTCAAGAACACCTGCTTCACAGGCACGTCCCCAGATATTGGCGTCAATCGAGAATGGCTTTTCTGTGTTTACCGGTACGTCGATCCCTTTTTCCTTGGCGTAGGCAATCTCTTCATCACGGTTCATCCCCCACTCTCTGACTGGGGCAACTACTTTCAAGGAAGGGTCGAGAGCCTGAATCGACACATCAAAACGAACCTGGTCGTTTCCTTTCCCCGTGCACCCGTGGGCAACAGCGATGGCGCCATGGGCATGGGCAGCCTCGACGAGCTTTTTGGAAATCAGCGGGCGTGAAATGGCAGAGGACAGAGGATACTTCCCTTCATACAGGCAGTTCGCTTTGAGGGCGGGAAGGATATAGTCCTTCGCAAACTCCTCCTTGCCGTCCAGTACAATGGCCTCTTTCGCTCCAGTATCAAGAGCTTTCTGTTTAATATGGTCAAGGTCCTTTCCCTCTCCCACATCAATGCCGAGAGCAATGACGTCGTAACCGTAATGTTCCTCGATCCATTTAATCGCAACCGACGTATCCAGTCCGCCGGAGTAGGCTAATACAACCGTTGGTTTTTTGCCGTTATTCTCATTTGTATTATTGAAATCGCTGAATTCTTTCATTTATAATCTCTCCTCTTTTTTAAGTTCTGGTTTCTGTATAAAAATCCTCGAAACAGGTTTTTTATACATTTATATGAAAAAAATATAGTTGAATGCACATTTTATACACGAAACTTATATTAACGACATCGCAGCCGCAAGGAGCACCGCCTGTAAAACTGTTGTTTCTTATGGATAAGTTTAAAAATTCTCATCGTACAGTCCTCCTTGGTTTGAATAACATGTTTATGATTATAAATTCATAACGATATTTATTCAACCCCTTTTTGTATATTCTTTGATTGAATTTTTGTGACCAGCACATTATGACTAAGAACAAAAGCTTACGCGCCTATAAACAAGAAAAGCTTCGCTTCACGCCGTCCGGTCGCTTTCCGCGGCGGTGACGCCCTGCGGGATCTCACCCTGCCAACCTACTGCCGCAGGAGTCTCACTGCCGGCGTGAAGCGAAACAAGTAGAGATAACACTTATCCACAACATTGAATTTATAGTCTCCTACACAAAAAGAAAACCGACGAAACTGTTCTTCGTCGGTTTTCTATAAGCAGTGCTGTTTAATCTTCTTTTCCAGCGAGGAAATTGACGCCTTCTGTATAACGATTCCCTGCATTCCAGAGAAGGTACTCATCTACGCCGTTTTCATGAAGTGCACGAATCTGTGCTTCAACTTCTTCTGCACCGTATGGAATGAAGTTCCCGGAACCGAGGTAGGAGGCAGTAAAGTCCTGAAGCCATGGTCTCGAAACAGGCGGTTCATCGAGTTCAGCAAGTTTTTCATTTTCCAGTTTAATGTACTCTGTCACAAGTTCGTACGGATAAAGGTCAGGCTTGTCCAGACCAAAATGAGCGGTCCAGTGACTTGGGTAGATCATGGAACTGATCACGTCCACGTTCTCGGAAATCCGGGTAAAGTTCTGACCGATCCCTGGTGCTTCCGGAAGTGTAGCCGTATAACCGAAAATATCGACACTCACGTCTACATCGTATGCCTGAAGACGCTCGTTTGCATAAGCTACAAAGTCCGTTACAGCATCCACACGGCGCTGCACATTGTCCCCTTCACTGTCTTTATAATCACCTACATCATAGTTCAGGTCTTCGTCTCTGCGCTCAAATCCTTCCGGATAACGAACATAGTCAAACTGAATTTCCTGAAAGCCCATCTCCGCTGCTTTAATGGCAATATCTACATTGTAATCCCAGACCTCTTTAAGAAATGGATTCACGAATGCTTCACCGCGGCGGTTTTTCCAGACGGAGCCGTCATCGTTAGTGAATGACCATTCCGGACGTTTTTCAGCCAGAACCGTATCCTTGAACACAACGATCCGTGCAATCGGGTAGATTTCATGCTCTTCAAGACGCTCCATCATGGCCGTTGGATTGCTGATAAAGTTCTGAGCGATATCACTGTAAGGACTCTCTTCTTCAGGCTTGAATGTCAGCCAGCCGTCGTCATCCTTAACATCAATGACCATCGCATTGAGATCGGTATTGTCCATCATATCAACCAGCGTATCCATCCGAGCTCCGCCGGCTGAGTGAGCTGTCACAAATATACCCCGGACTGCATCCGGATATTCAAATGTATACCCTGAATCAAAGGTAAACCTGGCGACCCGCTCCGGCCACTCACGCTCTGCAAGGGCACTTTCCTTTTCACTGTGTACACCCATTGTCACCGTGTCATTTTCTTCTGCAAACCCCTGTCCGCTGCCGGCTGCCCATACTGCAATACCAGCAATAACTGCTGCTGCCGTCTGTTTCAATTTTTTCCCCATCTCTTCACTACCTTTTCTAAAGTATGTAACCAGGCTGTTCCCCTTTACCACCATTATACATTGTAAGGGGATCAGAACCAATGAATATTCCGGTTGATTTACCAAATTTCCACCACAATCCTACTCATTCCTGATAAAGATTGTCTCCGCATGGGAGACGTTTCTTTCAATTGTACATCTATTTAATCCTTCAAAAACAATAGCGCTGACGCACCTAAACATAAAAGCTGCTTTTCACGCCGTCCGTTCGCTTTCCGCGGCGGTGGCGCTGAGCCTCCTCGGGCTTTGCCCTGCGGGGTCTCACCCTGCCAACCCACTGCCGCAGGAGTCTCACTGCCGGCGTGCACCTCCGCATAAAAAAGATATATCAACAGTTACCGAATTTTATAAAATCCTAAACAATGAAAAAAACGAGCATCCGGATGGATACTCGTCTGAGGACGTTTTTTTTACTTATCTGCCCCGTACTCGGCCAGGACCCCTCCAGGAGCAAAAAATCTCTTAGTGCTTTCATCAACCTTCTCATCTGCAATAAGCGGTGGTGCATGATGGGGTTTAATCCTTACATCAATGATCATGCTGTCACAGCCCCAATGCTTGTTTTCATACCCGCTGTTTACCCCGTAAATATCATGGGAAGGGTTGCTTCTTGTAAAGGTCACCCATACAAAGTTGGCCATTGTCTCGCTGACGAAATCACTGTCATCACAGAGCAGGATTACGGGACATGAGCCAGCATCACCTTTTTTCCCGATAGCCGTGCTCAGTGCCTTTAATTCCTCCTGGGCCTGTTCATATGAAGAAAATGAACCGCCCTGCAGGGCAATAACACCAGGCATGACAAGCCGGGGATTTTTAATCTCCGGCAGCTTTTTTAAAGTTTCCGGCACTTCTTTACACAGCTCTCTTTTTTTATCTCCATACGCTGCAAATATGACTTTACTTCCTGTATTCAGACCTGTCCCTGAGTAATCAAGGGTATCAATTGTTGTGTTCGTCTGAAAGTGAATGTCTCGCTGCAGATCAATCCGCTCTAAAATATACTGGAAAAACGCTGCTTCATTATGCGTATCCAACGGCTGTTCATCCTCTGCGGTTATAAACAGATACTTTGCAAGGCTCAGCTGACCGGTTCCTAAAATACGGTTGGCGATCGTCAGCAGCTCCGCAGGCTGTTTCACCTTCTGATAAGGGGTATAACGCTCACTCCCAATAGCTAAAAGAAGCGGATGAACGCCTGCCGCATCTACGGCATGCACTTCCTTTACACCAGGGATTTCCTGTTTTATGGCATCGCCGGTTAACTCATGAATCAGATCTCCAAAGGACGTATCCTCCTGAGGAGGCCTGCCGACAACAGTAAAAGGCCAGACGGCATTCTCTCGTGCATACACTTTATGAACTCTCATTAATGGGAATTCATGCGTCAGGCTGTAGTATCCTAAATGATCCCCGAACGGCCCTTCCGGTTTTGTTTCATCTGGATGAATTTCCCCGGTGATCACGAAATCAGCATCGTGGCTGATACAGTAACCATTTTTGTAGCTGTACCTGAATCTCCGTCCGGCCAGCATGCCTGCAAAGGTCATTTCACTCAGCCCTTCAGGAAGCGGCATCACAGCTGAAAGCGTGTGGGACGGCGGTCCACCGATAAAAATACTCACCTTTAATGGCTCGCCTTTTTTATTTGCTTTTGCCTGATGCACCCCAATGCCACGGTGAATCTGATAATGGAGCCCAATTTCCTTGTCCAGCTCATAGTCATTTCCGGACAGCTGCACCCGGTACATCCCAAGGTTCGCGTTCATGATCCCCGGCTTATCAGCATCCTCACTGTAAACCTGCGGCAGGGTAACAAAGGCCCCGCCATCATTCGGCCAGTGCTGAATCAGCGGTAAATCAGAAATGGAAATCTCTTTAAAGCCGCCCGGTAATCCGGATGATTTTTTCGGCAGCGCTTTGGATGCAGCCAAGCCTGTACGTGCATGCTGAAACGGGTTTTTCAATGCTTTTACAGGATCATTTCTCAACGCCACAACATTCTGTGTGGAATTCCACGTTTTACGGAAAATAAATTTACTACGCTCCAGCGTTCCGAATAGGTTGGAAACGGCAGGAAACTCCGATCCTTTTACATTCTCAAATAACAAAGCCGGTCCACCTGCCTCATACACCTTTAAATGAATAGAGGCCATTTCAAGATAAGGGTCGACTTCCTCCTTAATGCGAACTAAATGTCCGTGTTTTTCCAGATCAAGAATACATTCTTCCAGGTTCTTATACATGATGAAAAGCTCCTATTAGTAAAGTTATGTCTCTATCATTATATCGTCTGTAACGGCAAATGTCTTTTCCCGTTAGAAAACAACCAGCAGATGTGACAGCCAAGAATAGATTGGAACCCTTCGGTTTTATTTCATTTATATCATAAAAGGATACTATTCTTGTTCAGTTTAATTGTATTTCGCTCCAGCTGGACGCTTTCCGCGGGCAGGGCCTCAGCCTCCTCGGGGAAGAACGCCCCTGCGGGGTCTTCTGCTCCTGCTCTTCCCGCTGGAGTCGCCGTCTTCCGCTTCATTACAATGGCTGTTGAGATAACAGTATTTTGTTTTAATCAAAGCTGATGTTAATTGCGAAAGCACTAATCTCCCCCTTCCAGCGAAAGGGTCTTAATGGTAAAATTAGGGTTCATTAAAAAAGACAAGGAGGGTCCGTATGCTGCTCACAATTGAATGGGGGGATGTGCTGTACCAGGTTATCACCCTTATTCTGATTCTATCGGTGCTGATTGGTATTCCGGCACTTATCGTTTTCTTTGTTCGCTCTGCAAGGAGGAACAGCAGAAATCTTGAGGAGATCAGGCAAAAGCTCGAACAGAACGAAAAACAGAATTAAACGGTTTGAATGGGCGGATCAGGACTCGATCTCCTCCCGGCTGCCACCTTCAATCTTTAAACGCTGCAGCAAAAGCCTTGGATTTCTTCACAGCTTCTTCTTCATCCGGGACGGCCTTCACGAGTTCCTCTGGTAAATACAGACGACCGCCTTTTACGACTTTCCTGACCGACCTCGTATGTCTAATATCCTCAAATGGATTTTTTTCAAGTACAACGAAATCAGCAGCAGCCCCCTCTATGATTCTGCCAAGCTCGTGTCGGCCAAGAGCGTCAGCCGCTGTAGACGTGGCTGCTTTAATCGCCTCCGCTTCGGTAAAGCCCGCATCCACGAGAAGCTCAAGTTCTCTGTGGAGAGCGAGACCCGGGTAGGTATAAACACCGGCAGGCGTGTCGGTACCGGCTGTAACCGTGCCCCCGAGTTCCTTATAAAGCCGGCTGACCGTCTGGTTAAAGCGGCCATGCTGTCCTACTCTGTTAAAAATCTCTTTGTGTTCCGCGAGACTCTCAAACTGCCTTTTTAATGCAGGTGTTAAAAAATGCTCGGCTCCTTCCGGCTTCCAGAAGTCCGGAAGGCTTCGCTGCTGGTCGAAGAGGGTGATCGTCGGGCACAGAACAACACCGGCATCAATCATTTTCCTGCAGACGGTACGGATCTCTGCCTCGTTCTTTCCTTCCCAGTCAATCCGCTCCCACTCTTCCGCCGGAGCCCCCATATGCCAGCCCGGATAGAGATCCTGGATGATTCCCGATGCATGCTCGTTCCACCGTATTCCCAACTCTGCTGCTGAAACAGCCGTCACCTCAGTCGAATACAGCAGATCGCAGCTTACGTCCTTGCCTCCCCTTGCAGCTTCAACTGCCGCTGCTGCCATGGAAGACCTGTCCAGAAGTGAATAAACCTTGATTAAATCCGCTCCTTGACTGATTTGTCTGTTGACCTCGGTTCGCACTTTTTCCGGGTCGTCTGTCACAAAGCTCCACGGGCTTGTGTCCCCCCATAGACCCGGCGGGCCGTCAATCATCCGATCTGCTGAAATAACCCTTGGGGTTGGAGCGTCAGCCGCTGCGCTGCGGAGAGTTTCCAGTTCAATTACATTCCCCGCTGTATTTCTTACAGTGGTTACCCCTGCAGCTGTGAAAAGCGGGGCAAACCCCTCTTTAATATGTACGTGCATATCGATCAGTCCCGGTATGATAAAACGGTCTGTCAGATCCACTGCCCCATTCGGCATTTCAGAGTCCGGGTCCTGTTCAATGTGAGTAATCATTCCTCTTTTCACCGTAAAACTGATCCTACTCATTCGGCCTGTCTCCGGATCTGTTAAGACCCCGTTATGAAATATCACAGCTGTCTCACTCCCAGTTATGTGAATTCTTCTCTATTGTTCTTCCCTCCATTATAACGGATTTTGTCATATTTACGGGCGTGTCCACATACGATTTTGAAAAGCGTGCATATGCTGAGAAATAACCGTTGACACAGGACCCTGCTGTCCTTATAATCAGTAACAATATACTTTTTTCCGGAAGCCGAATGTTTAGGATTCTCTAAATGTGATAAACAAAACATTAAGAAGGAGGTAATCAAGATGGAAAGAGTAACACTGACGCAGATTCTTAACCATGAAGTCACCCAGAAGTTTGTAAAACGCTCAGGCCTGGCCCACGCAGTTGCCGTATCGGAATATGCTTTTAAGCTGGCAAAGGTACACAATGTGAATCCTGACCTTGCCGTAAAAGCTGCCTTTCTGCACGATGTCGGCCACTATACCTGGTACCGTAACGGCCAATGGGACTACAACCTTTATAAGGAAAATGACATTCACGCCATTAAAGGCGCTGAACGGGCTCATAAACTGCTGATCCGTTTAGGTGAGCACCCGGTAAATGCGAAGAAGATTGCACTCGCAGTCCTGCTGCACACCGATTCGTATCTGCCTGAAGGTGAACTTCAGCTGGACCCGCTTCAGCACGTCGTGGCCCTTGCAGACAAAAAAGACGAAGAACCAGGAGGCAATCATCATTATAAAACAATCAGTGATGAGGAAGCAGAAGCCCGTCTGGAAAAGCTCGATCGTCTTGTGGAAGAGGCAGTTGAAGCAGAAAAAGAAGATACCGCTCTGGCTCAGTCAGCATCCGTGTCCTGATTGGGCCTTTTTGTTTGCCTTTTTATGGCGATCTTCGTTAAAAGTTTCCGTTGACGCCTCCGCACCTTCGTGCTAGATTGATAGTAGAAAACAGCTTTCCACTGAAAAGGGGAGTAGCGACCGGGAAACCGGTTAACGAATCGTCATTTCGGCCTTATTGGGCCCGGTTCGTTAAGCTCATGCGCATAGCATAAGTCCGCAAGACCTTTTTATGAAAAGTATTTCCAGTCTGTTTGGAGATGCCTTTCATAAGAAGGTCTGTTTTTATGTCCGGAGGTCCAGGCTTCCGCTGTAAAAGGAGAATGGCAATGGATCCTTTCGTTTTGTTTGCAATTACTGCTGCAGTTACCGTTTACGCAGCAGTAAAACTTTCCGTTTACGCTGACGTCATCAGTGAGCGTACTTCTTTAGGGGGTATGATGGTAGGCATGCTGCTTCTTGCCGGGGCAACAAGTCTGCCGGAAGTGACGACCAGTACCACAGCTATTCTTGTTGGCAGTCCCGATATCGCTGTCGGTAACGTACTGGGGAGCAACCTGTTTAATCTCCTCATACTTGCTGTATTTGATATTGTTTACCGAAGACGTAAGCTTCTTGCCCAGGTTCACAGTGGCCACCAGTTGAGTGCTGTTGTGGGGCTTGGTCTGATGGGACTGGTGCTTATCACAATTCTGGTACCTACCGGTATAACGATTTTCGGCATCGGAATTGAAATGTTCGCCATGGTCATATTTTATGTTTATGCCATGCGTGAGATGAGTGCCCAGGAGCGGGCTGTACCTGAAATTGCGGCTGCTTCCGAGGAAGACAGCGCAGCTGCAGAAATTCAGGGCAAGGGCGTGACGTTACGTGCTGCCAAGTGGGGGTTTGCCGCAAGTGCCCTCATTATTTTTGCCTCTGGCTCGCTTCTGACAATTGCCGGTGACCAAATCGCCGTTTCCACCGGAATCGACGCCAGTTTTGTAGGGAGTTTTCTCATTGCAGCAGCCACTTCTCTGCCGGAAGTCGTTACCGTGCTGGTTGCCCTGCGGCTCGCCAACTATAATCTCGCAGTCGGAAATATTCTGGGAAGCAACGTGTTTAACATGCTGATTCTCGTTTTGGCTGATGTTCTGTTCAGAGGCGGTCCCATCCTTGAAGCGGTCAGTCCAGGAATTGCCGTCACAGCACTTTTTGCAATTATGCTGAATCTGATTGTGATCGCTCACCTGCTCTACGCACGCTACAGCAACAGACGGCGGTTATATGTTGTACCGTCGATTGTCCTGATCGTTGTGTATTTTGTGGCTACTTATGTGATGTTTTAGGTAATTAAAGTGACGTGGGGGGGAGTAGGGACATAACGGAAGTGGGGACTCAGGTTATGACCGGACTTAGGGAAAGTCCGGACATTTCTCTTCTCCCCAAGAGCATTATGTCCAGGCACCCCCAGATTGCGTATAAAAAGTGCTCTCATCATTTGGTGAGAGCACTTTCTGTTAATCAGGTTCATGAAAATAACTGTACATGCTGCATTACCTTAAATTTACTCAGCAAAGAAAGGATCTTTTTCGATCAGATGCGGCGTGAGTGGCCCCAGTACACGGCGCTGGATCTGCTGCTCTTCATCAACCAGGTACACTGTAGGCATACCAATAATTTCGAACTGCTCCTTTACGGCCCCGTTTCCGTCAACGAGGATCGGCAGACTTTCCCAGCCTGCGAAATAATCATGGAGGTCAGCATCTGGATCAATTGTTTTCAAATGCACACCGATTATTTCCGTATTTTCAAGTTTTCCGGCCTGCTTAAGTTCCTGAAGACCACCCCAGTGCTCCGTACATACCTCACACCAGGTAGTGAAAAACACCACAGCGGCTTTTTTACCGTCTGTCAGATTGTAGAGACTCTGCTGGTTGCCATTTTTATCCGGCAGTTGAATGTCAGCGACCCTTTCTCCTTCCATAACACCGGTTTCTGTAACGTTGTCTGCTTCAACCATTGCCCGCTGGGACTGGGCCCAGTCGTGTTCGGACTGGGAAGCCCAGAAGGCACCGGCGGCAAGAAGCAGGCAGGTGATTAGCAGCGGCCATTTACGTAAGTGAATAATTCTCATGATAACTCCCCCTTTTCATCTCTCTTATATGAGTATGTCTAGGGGGACAGGTTCATGACCTGGTCTGTCACTTAAGAGGGCGTATGAACTCTAATGAGCAAATGAATCCGGCAAAACTAGTTTTTACGGCCTTTGGCACTGTACTTTCTGCGCAGTTCCTCTTCCGTTTCCTTACTGTGGTCTGCTTTTTCAGGATCTTTGTAACGTTTGAGAAAGGTATAGGGAATCATGTCCGGTTCTCCGGAACGCCTTAAATGATGGCGAAGACGGAATGCACGGAGAAGAAATCCTGCTCCTAGAAGAACCAGAGCAACTGTTACCGGAAAAACGGGATCTGTCGCGGTATATGCATAAATGGCAAGTCCGGCTGCGCAGGTGATGAGTATGTACTGCAGAATGCGAAGTAGCATAAAACTCCCTCCTTGTCCGAAGATGTTTTCTGTAATTACAAGTATAGTAGATCATCACTGTGAAAGGAAACAACCGCAAAATCAGGTAATCGCGGTCTATTCAATAATTGCGGATAAATGAGGAGCACACAAGACAATTTATCACCTCGAAAATTCAAAGAAAAAAGTGTGCACCAGGGGAGACTGCCTCTCCCCCGTTGCACACTCCGAGTGATTATAAAAAATCACTACTGCTCTTTTGAAAAACGGTTAACGATCATATTAATGGCACCGTCTCCGGTAACGTTCGTCGCAGTACCGAAGCTGTCCTGTGCCATATAAAGTGCGATCATCAGCCCGATCGCCGATTCAGAAAAGCCAAGCTGGGTGGACAGAATCCCGATGGCTGCCATGATCGCACCACCTGGTACACCAGGGGCCGCAATCATGATAATGCCGAGCATCATTATGACAGGAAGCATCTGTGCGAATGAAGGAACCGAAAAGTCACCGAGAACGCTCATGACCGCGACCGATGTAGCTACAATTGTGATAACACTTCCAGACAAATGAATAGTCGCACAGAGCGGTACACCGAAATTCGCAACGTCTTCACGGACGCCGTTCTTTTTCGTCTGCTCAAGTGTAACCGGAATTGTAGCTGCAGAACTCATCGTTCCCAAGCCGGTAAAGTATGCGGGCAGCATCATTTTCATGGCAGCGAATGGATTTTTCCCTGTGAGTGCTCCTGCTGCTGTGAACTGGATCGTAATCCAGATCCAGTGACAGGCAATGGCCACGAGAAGAACAACTCCAAATACGCTAAGCGTGTTAAACACTTCTCCTTCCGCTGCAATTTCAACGAATATACTCGCTATATAAACAGGGAGGAATGGAATAATGATCCTGCGGATGACCAGATCCACAATTGCCTTTCCTTCATCGAAGAACCGCATAAGGGTCTCGCTTTTCGTTTTTGCGATCCCGATTCCAAAAACAAATGCCGCGATCAGAGCTGTAACAACACCCATGAGCGGTTCAATCTCAAACTCAAAGAAAGGGGCGAGGCCCTCTCCTTCAGCAACAGGTGCCTGCTCCGTTGAAAGACGAGGAACAACGAGAACAGCGATGAAAAAGGCAAAAATACCTGCCAGGACTGTGGATACATAAGCCGTCCCTACAGTCGCACCAACAAGGCGGCCTGATCCTCCGCCAAGCTTGGACACCCCGGCTGCGATAAAGAATAAAATGATAAATGGAATAATGAAATTAATAAATTCTCCGAATAGTGCCTGAATCGTGACAAAAAGCTGTGTAATCCAGTCGACCCCAAGCAGGCCGATCAGAATACCGGCAATAATACCTGCCACGAGTTTTAGAATAAGCTTCATCTTCTTTTTCCTCCCCTTCTTATGTCATACGCGGATTGTCCTCCACACACGAACAAATGTCTTTAATTGTGAACATGGGTTATATCTTGCCTGTTTTCACTGCAAAATTCAAGTAGGATTACAAAAGTTCTATAATTCTGTCAATTGACTCCTTGCATCCGTCCTTATGCCGCGCTATAATGAGAACACTATAATCGTGCGATGAGAAAGAAAAGTACACTTCCTCCGTGTTTTTCAGAGAGTCTGCGGCCGCTGCGAGCAGACAGACACCGAAGTGGAATGGCCTTTCGAGCATTCAGACCGAACCGCCCGGCGCAGTAGGCTCTGACGTGACTCACCCGTTAACGTGAGCCCCTTTTGTTTTTCCATTTAAACAGAAGGTTGTCGAGCGATGCTTCTTTCGAGAAGCATAACCAGGGTGGCACCGCGGTCCATCGTCCCTGATTCTTTCAGGGATGGTGGGCTTTTTTGTATGCGCTCATCTGTACGTGTTATGTAAACAGAAAGGGAGTATAAACGATGAAAACCATTTTTTCAGGAATTCAGCCGAGCGGGACATTAACCATCGGCAACTATTTAGGCGCCATGAAGCATTTTGTTGAACTTCAGGACGACCACGACTGTTTTTTCTGTATCGTGAACCAGCATGCCATTACGGTTCCGCAGGACAAAGCCGCGCTCAAACAGCAGACCAGATCCCTTGCAGCACTTTATCTGGCTGTGGGCATTGACCCGGACAAATCAACCCTGTTTATCCAGTCCGAAGTGCCGGCCCACGCCCAGCTGGCATGGATGCTTCAGTGCACGAGCTACATCGGCGAGCTTGAAAGGATGACCCAGTTCAAGGATAAGTCTGCAGGAAAAGAAGGTGTAAGCGCCGGTCTCCTCACCTATCCACCGCTGATGGCAGCTGACATTCTTCTTTATAAAACAGACATTGTTCCCGTCGGTGAAGACCAGAAGCAGCATTTGGAGCTGACCAGAAATCTGGCCGAACGCTTTAACAGCAAGTTCAACGAGATATTCACTGTTCCGGAGGTGCGGATTCCAAAAGTAGGCGCACGCATCATGAGCCTTACGGAGCCGGAAAAGAAAATGAGCAAATCAGCCGAGAATCAGAAGAGCTTTATCTCCATGCTCGACGATGAGAACACGATTACAAAAAAAATCAAAAGTGCTGTTACCGACTCCGAGGGGACGGTTCGCTACGATAAGGAAAACAAACCCGGCGTGGCAAACCTGCTCAGCATTTACTCCATTTTCTCTGGCGAAACCATTGAAAACCTGGAGAAAAAATATGAGGGGAAAGGGTACGGGGAGTTTAAATCAGATCTCGCCGAAGTTGTTGCTTCTGCCCTCAAGCCGATCCAGGACCGTTATCACGAATTAATCAACAGTAAAGAATTAGACGATATTCTGGACCAGGGTGCTGAAAAAGCAAACCGCCGTGCCTTCAAAACACTCGTCAAAGCTGAGCGGGCAATGGGGCTTGAACGAAAGCGCCGATAGGTGAAAATGGGGTATGTCTGGGACAGAAATGTTTACATGAAGTAAAGCCAAACTATCTTTAGGCGGCACAACTAACCGCTCCTGAAAGATACGCTGCTTTCCGAGGGAAGCGGCTGAGCCTCCGCGTGCTTCGCCCTGCGGGGTCTCACCTGCGCTTTTCCTCCCGCAGGAGTCAGCGAATCTTTCATCCGCTTTACAGCATTTGGCTCGAGTTCTCACCTCAACATTTTACTTTTCTCCAAGACTCTTTTATTTACAGGCTGTGCGTTTCCTTCGTTCCCTCTGCAATCTGAACACAAATAAAGCTGTCCCCCTTCTGCAGTGGATCCGCAGAATGAAGGACAGCTTTTTTAAATTCTATCTTCCGCTTGGAAGAGGCGCTTTTGCCGAAATCAGTTCTTTACTAATGAGCTCCTCCCAAAAGGCGGCGGGAATGGTTTCTTTAAGAGCAGCCACATCTTCTTTAATCCGGTCAGGACGTGTTGAGCCAGGGATTACCGCTTCGACAGCCGGGTGAGCAGTTGAGAACTGCAAGGCTGCTGCTTTAAGGCTCACGCCGTGGTTGTCCGCGGTTTCCTGCAGCCGTCTCACGTGATTTTTTACGCTGCTGTCTGCTTCTGCGTAATCGTAATGATCTCCTCCAAGCAGGGCTCCGGAATTGTAGGGAGCTCCAACAACGATGCCGCTCTCACGCTTTTGAGCGAGAGGCATAAGCAGGTCGAGTGCCCGCTGGTGATTCATAAGCGTATAATGTGTCGCCTGGAGCGACAGCGTTGGAACAGTTTCTTCGAGCTGCAGAGCCAGCTCGATCGGCTGAGGCATATTCACACCAAGTCCCCATTCCTTGATCACGCCCTCCTCCTTCATCTGATTGAGGACCCGGAAAGCGCCTTTTCGTGCCTCATCGAACAGAGAGACCCACTGATCCCCGTGAAAATCAGGGCTGATATCATGAACGTAGACAATGTCCAGACGGTCGGTCTGGAGCCGGTTCAGACTTTGTTCAATTGAGCGCTTTGTAGCGTCTTCTGTGTACTCTTCAATGATTTTATTCTGCCTTCCGTGCGCAAACAGCCCTTCCTTCTTTTCAGTCTCATCAGAAATGATCCGTCCTACCTTTGTACTGAGCACATACTCGTCACGGGGCTTATTCTTTAAGAACTCTCCGAGTCTGGCTTCGGCAAGTCCTGCCCCGTAAAACGGTGCTGTATCAATATAGCGGATGCCTTCGTTCCAGACAGCTTCGATCGTTTCCTGAGCTTCCTCTTCCGGAATATCACGGAACAAATTGCCGAGCGGGGCTGTTCCAAACCCGATTTTCTGGTCTAAAAAACCATTTAATATACTCAAAGCCCATTCCTCCTGTTAAAAAGTACATACATGCACTTCTATAACCGGCAAGGTAGAGAATTAAACCAGCCTGAGTTATACAGCCGCCCTGAAACAGAGAAAATAAACAGCCTTCACCGTTCGCCGGTGAAGGCCCGAAGTTATTCGTTGGTAATTATGTGAGCAGACAGAAACTTTACTCACCTGCTGCAGGCATGGTATCGGCTTTCGGCCTTACTTCACACTTTCTCCCTGCTGCAGATCCCAGAGTTTTTCGAAAAAAGGCTGCCCCTTGATCATCGCCCGGCAGAAGTCATCATGTTTCTTCGACCAGCCATCCTTGATGTCTTCAAACAGTCCGTCCCACGCCTGATCAAATGTACAGTCCTGAATAAACGCGTATTTTTCCGGCGCCCACTCCGTATACCAGTACCGAAGCTCGGCGAGCGTCGCTTCTGCATAAAGCTGATCGAGTGCCATAAACAGAATCTGCTTCACCTGGCGTTCCCTGCGGATGAGTCCGTTCATGAACGACGGATCAGGCGAAAGAATATGATACTCCTTGTGCAGATCATAATAGCCCGTAAAATAATCACGCATCGGCTCGTCCTTAACCAGTTCCAGAACCTGCCCTTCCTGCCGCGGCACCATTCTGCTTTTGCGTACCGGAGTATGGTAGCCCATGGTATCCACCACGATGCAGCGGTCTCCGTCAGTTGCCACAAAACAGTAGTCCAGCTCCAGACGCTGGCTGTTTTTTCTTACATAGCTCTGCTGATGAACATCCGCCAGAAGCTCTTCCGGCAGTTCCTGAAGTGAATTCTCTATGTAGTCAAACAGATGCTCGGACAGCTTAATAATCACCGCCTGATCGAGAAGCTCGATCCGATCTTCTTTCCGCCATTCAAAAAACTCACAGACGTTGTAGCCGTTTTCTTCACCTTCGAACCAGTTCACCCATACATCCCTCAAATGGAGCATGAAACGAACCCCCTTACACCTGACTTTTGTATCAACAGTATGGTCAGAGGCTATCCAGTTTATTCCACGGTTCAGACATTTTTATTTTCCTCATCTCCGCTTTTCTCTGGATAGTACAGTGCGCTCCAGATCAGAGCCACCCCGGCCAGAAACAGATAAGACTCTGGTCTCAGTACCATAAAAGCAAGATATTTCAGGAGCGAGAACCCCACTGTAAATAGGTTCATATATGCGATAAATGTAATTCCTCCGATCACCGCAAAACCGAACCCCGTTAACAGTGCAAGCACCCGCATCATGTCATTCACCCCCTACATTTTTTTTGCTGTTCCGGTTTACTGTCGTTCTTACATAATTGCGGCCTGCCGCTGCACACTAACAGGAACGGAAAGTGAGGAGAAAGTTTATGGCCACACATGCAAGTAAAGACGCAGAAAAGAAAATAGCCTGGTGGCAGCTGTCATTGCTTGGCGTGGCTGCCACAATCGGAACCGGCTTTTTCCTTGGATCCGGTATTGCGATCCAGATGGCTGGTCCGTCTGTTATCTTTGCTTATTTGCTCGCCGCAGTAGGAACTTACTTTGTCTACGAATCGCTGGCAAAAATGACGATTGCCGATCCGCAGACCGGTTCGTTTCGAACGTATGCCAGAAAAGCATATGGTCACTGGGCCGGGTTTTCAAGCGGCTGGGTGTACTGGGCATCTGAAATCCTGATTATGGGAAGCCAGCTTACTGCTCTTGCCATTTTCACCCGTTTCTGGGCTCCGGGGATCCCGCTCTGGGTCTTTGCTGCTGTGTACGCAGCGCTTGGCATCCTCGTCATTCTTATGGGCTCATCCGGATTTGACCGGGTGGAAAATGTTCTCGCTGTTATGAAAGTCGCCGCCATTTTTATGTTTATTATACTGGCTGTAGTCGCGATCCTCGGCCTTCTCGGTGTGAATCCGGGGCCGGTAACGGTGCCGAAATCCTACAGTACGATTTTTCCAAACGGGATCAAGGGGCTTCTTCCCGCGCTGATTTTTGGTTTTTACGGATTTGGGGGCATTGAAATTATCGGACTGCTGGCTATGCGTCTGAAAAAAATGGATGATGCTCCGAAAGCCGGTAAGGTTATGCTTCTGCTGCTTGGCGTTATTTACGCCGTTTCCATCGGTCTGGCGCTGATTATGGTGCCAATGGCAGATTTCGTGACAGACGAAAGCCCGTTTGTCACAGCGCTAAGACGCTATCAGATCCCTTACGTGACCCATATATTTAACGGTGTATTCATCATTGCCGGCTTTTCAACAATGGTCGCCAGCATGTTTGCCGTCGTACGTATTTCGGTCGTCCTCGCCCAGGACGGTGATGCCCCAGCTTTTTTAGGGAAAAGAATCCACGATAAAACTGCGCTTCCTGCCATCAGTTTTATGGCTTTATGGCTTATAGTGAGTGTTATTTTTTCCGTACTTATGCCGGGAAAAGTGTACGAGTATTTTACGACAGCCGCCGGAATCATGCTTTTATACAACTGGATTTTCATTCTTGCTTCCTGGGGACGTATTCTGGAACTGACAGGAGGCGAACAGGCTAAGCGGGTGCTCGGATTCATCCTCGTGGCGCTCGTGGTGACAGGTACACTGTTTTCCCCGATCAGCCGCCCGGGCTTTTTTATCTCAATCGCCTTTGTTGGCCTTGTAGCCGTTGTGACACTAATGATGCGGAAGCACTGGAACAAACCGAAGGATCCGGATGTCCCTTCGGTCTTTACCAAAATAAAACGCTGAACGCCTGCCAGGCAAAATATGCTCCAAATCCGAGAAGTGAGACAGCTGACATAACGGAAATCAGGTACAGCACCTTGTGAGTGAGCACGTGTTTCATCGTGCTTGAAAAAAATGCCATCGTCACATCCCACACCATGATGCCGAGAAAGATTGCTCCTACGTAAAGAATGACATCACCTGTTCCGTACTGTGTGACGGTTTTAGCCAGAATGGATCCGAAGATGCCGAGCCAGAAAATAACCGTAAGAGGATTGAAAAGAGACATCAGAAATCCTGCCGAAAAAGATTTTGTAAGCGTTTGTCTCGATCGGGGCACCTCCTGGGGATTGGTGCCAAGCTCTTTTGCTCCGGTGAGGGCGTCTATACCTATATAAATAAGGACGAATGCGCCAAACAGCCAGAGAAACAGCTGTACCGACGGCAGACCGACCATATGGACTACGCCAAGAAACACGAGAAGCATATAAATGCCGTCAGCGGCGGTGGCACCAAGACCTACGAGCCACGAATGAAGAAAGCCGTTTTTGATGCCCCGGTCCAGCTGGGCGGCATTTACCGGGCCTATTGGAGCCGCAAGTGATAGTCCGAGCAGTACATACGTAAAAAAGATCGCCAATGCTTCCCGCCTCCTGTTCAGTGTCTGCTTGTACAGTGTATTAGGACAAGAGGGGGATCATGACCGGGATTTATTTACCGGACCCATATATCCTGAAAATATTCACACTTCACTGAACCGTCTAAGCGCAGAAGAGCCTGGAACTTACGCCCTGAATGAATAAACCGAAGCTTCGGAAGTAACCAAATGATCATTAACAGTCGTCATTCCCTCCACAATAAAAAAAAGACGACCTGCCGGTCATCCCTTTTTTCCGGATACATCTATTTCAAGCTTTTTTCCTCCGGCGGTCAGGTACGTATACACGTCCATTTCAGGATCGATTTTCAAAAGTCCCTGAACGTACGGTTTCACAAGGTCCTTGAAATCCTCGGTCACGCCTTCATTTTCGAGTACTCCAAATACGTACATTTTTTTATCTTTTGTCAGAAAGGTCAAATATCCGACCGGCTCATTGTTCTGGGTTACTATATTCAGGACCTGGGCGTCCTCCCTGAAAAATTCAGGTGAAAAGTAAATCTGCACGGGACATTCCTCCTTAGAATGAGTTTGCCCGTAAATGGACACTGGAATACAGAATCCAGACAAAGGACCTGCTTCACTAGAAAGGCCAGCCCGATTCCTTCAGGATTTCCTCTGCAGGAGTGCCGAGACGCTTTCTGCCGGAGAGTTCAGGTGTTTGGTCAATCCAGTCATAAACGAGGTGATAACCTGCAGCATAACCGATCATCGGCGGAAGACCGTCGTTCCCATACATAAATACATTGTGACGGCGGCGGTTTTTCAGCAGCCGTTCATGCCGGAGAACATTGTCCCACCACTCGAAACTTTTCTCTTTTGAGTGAAGCTTTGTCCATGGGGCCAGTTCCTCCGGTCCGAGTGCTTTTCTTACCGCAGCTTCGGCCAGTCCTTCCATAATCATCGACTCCTGCAGCGTTACTGTGCTGTCGTCATTGTTTTGGAGCGCAAGTCGGCACACATGATTGTACTCGTGCGTCAGGAGAGCCTTCATGGAAGAAACCGGCAAATTTTCGTCAATAAACAGAACTACGCACTCAGGGAACGTAATCCCGTTTTTCCGGTTCAGACGTCTGAGGAGCGTCTTATTTTCCAGGTCAATCGGGAGCAGGTAAACGGGCACATCCGGTCCGTTCCAGTAGCCCCGGAATTTTGCATAGTGCTCACGGAGTGCTGTCAGTGCTCCATTTTCAAGCAGTGTTTCGGTAAAGCCGCTCCAGTCGCCGTCCGGATGCCTGAGTCCCTGGTCCAGCAGATAATGATGCCATTCCATCAGATGCGGGCGGTTTCTTCGGTCGAAATGGGTCAGCATCGGCTCACAGACAGTTTCCGCCTGATGCCGGAGAGTCCATTCAGAAGGCAGTTCTCCAAGCTTTTCGATATAGCTTCGAAACTGATCGTCATTCAGAATAATTCCCACAAGGCATGCACCTCCGCTTTTATTCTATGCGGAGCTGAAGGAGGTGAATGTCAGTTTTTCGTTTGTCTGTATGAAGAGAACGATTTCCGGGATCGGGCTTTTGGCATTGTTTGATTTTAAGGAATTCTCTGCTCATTTTCCGGAATCCATCCGCTATCCGGAATACAACCAATTTACTGGTACCGGAACAAGTGAGCCGCAACACGAATGAAAAGCAGCCCGGATCTGCTTCCGGGCTGCTGGGATTACACGAGAGAATGTTTATTTGCATAAATCGCAGCCTGGGTCCGGTCATCAAGCTCCAGCTTGGTGAGGATGTGGCTGACGTGCGTTTTAACGGTTTTGATGCCGATAAACAGCTCTTCACTGATTTCTTTGTTGGTCTTTCCTTTCCCAATGAGAGAAAGCACCTCTTTTTCACGGCGGGTAAGCTCATCGTGCTTCGGCTTATTTCTCATCTGCTGAAACATTTTCTGGGTTACCTGCCCCTCAAATGTCGGTTCTCCCTTGTGGGCTTTGCGGATACAGGCTGCAATGTCGGTAGCACTTGAGGTCTTCAGTATGTAACTGAATGCTCCCGCATCCATAACAGGAAAAAGCATCTCGTCATCCAGATAACTCGTAAGCACGATTATTCTCGCCGGATGGGAGGCGAGCGCTTTCGTCGCTTCCACCCCATTCATGTCGTCCATCAGAAGGTCCATCAGAATGACATCCGGGTTGAGATCATTCGCTTTCGCGACAGCTTCCCTGCCGCTTTTCCCCTCCCCCACTATCTCCATGTCAGGTTCAGTCATCAGATAGGTGCTCAGTCCCATCCGGACCATTTCATGATCGTCGACGATCAGCACACGGATTTTCTCCATTGGTTACTCCTCCTCTTCTTTTATAACGTGTCCGTCATTGGAACCCGAATGCGGACGGTTGTGCCTTTATCCGGATAGCTCAGGACGGAAAAATGGCCGCCAAGCTCTTCGGTTCTTTCCTCCATCGTAATCAGTCCGTATGAAACAGACGGGTCTTCTTTTTTTCCTTCCATATCAAAACCGGCCCCGTTATCGGAAAGGGTCACGGCAAGTTTATCCTCATCGATGCGGGCTGAAAAACGGATCGTATCGGCCTGGGAATGACGCAGGGCGTTTGACAGCGCTTCCTGAATAACGCGAAACAGCTGATCTTCAATTCCCGGGTCAATATCCGGCAGCTCAATGTCCCATTCAAATGTAAGCTGAGCGTTTTTCTGCTGCAATTCCTGAAAGAGTGCCTTCAATGCTTCTCCAAGACCTTTTCCTTCAAGAGTGATGGGTCTCAGGTGCATAATGAGTGCACGAAGCTCCTGCTGGGCAGCATGCGTGATTGTTTCCACCTGGTTTATCAGGGCTTTTGCCCGTTCGGGATCGGAATCAAGCACTCTCGGGATGGCCCCAAGACTCATGCTGACAGCAAAAAGCTGCTGGCTTACGGCATCGTGAAGGTCTCTAGCCAGCTTGCGTCTTTCCTCAAGACCGGCAGCCTTCTCCTTTTCATCAATCAGTCGGGCGTTCTCATTCAATACCCGGTGCATGGAGCGGATCTGCCGTTCGTACCCGTCGGTAAGATCGTTGATTTCTCCTGCAAGCCTGGTAAGTTCGTCTTCCCTCGTGAGCTGGATCCGTTTATCCAGTGAGCCCCGCTGCACCTGCTTGAGTTGAAACACAAGATGCGTGATCGCCCGTTTCAGCGCACTTGTATAGGAAAATGAAAATACAAAGCCCGCGATCAGGTACAGGATAGCAGCGCTGATCAGCACGACGAGCACGAGCTCAACGTCCGAGGCAAACCGGTACAGTCTGGCTGGATATGACTCTCCACTTAAAGGACCGGTGTAAAAGGTTGCATAAAGCCAGATCGCAACCCATGCACCAAGTACCCATGCACCTGAGATTTTCAGCTGAAGCCGAAGACCATCCCAGATTACACCATGGAGCTTTTTCGAATCTGCAGGCTGCTTGTCCGGCGCTGAAGGTTCAGCAGCGGCAGCGGTTTCCCTGCTTGTCCGTGTGTTCTCTTCAGCGGCGGATTGTTCGCGGTCAGTCAACGGCCATTACCTCCACTGCACCGATGTTAGTGCGCACGTTCATAACCACTTTCTGTTCGGCTTCATCAAAATTAACACTTGTGTATGTTCCTGATCCGCTGTCGCCGAACAGGTTAGCCTCTCCCACATTCGCCCGGGCGGTTACTTTGATCGCCATATCTTTCGGAACAGTTACTTCGACCGCACCGATAAAAACATCGATATCAAGATAGTTGACCCCGTCTTTCAGAACGGCTGTTGTGAGATCCACTTCCACTGCCCCGATCGTGGTTTTGATATCTGTATTATTCAGCTTCCACGGTCGGCGGCCAAGAGACACTTCTCCGACAAACTGGCTTACTCGCTCCACATCGCTTCGTCCGTGTTGAAAAGCCCGCTTCCGGCCTTCTTCTGCATGGCCGGTCTTCTTTTTGTTTACTTCCTGTTCGTACTCACGCGAGGGCCTGGTGGCTTCTTCGACGGTGCGTTTAATATCCTTCTTAAGGTTTTTCTTAAACGTTTCCTTATCAAAGTATTCATCTTCATCCTCATCTTCAGAACCGGACATTCTATAGGAGTATTCCTTTCCATCCTTATCACGATCAAACACGACAACGGTGTTTCGGCCTTTTAGAAGCTGAAAGCCGGCAAAGATGATTAACAGCGGCCACGTCCAGCTCCAGAGATCGGCAAGGGTGTAGTAAAACCAGCCGGCACGGTTTCCCAGAATCACAATCCCAACTGCGGTGATGGCAAGACCCCAGAACGTGCCTCCGAAGCGCCATTTGTCTCTGCGGGCAAATCGATAAGTTTCCCAGAGACCTTCGAGCAGAACCTTAAGCCCGATTGCAATAATGATGAGCGGCCAGTAAGTGGATACCATCTGCCCGAAAGTCGCGTCGATCACGCCGGTATTGTTAAGCAGGTACAGGACGCCGACCGCAAGGATCAGAAGACCAAGTATTTTATTCATGATGTGACCCCTTTCTTATATAGGTGAAACCGTTCCGGGGCCGGCCGCCGTTTTTATGATCTGGAAGGCGGACGGCATTAACCGATCCGATACGAAGAGACGAGTTTCTTTCTTTTTCCATTGTAGCGTTTATGCTTCACCACGCCAATGGATTTTTTTGAGTATCAGGGTGTAGCTGACCACGGTGAAAAGAAGGAGCATGCCCATGTTCTGAAGGACGGATGTGCTCATGCCTGAGCTGAGCAGTTCACGCAGGCCGTCAGCAGCGTAAGTGGTCGGCACGATGTAGGAGAACCACTGCAGGATGAGCGGTAGCTGGGAAAAATCGACCAGAACCGGTGTCATAAAACTGATGATCATCATGAGTGCCTGGACGACGAGATTGGTGAGCTGAATGTTCGGTGACCAGAAGCCGAGAAAGACGCCGAGTGCAACCACACTGAGTATGGTGAGTGTAATCAACGGGATGAGCCACAGGCTGAAGGTGAACTGGATGCCGTAAACCCACTGCCCCGCGATGGCCATAATAGTGAAGGACGGAACACTGACAATCAGGCCTCTGAACATGTTCGCAAGAATGAAGTTGACTTTTTCGATCGGGAGAGACGCGTAAAAGGTGAAGTGTCCCTGATGCTTTTGAAAGCTGATTTCCTGCGCCATGACGTTGATACCCATAATGACGAGGGCAAAGAGCATATTGCCGGTAATAATCCGGACGATCATTTCCTCGGTCGGATTGACAGTGAAAAAGTGCAGAAACATCAGGATTGAAAATGGGATGATGGACGCCAGGATAAAAATGAAAGCCCATTGCTCCCGGATAATGCAGAACTGGATGCGAAACAGGATCCAGAGTTCGGCGATCAGCTGCCTTAGGGGGTTGGATTCATAGCGTTCATTAAGAGCCGGCTGCTGCATAGGTCTTCTCTCCTTTACGTTCAGATGGATCCTGCTGTTCTTTCTCCTGGTCACGGTCGATGTGAAAGTACACATCCTCAAGACTTGGCGGCACAACTGCATAGGACTGGATGTGACTGCTCCACGTTGTGTTCAGCTCTTCAAGGAGTGAAGGGGCATCTTCTTTCGTAATCATCACTCTTGTGCGCTGGTCGGACAGCCTGGTGACGGTACCCCATTGCTCAAGGGCGGTTTCAAGTTCTTTGCTGTGCGTAAGGCTGTGAACTGTCGTGATTTCGCATTTGAGACGCTGGTCCACTTCCGTCTTAAGCTCGGCAACATTATTAATGGCAAGCAGCTGACCGTGATTGATGACAGCGACCCGGTCAACGACCTGCTCTGCTTCAAGAATGTTGTGGGTAACCAGAATGACGGTGGCGCCTTCTCTATTCCGTTTCTGGATCAGATCCCAGACGAGCCTGCGCTTTTTTGGATCGAGTTCATTGGTCGGTTCATCAAAGATATAGACACCGGCATTTCCGATGAGGGTCGTGCCGATTCCCGTCAGACGCTTTTGTCCCCCGGAAATGTTCTTTAGCATTTTGCCTGCCGCTTCGGTGAGCTCGAGTTCTTCAATCAGCTGCTGCGCTTCACTTTTTGCGGCCTGTTTCTTCATGCCCCGCAGACGCCCTGAAAAGTAGATTGCTTCACTCACAGTGAGACTGGTGAGGGCATGAGGCTCCTGGGCGTAATAGGCCACCTCGCGGGCCACTTTTTTCATCTGCCCGAGTACATTCGAGCCGTTGTAGCGCACTTCGCCTTCACTTGGTTTAATATGGGCAACGATCTGCTTGACGAGCGTGGATTTCCCGGCACCATTTGGTCCGAGAAGACCGAGTATTTCACCTTTTTTTATCGTAAAGCTGATCCCGCTGTTGGCAGTGACTTTTCCTTTTTTATACGTCTTCGTCACCTGGTCAATTTCAAATAGGGGCTGGGTCATTTTTGTTCTCCTCCTGTCAGTGGCTTTCGTGGGTCGTTTCCCTGATAGCTTGATCTGTTTCTATCTTATCGGCCTGACGGCTTTTCGCACACGGGCCGGGGATGGTTTGCGCCTCCGTCTGAGGGCTGATTTTTTTCTCGTTCTCCGGATGACGGAATCCGGTATTCTTCCACCTATCCTCACGATCTGCTGCCGCGCGCCCATCCTGCTCCTGCTATAATAATAGACAGCAGTAACAAGGAGGAAAGCTGATGGAAAAACGGACAGATGAAACGATGATGAAGCTGATTCTGCATGTTGCGGAGCAGGATGAGCGGATCCGTGCGGCTGTGATGAACGGCTCCCGGGCAAATCCCAAAGTAAAGCCGGATGAGTACGCCGACTACGATGTGGTTTATTATGTCGAGAACCTCCCAGCGTTTACAGCAGATCACGCATGGGTGAACGTGTTCGGAGAGCGGCTGATCATGCAGATGCCGGAAGACAAAGTGCTGCCACCACCTGACCGGAACGGCCGTTTTCCGTATCTGATGCAGTTTACGGATGGCAACCGGATCGATCTTACTCTCGTTTCTGCAGGTGACATCCCACTGCCTGAAGATACAGACTCCCTGACAGTTGTGCTGCTTGATAAGGACGGCAGACTTGGCCGACTCCGTTCTCCTTCCGATCATGATTACCGCGTACATCGACCTTCACAGAAGCAGTTTGAGGACGTGATAAACGAATTCTGGTGGGTAGCCCTGTATACATCAAAGGGGCTTGGCAGAAGAGAAATCCTGTATGCAAAAGGTACGCTGGAAGGACCGGTCAGGACCGCATTTATGCAGATGCTCCGCTGGTATGCAGGCACCTGTACAAACTTTGAAGCCAACACCGGTGCATTTGATAAATGGCTACCCCTTTATCTCGAAAAGGATCTTTGGGACTCAGTTCTGAAGACGTATTCCAATGCCGAACACGATGCAATCTGGAAATCTCTCATCCGTATGGCTGCCATTTTTACCGATGTGTCAGAGCGGACAGGCAAGGCCCTCGGATACGCTGCATCATTCGAAGGGCCGGAAGTTTACAGGGAACTGATGAAACAGAAACAGCAGCAGGAGGTGGCGCAGGACATTGGAAAGCACACTACATGAACACGTAAAAAAGCAGGCTCTCTACTGGCTAAAGAAAAAAGTCACTGACTTGTGCGCAAGTGAAGTCAAGCTTTATGCCCGGCGTAAAAAGCTGAAAGCTGACGCGGTGGGAATTAATATCAAAAGAAAGGAAACGCGGATCGTGGAAGTGAAAGTATCCCGTGCGGATTTTCTCAGGGATGAGGTTCTTCATTCCCCCTACGGCTACCATGCGATTGCCGATTATGCCTATTTGATGACCCCGGCAGGCCTGATTGATCCTGAGGAACTTCCCGAAGGATACGGACTACTGGAGTTGGACGACTATGATAATGTCAAAGTCCGGAAAAACCCAAGGAAAAATCCAAAACCGATTCTTCGACTGGAGACTGTCATGAAGCGGACCGCCCAGGCGGCGACCAACGCGGTGCTCTTCAAGGAACTGTCAAAGGAAACCAGGGATACAACAGGCGGGGTATATGGCCATAACGCGAGCGTGCATCTGGTTAGTGCTACCTGCCCAGCATGTAAAAAAAGAAAGAAATACTTAATCGGAAACGATCAGGACACAACGCCATGCAGTGCCCGGGGCTGCAGAGAGCTGATCCCCCTGAAAAAAGCCCGTGTCCATGTAGTAACTTCTTACAATGAAATTTTTTTTCGTCAGATACAGGCCCTTTTTGATGCTGAATCCAAATAATTCATAGTTGCAGCAATAAGAGGCTTGGATAAAAGTAAAAGTATAGATGAAAATCCGAACAAAAAAGCTCATTAGCGGATGAAATTTACACCGACTCCTGCGGGAGGAAAAGCGCAGGTTTTTACGTTCCAGAGAAATGTACTAAGTCTTTTGGAGGATATTTTAAACAAACAGCGAATATACTCTGTGATGACTGCCGGCAGGCCGCTTAAATAAAATCCCGGGAGGATGATTGATGATGTCCATTGTTCAGCTGGCGATGCGGACGTTACCTTTTTTTGTGTTCAGGATTGCGGTGTATGCAGTGTTTGGACTTGTCTCACTGACGTTTCTGGGGCTGATGATCGGGCTTGGGATTCTGCTTTTCCGCTGGTTTGAATTCGCGTCGGGGTTCTTCCTTCTTATGATGGCTGGTACTTTTTTCGGGGTTCTTGGTATTCTTCGATTCATTGAACGTTATTTTCTGTATATGGTCAAAGTCGGACACATCGCAGTTGTGACTGAGCTTCTCAGAACCGGCAAAGTTCCTGAAGGGAAGAATCAAATTGAATTCGGAAAGGATCAAGTCAAAAACCATTTCGGCTCAGCAAACGTAGCGTTCGTTCTGGACAAAATTGTGTACGGTGCCGTCAGGCAGATTCAGAGATGGCTCATGCAAATTGGAAATTTTTTCAACTTTGTCCCAGGGGCTCAAAAAGTGATTCGGATTGTTTCAAAAATCATGGAAGTAAGTTTAAGGTACATTGATGAGGCCGTGCTAAGCTATGTCATGCTCAGGAAAAGTGACATGGATGACCAGCAAACGGATCCTCTTGAGCGGGACAGCGTCTGGAAGTCCGCATTTGACGGGGTTGTCCTCTATGCACAGAGCTGGAAAAAAATCGGGATGACGGCAGCAGGCATTGTTGCAGGTGTTTATGTCCTGAACATTCTTGTTTTCCTTATTGCTGTATTCCCGCTCATGGCAATCGGCACTGCCGTGGCTTCAAGTGCGGGGGCAGGGGCTGTGATCGGTTACTTTGCCATTATCGGTGCCTATATCTTCACATCCATGTTCAAGCGGGCGTTTGTCGATCCCCTTGCCATGATCGCCATGGTCCGGACGTATCAGATCAGCGTAAGTGAAATGGAGCCGAGCATCGATCTACAGCAGAAACTTCTCGGAGTGTCCTCGAAATTCAAGGAGCTGTTTAATAAAAGTAAAGGGGCTCCTGTGCAGCCTGTCACCGATGCACCTGTCAGTAAAGGTGTGACGCCTTCTACCTGATCGGAAAACAGGTGAGGATCGAACGTTCGATTCGCAGCGTCCTTTTTGTAAAGCTCTGTTAAAGCTTAATGTTGGTGTATTTCTATCGTTGTTGATTAAAGCGAGCGCGCGACACTCCTGCGGAAACAGCACCGGCCGAAGACCCCGCAGGGCGATCCTCCCGAGGAGGCTGAAGCAGTGCCCGCGGAAAGGGAGCGCAGTGAGCGGAAATCAACAACAGACTTTAACTGAGCCTAAAAATTACAGCCCGCTTTCCTCTGACAAGGAGAAAGCGGGCTGATTTTTATGCGGCTTTTTCAGTTGTGTCTGCGTCAAGTTCAAATTCTTTTTCAGCGCGGTTCAGTTTCATCTTCCAGGCAAACAGTCCTGTAAGCGCCGCAGTTCCGGTTCCGGCAAGCACATAGGAAACTGTCATTGGAAGGCCAAAACCGATCGGTGCGCTGAAGATGAACGTGAGCGCCACCATCGTCATAAAGACAGCAGGTACTGTTGCCACCCAGTGGTTTTTATACTGAATACCGAGGTACATTGCACCGACAAACAGGGCAATCGCACTGATTGCGGCGTTTGTTACGCCGAAGTAGCGCCATAGAATCGTAAAGTCCATGTTCGTAAGAATAAAGGAAACGACGAACAGCGGGAGCGCTACCCAGAGACGGCTCGCAATCTTGAGCTGCGGAAGTTTAATATAGTCCGCAATAATCATACGGGCCGAACGGAAAGCTGTATCCCCGGACGTGATGGGCAGTACAATAACACCGAGAACAGCCAGTGTACCACCAACAGCACCAAGAAGCGTAAAGGCAACTTCGCTTACAACCAGTCCCGCACCGCCGCTGTTGATCAGGGCTGCAAGATCTGTTCCGTAAAACAGGCTCATGGCAGCTGCTGCCCAGATCATGGCGATAATCCCTTCAACAATCATCATGCCGTAAAAGATCTTACGCCCGTTGCGTTCATTCTGTGTGGTACGTGAAATAATCGGCGACTGCGTGGCGTGAAATCCGGAAATGGCTCCGCAGGCAATCGTGATCATCAGAATGGGGAAAATGGCCTCCCCACCGGGATGCATGTTCTGAAGCGTCAGTTCCGGTACCGGGGCACCGGTTGCAATAAGCATAACACCAATACCAACTGCACTGATCAGAAGCAGTGCTCCAAGAATCGGATAGATTCGTCCGATAATCTTGTCCACCGGCAGGAGCGTAGCAAAAATGTAATAAACGAAAATCAGGCCAATAATGACGCTGAGTCCCACCCCGCCGCCGATCAAATCAAAAATCAGGCCGGCAGGCGCTGTAACGAAAACGGTTCCAACAAGAAGCAGAAGCAGGACAGCCACGAAGTTCACCATGTGCTTCATTGGGCGCCCGAGGAACTTGCCTGCCAGCTGCGGCAGGTGTGCCCCTTTGTTTCTGATCGAAATCATACCTGTAAGATAATCATGAACCGCTCCGGCAAAAATACAGCCGACCACAATCCAGATAAATGCGACAGGACCGTATAAAGCACCCATGATCGGTCCGAAAATAGGTCCTACACCGGCAATATTCAAGAGCTGAATAAGCGAGTTCCGGTTCGTCCCCATTGGAATATAGTCAACGCCGTCCTTCATACTGTAAGCCGGCGTCTGGCGGTTCTCTTTGACTCCGAATATACGTTCAATTATCTTTCCGTAAGTAAAATAAGCAGCGATAAGTAACACGATCGCAAGCAGAAATGTAATCATCGTAAAGCACCTCTTTCGATGTCTGGTCTCTTTGAATACGCTTTCATTTTAGCATGCAGGCCGCCAAATTTGTCGAAATTGTGACATCATGTCGAATGATCCGCTTAAGATGTAAGATTCCGTGCTTCAAGCGCACATCATTGTGGCCTTCCTGCAGTGTTAACCGCTTTCAAATGTATTTCGGTACACAAAAAGTTGTATATCAGGCAGGAATGTTCCATAATAAATTCGAAATGGTACTTAGAAGACTACTCTCTCCACCGTATCCAAAAAGGAGTGTTCCATATGGATTACATCGAGTATAATCGGCGGGCCTGGGATAAAAAAGTTGATCAGGGTGTCCGCTATACACGCTGCGTGGACAGTGCCACGATCGAAAAGGCAAAGAATGGGGACTGGTCGATCTCTGTTACAACTGACAAACCTGTCCCGCGGAGCTGGTTTCCTGAATCACTTAATGGTCAGCGCATTCTTTGTCTCGCCTCAGGCGGAGGCCAGCAGGCACCCGTTCTTGCAGCGGCCGGAGCCCATGTCACGGTGCTTGACGTGTCTGAAAAACAGCTCGGCCAGGACGAAACCGTTGCACGCCGCGAAAATCTCACACTCAGTACGGTCCAGGGTTCCATGACCGATCTGTCCATGTTTGATGACGAGAGTTTTGACATTGTCATTAATCCGGTGTCCAACCTATTTATTAAGAACATACAGCCTGTGTGGCAAGGTGCGGCCCGTGTGCTTAAAAAAAACGGCGTGATGATCACCGGATTCACGAATCCTCTCGTATTTATGTTTGATCCGAAACAAGAGGCCGATGGACGACTCGTGGTTTCCAACCCCATTCCAGGCTCTACACTTCACGGACTAAGCTACGAAGAAAAACAGGCAGCCATTGCTTCAGGAGAACCGGTCCAGTTTTCTCATACTCTCGAAGATCAGATTCAGGGCCAGGTTGAAGCAGGCCTTCTGATTGCCGGCCTTTATGAAGACGATTTTGGAGGAAGCCGGCCTCTTGACCGTTACAGCCGCTCTTTTATTGCCACACGGTCTGTGAAAATGGGATGAAGCCTGTTTAAACTCAGGCTGAAATGAAAGGCTCTCACCATTTTTGGGTGAGAGCCTTCTCTTATTTTATGATTCTGCGCCTGTTAAAACGATTCCGCCTGGGCCCATGAGGGCTTTAGACAAACAATCGGGTTATACGTCGCCAATCAGAGCTCCAGCCGCTCACGGAGCTCTTTGACATAGTTGCGGCTGACGGGAATTTCTTCCGGCCTGTCATCCATTTTTACATGGTAGGCACCGTTTAGCCATGGAATGAGTTCGGCCACATGGTCCAGATTTACAATGTAGCTTTTATGTGTTTTGAAAAAAGAGTACTGATGCAGTTTTTCCTCCAGTTCCTTCATCGGCATCTTCGAGCGGTATCGTTTCCCGGCTGTACAAATGACTGTTTCCCTTTCCTCTCTGTAAAAATACGAGATATCCTCCGGTGCAAGATAAATGATTCTTCCTTCGTCATCCACAGGCAGTTTGCCGAGACGTTCTGACTTCTCCTGCTTTTTCACCAGATCATTTGTAAACCGCTGCTTTACCAGTGCAATCGTTTCTTTAAGCTCGTCTTCATCGTATGGTTTGAGAAGATAGTCCAGCGCCTGCACCCGGAACGCCTTTGCCGCGTAGTCGGGATAAGCTGTGGCAAATACGATGAGCGGCATTTGCTTTAATTTCTTAAGTGAAGCTGCGAGATCCATTCCATTCATCCCCGGCATTTCAATATCCAGGAATACGAGGTCCGGCTCCTCACTGAGAATCAGCTGAAGCCCTTTTTCACCGGACCCTGCTTCGCCTGTAACCGTCACTTCTTCATAACTGCTGAGCAGAAAACGAAGTTCATCCCTGCTGTGGGGTTCATCATCCACAATGATGGCACGGATCTTTGTCATGGCCTATCCCCTCCTTCAGCATTGATCGTAAACGTAACTTCCGTTCCTTCTCCGGGACTGCTCGTATAGCGTAGCCCTGCTTCTTTTCCCGCCTGGATCGTAAGGCGCCGATTCACGTTGGCAATCCCGATCCCTGTACCGGTCTCTGATTCCACCTGCATATTCCCGATTTCACTAAGCCGGTCATCTGTCATACCCGCACCGTTATCCTGGATACGGACTCTTACTTTGTCATGTTCCCGTGCAATGATAATTCGTATGGCACCATGTTCGTCCACATCCTTTATGCCATGCTTCACAGCGTTCTCAACCAATGGCTGCAGAATCATGGGCGGGATGGTTGCCGACAGTGCCGAATCGTCCACTTCATAGCTGACTGTCAGCCGGTCGGAAAAGCGGGCTTCCTCAATTTCCAGGTAAGCCTGTACGTGGCGGAGTTCTTCTGCCAGGGTCGTGACCGTCGCATTGGCTCCTGCCAGGTTCTGTCTGAAGTAGCGGCTGAGAGAAACGAGCACTTTTCTCGCTTTATCCGGGTCGGTGCGGATCATGGAAACGATCGTATTGATTGCATTAAACAAAAAGTGAGGGCTCACCTGCGCCTGAAGCGCTTTGATCTCCGCTTCCCGAGCCAGTTCTGAGTGCCTCTCCACTTCAGAGAGCTCAAGCTGGTGGCTGAGAACTGTGGAAAGGCCCCTGCAAAGCTCCACAGTGGTCGGTGTGACGGCTTCCTCGGATGTGAAGTAAAATTTAAGTGTCCCAATTGTTTCGTCTTTCATTTTAAGAGGCGCGATAATGGCGGTCCGAAGGGGACAGTCATCATTTCCGCAGTAGACATCTTCCTTCTTTGCAATAATCGGTTCGCCGTCTGCAAGGACATGACGGGTCGCCCCGGTTTTAATCTGTTCATCCGATTCGTGAAACATCCGCCCCGCGCCGGCAAACGCCATCACCTTTTCCCTGTCGGTTACGGCCACAGCGTCAACTTTTGTTTCTTTAAGAAGAATATCGCATACACCCCGGGCAGACTGAGCATTCAGTCCCTGTCTGAGGTACTGAAGCGTATAATCCGCAAGCCGGAGTGCCTTTTGAGCTTCAATCGCCCCGGAACGCTCCTGCTCGTCACGTACATTTCTGACGATCAATATAAAAATCGCAGCGCCGATGCCATTGGCAACAATCATCGGAAGGCCGATACTTTCAACCAGCTGGAGTGCCTGATAGAATGGACGGGCTGCGATCAGAATAATCGTCATCTGAATGGCTTCAGCCAGTGCACCGACAAAAAACGCCGTCTTAAGAGAAACGAGCCGTTTCTTTTTAAAAAACCAGCCGGCCAGAAGACCAGCAAGAATCGTGGCAATGCCACAAGCCAGACCGGTAAAACCACCGAGAAAAATCCGGTGCACCCCGGCAATCAGGCCGGCACCAAGTCCGACTGCCCATCCTCCAAGAAGTCCGGCAACCACAACACCAATCACCCGGGAATTAGCGATCGCCTCTCCTTCCCCAAGGTCAAACGCCCATCTTATGTATGTTTCCTCTCCGGCATTGACCGTGATGCCCGAATAGGTGCCTAGAATGCCGAACAAACCGAACATCACAATGACGTTCAGCTTGTGCCGGGATCCGATCTCCCGCCGGTCAATAAGGTGACGGACAAACTTAAACCGTGTCATCACAAACGCGGCAGCAACAATAATGCCGAGGCGTTCCAGCATGGCAAGCATCAATTCCCACATGGTGCACACTTCCTGACGTAAAAGCTTTCTATCAGAGAGTATACCCTTTTTTGCTTACAGGTGACAAAAGATTCCCGTCAGCCGAGCATTGGCCTGCTCGGACCAAACGCAGCGACCTCACTGATGTGTTCAATCCCGGGCACCTGACTCATAAGAGGGAAATCAGCAAACACGCTGATTGGGAATGCTGTCATTCGTGAAACGACAGTATAATAGGCTTCGTCCTGCTCTTCCGCCGGAACTGTCTTCAGAAGATACATGGCATGCTCGTTGACACGGACCGGTTCTCCGCTCGGTTCAATGGCAAAAAACACGGATGCCAGCACGTCAACGAGAGAACGGCCGATCACACATGGCTCTTTCCGGTCATCCAGTACCACCCACCTTCTTCCGGCGGTCTGCTGAAAAATGAACCCGCTCGTGAACCTCAGATGCTCCGGGGAGCTGACGGCCATCGCCTTGGGCAGCCGCCAATCCTGAACAATGTGACGGTTTTCAAAAAACACTTTTTCCCGTGAACAGGCATCCGGGCAGACAGTATCAATGATAGCCACTGGAGCAGGCGGTGCATGCGGCTCAATGTCATAATCAATTGGCGGCTCAGCCCATTTGTATGCCCTGCTGAGCCTATGGGATGAGGCATAATCCAGAATTGGGGGCAGATCGCTGCGGTGCCGGAGTGTAAGATGCACACCACGGGCACGAATCTCCTTCAGATCGTTTAAGGCCCGGATCACCCAGGGTGGAACTGGCCGAACCGGTATGCGGATTCCTTCATAAAGATCAATGATGTGCTTAAAATCTGTAACAAGTGTTGCCTGCCTGTCCCCGTGTATGTTCATGAGCTGTACTGCTTTATGGATTGCAAAGCATTCGGCTCCCACAGACTGGTGTGAGCGCGTGTTTGCAGTAAAGGCGTAATAGGCTTTCGAAAAACCTTCAGAACGGACAATACCGGCGCCGATCTTTTTCTCGGTAGAGCTGCCGTCACTTACATAAAAGGCCACTCGAGCTCTCCTCCTCCTGAATGCCTGTCTTTATGTCTTTATGCTCATATGTATGCCGAGAGAGTGGCTCTCATGCAGAGAACCCCCTCTCCGGGGGGAGCGGGGGCATTGAGAGCGTACGAAAATGATTAAATACCTACTCTGAAAAATGACTGACCAGAAGCTGCGCACGTAACAAACTGACCATTTTCATTCGCCCTGTTTTGTTTAGGAAGGCTCTTCTCGTAAGGATTGCAGTTTTATTACGATGCTGGCGGGCGCATTCCGCGGGCATCGCTTCAGCCTCCTCAGAAAACTCCTGCTTCTTCCTCTGCCAGCATAGTGCGTCGAAGCACCTCGCAGCCTACTAACGAAGTAAGCGCTGGCAGCTGCTGCTCAAAGCCGTTCAATAATGGTGGCGTTTGCCATGCCGTAGCCTTCGCACATCGTCTGAAGTCCGTACCGGCCGCCGGTACGTTCGAGTTTGCTCATCATCGCTGTCAAAAGGCGGATGCCGCTTGCACCTAACGGATGACCGAGAGCGATCGCGCCGCCATTCGGGTTCAGTTTACCTGGATCTGCACCGGTTTCACGAAGCCATGCCAGCGGAACAGAGGCAAAAGCCTCGTTTACCTCGAACACATCGATATCGTTCAGCGTTAAACCTGATTTTTTCAGCACCAGCTCAGTAGCCGGAATCGGACCGGTCAGCATGAGAGTAGGATCAGAGCCGATCACAACCCTGGTATGGACCCGGAAGCGGGGCTTCAAGCCGAGACGGTCCGCCTTTTCCCGGCTCATCACAAGAACGGCACCTGCCCCATCGCTAATCTGGCTCGCATTGCCGGCATGGATGACACCGTCGGTCCTGAAAACAGGCTCCAGTTTACTTAGAGTCTCTTCCGTCGTTCCGGGCCTTGGTCCGGTATCCTGAGAGAGGACCTGAGTTGTACCGTCCGGCATCTCAACTTTGACAGGTACAATTTCTCTCTTAAATCTTCCCTCCTTTATTGCCCGGATCGCCCGTTCGTGGCTCTCGGCAGCATACGCATCAAGCGCTGAGCGTGAAAAGCCCCATTTTTCGGCAATTCGTTCGGCGGACTCGCCCTGATGCACAAGTTCGAAACGGTCAGTTAGAGCGGTACTCGGGCGGGCTCCCTGAAAATTGGATCCCATCGGAACACGGGTCATGTTCTCTACTCCGGCAGCGACAACGGTATCCATATCCCCGGATAAAACTGCCTGAGCAGCAAAGTGGAGGGCCTGCTGGCCGGATCCACACTGCCGGTCAATGGTTGTACCCGGGACGTGCACCGGATAGTCTGCAATGAGAGCAGCCTGCCGCCCAATATCCCCTGCCTGCTCCCCGCTCTGGGTCACACAGCCCATAATCACATCTTCAATTTCTGCCGGATCAACGCCGGTTCTGTCTGTGAGACCTTTCAGGGCAGCTGCAGCAAGGTCCTCAGGGCGGACATGCTGAAACAGCCCTTTTTTCCGTGCAACCGGCGTGCGTACCGCGTCCACAATAACAGCTTCTCTGTTCATTATTTCAGCCTCCTATAGTCCGATCTTCTTTGCGATGATCGTTTTCATAATTTCATTCGTGCCTGCGTAAATCGCGGAAACAGGGGTATCGCGGTAGCGTCTGGCAATTTTGTATTCTTCCATATAACCATAGCCGCCGTGGAGTTGCATGCAGACAGTGGCTGTTAGACGAGCGGTTTCAGTAAGTTTGTATTTTGCCATACTCACCTGCTTAACAACATCTTCACCCTGGATATGACGGCCGATCAATTGATCCAGAAAGCTGCGCCCCATTTCAATTTCCGTTGCGATTTCAGCCAGACGGAAGCGGGTGTTCTGAAAGCTGCTCACGGCTGTGCCGAATGCTTTCCTGGCTTTGGTATATTCAATCGTGTCCGTAAGCATCTCCTCAGCGGCAACCTGTGCGCCGATCGCAACCGCTAGGCGCTCCTGCTGCAGCTTATCCATCATATAAAGAAATCCTTTCCCTTCTTCACCAAGAAGGTTCTGTGCAGGAATTTTGCAGTCCTCAAAAATCAGTTCAGCAGTGTCCTGACAGTGAAGCCCGATCTTATCGAGCTTTCTCCCGCGGGAAAATCCTTCGGCACCACGCTCCACTATAAGCAGACTGACTCCTTTATGTTTCGGCTCGGCTTTCGGGTCCGTTTTACACGCCACGACTACGAGATCAGCATGAATACCGTTTGTAATAAATGTTTTCTGCCCGTTCAGAATATAGTGGTCGCCGTTTTTGATGGCAGTTGTTTTGATGTTAGCCAGATCCGATCCCGCGCCTGGTTCTGTCATAGCAAGGGCCGTGATCTTCTCACCGGTCGTACACTTTGGCAGCCATCTGTTTTTCTGTTCTTCACTGCCGTAGTCCGTGATATAAGGCACCACAATATCGTTATGAAGCGAAACGCCGACAAGACCGGTCCCGACACGTTCCAGTTCTTCTTCAATGACTACACTGAATCCCCAGTCGGTTTCAGCACCGCCGTATGTTTCAGGCAGATCGGGACACAGGAATCCCTGTTGCCCGAGTTTTTTCCAGAAATCACGGGGGATCATCCGCTCATTCTCCCACTTGTCGTAATGGGGGTACGCTTCTTTTTCAAGAAACTTTTTCAGCGCCTGACGGAAAATCTGATGATCGTCGGTTAAGTATGGATGTTGCATCGTTTCAGCCTCCTGTTTTAATCTTAGGATTTAAAGGTGATTCCTGTGCAGATTTAGTCCGTTTACTCTCACGATCTCGTTTCTGACTACTTCGGCTGCATGCGTATGGCACCGTCCAAACGGATCACTTCTCCATTAAGCATCGGATTTTCAATGATCGCACCGGCAAGCTGGGCATACTCTTCCGGCTCTCCAAGCCGCTTCGGAAACGGCGTCATGGCACCAAGAGCGTCCCGGGCCTCCTGCGGCAGGCTTTCAAACATCGGTGTGTTAAACAAGCCAGGGGCAATCGTCATCACGCGGATGCCGTGATCGGCAAGTTCTCTTGCAATCGGCAGCGTCATCCCGGCGACACCGGCTTTTGAAGCGCTGTATGCCGCCTGGCCGATCTGACCGTCAAATGCCGCTACTGAGGCTGTATTAATGATCACTCCCCGCTCTCCTGTATGTTCATCAGGCTCGTTTCGCTGCATTTTTTCCGCAGCAAGACGGATGACATTGAAGGTGCCTTTCAGGTTCACATCAATGACCTTTGAAAACGACTCGAGGGCGTGTATTCCCCTCCGTCCGTTCACTTTCTCTGCGATTGCAATTCCCGCACAGTTTATCACTGCATTGACCGACCCCAAGTGGTTTTCCACCTGGGTCAGAGCTGCTGCGACCTGATCCTCATCCGTGACATCCGTCCGGACAAAGAGAACGCTTTCATTTTCGGTCGTCCGCCCCCTCATTTCATCCAGGTCAAAGATCACCGCCCGGCCTCCATTTGCGGTTATGTGACGGACAGCCCCGGCTCCAAGGCCCGATGCACCGCCGGTGACAACCGCCGTTATATCCTGAAGTTTCATGGAATGCCTCCTTTTCCATCTATTTTAACTGAATAGGCATTCATATGTAAGAAATTTCTGATACTTTCCGTCTTTTTGAACAGAACGGCTCATGCTGCCATAAACTGAATGAAAACAGGTAAGGGAGCTGGGCAGCATGTTTAAAAGGATCTTCGTTCCCCGTCTGTTTCCAGCCAGCTTAAAAACGGCAGACGGCACGAAATGGGGCTACATTAACGAAACGGGCCAGTTCATGATCCCGCCGGAACTTGAGGCAGCCGGCGCATTTCAGGAAAACGGCCTGGCGGTTGTGACCTTCGGCGGAGCAGGGATTATGAATGAAACAGGACGGTTTATCGTCCCGCCGGAGTACGAGGTGATTTCTTCTTTCAGCGAAGAACTTGCCGTAATGATTAAAAACAGCCTCTATGGCCTTCTGAATCAGGCAGGGAACGAGATGCTGGCCCCTTCCTACTTCTGGATCAGTGATTATAAGGAGAGGCGGGCCGTCTATCAGGAAGCGGACGATCCAATCCGGTACGGCTATCTTGACGAAAGCGGTACCCCTGTTATTCCTGCTCATTATCTATACGCATATGATTTTTCTGATGGGAAAGCCCTTGTGCAGAAAGATGGCGAGTCCTATGCGCTGATTGACAAGAACGGGACAGTCCTCCAGCAGTTTCCCTACAGTCAGATGAGCGGACTCAGTGAAGGTCTGATCGCGTTCAGGGAGTCTTTTCAGGCGAAAGCCGGTTACGTAAATGAGAACGGGGAAGTTGTCATTGAACCCCAGTTCAGCATCGCACTGCCGTTTGAAGGGAACCGGGCCGTTGTAAACATAAGTGAAAAGATCGAAAATCGGTACGGCCTGATAAACAGGGATGGGGCGTATGTAATCGAACCGATTTACAATGATATTATTCAGCTCGGAAGCGGACGGGCGGCTGTCGGCAAAGCCCTCCGCCCCGAAGAACCGTTTGCAGGATCCGTTTATGCTGTGGCAGACAGCCTGACAGGGGTTCTTTTCACTGATTTTGTATACGACAGTGTCACCCCGTATGACAGAGGCTACAGTTCTGTTACCCAGGGAAGCATTTCCTTTTTTATTAACCGTGACGGGGTGCCTGCACCTAACCTGCCTGTTGTTAGCGGGAGCGGTACACTTAGTTTTGAAGGCAACCTGATCCGGGCTTTTACAGACCTCAGACTTTCGTACTTTGACCGTAACGGCCGGATGGTCTGGGCGCAGAACACTGTCATACCATTATCAGGAACGGTGTATATTCAGGAGATGAAATACCGTCCAGACCCTAATTATCTCGTCTACTACCCGCAGTTCAGGGGCATACCCGATTCAACCGGGGAACAGAGAGTAAACAGGAAACTGCGGCGCTTATCCAATGTAAGACCCGTAACAACTGAAGAAACTGCCGACACCACCTATACAGGTGACTTTTCAGTTCTGTTCACTCAGGAAGATCTGACGGTTCTGGAGCTGAACGGGTATGAGTATCGTTTTGGTGCTGCTCACGGGATGCCTACCCGTGCAACGGTTTCTGTTGATATTCGAAGCGGGCGTTTCTTTTCGTTGGGAGATTTATTTAAGGATGATGCAGATTATGTTGCCGTGCTCAGCGGTATTGTGAGCGGAACAATTGATGAAAATCCAGAAAATTATTTTCCGGACGCCTATGAGGGGATTTCTCCCGATCAGCCTTTCTATGTAACCGGGGATTCTCTAGTTCTCTATTTCGCCCCGTATGAAATTGCCGCTTTTGCTGCCGGATTCCCTGAGTTTCGGATTCCCTTTACTGAAATAGAGGAGCTGCTCGATACATCAGGCGCGTTCTGGTGCAGTTTTCATGCCTGCTAGCGGGAAGTCCTATGTAAAACTAAGGAAGCCCCTGACCTCAAGTCTAATGAGGTGCAGGGGCTTTACATTTTTACTTTTCCGGCACTGGTGACGATTTATTTTATGAGTGCCACTGTTTATCATAAATAATAAGTTGAGCATTCAAAAAATTAGTGTCCTCGAATTATGTTTCAAGTGCTTTCTGCACCGCACAGGTCATGACTTTAACAGCATCGGGAATCGCACTTCGGTCAAACGTCATGTCCGGGTGATGGAGACCAGGTGAGAGTCCGCAGCCAACGGCAAGCATCGTCGCTTTCACATGGGGACGCTTTATGGTGTAGAAATGAAAATCGTCTCCGCCTGTTGTCACGATAGCAGGACGGCAGGCGTCCGTGCCGAGAGCTTCTATGATCCCCTCTTCCATAACTGCTGTGGCTTCTTCGTTCAGAATTGCCGCAGGCATGTCCGCTTTCACTTCCGTGGAGATCTCAATATTATGATAATCGGCTACCATGTGGATCAGCCTGTCAAACTGACTCGTCATCGCGTCCATGACCTCGTTCTTCTGCGCCCGGGCATCCACAGAAAACGCTGCACTTCCCGGAATAATATTGGCACTTTTTCCACCGGCCTGAAAGCCAGTCACTTTCATGGACTGCGGCACCATCGGATCGAAATGCATGCCGTTAATCGCCATCACAAGTTCCGCTCCTACCTGCACGGCGTTCGTGTTCAAATGAGGCCTTGCACCGTGAGCGTCATCACCTCTGATTGATCCTTCGATCAGCCTGGCAGCACCGTGGGAAATGGCAGGTGCAAATTCTCCCGGCCCCAGTTCCTGAAAAGGACGAAGGTGCATGCCGAACAGGTAATCCGCATCGTCCACGACGCCTTTTTCCACCATTTTCAGGGCGCCGGTTCCCTTCTCTTCCGCAGGCTGGAAGATAAACCTTACCGTACCGGACAATTGATCCCTTTTTTCAAGCAGTTCAAGGAAAGTTCCCAGCACAATCGTCATATGGGCATCGTGACCGCAGGAGTGGTTTGCCTGGAAAGTCCCGTTTACTTCCTGCCAGAGGGCATCAATATCGGCCCGGACAGCCACTACCGGACTTCCATTTCCGATTTCTGCTGTGAGCCCGGTACAGTCGTCGAATGTCCTGACAGAAACGCCTTTTGATTCAATGAATGCTTTAAGCCAGGCAGTTGTTTCTGTTTCCTCCCAGCTAAGTTCAGGATTTTTGTGGAGGTGTTCAAAAATTTCATTTAGAGTTTCCGTATTGGCTGTCATGATGCGTGTCTCCTTTTTCTGATGATTCTCTCTATTATAAAGGCCTGTTCCGTTTTTCGAAACAGGCAGTCCGGATTCAATCCAAATGATTTGTTATGACGCCATTAAAAAGAACCTCTCCCTGAAGGGAAAGGCTCTCTTTCTTTGAAACTACTGCTGTTCAAGACGGCGGATCCGCTCGTCAAGGTCCGGATGGGATGAGAAGAGCTTCGCGATGCCGCCTTTGCCGTTGATTTTCATCGTGGCAATCGCGGTATCATCGTTGCGCTCGTTTTTCACGCTGGCACGGTCCACATACGCTTTAAGCGAACGAAGGGCGTGTGCCATTTTATCCCGTCCGGCAAGGTCCGCTCCGCCACGGTCTGCGTGGAATTCGCGGTAGCGTGAGAACGCCATGACTACGATACTTCCAAGAATCGAGAACAGAATCTGGAAGATGAAGATGGCTGCAATGTGAACGAGCATTCTCATGCTGTCGTTCTGTACAAACCTTGAAACAATAATCGCTGCGATCCGTGAGAAGAAGACGACGAAGGTGTTAATCACACCCTGCAGCAATGTCATCGTGACCATGTCGCCGTTATTCACGTGGGCGACCTCGTGGGCAATGACACCTTCCACAGCGTCATCGTCCATCGTCTGAAGCAGTCCGGATGAAACGGCAACAAGGGAGCGCTTCTTGGAAGGTCCGGTTGCAAAAGCGTTCACCTCGCTGCTCCGGTAAATCCCCACTTCCGGCATATGCATCATGCCGGCAGCACGGCTCAGACGGTGTACCATCTCCACAACCATACGCTCCTGGGAACTCATTGGCCCGTCCGGGTCGATGACTTTGACTTTCATCATCTTCTTTGCCATCCAGCGGCTCATAGCCAGGGAGATAAAGGAACCGGCAAAACCGACAACCAAACTGAACAGTCCGAGAGCCACGTAGTCGATTCCAAGGCCGGCACTTCCATCCTGGAAGCCGTTCTGCCCTACACCTGTAAATGTAGTGATGAGGGACCAGACGATCATAATCGTCGTCAGGACCATAATATTAGTGAGTACAAAAAGCATAAATCGTTTACCCATTCGTCAGCTACGCCTCCAATTTACAATCTGCGTGAATAGTTTAACATATTTTTGCTCATTTTAGGGTGCCAACTTTTCACTGTAACGGAATCTTCACTTTTCACCCCGGTTTACTGAGCGTAAATGCAGGGAAAAGTTCTGGAAGCGAAAGAAAGAGGAGGAATTCGATGCGAACCGATGTAGCAGGTGTATACGAAACGACTGAAGAAACGATCCGGGAGATTGAGAAGCTCAGAGGTGAAGGAAAAACGGCTGAACAGATCACGATTGCCTCAAAAGAAGATCATGCCCTCGGTAAAATTGCGAGAAAGTCTGATGCCCATGTACAGGATGTCGATGATCTGGAGGACCCGGACCGTGATGACGGCTTCTTTGATAAAGTCAAAAATGTTCTCGGACAGGACAACAGCGTTGAATCTAATGGTGACAAGCTGATTGAAATCGGCTTAAGTGAAGAAGATGCTGCCCGATATGAAAAGGAAGTGGATAACGGCAATATCCTTGTCATCGTCAAGGATCTGGGCACCGTGCCTAACGCTGCTGCCAGTGATGAAACACGGGATCCCCGTAAATTTTAAAATGAAAGGTCCCCTAAGGAACCCTTAAAAATAGAATATAGTTTTTAACCCGGCAGGTTCTGCCGGGTTTTTCGTGGTTAAAACAGGCTCACCAATCCATTACAGTTTCATATTTTATAAAAGACTGTAATGGAGGTGATTTTCCTGTGTCAATATTCAATCGAATAGTAAATGGTGGGTTTGAGACAGGTGCCTTTTTCCCTGGGTACCTTTTAATGCCACTATTTCACCATTATCTTTAACTGGTTTACGTTCAGCAAGACTCACAGGTGGAAATGTTAATTCCTATATTTATCAATTTATTAATGTCGAGCCTGGTGAAAACTTTGAGTTTATTACTTCCTTCTCAAAAGCTTCCCAACTCACAAGCCCACCTGTTTCCATAATCCTGAATTATTACGGACCTGGTACAGCATTCCTTGGCACGGGGTTAGCCATTACTGTTTCTTCCGGTAATATTCCACCTGTTGCTGATGACTCATGGATTACTGTCTACCAGACAACCACTCCCGTTCCCCTTGGAGCTGTTCAGGCCCTAATACTTATTAATAGTCTGCCACAGGCAGTGACGGCAGATATACTCGTTGATGATGTCGCACTGTTATATGCAGAAGATGGTGGAACCACCGGGCCTACCGGGGCCACTGGTGCTACCGGCGCGACTGGACCTACTGGGGCGACCGGGCCGAGTGGAGCCACCGGAGCCACTGGGCCTACTGGAGCCACCGGGCCTAGCGGGGCTACTGGGCCTACTGGCGCCACTGGACCTACCGGACCTACGGGGGCGACTGGACCTACTGGAACGACCGGGCCGAGTGGACCTACCGGGGCTACCGGACCTACGGGTGCAACTGGGGCGACTGGGGCTACCGGAGCTACTGGAGCCACTGGACCTACGGGTGCGACTGGACCTACCGGTGCTACAGGACCGACAGGCACTACTGGACCTACTGGAGCTACCGGACCTACCGGTGCTACTGGACCTACTGGAGCCACTGGACCTACGGGAGCGACTGGAACCACTGGCGCCACCGGGGCGACTGGAACTACGGGTGCAACTGGGGCGACTGGTGCTACCGGACCTACCGGCACCACCGGCGCTACTGGGGTCTCTGGGCCGACTGGAACTACGGGTGCGCCTGGAGCCAACGGGCCTACTGGCGCCACTGGACCTACTGGAGCCACTGGACCTACCGGCGCTACCGGACCGACAGGCGCGACTGGACCTACGGGTGCAACTGGGGCGACTGGTGCTACCGGACCTACTGGAGCCACTGGACCTACTGGCGCTACCGGCGCTACTGGGGCGACTGGGGCGACTGGTGCTACCGGACCTACTGGAGCCACTGGACCTACCGGCGCGACCGGACCAACGGGGGCAACTGGCGCCACTGGACCTACCGGAGCTACCGGCGCTACTGGATCTACTGGGGCGACTGGTGCTACCGGACCTACTGGAGCCACTGGGCCTGCTGGCGCTACCGGAACTACCGGCGCGACTGGAACTACTGGGGCCACTGGGCCTGCTGGAGCGACTGGGCCTACTGGACCTACCGGGGCTACCGGGCCTACTGGCGCGACTGGACCTACGGGTGCGACTGGAACTACTGGCGCCACCGGGGCGACTGGTGCTACCGGACCTACCGGACCAACGGGGGCTACTGGGCCTACGGGAACCACCGGACCTACTGGAGCCACCGGGCCTAGCGGGGCTACTGGGCCTACTGGCGCCACTGGACCTACCGGACCAACGGGGGCGACTGGACCTACTGGAACGACCGGGCCGAGTGGACCTACCGGGGCTACCGGGGCTACCGGACCTACTGGCGCCACTGGAGCCACCGGGCCTACCGGAGCTACTGGGCCTACTGGCGCCACTGGACCTACTGGACCTAGCGGAGCTACCGGCGCTACTGGTGCAACTGGGGCGACTGGTGCTACCGGAGCTACTGGAGCCACTGGACCTACCGGCGCGACTGGACCTACTGGACCTAGCGGAGCTACCGGCGCTACTGGTGCAACTGGGGCGACTGGTGCTACCGGAGCTACTGGAGCCACTGGACCTACCGGCGCGACCGGACCAACGGGGGCAACTGGTGCTACTGGACCTACTGGAGCTACCGGACCTACCGGACCTACCGGAGCCACTGGACCTACCGGAGCTACCGGGGCTACTGGACCTACCGGTGCTACAGGACCGACTGGCGCTACTGGGGCAACCGGGCCTACTGGCGCGACTGGACCTACGGGTGCGACTGGACCTACCGGTGCTACAGGACCTACTGGCGCTACCGGGCCTACTGGCGCCACTGGACCTACTGGAGCCACTGGACCTACCGGGCCTACTGGCTCCACCGGGGCGACTGGTGCTACTGGACCTACTGGCGCTACCGGACCTACCGGAGCCACTGGACCTACCGGAGCTACCGGATCAACGGGGGCAACTGGACCTACTGGACCTACTGGCGCTACTGGGGCTACCGGACCTACTGGATCTACCGGTGCAACAGGACCTACTGGCGCTACTGGGGCAACCGGGCCTACTGGCTCCACCGGACCTACCGGCGCTACCGGACCGACAGGCGCTACTGGACCTACGGGTGCAACTGGGGCCACTGGGACTACCGGGCCTACCGGGCCTACCGGAGCCACTGGGGCCACCGGAGCCACTGGCGCTACCGGGCCTACTGGAGCCACCGGGCCGACTGGCGCTACTGGGCCTACGGGTGTAACTGGGGCGACTGGACCTACCGGGGCGACTGGGCCTACTGGCACAACGGGAGCTACAGGACTTACTGGGGCGACCGGACCTACCGGAGCCACTGGACCTACAGGTGTGACCGGATCTACCGGCGCCACTGGTGCTACTGGACCTACTGGTGCTACCGGACCTACCGGCGCCACTGGTGCTACCGGAGCCACTGGACCTACCGGCGCGACCGGACCTACCGGCGCCACTGGACCTACCGGACCTACCGGCGCCACTGGAGCTATCGGACCTACTGGACCTACCGGACCTACCGGTGCTACCGGGGCTACTGGACCTACCGGTGCTACTGGAGCCACTGGACCTACCGGACCTACCGGCGCCACTGGAGCTATCGGACCTACTGGACCTACCGGCGCTACTGGACCTACAGGTGTGACCGGACCTACCGGCGCCACTGGTGCTACCGGAGCTACTGGAGCCACTGGACCTACCGGCGCGACCGGACCAACGGGGGCAACTGGTAATACTGGGGCGACTGGACCTACCGGAGCCACTGGACCTACAGGTGTGACCGGACCTACCGGCGCTACTGGACCTACTGGGCCTACTGGAGCCACTGGCGCTACTGGGGCGACTGGGCCTACTGGCGCAACGGGAGCTACAGGACCTACTGGCGCGACCGGACCTACTGGAGCTTCCGGCGCGACTGGATCTACTGGCGCCACCGGACCTACCGGAGCCACTGGACCTACCGGCTCAACGGGACCTACTGGGTCTACTGGAGCCACTGGCGCCACTGGACCTACCGGGGCGACTGGACCTACCGGCGCTACAGGCGCTACTGGACCTACTGGGATCACTGGAACCACCGGGCCTGCAGGTGCCACTGGACCACAGGGACCAACTGGACCTACAGGTGTCACTGATGCTCCTCTGCTGTATTTCAGTCAGCTTCCGGGAACGATTAATGTTTTTCCACCAATAAACACAGAAGTAACGGTGAACACACTTGTTATTACAGGCGTAGACCCTACTAGTGATATGAAAATTGATTACGCCATCTCAATTGAATTTGTCAACACTGCTAACTATAGTGTCACTTACGTGGTAAGAACCTATAGAAACGGCACTTTGATTTCAAGCAGAACAACTAACAGAGTAGGTGCAGGGGCCGGAACCCAGAGATTACCACTTTCCAGTACGCTAGTGGATCCAACTCCCGACTCGGGTACCAACACGTACGAATCCCGGGTTATAGTTACTGCCGCTACCAACGTTACCTCCCTTGTTGCAATTAATAGAAATCTAAATATTATAGAATTTCCAACTTAAAAAGAGCGTCCCTTGATTTTTTAAAGTCAGGGACGCTCTTTTTTATTTCACCGGAATCCAGATCTCCGAATATAAATCCGGACTGTCGGGATCGTCATTTGTATACATTTCAAAGCTTGATGTACCGGTCAGTTCATACCGGCTTGACGGGAGCCACTCAGAAATGATCCTTTCCCATGCCTGCTGCATCGCATCCGGCATCGGGCCGTGTACTTCAAATACAGCCCAGGTTGAGGCGGGGATGACAAGCTTTTCAAAGCCGTCCGGTACTGCACCTTCATACTCCGTCGCCACCCAGTAATCGATGGACTGGTCTTCCCGGTCCTCACAGACGCCAAGGATGCCGTTAATCTGACCATTATTTAAATCAAAAAGTTTCTCCGATGTGCCATTACTGTTTACTTCTCCCCAAAGCTTCGGAATTTCCGCCTGCTGGGCATTGTTTTCAATGGAAAACTTCCTTTTAATACCTGTTACACTGAACCCTTCCCGTTCCACAATGCTGTACTTCATCATCTCTTCCCCTTTCAGTGATACCTGAATGACCAGGCGGTTATAGCACGCAAGACTGGCTCCGGGCAATTTTGCCTCCTTTGGCGTTATGCCATGCTGGCGTCTGAAGGCTTTGGCAAACGATTCGGGAGTTTCATAGCCATATTTATAGGCTACATCGATGATTCGTTCCGTCCCCCTGCTCAAATCCTCTGCTGCGATGGTGAGCCTGCGCCTCCGGACATACTCCCCGACTGAAACACCTGTTAAAACTGAAAATGCGCGCTGAAGATGGGCCGGTGACACATGGGCCGCCTTTGCTGCTTCCTCCACTGAGACCGGATACGGAAGGGTTTCTTCAATATACTCGATCATTCTTCTTAATGAATCGACCCACTGCACTTGACCACCTCCCATATATGTATGATAGCTGAGCAACTTCCTTAAATCCTGTCATTTTCGCTCTTCCGCTGACTGGCTGAGTACTGTGAATCTGAAAATTCCGTTATTAATTGTGAAGAATTTACCAATCAAATGCCATCTTATGTTATTCTGATAGTCAATAGTAACGTGTATGCTCATTCTACCATTTCACAGAATGTTCTGGTACACCGCCGGTCTGGAGGTGCGCACACTGAAGGTATTACTGGAAATTATAAGAGCCGGACTGATCACACTTGTGCTGGGAGCCGTCTTCAACGCGCTCATTTCACGTCTTTATGTCTGGTTCGGCCTGGATATTGGAGAAATGGGCTGGCTGATCAATCTTGGGATTCTGATTTTGATCTTTGTGCTTTATCAGAACAAATTTCAATTCAGCGGCTGGAATCATTCATTTAAAACTGAAAAGCTTACCAGTCCGGTCACAACCCTGCTTATAGGAACAGCAGCAGTTTTGATCCTGATGCCACTGATGATCACGTCAGCTGGTCCATGGTTCAGCTGAAGATGTTTTTGCACCAAAAACAACCGCCCGCATCCATCAGGAAGCGGGCGTACTGCGTTTTACTCTGAAACGTCTCTTCTGTTGTATCCTGTAAATCCCGTAATGATCAGGACCGCTGCAATCCCGGTCAGCAGTGCAAGTGCTGCAAAGTTCATTTCATCTACCGGAAGCTGTGGTACATGACCAAATGGGGACATATTCTTAAGCCATTCCGGAAACTGAAGCAGTTCTCCCAGATAGACAACGAGAAACGTATAGGCCAGATAGGCCCAGATCAGACCGGTCAGTTTCGGGAACACGCCAATCAGCAGTACAGCAGCACCAATCATGATCCATACGGCAGGAAGATACACCATCGCCGCTTCAAAAACGACGCCGAATGCAAGGGGATCATCCATCACACCTGCCGCAGCCGACCAGAGACCGAACATGGCAAGAAACAGCATCACGATACTGGTGAGTATTGCGAGTACAAAGTAACTGCCCATCACCCGGGTCCGGGACACGACTCTTGTAAGAAGATGCCCGATCCGCTCCTTCCGCTCCTCGCCTTTCAGTTTGAGCATCATCATCAGCGGAGGTATGGTACAGATCATCGCAATGACCGCCATCAGCATCGTCAGATACTGTTCGGTGAGGGAAAGCCCGGATTCAGGCGCCAGAATTTCCCGCATCATGTCACTTGATTCAAAAAACATTTCAAGGTCACCCATAACCGAACCATACGACACCCCAAGGACAAACATTCCCACTGCCCAGGCAATAAGCGAGGTGCGCTGAAGGCGGACACTTAATCCGAATGGACTTTGTAAAAATGCTGATGCATGCTTTTTTCCCGCACGTGCAGGCAGAAAGCCTGCATCCAGGTCACGTCTTAAATTCAGATACAAAGCCAGACCTGTAATAACAACGGCAATCAGGGCCGGTACAATAGCAGGCCACCAGTAATTATTCACGTACACTTCCGTTCGGAGAATAAGGCCAAGTGGGGAAGCCAGTGCCAGAGGCTCACTCCCCACATCCCCTATCGCCCGAAGCAGATAGGCCACTCCCAGCACGGTAAAGGAAAAGCCGACTGTGCCCCGCCCATTATCAGACAGCTGGGCAAAAAGAGCTGTTACGGCGGCAAAAAACAGACCGGCTGCGCCAAGTGCGGCTCCGAAGAGAAGGGACCCCGTCAGATCAATCGAGTCGATCCCCACGGCTGCAAGACTGAATCCGGTCAATAGGGCAACAGCCACGTTAACCCCTGTCATCACAATCAAAGTGGAAGCGAGCGTTGAGAGTCGTCCGACCGGAAGGGAACGAACAAGCTCCACACGTACTTCCTCTTCATCTGTCCTCGTATGACGTGCGACGAGCAGTATGTTCATAATCGCTGTCACGACAGCCATAAAGAGCAGCATCTGGTGACCCATCATGGCACCTTCATGATAGTTGTCGAGGCCATAACCCGGCCCGACCATGGCAGTCATTGCCGGGTTCTCCATCGTACCGGCCATCGCCTGCTGTTCTTCCTCACTCATATACAGACCGGTAAAGGAAGCCGCAGTCATTAGGTTCAGCAGAACGATAGCAGCTATCCAGACGCTGAGACGAATCCGGTCTCTTCGCAGCACGAAACGGCTCAGACGACCTGTTCTGCTAAACAGTTGATTCGCCATCCGTCTTCGCCTCCTCTTTTCCAGTCCCTTCGTAATGACGCATGAAAAGATCTTCAAGTGTCGGCGGCGCACTTTCAAGCTTTATAACACCAAACCGGCTTACATGCTGCATGATCTGAGCGAGCTCTTCACCGTCTGCCTGAAAAGAAAGAGCACCGTCATTTTCCTTAACATCGTGAACCCCATTTAGAGATGAAAGACCTTCAATTGGGCTTTTCGTTTTAACAAGTATGCCTGTTCTGGTCAGGTGGCGAAGCTCATCGAGCGTGCCTGATTCAATGATCTCCCCTCCCCGGATGATCCCCACACGGTCACAGAGCCGTTCTACTTCAGATAGAATGTGACTCGAAAGTAGTACTGTTTTACCTTCCGCTTTCACTCTTCCTACATATTCCTGAAACACACGCTCCATCAGGGGATCAAGCCCGCTTGTCGGTTCATCTAAAATGTACAGATCTGATTCACTGGCAAAAGCAGCCACCAGGGCAACTTTCTGCCGGTTTCCTTTTGAATAGGTTCGGCACTTTTTAGCCGGATCCAGTTTAAACCGGTCAATCAGTTCCTCTCTCTTTAAAGGATTTCCTTTCTCTCCCCGAAGGCTGATCATCAGATCGATCACTTCGCCGCCTGTCAGATTCGGCCAGAGGTTCACGTCGCCGGGCACATAGGCGATCTGCTTATGGAGCTCGACCGCTTCCTTCCACGCATCCCTGCCAAAGATCCGTGCCTGCCCTTCCGTTGCTTTTAAAATACCGAGCAGCACGCGGATTGTGGTGGATTTACCAGCTCCGTTCGGCCCGATAAAGCCGTATACTTCCCCCTGTTTCACATCCATATTTACACCAGTGAGTGCCCTGAATTTGCCAAACTCCTTTGTCAGGCCTGTCGTTTCAATAACATTCATCTGCTTCTCCCCCAAAAATGAATAAGTTATGAAATATTTGTACTTATATAGTTCATATTATACATTAAGATCCGAATATACAATAGATTTATGAACTATTTTTATTGTTTTATTACAAAACTTTAAGTAAAATATAGCAAGAGGTGAACGAAATGGATGGATTTCAGCAGCGCCGGGAACAGAAAAAGAAAGATATCCTTACAACAGCCCATGGGCTGTTCATGACTCATGGCATACAGAAGGTGTCTGTTGCCGAGATTGCGAGAAAAGCAGGCGTCTCACAGGTGACAATTTACAATTACTTTGAAAATAAACATAAACTGATTTACGAATCTTTCCTTTATTATGTAGACGAAGCGATGAGTGAATTTGAAGAGACAGTCGACAGCGACCTGCCTTTCCCAGAAAAAATCAAACAGCTTATTTTCAATAAAAAACAGACGGCAATCCAGATTCATCCTGAATACTACCAGTACATGATGAGAGAATACACAGCGGATCAGGGTAATCTCATTGAGCGGATTTACGCAGAGAAAACGATGCCAATCCTCTCCATTCTGCTTGAGGAAGGCCGGAGCAAAGGCTACATTGACCCGTCCATTTCCATGGAGGCGGTGCTTTTTTATATAAATATCTTGAAAGATGCGATGCAGAGAGAGGAGATTTATGAGAAAGTCCTTCCCCTGACTGAAGACATTACGAAGATTTTCTTTTACGGCCTCGTCGGAGAAAAAAGGGAGTAACATGATTTCCTCCCTGGGGTGAGTCCTAAAACAATTTCATAAAACAAAAGCTTCGCTGCAGGCGGATAATCTATTAACAATAAGCAGCAATCGATCTGAAGCTGTTGAATTGAAAGGACGTTCTAATATGGAAAAACGCAAATCATTTTTAATTCATCTTTTTCTCTCCGCAGTTTTTTTTGCCGTACTGATTTTCACAGCATCCGGACAAACTGTGGGGGAAAACACCAACCTGCTCGGCACAGAGGGCATGTGGTGGACGCTCGGAATTATGGCAGTCGTATACCTGATTCCTCTTCTCTTTACGTTTATAAAAACCCAAATTGCCTGGTGCATTCTGATGGTTCTTGGCGTCTTATCCGTTCTAATCGCAGCAGCTTCCGGGATTGGTCTGATTGTGATGACCATAGTAACTGGTGAGATGGGGCTGGTGATCCCCTTTATTGCGGCAGTGATCATGTTTTTCGGTAATTTTTTTGTTTACCATACAGGACTTCAGGGCTTCCTCAGCCCATGGGTCAAGGAAGCCGAAGCAGCCAAAAAAGAAGCCCGCTCACAGTGAGCTGGGTTTTTTTCAGTCACAGTGCTCATTCATCGGAGGAAAACACCAGCTCATCATACGTTTCCAAAACGGGAGGGTATTCCGTTATGAAAATATCTATTACTCCTGGAGCAGGAATGATTGTCATCCACTCATTATCCATGGCAATCACCACCTTCACCAACTCTTTTTCTCCATTACGAGTAAACCCGTATCCCTTTAAACTCTGGATTATTCCATCCCCTCTCGGAATATAATCCGATGAATAAACGACATGCTTTTGAGAAGGCACATCAGCCTTTTCGAAAGTGAGCGGTGCCGGGGTATCCTGTTCATGGAGAATGAGCAGATCATTCCCTGCCTCATCTTCCCGCCATTCGAAACGCCAATAACCCTCCTCATCCATTAGTCCCTTGTCCTCGTTCCAAAGGCCCCTGCCTATAACCGGGTCAGGACACAAAAAACTCCAGACTTCTTCTCTATTTGAGATCATCATCCTGCTTGCCATCAGAGCCCGCAGGTTCTTTCCTTTCATCTCCATAAACTTTATCCACTCTGGTTTCATCGTTAAAATCAATTCCTTTCAATAAAAGTTAAAATCAGAACACTTCCGGGCTTTTCACATACATTGGAAATGTCTGAACACCTGATTGGAGGAGAATACATTGGATCGTAACGCCTTTGTCCGCCAGCAGCTCCAGGCGGCTGACCAGCTTGCCCGCCAATTCCTGACACAGGCAAGAAATGCCCGTAACTTACGGCTCATTCAGCAGCCGGACAGTATCGAATACCACCAGTATGCGATTCAGCAGCATTATTTTCAGCTGATGTCACACTATTACCGGGCTCTTTATCCGGTGTCCACTCAGCCGGTCCGTTCCTCAGCAGTCCGGTCACTTCTGACTGAACTCCAGGCAGGGGGGCATATCCTGTACGTCCGCCATGCAGAAGCAGACGTTGGTGAAGATCAGCCTGATCTCGACTTCGACGACTGCAGTACACAGCGGAATCTTTCCGATAATGGCCGGGAGCAGGCCCGTCTGTTTGGAGACACGATCCGCGAGCTTGGTATTCCCGTGGCCGATCCTGTGCTGACAAGTCCCTTCTGCCGAAACACGGAAACAGCAGTACTGGCTTTCGGTGAAGATATGATTGAAATTGATCCATTCCTGGTGGAACTGTTTAATCTGAGTTACACGACTGACCAGCAGGCACAGTTGCAGACACTTCAGCAGTTTGGCGGGAAACTCGAGCAGATGCCTGAGGAAGGCACGAATCAGATTATGATCGGTCACAGCTTCCCTCCCACTATCGGCTTCGGTGAGATCCCGGACATGGGGGCAATCGTCATTAAACCGCTTGGGGAAAATAACGGGTTTGATGTGGTCGCAACGCTCACGCTCGAAGCATTGGAAGGACTGGAATAAATACCGGGCCGGAAGAAAGCGACTTCCGGCACTACATAAGATTGAACACTAAAGCACGGTCAAATGTCCGAAATAGCAGAGTACCTCCTTTTTATACTTTTTCACTCTTCCTTCTATCTCTCCAACTTCACCCTTTTACAGCTAAAAAAATCGCACCTGCAAGCAGAACGGCCATAACCGCATAAACCCAGACTGCCTGATCCCCAAATGCTATTGTGAGCATTTCTGCACCTGTAGGCATACCCAGTGCGCCAAGTAAGGTGAGCAGTAAAATTGTTGTTATGGAACCCAGAATAAAAAAGCGAAACTTCATTGTTCCCACTCCTTTCCGCAGGTTTGCAGACATTCTTTACATACCTTTCCGTGATAAGATAGAACCAGACACAGAAAGGAAGTGATGACGCTGATTGATTTATTCATGTACAACTGGCAGGTTCGTGAAGACTGGTTCAGGTGGTGCGAACAGCTGCCTCCGGAGGAACTTACAAAACACAGGAATGGGGGCATGAATTCGATCTTACATAATCTCTTTCATGTAATCAGCTGCGAGGAATTGTGGGTCTGCCTGATGCAGAACAAACCCGTTCCTGCCCGGCAGATGCGTGAGGTGAAAACACTTGTTGAAGTAAAGACCTACTCTGAAGAAATAAAAGCGAAGACGAAGGTCTTTATGTCCTCTTTTGAACCCGGTCGCACGCTCGAGAGAACACGGAGAAACGGCGAGACCATTTCCCTTTCCCACGGCAAGGTCGTCCGTCACATTATTACGCATGAAGTTCATCATATCGGGCAGATTTCTGTCTGGGCTCGGGATATGGGACTGAAGCCGGTCTCTACCGATCTTGTTTTCCGGGAGTACGAATCTTGACTGCGGGGATGGTGCATCATATTGAGCTGTACGTATCTGACCTGGACCGCTCCACAAAATTCTGGGGCTGGTTTCTTGAGGATCTCGGCTATGAGCCATTTCAGAAATGGGACAGCGGCCAGAGCTGGCGCCTCGGGGATACGTATCTCGTGTTTGTGCAGACCGAAGAGCGTTTTCTTGATGTGCCTTATCACCGCTGCCGAACTGGACTTAACCATCTTGCCTTTCACGGACGGAACCGTGACCAAGTGGATGAAATCACATCACGGCTGCGGGACCAGGGTGTCAGCATTCTTTATCCAGACCGGCACCCGTTTGCCGGAGGCGACGAGTATTATGCCGTCTATTTTGAAGACCCGGACCGGATCAAGGTGGAGCTTGTCGCTCCGCCGGTAACACACAAGGGAACGTGATGCCCTGTCACGTTCCCTTTCCTTTCACTATTAAAGTCCTTCCCCATCATTGATCGAATCAACCTCAATCACTTCACCATAGGCAGGCGCATAATTCGCATCAAAACCTCGCAGTCGAATAGCCTCTGGTGCGTCTCCATCATACTCCTGCAGACCATACCAGATTCTTCTTTTTTCTGATTCAAGTATGGTTCCTTCGTAGAGAGTGCCATCAAATTCGATTTGCAAATTTGTGACTTCATCATTCTCAAGGACACCTGTTGAAAAGACCAGGCCTCCCCGGGCGAGACTGATACCAGTAACTTCCTCCTCTGACAGTGAATCATAATTCACCTGTGCTGTCCCCGGCATTCCGGCCTCCATTACAATTAAATGAAGTCCTCGTTCGTTTTCAAATACCACTTCAAAAAATTGATGGGTCATGTTCCGGACGTCGATTCGTGCCTCGTCATCTTGAGAACTACCTAGAAAAAACCGTGCTCCTTCATTGTCCAGCACGGTTCGGTAATGCTCAAACAAGCCTCTGTGTGCCCGTTCAGTTTCCCTCTCTGCCATGGAACGTTCAGCAGTTTCGCGGGAAAGTTCTCGTTCCAATTCCATGATTTCCCCTTCAAACTCATCAATCAACCCTATGTATTGTTCCAGTTCTTCTTCGACTCCGGCTTCCTCAGCCTGCTCCTCCCGGAAAAAGAACCCGGCCGCCGCGACCAGCATGATAATGACCGCGAGGCCGATGTACTGGTTTCTGCCCACTTTGTGTTCCTCCTGTTACTGTGCTTTATCTGTCTTCTTTACAGGCCGGTCTTCAATCAGTTCCTCGCGAATCACTTTCCGCTGCCACTCAAGTTGATCCATTTCTGACGGCTTGCCTGTATCTCTGCTGTTTGAATTCGGTTTTTTCGTCATTGTTCAGCCTCCTGTTTCCTGACCTCTCCAATATATACGAACAACGGTTCGAAAGGTTTCGTGATTTATTTAAAAAATCAGAAAATTATTTAAGGCTGAAAATAAGAGGCTGGGACGATCAAGAAAAATACGCCGCTTCCCGCAGGAGTCGGCGTTTCTTTCCTCAGCTAGTCATCTTTTTGTTCTCATTTTCATCCAGACACTTTACTTGTGTCCCGGCTACAATCCTTAAGTAAATAACCTTACCGCATTCCAGATAAAAAGGAATGTCCCTGCAATTACGAACAGACTGCCGCTGACTTTCCTGTTTTCCCTGACCCCTTCAATTCCGAACATAAGCAGTGCCACAGGAACCAGGTAGGTAAAGGCGGCACCGCGCCATGCTGCATCCGGGTCAACAAACCGGTACAGAAACAGCCCCATAATCACAGCAGCTAAAACCATATTAACCTTACTCAGCATCTAATCACCCCTCTGCCGTACTTCTGCAAAGAATTGTACCACGAAAAGGCTGTAAAATGATAAACAGGGGCGAAGGTATCGGCAATGTCTCAAAACATAAAAAGAGCGGCTCATTAAGCCGCTCTTCATCGTTCTTGCTAAAATTTGACCTTTTCTTCCTGATTGGTAACGATGACAAGCACCTTGCCTTCGTCAAGTTCCTCTTCGAGCTCACCTGCTTTCGGTTTATCTATGCCGATTTCATTCATTTTGGAGCGCAGGGCGTCACCGGTTTTCCGGAAAACGTTTTTCGTCGCCGTACCGAGTCCGGTTTCACTGACTCCAATTTTTTCTGCTTCTGTTTCTTTTTTTACGCGCTTTGTGTGATCCTTGTCGTGGGAAAGGACGTAAATGTTGTCTGTATCCACCCCGCTGCGCTTGAGTTTTTCAACTGAGTCAAATGCTTTCTGGTCATTTTCAAAAAGTTTAAAATCAGGTTGCATGTGTATCGCCTCCTCACTTGGACAAGTTCCCTTTCATCCGAATCCAAAACCGGGTCAACAGACCCAGAGAAAGCTATTTTGCCTTTTCTCCAAAGGCGAATTTCACTTCCCCGTCCTTCAACTCAAGGGTAGCGTCAAACGTCTTTTTCCCTTTGAATCCCTTCAGTTTACGGGTTTTTCCTTTTTCACAAAGCGCTTTAATCGTTGACTGTGAGAGGGTTTTCCCAAGAATTTTTTTAGGGAAAATCTGTTTACACCCCGCTTTATACTCACTGCAGCCGTAGACTCTGTTTTTATCCATGATCAGGCCTTTTTTGCATGCGGGACAGCGGGCGATCGCACCGCCGGCTCGATCCTTCCCGCCGCTTCCGGTCACTTCAGCCTTTACGGTCAGTTTATCAACAACAGCGCCGGCGTCAGCCACAACCTTCGTTGTAAAAGCGACTGTATTCTCAATAAACGCCTCTTTCCTGCCCACTCCCTGGCCGATCGTTTTTAAATACAATTCCCACTTGGCTGTCATCGCAGGCTTTGACAGGAGCGTGCCATCAACCGCTTCACACAGGAGCTTCCCTTTTTCCGTTACGGCAACAATATTCTTCGTCACAGTAATGTAATTCTGCTTAATCAGCGTGTCGATGATACTACTGCGGGTCGCTTCTGTTCCGAGGCCCTCTACCTCCTTGAGTGTTTCCTTTGCCTCGTCGTCATCGTCGATCATCTGGCCGCACGTTTTCATCATATTAATAAGCTGACCGGCGGTATACGGCTTCGGCGGCTTCGTTTCGTCTTCCCGTCCCGAAACTCTCGCCTTCGCCTCCATCCCTTCTTTAACAGGAGGAAGGAGAACTTCCTGTTCCTGTGACTTTTTAAAGAACAGCTCTTTCCAGCCGCGATCTTTTTCCACCCGTCCTTTTGTAAAAAAGTCGAGCGTACTGACGGCAGTGGTAATCGTCGTTTCCAGATACGTATGGTCTCTGTGAAACATGGCCAGCATACTGTTGACAATTTCCATGTAAACATTGCGCTGGTCGCTTCGGAGGCCCTGGACAGTCCCTGCGTCAGGCACTTTTTTCGTCGGGATGATTGCGTGGTGCTCCTGTACCTTTGAACCGTCAACATACCGCTTGTCCGGTGCAAGTGAAGCTGGTTCAAAGCCCGCACCGGCGAGCCTTTTGTATCCATCCAGATTGTTCCTCAGATACTTAAATTCGCTCTCGGTAATGTGCTGAGTGTCCGTACGAGGATACGTGACAAGTTTAAGCGGCTGATCATATAAACTCTGAACAATTTTCAGCGTTTTAGACGGGCTGTATTTATACTTCTTGTTCATTGCTGTCTGAAGTGTAGACAGGGAGTGAAGCTTCGGTGGTTTCTGCCGTTTCAGCTGGTCAGCCACCTTTTTAACAGTTCCGGTGCCATCAAGCGGCACGGTATGCTTTTTCAGGAGTTCACGAACGTCGTCCTTCGTTTTAAAACGTCCCTTTACTTTCCCTTTGTAGCTGCCTGCCTCCGTTTTGAAATGGCCTTCAATTTCATAGAACGGCTCAGGTTTAAAATTCTCAATTTCCACTTCCCGGTCACGGATGAGCTTCAAGGTCGGTGTCTGCACCCGGCCGACACTGAACACATCCCGGGCTCCTTTTTTCTGGATGAGCAAAGTGTACAGCCGGCTGGCATTGATCCCCACAAGCCAATCGCTCACCTGGCGGGCCTGGGCTTCGGCATACAGCGGCAGATAACGGTCCCCCGGCTTTAGATTGGCAAAGCCCTTTCTCACTTCGTCCACTTCAAGACTGTTAATCCAGAGACGCCTGGTCGGTTTGGCTGAAGCACCGGCCTGCTCGATAATACTTCTTGCGATGTTTTCCCCTTCCCGATCGCAGTCTGTTGCTACAATAATTTCATCTGCTTCCTTCAGAAGTTTTTTAACGATGCTGAACTGCTTACGCGTTCTCGCAGTGGGTTTAAATTCAAAACGGTCGGGAATGATCGGAAGCTTCTCAAGGGACCAGCGTTTCCATCCGCTCTCATATTCATGGGGATCCTTCAGTTCCACCAGGTGCCCGATGCCCCAGGTAAGTACTGCTCCCTGGGGAAAAATGCTGCAGGAAGGAATCGTAAAAAAACCCTGTTCCTTTTTTACGCTGCTGAACGCATCAGCGTAGGCTTTCGCCTGGCTTGGTTTTTCGGCTAAAATGACCGGCATCCCGCCGCCTCCTCTCTGATGATGCGAATCTATGTTCTTATTCTAGCAGATTCCTCCCGGTTATGGTGTGTTTATCTCAGACAGAACTTTCGTTGCTTCCAGGAAAAAGACGTTTTGGCTTTACTCCAGAGGGTATAGGTCATGTCAGGGAGTTGAGAGCTGTGAGAATCGTATATGGAATGGATAAGCTGCTTACATACTTGTATCAGTGTGAATTGACGGTTGAAAAAAAAGAAATAGCCGAACTCATTGAGACAAAAAGCTTTCCTCATCTTCGCCCTTTTAAAGACAATCTTGCCTTTAATCTTGATCATGTGGATCACTGGATTCAGGATCAGACCGAAAAGTAAGCAGCACGGCCTGCCTTCATTGGCGGGCCGTTTGTCTGTATAAAAGTTCAGTACAGCCTTGTCGAATTGGTAGTTCGTTTGTATATATATGGGTTTGTTTGTCAAAGGTGGTTTACATTCGTATATTTTCGTAATAGATTTGTTATAACAATCATTTTAGGAGGATTTAAATATGATAAAGGAACTAGAAAGCCAAATCTGTTCGATGCGCCTGCTCATGATTGAAACCGCAGGTGAAAAAGGCCTCACCCATCCTGATACAGTCGAATACAGCCAGGCTCTTGATGAACTGCTGAATATTTATGATGACTCTCAGGACAACTAGGAAGATCACTCCCTTGTCGATTGCTATATACACTGATAGAGTCTAGTTACGAACGGAATATGTCTGATGGGTTTTTAGTCATTTAATTAGTATAAACGCTAATATCTTCAGAAACGCTCCTTTTTCGGTCTTCTTACAGACCACTCCCTCCCCTTTACCTGCAATAACCACACCTCTTCCTTTGTGTTTTCATTTTACCGCCCAACCCACCAAATCTGCTTCACCTGATTGACCTTCTCACACTCAGTCTGCCAAAAAAAGACAACTCTATTTTTCAGGAAGCTGTCCGTTTTGCCCCTACATAAATGGAGGCACTCTGGTCACAAGCGGTTTATAGTAATCGGTTCTCCGTGTAAGAATCAGTTTTTCCTGATCGAGCCACCAGTCGGTTTTCATTGTCTTAAACCGGTTCATCAGGACTTCCTCTCGGTTTTCAGAAGCGATCACGGTCCGGTCATTCATGTAGTTCTGATCCAGATTATAAATAGCACTTCTGCCCAGAAACTCTTTTTCCGTCCCTGTAAAGTTCGCCACAATGGTGTATGCCTGGGCTCCTTTGGCTACTGCGTCCCACGTGGTAAGTGAACCGTCCGGATACGGTGCAGGGAACATGCGCTGATTGACCGCCACTTCGGTTCCGTAGCCTCCGCTCCAGCTTGCCGGAATACAGATGAGGTCTGCCCGTTTGACAGCGAGCACTCCGGCTACTTCCGGAAAAGTGGCATCATATCCGACCATCATACCGATTCTTCCCAAGCCGTCAATTGGCGTAACCGTAATGCCTGATCCCGGAGTTGCCCATGGCTCGTCCCATTCATCGAGATGAATTTTTCTGTGTTTGCCGATGACTTCTCCCTCAGGACTCACGAGCACCGCCGCATTATAGAAGTGCCGTTCTTCACGCTCTGCAAAGCCGAATACGATATGTGCCTTCACTTCCTTGGCAAGCCGCTTCATCTCCCCTGCCGTGTAGCCGTCATCCGTCTCTGCAAAAGAAAGAATACCCTGCTTTTTTACAGTTTCCACAGGCCCTGTGAGTGAGAGTTCAGGCAGCACAATAAGCTGCACGCCGTCTTCGGCTTTTTCAGTAACTAGCCTGCGGATTTTTTTAAGGTTGGCTTCTTTGTCCCCCAGAACCGGTTCGTACTGGACAGCGGCAGCATAAATGTCACGGGACACGGTATTTTTGACGTAATCCCACGGCCCGAGAAACAGCATGAGATCCTTATAGCTGTCCATCCTCCGCTCAAGCATCCGCTCTTTTGCTTCATTGTCAAAATGAACCGGATCCACCTCCGCGTAAACGATGCGCGATTCGTCTTTACCCTCGTCATCCCCAGAGGAATAAGGGGCTTCTACGAGCTTTTTACCGGAAGGGCTCCACACAGCACTCAGACCGATCATGTGAAAGTCTTCTTCTGTATTGGAGCGGTTTGCGCTTAAGACGTATAAACCATTCATTTCCGCCCAGTGCTGCAAAAGAGAGATCGATGCACCGGACGAGTTGGTCGGAAAACAGAGAATATCGGCGCCGTTAACAGCAGCCAGCCTCGAACTTTCAAAGTATGTGGAGTCCTGACAGATGATCATGGCAATATTGCCGATTTCGGTTTCAAAAACCGGACACCCCGTATCCCCCCAGCAGGACCAGTAGTTTTCCACCACCCACTGGTGAATTTTCCGGTACTTTCCGATGTAGCCGTCAGGACCGACAAGGGCTGCAGAATTGTAATACAGACCGCTTTCAAGATCGTGTTCCGCCATGCCGATCACTATATACGTGTCGTACTCTCTTGCAATCTGGGCAAATTGGGCAGTGGTAATTCCAGGGATCGTATCGATATACGGAGCAATTGCCGAGCGGTCCAGATAGTGATAGCCCGTCGTCGCCATCTCCGGTGTGACGATCAGTTTGGCTCCCTCCTCGGCTGCTTCCCTGACGACCTTCATAAGCGCACGTATATTTGTATTACGACGGTTAAGTTTTGGATTGAACTGGACTGCCGCGACTTTGAACGGTTCTTTTTTCCGTGCCACAGACCTCACCTCTTCTTCGTGTCATTATTCCCTGTCTACTGTAATTCATTTTGATTTTCCCTGTCCAGTCCACAAACGGCAGAAGAGTAAAAAAGCGCTGACCCTCCGAATCAGACGCTTCTAATGCCTTTATTGATACTTTTCCATAGCGTCCATGGCGCTAAGCATTTCCGTGTCGCCAAGGGCATGGAAAATAGCCGGGCTGCCGTACAGATTTGCTTCAATGATCCAGAGCCGGCCTAATTGATCAATGGCGATATCCACTCCGTAACGGCGATGTGAGAGGTAAACCGCCTCCAGTGCTATCGCTGTTTCGATGGCCAGATTTCTTAAATACTCTTCAAGGAGGTCACCTTGCTCATCTTTAAGGTTTGAATTTGAATAATGAATAGCTTCCTTAAACGTAAGAATCTTCGAAGCCATGTTGGTTATTGCAAAGCCACGGGCCGCCAGTTTCCCCGCCAAAGCTGTTACTGTCCACGGACCGCCGGGCAGTCGCTGCACCATAACACGAAAATCCACAGGACGACCTTTGACCGTAATCAGGTCAATCTTTCTCTGCACAAGATACTGTTTTCCAGGCAATTTCTGGTGTGTCTTAAAATACCTGTAGGCATGTTTTTTTCCTTTTACAGTTACTCTTCTGTTCTTGCTGTGGAGCTCATATTGCCCATTTCCAAGACGAGTCACCATAACCACACCCTCGCCTCCCGTTCCGATCGTCGGCTTGAGAACGACTCCTTTATAACAGTTCAGCATTCTTGAGAACCGTTTATATTCGAGTCGTCCGGTCGGGGGGAGATAGGGGTGTAATGCCTTTCTTTTTTTCATTGCCCTGTATTTTTTCAGTTTCCCTTTTACCACTTTGTCCCCCCTCCGACTTTTTTTGAACACCGATTACTAAAGGAAGTTATCTGCAACCAGAAATTCCACTCGGCTTGCTTCCTGTGATGTTGATTGCGGGCCTATTAGTAAAATTGTGCCTGAGAGAGTAAAGTTTCCGTCTGCGTCTTTAAGATCGCATATGATGTCGAACTGTGTGTCCTCTGTTCCACCTGTAAATGTTCCCGGAAGCGGAACTCCATTTAATGTAAGTCCGGTCACAAGAACCTGCCCCCCTGCAGGGGCACGATTCCGAATAAACATCTGAATCACATCAAAATTGCTGTTGGCAATCGTAGGAAACATCAGAGTCTGGCCTCCAACGGTGGTCATGATCTGCCCTGCCGCTGCGTTATACGAGAAAGTAAACGGGTTAGACTCTGCCCAGACTATATTCCTCTCTACCCGTGGTCCCGTGCCAAGTGTGAGGACTGTCTGAGAGAGGAAGACATCTGCACCTGGACCGTTGCTGAAATTTCGATAACGGACAGCCCCAAACTGTTCACTTTCAGGAGCTTTGACATTTGCCGGAAAAATTTCTGTTCCATGCGGACAAATACCCATGAATAATCACCTCTTTTCTACTTCGCCTGATCATTATTCTATGAATCACCTGTCCATCTGGAACGGCTGGTGTTTAGGAAGCTGCGACATACCCGTTAAAAAGGCTTGGGTTTATCTATATAAATAGCGCCCATCCCGAGGTTAATCGGAATAGGCGCTCATTGCCGCACATTATTTTACCGGTTTTTTATCGTGTAAGTGCCTGATATGCATCCACACGCCCGTGTCCGTAGTAACGGCTGTAGCCTGGTGAATCCACGCGCTCAGCAGATTGCTGAAGACGGTTCTGCACCTGACGAGGGGTCGGTTTGGAACCTGTTTCGGCATACACCTGTGAAATATAGGCAGCTGCTGCACCGCTGACCTGTGGTGCAGCCATGGACGTACCGCCTTTCCAGCCGTAGCCGTTCTCGCCGAATACATTTTTTCCTCGTGCAGACTGGCCGTCCATGTACGTCGGCACTGTGCTCAGAACGAGGAATTTAAAGTCATCGGCACCCTCATAGCCTTCCGGTCCAAGATCTCCCCCCGGTGCACCAAGATCGATTGCACCGTTTCCGTAGTTTGAGTAAAACGCCAGACGGTCGTCAGTATCAAAGCCGCCGCCCATAGCGGAAACAGTTATGACACCCGGGATGGATGCAGGAACAAACCAGGCAGCTCCACGCACTTCATACTCAGGGCCGGCATTGCCTTCAATCCACTCCGCTACGCGACGGGGATTGCTCATATCCTGAGCAGAGTTCCCAGCAGAGGAAACAACGGTAACGTTACGCTCAACGGCATAGTCGATGGCACGTTTGTAGGCAACCACATCCGCTGCCTGGTTATTGCCAAGGCGCACCCGCTCACCTGTAGCCGGGTCCGTGTAGAACCACTGGCCTTTTACCCGCGTACCGCCGAGGCTCATGTTAATAACGTCTACACCATCATCAGCGGCGGCGATGATCGCATCGGTAATCCAGATCTGCTGGGCACCACCGGTGTTAAACACCCGGTAGGATTTCAGTCCAACATCTGGTGCTACACCTTTCATACGACCGTTCCCCGCAATGGTACCTGCCACGTGAGTTCCGTGGCTCTGGTTGTCCCAGCTGTCTTCAGTACCTGGCACAAATGTTCTTGAGCCTTCTGGTCCGCCGACAATGTTGTCTCTCAGATCCGGATGATCAAAGTCAAAGCCCGTATCAATGACACCGACCACAACATCATGAGTCCCGCTGTGAACATCGTGACTGGCGCCATTCTGCGTCACCTGCTCGATGTCCCACTGCCATCCTGATTCCCAAATGCTTTCAGCCGGATCAAGCACACCGGGGTTGTCCCCGCCCAGATATCCTTCGATTTCAAAGTCAAACTCAGGCAGGTCAAGTTCCACTTCCATGGACGGGGCCACACTCAGGACTGAGCGCTCGCTCGTGATCGCTTTCAGAAAGTCAAGCGGCTCTTCAGTTGAGGCCTCCAGTACTCCAATTTGATCAACCTCGTAGGTAACTTCTCCTCCTGCTTCAAGAATCATCTCTTCGACATCGGCAGGCAGGCTGTCCGATCTAAACGTGACAACGAATCGTTTTTCCTCCCCTTCCCCTTCTGTTCCAAACTGCGGAGCATCTGCTCCAGGTGAAGAAAAACCGAGTGACGGGACAAGCAGCATCGCCGTCAGCGCTGCGATTCCGGTCAATTTTAAAGATCGTTTCATGAGTTATGTACCCCTTTCGTATTCGAATGGTTTTAAGTTAACACATAACTCCGTTAAATTGTCTGAAAAATAAGAAAATAGTATATTCGCATCACGAAATAATTTTCCATTATAAGTAAAAATACTCAAATTTTTCTTAAGCAAGGGGCTCGGGATGGAACTCTTCGACAGTAACCGCGTTTAGAAAATGATGACAATTAGTTCCTTTTACCCTGGGGTGTATAGGACCTGATGAAAGGAAACATAACGGCGTTGTAAAAGAACCAGGACTGCCCTGAAGAGGAGCTATGTATTCTTTTTCACAACCTGAAAAAATCCCTCTACAATAAGACATGATATGTGTATCGTACATGTGGCCATCACATACGGTCTTGCGGTCAAAACGCTCGGCGGCATGAGCCCGATCAGGTTTCTTAAAGGGATCGCCCCTGCCGGTATTTTCGCTTTCAGTTCCGCAAGCAGTGCGGGCACGCTTTTGATTACGATGAAGAATACGACTGAAGATCTCGGCGTGAACAAAGGTACAAGCAGCTTTGTTCTGCCTCTCGGTGCCACCATCAACATGGACGGTACCGCTACTCACCGTCGTCCTTATCGCTACGCTGAAAGAGAAATAATCAAGGCTGCTGTTATAAAAAGACAGCAGCAAGTACCCCCCTTTTTAGAGCATGGCTTTGGAAGGGGGCTTTTTTTATATTTTGGAATATCCTTAACCTAAATAGGGAATCAGTTCCCTGAATGGAAAGAGAAACGGAGGTATGTGACATGACGAAACGATTTGGTTTTACATATGTTCACTGCCATGATCTGCACGCCATGAGAGCATTCTACCGTGACGTTCTTCTTCTTGAGCAGATCTGGGATGAAGAAATCTCGGCTGCTTTTCGAATCGGTGATCACCAGCTCGCTTTTTTTACCACTCGAAAGTGGTCCCATATGAACCCGTGTTTTCATCACAGCCCGGATGGAAAGGCGGCCAGTCATTTCAGGTAAGCTGGTCGCTGGAATGCGATTCATCGACTTTTCTGCAGATAGTCAAAACTGCGAAAACTTCAAACGTTCCTCATTTTTTCCCGGAACCGGAATGGCTCGGCTACTGGAGTTTTCCCGTCCGTGACCCAATGAATCAGACAATTGAAATAACCTGTACAGAGAAAAATCTTTCAAAAGAGGTGCTCCATGACTGAATCTAAAACCAAAACCACAAATCCCAAAGCCACCGCCGCGATGATTTTCGGCCTTATATCCATTGTTCTGTTTCTACTCCCCTTTGTCAGTATCGTGCTGGCAATTGCCGCCATCGTTGTCGGCGTGATGGCCCTTAGGGACATGCGCACATCCGGTGAAAAAGGCCGGACGTATGCCATGACAGGTATCATCACAGGAGTGATCGGGCTTGTGATTCCAGCCGCACTCGGGATCCTTGCTTACTTATTCTTTACAAATCAATCCGCTGTTTTGTTTGTTTAATGGCAGTCGGTTGGTGGAAAGATACCTTTAGACGAACCTGAAAAGGATGAGTGATGTGGAAACTAAAGTGAAACCGGACTACTCTGAACTTGCCAGCTATACAGGCCGCCTGTTCCGTGACAACTTCGGCAAAGGACCTCAATCTGTTTATGTGTCAATTGAACACCCGGTCGTCACTATTTACCTCCGGGACTTTCTTGCTCCGATGGAGAGGGTTCTGGATAAGCAGAAAAACAAAATGAAAATTGAAGAAACCCGGGATCTTCTCATGCAGGAGCTGATCCCCGATATTAAAGCCCAGGTCCGTATCATGCTTGAAACCGATGTGGAGAGCGTGTATTATGACTGGTCGATCGATAACCGGAGCGGTCTGATCATCTGCATTCTGAAGGATGCAGAAGACGTTCCTTTCCCTGATTATGAGGGGAAAGAGCGTATTCACGAGCAGATCAACCAGTTGAGTATAATTGCTGAAAAGGCCCCCGAGGAAATTGCGTCCTCTCACCTGAATGACAGAACACTGATCATCCGACGGACCGGTATTCTGGTGGAAATTGAGAAGGAAATGATCCGTTCAGGCTTTAGCGAGCAGCTGCGCCTGGCAAAACGGCGATTGGAAAAGCGGCTTCTGGAAACAAGTGTTTTTGAAACGATTCTGGAGTCGAGTGTCGTGGACCGGTTTGTTGACTGGGATTTTGACAAAGACAGAAGCTACATTGTTCTGATTTTAAAGCCCCGGTAAGCTGGGGCTTTTCGTTTTGAAAGGCATGTATAACCAAAAATAACATCATGAATTCCCCTTATCTTCCCCCGTCAAACGTCTCATTTTCCCTAATTGTCTTGATTCACATTGCCATTCACGTTATACTCATATATGTTCCACCATAACTCCATACAACACCCGCGGAAATAAGTAGACAATAGAGCTAACTTACAAGCTGGGAAAGGTCAGAGGGGATTCCCCTGCCTTTTCCAGCTTTTTTATGTTTAAAAGCACATATTGCTCCACTTCTTTCTCCTTCCATACGCGGGGCGTTGTGTGGAGTCAGGTGGTCAATCCTATAGGAAGGAAGGTGTTCTCTCTATGACCAGTAACAATGCTGAAAAAGAAAACCACAAGTCAATGCCTGAGAAGCTGAAACCCCGTTCCCGGAAGAACACTGAAAACCTGAGACATACCCGTGCAAAAGAGCAGGACCTTAAATTCTTTGCAGAAATCGAAAACCGTAAATCATCCGGTAATTACCGGCCAAAATAAGAAACCGTCAGCCGGTATATCTCCGGTCTCCGTCATTAGTCACAAACGAACAGCCCCTGCTATTTTGCAGGGGCTGCTTTTAATATTTACAGTATTTAAGATTATCTGTCGTAGGCATTTAATGCGTTCACACCGTGGGCCATTGCCGACCCCGCTTTAAGCGCGGTTGCCACCATAACGGCTTCTGTGAGCTCTCCGATGGTGATGTCTTTTTCCTTGGCTGCCATCGTGTGGACGTGAATACAGTAAGGGCACCCCGTCACGTGGGCCACTGCAATAGCGATCAGTTCTTTTTCCTTCGCACCGATCGCACCGCCCTTCATCGCGGCCCGGTCAAACTGCATGAATGCTTCGAAAGCTTCTCCTCCTATGTCGGCCACTTCCCGCATCCGCTCAAAATAAGATGCTTTAAACATTTCGTCTGAACCTTTGCTGTCAAAGCTGTTGTAGGCATTCACAGTATGAGCAGCTGCAGATCCCGCTTTAAGGGCTGTTGCCACCATAATCGCTTCAGCCACTTCCTCCCTGGATGCCTCCTGCTTTACTTTTCCCGTATGTACCTCGATACAGTAGGCACATCCGGTCACATGTGCCACCGCCACAGCGATCAGTTCCTTCGTCTTCCCGTCAATGGCGCCGGGAGCCAGTGCTTTTTCGTCAAAAGCAAGAAAGGCATTTACCTGCTCCGGTGCGAGCTCTCTCAGTTCCCCGACACGTTCGAAATGGGACAGCTTGTAAAGTGAATCTTCACCCATCGTAAAACCTCCTTCGAATTGGTCGTCCACCACCCCAATACCCATTTGGCGGGGAAAGAAAACAGGAATTTGAAGTAATTGCATGAGGAGGTGGAGGGTTTTAGCTGCCTGAGAATTATGTGGTTAACCTCCCGAGTGTGACTGGATTTGTCCTGTATTACAGCGCAGGGAGTCAGGTCTTCAGGACGTCTTTTTGATAAGTGTCCTCACTTTCCCGAAGTTAGGACATATCTCTTTCTCAGTCTTACGATGTGTCCTCACTTTGCCGAAGTTAGGACATAACTCTTTCACATCCTTGCGAAGTATCCTCACTTTGCCGAAGTTAGGACATAACTCTTTCACATCCTTGCGAAGTGTCCTCACTTTGCCGAAGTTAGGACATAACTCTTTCACATCCTTGCGAAGTGTCCTCACTTTGCCGAAGGTTCCCGAAGTTAGGACATCCTGCACCAATTACCACTCAACCAGTCCTCTTACTGCTGGATTCAAATTAAAAAAAGTTCCAATTACGAAATCCGTAACTGGAACCCTTTTTTATATAAACCTTATGATCAAGGAATTCCCCGACTGGGAATTCCTCTTCTTTCAACAATCTTTAAAAGCTTTCCTCCAGCTCGCTCACGAGACGGTCCACATAGGCGACGGCTTTTTTGACCGGTTCGTCGGTCGTAAGATCCACGCCCGCTTCTTTCATGAGATCAAGCGGCTTCATCGTCCCGCCAGCTTTGAGGGCGCTCAGCCAGCGCTCAACTGCAGCCTGGCCTTCTTCTTTAAACGTTTCGGCTGCTGCCGTTGACGCAGTAAGTCCTGCGGAATAGGTGTACGGGTAAAGTCCCATGTAGTAGTGCGGCTGGCGCATCCACGTATATCCTGCGCGTTCGTCCACTTCCACATCTTCACCCCAGAAGTCCTGGAGCACCTGATGCTTCGTTTCATTTAAAAGGGTGGCCGTTACCGGCACATCCTGGTCCGCTTTTTCATACATTCGGCGCTGCAGTTCACCTTCCAAAATGTGAGTCACGAAGTTGTGGTAATACGTGCCGAGAGACTGAAGGATTACCCAGCGGCGCATCCGGTCGTCTTCGGTTTTGCCGAGAATATGCTCACGGAGCAGCATTTCGTTCATCGTGGACGGGGCCTCAATGAAATAGCGGCTCGGGCGTGTGCCGGACAGACGCTGGTAGCGCCCTGCCAGGCTGAAGTGGCCGGCGTGGCCAAGCTCGTGGGCAAGGGTAAACGCATCTCGCATAGACCCGGTCCAAGTCATGAGAATGTAGGGATGCACGCCGTAAGGGCTTGCGCAGAACGCGCCGCTCCGTTTTCCAACGTTATCGGCCCGGTCCACCCAGCGGTCACGGACGCCGCGTTCCATAATTTCCATGTATTCAGGTCCCATAATTTCGAGAGATTCGAGCACCGTTTTACCTGCTTCCTCGTAGTTCGTATCCGGATCATAATCCGGATCAAGCGGTGCCTTCAGGTCTGCGTAGGTCATTTTTTCAAGCCCGAGGACGCGCTTTTTCAAAGCGGCAAACCGGCGCATTACAGGAGCAAGATCCTTCTGGATCACATCGAGCTGACGGTGGTACATTTCCGGTGTGACCTGCTGCTCATGAAGAAGAAAGTCTGTAACGGAATTGAAGCCGCGAAGGCGGGATTCAATGACCTGCTTTTTCACTTCTGTAGCCAGTGTCGCCGCGTACGTATTGTTGTATGTTTTCAGCGTAGCACTGAATGCATCGAACGCAGCCTGGCGCACATCAGGGTCTTTACTGGATTCGTATTTGGAAAAGGTGTTGAACGTTAGCGGATATGTTTTTCCGTTTACAGTAAAATCAGGGAAGGTCATATCCGACGTTTTGCTCCGCTCGTAAATCATATAAGGAGCGGAGTGGACTTCACCGAACGACGCGAGCATCTCCTCTGCATCTGCAGAAAGGCGGTACGGCTTTGAATCAAGAATGTCGGACAGGGTTTTGTCAAACTCCTTGAGCTGCGGGACAGCCTCCTGAAATTTATGTACAGTTTCTTGATCCAGTTCGAGAATTTCAGAACGGATAAAGGCCGTGTCAGCACCGACTTTTGATGCCGCGGCACCTGCACGGGCCGCATTGGACTGGTGCTGGGGATTGGTTCCGTCACCGCTCAGGTTCAGCATGGCATAGGTGGCCATCCGGGTTACGCGGGCGTGCAGCTCGTCCGCCGCTTCAAGACAGTTATAGAGTGTCTGAGCGCTAAGGGCGAGCTGACCCTTAAAGCGTGTCACGTTTTCTGTGGCTTCCGGGATGGCTTTCAGCTCTTCCTCCCAAGATTCCCTCGATTCAAAAAGGTCAGTCAGATTCCACGTCTGATCCGTCGGGACTTCCTGACGGGTGAGTGTGCCGCTTGTTGCATTTGTCATATGTATCGCATCCTTTCAGAGATTTTGTCGGAATAGCGCGCATTATTTCGTTTAACGAAACTTAAAGTCTATTATACCGGAAATGCCTGTGAGATGAAACGCCAGAGGCGGAATTTTCTGATTTTACTGTAAAAAAACGTCCCGGGTTCAGGACGTCGGTCGATTCTTATTTCCATACTTTCGCGTACTTTTTCCGGTACTTTTCATCTTTTTCGGTATCAATCAGGCTGAGTGCTGTATCACGGACGCTCTCATCTCCGGTGGCATCGTAGAGTTCCTTCATTCCTGAGATAATGTCGAAACGGATCAGCGTGGCGTGTTTATGAGCCGGGTTGTGAAAACGCTCTGTGAGGTTGTTCATTACGAGTTCACGCTGCTTGTCACCTGCAAGACCGACCTTCCAGATTGATTGAAGGCTGTGACGGAGGGTGACGAACTTATCGTCACTCGTTACTGCCCATAAAGCTGGAAAATCTGCTGTGATCCGATTTTCCGGGTCGCTCTTGGCCAGCCCGGCGAGAAGCTGGGCACCGCGGGAACGCCGGTGGTTATCGCTGTCCGTGAGCCAGCTGAGGAGTTCGTCCCATACCTCGTATGCCCAGTCAACAGGCTCGTCCACCGTAGCCGTAAGCTGGGAGAATGCTTCCATCTGCAGTTCACGATCCTCCCCCTCAAGACGGTCGAACTGCCCCTTGGTTTCTTTATCCATCTGGCTGTTCATCGCCTACGCCTCCTTAAGGTAGTGCAGTTCCACAAAATCACCGTACCGCCTGGTTGATTTGAGTGAAAAGGACTGAGCCACCCTGCTTTTATAAAATAGCGGTATGCCGTCGCCTAAAATGACCGGTGCCATGGTTAGAATCAGCTCATCTACTTCCTCTGCCTCGAGCAGGGAATGAATAAGAAGACTTCCGCCCACGATCCAGATTCGCCGTCCGTCCCTTTTCAGCTGCTGGATCAGATTAACCGGACTTTTTGTAAAGGACACGTGCTCCGTCGGCCTGCGCCGGTCCTCGCTGATTACATAACCGGGTTTCCCTTCATACGGGTATTCCCCGTCTGTTTCCTCCATCATCCAGTCGTAGGTGCGCCTGCCCATAACGACTGTATCAACGGTGCTGTAAAATGCTCCATACCCGTTGTCCCCTTCGCCGCGAACATTGTTCAGCCAATCGACTCCGTCATCTCTTGTCGCAATGCATCCGTCAAGACTTACTGCAAGAAATACTGCCGCTTCTCCTGCCATCGTCATCGCCCCTTTTTAAAAACTATAGCGGATTCGGGCTTCTGGTGCCAGACATAAACATTCCCAATTACACCAGCATCAGCGTTTGAGCGGCTGCTAAAAAGATTAAAAGTCCAAAGCTGTATGTGCTTTTTACCCTGTTCGATTTCCATAATTCACAGCTCGGCTTGATCATTAAGACGATAAACACGCTCACAGCAGTGTATCTGATTGCTTCAACTTCAAAAATACTCCCGGTAATATAAACGACTGCCGTAAGGATAATGAGTAACTGTATCGGGTGACCTGATGGTCTCTCCATGCTTTTGCAAGGAACGGGATAAGGATCGCGGCCCACACGGCAGCGACTATGATTCCGATTGTGTTCATAACTGCATTCTCCTGCTTTAATAGATTTCATCAATAATCCGGCTGAGGGTTTCGGAATCACCTGCTGATAGTGAATACAGCGTATGAGTATCCGATGTGTCTATCACGGAGCCGCCGCTGTTGCTCAGCCAGAGAAAGAAGCTATCATCGCCGAAGGCTACCAGATAATCCGGATCAGCCATGTCGACAGTTCCCCTGCTCCGATCCGCCTTCCGGAACGCTTCCCTGAATGTATCAATCGTCTCCTGATCGGCCGTCTCCATCCGGGAGTCTTCGTTTGCTTCCTGAAAGCTGATCATTTCATAAATCTCCATCCTGTCTGTACTGCTCACGTTCACTCCGCCGCAGCCTGTGAGGAAAATAGTAAACAGCAGACTGATAAGATATAATCGTTTCACCATTGCTCCCCTCCCCGATCTTTCGTGGTAATCTTATCATAATCTGGAAGACAATTGGCCTCCATCCTCCCTCCAATGAAAAAAGCTGAAACCAAAGGTTCCAGCTCCTTCAGACGCAGTTCTTCGGTATTCATATAAGGTAATTTATGGTATATTCACCTTTACGAGGATTCTGCCATAATGAAAGGGGCCAAAATGATAGTTACAGCACTGACTGCCTTATTTCTGATCACCGCTCTTATGGTGATTTTCTATATTTTTTATTTTTTATGGATACTTTTGCGGAAAAGGAAGACTTCCTGCTTCTGAAAATAACAGGCTCGTTTCTCTTAGGTATGATGACGTTCTATGAAAACAAATATGTAATTCCGATCGGCTTTCTGCTTTTCGTGCTTATCTTTCCAAGACAGAACCGGCTGCTCAAGTGGGGAGCGGCACTGGCGGGACTGGCTGTGGCTTTTTCAGATCTTTGCTTCGCAGCTGAAAAGAAAGGACGATTCCTATGACCGTGATTAATTATATACTTTTTACTGTTATTGTTCTGTCGCTTACTAATCTTTTTCTGCGAAAAGGCCAGAGAGATCCGATGATGGAATCCCCGGTCCGGGAAACCTACAGAGCAGCAAGTGCCGTCTTTGTCCTGATCGCGGTTGCGGCCTGCATTTTTCAGTTTGTTTATGAATTCCCTGTATATCCGGTCTTATTGTTCTGATTGTCTACTTTTCCACCTTGTTCGGCTGTAAGGCTCTGATGGAACGAAAGTATCTTCCCGGTCCTCGGGCTGCAAGGATCTCACTGATTATGCTTACGATCAGCCTGCTTCTCATCGTTCCCGCCTTCTTTTTTAATTTCGAATAACGTACCGAAAGGATTTACCATCTTATGAAGAAAAAACTTAAATTCATGTTTGCCATTTCTGCCGCACTCAATGTTTTACTGGTCGCTGCTGTCGTAATTGGAATAATCACTATTCAGCAGTCCCAGCATACACTCGCCTTCTCGGCAGTGGAACAGCCGCTCACCGAACTTGAAGGTGTGATCGCCCATCAGATTGATCAGGATTGGTCCAAGCCTAATGTTGTCACGGCTAAAATAACCGAAGTAACGAATGGGTTGGCAACAGCTGGCCGTGCCGCGCATCCCGCGGCTTTTGTCACTGGTATGGACACAGTTGAACTTGATCTGCTTCAGACACAGCTCGCCCGATTTCCCTCAAACACTGTTTACGACCTCCCGGAAATTACCGATCAGCAAATTGAGGGATATGCTGAGGGATTCAGGTTATGGCATCCAGCTGGATGCAGAGAAGGATCTATCCCAACTGAACTCGCTTCTTCTCGAGCAGGATCCTTTTACCGGAAACAACTAGACCATAACCGGACGGCACAAGACTGCAGTCCGGTTTTTTTACTTTTCAGCTAGTCCCTTTCTTCCTTTTTCCAAAAATAAGGTGTACCTCCTCCCCAGTCGGGTATAGCGACTGTGTATAAAAAAGGAGGACGGGCAGTTGAAACGACTACTGATTAAAAACGGCGTGGTGCTTGACCGGACTTTTCACGGGCACAGGCAGGACGTGCTGATCGAGGGAAAATTCATTAAAGAGATTGGTCCGGACATTGATGCTGAAGATACGGAGACGATTGATGCGGAGGGGAAGATTGTGATGCCGGGGCTTGTGGATACGCACCGGCACGTGTGGGAGTCGCTGCTGAGGCACATCGGTACCGACTGGTCGCTCCCAACTTATCTGGAAAAGATCTACTACGGAAATCTCGGCTCCCAGCTGAGCACTGAGGATTATTACATTGCCAACCTGTGGGGAGCGCTCGAGGCTCTTGATGCGGGGGTCACCACGGTGCTGGATTACACGATGCTGGAAACACCGGAACATGCCGATGCGGCGATTAAGGGACTTCGTGATGCCGGGATCCGCGGCGTGTATGCGCACGGCATTCCCGGCCGCGGGGAATACTGGGACCGGGAGAGCGAAAAACGGCACCCGGAGGACGAGAGTCGGAGAGTGAAACGGGAGTACTTTCAATCGGACGATCAGCTTCTGACGATGGCACTCGGCATCCGCGGGCCGGAATTCAGCGCATGGGAGGCAGCGGTTGATGACATCCGGCTCTCCGAAGAACTGGATGCGATCGCGTCGATGCATATTGGCTTCGGCACGTGGGGACCCCATGACCGATCAATCACCCGTCTTCATGAGGCCGGTCTTCTGTCTGACCGACTGAACCTGGTGCACGTCAACCGCATTCAGCCGGAAGAGTACAAACGGATAGCCGAGAGCGGCGCGTCTCTCTCGGTCACTCCGGAAGTGGAGATGATGATGGGGCATGGATACCCGGCTACAGGGCTTCTCCACGAGCGCAAGGGACTGGTGACGCTTGGAGTCGATGTCGTAGTCTCCACAGCGGGCGACATGTTTACCCAGATGAAATTTGCCCTCCAGGCGGAACGAGCCAGACAGAACGAAAAAACACTCGATGCCGGTGAAATGCCCGGCGAACTCGGTCTTACCGTCAAAGACGTACTCTCCTTTGCTACTGTGGACGGAGCGAAAGCACTCAAGCTGGATCAGAAGACAGGAACTCTGGAACCGGGTAAAGAAGCCGATGTTGTCATTCTCAATCCGGCCACATTTAACCTCCATCCGCTTAACCGATCCTATGCCGGGGCGATCGTCCAGAGCGCACGCCCGGAAAACGTGGATACTGTTCTCGTAGCGGGGAACGTGGTAAAGCACGGCGGGAAATTGACGAGAGACCTGTCAGACCTTCGCAGGCAGGTGAGCGAGGCGAGTGAGCGTGTGCTCCAGCGTCAGGAGGAAGCGGCGAAATAATTCATTAAAGAAGAGATCCGGAATTTCGGATCTCTTTTCTTATGGAAATAAAAACCGCACCATCCATGCAGTCCGGTGCGGTTCGCTTTTCAATATGCTTAAGAGGCCGCTTTGTTTTTGTCGCCTTCTTCGTCGTCCGATATAGAGAGAGACTCATCGCTTTTTTCCCCGTGGCGGCCAATCAGGAGAAGGTAGAGCACGACGCCAACACCGATGCCCCATACGGGTCCATGAACGGCGGTGAGCATCCCGATAGCCAGTACCAGTCCCCGGGAAATATTCGTCTTTACCAGGTTCATTGCCACGTATGCACAGGCAAAACCGGTGAGTAAAAGGGAAATGGACAGGGCGACCGGAAAGATCGGCATGATGATCGCGATAACCGGCAGCAGCAGACCGAGCGGAATCGCCATAATGTAGAAGTTCATCGGTCCGTCAAAGATGGACTTCATCACGCTCTGGCCTTTTTTGTACCGCTCAATCAGGAACACCTGCACACCTGTCCAGATTGGTCCGTGAATCCAGAGCAGCGGTCCGGCGGTCATGATTTGCCCGAGGTTTCTTGCTGCAAGCACAAAGTGACTGCGTGTCGGGTTGATATCGATTTTCTCATCTTTTCTCGCCTTGTCCGCGCCCTTTAACAGGGTGTGGGCGACGACGAGATCCCCGAATGCCAGCACGTAGATGACGAGCGCGATCGGAATTACCGCAAGGAACACCTCAAAAGGCGGCAGTCCCACAGCCCAGATCGAGAGCGTGGTCACCGTTTCTGTGACCGGCGGGATAAAGAAGCCCCATTCCATCGTGTACGTCATTTCCCCTGTGAAAAAGCCGACGATGCCCGCCGCCAGAAGGGATAGAAGCAGGGCGTTCGAGCCGGCCATAATTTTGGACCGCGTGTCCGGCAGTTTCGAAAAAGGAATCGAAAACATGAGCACGAGGACGATAATCCAGGAAGTGATCAGGGAAAAAGGCATGTCAGGCAGACGGTTGATTTCCGACTGAAAGGCCGCGATCGCAGCGCCCATTATGATCCCGCCCTTTAAGGCGACCGGGATCATGGCGTTAAATTTCTCCCCGAGCTTTGTGGCTCCAAAGAACAGAAACAAAAGCGAGACGACGATAAATAGTGCCATCATGCCTTGAATCGCTTCGATGCCGGGATTGAGTGTGTTCATATAAACAAGCGTTAGCGGCAGGGCCGGTGTGATCGCACCTGCTGCGTAAATATCGCCGAACAGGATAGTCTGTGCCAAAACCCAGAACAGCATCACCAGACTCACGGTCCAGGCGACTTCAAAAGAGACCTGGAAGTAATTCATCATGAGCGGCGTAATCGATCCGCAGGTGGCAAGCAGGATCAGCCCGCCCTGAATGTGCTGGCTTGGATTGAGCTTCAAGTGATATCCGGGCAGCCGCATCGTAAATGGCCCCCACTTAATGCCCGGATGAATCTCCCCGTATTTTCTCTCGGTTTTCATAAGTACCTCCCCTGAATTCGTTCACCTATGTATGTCACTTAACAGCGACGGTCTTTCTGTGGTCTACAATCCGCTTTGCTTTTCCTTCTGATCTCGGAATCGAGTGAGGCGGCTTAAGCTGCACGTCCATACTAACCAGCGCCTGGGTTTTGAGGACATACTGAATTTTTTTCACGAGCGCTTCCGCGTCCGGATGGCTGAGATCCTGGTCCGGAAGGTGTGCAAAAAACGGGTCGCATACCTCCACATGCAATTCAGCATGATCCATTGATCCCTTTTTCATCAGATGAATCTGATAGTGGCAGACGAGTTCATCCATCTGCAGAATCGATCGCTCCACTTCAGAAGGAAAAACGTTCACCCCGCGGATAATGAACATATCATCGATCCGCCCCTTTACGCGGCTCATGCGTGCCGTCGTTCTCCCGCATGTGCACGTTTCCCGGGTAATCGAAGCAATGTCGCCTGTCCGGTAGCGGATGACCGGGAACGCTTCCTTTGTAAGACTGGTAAACACAAGTTCCCCATCTTCTCCTTCCGGCACCGGCTCGAGTGTGTCAGGGTTAATGGCTTCAACAATAAAATGATCCTCAGCGATATGCAGACCGTCCTGGGCTTCGCGGCACTCCATGGCGATCCCCGGTCCCATCACTTCACTGAGTCCGTATATATCCATCGCTTTAATATCGAACATCTCTTCAATTGTGGCACGCATTTCCTCAGACCATGGCTCAGCGCCGAGAATGCCGCAGGCGAGGCTTGTCTGCCTCGGATCAAGTCCCTTTCTGATCATCGTCTCTCCAATATTCACAAGATATGACGGGGTCGAACAGATCACCCGCGGTCCGAAATCCTGAATGAGTGTAATCTGGCGCTCCGTATTTCCACCCGAGACGGGAACTGTGGCGCAGCCGAGGCGCTCCCCGCCGTTATGAAGCCCGAGTCCGCCGGTAAAAAGACCATAGCCGTAAGCGTTATGTAACAGATCTCCTTTTCTTCCGCCGGCCAGAAAAATCGAACGGGCCACCATATCGGCCCAGTTATCGATGTCATTTTGGGTATAGGCGACCACAGTCGGTTTTCCGCTTGTGCCCGATGATCCGTGAATGCGGACGACGTCATCCATCGGTACAGCCACGAGCCCGAACGGATAATGGTCGCGCAGGTCGGATTTGACGGTAAACGGCAGACGCTTCATATCGTCGAGCGACCGGACACTTTCCGCCGTTACATCTCGTTCTTTAAACTTCTCCCGGTAAAACGGAACGTTTTGTTCCACACGTGCAATTGTCTGTTTCAGCCTCTCAAACTGAAGGCTCTCCATCTCTTGCCGGTCCATCGTTTCCTCTCTTGCGTACGCTGCCATTTTCATGTTCCCCCTATAATAGTTTTCACACGGAAATGCACAATTTCGTCATACAACTAGAGTACGGACATATGTAAGCGCTGTCAATAAGTAATAAGAGAATTTTCTAAATTACCTGACATTTAGTTCTAATTATTCAGGAGCGTGGGGATTTCGTTATATAAGTCAAAAAAGGTGAGATGTTTTTCTGACTGAAATGCGGTTTTTTCTAACAAAAAAGTGTTTTTATCCAATTTCATACAGCCACTACTGCCTCGCTATGAAATCAGACGCGCTCCCGGGCATACAATCAGTAAAAGTGACATAAAGGAGGTGGAAGCGTGCACGAACTGCTCAACGATACAATCAGGCGCATGACAGATTCCCTCCGCTCTCTGCAGGCCAACGACGGCTCGTGGCGATTCTGCTTTGAGACTGGACCGACGACAGATGCCTACACCATTATCCTGCTCAGAAGTCTGGACACGAAAGGCGACGAATGGCTGATCCAGCAGCTGACCGAGAGACTGCTTGCCATACAGGACACTTCCGGCTCTTGGAAACTGTACCCCGACCAGGCAGAAGGTCATTTGTCTGCCACGGTGGAAGCCTACTTTGCCCTGCTGTATTCGGGTTATGTAAGCGAAACGGCGCCGAATATGAAAAAAGCCCGTTCGTTTATTGAAAAGAATGGCGGTCTGCATAAAGCCGGCCCCTTTACCCGTGCCATGCTTGCCCTGAACGGCCAGATCTCCTGGCCCCGCCTGTTCCGTCTTCCCGTTGAATCTCTGCTGATCCCCCAAAACGCACCGGTCAATCTCTATGATATTGTCAGCTACGCCCGGGTTCACATCGTTCCCGTTCTTGCGGCAGCCAACAAAGGGTATGTGTGCCAGCTCCCTTCCACACCGGACCTGTCTGCGCTCGGAAAAAGAAATGAAGAGTCCGCAGCGGAAGAAACGGAGCGGCTTTTCAGCACCGTTGCCGCGGAGATCCACAAACTGGCGGAGACCCCCGGACGGCTCAAGGCGAAAGCTTATAAAAAAGCCGAACGTCTGATGCTTGAACGAATTGAACCTGACGGTCTTTACTTCAGCTACATTACCTCCACGGTACTTATGGTTTATGCGCTCCTTGCGCTCGGCTATTCAAAAAATGATGCCGTCATTCAGCGGGCTCTTACAGCCATCCGCAATCAGGTTTGCCTGACAAGTACTCGTTCCCATATTGAATTTGCCACCTCCACTGTGTGGGATACAGCGCTTTTATCCCATGCCCTCCAGCGCTCTGGTGTTCCTTCGGAGGATCCGATGATCGCCGGTGCCGGCCGCTACCTGCTGAATCGCCAGCATACCAAGTATGGTGACTGGGCGTTTAATTGTTCCGGCACGCTTCCCGGAGGCTGGGGTTTTTCAGATATTAACACGTTTCTTCCTGATATCGACGATACGACTGCTTCACTGCGTGCCGTGAAGGACTTGATCGAAGCCATGCCCGAATACCGCATCACCTGGTTCCGGGGAACGGACTGGGTGCTGAAAATGCAGAATACCGACGGGGGCTGGGCTGCATTTGAAAAAGACACGGTAAAACGACGGCTCACCCTGCTTCCTTTTCCAGCTGCAGATCGTGTCCTCATCGACCCTTCTACAGCGGACCTCACGGGACGTGCACTCGAATTTCTCTCAGGTGAGGCAAATCTGCTTCTGCCCCACCCTGCAGTCGATCGGGCAGTAAACTGGCTTGAAAAAAATCAGGAACAGAACGGTTCATGGTACGGTCGGTGGGGGATCTGCTATATTTACGGCACGTGGGCTGCGCTTACGGGACTTTCAGCTGCCGGGTATGAAAAAGAGAACAAAACGGTTAAACGCGGGGTTGAGTGGTTTAACTCCATCCAGAATGAGGACGGGGGCTGGGGTGAATCCTGTAAAAGCGACACAGCAGGCAGGTACGTCCCACTCGGCTCAAGTACGCCGTCCCAGACCGCCTGGGCAGTGGATGCCCTGATTGCTGTTCATAGCAGGCCGACAGAGGCCATTGACCACGGCATCCGTTACCTGATCACCAACGCCGGCCGGTCAGACCGCTACCCGACAGGGGCGGCTCTTCCGGGTGACTTTTATATTTATTACCACAGCTATAACCACATATGGCCTTTACTTGCTCTGGCAAACTATAAAAGCAGATACAGCTCATAAAAAGAACGCCCGGCAGCATGCGCACCGGGCGTTCTTTTCGTATGTTGACGGAAAGGTATACTCTTTTTTATTTAACCAACAGAATCAATCCGCTGCCACTCGTGCTCCACGTCTCGCATCACCACTGCTGAATCAAACAACATCTTGCTCTCCTCGATGGCGAATGCATCAGCAAAGAACGTGGTCGCTGAGCTCTCCACATGGAACGGTCTCATGTTCCATGTATCCGTTACAAGACAAATGCCCTGACTGCACTTTTCCTCACGTGCAGGAGAGTACCCGTCCGCTCCCTCCTTAAAGAAGTCGGAGATTTCCTGAAAAGAAGAAAACACACTCGATTCCGGAATGTTCTCAGCATCGTGGCCCTTGAAACGCATGGTGACGCTGTCTTTGGTTGTCATCGTAAAGTCCACCTGCCCATCTTCATCCGTCACATCAAATTGCGAGTAATGTGTAAAACCCGGAAACAGCCGGCCTCCAGCAAGGCTGTTCATTCGGGAGTCCGTGTCCCTTCTGAATATGTATACGCCTTCCCTTTCTGTTCCATCCTCTTCCCATACCACCGCCATACGGTGGGCGGCATTATTACTTGAAGCACCGCAAGGCAATTTTGACAGTGATTTCGGACGCATCTCTTCCATGCGGATCTGACAGATGCCGATGATCGCTTTGCCTTTAACCAGTTTCGGACGAAATGGCGCAGGCAGAATGTCCGCAGCCGCTTCGGCACCGAGCTGATAATTTATCAATACTCTTCTCTTAATTACCCCTTTTACCGTGTTCATCGTTTCATCTCCCCTGTACCTATTCAAGTGCCAGTATACCATCATCTGTTTTTCTTCTCCATGGGACCTGCACACTTGACTCACAGCGCCCATACGATAACGGAGTGAAGGGGGCTGAGAGTGATGAACAATAATAATCACATGAACAATATGAACGGCAACGGCATGAATGGAAATGGCATGAACGGTCACATGGACCAGCAGCAGATGATGCAATTCTGCCAGCAGTACATGCACCACATGATGCAACTGCAGACTCAGGACGGCCAGATGGTGGAAGGCATTATTAACGGGGTGGACGAAAACGGCGTACACATGCTCGTTCCGGATGGTGACATGGACGATCAGATGCGCTTTTACGGCGGCGGATTTGGAGGCGGCTATGGCGGCTACGGTTATCCAAGACGGTTCCGCCGCTGGCGTCCGTTCTTTTTCCCTTATTACGGGCTTGGCGGTTTCTTTTTCCCGTTCTTCCTGTAGACCCATCAAAACACACGCGGTTCCGGCCGCGTGTGTTTTTAGTTCCTGATGCTGATCGAACGGATCTCCTTTACATGCGGCAGCGATTCTTCTGTTCCGCTTCCGGCCCGGATTCTGACCCGATCTCCCGTTTCCGCTTCCTCCCCTCTGATCCCGAACCATACGAGATCCTCTGAAAACTGCTCAAGGTCCATCGTGGAAAGAGGGAGCCGGGGAGGGGATTCTTCGCCGGTATAAACAAGGATCCTGTCCCGTTTCCGATCAATAACGATCCCCTCATAAACCGGAAAAATCACACTGTATACCGATAAAAATACGAAAGCCGTTAAACATAATACCACGCCTGACATCAGCCATTTTTTCAATTTGAACTCTCCTCTGTTCCAGTCTGATCGAACCTGATAAATGTGTCCATCCGGTTACAATCCTGCTTTTTTACGTTACACGATCAAAATATCCCTAGCCTTTTCAACGGTAAAGAATGTATAATAAGATTTATGACCTGGTCATAAACTTTTGTCAGGATTATATCCTTAAACACACGCCTGCCAGTCCACCTGACTGGAGAAGGGAATGAATACATGAGTTTATCAAAAGAAAAGAATCTAAGAAAAGCAACACTCCCGTTCACAAATGGAAAAGTATCAGCCAGTGTCCGTCAGTTAATCAACACACTTGTCCCATTTTTCGCTCTTTGGGTGCTCGCCTACTACAGTCTCTCTGTCTCCTACCTGCTTACCCTTGCCATTGCTGTAATCAATGCCGGGTTTACAGTCAGACTCTTTATCATTTTCCATGACTGCTGTCACCATTCCTTCTTTAAAAACCGCCGTGCCAACGAAATTGTCGGCACGATTACCGGAATATTAACGCTTTTCCCATACTCCCAGTGGCAGCATGATCACAACGTGCACCACGCTACGAGTGGGAACCTCGATAAACGCGGTGTCGGGGACCTGTGGATCCTGACCGCTGATGAGTACATCGAGGCATCGCGCTGGGTTCGTTTTAAATATCGCCTTTACCGAAATCCGTTTGTCATGTTTGTGCTCGGTCCGATCTTTGCCTTCATCATCCAGCAGCGCTTTAACCGGAAAGACGCGCGCCGCAAGGAACGAATGAACACATACCTCACCAACGTGGCGATTGTGGCGATTACCGCCCTTATGATTGTGCTCGTTGGCTGGCAGGCGTTCCTTATGATTCAGCTTCCGATCTTTATGATCTCCGGTTCGATTGGAATCTGGCTGTTCTACGTACAGCATCAGTTCGAGGATTCGTATTTTGAGTGGAAGGAAGAATGGGAGTACGTGAAGGCTGCAGTTGAGGGCAGTTCCTTTTACAAACTGCCGAAGATCCTTCAGTGGGTCACCGGTAACATCGGCTTTCACCATGTGCATCACCTGAACCCCCGGGTGCCGAACTACAACCTCGAGCAGGCGCACAAAAAGAACGAGGACCTGCAGCATGTGCCTACCGTGACGCTGAAAACAAGCTTAAAATCTCTGCGATTTCATCTCTGGGACGAAAAGAACCGTCAATTTATCGGCTTCAGGGAAATGAAGAAGCGTATGAAAGCGCAAAAAACGGCAGAACTGCTTCAGTACGCTGCCGATACGGTAAAAGGAAAAAAACAGCAGACGAGCTGACGTCTGAACAGACCGGCTCCCGATCAACGGGAGCCGGTTTTTCATATGGGCGGTAATTTAGTTTTCATCAAAAAGAAGATTAGATCATATAGGATAGGGAAACAGTTCTATAGATACCAGATTCAGGAACAAGGAGGTATACATGCATTATACGAGGGAAGAGATTACGCTCATGCTTACACACCTGACGGACGAAGAAGTGGTCAGAGTCTACGACTATATTAATCACCTAAAAAACAGACATTTCCTGAATCCAGTTTTGGAGGAGAGGAAGAAAAGGATAACCAGATCGTCCTGAAGCTGCTGCTTTGGGGCTTTTTTTGCAGAATAAGGAATTCAATGAGCTATTCCACCTGATCACGATCGGGTCAGATACGGCTTCTCCTTTTTACGAAGAAGGAACGCTTACTTCATCACAAACGGTTTTACTAAGCCGTGTTCGTGAAAAGGAATTTCTCTCCTGGCTCGAACTGTTTGCTGAAGTGACTGATGATGGGGAAATCATGTAAACGAATAATAATCCTTATCGGACCTGCCTGCGGTACTGGTGCAATGCTGAAGGAAAAAGATGGATTTCGAGGTCGGTTCGTTGTACACTATCATCAAACTAAAGCGAAAATGAGATGAGCCGATGATCAATTACGTGATTTTAATCGCGGGATTTGCTTTATTGATTAAGGGAGCCGGCTGGTTTGTGGACGGAGCATCGAATATGGCAAAACTCATGAGGATTTCGCCACTTCTGATCGGTCTTACCATTGTGGCCTTCGGAACCAGTTCTCCAGAAGCGACTGTCAGCATTATAGCTGCCGTAAAAGGCAATGCCGACGTGGCAATCGGAAATGTCGTCGGAAGTAATGTCGTAAATATTACGCTCGTCATTGGGATGACAGCAGTCATTGCTCCCCTCATGGTTCAGAATGATACGATTCGTAAGGAAATTCCATTTGCACTGCTGGCTGCCGCAGCACTGCTCGTTCTGACAAGTGACACGCTGCTTCAGAATGCCGATACAAGCATCATTACACGAAGTGAAGGATTGACACTCCTGCTGTTTTTCTCCGTTTTTATGTATTACATTCTTGAAGCAGCGAGACACAGCCGGGACCAGTCCTACGGGCTGCCTGCCGCCAGTTCTGCTTCGCCACGCTGGGGAAAGCAGATTCTCATAACGTCAGCAGGGCTCGCTGCGATCATTGCCGGTGGGGAAATGGTCGTCCGAAGCAGTACAGAGATCGCTCTATCACTGGGCATGAGTGAAACCCTGACCGGGCTTACCATCGTGGCAGTCGGTACGTCCCTTCCGGAATTCGCCACGTCAATTTCGGCGGCACTTAAAAAACAAAGCGAGATTGCGATCGGAAACATTGTAGGCAGCAATATTTTTAACATTTTCTTTGTTCTCGGCGTTTCGGCTGTGATCATGCCGCTTCAGGTGGATCCGCGGATATTCGTGGACGTGATTTTCATGATTGGCCTCACCGTTTTGCTGCTCTTCTTCTCACGCACCCACTACGCTGTTGGCCGGTACGAAGGCTTGCTGCTGGCTGTCGCATACATGGTGTATCTGATTTACATTATACTGAGGAACTAATAGTAAGGCTGGCGGGAGGACTTCTCCCGCCGGCTTTTTTCATGGCTCTTTTAAAGTTTATTGTTGTTTTCCGCTCCCTGCCCTCCCTTTCCGCGGGCACCACTGCAGCCTCCTCGGGAACCATGCTTCTTCCTCTGCTCGTATCGGTCGAAGCAACTCGAAGCATAATTGTGAAGGAACCGCTCGTCCCTGCGGGGTCTTCCGTCGCTGCTGTTCCCGCAGGAGAATCGGGCGTTCGCTCTAATAAGCTTTTTCTAAGAATCAACCCCAAGTTTTAAAAAAGCCTTTTCATAAAAACCTCGGAATGAAGTAAACTATTGCATAATAAATGACTTTTCATCCGATAAGTTAGTCCATGACTTTTTCCGGTTAAAGTGATAAAGTGGAACATAACAGTATTTATATGATTGGAGTTGCATGATGAACGCTAATACAATATTAAAAAGTCAACTGGTATCTGCCCATGGTTCTGCCCCCAAAAAGGTTACCCATATAAACTATGATTCCAGAAAGGTGAACACTAACGGCTGCTTTGTCTGCATAAGCGGGAAAAGTACAGATGGTCATAAGTTTATTGAAATGGCCATATCCCAGGGCTGTGTACAAATTATCGGAGATCAGCAGGATTCGCTGCTGGAACACGCAGAGCGATCTCCGCATGTGCAGTTTCTACATGTTAAAGATTCAAAGAAAGCGCTGGCGCTCTATTCCTCACACCTGCATCAACACGTACATAAATCCATGCGGTTAATTGGTGTAACGGGAACACACGGGAAGACCACCATTACCGCTTATATTCGCAGTCTTCTGAATGGTGCCGGAATAAAAACCGGTTCCATTGGTACTGCAGGTGTCTGGGATCACCAAAAGATGCTTCCTCTGGACAAAAGTACACCGACAACCCCGGAATCATCTGATCTGCACGCTTATTTGTCATTAATGAAGAAAAAAGATATTTCTTCAGTGGTAATGGAAGCTACTTCAATAGGGATTGATCAGGAGCGGTTATACGGTCTGCACTTCGACATTGCCGTCCACTCAAATCTTTACCCTGAACACCTGGATTATCACGAAACATTCGAGAATTATAAAAAAGCGAAGTTAAGTCTTTTTGAAAAAGCCGGCACCTCTGTTGTAAACATAGATGATGCCGGGATGAGCAAGGATATTATTTCCGTTTTCAAGGGCACATTGTGGACTTACGGGCTGAGCGATGACGCCGACGTGCACGCGAAAAATATAACCTTTTCAAAACGTGGGTGCTGCGTTGATCTGATCGTAAAGGGACGCCTGTTTTCCGTCTTCCTTCCGATCCTTGGTGTTCACAACGTTTATAATTTCCTGGCCAGTGTCTGTGTGTGTCTTGCCAAAGGGATGACCATCGGTGACCTGCTTCCGCTTTTCCAAAAGCTCGAAGGTCCCCCGGGCAGACTGCAGCTGATACCCGAATTTGCTAATCGTACGATGATCTTTGATTTTGCCCACACGCCCCTGGCATTGGAACAACTGTTTAAAACAGTAGAACCTTTATCGTATAATCGGCTGATTCTTATGATTACAGGAATCGGTATCCGGGAAAAATCCCTTCGCGCGCCCATCGCTAAAGCTGCAGAAGGGAGAGCAGATGAGATAGTCGTCACTGCGGATCACCCTGGCGAAGAATTGCCAATCGATATTGTAAACGATGTCCTGGACGGATTCGAGACTATTGGACCACAAATACACCCGGTCCCCAACCGCGGTGAAGCCATTAAAAAGGCCATGGGGCTGACCGAAGAGGGGGATCTGTTACTTATAACCGGGATCTGTATGGAAAATTTCCAGATCGTCAAAGGAAGGAAAGTTCCTTATTATGATTATGATCATGTGAAGGCGTTTTTAAATTCTTCAAGAAATTCTCGAGAAAGAGAACTGGAGTTGACAGAGAGCGACGGTGCAGTTTATCAGTCCTGACTAACAGTAACCGGCTGGTGCTGCCGTCAGAGTTGAGCTGCCAGCTGTCGCACCACTTCTGCCGCAAGATCCGGCTCATCAGATTGAATGTAATGCCCGCTGTTTTCTGCAATTATAAATGTACTGCAGTCCGACTGAGCGGCCGTTTCTTTCTGCATGATGTTCCATAGGGATTGGGCTCTGGGAGAATAATGATCTTTTTTTCCTGCTGACACGACTGTCAACAGAATGTTCCGGGGAAATCCAGTGCGTTTAAGCTGATTCAGACTTTCCATAAACTCCTCATGGTTTCCTTCGAGGGTGAACTGCTTTATGTAGGCATACTGAAAGGGTTCAGTCATAAGAGGCAGAAATCGTTCTCTGTAGTCTGAAGGGGTGGAATCAAGCAGGACCACACCTTTCACCTTTTTCGGGTACGCTGCGGCAAACACCTGGGCGTTTACACCTCCATAGGAATGCCCGACCAGGATGTATGGAGGTGGAAGGTTTGCCTTCTTTAACAGTTGGTTGAGTTCACTGACCATCTCTCTGGTCGTTCTTGGACCTGCTGGAGGCGGACCGCTTTTTCCAAGGCCTGCTCGGTCATATGTAAATACCCTGGCTGTTTCTTCAAGTTTCTGCGGCAAATCGGCCCATTTTCCGGAATGATCCCCGTAACCTGCTTCCATCACGATCAGAGGCTTGCCGCTGCCAGTCCCGCTTAAACGGATAAAATACTCCATCGCCCCAACAGTAATGTGTTTTTCTTCTATCCCCATCCTAACCACTTTCCCCATTACTTTTTATTCGTCCCATGTTTCATCCAGCCGCCCGGCATAAAACTGCAGCGATTTTTTGTATAGAAGCACATCTTTATCGGAAGTTTTTTCTGTCAGACAGTTAAGCAGCAGCTTCATGGCTTCATGGTGCTCCTTCATGTTGTAAAGTGTCATGGCATAAAACACCTGAACAGCCCGGTTATCAGGAAAAATGGCACGCCCTTTTTCAAGAACCTCCCGGGCTTTTTCATATTCGCCAAGCGTCCGATATGTGCTTCCAAGCTGTACGTAGGCATATTCAAGGTTTTTACCTGTAAGCCCCAGGGAAATGGCCTGTTCATAATAGCCGGCGGCCTCTCTTTCCACTCCACAGGCATCGAGACATGAAGCACAGTAATATTGTAACTCGGCGTCTACCGGCTCCGTTTCTGTTAATTTCCTGAAAATCTCAGCCGCTTTTTCACACTCACCTGCGTCCATCAAGGACAGGGCTTCAGTTTTATTCAATGTACCTCACTCTTTACGTGTTTCTGGATGCTTTTCATCACGCCGAGATGGTAGGTTTCATGGCTGATCAGAAATACGAGCAGCTCTTCGATCGTCTTTTCGAGCGGCATCGGCCGAGGCAGCTCCTCTGACAGCCTGCCGGCAAACCGATCTTCAATCATTGACGTCTGCCCCTCAAGCTTTTGCATGATGTCTTCTTTTACAGGCTGATTTTCTCCCCAGCCTGCGGGACTGGTACCGGTAGCAAACCATTTATAGTACTGCTCGTCCATTTGCTTTTCCCCATCAATTGTAAATAGGTACTCATCGTAGGTAACAAGCAAATGGCCGGCGTTCCAAATCAGATTGTTCGTAAAATGATCAGGAATAACATAAGCACTTTCTTCTGAGGTATCCTGAAGTGTTTCCATTACAAAATTCCTCCAGAATTTCAACTGGCCAAACAGGTTCTGCTTCTCCATTGTAAAACCTCCTCTATTGTTTGTAAGCACAGGGTGGCTGTTACTCGCCTGCAGGAACTCGCTCTCCTATTTGATCCAGAACCGGTTTACGACATTCCCGTCTGCTTCCACGAAATCCCTGTCCCTGATCCCGCCATTTTTCTGGATGGTCCGGCGCGAAGCTTCGTTAACATCGTCACATACGACAAGCACATCTTTCACACCAAGTTTGCGCAGTTTTTCCAGTGACAGAGAGAGAAGCGTTGTCGCGTAGCCTTTTCTTCTGTATCCCGGACGAATCCCATACCCCACGTGTCCCCCGCTGTTCATGAGAAACGGGGTTAGGGCTTGACGGATATTGACTGCCCCTACAATCCGTTGCTCCTCGTTTGCGAGCCAGTAGGTGGAATCCCTGACCCACCCCTCCTTCAGATTTATGCCATTATGATTGTTATGGAGAAACGTCACCATCGCGTCAAAATCGGACGGATCTTTTTCAACGACCCAGGGAACGATGTCCTCTCCGCTATTGATCCAGTCCCGGTAAAAATTCAGATATTCCTCGCGCCAGGAGACGTCCGGAATAACGAGTCTGACTTTATTTGTCATGATTCCATCTCCTTTTATCTGCTTCCATTCAATTCTCGAATCACGTCTGCTGCGTGTTCAATATCTCGCACACCATGTATTTCTACATCAAGAGATTCATTCTGTTTCGCTGCATGTGCTTCTGCAAAATTTAATTCAGGCAGAATCACGTGGGAGAAGCCTTCAGCTTCCGACGTGAGCAGTTTTTCCCGGATGCCGCCGACGGCTGACACCGTCCCGTCCCGCTCAATAGCACCGGTAATCCCGATCGGAACGGCGTTTTGAAGCTCGCCACGGTCATACATTGCCTTGAGTCCGAGGGCAAGCCCGGCACTGTTTCCTTTCAGGTTATCAAGTTCAAAAAAATCTTCTGCAAACGCGAGTCCGCTGTAGCCGTAGGAGGTGAGATTCTCCTCCATTTCGGTCATGCCGTCTCTGGTAAACCCTGCAAATGCGGCCAGCCACCTGTTTTTGCTTACATAACGATCCTGATTTGTGATCGGTTCAATATGATAGATATCGATATTCTGGGCTTCGAACCCTTCCATCAGCCATTCTTTGTCTTCGATAAAGGCCACAGGTTCGATTCTCACCGGGAGCAGGTACAGACCCGAGTCCTCGAGCAGATCTATTGGCTCCATATAACCAGTGGCCGTATAGGTTGCTGACTCATACTCAAGAAGCTGAAAATCGAATGCAAGGAGGATCAGTAGAACAGATAGGGCTGAGGTGAAAAAGCGTGTCTGTCTTTTTCGTTTTCGCAAAAAGAAAAATAGAATCACTGTAAAAAAACAGAAAATCAGCAGCAATCCGATGAAAATAAAACCATTCATAACATCATTTATGTACAGCATAAAAAGAGAGAGATACATAATGGCTCCTGCAATGAATCCGGCTGCTATGGGCATCCTCCGCCCCCTTTCTCGTAATCTTCGAATAATAAATAATATAGGAACGTCTATACGATCTGTTAAGGTGCCCGGGGCAACAGGGCAAAATGAGAAAAACAGTGCACCACCTCCGGCACCCTGTTCTCCTCCCTCTTTAGACGAGCGGCTCCTGTTTTTCTGAAGTCTCTATAAGTAACGGCAGAATCAGCAGCGATAGAATGAATAAGCCGGTCACCGCCAAAACGTATGCCGGGTAACTCATATCTGTGAGGAACAGCAGCGCAAATCCGGGCATACATACAAGGAGGCCGGCCGGCAGTGCTGACTTGTAATTACTTCTCGTAGTCACATACTGCTTTTCCCGGCAGTTCGGACACTTTCTGTCAAACAGAAATCCCAGCCCCTGCAGATAGGAATACTCGTGGCCACAGGACCAGCATTCAGGCAGTTTCATTCGCTCACCTCCGAGCATCTCACTTACCCATATTATACCATTGGTATGGTACGATGGAAAACAGAAGTTTCTGAACTAAAGGAGGCGTAACCATGAAACAAATCACAATAGCTGACGGAAGAACCGTCGAGGTTGAGTGCCTGAGCTGCGCGCTGACACGCGGTCTGATCAAACCTGACGGCGGCGTTGTGCTCGAAACAGAGTACTTTCATGCCCATCAGGATGTGGCCTACCCGGTTAGAGGGCTGATTATTCTTGCCTCCAAGCGCCACGTCACCTGTCTCGATGAACTGACTGAACCTGAGCGCGCCGACTATATCCATACGATGGCAAAAATCCGTCAGGCACAACGGGACGTTCTCGGAATTGAGCACGTGTATTACTTCTATAACGAAGACACGACCCACCATTTTCATACGTGGATGGTGCCAAGGTACGACTGGATGTATCAATTCGGCCGCTCTGTGGAGTCAGTACGCCCCGTTCTGCTTCACGCGAGAAATCACATGAATGATAAAGATCATATCCCACGTGTTAGAGATGCGATTAAACAGCTGTCAGCAGCTTTACGGTAAGTAAGTTTACCCTCATATCAGGTCTGGTTGCTGCACAGCGGGAAGACATACTGAAAGGCATGAAGGAGAAAAACCCTCATGCCTTTCTTTATTTTTGCCTATTCCTCCACCTCTTCAAGCTCCGGCAGATGTGTCAGCATCAGACCATCCCCGTCTTCCACCCAGGTAAAGTGCCAGTCAATGTCTCGGCTCCCCCCTGCCTCAACTGCTTCGGTCGTAATCGACACGGAATAGGTGGCACTTCCGGTACGCCAACCTCTTCCAATTTCAGGAATTTCTTCATCTTCACTCCGGATGGCTGTCAGCTCACCGGAACGCACCTCATCGACGAGTTCAGATAGATCCTCGTAACTGGTCGATTCATCATTTTCATAAAAATAGTGGCTGAAGATCACTTCACTGGATTCTTCATACATGTCTTCTATAAACGCCTCGGAATAACGGATCACCATGGACCGTTCCTCCTCTGTCAATTCTCCCCCTGCGATGCTTTCGATAATCATAATGGAAATAAGAAGTACAATGGATATTCCGAGGATGGTGCCTGTTAGAATAAGCAGTACTTTTCTCTGTGTGGACATTCCCTTTTCCGCATGCTTGTCCTGTGTCATATGATCAACCCTTCCTGCGGTCTGCTGTAAAAACTCTGAATCTATTTTACCATTTTTCCAAACAGAAAAAGCCATGGGATTCATGGCTTTTCTATGAAACATTTGTGCTATTTTGCAGGTGAGGTCCGTGCATGCTCAGGTTCTTCTTTTGGCAGCAGGCTTGTGACGGCAAAACTGAGAGCCGCAAGTACGAAGATCAGGATAAACACCGTATGAAGGCCGGCTCCCAGAATATCCGGCGCCACAGTCGCACCGTTCAGAGTGTGGCCGCCGATGTACTGATTGAGCACCGTTCCAAGAATGGTAATACCGAGCGTCTGACCGAGTGTGCGCAGAAACGCATTCGAACTCGCAGCCGCGCCCCGGTTATCCCAGCCGACGGATGACTGCACGATGACCGTAAAGATCGTCATGGAAAGACCAAATCCGGTTCCAACGAAAAACATGATCACAACGAGCACCCAGTTCGGCGTCCCTGCGGAAATAAGTGTCAGACCAAACGTACTAAGGACAATAACGCCGGTGCCGGTCATACAGATCGCTTTCGCACCGAATTTCCCGAGAATCCGGCTTGCATAGAATGCCGCAAGCGGCCAACCGAGACTCATGGGGATCAGTGTCAGTCCCGAAGCTGTGGCAGGCAGTTCGAGCACGCCCTGCACCCAGAGCGGCAGGTACGCCGTCAGGCCGATCAGCATCATCCCTAAGAGGAGACCGTTTGCATTGGCGGTCACCAGATGCCGATTTTTAAACAGGTGCACCGGCACGAGCGGTTCCTTAACTCGGAACTGAAGTGCAATAAAAACAGCCAGAAAGACGAGCGCAGTTCCGAGAAGACCGAACATTAGCGGTTCGTTCCAGGCGATTTCGTTACCGCCAGACAGAAGAGCGTATAGGAGAGCCCCGCTCCCAATCATAAAGGTGAACGCCCCGCCGTAGTCGATCGAGCGCTTTTTCTTTTCCAGTTTTTCCTCCAGGTTCCGTCCGATCAGATACATACTAACGAGTCCGAATGGGATATTCATAAAGAAAATCCAGTGCCACGTGAAGAAGTCCACCGTAAAGCCGCCCACGAGCGGTCCGAATATGCCGGCAATCCCCCAGATCGAGCCGATAATCGCCTGGGCCCGGGCCCGCTGCTCGTAACGGAACACGTCTCCGACAATCGTAAACACCATCGGCATGAGAGCCCCCGCCCCCACGCCCTGCAGGGCCCGAAAGGCGATGAGCTGCTCCATCGACTGGGAAAACCCGCATAAAGCAGAGCCGATTAAAAAGAGCGTAGCGCCGGTGATAAAGATCTTTTTTCGGCCGAATAAGTCGGCCAGTTTTCCAAATATCGGTGTCATAACGGCGTATGTAAGCAGGTAAATGGCAAACACCCAGCTGATCAGGTCCAGTCCCCCCAGGTCCTGAGTGATGCTCGGCATTGCCGTACTGATGACAGTCACTTCAATCGCCGCCAGGAATGTGGCAATCAGAAGTGCGGTCACAATTCTTTTCTGATATTGATCCATCTGTGCTTCCCCTCTTTATCCCCTGTTACGGCCCGTAATGTTTTGGGCCATTTTCTCTTTATAAACTGCTGAGTTAAACCTTAATGTTGACTATTCTATAGGCGATTGCAGCGAACGCGCGACACTCCTGCGGGAACAGCGCCGGCTGAAGACCCCGCAAGGCGGTTTTTCCACGAGGAGGCTAAAGCGGTGCCAGCGGAAAGGGAGCGTGGAGAGCGGAAATCAACAAAAAACTTTAACAGAGCATTCTAAACAAATCTCACTCCAGTATAGCAGATTTCCCACTGGTTCTACGGTAAAATAAACATACATCATGATGAAGATAAAAGGAGAATGAACAATGGAACAGAAGCTCATTTCTTTATCGAAAGCCATTTCCTATTTAACGCCTGTAGGACCAACGGACAGGCCGATTCTCATGTCCGTTTCAGGTGACAGACATACATTGATGATCGACGGCGGCAATTCGGAGGCACACGCAAAGCTGTTTCTTGAAAAACTGCACGAAGCAGGGAAGCCGCAGCCCACGCTTGCCGCTGTGACCCACTGGCACTGGGATCACGTTTTCGGACTGTCCGCTCTTTCCGTCCCTGTGATCTCTTCTGTGGACACACGACGGGAGATGGAAAAACTGGCCGTGTACAGCTGGGACGATGCTGCGCTGGACCAGCGGGTGAATGAAGGGATCGAAATCCCGTTCTGCGCAAACGCGATCCGGGAGGAATTTCCCGGGGAACGTGACATGACAATTGTGCTGCCGGATATTACATTCGAGGACGAGCTCACGATTGATCTCGGCGGTCTTACCTGTGTTCTAAAACAGGTTGGCGGCGATCACGCCCCTGACGGAATCGTTGTCTACATCAAAGAGGAACGGGTTCTTTTTCTGGCAGATGCGATCGTCCCTGATCTTTACGCGCCTTCCTGGCGTTTTACTGCCCGCGAAACGCTTTCGCTTCTGGACAAAATTGAAGCGTTTGACGCGCAAACGTATGTGATTTCACACTGGAAAGCCATCACAAGACAGGAATACGTGAAAGAGGCAGACCTTTTAAGGACGCTTGCCTTTCTTGTATCGGAGCACGAGGGTGACCTGGATCATATCCTGAAAGAGCTCGAGGCACACAAAGGGGAACCATTGGAGATGGAAGAAGCTGAGACGGCTGATTACTTTGTGAACGGGTATCGGGATTAAACGGAAAGGTCTGCTGCTCTCCTTCCGAACATTTAGAAAATAATGTTAGGATTGGAAGTAGGTTTTCGGATGGCAGTCCTGCTGAGGCTGGCTGACGGCGGAATTTTTACAGCTGTCTTAATCATTTTTATGCTCTTCAATACATGATTCTTCCGTAAGTGTGGAAGTGTACTACTCACCACGGCTGACGGAATAAGGATAAGGTATCAAGGGAACAGTCAGGGGGAATAATCTGCATGAGTACCAACCTCAAAGGTATTTTGCTTACGGCTGCCGCAATCTTTGTTCTTTCAGTGATTGTGCTTCTGCTTCCGCACCATAGCAATAAGGAGATTCAGAGCATCTCCATGGCCGGTTTTATTGTCGAGGAAAAACACCACCATGTTGAATCTGGGGAATATATTGAGATGTGGATCGTCGGGTCCAACATTCATGAAAAACCGGAGAACCGCGTGGCGTATAAGATTATGATCGAGGAAGCGATGGTTTATAACCTTATTGAAGAGGGCGAAGTGTATATGATTTCTGCAACTACGGTCGGCGACGATGGGGAATTCGGTGATGTGTTCGAGCTTCTGCAGATTGCCAATCAGGAAACGTACCAGCTGAGCGGAAGAGGAAAAATAAAATGAGTATTTCATAAGCTCAGGAAATGATTGACTCAATAAAAGGGTCCCAATTCAAGTGCCTTGGCAGTTAACAGGGATATCAATACTATATAATCAAAAACAGAAGGAACCTCCCCATACCTGAGGGGGAGGTTCCTTTTACTTGTTTTATAGATACTTCTGAATATCTTCTTCCATTTTCTTGGGAGACGTCTGCGGGGAATAGCGTTTGACCACGTTCCCATCACCGTCCACGAGGAATTTCGTGAAATTCCACTTGATTTCCGAACTGAGCAGGCCTTTTTCAGCGTTTTTCAGATGTTTGTAAAGGGGATGGGCCTCTTCCCCATTCACTTTTATTTTTGCAAAAAGCGGGAATGTGACGCCGAAGTTTATCTCGCACGTTTCGGTCATCTCCTCATCGGACACCGGTTCCTGTTTCATGAACTGGTTGCATGGAAAACCGAGGACGGCGAGGCCATCCTCGCCATATGTCTGGTGCAGACGTTCGAGTTCCCTGAACTGCCCGGACAGTCCGCATTTGGTTGCCGTATTCACAATTACCATCGGCTTTCCTTTGTATGCCTCAAGAGAGACTTCCTCCCCATTCGGCTTCTTTACCGTGAAATCATGTACAGTATCTGTCATGTCTACTCCTCCTTCACTAGGATTATTTTAGTAATAATTGAACAGGTTTACGAGACTCAAATACATCGACTTACAATATCTCAGTTTCCAGGATTCTGAGAATGTTATGAGGCCCTGATGACTGGTTTGAAGGGATCACAGCTGTAACTTCTGCAGCGGGATAATAAGCCGACGCAAAACTTACACCGGGATCGTAGCCCATCACGTGATAAATGCCAATTTCACCGTTCCGGTTACCGATCCACATCCCGTATCCGTAATAATCTCCTTCTCCTGTTTCGGTGTGGGGCGACATAAGGGTCCGAGTCATCTTTTTACTAAGAAGTCTTAAGCTGAGGAGGCTGTCCCAGAGCTTTATCATATCTCCTGCGGTTACGAATGCCCCTCCGTCAGGCCCGCCTTTTACGGGCAGGGCATACTGGTTCGTTCTCCAGCTGCCGTTTTCTTCATCGATATAGCCGATGGCTGTGTTTCCTGGCAGGCGATCAAAGGAAAAATAGCCGGAATCGTGCATGCTGCATGGTTTGAATACTTCTTTTTCCACGAACTGATCAAACGACATGCCTGAGTGGGCTTCCACAATCAGACCAAGAAGAATGTAGCCCGCGTTATTGTAATGGAACCGTTCACCAGGGGCAAACATCATCTTCTGATTTTGAAACAATGGGAGGAAATCACGTGGTGTTCGCAGGTGATACATGGGCTGCATTTTCCAGAGATCTTCAAAATCATCCATCATCGCTTCATCAAAGTAATCTGGCACACCGGAAGTATGAGTTAACAGGTGGTGTACCGTGATTGCCGGGTCAAAGTGAGGAAATTCATTTTTCAGACAGTCGGTGAGCCTTGTGCCGAATGACAGATGGCCTTCCTCTACCAGCCGGCAGATAGCGATCGCCGTAAAAAGTTTACATCCTGAGGCAATCCCAAAGCGGGTGTTCATCCGGTTTTTCCTTTTCTCAGGTCTGTCTGCATACCCAAACGCTTGCTCAATCAAAGCGACATCATTGTTTTTCGCATAAATCACGCCTGAAAAGCCGGTTTTCATGCATATGTGCTTTATTTTATTTTTCAGCATACAGTTACTTCACCTTTTTCAAATGAGCTGTGTCGGTTTCGTCAGTTGGCTTTTCTGCGGTATTGGGATTCCCTTTAATTATACAAAACTATTACTGCGGTTGGAATTGATCCAATTTACGCTGTTTTACAAAAGCACATTAGAGGTATAGAAAATGTATTCGTTTTCACCATTTATTCACCAGAAAGAGCACTCCCCGTTCAAGTAATCAATTAGCCAGACAATGCGAAAGGAGAAAAACTATGGGAAGAAGACAAATAATCGGACTCATACTGGGTCCGTCCTTATTCAGTATTCTTTATTTTTTCCCGGCTATTACCGGTCTTGATGATGCCCCGCGGGCTGTTCTCGCCGTCACAGCGTGGGTGGCAACGTGGTGGATTACGGAAGCGATGCCGATTCCGGCTACGTCCCTTATGCCGATCTTTCTGCTGCCGCTGACCGGTGGTGCGGAGGAAGAAACGGCGACGATGGCGTACACGGATCCGATCGTGTTTATGTACTTCGGCGGTTTCACCATTGCGCTTGCGATCGAAAAGTGGAATCTGCATAAACGGATTGCCATGACCATCATTTCCATGGTTGGGACGAACAGTAAGCGGATTATCCTTGGAGTTGCCCTTGCTACAGCGCTTCTATCCATGTGGATTTCAAACGCCGCAACGGCGCTGATGATGCTTCCGATTGCGCTCGCACTCATTGCCGACATTAAGGAAAAGGACTTTTTCGATGACGCGTCGTTTCACAAGTTTGCGAAAGGGCTCCTGCTGACTGTTGCCTACGCCGCCTCAATCGGGGGACTGGCTACCCTCATCGGTTCGGTACCGAACGCCGTGTTTGCCGGTGTATCCGCGCAGATTCTTGATGTGCGCATCACTTTTGCCGACTGGTTTCTGTTCGGTTTTCCTATTACAGTGATTCTTCTCACCGTGCTGTATTTTTATATGACCGGCTGGAAGTTTAAAGTGAAACAGACGGGGAACATATCCGATGACTTTGCGAAAAATCAGATCCGTGAACTCGGACCGATGTCGTTTGAAGAGAAAGCTGTACTTACGATTTTTGCCCTGACCGGCACGCTCTGGATTTCAAGTGGATTTCTGCCAGAGAACATCCGCCTGTCCGACACGACCATCTCCATGGTCGGTGCCACGGCGATGTTTCTTCTTCCGAGCAAAAATGCCAAAGGTGGGCTGATGAAATGGGATGATATGAAAAATCTTCCCTGGGGTCTGCTGCTTCTGTTCGGGGGCGGATTGTCTCTTGCTGCTGCCTTTGAAGAATCAAATCTCACAGACTGGTTCGGGGAACTGCTCCAGGGGCTACAGGTGCTGCCGTTCATTCTCATTCTGATTGTGCTTGCAGCCATCGTCCTGTTTATGACAGAAATTATGTCCAACACTGCCGTTTCCAACATGCTCATTCCGATCAGTATCGGACTGGCTCTCGGTATTGGCGTTGAACCTTATGGGATCATGGCCATCGTGGCGCTTGCTTCCTCGTGTGCGTTCATGCTGCCAATCTCCACACCGCCGAACGCCGCAGTTTTCAGTTCTGATTATCTGACCATTGACGATATGGTCAAAGCCGGATTCTGGATGAACATTATCTCGATTCTCGTGATCGTCATGTTCGTTTACTTCTGGCAGCCGCTCGTCCTGAGCCCGTAATGTTAATTGGGGACGGTTCTCCCGTTGCATTCCAGCTGTTTAGACCAAGGTAAAGCAGGAGGCTTAATGCCTTCTCCCGGATACCCCGTGGTGCTGAAATGTTACGTGAGAACCGTCCCCGTTTTACATTGTCGGTTGGATGATGTCTTTTTTACGGTAAACGTTGAGGATGAGCCCGAGGACAATGGCGTAAAGGAGGAGCATGCTGCCTCCGTAGCTCACCAACGGCAGGGAAACACCGGCAATCGGGAGAATCCCGAGTCCCATCAGAATGTTCCAGACCGCCGGGAGGCTGAACATCACCGCTCCTCCGATCACGAGAAGTCTGCCGAAATGATCCGGGGTTTTAAAGGTATTGCGGCAGATCCGCCACACGAACGCTAGAATCAGCAAGCAGAGAAAAATGCCGAACGACCAGCCAAGGGCATAAACGAGATAAACAAAAGCCAGGTCAGTGTGCGCTTCTGGCAGGCCGTGGCCGGTATCCAGAAGGCCGTTTCCGAACCAGCCCGCTTCAGATAACGCTTGGCGGACCATCATATACATGTACCCGTGACCGTCGGCAGCGGCATTGGGATTTAAAAAACCGCCGATCCGTCCTTCCAGATGACTGAACCGCGCACCGGGCACGGTGACATATGCGCCTGCAGCGACGATCAGGACAGCCAGCGTATTCAATCCCCCCAGAGTCAGGATCGTTTTCCGGCCAGCACCGGAAAACAGAAACATGGCTGTCACGAAGAGCAGATAAATAACGGCAAGTACGATGTAGGGCATCGAAAGGTAGATTACTGCCGGCGCCCACAGCATCGCCGTTAATCCTATCTGCCACTGCCAGCTTTTATAAAGGTCGATGCGATGCAGCATTCCTGCCCAGCCGAGAAGGAAAAACAGCAGTGCCAGCATCCCGCCGTCAATTGTTAATCCTCCAACTGCGAGCCACCGCTGTGCACCGTTCATAGTCACCCCGAAAAGACTTGTTGCAGCAAGAAGAAACAGCCCGGCTCCGTAAAACGAAACACACCATTTCGCCAGCTTCCGGTAATCAAAGAACATTACAGATACAAGGAATATAAGCGCAATTGCGTACCAGATGGCCTGACGCTCAACGAAATAACTTGCCGGCAGGGAAAGATTGGATGCTGCCCCGAATCCCGTAAGGAGCCCGGTACCTGCAAGCATGGCAAACAGGGCGATGAGAATCCAGTCCATCCGAGGTTTGTGGATCCGGTTAAGCCTGTCGCCGACCGTGTAAGGGTTGCCCATCTGTTCAACAGCCAGCTCTTCGGCTTCCTCTCTTGAGCGGCCCCTTGTTTCGTATGACTTCCGGAGTTCTTCCATATGAGTGTGGAGCTCTTTTTTTATCATCGCGTGCGCGCCCCTGGCTTTCACGCGGGACGTCACTTTTTCCAGAAAAGTAATAAAGGTTTCCCTGCTCACAGTGCCGCCTCCTCAATCAGCTTCCGCAGAACCGGTCTGTCAACGGCGCTCTGGTCTGCGCTCGCAGCAAGGTATTTCTTCCCTTTGGCTGTAAGGGCGTAGTATTTCCTGTCGTTTTTCCAGTGTGACCTGAGGATCTCCTTGTTCTCGAGCAGGTGCAGCAGCGTGTAAAGTTCGCCTTCCTTTGTTTCAAAAGTACGGTCCTGTTTCCGGAACAGAATGCTTGAAATCGCGTAGCCGTCTTGAGCCTCGTCTTTTACGGCATTTAACAACGCGGCCAGCGTATCCTCCGGCCAGGAAGCAAGCCCGGAAATCTGCTTTTTTTCCCGGATCGCATCATTAACGCTCTGCCTCCTCTTTTTTGAAAAGCTGAGGTTTTTAAACACCTGATTCGTCATCGCGCTTTTTACATTTTGGATCGGATCCTTCATCATTTTTCCTCCTCGCTGATCATCTCTTTTAACAACTGTCGGGCGCGGGTGAGCCTGGTTTTCAGTGTGTTGGTGTTCACGCCTGTCATCCGGCTTACATCTGCCAGCGGCAGTTCTTCGTAATAATGGAGAAACACCACTTCCCGGTATTTCACAGGCAGTGCCATGACCGCTTCGGACAGCTGCTGTTCATCGTCACGGGCCACCACCGTCTCCTCCACATTCCGGTTTTGGGAGGGAAAATAGGAAAGCACCTTTTCGTTAAGGGACACCTTCCTGTGATGCCAGCTTTTCAGATAATCCCGAAAGTGATTGGCAGCCACACAGTACAGCCAGGTTTTCAGCGATGATCTCCCGTGAAACTGATCGAGCTTCTCGTAGCATTTTATAAAAACGTCCTGCGTCAGATCCTCGGCCGTGGCTTCGTTTTTCACGTATGTATAAGCCATATGCAGGATCCGGTCCCCGTAAACGTCGATCAGGTGATCAACGATATCTTCTTTGTTGTGCTCATCCATAGCACTGCCTTTGGACAAGTCATATTTATATTCCGCTTCGTTCACTCGTTTCTCACCTCACCTTCCTCCTTTTAGACGACGCAGGATACCTGTTGGTTTGGAAAACAGGTAAAAAAACCTTCCCCCGGTTTTGGCAGAAGGTTTTCGTTCTCCGGATTCAGATGATTTTTCGGGATGCTTACTTCCGACATTCCTGATCAGTCATAACCTCCGGAAGTTTCCGGCATTGCCTGGTATTCCGGCCGCGGCTGGAAGATGTCGGTCTCAAGAAAGTCCATAAACGCTTCCCATGCCGCCGTCGCCTTATTTTCACAGGAGGTATTCCAGCTCTTTTCGTACTGCTCGCCTTCCGCCTGAAGAACCAGCTCGTAGCTGTTATGCGGTTCGGAACACCTCGTTCCATCCATCTCATCTGCCACATCAAGCACCCCGGCCGCTTTAATCTCCTCGTAAATCTGAGTCATTTCTTCCTCAGAAAGCAACATGCGTGTTGTTTCCTGACCGTCATCAATCAAGTCCTTCGTAAACGTATCATCAAAGGTATTAAGTTCGTTAGATGCCATCACCCCATACTGAAGAGAAAAGGCAAAATCATCCGGTTTTTCATCCGGCAGTGTGCTGGTTTCGCCTGCACAGGCCCACAGCATTGTGAACGCCCCGAAACATAAAAGCACAGACCATTTAATAAGTTTCTTCCCCTTGTTAAGCAGGGCTGGTTCCCTGGCCGCATTTCTATGTATTCAATCATGCATTAAAGATTTCTGCAGGAAGAGGCAAAAATGTAAAGTGGGAACCGTCCCCGTTTCACTTATCTTGTGCCTGCTTCCATCAGCCATTTTCGCAGTTTTTCTCTTGGAAAATATGCGCGATGGTTGATAATAATATGCGGAATCTCGGGATGGTCTTTTATAAGGGCACTGGCGTCTTCTTTTGAGAGACCAGTAAAATAGGGAAGTTCGGATTCCTTGATGAGCTTGTGCTGTTCCATTCCATCCTCTTCCATGAAATTTATGGGATTCGCACTTTTGGCATTCGGATTTTTAAAATTCTTCATGCCGTCACCAATAAAATAAGCGGCGACAGCGATTCCTGCTGCCAGCCAGAAAGTAGAAAGCTGTACAACTTCCATCATTCGATTCCTCCTCGTTTGTTATTTTTTTCAAATTATCACCTAAACAGTCCTAAAAAGTCGGTAGTAAACAGCACGGCAAGGATCAGAACCCCAAACGCCAGATTGCCTGCCGTCAGGATCCACCTTTTTCGCTCTTCCCCGTACCGCCACTCCATGAATGCCCTCAGCATTTCGAGACTGCCGATAACCACAAACAGCAGATAATGAACAGCAATCCACCCCGAATCTCTCATGGGGGATACAGCGGCATCAATAAACCACCAGATTAACAGACCTCCAACAAGTATCCATCTGACGATCCCGTCCACTTTCTTATGAAGGTCGTTCACATGGTTATCGGAAAAGAAAGGAAACTTCTCAAGTCCGAGAACGCGGCGGAGGCTTTCATGAAACATGTACATTATGAACCCAATCCCTGTAATTAGCAGAATCAGAGTAAGCCAGAAATGCTCCGGCACCCGGTAAGAATAGATAAGGACCCCTCCCGTTTGCAAAGTGGGGACGGTTCCTGCATGGCATTTTTATGTATCGACCATTACGGTTCAGCCTTGATTTGCTGCCCAATGCGGCAGAAATGCGGAGCGGAAACCGTCCTTGACATACTTAAAGACTACCATAAAAAAGGAAAAATAAAACCAGCTGCGATTTTCATCCTGTAATTTCAACCAAAATGCAAAGTGAGAACCGTCCCCAATTAACAAAAAGCCGGATGCGTGGGCATCCGGCTTTCTGATTAAGGGCTATTGTAACGAACGGCTGAACATGCGGTCGATTTCTTCGTTAATAAGTTTTACCTGATCCGGGGTGAATGCGCCCTGGCCAATGACACTCAGCTGATACGCTCCTGGATTTGACTGCACTTTCCTGGCGAAACCGGCTAGGGAACGGGTAACGGGGTCACTAACATGAAAAAATACGCCTTCCTCTTCAATTGCGTTAATTTTCACGAACATGAAGATTCACCCTTTCGCATTCTATTTACCGTTTATATTCCCTAAAATCCGACTTTTTAAAGCAGGAACAGAATTATTTTTTTAATTTTTGCAAAATAAATCCGAACTTCCCATAGGAAATCCGGACTCTATTAAGATATCTATCCGCAAATCTGATCTGAGGCAGCAGTACAGCCGACGCTGCTGATTGCGCCGCAAACAATGGCAAGGCTTACCCCGCCAATGCCTGTTGTGATGCCAAGGGCTGCCGCCGCTGCGTAACAGCCGGCTCCACCGCCTGCGCCGCAAAGGGCAGCAAGTGCATACTCACAAAATGAATTGGAACCCATCTCTTCCGGATCCAGCTCATCTAGAATACTTTTAATCTTAAGTTCAGAGGAAGCAATGAAATCTTCCTCAAGGATTTCCAACCCATCAATGTCCGACATTTTCCCATCCACGTCCACATTCACATCGTAGACCTCCACACCCGTACCGTTCACATTGTATAGCATTTTCAGGTTGATATAGTCATCATCCAGCTCCATCGCATAGAGTCCGTGATCCGAAACGACCCGCTGTTCATCCAAATGATAAGTAAACTGCGCATACACCAGGTTGTCACTCATAGACGCCTTATGTGCATCAAGCATAAACTCCACGTACGCATAAGTCCCGTTTTCCCCTTCAACAGTATTAATGATAATATCCCGGTTCGGGACCGCATTGATCATGGACATATCCTTATATGCTTTGTAGGCATCCGTATGTTTCAGGCCGTTGCGGATCTGGTTAAATTCCTTGTTGGACACATTGGAGGAAAACTCTGTTCTTAACTCAGGAGGCTCGGAATCCTGGGCCATGATCCCCGTTCCCGCACTCATATTTGCAAAAAAGAAAACAACAGCGAGAGACAGCAGCATCAGCGGTTTCATCAGCTTCTTTTCCATATAATCAGTCTCCTTATTTCTTTTTTCTTAACAGCATGAGTGTCACAGTGACGGCATAGGCAATTAGGAACGTCATGATGAGAATATTCCAATCCATAAGCCTCCCTCCCTTTCCAATTCTTAGGCTCCCCTTACTGATATACCCAGGAACAAAGTCCGAAAACAGGATTTTCCAATTATACAACCAACGGCAGGATGCAATCATTTTCTGCGGTTCCATAGACCTGCATCAACCTGCCCCTTTGCTCAGCAAGTCCCGGACTTTCGACAAAGTGGGGACAAAGTGGGGACGGTTCCCGCGTTGCATTTTGAAATCAGACCGTCTGAAATCAACGAGCACTGTATTCTGAAAAACCACAAACACAAAAATGCAAAGCGGGAACCGTCCCCACTTTGCAAACCCCTGTCTTACGTTATGCTTTTTCTTCAGCCATCTTTTTCAATGCTTTTGCACGGCTTACGATAAACCGTTTCATGTACGTTTCCAGAAACACCCGGTCTGCCAGCCGGCCCAAAACACCGAACGGCGACCGATAGTCAAAGGTATCAGTCATGATGGTTCCGTTTCCTTTGCGCCTGAACTCGTGAGTATGGGTAAACGAGGCAAACGCTCCTTTGATCATCACGTCGGTAAAGCTGTGCGGCCTGTCCATCTGGACGATTTCTGCGGTCAGCCGCTGCCTGATTTTAAAGTGGGTCGCTTCCCACGTAACAGCATCACCTTTTTCCAAAAGGCCTGTAATCACCCCGCCTACAGCCTTTTCACCGGTCTCCGATGTGGTCCGGGTATGAACATCCACATCCCGCGCCAGATCAAAGCAGACTTCCGGTGGTGCCTGAATGAAAATCTCATGATGGATGACCGGCATCGGCAATACCTCCTGATGTGCGATACCATTTCGGGATTTCACGGGTAAAACTGTCGTGGTCGTCCATCACCTCCAGAGCATAACCGTACACCTGATCGTAAACATCAGGTCCTTCCTTCTTTGCCCAAACAAGGGAGGAGACGACGTGCACGGCACTGTAGTAGGCGTACAGACGCCAGAACTTCTCATCACTGCTGACGTGTTCCCTGTACCCGTCAATCGCTCCTCTGGAAAAAGGCACACTCACCTGTTTGGAAAAAAAGCCGAGCTTCTGAAGATCATGGAGCGGATCGCCCCAGTCCATCCTCTGAAAATCGATCAGACCGGCAAACCGTCCGTCTTTAAAGATCAGGTTTGAAGGAAGAAAATCATCGTGCTGAAACCGGTTAGGACGATCCTTCATCAGGTGCTCGTGCTCACATAAATAGGTACTCAGCGTTTGGGCCATGGCCGGTTCAATGTCCAGCTCTCTCAGACCTTCTATATAGCGGCTGTTTTTCTGCTTTTTAACCTCATACCACGGCTCCGTTTCTTGCGGTGCCGGCAGCTGATGAAGCTTCGCCAGTTCCTTGGAGGCTTCTACGCCGGCCAGGTACTGATCTTTTTCCAGCATCTTTGGAAGTGCTGCTTCCCCGTCTTCCCCCGCCACGAAACCGAGTACCATAAAGGACAGGCCTTCATCCTGCAAAACGTCATACCTGACGGCTTCCGGAATTCGGTCTGACAGCGTCGAGAGCCTTCGAATCGTATCAAACTCTGTTTTCCGACGCTCGTCCTCCCTGCTTGAGAAAACGCGAAGAAGCCACTCTTCGTCAATCACATACTTCTGATCATCCGAAAATCCTTTATGAAGCCTCCTTACCGATTTTGCATCTTTCAGGATACTGATTTTTTCCCTTATTTGACTTTCCATTCCATTTCCTCCGTTACGTTACTCTCCCGTGACCGTGTCCCCTCTGACGGGATCCAGGCCGTTTTCAAATGCGATCGGCAGGGACGTTGCCGTTTCCCAGTTCGGGCTGTCAGCCACATGGAAGTGAATGTGAGGCTCGGTCGTATTGCCTGAATTCCCTGTGAGACCGATCAGATCACCGGTTTCGACGTGCTCGCCTTCCGCCACAGTGATGCTATCCTGTTTGAAATGAGCAAGCACACTGTATTCCCCGTGCTCGTGTTCAATCATCACATAATTACCAAGAAGGTTTTCCGGATCCTTTTCCACTCCCGGCGTCTGATCCGGCAGATCGTTTTCAACGCGAATGACTTCTCCTTCAAGGGGCGCTTTTACCTCCAAACCGAAAGCAAAATAACTGTCATTTTCCTCTGGATCTCCTTCAAAGGAAGCGCCATCATTCATGACGATCAGATCAAGTGCATAGCGCTGGTTCTCAAAGGCGTAGTGGTAGTTTACCAGTTCATTGGTTCCGCCCCAGAGCACAAACCATTCATCCTCACCTATCGGTAGCGCGTATGTATTTTCGGTCCAGTTTTCGTCTGCGTCCGGATGAAATGTAACCGGGGTAAAGACCATCCCTTCGATCGTCAGATCCTCACTGAAATGAGCCGTCATTCCTCTGTCCCGTGTATCACTGATCCAGATATGTTCTGCCGATTCCCCGAAGTCTGTTTCTGTATAATGTTCAAACGATTCTATGCCCCGTATAAAGTTATCCGTAAGGTTGTCCAGCTCATCCTCGGAGATCTGTTCCTGGAAATTGCTGCTCATCTGACTGTAGATCCGGTCGGTTTCCCCTGCCAGCACGGTGTCTGGAAACGTATCCGGTGTAACCGCCCCGCTGGTATCTGTCTGCTGCTCGTGATCCCCGCAGGCCGCCAGAAAAATCAATGTTCCTGCAGTCATCGCCCCTGCTCTTTTCATCATTGCCCTCCCCTTCTTTATGCTTTATTACGAAAAAACACGGCGAAAGGTTTCACCCGGGCTTTTACGTCAAGTTACGGGAAAAGAATAAACACGGTACGTGAAATCTTTGTAAAACCCTGCACCTTCGGCTGTTTTAACAGACGGGGTATTGGTTGTTGTACAGTCCCAGTAAGGTTCGAGTCCTTTGTTAAAACATTCCCCGGCAAACAGATATGTAACCTGCTTTCCGATCCCTTTTCTTCTGTGGTCCTCCCTGGTTGCGAGACTGGCAGAATGTATGCGGCCGGCGAAGAAGTTTGTGAGGCACGCACTGACGACCTCTCCCGCATACACGGCACAAAAGCCTGTGCCCGACGCAGCAAAATCCAATTCGGATGCCCAGGAGTCGTGGATCATGTCCAGTAAAAACGAGGTGTTTAACTGGGGATCAGCGAGAGCCTGAGCCGCACTGATAAAATGGTAATCGTCGATTGATGTTTCATAATCCGGCTGGATCAGATCCGTGTCATTCAGACGGTACACCTGCTGTTCCCACACTGAAAGCTTCCGGTTTTGGAACAGCCTCTGTAACACTTCCTCCCAATCTTTCCCGGCAGGAACAGCTTCAAACCAGGTCATCCCTTCCTCTGCCAGCATTTTTTTTAGAGGGCCGGCAATAAACGGAACGAGTTCCTTCAGGAAAATGTCGTTGCGGGGATCGCCGATGAAGATCATGCCGTCGTTATTTCCGATCCAAATTAGCGCGGCAGCCGGCTTTCGTGAATGGTCGACAAAAATACGGCCGGGATTGTTTTCCTCCACGACCGCCCGGGCTTCCAGGTGAACCTTCTCATCAATAAGCGGCCTGCATAAGTGAAAGTCGGCCCTGTTCAGTTCCGTAATCATTAGAAAGCTCCCCTTTTCCGCCCTTTATATGAGCTCATGCTTAAACACATAACTTGCCCGTTCGTAGTTCAATTTTTTTTCGTAAAAGCGGTGGGCTTCCGTACGCTGCAGTCCTGATGACAGGGCCATACGCTCATAGCCCTCGTCCTTCGCCCACTGGTGAACCGCTTTCAAAAGCGCTTCACCAAAGCCTTTTGAACGGATCGCCGGGTCGGTGACAAGATCACACACCCAGACAAAACGTCCGTAGTAGAGCGTAATCATCGGCTTGAAGCCGGCAACGACCGCGATTTTCCCGTCGTGATCAAGCACCATCATCCGGTAGCCGTCCAATTCACGGGCTTCTTTTACGAGTTTCATATAGTCGTCTTCACTCAGATTAGTCCGCAGGTGACGCATAACCTGGTATGCCTGGCGAATCTCACTTTCTGTCTGTAATTCACGGATCATCCGAAACACACCTTCCCTTCTTCTTCCATTTTAACAAATGGTGCAGTTTCTCTGTGCTTTAATTTTCTCGTTCCAGTCTTTAAATCTGTCATTGTGGGAGGACACCATCCCGTATTTCATGGCATCGGGCTCGATGTACTGCTTCGCCTGGTTGACCGCATTTGCTGCATCGTGAAAGGCGCCTGCAATCAGATTGAGTTTGCCATCATGCCGGAGTAAATCACCTGCTGCAAATAGACCCGGGATCCCGGTTGTCCCGTCTGATCCCCCCAGGATCACACCGTCATCAGACACGCCGATTTCTTCCTTCTTTTGCTGAAGAAGCTCCATGTCCCGTTCGTATCCGTGGCTCACAACCACCTCATCGACCTCCAGTTCAAACGGCTCTGTCACACAGTCACGCTCAAGAACAACCAGGGCGATCTTCCTACCATCGCTTCCGGCTTTAAGCTCCGTGATCCGTGTACAAGGGAACGACTGCACCGGTCCTCTTTTCAGGCGGGCCACCTCCGCCTCGTGGCCGGTTGGTTCCTCTTTTCGATACACGTGAAAGATTTCGCCTGCAATTGGTGAAAGTTCATTTGCCCAGTCCACCGCTGCATTTCCTCCGCCTGAAACAAGCACTTTTTTTCCTTTAAAACGATCAAGGGCCTGAATGGTGTAATGAAGATTCGTAAGTTCAAACCGGTCGGCTCCGGTTACATTCAGCTTCTGCGGCGTGATGATCCCGCCTCCGGCTGCCATGATCACAGACTTTGAATAGTGCGTGTCTTTATCTGTATAAATGACAAACGAGCCGTCATCGAGTCTATCAAAAGAAGTCACTTTCGTATCTAAGTGGACGGCCGGATCAAAGCGCAGTCCCTGTTCGATCAGCTGTTTCCGAAACTCGTCCCCGGTCGTCGGCGGCATCCCGCCCACGTCCCAGATGACTTTTTCAGGATACAGCCTCACTTTTCCCCCCAGCTCCGGCTGCACATCAATGATTTTCACTTTCATTTCCCTTAGTCCGCTGTAAAAAGCCGAATACAGCCCAGCCGGTCCTCCGCCGATAATGGTTACATCATAAACATCCTTCATGACCCCGTCTCCTTTTATGTAAAGTTATAAAATAAATCGTTGACAAAACAAACTGAAAGTCCTTATGATTATCATTGTAATTGATAGTGAGAATCGTTATCAACTAAAATTTTCAGGAAGGTGACAAACATGTTTCGACTTCAGGCCACAGACCTCTCTGCCGGCTATACGGAAACGCCGATTATCAATCACCTGGATCTCTGCATCCCGGATAAAAAGGTAACCGCCATTATCGGTTCCAACGGCTGCGGCAAATCAACGCTTCTGAAAACACTCACCCGCATCCTCCCTCATTCAGACGGCTCCATTCTGCTGGACGGGGAACACATAGCAAAAAAGAATACGAAAGCACTGGCGAAGGATATGGCAATCCTCCCCCAGTCGCCGGAAACGACAGGAGGCCTTACGGTCGGTGAACTTGTTTCCTACGGCCGGTTCCCCCACCAGCGGGGCTTCGGCAGGCTGACGGCAAAAGATAAAATGATCATCGACCGCGCCATGGAGCAGACCGGCACGCTTGATTTTAAATACCGCCCGGTGGATGCGCTCTCCGGCGGGCAGCGCCAGCGTGTCTGGATCGCCATGGCCCTTGCCCAGGAAACGGATATGATTTTTCTCGATGAACCGACGACGTACCTCGATCTGGCCCATCAGCTGGAAGTACTGGAACTGCTTCAGCATTTAAACGAAACGGAAGAGCGAACGATCGTCATGGTTCTTCACGACCTGAACCACGCTGCCCGCTTTGCCGACCATATCGTCGCCATGAAAAACGGCGGGATCGTCAAATCCGGCACACCGGATGACGTGATTGAGCATGAGGTACTGAAGACCGTCTTTCAGATTGACGCTGTCATCGCCCGCGACCCGCGGACACATAAACCGATGTGCATGACCTACCACTTACTTAAAGGAGAGATCACCAATGAAGAAAACATTACTCATATCCGCCCTGTCGCTGGCCGCGCTTAGTGCCTGCGGCGGCGAAGAAACAGGAAGCCAAGCAGCCGGCGAGTCCGGCAGCGGGGACACCATCACCTACGAATCCGAAAACGGTCCTGTCGAGGTCCCAGCTGATCCCGAGCGCGTCGTCGTACTTGCCGGATCCTACACTGGAAACGTGATGGCGCTTGACGTAGATCTCGTCGGTGTGGATCCCTGGTCCGTGGAAAACCCGAACTTCCAGGAAGAACTTGAAGGTGTCGAAGTCGTCAGCGACGAAAGCCTGGAAAAACTGATCGAACTCGATCCGGATCTGATCATTGGCTCCACCGATATGAACAATATTGACCGGCTCGAGGAAATTGCCCCCCTCGTGACGTACACATACGATAATGTGGACTACTTAACCCAGCACATTGAAATCGGGAAGCTTCTGAACAAGGAAGACGAAGCCCGGGAATGGGTGGAGGACTTTAAAGTCCGGGCCTCCGACCTTGGTGATCGTGTGAAAGAGGAAATCGGAGATGACGCAACTGTCTCTGTGTTCGAAAACTTCGACAAACAGCTTTATATTTTCGGAGACAACTGGGGACGGGGTACCGAGATTCTCTATCAGGAGATGGAGCTCGGCATGCCTGAAAAAGTAGAAGAAATGGCGCTTGAAGACGGCTATTATGCCCTTTCAGCCGAGGTTCTGCCTGAGTTTGCCGGTGACTACATGATTTTCAGTAAAGTCACTGACACCGACAACTCCTTTACAGAAACCGAAACCTATCAGAACATTCCTGCCGTCAAAAACGGCAATGTCTTTGAAGCAGAGGCGATGAAATTCTACTTCAACGATCCGCTGACGCTTGACTACCAGCTTGAATTCTTTGAGGAGCATTTCCTCGGTACCGAATCCTAACCTACTCTTTCACGAAATGAAGCGATAACGATGCACACTGAATCCAGCAAACTGCCATTTTCAATACTGCTCCCTGCGGCGCTCATCCTGCTGGCTGCTGCGTTCACGCTGGCCCTTTCGGCAGGAGCGGCGCAGATCCCGTTCCTGGATGTGATGCGCGCCATGTTTACAAATGAAACCGGAGAATCCCTTTCGATTATCCGGGAAATCCGGCTGCCCCGTGAAATCGGGGCAGCCGTTGTCGGAGCGGCGCTGGCAACCGCCGGGGCCCTCATGCAGGGGATGACGAGGAACCCGCTGGCAGACCCTGGGCTTCTCGGTCTGACTGCCGGTGCCAACGCGGCGCTTGCCGTTACCATAGCGCTCATTCCGGGGACAAATTACTTTGCCATCATGATTGCCTGTTTTATTGGAGCGGCCATCGGAGGCGCGGTCGTGTTCGGTATCAGCAGAGTCCGGCGAGGGCCCATGTCTCCGTTTCGTATTGTCCTGGCTGGCGCGGCGGTTTCTGCGTTTTTACAGGCAATAGCAGAAGGGATTGGGCTCACGTTCCGTATTTCCCAGGAAGTGGCCCTCTGGACGGCAGGCGGACTTCTCGGAACGAACATGAGCCAGCTTCAGCTCGTCGTACCCGTGATCGGCATCGGTCTTTTGACTGCCCTCCTCCTTTCCAGACAGGTCACCATCCTGAGTCTGAACGAGGAAGTGGCTGCCGGTCTCGGTCAGCGGACGGAACTGGTTAAAGGCATCTTGTTTGTAACCGTGATCCTCCTCACAGGGGCGTCGGTCGCCCTAGCCGGAAACCTGGCGTTTATCGGCCTGATGGTGCCGCACATCGTCCGGGCTGTGGCAGGAACCGATTACCGCTTCGTGATCCCGCTGTCCGCCATCACCGGAGCCGTGTTCATGCTTCTCGCCGATACGCTTGGGCGGACAATTCACGCCCCTTATGAAACACCGGTGGCGGCCATCATCGCGATTCTCGGCCTGCCGTTCTTTCTCTGGGTCGTCCGGAAAGGAGGCCGGGGCTATTGATGACACACCCCAGTCTGGCAAGAAAACATCGTATCATCCTTCTGATCCTGATCGCCCTTACCATCCTGACGATGATGATCAGCCTGAGCGCCGGCCACTCGGCACTGTCCTTTTCCCGGCTTTTACCGGTCCTTTTCGGCCAGGGAACGTTTCAGGAATCGCTCGTGCTGTTCAGCATCCGCCTTCCCAGAACGATTGTCGTCATGCTGGCGGGGATGGCGCTCGCGTTATCCGGTGCCATCCTGCAGGGTATTACGAGGAACGACCTGGCTGACCCCGGCATCATCGGCATCAACTCCGGCGCCGGGGCCGCGGTAGCTGTGTTCTTTCTGTTTTTCCCGCTCCAGACCGGCATGTTCGTGTACGTCCTGCCCGCTGCCGCGTTTGCCGGAGCTCTTCTAACTGCAGCAGCCATCTGGTTTTTTGCGCGGGAAAATCATACAGGCATCCTGAATCCAAACCGATTTATCCTGACCGGTGTGGGATTCTCCCTTGCGCTCTCGGGCCTTATGATCGTGCTCATTGCATCCGCCGACCGTCAGAAGGTGGACTTTATCGCTTCCTGGCTCGCAGGCAGCATCTGGGGCACCGACTGGCCGTTCGTCTGGGCGCTGCTTCCGTGGCTCCTCGTGCTCGTTCCGTTCGTCCTGGCGAAGGCGTCCCGACTGAACCTCCTTGCACTCGGTGAATCGGTGTCCACCTGCGTCGGAGTTGCTGTGCGAAAAGAGCAGATTCAGCTGATCCTTGCGGCGGTGGCGCTGGCTGCATCGGCCGTTTCTGTAACGGGTGGTATCGCCTTTGTGGGACTGATGGCGCCGCATATCGCCCGGGCGCTTACAGGGGCTGCCCACCAGCGGATGATTCCCGTGGCTGTTCTGATCGGTGGTCTGCTTCTGCTTTCAGCGGATACCCTTGGCCGCAATCTCACAGAGCCGGACGGGATTCCGGCAGGGATCGTCGTGGCCCTGATCGGCGCGCCTTACTTCGTTTATCTGCTCGTGAAAAAATAAACAGCCAGGTTTTTTATTAATAATCTGATTACAAAAGAAAAAACACATGCGGGGTGTTTACATGAACAGCCGCATGTGTTTTTTATGTTTTCGTTTTTAAAAATCTGAAGTAATCCCTTCACTTATCTGTTGGAAGGAAAAAGTCAGGAGATCTTATTACCGGTGCGGGTAAGGTAGTTCCGGTAAGCTTTCTGAGCATCTTCAGCCAGACTGATGCTGGCCCCTACTCGTATTGCTTCTTCAATAAAGGCGTCATCTGTGTCACGGAAGGGAAGCCCGAGACTTTGAAGTCGCCAGTGGACAAGCTCGTGGAGGAGTGATTGGATTACGCCTTCCAGTGAACGTTCTGCGTTTCTGGGCCGGCTCATCTGAATACATCGCTGATCGTTATCGTGATCAACGATAAAAAGGGCGTTACGTTCCTCCCAGCGCTCCTGAACGAGTTCAATCCCACCTGTGTAATCCACTCCCCAGTGAATACGGCAAAGTTTGCTGGCTTCTTTTCTGAGTTCCTGTTCTGTAAATGTTCTCCTATTCATCTTTTTCCCTTTCTCATTTCTCTCTTTTCCTCACCCCGAATGGTTTATCATGTAAGCGGCTCCGCTATCATCTTTTCCATATCCCTCTGTCTCTACTCGAGCAGATTTCTGTTTCATGTATATCATATTCATATGCAATACCTTCAGACTTTTGCATGATTGTGCTGATACGGAGATGATTTTACCTCTAAAATAAGGTGTCTCATGATCTTCGAATAAATAATCCAAATTCATCCATAATAATGACGATAAAATAACATGAAGGAGCAGTTTGGATGAAAAAATCTTTAATAATTGGATTAAGTCTGATGTTTATGCTGTTAAGCATACAAGCTGTATCAGTCAGTGCCGCACCTCTACAGGAGGACCAGTGTATCAGCCAATCAGAAGTTCAGTTTGAGAATGAATTCAGGAGGCTTTGGATTGATCATGTTCTGTGGACCAGTAATTATATTACAAGTGCCACAACTGCAGGAGCAGAGGATCAACAGGACGTGCTGTCCAGACTTTTAAAAAACCAGGAAGATATTGGTGATGCTATAAAGCCTATATACGGTGAGGATGCAGGGAACAGACTTACGGAGCTGTTGAAGGAACATATTGTTATTGCCGGTGAGATTGTAGAGGCAGCAAAAGAGGGAAATGAAGAGGATGTGAATCAGAAAAACAAGGAATGGCTCAGAAATGCTGATGATATAGCGGTCTTCCTCAGTGATGCCAATCCCTTCTTGAAACTTGAAGACCTGAAAAAACTGCTTTATATGCATCTGGACATGGTGACAGATGACTTAACAGCAAGCCTGGAAAAGGGCTGGGAACCAAGAATCCATTCGATTGATGAAGGAGTCACCCATATCATCTTAATGTCAGATGCAATCGCTGATGGTGTGGTGAAGCAGTTTCCGGAGAAATTTAATAAGTAAATAATCAATCTAAGAACATGCCGGAACATAAACAGTCTCTAAATCATAAAAACGGTACAAATGATTGTGTAACGATCGTTTGTACCGTTTTGTTTTTTTAAAGTATTGATAAGGCTATCGAGTATTTCCTCTCTCAGGTATACCTCCCTCAGTACAAAACTTATTCGGTGGAAGACTGCACAAGGTACATAAATACTTTTGACACTAAAACAGAGCAGCGCAGTTTAAACATGGCCGGCAAAATTGTTTTCCAATTTACACCTTGGTCACTTTGTAATGTTTAACAAACTGAATAAACCAGTACAGCGCGATCCACGGCAGGACATACAGTGTCATCCACTTGATAAGGTCAAACAGCATAAACGGATGAAAATAAAAGTGGAACATACTGAAAACATAATAATTCATCAGTTCCAAAGATACATATCCCATAACAAAAATCAGTACTCCTGCGATCCCGGCAATCAGATATTTCATCATTTCTCCCCCTCTATGTTAGGAGCAGCATGCAGCTGCTTTGTTCAGATCCTTTTTCTGAATCAGGATGTTCGAATCAGAATCGATCATGTATGTGATACCGGCTTTTTCCAGTAGGTCTGCCCCCGATTCAAGAAGCTCATCTCCCATGTTCCCCTCTCCCCAGATCACGTAGTCCTCTGCACCTGCATCAAGCCCGCATGCCGAAAGACCGATCAGGAACCAGGCGCATACAAAATACCTGGCACATTTCACCATCGGTTCACCCCGCTTCAATTTTACTTACCCACTTAATTTTACCTGACCTTGCGAATTTCGTCTGTAAAATTTCACCAGACTTATTGACTACATTAGACAAAAAAAGAGCGGACCTGTGCAGGAACAAGCCGCTCCTCTTTGTTATGTACCCCGTGTCAGCAGCCCGGCTGCCTAGGAATAAACCCTTTCCTTCCTGAACACCTTCCGGGCACGGTACAAGCCGTACAAGGCGGCAAGCCCGACGAGCAGACTCCATTCCAGACGTCCTTCTGCGACGAAAAAAACGAGCAGCACGGCACAAAGACCAAGCCAGACCATCACCTGTGCGCGCTCCTCACTGATTTGAAACACTCTAGCCGCCAGCCGTCCGAAAGCTCTCCTTAAGACGATCATCAGGATGATGAACACGGCTGCAAGGAGGAGCGACGAAAACAAATCCATACAAATGCCCCCTTTTCTGAAAGTTTAACATATTTTTCTTGCTTTTTTCCCCGTCTCTCTTCTACTCTATAGATAATGGAATATTCAGACAAAGGGAGGATGACGATGCACACACAGGCACTCACCGAACAGATTATCCGCCTCGAGCGTGAAATCCAGCAGAAGAAAAACGAACTGGCAAAGCTTCGCCGTACCCAGCCGCAGAAAGAGGTGGAAAACGCCGCCTTTCTTACCCCACAGAAAGATCGGGTCACTCTTGCCGAGCTGTTTGAGGACAAAAACGAACTGATCCTGATCCATCACATGGGCAGGCGGTGCAGCTACTGCAGCCTCTGGTCGGACGGCTTTAACGGAATTTATCCGCACCTGAAGCAGAAAGCCGCCTTCGCAGTTGCCACACCGGATTCACCTGACACCCTCGACAGCCTGCGGGCCGAGCGCGGCTGGACGTTCCCCCTTGTGTCGGACGGCGACACACCGCTCAGGAGCGACCTGGGTTTTCAGGTGGACGACCTGTTTTATCCCGGCGTGTCCGTGTTTCAAAAAACCAGTGACGGACGCATCGTTCATACGAACCAGGCGATGTTCGGGCCCGGCGATGATTTCTGCTCGGTGTGGCACCTGCTGGACCTCCTTCCGGGAGGCAGGGGCGATTTCGATCCAGCCAGAACAAAAGAGGAGTTTCGTATGACCGGAAACGTCGCCGTCCAGATTCGGGAGCCGGAGAATGCCGCCCGCTTTTACGAGCACGTTCTCGGCATGACCCCCGTACAGGATAAACCGGACGAGCTCGTGTTTCAGAGCGGCTCCACCACCTTTTACATGGAGAAAACAGAAGGAGACGCCGTCTACTTTGAGTTTGCCGCAGCCGATGCGGGAAAAATGAAGCAGCGTCTCGTGGAGAACGGCTGTGAAATTGAAAAGACATACAGCGATACGAGCATGCTGGTAAAGGATCCGTACGGTCTCAGATTTCATTTGTTCGAAAAGTAAGCCATGGACTCAATAAATAAGGAGCTGACCACTAATGACTGCCCTGTTCAAACGTATTGATACGGTTTTTCTTCAGGTAAAAAACATCGACCAGTCGCTTGCCTGGTACACGGAAACAATCGGACTCTCCGTCCGCTGGCATGAAAAAGAGGGTGGATATGCCGCCCTCGACACAGATGGGGAAACCCCACTCACCCTCGTCCAGTCGGATCACGTATATCCGTCCCCCCACCCGGTGTTTAATTTTTACGCCGAAAACATAGAGGAGGCTCGCACGCGGCTGAACAAAAACGCCGTCAGGACAAGCCCGGTTATGAATTACGGCACCGTTCGCTCATTTGAATTTAAAGACCCTGACGGCAACGTGCTCGGCGTATGCCATTTTGAGGAATAATACCCACCTGAAAGTTGACGGCTTTCAGATATCACTTTCCAGCTGGAGGGATCCTGGTGAAACTTCGCATTGAACTTTTTGTATCCGAATCTGAATGAATCCGTAAAGTTTTACTGTGATATTCTGCGTTTTCAGCGTCCGGACACACTGAATCCCCACTATGTTTCTCTTCAAAGCGGCAGTGTTGTGCTGGGGCTCGGTCTGATGGATGGACTGGATAATCGCCACCCGCTGAAGGCCGAAGGTACCGGGGAACGACGCGGACTCGGGGTTGAACTTGTTCTCGAGTCGGACGACATCGAGGAATCGTACAACCATGTACTCTCACAAGGAGTCACCCCATCCTCCCCTCTTGCCAAAAGACCGTGGGGCAGCACCGATTTCAGAATTACAGATCCTGACGGCTACTACTGGCGGGTCACATCCACCTAGCTGCGGCATTTTGGGAAATGGCTCATTTAAAACATTAATATGGCAACTTATCCTCCACCTTTGTCACCGTCCCGTTTTCCCAGTCGGCACGGATCACAGCATACCCGACTGCATCATAGAGCTTTCCACCCTGTGGCCACGACTGGCGTGTGTACATCTCTTTTACGTATCCGCCTGCAGCAAATGTTCGGCGCATCGCAATATTGTCCGATCGTGTGTGACCCTCTATCCGTATCAGCTCCGGAAAGTCGCGAAACAGCCGGCCGGTGAGCCACTCCACTCCCTCACGGCCGGCGCCGCGTCCCCGCCAGCTCTCCTTGATCCGGATATCAAACAGACAGATCGGATCATCCAGATCAAATACACGGATGAGTCCGATCTTTTCATCACCCGCCGTAATCCAGTACGTCCTATTGCCGTTCCCCTGATAGACCCCTTCTTTTACCCGATCCCGGATATCTTCCTCCTCGGGCTCTTCCTCGCCGTGAAACGGCCAGCGGTTTCCTGTCATAAATGCGACCAGTTCTGCTTCCATGTCCGGTTCGAATGCTATGTAATTGTACATCCCGATTCTCTCCTAATCTACGACTGTAATTGTCTCTCTATTTCCTTCGCAATGGACGACCGTCTGAACCGGCCTCCCCGGTAGTTGGTGAGCTGTACGTGAAAATAGTTAATGTATTCGATAACCGCAAAGCCGTACACGAACATAATCGCCAATATCACCGGTAAAACTGGAGCCGCCAGAATTATTTCCAGCAGAAGGACGACGCCCCCGATCAAAAGAAGCGCCTGATTTACCCGTTTCCAGTATGGCAGCTGCCGGTATACCTGTGTACCCGGCTTTCCGGTTCGAACCGTCCGCCACCGTACAAACCAATACAGTCCCCCCTGTAGAAGAATCAGACAGAGCAGCGCCACGGAAAACATCAGCCCTATACTGCCGGACAGAGCAAATTCACTTGAAAAATAAAAATAGAGCACTGCGAATACACCCGCAGACATCCACTCGCCGGTAAACAGGTAGACGAGACGTTTTTCAAGTCTTCCCATCATCGGTGCCCTCCTTCCACCAGTCATGCTTCTTCCATTATATAGCATTCAGTCATTTTAAATCATATTTTTTCAGTTTTTAGCTTAGACCCAGAAAAGCTTTAACATCTGTTACCAGACGTCATATGGTAAAATAAAGAAATAACAGCCTATACCAGACAAGGAGGATTTATGAAGGCATTTATAACCTACGCTGGATTGACACTTTTCTTCGGCATCATCCTTTACGCAGGGCTGCATCAGCTTCAGCAGCTCCGGATCGAATCGCAGCAGACCTTCAACATTGCCCCTCTGGTTATTTACACAACACTGTTTCCGGTGCTGCTCGGTGCCCTGCTTCGCATTCCCCGCTTCATTAAAGACGTTCAGGCCGGTTTTTTTGGGTTTAACTGGGCAAAATTCGCAGCAATCGCAGTGCCTGCCCTCTATGTAACCTTCGCACCTCTGCTGGCTTTAACGGAGTGGGCACATCAGATTCCTTTTTTCACCCAGATCACTCCCTTTAACGGCAGTGCGATTACAATTGCCGGGATGATCGCCGGGTATGTGCTCCTGGACAGCTTCATACTGAGAAAAGCCCCTGAGCACCCTGATTCCATGTCAAAACGCACAGCCTGAGCTGTGCGTTTTGACAAAAGATCTGATTTCTCCAATAAGGATGTTTTTGTTTAGCTGCGATGGTATCCGGGGATAACGATTACCTCTTCCCCTCAATTGCCAGCGCCATCGCGCCTTTAATCCCCTGTTCATCATTCAGAGCAGGAGAAACAATCCATTCCTTGAAATCTCCCGGATTCACGTACCCATTTATTCGTTCTGCTGCTTTTTTTCTCACCAGAGGCAGCAGCGTTTTCTGCTTTGGCACCCCGCCTCCGATAATCACAATGTCAGGGCAAAGCACGTACAGATAGCTTGCAACCGCCTGAGCCAGGTAGAACGCTTCCATCTCCCAGACTTCATTACTGTCACTTAGATGTTTTCCTTCTCTGCCGTACCTTTCCCGGATTGCCGTGCCGGACGCCAGCCCTTCCAGACAGTTCCCGTGATAAGGGCAGCAGCCCTCAAACGAATCTTCCTCGTGTCGCTCCACAGGAATATGACCCATTTCCGGGTGGAGGCGGCCATTTAGACTTAAGCCGTCTTTAACAAACCCCGCCCCTATACCGGTTCCGACGGTAATATAAAGACAGCTGTCCTTACCTTTCCCGGCTCCCCAGACGTATTCACCAAGCGCGGATGCGTTAACATCCGTATCAAGATGGACGGGAACGTCCTGCGAATTTGTGAAGTGACGAACCATGTTCACCCCTCTCCAGGACTGTTTTGGTGTTTCAAGAATTTCCCCGTAACGGGTGCTCTTCCGGTCCACGTGAACAGGACCAAAACTGCCGATCCCCATTTTACTGATTTTAAATGATGAGAAGAAACGATCCGCTTCCGGCAGCGTAACATTCGGCTCCCTCGTTGGAATCGTGATCTTCTCCACTATATCTCCGTTTTGATACCCCACTGCACAGACGAATTTTGTCCCGCCTGCTTCAATTGCGCCAATAAGCATAAGCATCCTCCCATCATGAAGATGCCTGAAGGGACCCCCTCAGACATCATTTCTTTAAAAAGTATCTATTTCTTTAAACCTGACTCTGAAGCTCTTTATCTCATACGGCGAAACTCCGGTCGTAATCCGTTCACTATTTACCGGTTCGCCTTCGGGATTTTCCATAAGATCGCACGGCTGCCACTGGGCGATGGCAAAATCACTGGTGAGCTCAACTGTGTTCTGCTGACCGGAATAATCGTGAAACCGGACAATCACTTCTTTCCCGTCTTCCGAACGTTTCACAGCATCAAACTTTATGTGATCCACATCGGCTTTAAACAGGGATTTTTCCGCTTCTGCAGTCCTGTTGCTGCTGCAGGTGAGCGGGTGATTCAGATCCCAGGCTTCCTTTACTGTTTCTCCCTCGTACCAGTCACCACTGTGAGGATAAAGTGAATACGTAAACGTATGGCGGCCCTTGTCCTGACGGGCATCCGGCTGGGTGGCAGATTTGATTAACGACAGTCTCATGAGGTTATTCTTGATATCATACCCGTATTTCGAATCGTTCAGTAGACTCACACCGTAATCACGCTGTGATAAATCGGCCCACTGGTGGCCAACAGTTTCAAAACGGGCCATATCCCAGCTCGTGTTCCAGTGTGTCGGCCGCTTTACATTACCGAACTGAATATCATACGTTGCTTCTGTGGAACGGACGTTGACCGGAAAGGCTGCTTTAAGCAGCTGGTTACTCTCCTGCCAGTCCACAGTCGTTTCAAAATCAATTCTTCTGCTGTGCTGATGCAGCACCATCGCCTGCTCAATCACCGAATCGCCGTACTGCCATTTGAAGGTAACCGCCTGACGCAGCGGACCTGATTCCGTCACTTCAACCGACACGAGATCCGTCACGGTCCGCGGCTTATCCTGGTAAAAAATATCAATGTCCCACGCATCAAAATTGAGCGGTTTGTCTTCAAATACCTGAAAGACATTTCCTTTCCCGTCGGCAAGGACGTCCCTGTCATGCTCCAGGTCCCGAATCGCCGTCAGATGTCCGTTCTCATCCCATTCCACTTTGTAGAACGGGGAAACGGCATAGCCAGCTCCGGCATTTAAACCATCAGTGGAACCGGTCACCTCCACCCCGTTTCCTTCCTGGAAACGGATCGTTTTAAAGGCAAAAGGAGGAATGTCCTTTACGTACACACGCCAGCCGTCTTCTCCTTTTTGAGAGGAGAGTCTGTTTCCCTGTTCATCAGTCCAGTAACCTTCCGCATTTTCTCTGTCCTCCACCTTTACCGTACTGGACTGTGTCCATGATGAAGCGTTAAAAACAGCATAGGTGCCTTGTTGTGCCGGGAACTTTTCCAGGCTGCCCTCCCGCACCGAATGACCGAGGGTTTCTGCTTCCGCGTATTCCCTTTTACTATCTTCGTATACTTCCCGGATCGACGACCCGGGGATAATATCGTGGAACTGATTGCGCAGAATGATTTTCCACCCTTCGTGCAGCTGTTTTGCCGAATCAGGCGACCAGCTTTTCGAGTGAAGCGCCGACAGGACATCCAGTGATTCCGCCTCCCGGAACATAAGCTCCAGTTTCCGGTTCATTTTCTTATTGTACGCCTGACTGGTATACGTGCCTCTATGATACTCGAGGTACAGCTCCCCATCCCAGGTATGAACATATTCCTCTGATGACTCGACTGTATCTTTCAGTCTTGCAAAATAGTCATCCGCCCTTCCTGTTTTCACATTCGGAACGCCGGAAACTTTATCAAAACGCCTCCGCATTTCAAGCATCTCCCGGTTGACTCCGCCGCCACCGTCACCGTAGCCGTAGGCCATCAGGAGTTCCTGATTGACCCCTTTGTCCCTGTATTCATCCCAGATTCCCTTCAAAGATCCGGCATCCACGACCCCATTGTACGTATAATGATTACTCGGATCCGGGGTTGTGATGAAGTGAGTCAGAATTTCGGAACCGTCAATTCCCCTCCACGTAAAGGTATCATGCGGCATCCGGTTATACTGGTTCCAGCTGATTTTTGTTGTCATAAACACTTCAATGCCGGACTTTTTCAGAATTTGCGGCAATGCCCAGGAATAGCCGAACACGTCCGGAAGCCACAGGTACTTTAATCCTGAGTTTCCGAATTCCTTTTCAAAGAATGCCTGACCCTTCAGCAGCTGCCTGACAAGGGATTCCCCGGAAGGCAGGTTCGCATCGGACTCAAGCCACATGCCTCCGCCGGCTTCCCATCTGCCTTCGTCAGCTCTTTTTTTGATTTCCTGATAGATTTCAGGATAATCTTCTTTCACATAATCATAGAGCTGCGGCTGGGTCTGCAGAAAGATATACTCCGGGAACATTTCCATGAGCCGCAATACGGTTGAAAAAGACCGTCCGCACTTTTCCCGTGTGTGCTTCAGACGCCACAGCCAGGCAACGTCAATATGGGTATGACCGATGCCGGTAATCGTGACTGGATGTTCGGCATAAGCCTCTTCAAGCTGGTTGAGAAGATATCCGTTTGCTTCCGTGACAGACTGGTAAAAGGCTTCCGAGCCGGGCCGGGACCAGTCGAGCAGATTCATACTTTTATCAAGAATCGCGAGAAGCTTCGTTTTTACAGGCTCATTCTCCCCCATCAGGGTAAGGGACTCCAGAACAGCACGGGCGTTAAAATATAAATCATCCGTTTCCTCGTGGAGATAAACAATCCAGGCAGGTTCGATTTTATGCTCCTGCTCCTCGTATTTCCCGAGCATCCCGTCCAGACCTGACCAGAGACGGAACTTGAGATTCACCTTTCCTCCGAGCACATCCTCTTTAAAAAACACTTCTTTATGGTTGGAATCGACACCCTGATACGGATAATCATCCACATACAGAAGGGATTCGAACGCCGAGTTGTTTCCTGCGCCTGTAGTGCCAAAATCAAATAGTCCGGCTACCTTACATCCCTCTGCTGCTGGAGGCAGGTCAACATCAGCCGCCAGCCAGATGTACTTGTCCCATCCTTTCCAGTGCGTGCCTGTTCTCAAAGTTTCCCACTGAGTATAATTTCCGGTATCCGGTTTTTCCTCTTTTTCTTCATGATAGAAGAACTTCTCGATTTCTGTCTTTCTTATATAGCGGTATCCACTCAGTTCCGCAATTCTCTGTTCAAGTTTCTGTTCTTTTAAAAACAAACCGTTCCCCTCCTTGTTAGCCTTTCACTGCCCCGCTCGTGAGTGCGCCTACGATAAAGCGCTGCAGCAGAATAAATAGAATGATCACTGGCAGTACGGAGATCACACTCCCTGCAGCAAGCAGGTGCGTACTGACACTTTCCTGGGTGGACTGGAGATTCATCACCCCGACTGAAACCGGATACAGCCTGTCATCATCAAGCAGAATGTATGGGATCACAAACTGGGACCAGCTCTGTACGGCGACAAGTATCGTAACAGATACAATCCCTGGCACACTAGTCGGGATCAGTATTTTCGTCAGAATCTGAAACTTACTGCATCCGTCCACAATCGCCGCTTCATCCATGGCATAGGGAATCGTATCGAAATACCCTTTCAGAAACCAGGTGGAAAACGGCAGGACGACAGCTACATACACAATGATCAGAACCACATAGTTGTTGATCAGATCAAGCTGGGCAAACAGCCGGTACAGCGGAATCGAAATGACCACTGCAGAAATCATCTGGGTCATCAAAATGATTACCAGCAGCGGGCTTTTTCCCTTGAATTTAAAGCGGGAAATCGCATAAGCAGCCGGAATTGCCGTCAGCAGCGTGACAATGACCGTTGCTGTTACGATCACAAACGAATTCTGAATATAATTTAATACCCCGGACTGCTCAATCACTCTGGCGTAATTTTCAAAAGCAAACGTCTCAGGTATAATCGTCGGCGGTGTGGCAAACAGTTCCTCCCTCGTTTTCAGAGAGAGGGAAATGACCCAGAGCAGCGGAAAAAGGAAAAAGGCAAGAATTACAAAGTAGCAGAAATATAAACCTGTCTTTGTCAGGAATCTCTGTTTTCGGCTTAACATATTACCGTTCCTCCCTTTTCCCGAGGATTTTAAGATAGACGAGGGTCATCCCCACATTTATGATCAGCAGTACGACCGCTGTGGCTGCTCCGTGCCCGAGGTTGAATTCCCGGAAGATGGAGGTGTAAATACTCAGGGCGATGACTTCGGTACTCTGCCCCGGTCCGCCTCCTGTGAGCGCCATCACCATATCAAACGTGTTAAAGGTATCGATGGAAATAATGATCAGGTTAATCAGAATAATCGGCGCGAGCATCGGCAGCATCACTTTCGTCAGACGCTGAAATGCGGACGCTCCATCAATTTTCGCTGCTTCCATGACATCTTTCGGCAGCGTCTGAATGCCTGCATACAGCAGGATCATACTGAACGCCGTTCCCCGCCAGATGTTGGCGAGCGTGACAGCAAACAGAGCCATCTGGGGATCAGATAGAAACGGCATCGTATCCATTCCAAAAAGGCTGACAAAGTGATTAAAGATACCGGACTCGGTTTCATTGTACATAATCCGCCAGATAATCCCGATAATCACCCCGGGAATCGCCCACGCGGTCAGCACCGCTGTGCGGACGGCTACCGTTCCTCTCATTTTCAGCTGCTGGCCCCGGTCGATAATAAGAGCAATGAGAAAGCCAAAGAACAACTGGAAGAATACACTGGCAAAAACAAAGATTCCAGTCACGGTAAGCATCTGATAGAATCCGGGCAATTGCACAAGTCGTAAAAAAGAACCAATTGTATACTCATAGTCGGTGTCCATCAGCGAAGCATTTGTAAAACTGAATCGCACAATTTCAAAAACAGGATATAAAAATACGAACGTCAGAATAATCCCTAATGGGAGGAGCCAGGGGAGGGGTGAATCCCTCCATCTCCCGGCTTTCTTTTTTTGTCCGGCTTGCGTTGTTTTCATTCCAGACGCCTTAGGATCAGTCTTCATTTACGACAGACCAGGCGTCATCCAAAGCTTCTTCAGGGGTTTTTGAACCGCTGATCACTTCGGAAACCGCAATTTGCATCTGATTTGAAATTTCGTTGTATCGTGGTGAAGCCGGTCTGACGTTCGCGTCTTCAAGGTACTCTCTGAACACATCGCTGAACTCATCACCTTCAAAGTACTCGGACTCGTAAACAGATTCCCTTGAAGGCAAGCCGCCGTGGACATTAATCCATTCACTCATGCCCTGCTCGCTGATAAACAGGCGGGTGATCAGGTCAAAGGCAGCTTCCTGTTTGTCTTCTTCTTCAGCAAAAATACCCCAGGCCCAGCCGCCTGCACTGGTAGCAAACTGATTTTCCTCAATCTGTGGGAGTGGCGCTACATCCCAGTTTTCAAAATCTTCCCCGAGTGTTTCTCTCATAAAGGAAAGCTGCCAGTTACCACCGAGAAACATAGCGGCACTTCCTCCGGCTATTTCCTCGTTCAGGTCATTTTCTCCACCGTAGCTGCTCACCCGCTGCGGTGTCGCACCTGACTGAACAGCCGTATCAATCTGGCTGAGAACATTCAGCATTTTTTCCCTATTCTCCCCTTCACCAAAGGAAGGGTTTCCGTCCTCATCAACCAGTTCCCCGCCCTGGGCCCAGAATAACGGCCAGAGGGTTGTCACTGCGGTTCCTTCCCCGCGTCCGCCAGGGAAAAGAAGACCGCTGTAGCCATCTTCCTGAATGTCGAGGGAAAGCTCAATCGCTTCATCCCATGTGGCTGGAGGCTCCTCAACCACTTCGGTGTTATAGAAAAGCACCCTGGTATCTGTATTCATGTACAGACCATAAATCTGACCATCTTCGCCCTTAATCACATCCTGTGCGAATGGCAGAAAATCGTCGATATCCATATCGTATTCTTCGAACAACTCGTCCAGCGGCTGGAGGTAATCGATGAAACGCTGAAAGTAAAATCCATCGATGGCCGCCACATCCGGCGCCCGTCCCGTGTTGGCCTGTTCAAGCAGTCGGGACATCGCTTCATCAATATCGGTTGACTGAAGGTCCATGTTAATGTTTACATCCGGAAACTCCTCTTCAAATTCAGCAATCTTTCCGGAAATATAGTCAGCTTCCTCTTCATTAGTTGCCTGAGGCGAATAGGAAGGGGTGGTCAGCCAATCGAGATCCACATCCCCTTCTCCGGAAGTACCATTACCCCCACAGGCAGCCAGAAACAGCAGGGCGCCCCCACCAATCGTCCCAATTACGGTTTTCTTCATCACGATCTCTCCTTTTTGGATTTTTCTGATAATTCATTCGCAACTTCTCAACCTGATAAAGAATGTACTCCCCTTCAAATCCTGAAAATAATAGCGCTTTCATTTATTATGTTATATCCGATAATATTACATGTCAATATTAAAATTACATATAATTTATATGTTATTTATTGAGCATTTCCAATTAAACAAATAAAAAAGTACCTCCGGCCCAGGCGAAAGTACTGATAGGAACGCTTTATTAAACTTTTTTTGCGACAGTGGAAGCGTCTTTTATTAATTCTGCATCAAGGGTTGTCTTAACCGGAAACTCCCTGCCTTCAATCAATGCGGTAACTCCTTCAAGCGCTTTCCCGGTCATTTTTTCCACGTCCTGCTTTATGTGGGTGAATCTATGTCTGCCAATCGTATTCAGGGGGTGATCGTAACAGATAATAGATAAGTCATCCGGCACGGTCATGTTAAGTTCCGCAGCTGCTTCTTTGACGAGAACCGCCACATTGTATTCCATGGCAAAAACAGCCGAAATTTCCGGGAACTTTTTCAAATGTTCTTTAATCATTTCGATGTCCTGACGGATCTCCTCCTCCGTGTTTTTCGGGAAAGGGAGCGTGGATGTAAGGCTTGTGAGCCAAAGATCCTTATCCACCGAAACACCTCTCTCCGCGTACGCCTGGATAAATCCGTCAATACGGTCTTCAATGGCCGATGTGTCCTTAAATGGCGGAGCTATGAGAGCAATCTTATCATGATTCATATCAAACAGATAATGAACACACTGCTTTGACGATCCTCTGTTATCGGTGCATACCGAGGTTGTCGAGAACCCTTTCAGATATCTGTCAATAAGGACGTGGGGGAACTTCTGAATATTTAACTTTACGATTTCCTCATTGTAATACTCTCCTGAAACCGGCAGGATCACCATGCCGTCCACTTCAAGTTCCAAAAGAGCATTGATCGCTTCCTTTTCCCTGTTAACGTCTCCGTAAGTTCTTTTTACCACGATATTCATATTCGTTTGTGCAGCCATTTTCTCTGCGCCCAGGAATAATTCAAGACCGTGGCTGTCATCAAAATCAGGAACAATGTAGCCTATGAGCAGTGGCCGGTTTTTTGTTTTTATCTCTGTTCCGATATTTTCATCTCCGCTGATGACAAACGATCCTTTGCCGGGAATTCGCTTGATCAGATTATCGCTTACCAGCATATCAAGCGCCTTTTTCGTCGTAATTCGGCTCACCTGATAATAATCGATTAGTTCTTTCTCTGTCGGCAGCTTTTCTCCCGGTCTGATTTGCTTGTCTATTATTTTTGTTTTCAATTCCGAGTAAATTCTTTCGTAACGAGGCTTCTGCTTGACACTTTCAAAAGGATTAGCCATAAAAAACTCCTTAACAATATAATATCATATAATATTATATCATTTATTAACCGTAACTTCACATCTTATTCTTCTTCAAATGTTATATTCTACCTGCATCATGAGTCTATAACATGTATGGAGGGAATATATTCCAATATAAATGGAATTTTAACCAAAAAAGCAAAGAGTTTTATGTTCCTTACTCTATGCTTTTTTGTGAGTTTTATAGGTTTCATTTAAAATCTATCCGCATCACAACTCTGCGTTTAGTAGGTGCAGACACTTCACGAAAGCCAGCTGCTATAAAGGCATTGCGGCTTCCCACATGAAGTTCGCCCCACGGGATGTCTTTTCCAGGCACCGTCCTCATGGGATATCCTTCAATGGCGTGTGCTCGCCTTTTCCGGGCGAACGATATGGATGCTTTTGCTAAAGCGTAGGTAATCTTACGCCTCCGGTAACCCTTTCGCACAATGAAGCAGGAAATGGCCATGACGCTGTTATCGTTTTTGTCCTCATCCCGTCCCGACCACGGAACCGGACTGGACCTGAGTTTTTTGTAGGCTGTTCTCGGTTCCACCGCGCACCAGCCGACAGGTTCCTGGTCTAAATATGCGACAAGCCCGCTGGTTGTGTTAGACTCGGGGTTTCCGCAGTCTGTCTGTGCCCGAAGCATAAAGGCCCGTTCTTGATCATCAGTCAGGCTCCAGTCATTATAAGAGATTTTAAATCGTTGACAGTAGCATGGGGCACCGTGGCAGCGCGCCGACCCGAGTACAGCTTCCAGATCCTCCCACGATGCTTTGTTAGCCGGCACGACTATGATTCGCTCTTCCACTGCTCTTGCCTCCTCTCTCACACCTATTGACTCATCTGCCTCCCGCTCCATTCCTTTTTTCTTCATCGAACATCGCCCCTTTTCGCGTTCCTCATCATACTTGTCTTTTTCGCGATTAAAAGCAGCAATTCCTTTTAGGACAAACGTGAAAAATAAAGCCATTCGTAGTGTCAGTTTGCGTTTCCCAATATATGGGTAGAGCACATACATACACAAATGAAGGGGTCGATTGGATGAGAAAAATAGCAGTTTTGTCTATCATCCTATCAGCAGGGCTTCTTTCAGCCTGCGGAACCGAAGAAAGCGGTGCGCAGCTCGGCAGTTCTCTCGCTGAATTTGAAGAAGAATACGGTGAAAATGCTATAGAGGACCCTTCTGATTCTTTGTTCGATTACCAGTCTGAAGATGGTTATGTTTCAAGCATTCTGATAGATGATCATGCTGCCGGAATAACTCTGAGTTTTGAAAGTAAAGAAGATACGGAATGGAGCGAAGAAGATGCCCTGGAAGCTTCAGAAGAGTTTCTGCCATCGGACGCAGAAATGGCAGGTTCGGAAGAAGTAGCGTTAGGGGATCAGGAAGCTTCACTTTATGTTTATGAAAGTGAGTATTTGCACGAACTGCAGGATAAAGAAGGGGAAGGACCCCAGACGATTGCTGTACGGCTGTATGCCGAGGAAGAAGGTTACAGGCAAGGTGAAATCAGCATCGAAGACGGAGACGAAGAAGAACAATAGGGGAGAGTGGTCATACAAAAAGGAAGAGAAGCAGACATCCTGTGCTTCTCTTCCTATCGTAAATCCTGCATAGTGTGTGCTTTACCCTATTCCTCCTCCAACTCCTCCGCATACGTCTCCACCCGCCAGTTACCTGCCTCCGAGAAGTAAACATCCTGATCGCCATAGCTGAACAGAACTTCCAGTATCCTGACCGCAGACAAGGTGATCTGACCAGTTTCTTCATTATAATCTGCGCCTGTACTCATTTCCTCCCAGCTCATGGCGGGCGTGCCGGTAATAGAGGTCCTGAGGTCACCGAGCAGGACGTGTTCCGATTCGTCATCGTCTTCATACACAAAGCTGAAGTGGCGCTCCGCCACGATCTGGCCGCTTGGCTCCGTATCCGAGGCGAGCGTGATCGTATAGATGCCGCTTTCAGCGGGAACGTCATCATCGTTCGTCTCCATAAGCGCAGGCTGATCCGGCATATCCGTTTCCTGATCTTCCATAAATTCAGCGGCAAAGGCAAACACCCGGTCCGCCTCCTCGAAATCGAGTTCCGGCGGAGTCTCATCACGCTCTGGTGGCTCGTCAATTACCTGAAAGTGCAAATCGTACTTCTTCTCCAGTTCAGCCATATCCTCCTCCGCCGACTGCTCGCTGCACCCGGCAACAAGGAGGGTCGGAGCCGAAACCATCGCTACGATAAAAAAAGAACGGGTCACAGTATCTCATCCAAGTTGAGTGTCTGTGATTCCCATTCCCTATTTTTTTACAAAATTAACCACTACTCTTTCTCAAGATGGCGCTCAAACCAGTCAAGCACCTCTTCCCGGTACTCGTCCCGGTAGCCACTCAGACCGTGATCCGCCTCCGGGTAGATAATCATCTCGTGCATACTGTCTAGCATGGCATAAAGACGTTCGGACTGAAGTACATTCACTTCCTGATCTTCCTCCCCGTGAAGGATCAGCGTCGGTACCCCGATTTCTTCCGGCCAGTGGACGGCCGACCGGGCTTCATACGCCTCTGCATCCTCTTCCGGATCGCCGACGAGTTCCTCCAGAATGCCTTTCATCCGCGGACCGCTTTCCTCATGACCTTGGAAAAGATCAGCCGGTGCGCCGATCACTGCCGCTGCCTTAAGATCCATTCCTTCTTTTGCTGCCAGGTAGGTCATCATCCCGCCGCGGGAATAGCCGATCATCACCATGCGGGAGGTGTCGGCATACGAAAGCTCCTCCGCCACATCCTGCAACCAAAGCACATCACTTAAATCGTCCCCGCCAAATTGGTCACTGCCTTCACTTCCACCGGCCCCCCGGTACTGCGAAGCCAGCACCACATAGCCCTGTACCGCCCAAAAGCGCAGATCATTGATCGTCTGGTGATTGATCGCACCGAAATTCCGGTTGCCGCCCCGATTGTATATGAGCACGGGAAGCTCTTCTGCTTCATCTACTTCCGGCCTTACAAGATAACCCTCAATCTCCAGACCTTCACTATCATATGTAAACCGTTTCACCGTCGTATCATTGGAGGTGGTAACCTCCTCTAATTCCTGTAAAACCTCTGCCTCACCACATGCAGAAAGCGCACACAGCAGCACGATAAAAGTTGTATATTTCATCAACTGGTTCATTCTGTCCCCACCTTACTGATTCCCGCCATTTGACAGGCAAACCATTCCTTTTCCAGATATGTACCCGTGGAGCCTGCTTTATAATCCTTTAATCCCAATTCTTTACTAACTGTATTTTGCACTGCTCCATCTTTTTACCCACCGGCTCAGGGAACCGGTCAGATGAATCCCGATCAGCGCGTAAACAGCGCAGGCAAAGTACCATAAACTTCCCTGTGCTTCCGTTATGATCAAGACAAACGTATAGATAGCTGCAAGGATTATCGCCACGACAAGCCAGGCCGTATCCGGTGAAAAAGCGTATCGTTTCTGCAGCACGGGCCAGATTGCACCAAGGAGCAGACACAACACACCTGCCGGAACCAGAAATTCCATCAGATTCATTCCCAGTAAAACCCCCGTCCCTTTAAAATATACCAATTCCTTCCTACAGTATACTACTTGAGGACAAAAATGGAAATGCAATCCCAAAAGTAAAGTGGGGACGGTTTCAGGTCTTTCCATCGATGGCGATGCCAGTGCAGGGGTTTGAAGCTGCAGGGCCTCCTTAACTGTCGATGCAGATAGTACCTGCTGCAGGAAAAAATATCGCTCATGTAAATATAAGATAAAGAAATGACCCTCACTAATTGAGAGCCATTTCCATGTAGCCGGGTTCTGTTATTCAATTGAAATCGTTACTTGCAGGTCATCAAGAAACTGAACGGCCTCCTGTTCGACTGTGACGATTATGACGCCTTCAAGATCCGGGGCCCTCTCCAGTTCAAGTCTGTATTCTCCTGTATCTTCGATGTATTCCGGTGCGCTGTGTGAACGGTATTCATTCCCTTCCTGATCTTCCATCCAGAGCGACTGGCTCTGATAGGAAACGTGTTCCCCCTTCAGCGTATAGGTAACATACGTTGCATCGTCATCTGACGCAATACTATGAACGGTAACGCTGCCTACTTCTCCCTGGGAAAGGGTGACCGGTTCCTCTTTCCACGGCATCCGGACAAAGGCAATCTCTCTTTCCGCCTGATCAAGAAAAGGTGTAATCGTCAGTTGTTCCGGCTTTTCATTTAAAGGCTCATAGAACAGGGAATATTCATTCAAGTATAAACCATCTTTCGCCTGACCACTGCCACCTGCACTCGAAGATTGAATAATTCGGTCATTTTCATCGACGATGTGATAGTCGAGCATGTTAAACTCGTCACCATACGCTTCCGGATAGGAGCTGGTCAGGGAAATCGCGGTGGACGTAGGGTGGAAGGTAACGGTGTGATAGGAAAGAGAGATATTACCCGATTCTTTCCTTTCGTTTACTATAAACGTCTCGGATTTCCCTTTTTTTTCAACAGGAAGTTCAACCGACCAGGCATTTCCTTTAAACGGTTTGATGCCCAGTTCAAACGAGTCGGGAAGGTCCGGTATGCGGACACTGACTGTTCCTGCGTACCAGCCGTTATCAAGATAGGTTCCCGTCCCGCCCCAGCCGTAGCTTCCGATCTCTTTTCCATTAATTGTAAAACGGCAGAGACCGGGAAAATCGCCATGCCCCAATTCTTCATCAAATTCTTCCATATATCCGATATGAATCTGGGAACCATCATAAAGGGTGTCTGTAAAGATGACCGTTTTTCCGTCAATGATGACTTCCTCTCCAACGGCAGTCACCAGATTTTCCTGCGCGCCTTTCAATATACCCGCACTACTAGCATATTCAAAAGCGGAACCCACAATCGGCAGGTTTTTCATGGAGGAAGCAAAGGAAGGGGAGAGCAAGGACATGCTGACCATTAGGAGAAAAACAACTGCTGCACTGATGAAGGCATAAGTTACCCCTTTTCGGTTTTTCTTTTTCGAAGGAAGGGTGGAGAGTGTATTGCTTACGGCAATATCGATCCGTTCCGGCAGAGGCTGGTTCATCTGTTCGTTTAATTGTTTTTCCCATTTATCCATAACTCTTCCTCCTTGTTTTGCGTGATCATGCTGCGAAGTTTTTCCCGGCTTCGTCTCAAGCGTGTTTTTATCGTGTTTTCTGATGTTTCATAGAGTAAAGCCAGATCAGCCATGGACAAGTCATCGATATAAAACAGTTTCAGAAGCTGGCTGTCCCGGTCAGGGAGGGTATGGATGAGTTCCAGCACTTCCAGTTCCCTGTATCCCCTGTCTTCTCCTGCACACTCCCACAAGTGGTCAATAGGGATAATGTTTTTTCTTTTTCTGTGAATCTGGTTGCATTCGTTCATCAGAATCCGAATAAGCCATGTTTTAAAGAAACGGGGCTCCCGTAGCTTACTAATTCCCTCGTACGCTTTCAGAATGGTTTCCTGGATGGCATCGGCTGAATCCTGGTCGTCGGAGAGTATGGTTCTGCTCACCCTGTACATCGTCAGTTTGTGCTCTTCTATGAGAATCTCAAATGATTTTCTGCACCCCTTTGCGGCTTTTTTTACTGTTTTTAGACTGTTCAATCCTATCCCCCCTCTGCATTCACACCTATTAGATATTGAGATCCTGGTTCAGGTTTCATCTTTTTGGAAAAAAAGTCATCGTATGTATCATTTTAATTGTTTTCTGTTGAATTTTACATTTAAGTTACAGCAGCAATCTGTAGGAATACAGCCATTAGAAAAGAGCAGCAGCACAGACCGCGGCCTGTGCTGGTGATGTTAATATGTTTGCTTGCTGTCAGTCCCTCCTGAAATTCCCCATTACTTCAACGGTTTCACTTACGCTCACAAATGCATTAGGGTCCACTTCCTTAATCAGGGGTCTGACTAAGGCAAGCTCAGGGCGTGAAATGACCGTATACATCACTTTGACGCCTGTTCCTGAGTATGCACCTTCTCCATCCATCACGGTGATGCCCCTGTATAAGTTGGCAATCAGGTTCTTTTTCAGTTCATCTCCCCTGGTCGTTACCACCATCAGGCTCAATTTGATATGGCGTGTATGGATCCGGTCAATGACCAGTCCCGTAATGTAAATCGAAGCCATGGTGTACAGCGCCAGCTCCCAGGCAAAGAAGAATCCGGAAATAAAGACGACCCCGCTGTTTAAAGCGAAAATCAGCCCGCCCAATGGAACATCCCACCGCTTAATTAAGACAAGGCTTACCACATCAAAACCGCCTGTAGAACCGTAGTTACGGATGATCACACCAATGGCTGCTCCTGCAATAACTCCGCCGAACACCGAGGACAGGAGCGGATCATTTGTTACAGGCACAACGGGAATATATAGCATCGATACAGACGTGATAAAAACCGAGAAGATACTGTTACCGATAAACATCTTTCCAAGCTTCATCCAGCCGAGTATTAGGATCGGAATATTTAAGAGGAAGATCCAATACCCGGTATTTACTGGCGTAAGAAGACCAAATACCATAGCCAGACCAGTGACTCCCCCGGTAAGAACTTCATGAGGCAGAAGGAACACGTTAAACGCAAACCCCACAACGATAGAAGCGATAAATATAATTAGAATTCGAGACACATTATTCATAATCACACTCCTTTCTAACTCTATACCATGAAGAAGAACGTTCATAAACGATTGATTTTCCTGTAACGTATTGCCGCTGCCAGAAAAAAAGCGAAGTTTCTGCCTGATCAATACCCTACGGTACTGCATTCGAGCGGAAATACCCCGGCCAACGTATGACCAGGGTACTCCTTTTTATCCCGTTACAGGCTGCGGGGATTTATAGGGTTTTGGACGGGCTGCGTGGTACCACTGGCGCAGCAGCAGAAACACGATCACCCCATCCACTATATCTCCGCCGTAAAACATCAGCATTCCGCCGGCCTCTGCTTCAGCCGCCGGTACTCCTGCCGGGGGATTGGCGTAGAGGTATTTAGAGAGAATGCCGTGACTGGCCAGGGCCAGGACAAGCGCCACACTACGGTAAAAATAAGATGGTCTGTTGGGCATCGGATCCTTTGAAATCATCGACGCCGTAAACACATACCCGGCAATAAAAACATGGGCATGAACCAGGACATGAAGAGCAGGACTCTCGTGCATCCCGCTGTAAAGCGGCGTCGTATACAGCACCCACAGCGCTCCCATATTCATAAGGGACGCCACGAATGGATCGGTCAGTACGTGAAAGACCCTCCATTTCAGAATACCACTTACCTTCCGGGCAGCTGTCACCGGCAGGGCCCTGAGAAGAAGCATAATAGGAGCCGCCAGCACCATCAAAAGCGGCGCCAGCATTCCCAATAACAGATGGGTCATCATATGTACGTAGAAATCATGATGAGCCTGATCAGCCAGCGGACCTGCGACAGCAGTGAACGCCAGCACACATCCGAGAATCCAGAAACATGTCCGCCACACCGGCCATGAGCGGCCCTTTCCAGATGAGACCATGAGCCCCCAGATATACAGGAGCGCAAGAATAAGAAACGGAAGCGCCAGAAGAATCTGGGACCATACCGGAAGTCCTGCCATTTCAGTATGCGTGTGATGCATCGTTACACCGCCCCCGATGCCCGGCGATTGCCGCTCCGGGTTTTATACAGCAGATAAACCCCCGCTGCAATCATCAAAGCGGCCGTCACATTCCAGATAATATCGTACACCAAGACATTTTCCACGTAACGGATCTGGTGAATCCGCATCACTTTGTGCTGAATCAGACCGTCATAAAGCTGGAATGCCCCGGCACCTGTTAACACGCCGCCCCACCACCGCTTCAGATACAGGCTTTTTTTCCGGCGCAGGTCAGCAAACCAGAACAGACCGCCAATCGTGGCAAACCAGCTGAACGCATGAAACAGCCCGTCCGAAATCAGGCCAATGTCGGTGGTGGCCAGATCATAGAAATGATGCCACCGGAGCAGCTGGTGAAAGACTACTTCATCAAAAAACGCTATGGCACCCAAGCCGAACAGGACGCCGGACCAGAGATTTCCGCTGTAATTAACTTCTCTCATACCTGCACTCTCCCTTTACGTTTACTCCACTCTCTATCAGACCAGTCTGGCGCAGAAGCCGGTGTTATATACACTTTCAAAGTTCACCTTCCTTTTTCCTTTTCCAGCATGCACCAAACAGCACGATCGGTCCTTTCACAGAAATGAGGCTGAGTGACTACGTCAGGGGAACGAGGAAAAATGACATGCCCTTTTTTACTTAAAACAAAACGACGACAAAAAACAGCCCATTTGGAGCATGGACTGTTCCCACTTTTATTCATGCTTATCTGCATCGTCACTATTCTTTGGCTTCATTCACTTCCAGCGCCGCACGCACACCGGACTCGACGGCTCCTTCCACCCACCCGTGCAGATCCGACGAATGTTCCCCGGCGAAATGCATCCGTCCCTCCGGCCGTCTGATGATCTCCGGATAATCTGCTGCCTGGTTGGGGGCGTAAAGGGTAAAGCATCCGGCCGCAAACGGATTCTGTGCCCAGCTGTAGGAAGCCCCGCCCAGATAGAGATCCCGAACGTACTCGCCGTGAATGGATGCCAGGAAATCAAGCGCAAATCGGATCCGCTGCTCATCTGTGAGAGATTCCCACAGTCGCGCGTTATCGCCCCAGGTGTAGCTCGCCTGCACGACGCCGGGACCGGGCTCTCCGATCCGGCTGCTCGGATAATGCGTAAACTGAATCGGCAGATCTGTCGTCAGGCTCCCGCCTCTCATACCATCCCGTTCCCAGAATTTCTCGCTGAATTCAAGTCCCACTTTTACAGAAGACACGTAATGGATCGTCTGAATCGCTTTTCTTTTTTCATAGCTCAGGGAGTTGAAGGGGGTAACCCGGACAAACTGAAAAGCCGAGAACGGAATCGTGGTAATCACCACATCCCCCTCATAGGTGTAGATCCGCCCCTCCCGGTCCTCTGTCTGCACGACCACCTGTTGAGGACCGTTAATCACCGAAGTTACCTTCCGGTCAAAAATAACATTGTCCGCCAGGTACTCTAGAAACGCTTTCGGCAGCTGGTCGTTTCCCCCGGTAATCTCCAGGAAATTCGTATTCTCTCCGAAAATCGTACTGATGATGTTTCTGAAAATATCGATAAAGCTCAGCTCCGGAAACCCTTCGATTCCGAGCATCACCTGGATTTTCCGCACCGCGTCACCGGAGAGGGAGCGCCCTACCGGATTGTTTCTGAGGAAGCTCTCCATGGAATACTGCTCGAAACCCCTGACCAGCTCCTCCCGCTCCTCGTCGGTCGAATTCTCGTAAAGCCTGTAAAAAGCATTAAGAGCACTCTTTAGAAGCTCAGCTGCCGTTTCCCCGCTTTCATCTTCCGAAACAGGAAAGCCGAGGATGTCCGGATCGTCTTCATACTGAAAGCGTCTGACAAGACGGTTATTTACATAGTACAGATCGTTGTCCGTCGTGTTGATAAATTCGTTCGTTTCAAGCCCGAACTGATTGATCAGTGCCAGCGTCAGCTCGTGGTAATCGGGAATCCTCATCGGCCCCGCTTCAAAGTAATTCCCCTCCGTGAACGGCTCCCGGATCGTATACACCCTGCCGCCAACCCGGTCGCTGCCTTCGAGAATCGTCACATCATGGCCCGCATCTTTTAACAGCTTCCCGGCCGTCAGCCCTGCAAGCCCCGCCCCGAGAATCAGCACCCGCTTCGCTTCCTCCGGAGCTGGAAGGCTTCCTTCTATAAAAGCAATGTACTCCTCCGGTGCCGTCTGAATCCCTTCAACCCTCTCCATCCTGTTCGCCCCCTTTGGCATCAATACCAAATGTATGTTTATCAGGCGAAGTTCTTGTTAACTAAAAACGGTTCTGTGCTGCATTTTTTCGTAAATAGTGAGAGTGATGGATCGGTATGAAAAATGTCATTCAGGAACCGTCCCCGCTTAACAAAGCTAACGCTTGTGGATTTCCATGATAAGGCCGTATTTCGGACGAAGGGTGATGAGGGGCTGGGGCTTTACAGCCGGACAATTATCAGAGATAGCCACCCGGTACTGCTTCAGTATTACTGCGAGTACAAGCACGGCTTCCATAAGGGAAAAGTGATTGCCGATACAAATTCGTGCGCCGCCGCCGAAAGGGAAGTATGTTCCGGAAGGCAGGGATTTCATGAAATCGTCTTTAAACCGATCAGGTTTAAAAAGATCAGGTTCTGTAAAAAAGGAAGCATTTCGGTGCATCACATACTGACTGAGGAGAAGCGTCTCCCCCTTTTTAATCCGGTACCCCCCCAGTTCAAGGTCCGTTTCCGCCTGTCTGCCCACCACATAGGCAGGCGGATACAGACGCATTGATTCCCAGACTGCATTTTTCACGCAGCTGAAGTTCATAAAGTGAGCCGCCTTCACGCCTCCTTTTCCCGTGACGTTATCAAGCTCCATGTGAATTTTTTTCTGCTCCTCCGGATGCTGACCGAGAAGGTAAAGCGTCCAAGTCAGGAGATTGGCAGTGGTTTCATGGCCTGCAAGGAAAATGGTCATCAGCTCATCACGCAGCTGGCGATCCGTCAGTCCTTTTCCGCCCTCACTGGCCTGCATCAGAATACCGAGAAGATCCTCGTAGTTATCACCCGATTGTTTTCTCTTCTCAATTATTCTGTAAATGACGCGGTCCAGTTCCTGCACGGCCCCTTTCAGCCTGCGATTATCACGGACCGGAATCCAGAGCGGAAGGCTGAATGGATTGCGCATACGCCTGATCCCGAGCTTCATGATCGACTCCATCGGTTTGCCGATTTTTCGCGATCCCTCCTCAAAATCCATGCTGAACATCGTCTTTGCAATAATGGCCAGTGTGATATCCATCATCTCGTCTGCGATATTAAGTTCTGACTTTCCCTCCCAGTTTCGGATTATCTGTTTCGTAACTGCGGTCATTTCCTCGCCGTATTTCGCAATATGCGTATGTCTGAAAGCGGGCTGGATCATTCTTCTCTGTTTAAGGTGGAAGGCTTTTTCGCTCGTAAGCAGCCCCTCTCCCACAATCGATTTCAGCGTCTGGATATCTCTCGATTTTACAAGCCGTTTTTCTTTGTCGGCAAAAACAGTACTGATCAGATGCGGGTCGTTCACAAGATGAAACCGCTGAAACGGCCCCAGCCTGAACGAGGCGAGAGGGCCAAATGTTTCCGCCTGGATTCTCAGAAAGGCGAGCGGGTCCTTTTTAAACGCATCGAGCGATCCTTTAAACCAGGTGCCGGCCGGGCCGGGAGGGCGATGGGGTGGTAATTCCTGTTTGTTGGTCATGGTGATTTTTCCTCTCCTCTTTTTTTAGTGAAACAGTCACTCCTTTACTCTATGAAAAAGGCACAGGACAGCCTGTACATCTGTACCATATGGCTGGAAACTGGTCTATCATTCCGAAGGCAAAAGCCCCTCTTTCTGATATGTCCATGCTCATCCTGTTTTGGTGAATAGAGTAAATAGACAACGTTATTAACAAAAAAGGAGAATCCAATGATGGAAAAAAAAGAAATCTTATTAAAAATGCTGGAGTTGACACATCTGACCGAGGAAAAGGTGAAGGCACACAGGAAAAGATTAAAGGTGCCCCTGGGGATTCAGCCTGAGGAGATCATAAAAAAACTGGAGGAGTACCAGAAGATCGTGGAATTGAAAGTTCCAACCAAAAACGACCTTGCAGCCCTCGCAGCCCTGATTCGCCAGGTAGAGGAAAAAGTGGATGCTCTGGAAGAGAAACTCCTGACTCAAGACTGCCGGAAAAAAGAAAAAGGCAAAAAAAGAAAGGACAATAACCAGTGAATACCGTCACACCACGCCATGCTGTCTGGACACTTAATAAAAACGTACTCTGGTATTATCCTTCCTCTTCCCGAAAATACTGCACGCCCCTTTTTCTTGTCTACTCCCTGGTAAACAGACCGTACATTTTAGATCTGGCTCCGGGCATGAGTATGATTGGCTGCCTCAACCGGGAAGGGTTCGATGTCTATCTCCTCGACTTCGGAATCTCCGGCTATGAGGACAAGGATGTCAGCCTTGAGGATTACATTCTTACGTATATTGAACGGGGTCTTCGCCGGACCCGGATTCACTCCGGTTCTGAAGATGTCATCAGTGCCGGGTACTGCCTGGGAGGCACCATGGCACTTATTCATGCAGCTGTATCACCCAATCCGCCGGAAAAACTGGTACTGTTTGCACCACCTGTGGACTTTTCCAGTCTCCCAGGTGCTGAACCATGGACGGACGCTTTTAATGGTAATCCTGCACGGCTCAAAGTGGCTGTAAAGGCGATGGGGATGATCCCGGCCCCTGTCGTTAACCGTACACTCAGCAGCCTCTTTCCTGCTTCCTCAGACCGAAAAGCAAAGCCGGCCAACGAAAAACATGCCCTCATCCAGCAGTGGCTGTACGATTCGGTTCCGTTTTCCGGCAAGGCTCTTTCACAGGTAATCGAAGACATGGTGTTTCATAATCGCCTCGTGAACCATACCTTCACCCTGGCCGGTCAGCCAGTCGATACTAGAAAAATTAGGTCTCCACTCCTGCTGGTAACAGGAACAAAGGATACAATTGTACCGAAGGAATCCTCTCTCCCTGTCATGGCTATAACAGGGAGCCGTGATCAGGAGACGGTCACGTTCCATGGCGGTCACATTACTCTCGCGGTCGCAGGTACACTTCCTAATGAGTTAACCATATGGTTAAAAAATCAGGCCATCCGGCTCACATAACTTCACTGTTTAAGCACCCTTTCCGGCCGTCAATTACGGAAAGGGTCATGATTGTTTTTCTTTCATTATTTTAAAAAGGCAGCCGGTGAGAAGGCTGCCTATTAATGTAAGTTTCCGTCTTTTTTAGCATGTAATATCGCCGTTGAAAGATCTCATTTAGGCAACACCCAAATTTCTACGCCATCCGATTGCGGTAGACACGCACAACCGTCATAACGATCAGGAGATAAATACTCAAGACAAAAATCCAGCGCATCATCGACGCTCCTTCAATGGCCAGTACCACCGTGTACACGACCACAATCGGCGTGACAATCATCAGCCAGAATTCATCAATCGTGAGACCGAGTTTTCCCCGCAGTTTCTTTCCCGCCTTTACCGCCAGCACGACAAGCATCACAGCAATGACCAGAAGCAGGATCACTTCCATATCTGTCACATCCTTTTTTAAACCAAATATATCCTCTGCCCAGACGGCAGAAGACCGGATCAGAACACTTTTTTCTATTCTATCACAGTAGACCCAGCTGCTGAATCAGCCATCCTCCTGCCGGCAGGATAAATATTAAGGCACTATCAGTCATACATATAGTAATACCAGTTTTTCAAGAGAGGAGCAGTTGATGGCCATGTACACATTCATGAACGGTAAATTTATTCCGGATGAAGAAGCCTCAGTCCCGATCAGAAACAAAGCGCTGAACTACGGACTTGGTATAATTGAGGGTATCCGCGGGTATTGGAACCCGGACCACAAGCAGTTGTATGTATTCCGCCTTACTCTCCATTATGAGCGTCTCCTGGAGGCGTGCCGCGCCCTGGCCATCGACATTCCCTACACTGCGAGCCAGCTTTCGGAAATTACGGTGGAGCTTATTAAGATCAATAATGTAAAAAGGAACATCTACATCCGGCCATTTGCCTTCATCGATCAGGAATCCCTGCGTCCGTCCCTCATAAACGAGCAGTACGGTCTGACCATCGCCCTTGTTGAACCCGGTATTTATGCTTTCAACGAATTGAAGACCCTTACATCATCATGGCTCCGTATAACAACGAACACGATTCCTTCTCAGCTGAAAACCTCTGCCGGCTACATGAACTCAGCTCTTGCGTACTCCGATGCGGTCCGTTCGGGGGCGGATGAAGCGATTCTTCTTACCCGAGAAGGAAATCTCAGTGAAGCGAGTACCAGCAACCTATTTGTAGTAAGGGGCGATCACATTCTGACACCCCAGGCATCGGACGATATTTTTCCGGGAATTACCCGCAGCACCGTGCTCACCCTTGCAGAAGATGATCCCAGCCTGACCTGGGAGATTACCACCCTGCCAAAAACTTCCCTCTATACGGCCGATGAAGTTTTTCTCACTGGAACCGCTATTCAAATTGTTTCAGTAGTATCAGCAGATTTTCGCCAGGTCGGATCAGGAATAACAGGACCAGTTACAGCCTACCTGCAGAAAAGCTATATGGACATCGTTCACGGCAAGGTGCCAAACCGTTTTAACTGGCTGACAGCTGTGTACTAAAGAAGGTTGCCGGCATAATCTATTAAATGCTGTGCTGCTTTTTGGGCTCTCAGTTTAGCCTCACTTATAGATTTCAATCACGGGGTTTACCGCAGAACCATAGTAATCGGAAAAGGACCGCCCAGTTACCCGGTCTTAATTTCGCCCTCTACAGGGCTCTTATTAAGAAATTTCCTTTTCACTATACGTACAACCCACTACACATAATCCTTGAATAAACGTTTTTTTGTAAGGAAAAGGGAATTTACAGTAATGAAACTTTTTATCCTGTACTGCTTTGTGATTAAGAGAACAGGCATATTTACCATTTTGGTTACCGTACAGTGTTAGTTTTGATAAGGAGGTTGTGTATCATGAACTATACACATGAGGAGCTCACAAAAAGATTAGAAGAAAGAGTAGCCCATTCAAAAAAAGGGAGATTAAGCATCATTAATAAGGAAATTCCTTTTCAGGAGGGGAGCGGCGGTTTAGATCCGAGAGTGAAAAGATTTCTTACAAACGAGGTCGATCCGAATAAAAGACGTCCGCTCGAAATCGATGACCTTGAGCTTACCCGAAACAGAGTGGAAGTAAATAATAAAGATTTAAGCAGTGGAATTCGTTCGAAAACGAAAAACATATTTTCTGAAGATCACGAATTGACCTTAAAGATTTATAACCAGACAAAAGAAAAAAAGCCGGTCCTTATTTATTATCACGGGGGAGGTTTTTTTGAGCGGGATACGGACGTCATGGAAAATGTGTGTAAGTTCCTAGCGCAGAAGGCTAATGCAGTAGTAGTAGCCGCGGAATATCGTCTTGCGCCGGAGCACCCCTACCAGGACGGGTTGAACGACTGTCTGGAAGCAGTGCAGTATGTTTACGAACATACCAGGGAATTTAATATCGATGCTGATAAAATGGGCCTTGTGGGAGACAGTGTCGGGGGGAACCTTGCACTTGGGGTGCATCAATTAAGTAGAGGGAAACCATGGAATATAAGCTATATAGGGATGCTCTGTCCACTGGTTGATTTATCTTACGTATCAAGGAATACCTGGAAATTAAAACACTACGACATGAATAAAGATTTCGAGTTAATTCATCAGGAGCTTGTAACAATGAAAGACTCTCTTAATTTCATTCAGACACTATACCTTACTAATTTGGAAGATGTGCTTCTGCCGCTCGTTTCTCCCTTACTGCGCAAAGATAAAACCGCCCTCCCTCCTATCACGCTAACAACGGCAGAGTTCGATTTTCTGCGCATTCAAGGAGAAGAGTTTTCCTCCCAACTGGTAGATTCCGGCGTCCCGGTACGTCATTTTGAATATAAAGGAATGGATCATGCATTTGTCAGGAAGCTCGGCTGCTATCCTCAAGCAGCTGATGCGATAAAAGAAATTTCCAACCATTTTAAACGGGTACTGCGAAAGTAGGTGAGTCTCTCCCGCCCTCCACAAGGGACCTCGTATTTGTTCAGTTTGGTAGGGTTAAGAAGAAACGGAACAACTAAAAGAACTTAGTCTTCTAATGCGTTTTTTCTTCTCCAATAAAGTCCCGTGCAATCTCCCCCGCATCCAACGGGCTTCGGATGTTGAAATACTCTTACTTCTTGTGCACCCTCGGGGATTAAGCGTAACCTCTTCCTCCCGGGTATGCTTCCGGACGGGCACACTCAAACAAGTCGTGAGCTCACTTCCTCGAACCGTATCTTCCTCGAATTCCACTAACTTAGGATTCGCAAGTTTCTCACGAGAGTCAAAGAACGCTCGGCTAAGAAATTCAAAACTGTGGAGAATCGTATCATCATTTACTTCCTCCACCCACTTAAAAATCTTTTTCCTCGCTTCATCTAGAGAAACCCTTTCATTTGAAAGCAACTTCCAAAGAATCGCAAAGTCATGCGGACGCTTAATAGGTAGCATGGAAGAAAGCCATTTCAAAGCTTTTTCGAAGTCCCCTGTTAAAACGGCTTGTAGCTCTCTATCTTTCTCCGCTTTCCCAACAAACGAAGCGTAAGTCCAGCTTTTTTTCACAAAACCCAACTGGATCTGGTGCTCCGTCGTACTTATGGTAGTCCATTAGAAAGTACGGCACTCTCCCGCTGCGAACACGCTTAAATTCCTCATACTCCTCTTTTAAATACTTCATCGAAGTGAAACGCTCCTGCTCTAGCTGTGCCAAAATCTGATCTTGTGCAATCTGATCCATCTGAATGTGAGTAGCACCAGGTACATGAGCAAAACCTGTCGCAACGGCCACTTTCAATGTTTCCTTGTCATAATATCGCTGCCCATTTAACGCAATCGCAATGAGGAACGATTTCGCGTAGTTCCCGATAAAATCAAGGACGGTCAAGAATTGCTTGTTTCGATGTTTACGAAGCCCCCGCCCTAGCTGCTGGATAAAAATGATGGGTGAATTCGTAGGTCTGAGCATAAGCACAAGGTTTACTGAAGGAATATCGATCCCTTCATTGAAAATATCGACCGTAAATAAAAACTGCAGTGGATGGTGATCGCTCTCAAGATCCTTAATCCGTTTTTGGCGAATCTTTGTGTGTGTATGACTCGTTAAATAATCACTTTCAATTCCTAATCGATTAAACTCATTTGCCTTAAATTCCGCGTGCTCTCGACTGGCACAAAAACCGAGCCCTTTTCTAACCGGAACATCGTGACCGTAAAACAGCATTTTCTCATGAATTAAATCCACGCGTTCTTTTACATTTAAACGGAACGTAATTTCGTCGATGTCTTCAGGAGCCACATCGCTCAAATCGATCCCGTCAACATCGGTGATACCAAAGTAGTGAAACGGAACGATAATATCATCAGCTAATGCATCATGTAAGCCCACTTCTAGAGCGACGTTGTGTTCAAAGATTTCGAAGATAGAAACCCCATCCCCTCGTTCTGGAGTTGCCGTCATTCCTAGTGTAAATTGAGGGGTAAAATAGTCTAACACATTCCCATAAGAGGCTGCCGCAGAATGATGGGCTTCATCGTAAATAATGTAGTCAAATTCTTTCGGTTGAAATTTGTGATAGTGCTTAGCTAACGTCTGAATGCTTGCAAATAAATAATCCGCTCCAAACTCCTTTTTGTTTCCAGTCAAAAAACCACAGGTCACCGAGAAGTTCTCTAATAAGCTTTCAAACGTATCTTTTGCCCGTTGGAGGATTTCTTCTCTATGGACGATAAATAATAGCTTCTTGGGCTTAAACCTCAGCACATCAAAAGCGGACATAAAGGTTTTTCCAGCTCCGGTAGCAGCGACAACGAGCGTTTTGGATTCACCTAAAGATCGAAGTCGTTCCAGGGTTTCCATTGCTTTTCGCTGCATCGAATTAGGGGTGAAATAGATCGGTTCTTCGTAGATCTCTCTTTCACGAACTACCATACGCTCTAATTTTTCATGCATCCGTTTAAAATCAAGAAGAAATTTGGCATCTGCTGGATTACTTCTCTCCCACAGGCTTTTGTACTCTTTTAACACTTGTTTTAAATCGCATCGTCCTGTTTAGAGATAATTTGTACATTCCACTCCACATTACTTTTCAGAGCAGATTGCGTTACGTTTGATGATCCAATAATAACTTTAAAGTGATCACCATACTCAAATATGTATGCTTTCGTATGAAATCCGGTATTTTGCTGTTCAGTTAAGAAAACCCGAACATCAACACCTGGAAATGTCGTAAGTTTTTCAACAGCTTTAGGCTCTGTAAAATTTAAATAAGTGGACGTAATGACTTGTCCTGTAACTCCTTTGTTGGCCGCTATTTTGAGTGAATCTAGTATAAGCTGTAGCCCGCTGTAATTTATAAATGCGACGCTTATGTAAAAACGATTGCATGTTTCTATCGAACTCGTGAGCTCTTTCCATAGATTTCGTGATCCACTATTAACAATTAACTCCTGATTCGCCACCCTTCATCCCCCCCTTACAACTTCTTCTTTATTTTAACACGTCAAAAACACGCTTTCTGTTTTTTTGTTCTAGCTTTCGGGTACAAGCCACTTACATTACTTATTTGAGGTGATCCCATGAACAAAAAACTCGACTGGAGCAGAGACAACATTCTGGCATATCAGGTGGAGTTTAAGGGCATCATTTCTGAAGTGGAGGAGAAGCTGGCGGAGTTCGGGACGGTGCGGATCTTTGCCCGAATCCCGGAGCTTGTGGGGGCGGAACTTTCCGCTATGGGCGATCGGCTCCGGTTTTAAAGGATCACGACCTGGAGCGGATCGAGAAGTATGCGATCTTAGGCGAGGCAACCGTTGTGGAGATGCTGGCCAAAGGTGCTGACAAACTCACCGGCGCCAACATACGTTACTATGAACTGGAAGAGGATACAGAAGCCAAAAACTGGGTACTCGATTAAAAGGATTGCTTTTTTCAGAAAATCGCGGTAAAGTTTTTGGTGTAAGACACATTAAAACTACTTAAAAGGAGGATGGTTAGAAGATGTTTTCAGTCAGATTGCGTTACCCGGCTTTGAACCAGTAATTTTATACGTTCAAAGGCTCTGCCGGTGAGCGGCGGAGTAAACGGGACCAGTCTGTCCAATTCTAATCATCTTTTATGTATAGACGCACAACGTGTGCAGATGAGGAAAGGCAGCTTCGGCTGTCTTTCTTTTTTTCAGGGTACGTCTGTTTTCAATCACGCTTCTTTCACTGTACATCTGTATGCGGCCTCCGGAATCCGGAGCTGTGTGCTCGTTTACTCCCCCAATCACAGGCAGATTTCTGTGATTTTTTTCATAACGGGAGGAAACGTAATATGGAACAATTGCTGATCAAGTTAACCAAAGTCAAATTGTCATTTCTGGATACGCAGGTACTGGATATTCCGGATTTATCCGTCTACCAGTCCGATCGGATCGGAATCGTCGGGAATAACGGGTCGGGGAAAAGTACCCTGCTCAAATTGCTCGGAGGTCTCATGGAGCCCGATACAGGGCAGATTCTGTGGCACGGGGAGTTCGGATATTTTTCACAGATGGACGCACCTGTTACTGCAGAAGCCGATGGTGCCCTCCTCAGCCGCTTCCACGTGCCGGATGGGTCCCCTCACCTTCTGAGCGGCGGGGAACAGACGAGGCTGAAGCTGGCGTCCCTTTTTTCCGAGTACCGGGAAGGCCTCTTAATTGATGAACCGACAACCCATCTCGATCGTGACGGCATCACCTTTCTGGCCGATGAGCTCCGGTGGTACTACGGTACGCTCGTGCTTGTAAGCCACGACCGCTGGCTGCTCGATGAGCTGGCGACGAAGATCTGGGAAGTGGATGATGGCAGGGTGACGGAATTTGCGGGGAACTACGCCGATTACGAACGGCACAAACAGACGGAGCGTAAACGGCAGGCCGAGCAGCATGAGCAGTATGTGAAAACGCGAAAGCGCCTGCTCGCATCGGCCGGGGAGAAAATGAAGAAAGCCGACAAAATCACCGGTCCCGGCAAGCAGATGAGCAGAAAGGAAACGAAGGCCACCGCCAACCGGATGTTTATGACCAAATCAAAAGGCACAACCCAGAATGCTGCGCATCAGGCGGCCAAAACGATCGAAACCCGTGCCGACAAGCTTGAAAAAGTCGATGCGCCCGAGCAGGAACAGAAACTCCGCTTTCCTGTTGCCACCGCACTTACGATGCACAACCGATTTCCAGTGATGGCAGACCGGCTCACGCTGAAGGCCGACAGCAGGACCCTGCTTAAAAACACGAGCTTTCAGTCCCCCTTCGGACAAACCATTGCCATTACCGGCCCTAACGGATCGGGTAAATCAACTCTTGTGAAGGCGATCCGAAACAGGGATGAGGGAATCATCCTTTCCCCTAAGGCAGTCATTGGTGCATACGAGCAGCTGGCGTACCGGTTTGAGAAGAACGAAATGGTACTTCATTATATGAAAGCCAGAACAGAGGCAGATGAAAGTATGGTCCGGACGATGCTTCACATGATGAATCTGTCGGGGAATGATCTGACCAAAAGTTTGCTGCAGGTAAGCGGCGGAGAAGCGGCACGTCTTGAGCTGTGCCGGCTGTTTATGGGGCAGTACAACGTTCTCATACTCGATGAGCCGACCAACTTTCTTGACCTGCCGTGCATGGAGGCGCTTGAGCAGTTTATAAATGCCTACGAAGGCACGATCCTGCTCGTGTCCCACGACCAGACGCTCGTGGACCGCACTGCAGACTGCGTGTATGAAATCGAAAACCGGATGCTAATAAGAAAAAAATAAGGAGATGATTGTAATGACGATCAAAGAGATTTTAAAAACGGCCGCTGCGAACGGCCTTGCGATAAAAGAAGAATCGGTAAAACTGAACGAATCAGGCCTTGATTTTCAGGTGGCCCACGCAGAGGATGAGTCCGGGGTGAAGTGGATTCTCCGCCTGCCCCGCAGAAGCGATGCGATGAAAAAAACAGTGCTTGAAAAGCAGGTGCTGGACGTGGTGAACCGGCATGTCGGTTTCGAGGCGCCTCAATGGGAGGTTTACACGAACGATCTGATCGCCTACCGGCAGCTGTCCGGGGTGCCGGCGGGGACGATTGATCCTGCGATTCAGAACTACCGCTGGGAGTTCGATTACGAAAACGTGCCGCCTGCTTATTTTTCCTCGCTTGGAAAGGTGCTCGCGGATCTTCACCGGGTGCCGGCTGAAAAGGTGAAAGAGATTTCAGGTCTAAAAGTTCAGACAATCACCGAAGCAAAGGCAGATCTCGCGGAGCGGATGAACGCCGTGAAAGCAGACATCGGTGTTGGCGAGGATCTCTGGAACCGCTGGCAGGCGTGGCTTGCTAATGATGACCTGTGGCCAGAACACACCGCCCTCGTTCACGGCGAAGTCCACGCCGGCCACACGCTCATTGATGGTCACGCCCGGGTGACCGGCCTGATCGACTGGACCGAAGCGGCGATCACCGATGTGAGCCGGGACTTCATGGCACCTCTGATGATCTTCGGGGAAGCCGGCCTGGATCAGGTGATAAAGGGGTATGAGAAAGCCGGCGGGCGCACGTGGCCCCGCATGCGCCGCCACGTGATCGAGCTTCTGAGCACATACGGGCTTGACGTGTATGAATTTGCGAAGGCGTCTGATTCCGAGGAGTATATGGAAATAGCCCGGCAGAGTCTGGGCGTCTCAGAATAAGTGCAGACGAACGACCGTGCCGGGTGAGCCGGCACGGTTTCTTCATATTAATAAGCAGCTTCAAAAGATCATCAGACACCAGGCACTCCCTGTAACCTGGATCCGGGATACATGGCCCAACAACAGGAAATATCTGGTATAATTATCTTATCCACCATTCTGAGTACCGGAGGGGTTTGTGTGAACAGAATCATCGACAACAGAGGCGAGGAACACGAATGGATGCTGATCATTGCCGTCATTGCCTCGATCCTTACCTTCAGTAAAATCAGCAGACTGGAACAATATAAAGATAAACTGAAGGGGACATTTACACCTTACTGATGTATTTATTTTCTGGATGAATCCAAAAACAATCCCCGCCCGGAGCACCCTGGCAGGGATTGTTTTCTGTCCTATACGTTCCTGAAGACACGTTCAGACAGACAGGAGGGGAAGCTCACCTCGTCAGGTGATACGGTGCCGCAGCAGCTGCACGTCCCGCCATTCGTTTTCAAAACGCTCTCTGCCAGGGAGCACCTTTACTTTTTCAAAACCGCATTTTTCGTAGCTTCGGACGGCACGCTCGTTTTCCACCTGGGGATCAATATAGACGGCATCGATCCCCATCCGGTGAAGATGCCGTACAACAAGCCTTAATGCCCGCGTCCCGATTCCCCGATTCCAGAACCGCTTTTCCCCGATAAATAAATCGGTGCCCCAGGCGGCCTCTCCCCCTGGGACGTCATAATCGATTTTTTCCTGTTCCAAAAGCTCATAGTACTGAATGTAGCCGACAGCCTCCCCCTTATATTCCATCATGCAGGGGATCACATAATGCTCTCCCCTCGCCCGGGGCTGGTATTTCTCAACGATCCGGCTGTAGCAAAAGGAAGCGGAAGGACCTTCAATGCATTCGAGCACGGCTGGATTGTTGAGCCACCTGTGCAGCCGCAGATAATCGGCTTCCAGGTCATCCATCCTCCGTACGGTGACAACAGAGTCCCGTAAAATCATATGTAAATCCCCTTTCGGATGCTTGTTTCATCTGCGGCAGATCTCACGCCTGTTTCCTCCTGATCACGAAAAATTGCAGACAGACTGTGACCGCAGCCATAATGAGGCCGCTCACCATGAGCAGGATCGTCAAAAACGCTGTGCCATAAGCCAGGCCTTCCGATCCCTCTGAAGCCGCGATGCCCATCCCGATCATGTAAAAGGGAAAAGGGATGATAACAGCAGCAGCCGCACCCCATCCTGCAGAGCCAAATCGGAGCCGCTGTATCAGGAACACGCTCCAGCTGTGAACAATGATGGAAATCGCTGCGATCAGCATCTGAGATCTCCCCTTCCCTTTTTCGCCTTATTTATTTTAGCATATTTATCCAGTTGCAGTGTGTCGTTTGTTGTCTTCTTTTCTGATGACGGTGTATATTTACTGAAACGCTAAAAAACCGCCTCAACGGAGGCGGTTTTACTGGCGATTATAACAGGTTTTCCCTAAACCGTATCGATTCAGCAAGACTTGATTTGACGGTCACTTTATCAAAGCTCAGTCCCAGCTGAACAGCGGACTGGGCAATTTCCGGACGCATGCCGGAGAGCGTCGTACTGACACCAATCAGTTCAAGGGCGTAAATCATCTGCATCAGCTCGGACGCCACGATCTGGTCAATTTTCACCACACCGGAAAGATCAAGCAGAAGACAGTTCACTCCGAAATCCGCGCACTGCTGCATCGCCTTCTGCATAATGATCTGGGAGCGGTTTGAATCGACCTCCCCTACAATTGGCAGAAGGGCCACGTCTTTACTGAGGCGGATCACAGGCGAGCTCAGGTCATCAATGAGCTTCTGCTGCTCTTCCATCCGTTTTTTTGCATTCCTGGAATGCTGCTCCACGAAGGTGACCGTCACTCTTCTGAACAGACGGTCAACGTGGCTGTACCAGTGCAGCATTTCCTTAATCGAATATTTATCTTTATACTTTTCCGCAAATTCCCCGATCAGACCGAGATGCTGATCCTGTGTACGGTTAAACTCACGTAAAATCAGATGAAGCTGGGTTTCATGGTGCTTATCATCCCCTGCGATCTCTCTGATCCACTTATCCATTCCCGCTTTGAATTCTTCAGTGTCCTGTCTGAAAATTTCAAAGAAACGTTTATGGAACTCGTTGTTCTGCCGTTTCAGGTTCGCAATGACTTCAGGATCCTTTGAAGCATAGACACTGTTGGGGTCTGTTTCTTCCAGCGAGTTGTACCATTCCTCTGTCAGCCGGTCTGCATTCGCCTGTAAAAAAGCATATAAATCTTCATTCTGCGGCATTTTTTCCGCCTCCCACCCGATTCTCTTTCTTGAGCATACAACATCTGTAAGTGTCTGTCGATGCATACGGTCTATGGAGAAAGAAGAAAAAAGGGGCCTGAGTTTTAAAGTATCTTTCCTCCATCACACTGGCATCTTTGCTGTTGTGAAGTACCGCAGGAAGATCCCATCAGATAAATAAACCACACAAGAAACAAACCGATATTACCAGTTATCTCTTCCTCCTAATTTCTCCAGTTACACGACATGCCAGGAGACATAATTTCGGGCATGAGGCGAGCATCCATTTTTTACACTAGTTCTCCCTTACTTCCATATTATAACTGAGGAATATAAATGAAAGTTGGTAGAAAACTTATGTCAATTGTGAATCGTATTGTGAACGGAGGGTTCGAAACAGGCTCTCTCCCACCTTGGGTCGGCGTTAACGCAACGATTGCGTCCATCCCCCACAGTGGTTTCAGGTCCGTCCGGCTGAGCGGTGGAACAACGAACGCTTATGTATTTCAAATTGTAGAAGCAAACCCTGGTGAAAGTTTTGAATTTCTGGTTTCCCTGTCAAAAATCGGCGCGCTGCAAAGCCCGCTGGTTTCACTTACTGTTGCTTTTTATGATGCGGCATTTACATTTTTGGAGTATGGTAATATAACGTCTATTGCACCAGGTACCATACCATCTTCCGAAACAGATACCTGGCTTGAGATTTACCAGACCACCTCTGCCGCCCCTGCTGGTACGACTCAAGCACTGGTGCTTGTGAACAGTCTTCCTCAGGCTAATACGGCAGATATAGTTGCGGATGACGTGGCGCTTCTGTTGGCGGAAGGTGCTCTAGGGCCGACTGGACCTACTGGGCCTACGGGTGCTACTGGAGCAACGGGCGCTACCGGTGCTACGGGTGCCACTGGCGCTACCGGTGTCACGGGACCTACTGGCGCTACGGGCGTTACTGGAGCCACGGGACCTACCGGATCTACAGGGGCTACTGGGGCTACTGGAGCCACGGGTGCCACGGGCGCTACGGGGGTTACCGGTCCTACTGGGGCTACAGGAGCCACGGGCGCCACTGGACCTACGGGTGCTACTGGGGCTACCGGCGCTACTGGCGCTACTGGGGCCACCGGTCCTACTGGAGCTACGGGTGCTACCGGGGCTACAGGTGCCACCGGTCCTACTGGGGCTACAGGTGCAACAGGGGCTACCGGAGCCACGGGTGCCACTGGACCTACGGGTGCTACTGGGGCTACCGGCGCTACTGGCGCTACTGGCGCTACTGGGGCCACCGGTCCTACTGGAGCTACGGGTGCTACCGGGGCTACAGGTGCCACCGGTCCTACTGGGGCTACAGGTGCAACAGGGGCTACCGGAGCCACGGGTGCCACTGGACCTACGGGTGCTACTGGGGCTACCGGCGCTACTGGCGCTACTGGCGCTACTGGGGCCACCGGTCCTACTGGAGCTACGGGTGCTACCGGGGCTACAGGTGCCACCGGTCCTACTGGGGCTACAGGTGCAACAGGGGCTACCGGAGCCACGGGTGCCACTGGACCTACGGGTGCTACTGGGGCTACCGGCGCTACTGGGGCTACCGGCGCTACTGGCGCTACTGGCGCTACTGGGGCCACTGGTCCTACTGGAGCTACGGGTGCTACTGGAGCCACGGGTGCTACGGGTGCCACTGGACCTACAGGTGCAACAGGTGCAACAGGTGCAACAGGTGCAACAGGTGCTACGGGCGCTACCGGCGCCACCGGTCCTACTGGAGCTACGGGCGCTACCGGCGCCACTGGTCCTACTGGAGCTACGGGCGCTACCGGGGCTACGGGTGCCACCGGCGCTACTGGTCCTACTGGAGCCACGGGTGCTACTGGGGCCACGGGCGCTACCGGGGCTACGGGTGCCACCGGCGCTACTGGGGCCACCGGTCCTACTGGAGCAACGGGCGCTACTGGGGCCACTGGTGCTACTGGACCTACCGGTCCAACAGGCCCAACAGCTGAAGAGATTACTATTACAGATGTAGGACCTGATGTAAATTCCCAATTTGATGAACTGAATGTTGCGGAACGAACGCCAGTCCTCGAACTGACATCTGTCTATGGAATCTCAGCTTTAAGAGATCTGATTATCACGACAGGCACAGGATCCGTGACCAACAATACCGTGGAGTACGTTCTTTCAACTGCTGCCAGTGGTGTAGATACAGCAACCCTTGATAGTGTTGAACGCGGCCGATACATGCCGGGTTACGCAGCTCAGGCGGGAATTGCCGTGAGAATCCCTGCAGCTCCAGTAGGAGATCAGGAATTTACCTGGGGCCTGTTTGACAGTGTGAATGGTATCTATTTCGGTCAGAACAATACTGACGGAGTTTATGTCGCTGTCCGCAGAGGTGGCGTTGATACGATTTTCCCACAGAGTACGTGGAACGTTGATCCTCTGGACGGCACCGGCCCAAGCGGCCTGACGCTCGATCTTGCAGCCGGAAATATCTTCAATGTTGATTTCACGTGGTATGGGTACGGCGTGATTGAATGGTCTGTTGTGCTTCAGGACCCTGATACCGATGCACAGATTGTGGTGACTGTTAACAGGTTTAAACCGGAAACACAAACCAGTCTGACAGACCCGAACCTGCCACTAAGGACACAGATTGAGAATAACGGAACAGGCGCACCAGCCGAATTGTTCGTGGGAGGGCGCCAATACAGTATTCTCGGTAAATTCAATCCCGAATTCCGGATCACATCGGAAAGAAGAACTGCCACGGTGGGAACAGCGGGTACTCAGATGATTTCATTCAGGAGAAAGGCAGAGTTCCCGACTGGTTCGGCCCGCCCCAACTCCGTATCCGTAACACTCGAGGGGCTTGATATCACCAACACAGATGATATTTATTATCAGGTCATTGTAGGCGGGGTAACAACCGGGGCATTCCAGAATTTCCCGACTCCAACCACAGCCATTCCAAACGCAGAAACGGCCCTTCAGGTTAACTTCACCGGAACCACACTTACAGGCGGTCAGGTGGTTTTCCAGGGGGTCGGGGCAGGTGCTCAGGGTGCTCAGAACCGTAACCTTTCCACAGCAAACCTTCTATCCTTCCAGCTTCCAGATGATGATACCGTGTCCCTCGTTGTCGGTTCAATTACCGGCTCAGCAACGGTAACAGCTGTGTTCAGGGTGACTGAAGAATGGTAAGGACTGCTGAAAGAAAGGAGAGTATGTTATGACCATCATTCGTAATGTAGGACCGAACGTGTCCTCCCAGTTCGATGAGCTGATGACGTCCCAGCGCACACCAGTCGTAGAATTACAGTCTGTTTACGGCCTGTCTGCCCTTAGAGATGTGGTCACTGTAACTGGGGGAGGCACGGTGACGAACAATACTGTTGAATTCAATCTCAGTGTCTCCGGAGCAGCAGGTGACTCGGCGACTCTGGACAGCGCAGAGCGGGGCCGCTATATGCCCGGTTATGCTGGGCAGGCCGGAATCGGTGTCCGTATCCCTCAGGAGCCCGGTCCAGATCAGCTTTTTCGCTGGGGACTTTTTGACAACCAGAATGGCGCTTTTTTTCAGCTGAGTGAAACCGAACTCGCCGTTGTGATCAGACGCGCCGGTGTGGATACGATTATTCCCCAGGCAGCCTGGAATGGAGATGCGCTGGACGGAAGTGGAAACAGTACCCTTACACTAGAGGTTGAAAATGGAAACATCTTTCAAATCAATTTCACATGGTACGGGTACGGCGTCATTGAATTCAACGTTGTCCTGGAGGATCCTGATACAGGGGCACAGCAAACGATTACGGTCCACCGTTTTAAGCCAGAAGGTGAAACGAGTTTCGTTGATCCAAACCTCCCTCTAAGGGGGCAGGTGATTAACGATGGTGCATCCACTCCGGCAACTATGTTTGTTGCCGGCCGTCAGTACAGCATCATCGGGAAATTTAATCCGGAGTTCCGGATCACCTCCGACAGGAGAATCGCGACAGTATCAACTGCAGGTCAGCCGGTTATCGCTTTTCAGCGAAAACCGGTATTCCCTGCCGGATCGGGTAGAGCAAATTCTGTCAGGATCACGCTGGAGGGCGTAGATATTATTACGAACCAGCAGGCTTTCTTTCAAGTCCTTGTTGGCGGGACGCTGAACACTGCCTTTGGGAATTTCCCCACTGCCAACACGTCCATTCCCGACGATGAAACAGCCCTGCTCGTGAACAACACGGCAACAACACTCACCGGAGGAGAAGTCGTCTTCCAGGGTGTCCTTGCAGCCGGTGGCCCCGGTGGGACACGTAACCTTGCGCAGGCAAACCTGCTTGATTTTGAGCTTCCGGATGACGACATCGTTACTCTCGTTGTAGGAGGACAAACGGCTTCTGCCAATATTGTCGCTGTATTCCGTGTAAACGAAGAATGGTAGAAGAAAAAGCATGAGTCCTTAATATAGGGCTTCATGCTTTTTTTAATGCAGGTCATTCAATCACTACATTTCCCTGCAGATCAAATTTATCAAGCGTCATCCCGAATGTTCCGGCAGTTGCATTGTAGCCCACCGGATAATCAGGAAATACGACATCTCCTGGACGCTGACCAAATCCGTTGGGAAAAATGAACGTGTTGTCGTACACCTGGATCTGACCATCTGCCGGGATGTTTGTGCCGCCTCCCCCTCCTGCAAAATAAACAGCTAGTCGATCGTCGAATATGTTTGTAATTGTGTTGTTCTGAATCAGGAGCGTATCAATCTGGCTGTAATCAGGCCGTGTCTGCAGGATGATGGAACTCCCTGACCGGTTTTGGTGGTCAACGTCATTATCTTCAATATATAAGCTGGTTGGGCCATCTACAAAATTGTATAAATTCACGAACTGGGTAAAGCTGGTCATTGTATTTTCAGTAATAGAAATATCTCCTGATATAAAATAAGAGGCCAGATCTGGTTCAATCACTATGGCTCCAACACTGGTTACGCCTCCCTGAAAGTCATTCCCGTTGATGAGGGTCGTCCCGCCCAGCATCTGGAGACGCAGACTCTGGGTCGCCGCATTATGAATGATGGTATTATTCTGCAAAGTGAGGTCTTCAATAAACCCATACAAACTGCGGACTGTCCCTTCAATAATGGAATCTGTAATGGATATATTGCTGTAGAGATTGGTAGTAGTTCTTAAAGGAATGTTAATGACAGCATTGTTTGCAGTAAGAGTTCTTGCACTGTTTAGATGGATACTTTCCACAGATACATCATCCGCCTGAATATGCAGCGCATTTTGGGTGCTCGGTCCCACGAAATTAACCTGCGGCAAATTGTCTACTTCATCCTCTACCCCTACCAGATTCATTGAATCCGTTATCAGCAACTGACCTGTAACCGTATAGGTTCCTGCCAGCACAAATACATTTCCTCCCGTGTCGACAGCCTCAATCCCTTCCTGGATCGTCCCATAGGGATTTGACCTGCTTCCATCACCACCCACCGCTCCAGCTTCAACCCAGATGTTTTCCGGGTCAACTACGGTGAAAACAGCGTAATTGAGTGCCTGCTGCACCTGTGTTTCCGAGCTGTATCCGTAGTCCGGCCGGTTCGTGATCAGAAAAAAGGCCACATTGTCTTTTGCACCTTCACTAAGTTCATTATAATCTGTCAAATCAAGCCCTAAAGCAGGGTCTTCTATAGCTGCACGCATTTCTGCATCTGTCGCAGCTTCATTCACTGTCTGGAGTGGAACAGAGATTTCCGGCCGTTCACAAATTTTCACCAGCTGCACAGAAGCATTGATACTAAGCTGGGAACCACCAGTGTTTGCAGGCAAAGTAACTGTATCAGGACTCGTATGATTACGCAGTGTGAGGACATCTCCGGCATCAACCACTATAATTACAAGACCGGGATTTGGCACGCCCGCAACGTTCACCCCATAAATACTTCCCGCCACCGGCACGCCGTTTACAAATAAGGAAAACTGGTTTGTTTCCTCCCCCAGTGCCCTGTACGCTGCCGAGTATACACCACTTTCCTCGATGATAATTTCACTCGTATTAAAGAAGTGGGTGACCCCTTCCAATGTAGTGCTTCCATTAAATGTAACATCCTCTTCCTGTTCTACAACCTGTAAAATAGTGTTATATACATACCCGTAAGCTGACGCCAGATCTCCTGTGGATCCCGTCGCTCCTGTGGCCCCCGTTGCTCCTGTTGCTCCCGTTGCCCCCGTCGCTCCTGTTGCCCCCGTTGCTCCCGTTGCCCCTGCCGATCCTGTTGCTCCTGTTGCTCCCGTTACTCCTGTCGCTCCTGTTGCTCCTGTTGCTCCCGTTGCCCCTGTCGCTCCTGTCGCTCCCGTGCTCCCCGTTGCTCCTGTGGCCCCTGTTGGCCCGGTCGATCCCGTCGCACCAGTGGCTCCCGTTACTCCTGTCGATCCTGTTGCTCCTGTGGTTCCCGTGGCCCCTGTCGCTCCTGTTGCTCCCGTGGCTCCTGTTGCTCCTGTTGACCCCGTCGATCCCGTCGCACCAGTGGCTCCCGTCGCTCCTGTGGCCCCGATCGCTCCCGTGCTCCCCGTTGCTCCTGTGGCCCCCGTGGCCCCTGTTGGCCCGGTCGATCCTGTGGTCCCCGTTGCTCCTGTGGCCCCCGTGGCCCCTGTTGGCCCGGTCGATCCCGTAGCACCAGTGGCTCCCGTTACTCCTGTCGATCCTGTTGCTCCTGTCGATCCTGTGGCCCCCGTTGCTCCTGTTGCTCCCGTTGCCCCCGTCGATCCTGTTGCCCCCGTTGCTCCTGTTGCTCCTGTCGCTCCCGTGCTCCCCGTTGCTCCTGTGGCCCCTGTTGGCCCGGTCGATCCCGTCGCACCAGTGGCTCCCGTTACTCCTGTCGATCCTGTTGCTCCTATGGTTCCCGTTGCCCCTGTCGCTCCTGTTGCTCCCGTGGCTCCTGTGATCCCCGTTGCTCCTGTGATCCCCGTGGCCCCTGTTGGCCCGGTCGCTCCCGTCGCACCAGTGGCTCCTGTCGCTCCTGTCGCTCCTGTGATCCCTGTTGATCCTGTCGCTCCTGTCGCTCCCGTTGCTCCTGTGATCCCTGTTGATCCTGTTGATCCTGTTGCTCCCGTTGCCCCTGTGGCTCCCGTTGCTCCTGTGATCCCTGTTGCTCCTGGCGCTCCCGTTACCCCGGTCGATCCCGTAGCACCCGTGGCTCCTGTCACTCCTGTTGCTCCTGTTGGGCCTGTTGGGCCTGTTGGGCCTGTAATACTACCTCCATTTGCGTTTAGCAATGCCGCATCATCCACAAATATATTAGCTGTTCCCGTCTGTGGAAGACTATTGATCAGGACAAGAGCCTGTTCTGTTCCAACAGGGGCTGCCGACGTTGTCTGATAGACATTAAGCCACGTATCTGCTGCCGAATCAGGGACACTGCCTGCTGTAATGGTAGTAATCAGCCCGTATCCCAGGAATGTAAACGCCCCATCATAAAATGCAACCGTTACGGATGTGAGCGGGTTCGGAAGCGTACCTTCCTTTGAAAGCGACACGAGCAGTTCATAGCTGTTTCCAGGCTCTGCCTCCACATATTGATACACATAGGCGTTAACATTTCCACCCGACAGTCTTACCGAACGGAATCCGGTATGGGGTACATTTGCGATCACACTGTTAATTCCAATCCACGGTGCTAATACGCCTGATTCAAACCCTCCGTTGGAAATTTGATTAATGATTGACATACTATCCCCCCCATCCAGTCTGCTGACCTCAACTGCCATTATATGTATCAGGATGGAAGAAATGCGAAAAGGGAGATTCCCCCCCCTCCGTCCAGTTTTCGTTCCTATCCACCTCTGCCCTCACACTCCCTCCTTCTCCGGAATATAAAAAAACAGCATCATAAAACAAAGTTGAGGTGAGCAGTATGCCCCGCCCCCATTTAATTATCATTACCCCCGGCACGTATCCGGTTCCGGCCGAGAGCACCGGGTCTGTTGAAATCTGCGTCATGAATCTCATCCCGTTTTTATCACGGACTTTCAAAATCACAGTTGTAGGCCGGAGCATGAGCGGCACGATGGCCACCCTTCCCGCCTCATTTCCAAAGCCCGCGTCACCAATCACATTTAAACAGCTCACAGCTACCACCAAAACATATAAAAAAAAGCTTCTCACTTTTCTTCAGTCGGAAGCAACAGCCCCTGGCACAATCATACAAGTGGAAAACCGCCCGAAACTCGTAACCTCCATCAAGCGGAGATTCCCCAAGCTCCCTGTTTATATGAACCTTCATTCCGACACCTTTATATCCCCGCACCGGATACGTCCAGCCGTGTTCCGCAAAGCCTGCAGGCAAGCAGACGGCATCATTGCCAACAGCCGGTTTCTGAAAAAGCGGATTATCCGTCTTAACGCCAGAGCCGCATCCAAAATAACGGTCAATCATCTCGGGGTAAACCCGGACGCCTTCAGACCCGCTGCCGATCCGGAAAAGCAGACTCTCCGGGCACGCTATCATCTCTCACCTGCGGCGCCAGTGATCCTTTACGCAGGACGGCTGATCAAATCAAAAGGGGTACTTGAACTGATCAGGGCCATGAAGAGCGTCTCGCGCAGCAACCCTGGATCCCAGCTGATTGTGATCGGCTCTCCCGGATACCGTGCACCGAAAAAGACAAGTTCCTATGCCAGGCGGGTGTACAGTGAAGCAAAATCGATCAGTCCTCCCGTCAAATTTCTGCCTCATCAGCCATCCGGGACGCTGAAGGATTTCTACCGGCTTGCGGATGTGTTCGTCTGCCCATCAAAAGGAAATGAAGCCTTCGGGCTTGTGAACGTGGAAGCAATGGCCTGTGGACTGCCTGTGATCGCAACCAGAAACGGCGGTATTTCCGAAGTGGTCGCACACAGGAAAACAGGCTATGTGGTTTCCCGTACCAAGCCGGCAGCTGCGATCGCCCAGAAACTGAGCACACTGCTGGCTGATTCGTCCCTCCGCAAACGTCTTGGGCAGGCCGGTCGTAAACGCGTGAAGATCCGCTTCTCCTGGAAGAAATCAGCCGAACGCCTCGCCCGTTTTTACAGGAGACACCATCGGATCAGGTAAACAGAAATGTTCCGCCTTATTAGAGGAAAAAAGAGGGAAGTTTGCCGTTACGGATTTCAATCTGATCAATATGCTGGTAAAGACATCATCCTTCCTTTTTCCGGTCGGACTGCCCGCTCATCATCCAGCGATACGAGCCCACAGGAGGCAGCCCCTCCTGTGGCAGGTATCCAGTAAAAGAAGGTGTAAACGATTGTGAAACGAGGTTCAAAGAAACAGCAGGGGAAACAAAAACAATCCCTACCTATTCAAAAGCAGAAAAAGAAAAAATCAGGCAGCCGAAAGTCAGGTTCCCCACTTCTTTCGGTCATCATTCCAGCCATGAATGAGGCACAAACCATACGCAGCGTAATCCGTGGCGCAAAAAAGATCACCCCACGGACAGAAGTAATCGTTGTGTGTAACGGTTCACGGGATCAGACGGCTGCGATTGCTCAAAAAAATGGGGCCAAAGTCATTAAACGGACCGCTCCACTTGGGCATGACGTTGGCCGGGTAATCGGTGCCCGGCATGCCCAAGGGAAGGTGCTTCTTTTTCTGGACGCAGATTATAACGTTCCTGTAAAAAAGCTGCGAAGGTTTTACCGTGCCGTCCTAAACGGTGCCGATGTGGCATTGAACAGATATTCAGGCTACAGGTCCAAAACGACCATTCATTCCACCTCTCAGGCGAAACGTCTTTTAAATACCATGGTCGGAAACAGGCAGCTGGTGGGGAGCTCCATGACAACGACCCCACACGCGATCAGCCGCCGTGCCCTGACCGTTCTTGGAGCAGCAACGCTCGCTGTGCCGCCTGCCGCTCTGGCAAAAGCCCTCCTTAACGGTCTCGTCGTTAAGCGGACCGTCATGGTGAATGTGCGCAAACGGAATAAAAAACGAAGCCGAAGTCAGCTGGAGAAAATCACCCGCCTGATTAACGGTGATCATATCGAAGCCTTTTCGGTTCTTACTTCTGCTCGGGGCTCGAGGGGCGGTTTCAACAGCGGCGGACGCCGTCTCGATATTCTCGCAGACGTCCGGGCCCACATTGCCAGGGAGCATAAAGGCCGGGCACCGAATCCCGCTTCTCCTCTTTCAGTAGTGATTTCCGCCTGTAACGAGGCCAAAACGATCCGAAAGGTCGTACAGGAGGTCCGGGCCCTCGTTCCAAAGGAGATTGTAGTAATCGAAAACGGCTCTTCCGATGGCACGTATGAAGCAGCCGTTTCCGAGGATGCCACTGTTGTGTCCTTCCCTTTTGCGCTCGGACACGATACCGGCAGGGCCGTCGGCGCCCTGCTGTCATCAGGGGATCAGGTTCTTTTTCTGGACGCTGATTTCGTGATCCCATCTTCAACGCTCAGCCGCTTTCTGCAGAAAGCAGGTACGGCGGATGTTTGTCTGAATCATATAACCCCGCTGATCAACCGGTCTTCGAGAATTGACCATATTTCAATGGCAAAAAAACTGCTCAATTATGGTCTCGGCCGGGATGATCTCGGGTACGACTCGCTGACGGCGATCCCGCACCTGCTGACGCGAAAAGCGATTATGGCGATCGGGCCACACACGCTTGCCGTACCGCCAAAAGCCCTTGCTTCGGCTATTTATCAGGGCCTTTCGGTTACTTCTCCTGGCACAGTGGATGTAATCAGCCCCAATCCCAGGCGGGCAGGCTACAAAAAAAACAACAACACGATGGAAGCTGTCATTTTAGGCGACCATCTGGAAGCGTTCGGCTTCCTTCAGCCCCTCCTCGGAGTGAGGCTCCGACTGCCGGATACCATCCGCAGGAGAAATAAACTCTAGAAACCGTAAGGACGGTGGACACTTATGTCAGAACAGACTGCTGTAATTGGACTCGGCTTCGTCGGGGTTCCACTTGTACAGCTTCTATTATCAAAAGATCATTCCGTGATCGGTGTGGACACCGATCCATCAAAGATCCATGCTCTTTTGCGTGGCAAAAGCTATCTGTCTGATCTGTCCGACCAGGATATTCAGGCAATGAAAAATACGGAAAGGTTTTTCCCGACGACCGATTTCTCATGCCTTTCCAAAGCCCGGACCGTGATCATCTGCGTGCCCACGCCGCTTCGAAACCGGGAACCGGATTTGTCCTACGTGGAAGCCGCTGTGACATCAGCGATGCCCCACCTGAAAAAAGGCACCCTCGTGATCCTGGAGAGTTCAACCTACCCCGGGACAACCGAAGGGCTCCTTAAGCCCCTCCTCGAGAAGAATGGCTTTTCCATCGGAACGGACCTGTACCTCGCATATTCACCTGAACGAATTGATCCAGGAAGCAAACTGCTCTCCCTCGCCTCGATTCCGAAGGTCATAAGCGGCGTCACACCTGCCTGTCTGAGCCGCATACACAAAATTTACGACGGTATTTTTCAGCAGACCGTGCCGGTCTCCTCGCCCAGTGTGGCAGAGTTTACCAAGATTCTCGAAAACAGTCAGCGACTCATTAACATCAGTTTTATGAATGAGGTCAACCTTATTGCCAATAAACTGAATATAGATCTGTGGGAATCCATCGAAGCGGCTAAAACGAAGCCCATCGGCTTCACGCCTTATTATCCCGGTCCGGGAATCGGAGGCCACTGTATCCCGATCGATCCGTTCTATCTTTCCTGGGTTGCCAGGCAGCACGGCCTACACCTCTCCATGATCGAGCAGGCAGGCGCAATTAACGACATTGCTCCCTACCAGACCTCCCGTGCCATTACCACCTATCTCAGTGAGCAGGGGATCGATCCGGCTGCGGCAAAAGTGGGCGTGATCGGCGTGACCTATAAAAAAGATGTGAATGACGTACGGGAATCCCCGGCACTGAAGGTGGCCGACATTCTCAAATCCCGCTGCCGCAGTGTCAAAGTGCACGATCCGGTCTACGAAGGTCCACTGGATTTCGACCGTTTTGATTTGACCGAACGTGCACTGAAAGCTTTTGACTTGACCGTGATCCTGGTTGACCACAAGGCAGTGGACTGGGCACAGGCTGTCGCACACAGCAACAGGGTGTTTGATACTAGAAACATCACCCGCCAGTTCAGCGATCCAAAAATCAAGCGCGTTTAATCCATCCAGAAAGGAGGGACCGCACCTTGCCATCGTACAAAATCTTTTTTCTCGATCATCGTTCATGCTACCTGAACAGTCTGGGAGACTCCCTCGCGCAGCTCGGACATCAGATCTTTTTTCAGTCTTCCTGGAAGCTGAAGGAAATCGAAGCAGGCATCGCCCATTTCAAGCCCGATATTCTCCTGACTGTCGGCTGTGATATTCCCTTAAGGGGACCGGTTCCCGATCAGCTGCCGACACTTTGCAGAAAATACGGGCTGTTTCACGTTTACTGGGCCACAGAGGATCAGATTCAGCACGACTTGTGGTCCCTCCCGTTTATTAATAGAATCAAGCCCGATCTTGTCTGGACCCTTCACCCGTCCTGTATTCCTTCTTATGAAGCCAGAGGCATATCCGCTGATCATCTGGATTTTAAATTTAACCCGAGGGTCTTCAGCGCAAAAACAGCCCTCGATCCGGAAATCTATGATATTGCCTTTGTCGGCACGACTCATCTGCACATCAAAACATACCGCTATAAAAGTTTCAGAGATCTGCTGTTCCCCCTTGTGAAAAAAGGAGTAAAAACGGATATCTGGGGCTTTGGATGGGATCTGGATCAAGCCCTGCTCAAAAAAGAGTACGGCACACGCGTCCCCCTTTCCTGGTATCACGGGTATCTGCCTTACCTGAAAACAGGACCCGTCTACCGGAACGCCCGCATCGTCCTCGGGGTACAGAATGCAGATGATCAGATTACCCAGCGCACGGTCGAAATTCTCGGGACCGGCGCTTTCATGATCGCCAGCCGCACATCGGCTCTTGCCACTATGCTCGAGGACGGCAAGGAACTTGTACTCTCCGGTTCACCGGAGGAAACGATTGCCCTTGTGCACCAGTATCTTCACGATCCGGTCAGAAGACTGCAAATCGGGCAGAACGCCAGGGCGAAAATCCTGAAGGACCACACCTTTACCGATCATCTGCGCCGCGTTCTCCCACGGCTGAACGAGTTACTAATGAAGAAAAGGAGGGCAATCACGTGATTTCACTTATCAGTCTGCAGCAGCAGTTTGCCTCCATAAAAAAAGAAATCCTTAAAGAAGTGAGCCAGGTCATCGACAGTGGCCAGTATATCCTCGGCAGCCGCGTCAGAAAACTGGAAGCCCGTATAGCAGCAAAAATCGGTGTCACACACGCTGTTGCTGTGGCAAACGGCACGGACGCGCTCGTCCTCACCCTTGACGCTTACGGTATCGGACCCGGTGACGAGGTAATCACTACTCCGTACACGTTTTTTGCCAGTGCAGAGGCGATCTCCCGCGTGGGAGCGACCCCGGTTTTCGCAGATGTGGAGGACCGGACCTTCAACATCGATCCGGAAAAATTCGAAGCTGCCATCACTTCCCGGACGAAAGCGGTCATCCCAGTTCATCTGTTCGGTCACCCTGCCGATATGGAAAAGATCAATCTCATAGCGAAAGAGAACGGTCTGATCGTCATTGAGGATGCCTGCCAGGCGTTTGGATCGGAATACAAAGGCAGAAAAGCCGGCAGTCTCGGAGATGCAGCCTGCTTTTCCTTTTTCCCTACCAAAAATCTCGGAACCCTTGGAGACGGGGGTATGATTACGACAAACGATGATCATCTGGCGAGAAAGCTCAGAATTCTCCGCGCTCACGGGAGCGAAAAAAAATACATTCATTCCTCACTCGGATACAACAGCCGTCTCGATGAAATCCACGCCGCCATTCTTCTTGTAGCCATGGATCATATTGATGACTGGAACAGCCAGCGCATAAAGCTGGCCACCACCTACAATCAAAAGCTCGCACACGTTCCGGATCTCACGCTGCCCGAATGTGCGGACGATGTGACCCACATTTATCATCTGTACTGTATACGCTCATCGAACCGGCGTAAAGTCATGGACCAGCTCAGACAAAACAACGTCCAGTCTGCCATCTATTATCCTGTCAGTCTTCATCTTCAGGAAGTTTATAAACATCTTCCTTATCAGGAAGGCAGCTTTCCCGTAGCCGAATCCCTGTCCGCAACGATGTTCGCCCTTCCGATGAGCCCGTTTCTCAGTTCCAAGGACCAACAGACGGTCATTCGTGCCCTTCAGCCTGATCGGGCTGATCGTCCATGACGGTACGTTTTGCCATCATTGGCTGCGGATTCATCGCCAAAAAACATATCGAAGCGATCGCAGGATTACCACATGCGAAGCTCACAGCCTTATGTGATGTGGTTCCCGGACGGGCAGAGGCTGCCGGTCAGCTCTATAAGAACGTGTCAAACGACTCTTCTCCCGTCCGATTCTACACAGACGTTTCAGCCCTGCTGGCGGACCCTGAAGTGGATGCCGTCGTGATCGCAGTGATCTCCAGCCTTCACGCCTCCATTGCCCGTGATGCCCTGCAGGCAGGAAAACACGTGATGCTGGAAAAACCAATGGCACTCTCGTTAAAAGAAGCCGATACGCTGAACCAGACAGCCGAGGCAGACGGATTACAACTTCTTGTTTGTCATCAATTACGGTACCGTCCTCTCTTCCGGAAAATCAAACAACTGATGGATGACGGCACACTCGGGAAGCCGTATCTCGGTGTGGCTTCCATCAGAATCAACCGGGGCGAACATTACTATTCCAGTGCCTCCTGGCGGGGAACATGGGAGCTCGACGGCGGTATGCTCATCAACCAGGGCATCCATCTTGTTGATCTGCTTCAGTGGTACCTCGGGGAGGTGAGTTCCGTTTACGGCGATATCGGGAAGGGCAGCATCAAAAAAGAAACAGAGGATCTCGCTGCCGGTGTGGTGACGTTTAAAAATAAAGCACGCGGCATCATTGAAGCGAATACAGTGACCCTTCCGTCCAACATTGGCTACGGGCTCAGTCTTTTCTGTGAAAAAGGCAGCATTGTCGTTGAAGGACCTGCACTTACGTCTGTTACACGCTGGTTTCTGAAGGACGATCCCGCCTCCCAGCCAGATCCGTCCGTGATCACGAATACGCAGGAACAGCTGTATATGTATGAAGACTTTATCGAAAGCATAAAAGATCCCGCACACACGCCGTTAATGGGCGGAACGGAAGGAAAAAAGGCGCTCGAGACCATCTTCGGCCTGTATCAGTCTGCCCGCCTCCGTCATCCGGTCTCTCTCCCGATCCGGTCCTTTCATATTCGGAACATGGAAGGAGGAGATCTGTCATGACCCAGCTCGGCAATATTCTGGTTACCGGTGGTGCAGGCTTTCTTGGATCCCAGCTCGTCCTGCGCCTCCTGCCCCACGCTGCGCACATCTGGGTTCTCGATGATCTGTCCACGGGGACACTTGACGCCATTCCACTGGATCCGAAAGTCACTTTCGTGCGAGGCTCCATTCTCGATCGGAATCTCTTAAAAAAACTCCTGCCAAACGTCGAGTACGTGTTTCATTTTGCCTGCGCGAATCTCATAAATTCGGTCAGCCACATCGATCAGGACTTCGAAACCAATCTGACCGGGGGCTTTACGATGCTTCACGAAACTCACCTTTCATGCCCCCAGCTGAAACGTTTTGTGTATGCGTCCACCGCTTCTGTATACAGTCAGGCCGACATCCTGCCCACACCGGAAACATACAGCCGGATCCGGCTTCCCTATCCGGCCAGTAAATTCGGAGTCGAACATTACTGTCACGTTTTTCACCATTTATACGGCATGCCTGTGACAACGCTGCGTTTTTCAAACGTTTACGGTCCCGGTCAGCTGAGTACCAACCCCTACTGCGGTGTGGTGGCTAAGTTTTTTGATGCTGCGGAAACCGGCATTCCCATGGCGATTTTCGGTGACGGAAAACAGACGCGGGACTTTACCTACGTAGAAGATGCGGTGGAGGCCATCTGGCTTGCCGCGCTGTCCCCCGATGCTCCTGGTGAGGTTTTTAATGTGGGGACCGGAAAGGAAACTTCCGTTCTGGAACTGGCTCATAAAATCAGGCAGCTGACAGGGTACACAGGAAAAATCACACACATGCCAAAGCGTGTGGTGGATATCGTAAACCGCCGCTGTCTTGACCACAGCTTTATTACCAGCAGGCTCGCCTGGACCCCGCGGTCGACGATCGACGCAGGATTGGAGAAAACACGTAACTGGCTGAAATCAAGGAGGTCTGACTGATGCGTGTCTGTCACGGGATTATTGAAATTGCCGGCCAGATGGGCATTTTAAGCGGGGAAATGAAGCGCCGCGGCCATCTGGCAGCCGGTTTTAACACCTTTCATTCGTATCTCGGCTACAAAGAGCACCTGATTAATACGAACGGGTACGATCTGCGGTCGACGGCCCCTCATATTATGAATTTTTTTGACGTGTTCCATTTCCATTATGCCTCCTCTCTTCTGCCAGACTATGCCGATCTGCCCGTCATTTCCGCGAAAGGTAAAAAAATGTTCATGCATCACTGGGGCAATGACGTACGTTTTCACGAAAAAGCAAGGGAGAACAATCCTTTCGTGTATACGGGCGATTCCCCCTCTAATGAGGTTATGGACACCCGACTCACAAAAATATCACGGTATGTGGAGGAAGCGATCGTTCAGGATTACGAAGTGCTCCCGTATGTGGAACCGTACTATGAGACTGTCCATGTGGTCCCAATTGCTATCGATATCGGAAAATTCCAGCCCCATTACCCGTTACCGGACAAAAAACGGCCACTCATCCTTCACGCACCCACAAACCCGAAGTTTAAAGGCACCGAGTTTATAGAGGCGGCTATCGAGAACCTCAGAAACACCCACGATTTTGACTACAGGCGCATTGAAAAAATGAGTCACGCCCAGGTGATTGACCTGTACCGGGAAGCGGACCTCATTGTAGATCAGGTTCTGTGCGGATCACACGGGCTTCTCAGCGTTGAGTCCATGGCCCTTGGTAAACCGGTGATTGCTTTTATCCGTCCCGATCTCGTGGCCCGTTTCCCGAAGGATCTCCCGATTATTAACGCCAACCCGGACGATGTGGAGGAAAAGATCCGGATGGTGCTTGACTCCCCCGGTCTTCGTGAGAAAAAAGGCAGACTCGGACGTGCGTACGCGAAACGTGTGCATGCAAAGGAAGCAGTCACCGACCAGCTGATCCGCCTGTATAAATCCTGAACACTTCATGAAAGGAGCCTGTTGATGAGTCTTGAAAAGAAAATGCTGTTCATCCCGAACCGTTACAAAACCCGCTACCGGAAGCTGTATGTATCGTTTAACCTCGCTGTCATTCCCAGCGATATGAATGTGACGAAAATGACCCTTCACGTCCCACTGCCCCACCTCCCTTATCCGGTAACGGCACGGGTAAAGAAAATTACGAGCGGCTGGAGCGAGGCGGAGTCCAAACTTCCCACAGAGTCAGCCGTTCTGCAGCGTCTGCCCTGCCAGCCCGGACAGACCGAGCTAATCATCGACCTGTCAGGCTTCATGCACGCGTGGCAGCGTAAAAGCAGACAAAATCATGGCGTCACGGTCCGGATTCCCAATCTGCCCCACAAAGCGTTCCACGATCACCAGCCGCCTTATCTGCTGGTCGATACGATCTAAAATTAAATTGAAACGAGGCGTTACTATTGGAGGAAAACTCAAAATATTATGATGTTGTTTATAAGGAAGGTGGCTACAACGGTAATTATCACAAGCCTTATCAGAACAGCCCCTATTTTCCAATATGGAAAAATGCCTTGGTGTGCCTGCGTAAACTGAAAGATCCGATTATACTGGACGTCGGCTGCGGTGTGGGTCAATTTGCGAACATGCTTTTTGACAACGGATTTACACATTACCGGGGGTTCGATTTCAGTGAGGAGGCAGTCAGACAAAGCAAAAAAAATAATCCTGACTATGCCGAAGCATTCAGCACAGATAACGCTTATACAACAGATCTCTTTACAACAACCTATAACACCGCTGTGCTGTTTGAAGTTTTGGAACATTTGGAACATGATAAGGACGTACTTGGAAAAGTGCGAACCGGTTCCAACGTTCTTTTATCTGTGCCGAATTTCCATACTCGTGGGCACGTCCGATACTTCCTGACAGAGGATTCGGTCATCAGCCGGTACGAGGATCTGGTACAGATCGATGAAATTCTGCCTTACCGGTACCGGAATGGCCAGGTCATCTATCTGGTAAGCGGCCTCAGAAGAGATCAATTGGAAAACAAATAAGGCTGTTTTTCCATACGAGGGTTACCTTCGTACACGAAACAGCCTTCCTAATGAATCTTAATAAGCGATTCCGGGATAATGGACCCGCTGATAGATGTTTTTTGTGAAACTGTAAATCCGGATGTAATCAAGCAGATGTTTCTCGTATGCTTCCTTCATCGTCCGCTGGTGCAATTGGTAAACCATGAAACAATTTTCCTGATATCCATACTGCTCTGCCGTACCAAGATTTAAGTAGTCTAGAAGGTGCGTGTCGTTAAATATATACCCTTTCCCGTAATTGATCTGCAGGCCCATTCCGTAATGCTTTGTGAAAACTGCGGTGTTTCGCATCCAGTTTAGATCATGATCGGTGTTTCCGTAATAATTCGGGTTCACCCCAACCAGATCAAATCCTCTTTCCTTCCAGTCGATCACCCCTGCCGAACCATAATTCGGCAGCCAGATTGTTTTCACTTTCCGGTTTTTCAGCGCGGCATTCACCCGAGTCACAAGAGGCCGATCCGGCAAAAGAATGGCTTCCCGCTGCCAGACAAAACCCCGGAAGGTCAGCTTGGTCAACTTGCCCTCTTCTTCTTTCCAACGTGCCAGAAACCGGTCTGCCCAGTCGATAACAGCCGCATAACGATCATCCTCGACGGTAAAATCAAGGACCTTTCCGTTTACACGGCCAAAGCTGCGCTGACCAGGACCCGGGTAGGGCAGGCAAACCCAGATATCCGTCTTTGTTCTTGCTGCCTGCTGGGCTGCGTCAATGTTGCGTCCGGAACGAAACAGTTCATCGATTACCCAGTCCCAGTCCTGTTTTTCAGCAGACTCTCCGTATCCTGCATACATCGGGTGAATGAACCGGTGTGATTTTCCTGAGACAGGGTTGAAGATGAGACCACCGAACAGCGTGTCAATGCTTTTGCCATTCAGTACGTACGTCAGGTAGTAACGAAGCTCTTCCGGGTTCCAGACAGTTTCAGTTCCGGGAACCAGCTTTCCCATCATCAGAACCGCCAGATGATTGTTCATGCTGTGGTCTCTGGCAGATAAATACGTTCCACCACTCATCGGCATCACTCCTTTACAATCCGCTTCTGCAGTATATGTAAGCACTGTCTCATCCGACAACCGCAAAAAAATAAACCACCTGCTCAGCCAAAGAATAAACTGGCAGAAACGAAAGGAGGGAATGACTCGTGCGGATCCTTCATGCACCTACGGAAATCGCCGGTCAGATGGGACAGTTGTGTCAGGGTCTGTCCGAACTGGGAATGCAGGTGAAGGGGTATAACTGGTTTCACAGCTACCTCGCCTACGCAGGCGAAACCACGGACACAGACGCCTTTGAACTTGCAAAAATGATTGAAGAAATTACCGCATGGGCTGATGTGTTTCACTTTCACAACGGCAACACCCTGCTCCCGCAGCTCCTGGACCTGCCGATGCTCAAGGCTTCAGGAAAGAAACGCGTGATGCACCACTGGGGAAATGACGTGAGGACCGTGGCGAAGGTAAAAAAACACAACAACTATATGCTCCCGCCCAGTTACTATTCGGACTCTGAAATACACAGGCGGCTGATGCTCCTGAAAGGCGTGTTTGATACATGTATCATTCAGGACTATGAAATGATGCCTTACGTAAAAAGCTATTATAAACATATCCATGTTCTTCCACTCGCCTGTACCCTTTCACGGTTTCCGGAACGCTTGCCATCTGCCCAGGAAACAAAACCAAAAATCGTTCACGCACCCACAAACAGAGAATTTAAAGGATCTTCCTTTGTTGAAACTGCTTTTAAAAAACTTGAACAAGCAGAACACTTTTCCTTTCGGACGGTTGAAAAAATGAGTCATGCGGCCGCGCTTAAATCCTATGAAGAAGCCGATATTGTCGTCGATCAGCTCCTCTGCGGGACCTACGGCATGCTCAGTGTGGAGGCGATGGCCATGGGTAAAGTTGTGGTCGCCTACATTCGGCCTGATGTTAAGGCGCAGCTCCCGAAAACGCTGCCCATTGTCAACGCCAAGCCGGAAACCCTGGCCGAGGTGCTTCGGGAGCTGATTCGGGATCCGGAGCTTCGTCACGAGACAGGCCGGAAAAGCCGGGCATTTGTAAAGGAGCACCACGATGCCAGAATTGTCGCTGAGAAACTTAGGCTGATCTATGGGCAGCTCTGAGCCTGAAACAGAAGGTGATCATTTGTAAATTCCTCACTTCGAATACTGCACCTGCCTGTGGAAATTGCAGGACAGGTGGGTCTCATCTGCGATCATCTGCAGAGAAAAGGCATCCATGCAATCGGATTTAATTATTTTGATAGCTATTTTGACTACGACGGGGTGATGGCCACTGAGGCTTACGAACTCGTAAAAGCATTCGATCACTATCTTGAGAGCTACGATTTATTTCACTACCACCATGGACTGTCAGCACTGACGGACAATCAGGATCTTCTTATGGTCAGGAATGCCGGAAAAAAACTGATCATGCATCACAGAGGAAACGACGTCCGCGCCCGTTCCCGGGCAAAAAAAGGACCCGGGTACACCAACCCCTATGTGGATCTGAGCGGCTGTCTTCCGGACGATCAGATTCACAAAAACCTGAAGCTGTTCGCAAAAGTGTGCGATGCAGCCATCGTACAGGACTATGAGCTGTACGGATACGTGATTGATTACTACCGGAAGGAAGGAAAACCTGTTCACGTCCTCCCCCGTCTGGTGGATTTCAACCGCCTTCCGGCCAGCCAGCCCCGCAGCAGCAACGGGAATCCTGTCATTATTCACGCCCCGACACAGCTGGTCGTTTAAAGGAACCGCGTTTGAGGAGGAAGCGGTGCAACGACTGAAACAGCACTACACAATTACCTACCGGCAGATCGAAAAGATGTCACGCCGGGAGGCCCTTCAGGCCTATACGGAAGCGGATATTATCATTGATCAGGTGTGCGGTGCATACGGGAATTTAAGCGTGGAAGGAATGGCACTTGGAAAGGCGGTCGTGTGTTACCTCCGGGATGATCTGAAGCCTCATAATCCCGACCTGCCTGTTATATCCGCCAACCCGGATACCCTTTATGTGGAGCTTGAAAAGCTCCTTAAAGATCCTGATCGTGTCAGGAACTCCGCAGGCTGGGACGTTCCTATGCCGAAAAACACCACGAAGCCGGCACCGTCACAGACCGGCTGCACAAAATTTACATGGATGTCCTATCAAAATAACTGCACGTAAAGAAGGGATGCACATGAACGAGACAAACAAACCCGCCAGCACCGGTTTGAACGTCGTAATTGAGGAAAATGTCACGTTTGGAAAGAACGTCACCGTCGGCCATAACGTTGTGATCAAAGAAGGCACCATCATTGGGGACAACGTGACAATCGGCGACATGACTGTTGTCGGGAAACGTCCTTCCTCAAACAGAAAGATGGCGCGCAAACCTCCGGCGGCCCTGCCCCCACTTGTTCTCGGAACCAGTGTAACAATCGGCTGCGGCAGTGTTCTCTACCGGGGCAGCACACTCGGTGAAGGTGTATTTGTGGCCGACCTGTCGAGCATCAGAGAGAACGTCACTGTGGATACGGACAGTATTATCGGCCGCAACGTGATCGTGGAAAACAATACTCGAATCGGCAAACGTGTGACCGTCCAGACCGGCTGCTACGTGACCGCCGATATGATCATTGAAGACGAGGTGTTTATCGGACCGTGCTGCTCCTCATCCAACGATAAATATATGGGAGCCGGCAACTTTTCCCATACAGGTCCCATAATAAAAAAAGGCGCAAAAATCGGCAACAACACTACGATGCTCCCTGCAGTAACCATTGGCGAAAATGCCATTGTCGGTGCCGGTGCGGTTATCGTAAAGGATGTACCCGCCGGAACAACGGTAGTCGGAAACCCTGCCCGTCAAATCAGACCGTAATATTTACTTTCTGGGAGGATGAATGCTTATGGTAACGATCAGTTTGTGTATGATCGTAAAAAATGAGGAAGAAGTGCTCGCCCGCTGTCTCGATACGATCAAGGATATTGTGGATGAAATTAACATTGTTGACACCGGCTCCACTGACAGAACCGTTGAAATTGCAAAACAATACACCGACAGAGTGTTTTTCTTTGAATGGATCGGCGATTTTGCCGCAGCCAGAAATGAGTCGTTTAAACACGCGACCAAAGATTACATTCTTTATCTCGATGCAGATGATGTGATTTATGAAGAAGATCAGAAGAAGCTGATTGATTTGAAGAACACACTCGATCCAGCCGTGGATTCTGTTTCCATGTACTATGATGCAGGAACCGACGAATTCGGAAACGTTACCCTACGTTACCGCCGAAACAGGCTGGTGAAACGATCCAAAAACTTCCGCTGGAAAGGGGACTGCCACCAGTACCTCGATGTCCGCGGCAACATCATCAACTCCGAAATTTCTATTACACATAAGAAAATCCGTCATTCAGTCGGAAGGAACCTGTCTATATACCAGAAAAAAATTGACCGCGGAGATACCTTTACACCCAGAGACTATTTTTATCACGGCAATGAGCTTCGGGAAAATGGACACCACGAACGTGCTATTGAGAGCTATGATAAAAATATCGCTATGAAAGAAGGGTGGATTGAAGACAAAGTCTACGCCTGCATTAATAAGGCCGACTGCTACCGGCACCTTGGTGACAGCGAGGGAGAGCTGAAGTCTCTTCTGCAGTCACTTGAATTTGCCAAAACACCAAGAGCTGAAATTGCCAGCAGGCTCGGTTATCACTTCCAGCGGAACCGGGAATACAAACCGGCCATTTTCTGGTATGAACTCGCCGCTCGTTCAGAACCGGATCCCAACCAGTGGAGCTTCAGTTATCCCGCTTATTCTACCTGGTATCCCCATCTCCAGATGTGTGTCTGTTACTATCAGCTCGGCGATATGCAGAAGTCCTATGACCACAACGAAAAAGCCCGGGAGTACAGACCAAAAGATGAGCGAGTGGTTCAAAATAAAGCACTCCTCGAAAAAAAACTCGGACTGACAGAATCCTGAAAAAAAGCTCCGCTGACCGCGGAGCCTTTTTTTCTTTATTTCTGCGAAATGTGCTCTTGAAATAGTCAACTAACGGAGCATATTTATGTTGTCCACGTATGATAAAGCAGGGTTTCCTAATGGAAACTCAATTACTCTTCGAGAAAGGAGGAAACCAAACATGTCTTTCGAAGATCGTATTATTAACGGCAGTTTTGAAACCGGAACACTAGCTGGCTGGATAAGCCAATTCGCTTTGCCAACCTCCCTTCACTCCAACTCCGGTTCGTGGTCAGCGAGGATTGCCGGCGGTGCCGTAAACGGCTATCTCCTCCAATTTGTGGAAGCAAACCCAGGTGAATCTTTCATATTCATGGTGTCTGCTTCCCGTGAAGGTACCGAAGCAAGTCCGCCACTTTCCTTCTCGGTCACTTACTATGATGACTCTTTCAATTTCCTCGGTTACGGGCTGATTGCCAATCTCCCTGCCGGACGCCTGCCAACAACGAACAACCGGGCATGGCATCAGCTCTATCGCGCTACTTCAATAGCTCCACTGGGTACAACTCAGGCACTCGTTCTTATAAACAAACTTCCGCTCGCGGGCAGTCCTGACGTGGTTTTTGACGATGTTTCCTTATTCATTACTGAAGGTAACGGCGGAATTGGACCTACTGGACCTACTGGACCGACAGGTGCTACGGGGGCCACAGGGGCTACAGGGGCTACAGGTGCTACTGGTGCTACTGGTGCCACAGGTGCTACGGGGGCTACGGGGGCTACGGGTGCCACTGGGGCTACGGGTGCTACGGGTGCTACGGGTGCCACTGGTGCTACGGGGGCCACGGGTGCTACTGGTGCCACTGGTGCCACAGGTGCTACTGGGGCCACAGGTGCTACGGGTGCTACGGGTGCTACGGGTGCTACTGGTGCTACTGGTACCACAGGTGCTACGGGGGCTACGGGTGCAACAGGGGCTACCGGAGCCACGGGTGCCACAGGTGCTACTGGTGCCACAGGGGCCACGGGTGCTACGGGTGCTACGGGTGCTACGGGTGCCACGGGTGCTACGGGTGCTACTGGTGCTACGGGTGCCACAGGTGCTACTGGGGCCACAGGTGCTACGGGCGCTACTGGGGCCACTGGGGCTACGGGTGCTACGGGTGCTACGGGTGCCACGGGTGCTACGGGTGCCACGGGTGCTACGGGTGCTACGGGTGCTACGGGCGCTACTGGGGCCACGGGTGCTACGGGTGCCACGGGTGCTACGGGTGCCACGGGTGCTACGGGTGCTACGGGCGCTACTGGGGCCACTGGGGCTACGGGTGCCACGGGTGCTACGGGCGCTACTGGGGCCACTGGGGCTACGGGTGCTACGGGTGCTACTGGGGCCACGGGTGCTACTGGGGCTACGGGTGCCACGGGTGCTACGGGTGCCACGGGTGCTACGGGTGCCACGGGTGCTACGGGTGCCACGGGTGCTACGGGTGCTACGGGTGCTACGGGTGCCACGGGTGCGACAGGGGCTACTGGTGCCACAGGTGCCACAGGTGCCACAGGTGCTACTGGTGCTACAGGTGCTACTGGTGCTACAGGTGCTACTGGTGCCACAGGTGCCACGGGGGCTACAGGTGCTACGGGTGCTACGGGTGCTACGGGCGCTACTGGGGCCACGGGTGCTACTGGACCTACCGGACCTACTGCACCAACCGGACCTTAATACAAATACCTCCGCTGGTGCGGGGGTATTTTTTTGGCTGTATTTTTCTCTGGTAAACCAGCTTACCGCTATCTGTGGTTCATAGTAATACGGTGTCCCTACCTGAAAAGAGAGCGATTCCATTCTTCCTGATTTGCTGTCTGTACCAGGATCTTTTTATGATAAGATGAGAGAAAAGGAGTTTGATCTATGAGCAACAATCCAGTTATCTTTCGCAATGCTGAACTGAATGACCTGCCTTTACTTGTCGCCATGCTTGCCGACGACGAACTTGGACGTGAGCGTGAGAAATGGACCGATCCGCTTCCTCACAGCTACCATGAGGCGTTTGCGGCCATTCAGCGTGATCAGAATAATGAGCTTGTGGTCGCATGTAAAGATGAAAAAATCTGCGGCATGCTCCAGCTTACCTTCATCCCCTACCTTACCTATCAGGGCGGCTGGCGATGCACGATTGAAGGCGTACGCACCTCGTCTAATGAACGGGGGAAAGGACTCGGCACACTGATGTTAAACTGGGCGATTGACAGGGCCCGAGAACGAGGTTGCCATGTGGTTCAGCTGACAACTGACAAAAAAAGGCTCGATGCGATCCGATTTTATGAAGCACTCGGATTCACAGCGAGCCACGAGGGCATGAAGCTTCACTTATAGAAAAAACTCATTTAAACGCCAGTTCTATATTCAATCAGGCCGAGGCCTACGCCGGTCGGATCTGTGAGATATGCGAGGGAAAAGTCATCGAAATCCATTCTTTCCCTTACTACCAATGCGCCGGCTGCCTTTGCTTTTTCAAGCGTGTTCTCAATTGAATCCACCTGGATCTGAATCCGGGTGCCGTGCGGGAAATCAGCAGTCCCCTTACTGATTCCGCCATGCAATTTCCATTCTTCACTGCAGCTTTCCGGTTTTACAGGACGATACCCCCAATGAGCTTCTTCTGTTTCCCATCCAAACACCTCTGAATAAAATATTGCAGCCTTTTCAGGTTCCTGGCTGCTGATGTCAAAACCTACGATCTTCCCCAAAGTAGTCCGCCTTCTTTCAACTCTGATTTTTATCATACTCACTTTGTTTCGCCTCTTATACTAAAATCCCTGTTGCTTTTTTGAAGAACAGCTCATCAAAAGGGACAAGTCCGAACGCATTGAGCCTGACTCCCATCAGTTCACTTGAAAACGCCGCCTGCTGGTACGTCCAGTAAAGGGGGAGAACCAGCCCCTGTGTAATTAACAGGTCTTCAATTCTTCCAAGACGGCCGATCCGCTCCGGCAGCTCCGGCCGGCTCGCTGCGTCACTTAGTCTGACTGCAATACTTATGACGGTTTGCTGGTCAAGATTTCCTGTTAGCTGATTTGAAGTGAACAGCCCCCAGAGCATCGCCTCTTCCGCTTCGTCGCTCGGGCTCTCGGCGAGAATGAGATGCCCGATTGCCGCTTCCTCTGAAAACATGTCGTACGCTACCGCTCTTACCTCCACATCGATCCCCTGATCCATGCAGGCAGCGGCAATCCATTTTGCGTCTTCCACATGAGGTTTCAGATCATAGGTTACGAGAATCAGCTTTCCATCCGGCTGCGTCACGTTTGCTTGAGGTACCTCCAGCTTATCCGCCATACGGCTGTTTTTAAAGAAGGATCCCGCTCCCCTGTCGCGCGGATAGCCAAGGTCGTCCACAAGCTGCTCCCGGTTTATGAGGGCCATCACCTTTTTTCGAAAAGGCTTGTTTTCACGGATACTTTGGTGGTTCATGTTCCACACGAGGTACTTTACACTCAGCCCTCGGCGCATCGCATGTCTGACACGATCCACTCCTCCTGCCCCGGTATGAAAAGGCAGGTACGGCAGAGGCTGATCACCGACCTTGCGCATCCGGATGTACTTTTCATAGGATTGGAGAAAATGAATCGTTACGCCCTCCAGATGAGGACGCTCCCTGAAATACCTCCGGTGCGAAGCGAGTTCCAGATGCTCTTCGTCATGATTTTTGACCATAAAAGGACCGGTTCCGATCGGTGTTCGGGCAAACGCCGATCCGGAGAGACCACCCAGCTGATCCGGAACCACAGCACCTGAAGTTGACGTAAGAAGGACAGGAAAAGCGAATAAGGGTTCTGTTAGTTTCACTTTCACCGTCAGTTCTTCCTCCGCCTCAGCAGACGCGAGAAACGGCTCCAGCCAGGCGATCCGCCTGAGTGAAAAAATCACATCCTCCGCACTCAGGGTTTTACCGTGATGAAAGCAGACGTGTTTGCGCAGATAAATCATCCACTCCCGCCCTTCGGCATCCGCTTCAATATGATGGGCAATGCCGGGAACCACTCTGCGGGAACGCTCGTCCCAGTAGAATAACGTGTTAAAAATATGGACAATCATATGACGCTCTGACTGCCGGGCCGCGACCTTCGGATCAAGCGAAAAAAACGTGCGGAAATAGGGAATGTGCAGATGGTCCGTTTCAGCAGTTTCTGACTCATTTTCCAAGGCAGCTCCAAACCAATTGCTGAAAAACCGTTCCATTACTTCTTCGTTCTGTTCCAGCAGCCCGCACTCTTCTGCCAGCTCCGCAAACCGTTTAAAATCCTCATGACCGGCCGATCGGGCGGCATAGATGTCCACAGCATCAGTGAGACCCAGTAAAAAGGTAGCTCTTGTCACATTGCCCCGTCCCCGCCCTTTCGTCCTTTTCATCCAGCCCTCTTCCTCGAGATTGTTCAGTACATGAACCGCATTTCGTTCTGAACAGCCTAATGTGTTTGCCGCATCTTCTCTTGTCAATTTCACTGGTTCCCCGTCAGTCTTATAAAAGGTGCTCCAAAGGCGAATATAATGATCAATCAATTTCATTGTTTTCCCTCCCTAAAAGGTGAAGAAACAGAATAATAATTTCACTTTTAATTCTCCTTTACTTCTTTACACTGAATAAAGGAAGGAGAATGTGTGATGCACAGTGAAACGAAAGGTCATGTACTGAACCTCTTTTCAGTTGTTATGGTCGCCACAGGCCCGCTGCTGGCCAAGTTCGGTCTTGTGACCGCTTCCCCTGGCCAGGCCGCTCTCGTTAACACCTTTACTATTGCTACTGCGAGTCTTCTTTATGGATTCGCCGTAAAAAGCCCGGTTACCTTCTACCGTGACCGGAAGGTATTTATTCTTGCTCTGTTTAATTTCCTTGGGGTCATCTTCTTATTCATCAGCCTCGACCTTTTATCCCCAGTTCAGATCGGGTTTCTCGGTCGGTTTTATACCGTATTTGCCGTTATTCTGTCGGTGCTGATCCTTAAGGAGACTATAAGCAGGCGTGAGTGGGGCTGGATTGCCTTGGCTGTGGCAGGGGCGTTTGTATTCATGGAAACCGGTTCAGGCTATACTTCTCAGGCAGCCGGATCGGTATTTGCCCTTCTTTACACGTTCTTCTTTGCTCTAACAAACATCTGCATCAAGCTGACACTCACTGAAAAACGGGAAGCCAACTCGCTTTTATTTACGTCAAATATGGTGACGGGCTTTCTGGTACTCCTGTATGCCGGTGGATCCGGTGACCTTCATCTTGCCGAATGGACTTTTTATAGTACTGGTATGATAGTACTTTCTTCCCTGCTTAGCGGCTTTTCAGGCACCATCCTGCTATACGCGGCACTCAAGTATCTGCGTTTTGCAATAGCCAATGCTACACGCGCTTTCAGCCCCGTTATTCTGGCTGCTCTATCCTACCCATTTTTTCCCGTCCCACTCACCTGGCAGAACATCATAGGAGCAACGATTCTTCTCTGCTCGGTCGTCTGTCTTTCTTTTCCTGCCAGGGCGAAAAAGAATACTGAAACCGACAGGTAAATGTATGATATAGTATAATTGTCTTTATTTTCAATATTTTTCCTCTGAGGGGGTCCCTTATGGACGCAGCAGCCAAACAGAAAACGAATACGAAAGCTGTCATTGGTCTCACAGCCGGCATAACATCATTACTCATTCCTGCATTAGGCCTATTTCTTGGTGTCGCTGCAATCATTTTTTCGGTGATTGCAAAAAACGAGATCCGCCGTGTTGGAGAGAATGGTGAGGGGCTCGCTACAGCAGGGCTCGTCTGCGGAATCGTTGCCATCGTGCTTCAGTTTTTGCTCATTGTTATTGGATTCCTGTCAATCTATAACGCACCGTCCATGTGAGGTTACATGCAGTCTTAATAAAGTCAACGGTGAAAGCAGCTGCGTTCCAATTGGAAGCAGCTGTGCTTTTTTTTAAATAAACGAATCAGCAGGATCACTACTGAAAAAAGACGCCTCTTCCTTCATCACTTGTTTCAGGTTTCGTCTTATTCATCGTTCTGACATCCGAAAATTGTACATTAACCCTGTCTATGGAAAACGCTTTTTCTTCTGCCTTACACTTCTCCCAGACGCTATGGGCTTTTCTTTATTATGAAGCCTTGACCTTGATTTCCCACTAAAAAGCCCTTTCCCGGAAATAAAGGAAAAGGGCTTACGTCAGTTAATATTTTTTCAGCAGATAACGAAGAGGAATCAGCGACACGAGTACAATCAGAAGCGCACCCGGTGCCGCCTGATAATAGATGGCTTCGCTCGCTTCGTAATACACCCGGACGGCGAGTGTATCAAAGCCCGGAGGCCGAAGCATGAGCGTGGCCGGAAGCTCCTTGATCGAACTTACAAACACTAGCGCTCCGCCTGCAAGGACGCCCGGCATAATGGAAGGCAGGATCACTTTGAGCATCACCTTCCACGGCGGGTAGCCGAGACTTCTTGCGGCTTCATCGATCCGTGGGGATACGAGGCTCAGTGACGCCTCTCCCGCCTGCATCGCCTGCGGCAGGAAGCGGATCACAAACGCCAGAATGATAAGGTAGTACGTATTGTAAAACGCCGGAATGTGCGTATTAAAGATGAACACCATTCCAAGAGCCACAATCACACCAGGCAGGGCGTAGCCTGCATAACTGAGCTTGTCTATTCCCGTGGAAATAAATGACGGGTATCTTGACTTCAGGTAAATAACCGGAAGGGCAAGCACCATTGCCACCACCGCGGCTAAGGCGGAAACCTTCAGGCTGTTCCAGGCAAAGCCGAAGAACCGCTCATCGATCACGTGCTGTTCGAAGCCGATGTATGTCCAGTAAAGAAGCACCCCGATCGGAAGCGCAACGGAAAAAAGAAAGACGGTAATCACATAGACAAGAGCCAGCGGCTTCCATTTTCCCAATTTCAATGTGTCCGGTTCACGGTAGCTGTTGGACGTCTGGTAAAACTTGTTCTTTTTTCTCGTGCGTACTTCAATCCAGAGGATGACCATCGTAAGCACAATGAGCACGAGGCTGAGAACCGACGCCGAAGCAGTATCAAAGCTCGCACGCTGAAAGTAAATCGCTGCTGTAAACGTCACATAACGAAGCATGGCAATCGCCCCGAAGTCACTGAGTACGTAAAGAGATATGAGAATCGCACCGGCGCCGATCGCCGGACGAAGAAACGGCAGGTTCACTTTCCAGAATATCTTTGATGTGCTGTAGCCCTGCGAGCGGGCTACTTCTTCGTAGTTCCGGTTCATCCGGCGTAGGGAGGCACTTACGATCAGGAAAACGTATGGGTACGTAAACAGAGTCAATACGAGAAACACACCCCAGAACGAGTAAATGTTCAATGCGTAATCGCCGAGGAAAGGCACCGCTTCCCAAAGATCCCTGGCCCAGCCGCTCGGGCCGAACACGATAATATACGTTACAGCGCCAACGTAAGGCGGAATGACGAGAGGAAGCGCCATAAGCCACTGCCACGTCTTTCGTCCTGGGAGATCCGTCCGGACGACGATCCAGGCAAGGGATACCCCGATGGAAATCGCAAGCACCGTTACGGCAATCGTCAGCGAGGCCGTATTCCATAATAGCGCAGGAATCCGACCGTCAAGGAGGCGAAGCCAAGAGTCGGCACCTGCAAACAGGGAGCGCCACGCCACATAAATAATGGGCACCGACATAATCAGTGCCACTACGAGTCCTGCTAAAAGGAGGATTAGTCCCGGCGGATTTCCGTTCCAGACCGCACGCCAGCGCCTTCCGATAAAACGGAGAAGGGCTGGAGACCTGGAGTCTCCAACCTTCGCATTTGTTCCGGTATTCTGTTGGTTGTCGTGGCTGTTGTATTTATCCGTCATCCTGCTCTTCTCCCTTAGGCTGTATCTCTCTGAAAAGTATATCATTAAGAAGGGGGGAACGTCCAAATGATTGTGTTATCTCAGATCAAGATCCAGCCCCGCGTCTTCAATCAGCCGTGTCGTATCCTGGAAATAGTTTCCGAGTTCACGAAGAGGCATATCCTGAAAGTTCAGTTCCGTTACAGGTACAGCATCCTCAAATGGAGGCTCAAGTTCAGGATTGATCGGTACCTCGAGAGATTCACCGACAAAGGCAAGCTGGTTCTCTTCCTCAAGGACCCAGTTCATGAACGCCTCAGCATTTTCACTGTTTGGTCCGCCACTTACTTTACTTACTCCGGCTGCGTTGGCAATCGCGCCCATTTCACCTTCGCCCTGGTCAGGGTAGACAAAACCAACGTTATTGTCGTTTGGCTCTTCAAGCTGCTGGTGGTAGTAGTAGTTGTTCACAAGCCCGAAAGCGTGCTCCCCGGCACCTACTGCACGGCGGATGTCGCCATGGCCTTCAAAGATTCCCGCAGCGTTGTCACGGATCGCTTCCACCCACTCCTGCGTGCGCTCGTCACCCCACTCGTAACGAAGTGCGGAAACGTTTCCGATCATCCCACCGTTACCACCGCGTGTAATGGCGTAGCCGTTCGGTACATCAGCCCACTCTTCGTCAAAAAGGTCTTCCATACTGGATGGTACTTCGTCTTCAGAAACCATATCTTTATTGTATATAAAGCCGCGGGCACGAGTGGAAAGAGCGATCCATTCGTTGTTTTCCGCACGGTACTGCTCATCGATGGAGTCAATGTTTTCATAATCGCCACCTTCAAGCAGTCCTTCCTGGTTCAGGTATTCAAGACCGCCGACGTCGTTTGAGATAAAGATGTCAGCTTGGACGTTTGCCTGCTCCTCTACTAGCTGGAGGGGATCAGCCTCATGCAGGGCACGGACTTCAACGCCTGTTTCATCTTCAAATTTATCCAGAAGTGCCTGCACAAACTGCTCGTTACGAGCGGAGTAAACGACGAGTTCACCATCAAGCTCAGCAGCCTCTTCGTCAGTGCCATCTCCCTCAGCTGACTCATCATCCTGCTCTTCTGTTTCCTGATCTGTATCTGCTCCAGTGTCGGCTGTTTCCTCGTCGTCACCGTCAGCTCCACAACCGGCGGCAAGCAAGCCAAGAGCCATTACCGGGTAAAGTAAAAATTTGTACTTCTTCATAAGCAATCTGTCCCTTCTCTTTGTGTTGTTCTGAAGCTATTGATAATCCGCTGTTATGTAATGAGAATGATTATCAATCTCTTCCACGATTCTTAGTTTATTGTAAATGAGAATCATTGTCAACGACATTTTCAAAGTTTCTCAGATTTATTTCTTCTTCCTTATATCCTGCCACAGCCATGTACGGTGTTCTTTTCTCGAAGTAACGGATCCCCTCCTCCTCGGACACGTACCATTGATCGAGCCCCAGTTCCCGAAAGAGATCGTTCATCTCAGCACAGCTGTAGGTTCTTCCAGCAAACTGGTGATACGACAGAGCCAGCTCGTTCCTGTTTTTCTTCATCATCACCGCAAGATCTTCAAAGCGGTAGTGAGTGCGTCGAATGACCTCCCGGCATACCGTCTTTTTAAAACCGGCATATTCAAGAAGTGCACGGCTCAGATCAACTCTCAGCTTCCCTTTAGAAGAGGTTTCTTCGAGACTAAGAAATGTGCCCCTGTTATTTAACTGTTTCCTGATTCTGAAGAGAAATTCAGGGGCATCCGTCCACTCCCAGAATGGCAGCCTGGTGGTTACAACATTGAACGTCTGCTCACTGAATGGCGGATTCTTTATATCACCGATTGCGAATTCACAGCGGCTTTTCTGCAGTGCACGAAGATGATCTGCTTTTTTTATACGTGTTTCAGATGAATCGAGACTGATCGTGTCGAATCCGATCCGTTCCAGGGCAAACGCCCACTTTCCATCTCCAGTACCAAGATCCAGCCCCAGACCGCCTGGAGATGTAATCAGCTGCATCAATGCATCATCCCATTCTGCCTGGGAGCGGCGGATCATTCCCATATCGTAGTAGAGCGCACTTTTTTCCCAGACTTTAGCAAGCATTCCCTCATTCATCTCAACCCCTCCTAATTGAAAATCATTCTCAACAAAACCCAAAAAGAAAACCGGCTGTCACCGGCTACAATTGATAACGATTATCAATTTCATTTTAGTCTACGCTTCTGCTTCCGTCAATACAGAATTTTCTTTTAAAGCAGGATTCTCGCAATGGAAAGAATCGCTAGTGCAGAAACAATTGCAGAGAGAGCCTGCTGTAAAGTGAGGCGGATTGCCTGCCCGGCTCCCTGATACTTTCCGATTGTCCATACAGTAACAAGACATCCGGAGAGCGTGGAGGCCAGATAAACAAAGATAAAGACTTCAACGGTTGTAAAACTCATAATAAGTGCGCCTCCTCCTTCATTAAAGAGGAGAATGCCGTCTTTTCTCAGAAAAGAAAACAAAATCCCTGTCAGTGCTTCCGTGGAAAGGGATAGGAATTGAAAAATGGGTTCAGCAAGGCGTCCCGCAAACGCGATAATCTTCAGTTCACTGAGCACAAACGCGATTATGCAGATGAGCAGAAATACTGGCATCGCCTGTAAAAAGAACTGCCTGATCATACCGGTGACTTTTCTTTTCACCCTTTTCGGATCCGGTATGCGGATCGTCGCATTTAAAGAAGAACGCAGCGGATACGCCGAAGCGGCCGGTTTTCCGTGCCAAACTCTCGTATGTACAGCACCGACGATAAAAAGCATCAGTATATATGGAAGAAACAGCCATGGTACCTGGGCAGCATTAAAAACAGAAAGTGTCGCACCGATCTGGTAGCTGCAGGCGGAGCCAAAGAAAATCATCGCCGCGCAGGAGGTCTGACGGCAGCTTCGGCATGACTGCGCCTTCATAATCGCCACGACATTGCATCCGTACCCTGTAAGTACAGGGACGAGATCACTGCCTGTGAGACCGATGCGCCTGAGCATGGGATCCACGGTTCGGATCAGTTCCCTCTGCAGACCGGACGCTTCTGTCACCGCAATGCTGATGCCAACAAACACCACAACCGGGAACGCCCACACAAGTGAGAACGTTCCAAGTGAAACTATACCAAAATCTCCAAATAAGAATAAATACACGAGATTTGGAGCTCCTTCTGCCAGAGCAGCTGCAGGCAGAATGACGAACCGCTCCGCCAGCGGTTCCACCCATAATGCAAAGTGGTATGCAGCATACACCGGCCCTCCGTATATGAGCACAATCAGTAAAAGAAACACGGTTTTTTTAAAGAACGGCGGTACCGGAAGTACCGAAGGCGCGGAAGCAGCAGAACCATTCATCTCACTGCCCCCTAGCACTGGCAGCTGTTGTCACAGCACGACAAGTCATCGAGAAACATCGATGCTCTCCGGTATGCCCTGAATACCTCTTCGTCAGCTTCCAAACCCAGCCGGCCAAGGATTTCCTCAGCAATCACAGCAAAACGCTGTCTGAATTTATATATGAAGCAGAATATTACGTTTCCGTGCTTCACCTGAGGTCCTGTAAGAAACAGCCCTTCTGTAATCGTGGACTCATCTTTTTCTGTCAGTTCAGCCGTCCCGTCCTCATTCCAGTAGAGGTGCTCCACGATCCGGATGAGGCTGCTTTTATATCCTGTCGCCATAATCGGAGGATTTTCAGAAGCGATAACCTTGTCTGAACGAAGGTGAATCAAATACTTATCACCCTCCTTTTTCACCTCAGTTGCTTCGGCATGCCCGAGAAGGTTCAGGTTCGAATGATCGAAAATGCCATCCAGCCTGTCGCTCGTATAAGGAGACAGGGACACACTCGGATCCTGGTCCTCACTATTCCACGGTTCGCCTTTTGAAATGACTGTCACTTTTTTTCCGCTCCCAATAAGGTGGTACGCGGCATCCATGCCGCTCTCATATCCCCCGATAATCACTTGCTCGCTCCCGGGAAGGTCTGACCAGCTTTTCACATCACTCGGATGAATACAGTGCTCGCTCCCTTTAAACGGCGTACGGTCCGGATACTGAAATTCGCCTCCGGCCCAAATGACGAAACGGCTTGTAATCGTTCCTTTTGACGTTTCAACTGTAAACCTGTTCTCGTCTGTTTCCACCGACAGCACGTCAACGCCCGTCTTAATCGGCAGCTTGAAGTGGCCGGCCACCTGCTTCAGATAATCTGCATATTCACTGCCGTCCAGGTGTTCGGTATTGTAGGCATAACCAGGAGACGTACTGGGAACCACTGCGTTCAGATCAAGAAGACCAAAGCCGTGCCCGGGAAAAGAAGGCGTCAGAAGCCTGGTTTCCTTCGGCCATTGAAGGAACGTACTGCCGACCTCGTTTTTTTCAAGAATGATAAAGTGACGAAACCCCAGCTGACTAAACAAAGACCCCATTCCCACGCCTGCCGGACCTGCCCCGACAATCACGACATCATATTGCTCACGCATCTATATCAGCTCCTCAAATCGTAATGATTACTATTTACAGATCTCATCTTAACCGGGTTTGACAGGTCTGTCAAAGGCAAAGAGCGAGATGATTGATTTTCGTCCATTAATGCCGTAAGATAATACCACTCACCGTAAATCGTAATCATTACTATTATCAAGGAGAGACACTTATGCCAATAACCTCGACCGTACTTCCTTCAAAGTCTGACCGTCACCGTCTTTTTGGATCTGTAGATCCTGTAAAAGGAGACAAACCAACGGATAAAGAAACAATGCCTGATCTTCAGAATGCCGATCAGGATTTTTTGTTTCCAATTCATTCTGTTGGCGTGACAGGAGTAAAGCATCCCATCACACTTCCGAGCAGCCGAAAGCCTTTCACGCAGACCACTGTGGCTGATTTCACTCTGACAACCTCTCTTGCCCAAAATAAAAAAGGGATTAATATGAGCAGACTCACAGAAGTGCTGCACGAGTTTCACGGTGAACAGGGCTTTACCCTCTCAGCACAGTCCCTTCAACACCTTACTGAAACGATTGCCACGAGGATGGAACAGCGCTCAGCCCAGGTAACTGTGTCCTTTCCATGGTTTTTTGAGCGGGAAAGCCCGGTCATGGGTAAAACAGGGCTGATGAATACTCACTGCAGCCTGTCTGCATCTTTTTCCAGGGAAAGAGGTGCGACGATCACAGCCGGTATGACAGCCAAGGTAACGACACTCTGTCCCTGCTCAAAGGAAATCAGTGAATACAGTGCCCACAATCAGCGGGGAAACGTGACCATCGAGGCACAGCTTCATAAGGACTACTTAATGTCTGACTGGAAGGAAACCCTTTTATCCGCCGCTGAAAGCAACGCCAGTTCCCTTCTCTACCCGGTGCTGAAACGTCCGGATGAAAAATCCGTAACAGAAACCGCCTACGAAAATCCGCGATTTGTAGAGGATCTCGCCCGTCTCGCAGCCGCAGACCTCTATGAAGCAGAAAGCATCAGCAGATTTTCTGTAGAGTGCCGGAATGAAGAATCCATTCACCTCCATGATGCTGTAGCAAGAATTGAAGTGGGGGGAGTCTGAAGGTTCTTTGTGTGCGTTTAAACGATTATGTAATAAGAACACGATTTCTTAATATAGTATTAACAATGCCTCCTTACTTTTCAGCCGGCAGGATCCCCCCGCTCAGAACCAATCCTTCATTGAGAGGAGTGTCATCTTGTCCAGTCATCAGTCTCCAGGTATGGACGTTAACGGGATTCCGGAACAGACGCTCATCGTTCTTCCAGGCTGCCATAAATGTGCGCATGCCATGCGTCACCTTTACAAGCAGGGCATCTCATTTACTGCTGTCACGGTATTCGAAGAGCCCCATCTTCTTAAACAGGTGCCTCTTGACTTCCGCATTGAAGGGATGCCACTTTTTTATTCCAATGAAACGTATTATCCCTATAAAGACATCATTCAAATGTGAAAGAAGGTGCCGTTGGCACCTTCTTTCAGGATCCTTCCATGAATGAAACGTTACTCCGGTTCTAGTACGCGCATGCGCAGCCGATAATAACCAGCAGCACGAAAATAACGACGATAAACGCAAACCCGTTATACCCTCCGTGTGACATTGCCTTCACCTCCGGGATGAGGATTCTTTATATGTATACGCCCCGGACCCCGTTTTGGTAAGGCGGGCATTAACCCGTTTTTTGCAGATAGCGCGTCCGGATCCGGACGCGCTATTTTTCCATACATAATTGCTATTTCTGAGTTGCGGCAGTTTCTCCAAACGGATTAGGAAGGCTCTCCCAGTCCGAGTCGAATTCCTCAGGTGTAAGCAGACATTTATCCAGCTCTTTCTGCACTGTTTCACGCTCCAAATCAACGCCAATAATGACGAGTTCGGTTTTTCGGTCCCCAAACTCGGGATCCCATTCTTCCTGCAGTTTTCTGCTCTCTTTCAAATACCTGATCTGCTCTTCATGACTTAGAGAAGCCACCCAGTAGGCAACCGGATTAAGAGATACCGACGGGCCCGCCTGTGAAAACATGAGGGCCAGGTCATTGTGAGTCGCGCACCAGATGACCCCTTTTGCCCGCACCACAGATGAAGGCATTGCTTCAAGCCAAGAGGCGAGCCTGCCCGAATGAAACGGCAGCCTTCTGCGGTACACGAAGCTCGAAATCCCGTACTCTTCTGTTTCCGGTGTATGTTCGGGCGCTTCCAGTTCTTTGATCCAGCCTGCCGATTGACTTGCCTTCTCGAAGTCAAAACGCCGTTTGCTGAGGATGTCTGCTGCAGCAACTTCTCCATAGTTTGTCCGGATCAGATCGGCTTCCGGCTGAAGTTTCCTCAATACACCTTCAAGCTTATGAAGCTGATCCGCCTCAAGCATATCGGTTTTGTTAATCACGAGTACATTACAGAATTCAATCTGGTCGATCAGCAGATCAACCACCTCACGATGATCGTCTTCACCAAGCGCCTCCCCACGGTCAAGCAGGGTTTCTCCAGATTCATAATCAGTCCAGAACCGGTACGCATCTACCACGGTAACCATATTGTTGATGTAACAGAATTTAGTAAGGTCAATTCCGGTTTCTTCATCAATGTAGGAGAATGTCTGGGCCACCGGTACAGGTTCACTGATGCCGGTGGATTCGATCACAATATGGTCAATATCTCCCTGTCTGGCAAGTGCCTCTACTTCCACCAGAAGATCCTCACGCAGCGTACAGCAGATGCATCCGTTTGACATTTCAACAAGCTTTTCCTCCGTACGCTTGAAACCACCCTTCTCCACAAGATCTCCGTCCACGTTGATCTCACTCATGTCGTTCACAATGACCGCTACTCGAATCCCTTCTCTGTTTTGAAGAAGATGATTCAGCATCGTTGTTTTCCCAGCTCCAAGATAGCCGCTGAGAACCGTTACTGGAATCTGCATCACATTATTCATTCCTCTCCATTATATAAATGTCAGCTTTTAAATTGATCGTTCAAAAACGCCCGGTCAATGGCCTGCCAAGGCATCAGCGCACAGTTGTGGCGGGCACGGAGCCGATGAACACCGGCAAGGGACAGGGCATCCCCCAGATCTGTCGATTCCGGATCCCGCCCCTCTCTGATCAGCTCTTCCATCGCCTGACGAAGCACGTGAATATCAGCTGGAGTTTTTCGGCGGATGATTTCGCTCATCATGGAGCAGGAAGCCATGGAAATACTGCACCCTTCCCCGATAAAACTGACATCCGCGAGTGTTCCATCATTGTCCCACCTCCAGTAAAGTGTCATCACATCACCGCAAGTGGGGTTTTTATAGTGCAGACTTGTACCCTCTTCCATTTTCGGGTGATTTCTTTTCCGCTTTGCATGGTCGATGATGAGCTGACGGTATAAATCATTGAGCATCGTCTCACTCCTTTTTAAATACAAGAAGGTGTCCACGTTTCATTGTGGACACCTCATATATATAGGGGGGGTTGGTTACACATGGTTATGCATACCAGCTGCTGTTTACCAGCTGGATTTTTTCACACCTGGAACTTGGCCTTTATGAGCCAGTTCGCGAAATTTGATTCGGGACAATTCGAACTTCCGCATGTAGCCGCGCGGACGCCCGGTGATCATACAGCGGTTATTCAGCCGTGTTGGAGAGGAATTCCTCGGAAGCTTTGCCAGTGCGGCGTAGTCTCCTTTTTCCTTTAGCTCCCGGCGTTTTTCAGCGTATTGTTCAACCATACGCTCTCTTTTCTTCTGACGGGCTACCATCGATTTTTTTGCCATTCAGTCAACCCTCCTTTCAGTGATACAGCATTCTTCAAACCTTGTCTGGAACCAGTCCTTGTCGAGATCCCTTCCAATAATCACAAATTCACTTGAGCGCTTTTCACCATTTTCCCAGGCCTTTCCTGCCCTTCCGGCAAATAGCATATGCACGCCTTGAAACACAAGGCGGCTGTCAAACCCATCGACCGAAAGGATCCCTTTAAACCGGTACATCTGCTCCCCTTTTTTATCGAGGAGTTCGTCAAACCAGGGTTCAAACCGCTTCATATCCACAGGGGAGTCCGAACGCAGCACGATCGCTGCTGTATCACTGCTGTGATGATGACCCGCTTCAGAACGGCTTTCCTTAATCAGATTGCTCCGGTCATCCAGATCAAACGTAAACCGGTTTAGAATGTCCGATGGATCAGCGTCACGGCAGTCGGTCACTTGCATAGATGCACCGGGATTCATATCAGACAGGGTTTTTTTCACCTTTTCCAGATGGCCGGAAGAAACGAGTCCTGCTTTATTGAGAATAAAATGATCGGCAAAAGCCACCTGTTTCCGGGCTTCTTCGTGCATGCGGATCTGTTTAAAAAAGTGATAGCTGTCGATCACCGTTGTGAACGAATCCAGGTGATAAAGCTCCGCCAGCTCTGTTTCCACCATAAAAGACTGGGCAACCGGTGCAGGTTCGGCAAGACCGGTCGTCTCAATAATCACACGATCGATCGGTTCGTGACCCTGCTCCAGTACAGCAGCTGCCAGACCGAACAGCGTGTCGATCAGATCAGTGCGAATCTTACAGCAGATGCACCCGTTATTAAGCTCCAGAATCTGTTCGGTTGCTCCTATGACGAGCTGCTGATCGATACCGGCATCCCCGAATTCATTCACAATAATCGCTATACGTTCATCCCGATTCTGCTCAAGAATCCGGTTCAGTAGTGTGGTTTTTCCAGCTCCAAGAAAGCCGGTTAATACCGTTACCGGTACCCGGCTGCGGGTTTGAGTACTCATGTGATTCACCTTTAATCGTAATGATATCGATTTACAACTTAAATCGTAACCGATACGATTTATTATGTCAAATCATAATTAAAGATTTTCTTCATCTTTATAAATCCGGCTTCCCACTGCCCCTGTCTGCCCCTGGTATTTTCCACTGTAAGGTCTCGCTGCAGGGCTGACCATCCGGGCAAACACGAGCTGGCAGATACGCCGTCCCGCTCTGAGCTCAATCGGAACCTGATTTGCATTAAACAATTCGAGTGTGATCTCCCCTTTAAATCCTGGATCGACCCATCCGGCATTCTGGATAAACAGTCCCATTCTTCCAATGCTGCTGCGCCCTTCAACGAATGCTGACAGGTCGTCAGGAAGCGCAATACATTCTCTTGTTGAAGCAAGAAGAAATGAACGCGGCGGAATAATGACCCGCTCACTTGAAAAGGCTTCCTCTTTCACCGGCTCATCAAGCGAGAGGACACTAACCTGATGAGCATGCATTTTACGGAATGATGTACCAAGTGTCAGGTCCACGCTGGCAGGCTGAATCTGCTTTTCGGTCAGTCCGGTTATACTGAGCTTATTCTCGTTAAGATACTTTTCAATCGCTGTGTCAGATAAAATCATGAAATTCCCCTTTACTTTTGTGAATAGATTATGATTAAATACAGTATAAATCGAAACAATTACGATTTAAACCCTAAAGAGAACCGGAGGTAACATCATGGACCAGGCGCGTACTGAATATGCCCGTACACTCTATATCGAGAGGCTGGAAGAACCGGCCAGAAGTCTTTTCAGGTTCGTGGAAAAAAGAGAACTGGTGCTGGCCGATGAAGCCGTTTCAGAGCAGCATTACGTTCAGCTTCTTCAGCAGCAGTCTCCCATCCTTGAAGCTGCCCGTGAATTTTTCATGGATCCGGCGGACGTGTTTGACCTTGTTCAGCGAATCGAGAAAGATCTGAGTGACAAACTCCCCACCCTCATCCGCAGTCTCCAGCTGACAGATTTCACAGATGAATTTCGTCTTCAGGGACTTGGGACCGGCGATGAAAACACCAGATATTATTACCTCTATACACGATAAAACAGCCTGAAACCGAGTGTTCCGGAGTCAGGCTTTTTTTTACGAAACGGCATGCAGTTTCGCCCACTCTTCCTGTATACGTTTTTCGTCCAGTTCCAGGCCGATCAGAATAAGAAAGGGACTGGACGTAACTTCTACCCGCTCCCAGCTCGTTTTCCTGATCACGTGCTGCATCAGATACATCTTATGCTCTGATTTAACCGGTACATAACCTTTCGCTCTTAATAGACCCGGCCTGAACGTTTTGAAAAAGTTTTCCACCGCTCGTTTACTTTGTAAAGGACCGTCAATATCAAGTCTGATCGTCTTGATTCGGGAATGCCCCAGTTTTTCTTCATAGTTATCACGTTCACGTTCCATCCGCCCACTCCCATCATTCAGAGAGTTAAAGACGGTTTCTTCAAGATCCACTCGGCAGTATTCAGTGAAAACGGCAGAAGCACCAGGACTCTCTTTTTCAATTAGCTTTTTAATTTTGTCCAGTTTCTTTTGAGTCACGAGATCCATTTTGTTTACGATTAAGCTGTCTGCGAAGGTGATTTGCTTGGTCGTTGTCCGCACCATTTCTCTGTCTGCCGTGAAGATACTGCTGTAATCAAGCAGGTTCTCACCGTCCAGCACCGAAATAACCCGTTTTAGTTCCACTCTTGAAAGAAGCTCCGGTTCTGACAGCGTATCAGCAACTTCCTCGGGGTCCGCCACGCCTGTCAGTTCCACCACAATCGCATCTGGTCTCTGCGATGCGAGCTTGCAGATCGCTCCTGCCACTTCGCTTTTCTTATTACAGCACATGCAGCCGTCAAGGAGACTTTCAATCGCCAGATTTTTGTCAGCTCTTTTTAACACACTGCTGTCTGTGTCTGTCCTTCCCACCTCATTCATAAGTACATTGAGTTGAACCCCTCTCGTTCCTGCACTTTTAATTATGTCATGCAGCAGCGTCGTTTTCCCGCTGCCCAAAAAGCCGCGAACATCTGCATATTAAATGATCTCTCACTATCGGATAACTTTTAAATCAGAATTTCAGAATGCGACGAAAATAGGACTTTAGCAGGAAGGAATAAAATCGCGATTGGTGGAATTATCCAGATGCTTCTATTTCCATTATTTCGAAAGGGGCGTGCCGCCAACGTTTTGCCCGCTGTGCCATGTTGATTTTACAGGAGGAACGAGAAGATGAATGGTTGGATGAAGAACGTGCTGCTGGTTGTGCTGCTTGCTGCGGTAACAGGAGGTTTGACTTTTGCGGTAAAGGCGGAGTCCTCACAGGAACCTGTCTCAGGAATTCAGATTACAGAAGGCGTTTTAAAAGAAGGCATCCAGGATCTGAGACATACCCCAATCCTTATTCAGTCAGAGACAAATCCGTCAGAGATGTACCAGATGATGACGGATCAGATGGGTCACTTTTACGGTGATTTTCCCGATGGTGACTACAAATTAAAAGGGCTCAGTATCGGTAACCAGTGGTACAGCTCCGGTCAGACCTTTAACGTTGAGGAAGGAATGATCGGGGATTCGAGAGCAGGAAGTGTTTCCGAGACGGAAAAACAGAAAGTCACTGTCCCGGATTTCAAGGGCAAAAAGAATGTCAGCGGCAGGCTTACAGAAGGCTCCTCGGGATTGAAGGGCGACATTCTGCTTGCCACAATTTCAGGACCGGATGAGGAAATCGTGAGCCTCTCTGCCAATGGAAAAGGACAGTTCTCCGCCGCCATGCCGAACGGTACATATTATCTGTTCGGTGTCTCCAGCGACAGCGGCTTTTACGCGCTCGACCAGTACGTGATCGTAAAAGGGACCACCCTTTACGTGGACGGCAAAAAGACGGACAGCCTGAACATAAATCTGCCTGAACGTGCATTCAAAGGGAACGCCTCCGACAGCACCACTCCCCTTGCCAAGGCGGCTGTCGTAATTTCAAAGATTACAAAACACTACGATTATGAGTTTGTTGAATATACTTACACAGACCGGAACGGGGACTTTCAGATCCGCGGGCTGAAAGACGGTTCCTACTCCATGAGTGTATACCACGACACGTACTTCTCCTGGGAACAGCTGTCCTTTGAAGTATCCGGCGGCAAGCTGATCATTGACGGCGACGAAACCGGGAACCTGAACTTCAAAGTACCGGACCTTACCCTGAAAGGTACGCTTCTGGATGCGGGCAAGCCGCTCGGCCATGCGTATCTGGAAATCGAAAACCGCGGTGATGAAGATGACTGGTACGATTACTTCACCGTTCCTGTGGATAAAAAAGGCCAGTTTGCCTACCGCCTCCCGGATGACAGCTATTCAGTCGTGTATGTGGAAGAGAGGGAGCGCCATACACCGGTTAATATCAGCTTTGACATTGAAAACGGGAAAATCGTGCAGGATGGTTCGGTCAAAGACTCCCTTGATATTCATCTCCCTCCCCTCACATTCACAGGCAGACTTCACGATCAGGGCCAGCCTCTTCGGGGCCAGGTAAGTGTGGAGCGGGACTTTGGATGGGAGTACGATGAAGATGATGAATACGATTATGACTTTGAGTACGACTATGACTACGACTACGAATGGTACAGCGCGCACACCAATAAAGACGGCGTATTCTCCATGCGCCTGAAAGATGGCGAGTATCTCGTATCCTGGGTCTATCTCTCTGATGAACAGGAGGATATTTACCTTTACGAGCCTTTTGAAATTAAGGACGGTAAGCTGTATGTGGATGGAAAAGAACAGTCTGTTTATGACATCGCGGTACCGCCTGTTTCTTTTCACGGCGTGGCCCTTGATAACGGCACCCCTGTCACAGAAGGGGAAGTGCTCGTCGTGTCAGACGAAGGCGACTATCACTGGAAGTGGATTTACGGCGGCGACGGAACGTTTTCCATGCGTCTCAAAGACGGCGGGTACAAGGTAAAGGAAATGCATGTAGCCAAGGATGGCACCACCGCCTACCTTCATGTGCCGTTTGAGATCCGCGGGGGCCAGCTTACTGTCGATGGCCAGGCGATCGACAAGCTTGAATTCAACATTCCGCAGGTCACGGTAACCGGAAAACTCCTTGCAGACGGGAAACCGGTCGAAGGCGAAATTATGATTACAGATGTGAATGATGAAGAAGGTATGCATCACATCTGGGCGTGGACCAATGGCAGCCAGGGCTTTTCGCTTCGATTGGCTGACGGAGACTATGTGGCAGAGGAAGGCTATCTTTTCGACGGTACCTCCTTTGTTGCCGATCAGCCGTTTTCTGTCATAAACGGACAGCTCATGATCGATGGCGTGGCTGCAGACAGTCTTGACATTACCGTACCGCCAGTTACTCTTTCGGGAAAGGCCACCTATGACGGGAATCCGATCGAGGAAGGTCACGTCTCGATTGTCTCAAACAGCAGTGACGATTCCTGGCCGCGCTATTATGACAGCTGGATCGAAAACGGACGTTACCAGTTCAGGCTCGTGGACGGAGAGTATCGTGTTGAATCCATGAGCAGCTGGGATGCCGGATACGCTCAATTTGATATTGAATTTACAATTGAGGGCGGCCAGCTGTACGTTGACGGAGAAAAACAGGACAGTCTCGATCTGGAGCTGAACGACGGCACCATGCTGGACGAGTTTTACTGGGAATGGGATGAAGCCTGGGATGATGATTCATACGAAGAGATCGTAGAAGAAATGGCAGATGACATGGACGAATAATAAACCGAAGCCCGCTCATTTACCCGAGCGGGCTTTCCTTGTGAAGTATTCTAGTGGACTCTGAAGCTAGACCTGCGGAAAGCGTCCGCCTGCAGTGTAATATATCTAAAATCCTTAGGATTCCCACTTCTCTTTTCTCGCTTCTGCGTTTTCCCTGGTGACCAGTCCTTTTTGAAGCGGCGGCGGGCACATCCGGTTGTACTTCCGGATTTTCAGGTTGATCTCCTCGACGCCTGCTTCGTCCGGGCTGCTGCATAGATCCCTGTAAATTTCCTTCTGAAGCTTCAGCCACTCAGGCAGAAATCCCTGTTCCTTGGCAACCTTCTGAAACTGCTGAAACACATCACGCTGCTGATACTCCTTTGGCAGCGGTTTTCCCTTCCCCTTCAGTTCCTCGTCTGTATTGGCGTTTTTCAGCATGTCCCCGATCGGATCCCGGTAGTCCATTTTTTATCCCCTCTTCCTATTATGATCTCTTATTACCTACTTATCTTCTCCAGCCGCCAAATCCTGCTGAAAGTTATGAACAAATTGTTACAGAGGCCGTTCCGTTTATGTGTTCATAAGGAAGGGTAATAATTGATAAACCATATCAAGGAGGGTTTATCATGGCAGACATCCGATTAGGTGACCGTGCTCCAGACGTTAAACTGAACGAAGTATCCGCAGATCAATATAACCTGAAAGACGATATGAAACACCGCCCCGGCTGGCGTTTTCTCGTTTTCATCCGCGGATCCTGGTGCCCCGTATGTGTAGAGGAGCTCCGTCAGATTCAGGAAAACCTTGCCTACTTCAGTGAGGAAGACATACACTTCACCTGCATTTCCACTGATCGGGCCGACAATCTGCGGAAAATGAAGCAGGAATACAACTTCCCGTTCCCGGTACTTGCCGATGAAAAGAACCAGGCACTCAAGGACTATGGCGTGTTATACCATGAAGGCGAATCGTCCCCCTACGATGACCACGGGGAACACGGTGAAGCCGCCTGTTTTCTTCTGGACGAAGAAGGACGTCTGCTTTATCAGCACAAACAGACCGGTCCGTTCGGCCGGCCCGGTGTGAAGGACCTCAAAAAGATCGTAAACTTTATCCGGAAAAATAAAAAAGAATTTGCGTCTTCAGGTCAGGAAGTAAAAAAACCGAATATGCCTTATTAGGACAATGTACAGGCATAACCTGTAGCCGATGTCCAATTTCCCCCATTCAAGTTTCAGGCTTTTGCATCCCGGCATAGTATGTCGTAGAAACGTGCGTACTGTGGAGGTAAAAGATAAGATGAAACGGAGATACTTAAAAAAACGCGCCTTCAGGCAAGCCGTTCTTGATGAAGAAGGAAATGTCTCCCCTGAGAGTATCAAGGAACTGCAAAAGAAGTTAAACAACGCTGAAAACGATGACAACATCAGGCTCAGTGCTGCAGAGAGCAAAGTTCTCGCTGGTGTCTGGATTCAGTTTGCCGGCTCCGCCCTTGAAGCCATTGGTGTCACAGAAGAACTGCATGAGCTGGAGCAGGAAGAAGATGACCCGAGAGCACTGGCCCTGGAACGTCAGGCTGTTACCGGCGTCTGGCTCCAAACGATTGGGACTGCACTGGCTGCATTCGGTTTCAGCCTTGAAGTCTCTCCTGACCGGGAACAGGAGATTCAGGGACGAAAACTCGGGATCATCGGTGCCTGGTTTGAAGCCTACGGTGCCGCGATGGAGGCTTTAGCCGAAACTGCACTCCTTCGGGCTGATCTCGATGAGCAGATACCGTTTTAAACAGAATGAAAGAGCAGGTGCTCCGGTTAAAACCGGCTCAGCCTGCTTTTTTGTCTGTTCAAAGGTCGGCCTCCCATTTCCGATTGACAAAGCTTCAATGTTTTACACGTTTTCCCACTGGCTGACTGCTTGGCTCCAGGATTATAATGAAGTACCTTACCAGAAGGAGGAATCTGCGTGCAGGTACTTACCGAGATGCTCACCGGCCTTTTTTCCATTACTGCCCTTTCCGTTCTTGGTTTCCAGTTTGTTGAATTCTTTCATGCTGTTGCCGATCTTCTGGCCCATTACAGAAATCATTCGTAGTTGCTTTAAAAACCTCGCCGGCCCCCGGTGAGGTTTTAATTTTGCATTGAATCCCAACGGAAAAATCCCGGCCTCATCTTAAGACCGGGATTATTTCTGTATTATTCAAATAGCGTACTTACAGATTCGTTGTTCTGCACTTTTTCAATGGCCTGGGCAAGAAGCGGCGCAAGACTCAGGACGGTTATCTTATCGGTCTGTTTTACATCCGGAAGGTAGATAGAATCTGTCGTAACCACTTCCACGATGTCCGATTCGCTGATCCGGTCCATCGCAGGATCCGACAGAACCGGGTGCGTGGCACAGGCATACACTTCCTTCGCGCCTCGTTCAATTAAATGCTTTGAAGCCGTCGTGATCGTACGAGCGGTATCGATCATGTCATCAATAATAATCGCCGTTTTTCCTTCCACTTCACCGATAAAATCCATGCCGCTCGTTTCCCGGCGGTTGCGGTCGATCAGGGCAATTGGTGCATCCAGAATATCCCCAATCTGACGCGCACGGACAACACCGCCGTTTTCCGGAGCCACAACCACAACGTCCTGGAGGTTTTTACCGACGAAGTAGTCTGCAAGCATTGGAATTGAATTCAGGTGATCCACCGGAATGTTGAAAAAGCCCTGAACCTGCGGGGCGTGGATGTCCACTGTAATAATCCGGTCAGCACCGGCTTTTTCAATCAGATTCGCGATCAGTTTTGCCGTAATCGGCTCCCTCGAACGGGCTTTCCGGTCCTGTCGGGAATAGCCGAAGTAGGGAATCACACAGCTGATCGATTTTGCGGACGCACGCTTCATGGCATCCACCATAATGAGAAGTTCCATCAGGTACTCGTTTCCCGGTGTGGACGTGGATTGAATCAAGTACACGTCATCTCCCCGGATACTTTCCTCGATATTCATCTGGATTTCCCCGTCGGAAAACCTCTTGATCGTACTTTTCCCCATTTCCGCCCCAAGGTGGCGGACAACTTCCCTTGCAATCTGCTCGTTTGAATTTAGACTGAACACTTTCATATTTGATGTGGTCATAAGGACCTCCTAATGTTATGTACTGGTCGCTTATTAGTATAAAACGAAAACGGATTTTTTGCTAATGGAAGGGAATGGTTAGAGCATGCATGGCAGAAAGCCGGCTCGCCGACAAAAAGAGCCCTCCTCCGGGAAGGCTCCAGCTGACATTTATCTTATCAGGATGTCCGGACGATGGTATAAACCGCCTTCATATTCCACTTCAATATACGGCCATCCACCGGTATGGGTGAGAAACTCATTGGCCTCTTCTCCCACAAGCACTGTGTCCTCTGACTTAATCCCGCGGATTGCGGGGTTCCAGGCAAAAGCCTGATTGACCTTGATCACATCATGGGTATTCATTGAAGCTAGATACTCCCGGGACGCGTAGCCAGTCGGTCCGCCCTGATGAAGAAGGCGCCAGTCATCAGGGAAGCCTGCATCCTCGTAGGCTGCCACACCTGCGTTAAATACATCACTCACTTTTGTTCCCGGGCGGGATTCTGCGTTCATGGTCACATCGATAACCGCCAGCTTTTCCTTGTTTTCGGCGATCCTTGCCGGCAGCTCGCCAAAATGAACAAAACGGGTCACGTTTGCGACGAGACCGCCTCTTTCGGCACACAGGACAATCATGGCATACTTTTCAAGCTTTTTTCTGGTCGGAATCGGGTGACGGTAGTTAAAGATCCGGTCATCGGTCGCCACGAGAATGACCTGGGGATTAATCCCCTGTGGCATAACGCGAGCGGCAATCAGGGCCTGCACGTCATACTCTGTCATGCCAGGTTTGATTTCCCGGGCAACAGACTCAACGGCTTGCGCTGCTGCCTGCCCAAGTGCCCTGTAACTTTTCATTTCCTCAGTTGTCAGGGTACTCCGGATCCCGGCCAGTTCTTCTGCCACGTTCACGGCTCCATCTATATCTGTGTCTGCCGCCATCCGTCTTCCATCGCAGAGACGCACCACCTCTTCAAACGGATCTTCATACCATTCGGTTTCAATCAGTTCGTATCCGAGGCCTGCCAGTTCTTCCTCCATAATCCGGCGTGACTCCATCTTCGAGGTAACACAGAATTTTCGTTCCTTAAAAAGAACCAGATCCGCCACCCCTGTATCGGTGGTATTGACAATGTGATTGACCTTTCCTCCCGTTACCCAGGAAAAATTGGCCCTTGTACGAAGAATAATACCGGCATAGCCTTTATCCCTTAAAAACTGCTTCAGTTTCTCTTCTCCCATTGGTATCATTTCTTTTTCTCCTTTTATGCGCCGGTCATTCCGGCATTTATCTTTTTTCCGTTTTTGCTTCGAGGGCGAAAAAGTCGGCCAGTACGAGGGTCACAGCCCCGAATGCCGTACCTTCCTCGCCGAGACGGGAAATAGCAATGTCTGTTCTTTTCGCTTTTTCTGTAATTCCCCGCTGCTTCACAAGGTTCTGGACGGGCTTCAGGATCAGATCTCCCGCCTTTGCCACGCCCCCGCCGATAACAACCAGCGGCGGGTTCACCAGATGAATCAGGTTTAAAAGCCCGAGTCCAAGGTAACGGCCGGTCTTGGCAAAGGCTTCAAGTGCCAGTCCGTCACCTTTCAGCGCACATTCATAAATGATTTTCCCGTCTGCTTCATCAGGGTTCCCCCCGGCTGCCTCAAGAATGGAAGTCTCTCTGCCAAGAGCGGCTTCCCGGAGCACATATTCCTTCAGTGCCCGGCCGCCGGCCACCGTCTGCAGGCATCCGTAGTTGCCGCAGGAACACCTCGGACCGTCAATATCAACGACCATATGGCCGATTTCACCTGCGATATGATCGTTTCCGTGATAAATACGGTTGTTGAATATGATCCCGGCTCCAATTCCCTCCCCCACGTTCACGCATACGAGGTTGTCCGTATCGGGCCCGTGGCCTCCGTACCACCGTTCACCCAGTGCGAGGGTTTTTGCATCATTCTCCACCTTCACCGGTATCCTGAAGGCTTGTTCCAGGACGTCTTTTAATGGTATGTCCTTGAGATTGAGCGTAGGTGCATAAAGGGAAACCCCTTTTTCTGCGTCCACAATGCCGTGCATCCCGACACCGATTCCAAGCAGCTTTCCTGGATCTACTTCCGCCGCATCGATCAGCTTTTTCACTGCAGCTGTCATAATGCCGGTCAGATCATCTGCTGTAAGAGGTACCGGAAGCTTTTCCACCCGTTTACTCACGATTTCCGCTTTCAGGTTTGTAAGGATCAGCCGAACCTTTCTGACCCCTATGTCAATTCCGATGACAAATTGGCTGTTCCAGTTGATCGTCAGGAGGATCGGCCGTCTCCCTCCTTTTGAAACCCCCGTCTCTCCTTCATTAATAAGCCCGGATTTTAACAGTTCACCGGATATATTCGTAACAGTTGGAGGGGTCAGCTTCGTTTTTTTTGCAATATCAGCCCGGGAAATCGGCCCGTGTGTCCGGATTGTGTTCAAAATCAAAGCCCGGTTCATTGATTTCATGAGCTTAAAGCTGCCTGTTGTATCCCGACTAATCATTCCTTATCCCCCCTTCTAACTGAAGATAGTCATTTGATTACATGCGCAACTTCACGCCGGCAGTGAGACTCCTGCGGCAATGGAGGCCGGGCGAGACCCCGCAGGGCGAAGCCCGCGGAGGCTTGCCGGCATCGCCGCGGAAAGCGAACGGACGGCGTGGAGTGGAGCTTCTCTTCCTGTAATATTAATCCCAGGTTTACCTTTCAATTTATTAAAGTGTATCCGTAAAGGCCCTGAAGGCACGTCGACCTGCTTCGTCCCGCTTAAACACCCCCGCATGGGATAAAATTTCAGCGAACACACGGCCGACCTCCTCCTTAAGCACAGACGGAGCGCTTTCCCGGTCAATTTCCGGGTATTTTTCCAGGATTACCATCGCCCATGCCTCGTGTTTACGAATCACTTCGCTGGAGCGGATCTCAGTTTGCGGGTCCTGTGAGGTCATCGCCTCGGCAAGCTCTGCCAGTTCTGTTTTAAGACGGCCCGGCAGGACTGCCAGTCCCATCACTTCAATAAGGCCAATGTTTTCTTTTTTTATGTGATGCACTTCACGGTGGGGATGAAAAATACCCTCGGGGTGCTCTTCGTCTGTCCGGTTGTTCCGGAGCACCAGATCAAGCTCGAACAATCCGTCACGTTTTCTTGCAATCGGTGTAATCGTATTGTGCGGTGTGTCACCGGTAAAAGCATGAATGCCCACAGATTCGTCCGAATACGCTTTCCACTGATGAAGAATATCGTCTGCGGCCTCTGTCAGTTCACCGGCGTCTTTTCCGGAAATGCGGAGAACGGACATGGGCCATTTCACAATACCTGCCTGAACGCCAGGGAACCGGTCAAGCGAAATCCCGGTTTCCACCTCAGCCTCGGCCATCGGAAAGGTATGACTGCCGCCCTGAAAGTGATCGTGGCTCAGGATCGAGCCGCCTACGATGGGAAGGTCCGCATTCGAGCCGATAAAATAATGAGGGAAACGCTCTGTAAATGCGAGTAGACGTTTGAATGTCTTTGCGTGAATTTTCATCGGCTCATGGGCGTCCTTGAATACGATGGCATGCTCGTTGTAATACACGTACGGGGAGAATTGAAGGTGCCAGCGTTCATCTCCCAGGTTTATCGGAATGGTACGCAGATTCTGACGGGCCGGATGATTGATGCGCCCTTCAAAGCCGACGTTTTCCCTGCAGAGTAGGCATTTGGGATAGGAAGCCTGTTTCACCTTTTTCGCGGCTGCAATTTCCCTCGGATCTTTCTCAGGCTTGGATAAATTAATTGTAATTTCCAGGCTGCCATATTCCGTCTCGGTAAACCAGCTTTCATTCTTTGCAATCCGATCGGTGCGGATGTAGTGAACGTCCTTGCTGAACGCATAAAATTCACTTGTGGCCGCTTCAATCCCGTTCTCTTCTTCACATACGTCAAACCGATAGAGAATATCAGATGGACGACCGGCCAGACAGCCCATGATTTTTGTATCAAGCAGATCCCGGCGGGTAACTGTGTTTTCCTCCAGTCGTCCGTTTTCATAAGCCCAGTCAAGAATATTACTCAGGATCGGTACGGGCGATTGAAGAGCCTCCACCGGTGCTGCAGCTGATTCTGCATCATTCAGACCGAGCACGCTGAAAACCCCGTTTCGGACGTAATCCTGATCCACTTCTTCAAACAGATCCTTCTGCCTTCCGTACTGAAGCAGCCGTTCGATTTCGGTGTATATATTCATCTTTCCACTTCCTTTACAGGATTGTATTGTTTACTGCCCATCCTCGTAGCCATTGGGACGCTGACGGTGCCAGTTCCAGGCACTATCAATGATCTTTTCCAGTTCGGGGTATGCCGGTTCCCAGCCAAGTTCGCTTCGTGCCTTATCTGAGGAGGCCACAAGCCGTGCCGGATCCCCCGCTCTCCGAGGGGCAAGCTCTGCCGGAATCTCTCTTCCCGTTACTTTCCTGGCTGTTTCAATGACTTCTTTCACGCTGAAGCCGTTTCCGTTGCCAAGGTTATACACGCTGCTCCCATGCCCGTCTCTGAGACGCCCTAAAGCAAGGAGATGAGCGTCAATCAAGTCACTGACATGAATGTAATCACGGATACACGTGCCGTCAGGTGTATGATAATCGTCGCCGAAAATCATGATTTTATCCCTCTGACCGAGTGCTACTTGCAGAACGATCGGAATTAAATGTGTTTCCGGTGTGTGGTCTTCCCCGATTCTGCCGGACATATCGGCACCTGCCACGTTGAAATACCGGAGCGATATGGAACGGATGCCGTAAGCCTCACCGCACCACTTGAGCATTTTTTCAATGGCCAATTTCGTCTCACCATAAGGATTGCCGGGGACTGTCGGATCAGTTTCCTGAATCGGAACACTGACTGGTTCGCCGTAAGCTGCTGCTGTAGAGGAAAACACAATGCGTGACACGCCGTGCTCTTTCATTGCGCTCAAAAGACACATGGCTCCGTATACGTTGTTGCTGTAATACTGAAGCGGCTCCTCCATGCTTACGCCCACAAGGGAATCAGCTGCAAAATGAATGACCGACTCGATGTCATTTTCTTCAAAAACAGTGTTTAGAAAAGCCTCGTCCCGAAGGTCGCCGCTGTACAGCTTTGCCCCTTCGCTTACTGCGTCCTTATGGCCGGTCTGGAGGTTGTCCACGACCACGACTTCTTCATTTTTTTCAAGCAGCGCCAGCGCTGCATGGCTGCCGATATAACCTGCTCCGCCGCATACCAATACTGCCATCTTTACTCTCTCCCTTCGTTATTCACCGGTAATTTCGTGTGCACCTTCACCGCTGTCAGCCACGTAGAAGACTGCATTCAGTCCGGTCACCTGTTTATATTTTTCACCGATCCGGCTGAGCACCTGATCGAGGTTGTCTCTGTGTATCAGATTGACGGTGCATCCTCCAAAGCCTGCACCTGTCATCCGGGCACCAATCACGCTTTCCTCTTCCCAGGCAGCCGATACGAGTGCATCCAGTTCTTTTCCTGTCACTTCGTAATCGTCTCTCAGAGAAACGTGGGAATCATTCATCAGGAGCCCAAACTGTTTCAGCTCCCCTGCTTTCAGCCTTTTCGCCGCCTGAAGTGTCCGCGCATGCTCCGTTACCGCATGCTTCGCCCGTTTTCTCACCACCTGCTCTTCTATAAGGTCTGCATGTTCCTCAAACGATTCGGGAGTGAGCTCGCAAAGCTCGTTTATACGGAGCTCCATCTGTAGAGCCTGCATCGCTCTTTCACACTCACTGCGCCGTTCATTATACTTTGAGTCTGCCAGACCCCGCCGTTTGTTCGTGTTTGCCACCACTAGAACGTACTCCCCAAGCTCCAGGGGCGTGTATTCGTAGGAGAGGCTGTCGCAGTCGAGCAGAATCGCATGGTCTTTTTTTCCGAGCCCGATGGAAAATTGATCCATGATGCCGCAGTTTACGCCGATAAAATCGTTCTCCGCCTGCTGGCACCACTGCACGAGCGTCACCGGATCCACCCCGAATCCGTTCAGTTCATTCCACATGACGGCTGTCACCACTTCAATGGAGGCCGAGGAGGAAAGGCCCGCTCCGTTTGGGATATTGCCGTAAAACACCGCGTCAAACCCGGCAGTTCCCTTATGGCCCTTGTCAGCAAAAACCGAAAGAACCCCTTTCGGGTAATTCGCCCAGTCATCCTTCTTTTCATAAATGAGTTCATCCAGACTGAATTCAATTATTCCTTTACCTTCAAAGTTTCCAGAATAGAGCCTCACCTGTCTGTCCTTTCTCGGGACAACAAGTACGTACGTTCCCAGACTCAGGGTGGCCGGAAGCACGCTTCCTCCGTTGTAATCGATATGTTCACCGATCAGATTCACTCTTCCCGGGGCGAAGAACAGCCGACACTCCGACGCCGTCCAGTCCGTCCTGTCGAAAGCGTCTGAATATAAATCAAGCAGTTTACGTTTCATCACACTCACTCATCCTTTATAACAGGTATTCTTTCAGGCTGGCTGAAAGCTGAACGATACTTTATTCATAAATTTAATAAAGATCCTAAAAAAAGAGGAATATCGCTCCCCCTTTTTTTATTATCACTCATTAGAAAGTAACAATCAATAATCTTTGTTCAGTTATTTAATATAGTTCCTGTTAAACAATATCATCGTTGCAGCTCGGTCAAAATCGTGCCTCTGTAATCTGCACAGCTGTCTTCGGAAACCATTGCTTTTCCGCCTGTGCTCCACGATAGAAACGCCACCTCTATGCTGTCAATTCTGATCGATACCTTTTCGCCGCTCACCACTGCGCGCACAGTATGATAGGCCTCATAGTCAAAGTCTGCCGGCAGGGGCCATTCCTCTATATAAACAGCATTCCCCTCTTTCCTGGCAGATACGGTAAAGGTCCCCGCTTGTCTGTTCAGCGCCCAGGCCAGTCGGGTATTCTCATCTTTATATGCCAGGCACCCTCCTGCTTCACTGCATGATCCCCCGGGAAGAGCAACGTTTGTTTCAAACAGGTAATCGTCAAAGGCACAGGAAGCAAGGCCTTTATTAATCCGGGCCGGATCAGTAAGAAAGCGGCCGTCAAAATCCGGCTTCCGGGGCATCGGAAGTTCGCCAGTTACAGGCGGTTCAAGGAGGATATGATCATCCTCCCACGAAAGCCGCCCGAGACGCACTCTCCGTTCCGGGAGATTTTCACCTGGTTCGTAGCCGTGGTAGACAATAAAGTCCTCGACACCGTCAGGGCCTTTTACCACCACATGGTGCCCGGGACCGTGGCAGGCTTCATTGGTTTTCAGGATCGGCTTTCCCCTGCCCCATTTTTTCCATGAGGTATCGTCCATCCCTCCGCTTCCCATCGGGACTCTGGAGGTGGCATAATACACCCCGTAAGTGTCATCACCGAAAAAACCGGCGCTGTACATCTGGTAGTAGGTGCCGTTTTTTTTAAGAACAAAGGGTCCCTCGTTCCAGAAAAAAGAGTTTTCCTTATTGCCTTCCCACTCGTGCTCCGGCTTTACCACCAGAGCTGGACTGCCACTCAGCGACTCCAGGCTGGTCATCCGGTCGACCACATTTCCAGTCCCGATTACCCCACCCGGCCCCCGGGTGGTCTCATTGCGGACGTTGTAATACAGATACCATGTGCCGTCCTCATCCTTGAATGGGTGGGCATCGATGGACCATTCATCTGTCAGGGGCTGCTCCGCAAGCTCGAATGGCCCTTCCGGAGAGTGGCTTTTCGCCACCCCGATATGCCTGATCTCATCATCGGCGCTGCCGTCCTCTTTTCTCATGGCACCTGTCACATACATGTAGAAAACACTGTTTTCATGAATGACCTCCGGTGCCCAGAGATCAATCTGGGCCCAGTGATCCGGTTCATCAGAGGCACTGAGTGCCGAGCCGCAGGGTTGCCAGTGTACAAGATCGTATGATTTGTAGACAGGAACGTCACGGGGCCCCGTATGGTAGAGATAGTACATGCCGTTGTATTTTAAAACGGCCGGGTCCCCATGGTCGACTCCCTTTACGGCAATAACCGGATTCGTATAGGTCATTTTTCTTCACCTTCAGTTGAAAATCGGGAAAGATCGCGTCCTTCATTGATCTTCCTGATTGTTTCGAGCGGAATTTTAGGTTCCCGGTCGTAGGTAAGCAGTCCGTTAATTTCCTGCTCCACATCTGTAAGCTGCGTATAGCAGAAGCCCTGGACCAGCGGGGACTCAAGCATAGCCGAAACCACCGCATAATACCTGCGGGTGAAATCCTCGTCATCTGTGGCACCGGAATAGCCCCAGCCCTCCCAGTCGCTTTTCTTATAGGCAATACCGCCAAACTCGGTCACCTGGATCGGCTCTCCCTGATAGCCGTATTCCGGTACATATATTAGACGGTGACCGGGAGTGGATTCCATGATTGATTCAACCGAACAGTAGCGCTCTTTAAGCACCTCTTTATCACTTTCATAATCGTGAATCGTGCAGAGATCCGACTTGGTATGCTCCCAGCCGTCGTTTGACATCACCAGACGGGTGTTGTCCAGTGACTTTGTAAGGTAGTACATGCCAAGCGTGTGATCCTGCTGGCGCTTGTCTGCAAGCAGCTTCGGCACACCCCAGCTTTCATTCACCGGCACCCAGGCAACGATGGAGGGGTGGTTGTAATCCCGCTCAATCGCTTCCTGCCATTCGGCAGTCATCCGCCGGACGGCATCGTCTGTGAAGGTGTAGGCATTCGCCATTTCCCCCCAGACAAGAAGACCGAGCTTGTCTGTCCAGTAAAGATAGCGCGGGTCTTCTATTTTCTGGTGCTTGCGGGCTCCGTTAAAGCCCATCTCCTTTGTGAGTTCCACATCTTTTTTAATATCTTCATCGGAAGGCGAGGTCAGAAGTCCCTGCGGGAAGTATCCCTGGTCAAGGACCAGCTTCATGTAATAAGGCCGGTTGTTCAGCATGACCACGCCGTTTTCAACCGAAATCTTTCTCATACCGAAGTAGCTTGCCGCCTCATCAGTAACCTGTCCATCCTCCTTCAGACGAAACACCACATCATAAAGGTTCGGATGCTCCGGACTCCAGAGGCGGCCTTCGTCGTGGACATGAAAGTCATGAAGGCTGATGCTTCTTGTGCCTCTGCTGCCGTTGAGTTTAATTGAATCCTCCGCTACAGCTTCACCGTCAAAACTGATGCTGACTTCGAGCTGCTGTCCCGGCCGGCTGTTTTTCACCGTGTAATCAATGGTGATTTCATCCTTGTCGATATCAGGAGTAAGCTTCACTTTTTCCAAATGGGAATCGGCTACTGCCTCAAGCCAGACGGTCTGCCAGATCCCTGTCGTCCGAGTGTAAAAAATGCCTTCCGAACGCTCTTTCCAGTACTGCTTTCCACGGGGCTGATCCAGATCATGTACCGCATCCTCCACACGCACAACCACTTCGTTTTCACCTTTTATCAGTTCGGTGGTAACATCAGCGTGAAACGGAACATGCCCGCCTTCATGTGAAGTCACGCACGTGCCGTTCACCCACACCTGAGCACGGTAGTCGACTGCCCCGAAGTGAAGAATGACGCGTTTTCCGCTCCACTCCCCCGGGACAGTAAAGGCCCGTCTGTACCAGACGCGATCATGGAAATCCTGTTCATTGATCCCGCTCAGTTCACTTTCGTAACAGAACGGTACGGTAATCTCTCTGGAAAACTTATGACTCTCAAACCACCTGTTTTCTACTCCCTGATCCTGATCATCAAAATCAAACTCCCACTTTCCATTAAGATTCATCCAATCTTCTCGGACAAACTGCGGACGCGGATACTCAGAACGTGGAATTGACATACTGACGCACTCCCTCTCAATATTAGTATCTGTCATTTTTTCTGCCTTTGATTATTTGTTCTCTTTTTCAACTGCTAAAGCTTCGAAATGGCTGCACACACTGTTTTTCTCTCTGACCATTACTCCGTTCTGGAGTGTCATCGTGTATAGCCCGAACGGGAGAAGCTCCTCTTCTGCCGATTTACCGGATGTGCGGTATTCCCAGTCCACCAGGTCCATAAAAGGAAACCAGGTAAGTCCCGTAACCGGGATGCCTTCCGAGCGGAGACTGCGGCACGCTTTCACACTTGCCTCAAGCCAGCTGATCCTCTCATACTCAGAGCCTCTGAAGCTCGTTTCGGTAATCATAACCGGTTTTTTATAACGGCGGAAGCATTCACGGATGATCTCGCTCATATCCTCTTCGTTTCCAAGCACGTGAGGCATAATGATACTGCCCATCTCATCCCGTCTGACTTCGTGCACACTGAATTGGGGGTAGTAGTTTACACCAACGATGTCCGGTTCCACCGGACAGTCAAGAAATTCCTCGAGCTCCCACGGACGGGTTCCGTGGTCCACCATGAAATTGTACAGTGGGTGATGCGAAGTGATTCTGCCCTGCAGAAGCTCCCACATAATCAGACTGTTTTCATTCCATAGTTCCGTCTCTTCGATCAGCCGCGGATCTCTGGTGAAATATTTTTTTGTCGCATCCACATGAACAAAAACAGCATCAGGAACAGCGTTTTTTACACTCTCAACCGTCTTTCTGATTCCGCGGCCCAGCTGTATAATGAGCCGGTAAAAACCGGTAAGCCCTTTCTGGTATGGGGGCCAGACTCCGTTGAGCCCGCAGAACTCTGCATTCACGTAAGGTTCATTCAGAGGTGTATAGTATTTGATGAAATGTCCGTACCGGCGTGCAAATGCTGCTGCGTAGCGGCTCACAGCTTCAGGATATCTCCCGTTCAAAAACTCCCCTTTCAGCCAGTGCGGCGTACCATAATGAATCAGATCAATAATTGGAACCAGCTGTCGGTTCCGGTCAAAATAATCCATAACCTCATCAACCCAGGACCAGTCAAATGACCCCTCCGTCTTCTCAATTCTATGCCACGGAATGCCATAGCGGATCATAGTGGCCCCGGAGACCCTGGCCCGGTCAAGATCCTCTTTCCAGTAGGTATAATGCTGGGTCAGTTCATATTCATCGAGGGGACGCTCCCCTCTTTCGATCTGGGTCACAAAGGTGTTTTCAATTCCCACAGCCCAGACCAGTGGTGCCATTTCCTGTTTCATACAGCACACCGCCCTTCAGTAGTTACTGCTCAATGGCCGGACCTTCCTGGCTGCCTTCCCCGGGCACGCCACCTTCAATCTGCGGCCACCCATCTTCCCAGATAATCCGGTCCAGCATAAGCGGCCGTCTTGTCACACCGCTGCCAATCCACGGCGTTTCTTTATCAATCGCATGATAGATCATCCAGTCCTGCCCCGCGTCATCTGTAATAACGGCGTTATGCCCCGGTCCTGCAAACCCTTCTCCTCCGCTGAGGATGACGGTACCGCTTGAGTCGTTCAACTCGTTTCCGTCTTTATCAAGGTACGGGCCGTCAAACGATTCCGATCGGCCAACGGCCACTCTGTACTCGCTGAACTGCCCTTCACAGCAGGATCCTTTTGATCCAAAGAAGTAAAAATAATCATCCCTTTCAATAATGTAGGGAGCCTCAAAATCCGTGCCGGCAATCTGGAATTTCTCGCCCACATAGTCGAGGCCGTCATCTGAAATCTCAATTCCCCAGATCCCGTACCAGCTGCCCCAGAAAAGGTAGGGTGTTCCGTCTTCTTTTATAAACAGCTGAGGGTCAATCGAGTTGGGAACACCAATTTCCTCGCTGTCAAACAGTTTCCCCTGATCGTCAAAAGGACCGGCAGGATCATCCGCTACAGCGACCCCGATCGCCGGGTTCGGATCTCCCCAGGTGGACTGGGAGTAATAGAGGTAATACTGATCGTTGAAGTAAACGATATCAGGTGCCCAGATTCCACCATCCTCCTTCCAGTCCGGCTTTGTCTGAAATGCCTCTCCTACATAGTCCCAGTCTGTGAGATTCTGAGAACGGACGATCGGAACCACACGGCTCCCCATACCATCCCCCCAGTTATCTTCCGTACCGTATGCGTAAAAGTACCCGTCTTCCCCTCTGATCACAGATGGATCGGCAATCACCGGCTCAAATACCGGGTTTTCGTAATCCGGGCCTGCAGACGGTGCTGAGTCGTTCGTGAAAGCATAGATGCCTCCTGCAATAACCGCTGCGGCAGCAAGCACACCTGCTCCTGCCAGTAATTTTTTCATATCCTCTCTGCCCCCTCAGCTTTTTAAAGTTAATAAATAAATTTAATTAATTCATATACTCATCTTACATAAAACGCTTTCATTTGTTAACTGTTTTTTTACTTTTCCTAATCTTCTTTTCTCCGTTTTCACGTGAGTGTTAAATAGGATATAACCCGGTTTCAGAGGCAATCCGAGCCTCGGAACTTACTCGAAACTTATCAGATTATTATATTTTTTTAAAAATTACGCTTGCCTCCTCCTGGGGATTAGGTTACGATGTGCTTAAGAAAATAAATTAAATTAACTAAGTGGTTTTATCTGGCAGCTGCGTTATCTGCCTTCTTTTTACACGAGTAATGTAAGCGCTTTATGCGGTTCAGGGATTGTGAGTGGATTCGTCACTCTTCCATATACAAACTTTTAAGGGGGAAACAATGATGAAGAAAAGCAGATTTCTACTATCGCTCGGACTTGGTGCAGGACTTCTTGCTCTGGCAGCATGTGGAGACCAGCCTACAGATGAAGATCAGGCCGGCGGCGAGGACAATGGTAATGGTAATGGTGATGGGGAAGTAGAAGAGCAGGCTGAAACTGACACACCTGGGGATGTCGGCGATGCTGACATAACGCTTGAATTCTGGAATGGGTTTACAGGACCTGACGGTGAAGACATCGCTCAGATCATCGCAGCCTTCAATGAAGAAAATGAAGGTGAAATTGCCGTTCGCACCCAGACGATGCCATGGGATAACTTCTATGATCAGTACCGCACGGTTGTAACGGCAGGAGAAGCTCCTGATATTGCCATCATGCACCTGGACCAGGTTGCAGGCTATGCGAGATATGATCTGCTCACTCCTCTTGACGAATTGTTTGAAGGTGTTGGTCTGGAAGAAGATGATTTTATTCCGGAAGTATGGAATGCAGGGGTTTATGAGGACAGCCGTTATGCCATTCCTCTTGACGTTCACCCGCTGACCCTGTTCTATAATGTTGATCTTCTCGAGGAAGCCGGCTATTCCGAGCCGCCGGAGACCTATGATGAACTGGTTGAAATGTCACTTGCCGTGCAGGATGCGACTGATTCATACGGAATCGCGATGCCGGTTTACTGGCCAAGTAACATGATTTTTTACAGCTCCCTTGTCTCCCACGGCGGTGATACTGTCAGTGAAGACGGGATGACAGCCCTTTATAATTCACCTGAAGGAGAAGAAGCCCTTCAGAAGATGGTTGACCTTGTGTATGAGCATGAAGTATCTCCTTCCGATGTCCAGCAGGATGGTGAAGTCACACTGTTCCGCCAGGGTAACAGCGCCTTTCACCTCAACGGCATCTGGATGACTGCAGGCTTTGAGGATCAGGACGGACTGAACTTTGCTGCTGCTCCTGTTCCAAGCTTCGGCGGTGAGGAAGGTGTCTGGGCAGGATCCCATAACTTCGTTCTCCCTGTCCAGCAGGATGAAGATCCTGAAAGACAGGAAGCGGCCATGAAATTTATTGAATACGTTTCCGAAAACAGCCTTCAGTGGGCAAAAGCCGGACAGGTTCCAGCTTCCTATTCTGTCCTTGAGAGTGATGAGTTCAGAGAGCTGGAGCATCAGTACAACGCTTCCCAGCAGACGTTCATTTTCCCTCCTGCGACACCGTTCTACGCTGACACATGGGGGCCGACCGGTCCTGCTGTCGATGAAGCCATGCTTGGACAGCTTGATCCTGCAGAAGCCCTCGACAGAGCCGCACGTGAAGGTGAAGCAAACGCAGAAGACGCTGCACAGTAAGGACGTTTTAGTTAGTACAGTCAGAAATCAGTATATATAACCTGAGTATAATGAGGAGGGGATCGTCCCTCCTCATTATCAAATTAGGGAGAGGAATGAGTATGAAATTACAAAAAAATGGCGGGATTCCGTTGAACCAGCCGGTTAAGCCTGGCAGAACAGACTGGAAGGAAAAGTACGCACCGTTGATATTTATTTCACCACATTTGTTTTTCTTCATTATCTTTCTTGCCTATCCAACGCTCTACGGTATTTATATCAGCTTTCACAGCTGGAACTTTTTCACCGATGCCACCTTTGTCGGACTTCAGAATTACGCCAATATCCTGTGGGTGACTGACAGCCTGTTCTTTGACTACTTCTGGGCAGCTTTCAGGGCAACCCTCATATTTGTGATTCTCTCTGTACCCTTTCTTGTGATTATTCCTTTGTTTCTGGCAATCGGAATTAACACAAGGCCTTTTGGACACAATTTTTTCCGTGCATTATTTTACGCCCCCAGTCTTTTGTCCGTTGTAACAGTGGTCCTGATCTGGATCTGGATGCTGGATACAAACGCCGGACTGGTAAACTACTACCTCGCCTATCTGGGACTCGATGCGATTCCCTGGCTGACCCGGGCACCGTGGGTATGGATTTCTCTTGTACTTATGACGATCTGGTGGACAATTGGAACGAATATGATCTTATTCCTTGCCGGACTCGGTGAGATTCCGGATCAATTATATGAAGCCGCAAAAATTGACGGAGCCAATAAAATTCAGCAGTTTTTCCATGTAACACTGCCCGGTCTCAAGGGGCCGATGGCTTTCGTCGTGATCATGACAACCCTCGCCTCGTTTAACGTCATGGCCCAGCCGCAGCTTGCCACTGGCGGTGGACCGGGATACGAAACACGGGTGTTAATTCTTTATATCTACGAGGTCGGTTTCACCGGTGGAAATCCGCGGGCCGGTCTAGCAGCAGCGATGTCCGTCATACTCGGGATGATCCTGCTGTCCATCAGCTTAATCCAGTTTAAATTAATGACAAGAGAAAAATAGACAGGAGGAAATACTATGGCTGTAGAAGATAAATCTTCAAAGTGGCTCAGTTTCATCTTTTTGAGTGTTATGGCACTTTTCTGGATTCTGCCGCTGCTTTGGGTACTGTCCACTTCCCTGAAGCCTGAAAGCCAGGCAATCTCCTGGCCGATCCGCTGGATTCCGGAAACGATTACCTTTCAGAACTATGTAGATGTGTTCCTCCGACAGGATGTCCCGATTTTAAGATGGTTCTGGAACAGCTTCTTTATAGCGACCGTTCATACAGCTTTAATGCTGCTGTTTAATTCCATGTCTGCCTACGCCTTTGCCAGACTTAAATTCAGAGGGCGGGACGTACTGTTCTGGGGCCTGATGGGTACGATGATGATCCCGCCGGTGATGAACCTGGTGCCTCTTTACGGTCTCATCAGTACGCTCGGCTGGGTAAACAACTATGCCGCCATGATCTTTCCCGGTCTTGCCAGCGTATTCGGCATCTTTTTATTAAGACAGTTCTTTATCGGAATACCTCATGAACTGGAGGAAGCCGCCAGAATTGACGGCGCATCAAGCTTCTTTATCTACTGGAAAATCATTCTGCCGCTCGCCAAGCCTTCCCTTGTCGTTCTTGCCCTCTTTACATTTATGGCGAACTGGAACGATTACCTGTGGCCTTTAATCGTCACCACCAGTGCGGATATGAGAACACTTCCGGTGGGTCTTGCCATTATGCAGGGCCAGTTTAATATTCAGTTCGCCAAATTGATGGCCGCTACCCTGTTCTCGGCGCTGCCGGTTGTCATTCTCTTTATTTTTGCCCAGCGTTTCATCGTGAAAGGTATTGCGATGAGCGGTATTAAAGGATAATTCATTATGAGACATGCCATGACTGTGTTTTACCGTTCCATCTTCGATACGTATCAGAATCTGGGTACTGTGCTGTGGGCCACCATTCTCTGGTGGCTCAGCATCCTCCCTGTAATCACTCTTGGACCGGCCACTGCCGGGCTCTTGTACGTGATCAGGCAGAAACGGCTCGGCAAGTCCGTCCGACCCCGGGATTACTGGTACGCTTTTCGGCTCTATCTGAAGCCAGGGGTTCTTCTGACACTGCTGTACCTGCTTGTAAGCGTACCCGGGGCCGTTTACTTTTTTCTGCTCCTTCAATGGGGTACCTTTCTAACATATTTCGGTGCTATGATTGTGCTTTATATTCTGATTCTGTGGCACCTTCTGCTGCTCTATACCATGCCTTTAATGGTGGAACAGAAGCTTCATTCACCTGCCCTTCTTCTCAAGAGGGCGCTACGTCTCGTGACGGAAAATTACCTGTTTACAGTCAACATTGTCCTGTATATGGTCATTTTGACGATCATCTGTACGGTGATTTCCATTTTCATCGTGATCTGGGCAGGCTGGATGGCGATGACTGCCTACAATTCGATGATGTACCTGATGTCAAAATACGATGAGGATCAGTACGCCTTCGATCCAGAAGTCAAGTGGGGCCGAATCTGGCGAACATGGAAATAACTATTCCCCCCATCCTGATTTGACTGATAGAATGATAAGGAAGACACGTCGCCAATGCAGATTTTCAAAAGAATAGAGGTTTGTAATATGACATTTATCCCTAAAACAGGCAGCTTCGAAGGGATGAAATCGCTGAACAAAACAGCCATCCTTAATCTCGTCCGACTTCAGGGACCCATATCGAGAGCGCAGATTGCAAAAATTACAAAACTGACTCCTCCAACCGTCGGCACAATCGTCAGCGAGTTTCTTGAGGAAGGGATTCTGAGAGAAGAAGCCGATCTGGGTAAATCCAAAGGCGGCAGAAAACCGATTATGCTAAGCATTAATGCATCCCGTTTTTATGTGATCGGCGTTTACGGAGCAGCCGAGGTGGTGCGCACGGTGATTGCAACACTGGACGGAAAAGTAAAACACGAAGTCAATCAGCCGTTGACCACACTGCCTTCAAAAGATGAGTTTCTGCAGATTATCACTAAGAACATTCATCAGGTTCTGAGCCTGGAAAAGGCTCCTGCTGAATCCGTCGTCGGAATCGGCGTGGCTATGCACGGGCTGGTGGATACCGAGAAAGGGATCTCTGTATTTGCCCCACACCTTAACCTTGAAAATATTCCGCTAAAAGAAGTTCTCGAACACGAGTTTACCGTACCTGTTTTTGTGGAGAATGATGTACGCGCCCTCACTCTCGCCGAAAGCTGGTACGGTCAGGGGCAGGCCGTGTCTAATTTCATCTGTATCAGTGTGGGCCTCGGTGTTGGGTCCGGGATGGTTCTGAATAATAAAATCTTCCGCGGCCCCTATCATGCTGCCGGTGAGATCGGGCACACAACTGTCGATGTAAGCGGCCCCCGCTGTCATTGCGGCAATCACGGCTGCCTCGAAGCCTACGCTTCCGAACATGCTATTCTGTACAGGATAAAAAAAGGAATACGCATGGGCAGAAGTACCATTCTTACCGAGTGGCTCAGAGGGGATGAAAACAGTTTAACAATCGAAATGGTATTCAAGGCTGCAGCAGAAGGAGATCCTCACGCAGTGGAGACACTCGAGGATTCCGGCAGATACCTCGGCATAGCCATTGCCAACGTTATCAACATTCTCACCCCTTCGAGAATCATTCTGGAAGGACGGATCTTTGAAGCCGGTGATCTCATTCTCTCCCCACTCAGACAGATGGTCGAGAAAGGATCTCTCCGCCATACAATGGAAAAAACAAAGATCTCCACCTCCTCTCTCGGTAAGGACGGCATGTTGACAGGCGCGTTCACTCTGGTGCTGCGGAATATATTTATACCGGAGGAAGTCTAGGATCCACTATAAGTGAAAATCATTGTCTCGACTGCCGCATCCTGCCATCCTGCAACAGTGGTGAAGTATGCCAAATAAAACAAGCACCTTCACGATGTGAGGGTGCTTGTTTACATATTGATTCAGCCCGGGCATCCATTCTGCTGACTATGCCGCAGGCTCATGGCTTAAAAACTGTTGCGGCTTCCACTGCTTTTTTCCATCCGTCGTAGAGTTTGTCACGATCCTCACTGCTCATTGACGCTTCGAAAGTCTGATCGATTTTCCAGTTCTGTTTAATTTCATCCCGGTCCTTCCAGAATCCCACAGCAAGCCCAGCCAGGTAGGCTGCTCCTAAAGCTGTTGTTTCCTGAACCGTCGGCCGCTGAACCGGTACATCCAGCATATCGCTCTGAAACTGCATAAGGAAATTATTGGCCACGGCTCCACCGTCCACTCTCAGCGTTTTCACTTCAATCCCGGAGTCCTGTGCCATGGCGTTTAACACGTCCTTCGTCTGATAGGCAAGCGATTCTAATGTGGCTCTGACGAAATGCTCTTTTTCAGTTCCTCTCGTTAAACCGAAAATTGCCCCTCTGACATCACTGTCCCAATACGGCGTTCCCAGCCCGACAAACGCCGGGACCACATAAACACCGTCTGAAGATTTCACAGATAGCGCATACTGCTCGGAAGCAGCAGCGGACTTTAACATCCTCAGACCGTCCCGCAGCCACTGGATCGCGGATCCTGCCACAAAGATACTTCCTTCCAGCGCATATTCCACTTTTCCGTCGAGCCCCCAGGCTATGGTTGTAAGCAGGCCATGATCAGATTTTACAGCGGTCGTTCCTGTATTCATCAGCATAAAGCAGCCCGTTCCGTAGGTGTTTTTGGCCATCCCTTTTTCATAGCAGGCCTGGCCGAACAACGCAGACTGCTGGTCTCCGGCTACGCCCGCAATCGGCACTTCCTCGCCAAAAAAATGATAGCTTACCGTTTCCGCATACACCTCCGAGGAGGGTTTCACCTCCGGCAGCATCGATTCGGGAACCGTCAGGATGTCGAGCAGTTCTTCATCCCACTTCAAATCATAAATATTGTACATGAGCGTCCTGGAAGCATTGGTGTAATCCGTTACGTGTGCTTTCCCCCCGGAAAGCTTCCAGATCAGCCAGGTGTCAACCGTCCCGAAGAGAAGCTTCCCTTCGTCTGCTTTTTCACGGGCACCATCCACGTGATCCAGAATCCACTTCACCTTTGTACCGGAAAAGTAGGCGTCAATCAGTAAACCGGTTTTATCTCTGAAAGTATCGTTATATCCCTGACTTTTCAGCTCATCACAAATCTTCGAAGTCTGCCGTGACTGCCAGACAATAGCATGATAGATCGGCCTCCCCGTTTCTTTATCCCACACGATCGTCGTTTCACGCTGGTTTGTAATCCCGATTGAAGCGACTTCTTTAGGTGACACACCTGTTGTGCTGAGGACCTCAGCGATTACCGCCAGAATGGATGACCAGATTTCGTTGGCGTTATGCTCCACCCAGCCCGGATTTAGAAATATCTGGTTAAATTCTTTCTGGGCCTGGTCTACAATTTCTCCCTGCCTGTTAAATAAAATCGCTCTGGAACTCGTTGTGCCCTGATCGAGAGCCAGTACATATTTCTTTTCCATAGTAAATGCCTCCTCTTTAATATCGATGAATTACTTAGCTCTGACGGTTTGTCTTTTGTTAGCGGAATGGCAAACAGAAAAAACCAGGAAACGGCTGCCGGATAGGTGTACCACCCTGCTGCCATAATCACGATGAGCAGCGTGACCTGATAGATGAGTGTCTTTCGTTTTGATTTGCCCATATGACCTCCTTTGTGTGTTCGAATATTCCGACAATTAAAAGCGGACTCTTTGAAAAGAGCCCTGTATCTTCTTACATTTCACCATATATTCCAGTTTGTTTCCTGCGATTATTCATTAATATCAAACAATGCCGCCAGCGGGTAGTCGTCCTGAACGATTTTAACAAAGCGGTACATGCCTGCCGGGAGATCGTCAGGAAGGTCGATTTCCTGCCCGAATGATTCGCCTGCTTCCAGTGTCACAATCGACTCTTCGGCTGTCCCGCGGCTCAGTTCAACTTTAATCCATTCGTTGTCCATCTTTTTTTCCAGACTGTAGGCATGCTCGGCTGTGATGTCCTCGGGACCGGCATTTTTCGTATATAGAACCAAAGTCTCTCCGGCATCAAACTGATGTACATCGGTTGAAAGCTTCACGTTCACCCGTTCATCCGCACCGTCCCCGTCTATGTCTATCGGATTGCCAATGACTTCAGGCAAATCACCGAACTCAGAAGTTTCTTCTGTCAGATCCTGGCCCCCGTCTGCCCCGCAGGCTGCCAGCAATATTATAATGAAAGACCAGAGGCCTGGAAGCAATGATCGTTTCAATAAAAATCCCCCTTCAGCTCATCTTCATCGACTATTCCCTATACCGCGGCCTCTTAACTTTGCTCTCTTGTTTTTCAAACATTTACATGAATTCTGTTAAAACCTCTAAAGGAAAAATAAGAGCCCTAAACGAAATGTAAAACCTCTAAACAAATTCTAAAACCCTTAATCCCCCACACCCCATTTACTGCTCCGTAAGTACGGCCGACTCCTGCTCAGCTCTCCGCTGCACAATCAGCAGACGGACGAAAAATCCTGCTGCTGCGCACGTGAGACCGAGGGTGATTCCGACCCAGAGTCCGAACGGCCCCATCCATGTGTAAGCGGCAAGAAGGTACCCCGCGGGGATGCCTACGAGCCAGTACGACACGAAGGCGGTGTAAAACGGCACCTTCACGTCCTTGTACCCCCGAAGCACCCCCTGAAGACCGGACTGTGCCGCATCGGAAAGCTGATAGACGATCGCGATGATGATAAACTGACCGGCCATCGCGACCACTTCCCAATCGCTCGTATACAATAGAGCGATCTGCTCACGGAAAAAGTAAAGAAACACAGCACCGACTGCGAGAAAGCCGATGGCCCCCCATACGCCAAGATGAGCGTAGGTGCGCGCCGCCTTAAACCGTCTGCCGCCGACCGAAAAGCCGACAACGATTGTGAGCGCCATACTGATGCTGAGGGGAATCATAAAAATAAGGGACGTAAAGCTTAGCGCCACCTGGTGCGCCGCTACGGTAACTGTCGTAAACATTACGCCCATCAGAAGCGTCACCACAGCAAAAATACTCGATTCAAAAAAGATCGAAAGCCCGATCGGGATCCCGATGGCGAGCTGTTCCTTCCATGTTTTCCATGATGGTTTGAACCAGGTCACAAAGATCTGGAACCTGCGGATTACCGGAATCTTGAAGGTCATGACTACACTGATTGCAAAAATAATCCAGTACGTGGCTGCTGTGGCATAGCCTGCGCCGATGCCGCCAAGAGCCGGAAGCCCGAAGTTCCCAAAGATAAATCCATAATTTAACAGAACGTTAAAAGGAACGGCAATAATCACGATCATCATCGTGATCCGGGTGAGTCCCTGTCCATCGAAAAAGTTCCGAAGCACACTTGCCAGGAATAGGGGAATGATGCCGAAAGCCAGCCCGATCAGATAATGAAACGATATATAATGCACCGCTGCGTCCAGATGCATGACGTTCAAAAACGGTTCAAGAACAACACTTCCCGCCACTGCCACCATGAGCGCAATGGCAACCGCCAGATACAGTGACTGTGTAACCGCGTAGGCGATCCGGTCCTTCTGGCCGCTTCCGACCAGCTGGGCCACAATCGTGGTAACCGCCAGAAGAATCCCATTAATCCCCGCAAACACCGGCAGCCAGAGACTCGAGCCGATCGCTACACCTGCCAGGTCATCGGTCCCTACCCGTCCGCTCATAATTGTATCAACCAGATTCATGGCAAAAAAGCTCACCTGCGTGACCATAATTGGCCACAAAATTCTTAAAAACAGCTGCGCCTTTTCCCTGCCTGATTCCACGTGTTCCATTCTGCTCACCTGCCAATCCGTTGTTCCATGATGTCTTCTGCTATCTTACACCATTTTACCGGAAAAAGAATGGTTTAAGCAGTCAGCGGGACCGGGTAGAGCCCTGTAAACCCAAAAAGGAGGAGATTTGTTTGCCACAGCACCGGCTGAATACACTGGAATCGGGCCAGAACTATACCGCACAGGAACTGGACAGTTTTGTTTCAACCACGGATGTGGTCCTGATTGCCACAAACGAAGAGCAGCTCTTTTCCGAACCGGAACGGCACTACCGTGTGGTCCGCAGTTTCAAAGGTTTTTTCGAGCATTCCTCGGAAAACGGGGAAAAGTATTTCAGAGACAAAAAAGCCTACCTCGTTGAAAAAGTATAGCCACATGAAAATTCTCCGAGATAAAAAGCTGACAGCGGCCAGACCGCTGTCAGCTTTACTAGTGTCTCATTTTTTCACATACACCCGGCATCCGATCTCCTCCGGATGATCCTCCACGAAAGCATCACGATCAAACTCCCGAATTGACCTGACGATCATCCAGTCTCCTGTTGAGCCGATCAGCATAATCGTTCCGACCATCATCCAGAAATAGCTTCCTGCAGCAAAAGCATAGAGCAATGGCCCAATTCCCAGGATGACCGGAAGAATGACCGCAAACCGGTAAGCCTCGGCCCGGATCGGCACTTTACAGTGAGCGTAGGGCGTCAGCTTTTTCCAGAACACGCCGAGCTTCACGTCCCCCGCCTTTACTTTGCCTGCCAGTATATAGCCGGCCGCATGGAGGAGCTCGTGCAGGAAAATGAAGGCGAAGATGGTCAGCCCGATCCATAACAGCTCGCTGAACCCGTTCCCCCTGGGTCCCCATACTGCCACGAAAGCCACCATTGTCACGATAAAAATAACGCCGCCCCAGATCAGCGCCTGTTTATTCGCACGGGCCACGGAAAATGTCCGGTCATAAACTTCGTATCTTTCTTCGTCAAGCTGTCTCTCCACTTCCCTCACCTCTTCCCCAGTCATTTCTTCCACTTTACACCAGCCTTCATTTTTGATCAAAAAAATGTCACGATTTCGGTTGACCCTCACGCTGCGTGATACGCTAAAGTGAGAACTGTCAGGAGGTGAAGGGATGCAGGTCAAACAGGTAGCAGAACTGACGGGCGTCAGTGTCCGCACACTGCATCATTACGATAAAATCGGGCTTTTGAAACCGGAATCAGTCACGGAAGCAGGGTACCGGATCTATTCAGACGACAATCTGGAAAAGCTGCAGCAGATTCTTTTTTTCAGGGAAATAGGGTTCCCCCTGAGTAAAATCAAAGACATACTGGATAACCCCGATTTCAACCGGAAGGAAGCCCTCCGCCTCCAGCGGAACGCCCTGATGGAGAAACGGCGGCGCCTGAACCGGATGATCGCCACGGTGGAGAAAACACTTGATCACGAGAGAGGAGACAGAGAAATGAGCAAAAAAGAACAGTTTGAGGGCTTTGATTTTTCACGTAATCCTTATGAACAGGAAGCCCGGGACCGGTGGGGAGACAAAGCCGTTGATCAGTCTCAGGAAAAAGTGAAAGGCTTCGACACTGCAGTTATGCAGCAGGAGATGAACGATCTATACAGGGAACTCGCTTCAATCCGGCACCTGGACCCTGCCTCCAACGAAGCCCAGCAGGCGATCGGAAAATGGTACCGGATGCTGCAGCAGTTTGGCAGCTATACGCCCGAAATGTTTCGCAGCCTCGGGCAGATGTATGTGGATGATGAGCGGTTTACAAAGAACATCGACCGGTTCGGTACCGGCCTCGCCTCATTTATGAGAGATGCGATGGCGGTGTATGCAGAAAAACAAAAATAAGACAGAAAAAAGGTGTGCAACCTCCGTTGTGCACCTTTCATGTGTTACCATAAATTACATAAAGAGGAAAGGAGGAACTAAATGAAAATCTGGCTAATGATGTTCGGTATTCTTGGAGTTGGCGGCGTCGCCCTTGCCCTGTATATCGGAGTGCAGTCGTCAAACTCTCATCCTACCCCTGAGGAAGCGCTGCACGCTGAACGGCACGGACGGGAGGTGATTCGTGTGCTGGATACGGTTTTTCATGATAACGGGAACGCGGCCTACGTCGTATACATAACTGAAGACAATCAGCTTGAAGAAAGCCTCGCCGTCGCTTCGTTTGATGGAAACCGGTTCGGATGGCGATACAGGAGCAGGATCAATCTGGGAGATACAGATCTTATTCCATATGGCAATTTTACAGCAGCAGGAGGATTTGTTGCCGGTTACGCTCCCGATGAAGCTTCTGCAGTCCGGTTCGACGACTACCACGCCATGCTCACTCCGGTTGACGGACAGAACGTCTGGATTCTCCACGACCCTTCTTCAGATGATCTGGAGACCGCTTCCATCCGGTTTTACAACAGTAACGGCGCTCCGATCGACATTGACTGACGTTTCCCATGTTTCGTCATGATTCAATTCGTTTATAGTAACAGGGAACGTTAATGAAATGATGAGAGGATGAGTTAAACGATGCAATCATTAGAAGGTAAAACCGCACTCATAACCGGTGGAAGCCGCGGGATCGGACTTGCCACCGCAAAGGAACTTGCAAAAGAAGGTGTCCGTCTTGGCCTGATCGGCCGCTCGGAGGAGCACCTGGCTTCGGCTGAAAAGGAACTTAAAGACATCGGGGCCACCATAGTCACCGCGGCCGCAGACGTGGCTGATGAAAATGCCGCGCACAAAGCCGTTAAAACGGTGGAACAGGAACTGGGCGGCATCGACATTCTTATTAATAATGCCGGCATTGCCATCCGCGGCACATTCGCCGAGATTCCGGCTGATGACTGGCGCCGGGGCTTTGATGTGAATGTGATGGGCATTGTCCACGTCACGCAGGCTGCCCTCCCCGGCATGATCGAGCGAAACCGCGGTGACATCATCAATATTTCCTCTATGTCGGGTCTCAAAGGCACAAAAGGTTCAAGCGCCTATAGTGCGACGAAATTTGCCGTGATCGGCATGAGCGAGGGGCTCATGCAGGAAGTACGTCCGCATAACATCCGCGTGAGCGTCCTCACGCCGAGTCTTGTAGAGACGGACCTTACCCGCGGTGACGCTCAGCGTGACCCGGAAAAATATACACAAGCCGAGGACCTGGCCGAATTCATGGTCAGCCAACTCAAACTCGAGCAGCGCACATTTGTGAAAACGGCCGCGATATGGGCAACGAATCCGTTCTAGTTGAGTTTAACTAACTATCGCAGTAGCGGGGACGGATCCTTTCCGATGAAGAGGTTCGTATCGAAATTTGTCGCTTCGTCGATATTACACCAGCGACTGTCGATAACACCTTCATTTCTGTCGATTTCCCTGCCGGAACTGTTGATTTCCATCTCACCACACCGCCCGCATAAACACCTATATTACAAAAGGGACCCCGCAGCCGGGGTCCCTTTCTATTCAGACACTACTACTCTACTCCCAGTCTTCCCACTCGAGCTTCACGCCCCAGCGGCCAGCCAGACTTTCAAGCTCGTCTTCGTACTCCATATATTTTTCATCAGATTCCATCATCAGATCATAAGAGTTCTCTTCTCCTGCAAGCCACGCTTCCTCTGCAGCAATGTGCAGCCGGATCGCCTCGTTATGCAGCTCGTGAACCTCCTGCAGTTTTTCCTTGCTGATTCCCGCACTAATTGCTTCGGATCTGGTCAGAATCTCTTCAAGGCCCGGCAGCATCGTTTCCTCCGAGAACGCCGTCAGTGCTTCTTCATCATCCGGCACCAAATATTCTTCGTCCATGAGCTTAAAATAGTCCTCGGTCAGGGTGTATGTATCGTCCAGATACGTCTCCATAGCCCCTGTGTTTCCAAACGCCTGCTGTGTAAAAAAGTAACCGCCGATCCCAACCACAAGCACACTTACCATGATGCTGATGAGTCTCTTATTCACTTGTCATCTCTGCCTCTCAAATTATAATGGGTAATGAATAATCTGATTATAGGCTTATGACCAGCCTCCTGTACCAGGAACAAAGCACTATCTTCAAATAATTACTCCTAAAGACATATCCTGTCATAATTACCTCTACATTCAGCCACCATACAAATGAATTTACAATATACCATATACCCCGTACAGTATGCATATACCCCTTATGGTATTAAAACAGGAATGATCAGGGAGGTTTATTTACAAATGAAGAAGATAAATATGGAAGTATCTGTACATGCCGAGGGAATGACTTCCGAAGCAAAAGCAGGAAAGCATGCGTTTGTAATTGATGAGGGTACCCGGATGGGCGGAAAAGACAGCGGCCCAAACCCGCTCCAGTCCGTTCTTGGAGCCCTTGCAGCCTGTGAAAATGTGACTGCCCGCATGGCAGCTAAAGAAATGAATTTCACCTTTGATTCAATGGACTTTCAGGTTCGGGGCGAATTTGATCCCAGAGGATTTATGGGCGAGCCCGGTGTCCGGCCTTACTTTGAAACTGTCACAATTGAAACAACCGTTAAAACGGAGGAGACAGAGGAACTCCTTAATGAACTGAAAGAAAAAGTCGAGGCCCGCTGCCCGGTATACACGATGATGAAGGAAGCCGGCGTAACCATGCACGACACCTGGAAAAAGGCCTGAATCGGGGTCGAAGATGGCTAACAAAGGCACGAAAACACCTGACTCCGCTTTTATTCAGCAGCACCTTGCCAATGAAAGAACCTTTCTCGCCTGGCTCAGAACAGCCCTTGCCCTGAAAGGGATCGGCTTTCTGGCTGCAAGCCTGCATTTTACTACGCCGCTTAAAACGTACTTTTCCACCACGATGGCGATGACGTTGAGTATTGTCTCTTTTGTTTCCGGAACTGCCATTATTACGCTTGCCGCACTTCTTTTCATCAGAAATAAAAGAACGATCAATACAGGGCAATTCCGATCTTCCACAGTCCTGATCATGGCAGCAGCAGCGCTCATTATCCTTGTTATGCTTTTACTGCTTGTGTATTTTCTCACTTCCGCCGGTGTTTAAAACTGACCAGCCGGGTAAAAAAACAATTAGGAGGGATTTACTATGTTCTTAAAATACTTTTATGATGATTCACTTGCACAGGCTTCCTATATGGTCGGGTGCCAGGCAACCGGAGAAGCGGCCATCGTGGATCCGTCCCGAAACATTGAAGCTTACATCCGAACAGCAGAAAAACAGGGCTTTACGATCACCGCAGCCCTTGAAACCCATATCCACGCAGACTTCGTATCCGGCAGCATCGAACTCTCCGACAGAACTGGAGCGACTGTGTATCATTCCGCTGAAGGTGAGCGTAACGGGGGCTATTCGTTCCCTGCTTCCGTGAACACCGCCCCGGTCAGACACAAGGACACGATTAATATCGGAAAAACCGTGTTTGAGGTGCTTCATACGCCGGGGCACACCCCCGAGCACATCTCGTTCCTTCTGACCGACGGCGCCAATCCGAAAAAACCGATCGGTATTTTTACCGGGGACTTTGTGTTTGTCGGCGATGTGGGACGTCCTGATCTTCTTGAAAAATCCGTCGGTGTAAAAGACTCCGCCACAAAAGGTGCCAGTCAGATGTTCGAATCCCTGAAGCAATTTAAACAGCTTGACGACTATCTGCAGGTATGGCCGGGCCACGGTGCCGGAAGCTCGTGCGGCAAAGCGCTCGGCGCGGTGCCCACCACCACTGTCGGCTACGAAAAACAGTTCAACCCGGCCCTGCAGTATGACGATGAACAGTCGTTCAGCGACTTCCTTCTGGACGGTCAGCCGGAACCGCCCGCTTATTTTAAAGAAATGAAGGAACTGAACAAAGGTGTCACCGGCCTTCTCGGGGCCATCGAACAGCCTGTGGAGTTTGCCTACAGCGAGGAAAAAATCAGGGAACTGGCTCAGGATGAGCAGGCGCTGGTGGTTGACACCCGCCCATCTTCTCTGTATTCACAGGGACATCTGGCAGGCACCATTAATATCCCCTATCCGGACGGCTTTCTGGAATGGATGGGCTGGCTTACGGATTACCGGTTGAACGTGTACCTGATTGCCGAGCCGGAAGTGAAAGCTTCTCTTGCAGAAGCGTTTTACAGCATTGGCATCGACAATGTGAGAGGCTTCTTCTCACCAAAAAACGTCTCACAGGCAAAAGAACAGCGGACGTACGAAACCGTCCCGCCTTCGGAAATTAAAGAGCTGAAACGTGAAGACAAGATCCGCATTGTGGACGTCCGCTTTGAAAACGAGTGGAACGCCGAACGCATCCCTGGAGCGATCCACGTGATGCTCGGCAGCCTGCAGGAAGAGGCCGAGGAAAAAATCCCGCACGACAAGCCGGTTGCCGTTCATTGCGCTTCCGGCAAGCGCTCCGCCATCGCAGCAAGCATTCTGCTCAACAAAGGCTATGAGGTGAAAAACATCGGTGGCGGCTTTGCCAAATGGAAAGCAGACAGCCTTGAAACCGAAAAACCGTAACCCACATTCAGAAAATGAGATTAAAGAGCGAAGCTGGCGCCGTGCCGCTTCGCTTTTCCTGTGCTATGATAATAAAAGCGCAGGAAATCAGAGTTTCCTTCGCCAGAAAAGGAGTGATCAAGATGGCAAAAAGCCGGGCACAGAAAAAGCGCGCTCATGCAATCCGAAACGGCAGACCCGATGCCGCACGTTCCAGAGGAAGCGTCAGCGGATTCAGTACCCACGAACGAAAAAGCAAAACAAAAAAGGACGCCCTTTTACGGGCCCAGACGAAACACAGAAAAAGATCCCTCACGCCGCACAACAGCCGCGACGGAGGGATCTTTTTTAGGATAAGAATAATCAACTGGTTACATAGCTCCACAGCGGCAGTAAGACTCCTGCGGCAATGGATGTCTGGCGAGACCCCTCAAGCGCAGCCGAGGAGACTTGACGGCATCGCCGCGGAAAGCGAACGGACGGCGTGAAGCGAAGCTTCTATTCATTTATTTTAAGGAAACCTCATTTCTTATCCAGAATCAAGCCTTCAAAAAGACGCTAAACACCATCCGGCAGAAACCCCAGGTCTCCCCACTCATCTGCATCCGTTACCACACGCTTTAACAGACGGTACCCTGCTTCAAAATCTCGCAGATCTGCCACCTCAACCGGGGAATGGGAATAACGGCGGGCAAACGTAATCGCCCCTGCCAGGACCCCTTCCCGCTCCAGATGAACGGCTGCCAGATCTGTTGTCGCTCCGCTCATGACCGCCAGCTGGTAAGGCACATCGAGCTCCTTCGCATAGCGTGTGAGCAGTTTTTTCACCTGAGGCGACATGAGATTCCCCCGGACCGCACCGCCTGCAAGTGCAGGGATCACCGGCCCGGATCCTATGGCCACCGGATAGCCGCTGTTCACACTGTCAGGCGTGTCTGCGCACGGAATAGTATCGAGCACAATCGCAAAATCAGGATTCACTTTGTACGTTGCCACCTTTGCCCCGCGAAGACCCACTTCTTCCTGGACCGCCACCACACCTGTAACCGTACCGGCAAAATCACGGGTTTCACTCAGGTCGGCTAAAAGCTGAAGAAGAATCACACAGCAGGACCGGTTATCGATCGCCTTGCCGCAGATCAGGTTCTCATTTGTAAAGCGTTCGATGGCACTTATGTAGCTGACCGGCGACCCCACTTCGATTCCCATTTCCACCACTTCCTGACGGGACGAAGCGCCTACATCAACGTAAAGCTCCTGCATGGAAGGCACCCGGCCTCTTTCTTCAGCCGTCTGAAGATGACCGGCTTTCACTCCGACCACGCCGAAATGGCCGTTCACATTCACCTTGCGGCCAATTAAAAGCGATTCGATCACGCCGCCGGTCAGCTCCACTTTCAAAAACCCCCGGTCGTCAATATCCCGGACGACACAGCCGATTTCATCGGAGTGAGCACTCACCATAATATGAGGTCCCGGACGGTTCCCCTGAATGGTGGCGTAGAGGTTGCCCATATGGTCCACCTCCACCTCATCTGCCACTCTGCCAAATCGCTCCGCCAGCGCACGGACGATGTGCATCTCCTGACCCGGTGTCCCCTGAATTGCCGCAATTTCCCTCAGCTGTTCATAGAAAAGTTCCGTATTCAAGCGATCGCCTCCTCAACTTTACTTTCATCGATCATACCATAATCAGAATGTTATGACGATTAAGTCCCCTCACTCCTCTTCCTTCTCCGGAAGAATTACCTGTTCAGCACCTTCAGGTCCGCCACCGCCGCCAAAGCCGGTATAATACGTACGGCCTTCTTCGTCCAGAACCTTGTATACCGGCATTAGATGATAGCGGCCGTCTCCGATCGCGTCACGAATTGCCTCGGTCACAGGAAAATAAAGCAGAAGTTCCTTACCGGTTAATTCGAGCGGCAAATTCAGCTGTTCCCCTTCAAAAGACGGACGACCATCACCATACCCATAATACCGGCTTAGATCACCCCACTCTGCGAGCACACGCTTTTCCATATAGTCCTCCTCCATTCCCGGCAGCCACATCATCACCTCTTCAAGCACGTGACCTGACTCTCCTTTCAGGGAAAACACATATCCATCTGATGGCCCATCAGCGCTTCCGCCAAAGGGGATATGCCCACTCATCTCCCAGTCGCCGGCCTCGGCACCTTCTTCATCAAAAACAATAAACATTTTATATGTGTCCCTCAGATCAAACCTTGAATGTGTTTCTTTCAGCGACCATCTGAGTTCTCCTGTTTCATACTTCACGGACAAGTCATCATTAAGCGGCATGGAGACCCTGCCGCCGTCTTCCACAGCGTTTATCTGCTCATTCAGCCTGAACGGAACAAACCCTCGCGCGTGCCGTTCGTACCAGCTTCCCTCATCATCCACCTCAATTTCAGTTTCACCTTCAATGGAAGCAATCAGATTCTCATTCTCATCAAAAAGCAGTGCGGAATTCAAAACCGGCACCTGCTCAAACGGGTGGGATTTCACCCAGGTTACAGGCAGTGAAAAAGCAGCAGAATGATCTTCCTCATAAGCAAATAACACCTGCGATCCGCCTCCATCCACAGGGTAAACCCCGCTTGCAAGAGGACTCTGCATCTGCCACCAGATTACGCTTCCTACCAGTAATACCGCTGTTCCCGTTAACCACCAAAGCCGCATTTTCATGATCCATCCGCTCCCCTTTTTGATCCACCTGCTGAATTCTACTTTTATTTATTCCACCCCGCACGGCATCTTTCCTTTAATTAACAAATTATTCATCTTCCTTCCTGTTTTCTTCATCAGTATCAAGATCATCGGAGATCGGTGAAGGCTTTTCCTCTTTCATGCCATGCTTTTCCTCAAGAAAGCGGCCGATCTTAGACTGGTTGATGCCGTTTCTAACAGCCGATTCAATGATAAAATAAAGGACAATCAGTCCCAAAATGATTAAAATCACATTCCCAAATTGAACCATATTTATTTCCCCCTTTTAAATTAAAGGCTCTGTTATAGTCTATTGTTGATTTACGCTTACTGCCCTCCTTTTCCGCGGGCAACCTCCTCGGGAAAACCGCCCTGCGGGGTCGCACGAGTCTCGGGCTTCTCTCCAATCAACTTTCTTTAAAAATCAACATCAAACTAGAACACAGCGAAATTAAAAAAGGCCGGATCATCACCCGGCCATTCGTTTTTTATGCAGCTTCCGTGTGCTCTTTCGGATCCGGCCCGAATTCATTTTCGCCGTAGTCTCCCTCGAGAACCGTCAGAACGAAGAGCCAGATCCCGCCGATAATCGGGATGAATACGATAAAAAACCACAGCCCGCTGCGGTCCGTATCATGGAGACGCCTTACCGTCACCGCAAGTCCCGGAATAAAACCGGCAGCAGCGTAGAGAAAGTATACGATGTAGAAGAGCGTGTTCAACTCGCCAGCCAGAATAAGCAATACCAGTACAATCCAGTGAATGAGAGAAAACGTCCAGTATTCCTTCCGACGTGCCCTTCCCTCAAATTCAAAAAAACTCTTCCACACCTTCAAATACCAGTGCATTGACAGCCTCTCCTTTCTTCTCCATTTTCCTATACCCCTGTTCCCGGAAATAAATCTGCATAAGGGAAAAAAGTCCTAATAAAGATGGAGCCAGACCCGCTCCTACCTTAAAACCCCTTCCAGAAAATAGAATAATATCCCTGCATAAAGGATGCAGAAAACCACAAGCTGCCACACGATAACCTGCCAGCTTCCACTGATTCTTCCCAGTGCAATGTAACGAGCCTTGAACAGATTAGGAACGGTTACCGTGGCTGCCATCCCTAATACGAAAAGCCAGTATGACACTCCATGGTCGGTAACCAGATAGAGCATTACGACGGGAAACAGTATTGAGCAGAACAGGACCCAGAAAAAGCGATCTCTATCTTTCCGTTCCTGAAAAGGATTGCGAAACAGCTGGTTTTCTACCTGAAGATTGAAAACCCTGGCAGCAAGCGGGTATACCATAGAAAAAACAGACAGCACCGTCACTGCCCAAAGTGCTACAGCCAGAGGATCGATACTAAAATAGATATGTTCTACGTTCATCATAAACCTCCGTTATATGTAAAGACTTTCATTACTTATATGAACTCTTAAAAGTACGTTCATTATGCATGTTTTACCGCTTATACCTGGAAAAACACCGGTCACTCATTTTCCGGTGAGACACTGCCGGCCTCAGGCTATACTAAAAACAGAGAGGTGATCCAATGTGGAAATCAAAGTGGATATTGACCGCGCCCATAAAGAAACGAGCGTGACGATCCATGCAAGGGAATGGAACAGTGAAACTGAACATCTCATGAAAAAGCTGAACGGACAGGCTCCTGCTGCAAGAATGATCGGATCCAGCGGCGAACAGTCCGTGATCGTTAACCCCGAAGATGTGGACTATGCGGTTGCGGAAAAGAGAAAAGTCTATGCCGTCACCCGGGACGGGCGCATCGAACTGAACAGAAAACTTTATGAAATTGAATCCGACTTTGCGGACCACTCGTTTGTCCGGTTTTCCAAATCCGTTGTGGGCAACATCAGCCGCATTGAGAGATTTGAAGTTTCCTTCAGCGGAAGCCTGTGCGTCCACTTCCGCTCCGGTAATAAGGAGTACGTCTCACGCAGGCACGTGGTTTCGGTCAAACAAAAAATTGAAGGAGGTCTCTGACATGATTTTAACAGCAATCAGCCGTTCTCTTTACGGCATCGCCATTGCAAGTCTGTTTTCATTCTTTTTTTACACCACATACTATATTGGCGGAGGCGAAGTTCTGAACGCCCAGCTTGTCCTTATAAACCAGCTCGGCAATTTCGCACTCGGCATCACGTTTGGCCTCACGTCCCTGTTCTTTGAAATAGACAGGTGGAGCCTGACGAAACAGACGGCAGCCCACTTCGTCTGCACGATTACTGTATTCAACGCCGTCGGCCTCAGCCTAGGCTGGTTTACAGCAGGGACGTTTCCCATCGTGCTCAATGTGCTGATCTTTATCGCCATTTACACCTCGTTCTGGTTCGGCTTTTACACCTTTAACCGGAAAATGGCCGAGTCCATGAATAACCTGCTCAACTGAAAACAGGTTCCGGCACATTGTCAGCCGGAACCTTTCAAATTGTCTTTATCCCCTGGCCCGCCCTCACGGCCTTCGTAAAAATCAGTGCGCGGTAGTAAGCTGTCACGGTGTTCTGTGCGCATGTAACAATGCTGGGTATGCGCTGTGAAAGAGGGCTTGAACCTCATCGGACCACCCCTGGGCCCTTACCTATTGTCCGGCAAACCCTGCCGGCGGGATGCACTCGCCTTTTCACAAAGCCGCTACCAATCTGATTCGAAATGCTATTCTTTCAATTCCGTACGCCAGTTCAGTTCCTGAATGCTGGTATCCACTTCTCTGTACCGCTTGGACAGCTCGTCCACTTTTTTCTGAAGATCACGCACGTTAAACGGTGTCACATACTTGATTTCCGTTCTGGAATACCGGTCCTGCTTCAGAGAGGCTTCTGCTGCAAGTTCGCTGTACATTTCCCGCTCCTTGCCCGTCATATCCCGTTCAATCAGTGCGTCCCCGAGAGACCATTCCTTGTTAAATGGTGTCTCGTGATTTGTTCTGCTGATTTGTTTTACGAGTGTCGTAAGCCGCTTCATCACAAGCAGCAGTTCTTTTGCCAGCTCTTTCGGATCCTCGGCAGGCCGCTCGTCTTCCTGGACCTTCGCGTTTGTTAGCATACGTCGCTTCAAATGCTCGGCTCGCTTTTGAAGATCCGCCCGCTCAATCAGTGCTTCTGCCAGTTTCATCATCACCAGCTCCTTCTAAACAATTCCCCTATCATATCATAATAAGGGAAATAATGGTCATAGAATCATTTGCGGACTCTTCTGTTTCTGTCGTCCTCAAACTTCTTCTCCATTTGCAAGACGTGATGCTTATCGTGTTTCACAAACATCTTCACAAAGCTTTCCGGGGAAAAACGCCGTTTTCCCTCGCCGATCGTAAACCTTATATCCGGATCAACGCCGTCAAGTGCTTTTACCAGTTTCGTTCTCGTTTTCACAAACAGGTCGGTGATCTCTTCGACTGACAGACCTTCCAGTCCATTGATGGCGTCCCGGTTAAAGCTGTCATGGTCGGGAAAAACCGGCAGCCTCGCTTCGTCTTCCATTTGAGGCACCATCTTTTCCAGCAGGTATCGGTCCCACATGTGCATATGACCGACAATTTCCCGGATGCTCCATTTTCCTTCTGCAATCGGTTCATAAAGCTCATCGTGCGGCTCTTCGCTTGTTAAACCCTGTATATATCCCCCTACTGATTTAAACTGACTTAACGTCCGCTCCATCACTCTTCATCCTTTCTGCATTTGAAAATAATTGTCGTTGGAAGCAGGGCTGCCCGCTCAGCCGTATACCAGCTGTTCGTGTGCTTTTCAAGATCCATTCCGCTCAGGCGGGCTTCTTCAACCATCCTCTCAATCCGGAATCCTGCACCTCCAAGGGCATTTATATATGTACTGATTTTCCGCTGGTACATCACAGCCGGTTCGTGCCAGGATTTGTGCTCATAGGCGCCTTCTTCATGGTAGGATTTCACCAGTTTCAGCAAGCCCTCTTCCTTCAGCATCCGGCTGTACATTGGGTGCTCCCAACTGAACACAAAAGTACCTCCAGGTTTAAGCGTCCGGTAGGCATGTGCAATGGTTTGGTCAAGATCCGTCGTCCAGCCAAGGGCGTAAATGGAATAAATCATATCAAAATAACTCTCCGGCAGGCCCGGATCCTCTTCCATCGCCGATTCAAACAGACGAACAGGCACTTGGCTTTCGGACAACACCTGCTGCGCCGCCCTGATCTGTGCGGTGGACAAATCAATGCCCCAAAGCTCCGCCGCTCCCTGCTCCTCCAAATATTTCAGCGAGTGACCACTCCCGCACCCGAGATCGAGCACTTTTTTTCCTTCAATCTCCCCGAGAAGTCCGAGTTCCTCCTCATCAGGTGCAAGCGGTCCGTACTCCGGCAGGGGATTTCTCCCGTAAAACCGATCAGCCACTCTATTCCATACGACTCTATTTGCTTCCAGTACCCTTTTATCCATCTGTATCCCTCCTACAACCTCCAGAACATACATTCGACATAAAATCACATACTCCTTCTTTGTCAATAAATGGGTTAATTAACCCCGCTAGTTGTCAGGGGCGACCTTCCTTTTGCGTCATAAAGTAATAAAGAAGAATAAAAGGAGGTGATTATATGGAATCTACGAACAAATTGCTGGAAGTTCTAGTGGAAAAAACGTTTGAGAAATACAACCTAAAAGAAAAAGCCGCAAGCCTGTCCGAGGAACAGAAAGCAAAACTTAAATCCATTATCACAGAGCTGAAAGAAAAGGTAGAAACCTTTACGGAAAATGCAGAGACCACGCTTACTCAACGTGGAGAATACACTGCACAGACAATAAAAGACAACACTGAAAAAGTTCAGCGTTTAATTGAAGAAAAGAAACAAGTTCTATACAAGAAAAAGAAAAAATAGATAAATGCACCGGACAGTTTGTCCAACCACGTTTCCTTAAATTTCATATTTTAAAGTAAAGGAGGTGAGAGAAATGGCACAAAGCAATTACAGATGGGTTCCAGTTACAGGGCAGCAGCCTCAGACAACAAAATGCAGATGGAACGCCCTTGACGGTAAACCTCATCCTCTCAGCTGCAATACCAGTCAGCCGAACACTCAGGTTGATAACAAAACCCTTCAGCTTTCCGAAGAATTAATCGTAGTTAGAAATTCATGCGATGTAAACGTAACTATTACGGATACAAAAGCAGCGATTAACCTTCAGGCAGCACTGCAGGCTGCACTTGTGATTCTGATCAGCATTTCTGTCGGAAGCTCAGAGGACGCTCGTGAAATTACGAACGATCTTCTTCAGACCGTACAAGTCAAGCAAATCAGCAACCAGCAGCTCATCATTGAAGGATCGAAGAACGTTGATATTAACAAAACTGACACGCAGCTTCTTATCAATATCCAGCTTCTTGTTCAGCTTCTGATCCTTGTATCTGCCCAGCTTGATATTCTATAAATAGATGTCTGAGAACCTGTTGGCCGGGTTCTCTTTTTTTTCAGCAAAAAAGACCATCGAACCCAGTTAGGGCTGACGGTCTTCTTGATGTTAATTTTCCTCGGGGCGTTTTACATGAAGCGGCGGAGGAATGAGCCAGCCTTTCTGCTTCACCATTTTTAGAAGTTTCGCCCCATTCTGGGCTTTTGTCATATGGAACTGACCGAACATCAGGGCAACATCCTCACGTGTGCTCTGTCCCATAGCCTGACTGCAGGCAACAAGCCCTGCAGCAAGGTCCTTCTGCACGGAAGCAGCAATTTCAGGATCATTAAATCTCGCGCCAGGTGGAATCTCCTCAAGGTCTGCGTCTGCACGTTCAGGCGGACTCGGCGGAAGCGTCACACCACTGGCTTTAAGCATATTTGTAATCTCATCATCCTCCTGTCTGCCCTGCTCGATAAGATCATTAATAAATTTTCTCAGTTCCTCATCTCCGCAGTGATTAGCAAGTGTCTGATATGCAGCCTTAGCAGCTTTCACTGTGGAAAGATGTGTCCATACACTGAATACCTCACCGTAATGAAGCGGTTCGTCCTGTGGATTGCCTGTCATAATACCCATAATTACCCTCCTGAGATTCATTATTGGTCTCCTTTGTACATTTAATGACCAAACCTATTGTGAATTGAACCATCATTTTTTATACACCATACCTGCTGTTCACCTGATAAAATATATTTTTGTGAATAATTCCCAGTTATCCTCAAATATTACTTATTGAACCATCAGTACCTGAAAGGGGACACAGAACCTTGAGCATTTATGACGAAATGGAGATGAACAGAGTCTGCAGAAAAACTGTAAAAACTGTAAATCGGGATGAACTCTTCCGGAAGCCTCTTATTCACAGGCAGATTAAAGGGGATGCAGTGTATGCCCCTCTGGATCTGAATCGCATCTGGAACCTTACGAGGTAAAACTTAAGAGCATGGTACAACTCCTTCCCAATACAATTAATATCAGTGCAGACAAGGAAGGAGCGTTATCATTTTTTTTCATATGAAGGAACTGCAGTATCATGCCAAGCCGAGCAGGCCAGAAATAACCATTTTATTGGTATTTTTTAGCGCCAATAAAACGGTATCTCTTACCCATAATAAACAATGTGCTTAACAGGACGCTTAAGCATTCAATTTGCAGGGAGGCAGTTAAATGGTCGAATTTATTCTGATCACACTGCTGGTTCTTGCCGGAATTGCCGTCTGGTGGACAATCAGTGTCCGTAACACTGAACCTGCGCCGCAGCCAGCTGAAATTCCAGCAGACCATCACCACCACAATTTTAAGGAGGAATATGCAATGGAACGTGAATTCGAATCACAAAGAGCAAAAGAAGTGGCCCGCAATGCTGCCAAAGAACGTCAGGAAAAACGAGCAAACAAAGCGGAGATCGAAAAAGTCGTTGACGCTGAAATCGGAAGCGAGCTTGCCCCTCTGAAAAAACAGCTTGAATCCATTCAGGCTACACTGAGCCAGGCCCAACAGCAGCAAGGGCAGCAGCAACAGCCTCAGCAGGGACAGCAGGGTCAGAACGGCAGCCAGATGCAGGAAATGTCTTCAGAACTTTCCCATCAGCTTCAGCAGTTCTCCAACCAGGCTCACCAGCAGCAGCAGCAGACTTTCCAGCAGCTTCAGCAGTCTCTGCAGCAGGCGACTCAGACGCTTCAGGATGTTGGCCAGTCTCTTCAGTCCTTCAACGTTCTCGAACAGATCAATCAGCAGATGCAGCAGTCTCAGAACCAGCTTCAGCAACAGGCTCAGCAGACCCAGCAGGCTCAGCAGCAGGCGCAGGAAGCTCAGCAGGCTCAACAGCAGGCAATGCAGAATCAGCAGAATAAAATGCAATAATCATGTACGTTTGGCCGGAAATCTGGATCAAGCCCGGGAAACCGGGCTTATCCTCTGATAAGCCCAATCTTATTATCTGATAGTACATTTGTCCGTTTACATAATAAATAAGGTTTGTTACATGTTCTTTAACTAAGAAAAGACTAATGTAAAATATCATCACGGGCACCGTCATGAGTGCCGGGATGATGAGCAAGGAAGTTTTTTGAAAAAAATAACCTCAAGGTAATTCCTCCCTGACCTAAACATATTGATTGAACCTAAAAAGACAGCCGAAACGGCTGTCTTTTTAGGTTTTCATTTTCCCTGTGAAGTGTCCAGCTCGATCTGACTCCTCATCTTAACGCCTTTCATTGCCTGGCCAGCAAGATGGTCCGCCTCCTGGTTCGCCTTCCGGGTCACCAGCTCATATACCGCCTCCACACCGAGTTCCTTCCATTTTGCCTCAATCCGGTCCGCCCACTGATTCAGCTTCTCATCCATCACCGGCCATTCCCCTGTGAGCTGATTAATCACTACCTGGGAATCTCCGCGAACAGTAATTGGCAGCCGCCCTGCTCCGATTGCCTCAAGCTCTTCTGCTGCCAGCATGAGCGCCGCATACTCTGCTTCATTGTTTGATGCCAGAACACCGCCGTGCTCGTTTCGGCGTACCCGCCAGCGCCGCCCGTTCTGCTCATAGTAAACAGCTGCACCGAGTCCCGCTTCACCCGATTTTTTATCGTATCCTCCGTCGAAATACACCACTACGTGATGGGGTTCATCTTCCACCTCGGACTCAAATCGACGCAGCTCCTTCAGTGACCACGAACGGTCCCGCCCGTCAAAGAACACCACGCTCTTCACCCGCCCGGTTCGCTCCAGATCCTCCGCTAGCGCAATCGCCTCTTCCACCCGCATATCATTGGAACTGAATTCAGCCTCCATTCCTTTCGCCGTCTTATATACGATCTCAAGTCTCACATTCATCGTCATTCCTCCTTATTTGCCCAGCATCACGAAAAGATCTTCCAAAGATGAATAGGCCCGGACCTGATTCCTGTTCCGCATATGTAACAGCTTCATGACTTCATCAGCCAGTACCAGGCAGCCTTTTTCTCCTTTTAATTCAGGCTTTTTAAATTTCAGTTTCAAGTCCGCGCTTTCACTCGTATAGTACGGGTGGTTAAGGGCCTTAAGCAGGCTTATTCTTGCCAGCTGCAGCCGATCAAACATCCTATACCCGCTTTCCGGGTTCCGCACAGGATACAAATATCCCGATCGCTCCCAGTACCGAATAGCGGAGGGGGTTACCTCCATTCTCTCAGCAGCTTCCCCGGTTTTGAACCGTTTTCCCTCCTCTTCCCCTGGTCCCGCAAGTTCCAGTGCTTCAGCCACTGCTCTTTTTTCTTTTCCTCTTTGAATCTGCACCCGATTGAGAAGCCATAAAGCTTCCTCCACCTCGTCCTTTTGTACGAACCGGATTACTTCAACGGCCGTATCCATGCCAAACCCGTCTGACAGGGCAGTGATGCAGGAGAACCATGCTTTATGCTTTTCGGTATAGACTCTGTAACCGCTCTTTGTCCGCCCGGCAGGTGGGACCAGTCCGCGGGCCTCATAGTTCCTGAGTGTGCTGGTACTAACACCAAGACTCCGTGCAAGATCAACTGGTTTAAAAAAATCCAGAACGCTCCCCCCTTAACTGTATTATAAGGTTAATGATATTTTTTCCCATTTAATCAAGCTGAACAAGTCATTACTTTCTCATTTGCTTCAGGGTTGTACCATTAAATTGTGCAAGTAAATAAGGAGGGATTTATCGTGAAAGCGCCAGCTTTTTCAACTGATATGACAATTACACAGTTAGGAACCGCACTTTCATCTTATGTTAGGGAAAAATGGAGTCAAATACTCGAAAATGACCTCGAAGAGTTTCAGGCCCTCTTTCCTGAATACGAGGATGCCACCTACGGTATTTTTACAGACCGGCTCCTGGAAGACATCCTGAAGGACGTTGCACAGGCCGGATTCACGTCTGCAGCAGAACCCGGGAAAGATGATTACGTGATTGCCGGCTTCCTTCTTTTCAGCAACTCTCTTGAAAAAGAGACCTGGGGTCCGCCAGGCTACGACAAGCGTGTTTTCTGGGTCGTAGTCCAGAACAGCCGCAAAGAAAAAATCGGCACGCTTCTCTTCGATCTGCCTCACTCCCATGACGAATTCTCCGTTCCTGAAGCACCAAGCTTTTTCCCTCTCTCCACTGTGGAAGGCAGGGAAATCCGGTCTGAGATCAGAAAACGCAATAACAAATAGAGAAAGAGGCTGCTCGTGACTGAGCAGCCTTTTTTTATCATGTAAAGAACGATGCGATCATAACTAGACTTACAACCGTATAGGCAATGATACCGCCAATGGAGCAGAGCTTTCCGGCAAAAGCCACGTACTTTCCACTCCCGCGACCCGCCTCAATTTCACGAAGTGCCCGGTTCGCCGTGAAAATCCCCGCCACGCCTGCAAGGAGCCCCATATAAGGCAATACCAGGGATAAAATTCCGAGCACAAGCGACCAGACAGCTTTTCTGTTCTTCCTCTCTTTCTGAACCAAAGCATCACTTCCATTTCCAACTGCAAAAAAAAGCAGCGTCCCACTGCGGGGCCGATGCTTCTGCACTTTTTCTATACTTCTATTATACCGTAATTCCTCTCTCATAAACAGACTGTTTCTCTCCGCTCTCAGGCGGTAAATTGAACATTCACACTGCAAAAAGAAGATGAGTGCATGAGCGGCTGCATATTCCATTTTATGGGCAGATTACGGAAAATCTGCACATGATTCCGGAAAATGAGCAGTAATTCCGGAATTTGAGAGGTCAATTCCAGAAAATAAACGTTTTTACCGAAAAATCGTCAGTATGTTTCTCGTTGAATCAGCTGACCGTCCCTGTCATACGCAGCCAGACCCCATTCGCCTCCATTTTCAAAGAGGTTCTCCTCCTTTTCCAAGTAGCCGAACCTCGCCTTACCATCACCTTCACGGTGATCCGGCAAAAGCTCGAGTTCGCCGAGATTCTCACCCTCCTGCTCAATAACAACACGGTCTATGGTCGGATCAACAATAGTTACAATGACCAGTTGTCCGGAGTCCGGTGGGGATATGCTGCTCATGTAAAAGGGATACTCTTTCTCATCGTGGTACTCGTAAAAATCCTCAAGATCAAATGTAAGATTAAAGTTTCCAATATACTCCCAGCTGCGAAAATGACGTTCATACACCACCGCTTTATGAGCCATTTCAACCCCATCTTTATAAAACGCGATTGCATTTCCTTCATCTGTGTACTCGATAAAATCGATTTCCGGAATATTCCGCTCATGAAGTTCATTCCAGAGCTGCTCCTCCGCACTTTCCCACTGCAGCACCATCGTCAGTCCGACTGTTAAGATTAATAGTACCACAAGCCATTTTGTACTAATTTCCTCTCACCACACGTTCCTCATCAACGAGACGCACATAAAGGGCAACCGTGCCCCACTCCCGCTCACGTTCCGGCGGATAAATCTCATACATGCTTTCGACCATTTCGTCGATCGTCCAGCCGGCTGCATCAAATGCTTCCGCAGGGATCGCCTCGAACATCGCCCGGAACGTCGGATAAACCACTGCATTCTCTACCACAACGGTCAGTTGTTCACCGCCGGGCACACGGGTAAACACCACCTCATCCCCGGCCTTAATCCGCCTCCTTTTCTCATCGTTCAGTCTCACTTCCACCGATTTTCGTCCCGCAGCCATAGAGTGGAACGTTTCCTCATACAGCCCCATCTGATGTTTCATCTATTTTTCACTCCTGTCCTTTCATCAAAGCATACATCGCCATATCCCGGCTCTTCCCCTTGATGATATACTCCTGCTTCAGTACCCCTTCCAGCTCAAACCCGAGCTTCTCCAGAACCTTTCTGGACTGAACATTTTCCGTCATCGCCGGCGCTTTGATTTTCACCAGGTCCAGATGGTCAAATCCGTAGGCAATCACCCGGCGGGCCGCCTCAGGAACGAGTCCCTGGCCCCAGTACTTTTTTGACAGGACAAATCCGAGTTCAGCCCGCCTGTGCTCGGGAAACCAATTCACTACATAATTCAAAAATCCCTCCGAATCACTCAGAGATCGGTGAGTATCCCAGGGGAGAAACCGCGTCAACTCAGGGATCGAAGCGTATGTGAAAACGTCTTCTGCATCTCTAGGTCTAAACGGTCGAAGATGCAGACGGTCCGTCTCCAGCTCCGGCAGATTCGAAAAGAAAACCTGTTTCCGATTCAAAACAATCCCCTCCTTATTCTACACCTTAACACTCCCTTCCAGATTTGCCCAGACACTTTTACGAGATCTTCTTCACTTGAGCACCGTGTTCACGGTTCCTCCCGTAATACACCGCCACCACTGCCAGCCCCCCGGCTGTCAGTACGCACGACAGTACGCCGACCGAGATAAACAGGGACGGCAGATCAAACCGTGAAGCCCAGAACGTCCCGTACACTATTCCGAGAGGTGTGGCCGCAGTGGCGATCAGAAACCGCACAGTAAATACCTGCCCACGGATGCCATCAGGCACGAGCCGTTGATACAGGAGATTGCTGTAAATATTCCAGATCGGCATCACAAGTCCCGCAGCCGCCTCAATGAGCAGAGCCGCCCACAGAACCGATACAAGCCCGAGCCCGATGTGTGTCAGGCCACCGGCAAACAGCGCCCCGATCATAAGCGCATACATCATCACCCGGCCCGGCTCCTTCCACCTACCGACCACATACGATCCCGCCACATAACCAAGGGGAAACATGGCTGCAAAAATACCATAGGCAAACGACGATCCTCCGAGCACTTCAATGACGTAAGGTATGTACATCACCTGCGTCGCAAAAACTGCAAAATTGATCACGGCAATAAAAAACCCGAGAAACAAAAGCACCGGATGCTTCCTATAAATCACTACCCCGCGCTTAAACTGTTTCCACCACGAGCCCGTTTCATCTTTTTCCCGCGCCCGGTCCTCCTCCGTGATACCGCTTGCCATCAACGCGGAAAGCACGAACATCCCCGTTACTAGGGCAAGGGATACGATACTGCCTGACACAGCAACTGCTACACCGGCAATAGGCAGGGCAATAAGCCGCATGAGCTGCCCGAGACCCGCCACTTTGGCGTTTGCTTTCACCAGTGCAGTCTCTGTCACCAGCTTCGGCAGCAGCGCATGGGCCGCCGGATCAAAAAATACAACAGAAATGAGAAAAGCTCCACCGTACAAGGCGGCGGGCGTCAACTCACCAACCGCCGAAAGCACCAGAAGCCCCGAAAAGGCCGCTACTCTGACCATTTCAGACAGCACCATCACGCTCGTCCGCCTGAAGCGGTCAATATAGGGTCCTACCGCAAACTGCACAAGCATCCTGGTTCCAATACTCACGAGCCACAGTCCGCCCATGGCAAGCTCCGAACCGGTAATTTCATACACAAACCATGAGATAATAAACGTGCCGAATGTATGGGCAAAGGCCGAAACGCTCATGCTTCCGTAAAGAAGCCTGAACGAACGTCCCCAGAGCGCCTCCTTCATCGTTCCCTCCCCAGATAAATGTCAAGTTCACTCGATTCTGTACCGGGAAAATCACTCGAAAGTGTGAATCCTTTTCCTTCTGCCCGGACGATTTTAGCCGACCGGAGGAGCCTCAGATGGTGGTGAACCGTTGTTTTTCCCATTCCGAGAATCTCCGTCAGCTCCTTTAAGGTTCGGTTCTGCTCCGACAGAAGCTTGACCATCCGAAGCCGTGTTTCATCCCCGAGAGCCTTGTACTTCTGCACGAGCAGGAACGGAGGTTTGTACACATCCTCAGTTTCAGAAAGGGACTCATCAGCTACAGGATAGAAGAACACCTTTGTATCCGGACGCTCCGCCTGAATCACCCATGGTCGATAGGAAATCTGCGGCACGAGCAGCACCTTTGTCACAGCAGGCTCCGGCCGATACCCTTCCCCGCCGAGAACCCACGACACAAACGCCTCCGGATCAAGCTTTTCCAGCATCGCCCGCTTCGAATCCATGTCCCTCATGATGATCTCGATGATGGCTTGACGATCTTTTGCCATCACTTCCTCACACCATCTGTCAACAAGCTTCATTACATGCTCGCGAAGCATCTCCCCGTCGACCTCGGACAGAAACTTTACAAGCCCCGGGAAAAAAAGATGACCTTCCACGGCGTTCAGTAAATCCTGAACGGCGTCCCGGTCGCCCCGGACAGCCGGACCGACCTTCATTTCCAATGACGCACCGAGATAAGGAAACGCCCGCTCCTTCAACTCGTCCACTTCAAGACTTCTTACATATGCCTGAAAGTCCTCTTTCTCTGAGCATCCGGATTCGTCAATCAGATCGAGAAGCACTTTCCATGTATTATGCTTCCGGGCGTAATCCAATTCTTTTTTTAAATCCTCACTCAGCCCTGCTTGCACCTTATCCCAGTGGGGCCTATCCCTCTCAAGGGAATGATGGATCTCCGGATATGTAATAGCGGCAATGCCCATCGCGGCCTCATACAGAATCGAGCCGGCCACGGTCACCTCGTAAGTCGAACGTGCAAACGTTGTATCCATGATTTTCATGCGATCATCTCCTTTAATCAATATTCTAAATCAATAGTATAATATATTCAATAAATTTAGAACAAAGAATAAAACCTGTTCGAAACTGCCACCCTATACAAAAACACCGAACCGGAGGGAGTCACCATGCCCAGCCTTACACATCATCTGACTGCACTTGCCATAAAATTCGTCATAACAGGATTCGTCCTGATTCTTATTTTCCCCGTTTTCTACAGTGAGAGCATGTGGGGAACCATCGTTCTGACCGCCATCATCACTGTTGGAAGCTATGTCCTCGGAGATCTCGCTCTTCTCCGTATTTCATCGAATCTGGCCACTTGTATTTTTGATTTTGCCTTCGTTACAGGCGTTTTAATGGTTATTGGTCCGGTCTTTTATGGATTCACCTCGATCTGGGTCGCCATGCTTGCGGCCACCCTCGTCATCACAGGCGAGTTTGTAATACACAAATACGTTCAGAGATTCGTCTTCGGACTTGTGGACTCGGAAGAGCCATCACCGGTGGAGTAACAGCAGCCAAAAAAGCACCTCCCGGATGCCTTCGGGAGGTGTTTTCATTTTCCTTTTCTGCAGATGTGCTTCAGAATTTCCTCGGTCTTGTCTGCAATCAGCTCCTGCATGGCTTCCAACTTTATGCTGAGACCGCAGTGAACGTCCACCTCGGCAGGTTCAATACCAATTACCTTCGTCTTCTCTGCCAGATGATCCTGAAACAGATAGGAAAAAAGGTGAAGGTTATGGGGAGAAACAGGAAGCATCTTGTCACGATTAATCTCTTCCAGCTCCCTGCACGTCACCTCACCAGGTTCTCCCCCGCAAATCATGGCATCCACGATCACAATGGTGCCGACACGAGCCTGATCCACCTCACTGAGACAGTAATCTATGTCCGTTTCCCCAATTACGAACCTGACCTCCGGCAGATTTCCCCTTTTCACCAGTGCTTCCACCGTACTGAGGCCGATAGCATCATCCTTCATCAGTCTGCTTCCGATTCCAATGACGACAATCTCCTTCATCCAAACACCTTGATCGTTTTCACTGGTTTTCCGCTGACACTTACATGCGTCGCACAGCTCATACACGGGTCAAACGAGCGGAGAATCCGGCCGATCTCCACCGGTTCATCCGCGTTCTGTACGGGTGTGCCCATAAGTGCTTCTTCTGCAGTACCTCTGAATCCCCTGTCGTCAGCCGGGCTGAAATCCCACGTGGAAGGAGTGATGATCTGATAAAATGAGAGCTTTCTGTCTTTGATTTTAAGCCAGTGGCCGAGGCCGCCGCGAGTCGTATCGGTCAGCCCTCTCCCCTGGGCGGTTTCCGGGATCGTGTACTTTGCCTGCACATCCGTGTCAGGAACCAGCTGGCCGAGCAGCGTTTTCATTATGCCCGCAATTTTCACTGCTTCAATCGCTCTTGCAATTGTCCGGTCCATGGCAGAGACACCGTTCGTATACTCCCCGCTCAGAATCAGGCGTGCCAGGGGGCCCACCTCCATCGGCTGACCGTCATACCTTGGTGCTTTCACAAATGAATAGGTTGATGCTTTTCCTCTGTCCGGTTCTGTCATTTCCTCATCCGGCACATATGTCTGCTTCGTCCCCTTATACCACGCCCGATCGATGTTTTCCGTAATCTTTGTTTCGTCAAAAGGCTCTTTTCCCGCATGGGTCCAGACGAGAGGGTCCACATAAAGAGTGCCGAGATCCCTGTAACGGTCAAAAACCCCGTACGACATCAGGTTGCCGTACCCTCCTCCAAGCCGGTAATACTCAGGATAGTAACGGGCAACCTCGTACACATCCGGAACCATCTTCTCTTCCAGAAAAGCTGTCACCTCAGCCAGAATCGATGAAAGTCCGGCCACAACCTCAGCCGTTGCCTTCGTGGTGACACCGCCGACAAACACGCCGTGGTTGTGCGGCGCCTTTCCGCCCAGGATCGCCAGCATTTCGTGACAGCGCCGGCTTATCGTCAGGGATTCAAAGTAATGTCGGGAAATCCGGGCAGTGGCAGCGTCAGGCAGACGAAAATCCGTATGGTCAGCCTGAAAAAGCGGGTTCTGCTCGATTTTTACGAAATCCGGCAGCGTGTACTGGTAAAAATGCCGGATATGGTTTTGAAGAAATTCACAGCAGTGAATGATGTCCCTGAGATACCGACCCTGCTCCAGGGGTTCAATATCCAGCGCGTCCTCAAGCGCAAGGGACGACGCCATCGAGTGGGCAGCAGAGCAGATGCCGCAGATCCGCTGGGTAAAATAAATCGCGTCAAAGGGGCTTCGTCCCATCAGCATCTGCTCAAATCCACGGAACATATTTCCCTTTGTCTGAGCATCCACAACCTGCCCGTTTTCCACCTTTACGTCTACTTCCATAAACCCGCTGATCCGGGTCAGCGGGTTCACAACAATTCGTTTAGTCATCCTCAATCACCCTCGTCGTGTCATAACTGATGAACGGCTCCATCGCATCGGGAAAACCGAACTGGGCGCATCCGATGCACGGGGTATTGGCTCCGATCGGCCAGTTCACCCCGCTGTTCCACTCCTTCGTCGGGCAGTCCGTCCGGGTAACCGGTCCCCTGCAGCCGAGCTTGAACAGGCAGGTTGGATCCCCGAGCTTTTCGGCAAAAATGCCCTTGTCAAAAAACGGGCGCCTTGGGCACCGGTCATGAATCAGGGTGCTGTAAAACATCAGCGGACGGCCGAGACGATCCGTGTCCGGCTCACCGTACAGCAGGATATGGGCAAGGGTACCGAGAAACCAGCGAGGATTCACCGGACAGCCCGGCAGTTTTATCAGTTTCCTCTCCGGCAGCACGTTCTGCAGGCCGACGGACTCGGAAGGATTCGGCCTGGCTGCGGACACACCACCATGGGTGGCACATGCCCCGACAGCGAGAATGGTGTCCGCTTTTTCCCCGAGCATCCTGGCCGCCTTGAGACCGGTAAGCGGTTTCCGCTCATGCATACCGATCACGTTATACATACCTTCATCCCGGAGCGACACAGCCCCTTCCACAGCCAGAATGAATGGCTCGTTCAATGCTTCAAACAATTTTTCGGTAGCCTGAGCTCCTTCCGCTGCCATGAGACTGTTGCTGTAGCGCAGATTTACCATGCTGTTGACCATGTAGGCAAAATCGGGATTCCGTCCGTTTAACAGGCTGATAATGTTTCCCGAACAGCCGTTAAGCTCAAGATAGACGAGGTTCTGCTTTTGAAACGTCCCCATGTCCATGGATCGCCGCGCTGCCCGGACAAGTCTCTCCGCCACGGCGTCGTTCGTCATTGGTTCCGGCGGCAGCACGCCTTTCTTCCCGCTCACTGTACCAGCCTCCCCACGACCGGAAGCTGTGCGAGAATGGCTTCCTGACCCGCATGACACGAAGCGAAGGCAGCTGTGTGATCTTTTCCGGCAGCAAGACCGAAATGGGTGGCCGCTGCCCACGTCCGGTTATTTGTCACATCATATACGATCCCGTTCACCGCCACATAGGCAGCTCGGCCGTTTTTCCCGTCATATCCGGCCAGCTCCGCCTCTGTAAATGTCCGGCTGTTTGCCCCCGGAGATGCGTTCTGAATGCCATTCACGTTATTCCAGACCTGGCCAGGCAACGGCCCCAACGGCTGAACCTGAGAAGCTGCAGCATTCACCGCAAGAAGTTCACTTGTCACATGCATGTCTGTGACGGTATCCCATAATCGCTGCAGGTAAATACGCCGTTCAGGCGTATCGTCTGAAATCGCCTGGAGGGAGGCGAGATCATACCTTGCCTGGGTGACCAGCTGATTCATCCGCATCCGAAGCAGTTCGGTAGTTGACATGTCCCAGCTCCTTTGCGCCTCATTCCTATCATTGTATGAGCGCACTCGGCTGTCCTATTAACAGATCCGCGGCAGAATAAGACCCGAGAGGCGGTGGAGCCTTCTGGTCGATCCCGCTGCTGTCCTCATCAATAGCCTCCCAGCCGAAACTGCTTCCGTAACCCTGCCGATGATTCGTGCGTCCTTTCCTTTTTCCTCCCGGTGAAGGCGTTCAAGGATCTGTTCAGCATCCTTTTCATCTGCTACAAACAGAGCCTTACCTTCATTGGCAAGGTAAAGGGGATCAAACCCGAGAATGTCACATGCGCCCTCCACTTCACGTTTCAGCGGCACCGCACCTTCTTCCAGTTCCACGGTGACGCGATGATGTTCACAGATCTCCACAAGGGCAGTCGCAAGTCCGCCCCTTGTAGGGTCGCGCATGATCCTCACGCCGCTCAGCCCATAGGTTATGTTACTGAGCATCGGATGCAGGGAGGCACAGTCGCTCTTCACATCACTGAGCAGTCCCAGTTCGTTTCTCGCACTGAGTATGGCAATGCCGTGGTCTCCTACAGTTCCGCTGACAATGACCTTATCTCCCTCCCTGATTTTCCCACCGTTTCCGCCATACACCTGTCCAATTCCAGCGGTGTTGATGAACACACCGTCTGCCTCGCCTTTCGCCACCACCTTTGTGTCACCCGCCACAATCGCAACGCCTGCCTTTTCCGCTTCAGAAGCCATTGCGGAGACAATCGCTTTCAGGTCGCTCAATGGGAACCCTTCCTCGAGAATAAAACCTGCTGTCATGGCTAGAGGTACGGCCCCGGAAACTGCAAGATCATTGATTGTCCCCGTCACCGCAAGCGTTCCGATGTTCCCCCCTGGAAAAAAGAGCGGCTTTACGACGAAACTGTCAGTGGTTATGGCAAGAGTGCTGCCTGCACTCTCAAGCACAGCAGCATCATACGCTGCATGAGCTTCGTTTCCGAAAGCTTTTACAAACACCTCTGTTATGAGCCGTTCTGTGAGCTCCCCGCCTTCCCCGTGAGCAAGACTGATTCTTTTCATCCACTACTCCTCCCTCATGTACTGATAGTGGGCTGCGCACGTGCCTTCCGTCGACACCATGCAGGGGCCGACCGGGTTGACAGGCGTGCACCCTTTGCCGAACAACGCACAATCCTCCGGTGCAATCCGGCCTTTGATAATCTCGCCGCACCGGCATGCGGTTTTCCGCTGAGGCGGCACGGTCACATTAAACCGCCTCTTCGCATCAAATGCAGCGTACGCCTCTTTCAGTACGAGCCCGCTTGCAGGGATCGCCCCCATTCCCCGCCACTCTTCATCGGAAAAGGTGAAATAGGTAGTCATCAGGCTCTGCGCGATCTGATTGCCGCTCTGTCCTACGACGCTTCTGTAATCATTCACAACAGCATGTTTTCCCTCACGCAGCATCCGGACAAGCTTATAGGTGCCGCTCAGCAGCTGGACCGGCTCAAACCCGGTAATCACACCGGGAAGACCGTATTCCGCGGTTAAAAATCGGTAGCTCTTTTCTCCTGATACGACTGACACGTGCCCTGGCAGAAGAAAACCGTCCACTTCCGCCTCGCCGGAGTCCAGAAGGGTTCTCAATACAGGTTCCACAAGTTTGGTTGTCATCCAGACAGAATAGTTTTTCAGATTCAGCCGCTCCGCCTTCCTGACCGCCATGGCCAGTAACGGAATGGTCGTTTCAAAACCGATGCCGAGAAACACCACTTCTTTTTCAGGGTTTCTTTCGGCAATTGTAACGCTGTCCACAGGCGAATAAACGACCCTCACATCTTTTCCTTCCGTCCGGGCATCCACCAGAGACCGACGCGAACCGGGTACTCGCATCATGTCCCCGAACGTACAGAGAATTGTATCCTGTTTTCCTGCAAGGCCGATCATGGCATCAATGGCTTTCTGGTCCGTCACACATACCGGACAGCCTGGCCCGGCAATCAGGTTCACGTCATCTTTCAGGGCCGTTTTAATCCCTGATCTGGCAAAGGCCATCGTATGGGAGCCGCACACTTCCATGATGACCGGCACTCTTTGATGCTGATTTCTGAAATCCCGTGCCGCGTTTTTCACTTTTTCCACCGAGGACCTGATCACCGCAGGATCAGTATAAAAATTCATCACGTCCATCCAGCACTCTCCTCCATTCAGCGATGCTCTCCTCTGCGTAGGTACGGTCGATCACAGCCATCGCCTGGCCCGCGTGAAGCAGAACAAAATCGCCAACTTTCACTTCGGGGACAAAGACGATTCCTGCTGTCATCCCTGCGCCCATCACGTTTACCCGCGCCTCTTCCCCGCTGATCTCCATTACTTCTGCCGGTACACCTATACACATGGTTTAACCGCCCCTTTCCTGTTTCCGGCCGGCGGCAATGAGAAGCTGCCCGGCAGCTAGTCCCCCGTCATGGCATGGAATCCGGTTATGCGTGTAAACCGTCAAGTCTTTTGACTGCAGCCCGGCCGCAATGCCTTTTGTCAGGATTGGATTCTGAAACGAACCGCCTGACAGCACGACTTTTCTGTTCAGCTTGGGGTGAACGGAAGCCAGTTTTTCCGTTACGCTCACACAGGATTCAATCACCGTCCGGTGAAAACGAAGCGCTATTTCATCCGGACTTTTCCCCTCGCTTTTTTCCCGCATGATCTCCCACAAAGCCGGCATCATATCAATTTCCAAAACACCGTCTTTTACTGAACTGAGCCAGGAATAGCTCTCTGCCTCCGCTCCCCGTTCCAGGGCTTTCATGGCACAGTCAGTCAAAAGGACAGCCCCTTGTCCTTCGTAAGCCGCTGTATGACAAAGTCCAAGAACCGCACTTACCACGTCAAACAGCCGACCGCATGTCCCGGCAGGCGGTGTGTTGAGCCGGAGCCGGACCATCTGATCGATCAGGTCAATTGCCTCTTTTTTTCCGGGAAAGAAACGGTACGCCATCTCCCGACCCTCATCCGGAAAGCCCTCCATAAGCATCCCCGCTGCCGCCCTCCACGGTTCCATTACTGCCCGGTCGCCTCCCGGCAGAGGAGAGTAACGTAAATGAGCGAGCCGCCTGAATTCCGCGGCATTTCCGTACAGAAATTCAAAGCCCCACGTACAGCCGTCCGTTCCGTAGCCGGTCCCGTCAAGAATAATGCCGAAACACGGATCCTGAATCTGGTTGTCGAGCATGCACGAGACATGGTGGGCATGATGGTGCTGAACCCCGATGACGGGGGCCTCCTTTTTCACCTCAATAAACTTCGTTTCATACAGGGGATGCAGATCCGCCGCCACCATCTGTTCCTCAAACCCTTTCTCCTGTCTGCATTCAGCCAGCCTCGCTTCAAAAAGTGCTTTTGCCTCTTCTGAATCCAGCTCTCCTCCGGGTGCGCTCAGGTAAACAGCGCTCCCCATACCGAATGCAAACGCACTTTTCTGATTGCTGCCGAGAGCTAACAGCCCTTCGGTGATTTCTCCCGATTCAAATGTCTCCAGCTTTACCGGTTCAGGCACTGTTCCGCCTCCTTTTTCAGCCAGCGAATCCAGTCATCCATCCCAGCTCCTGTTTTTGCCGAGACATTCAGAAAACCGGCTTCAGGATTGATCTGCCTGAGATCCTCTTTTGCCTGGTTCACATCAAAATCAACGTAGGGAAGCAGATCCGCTTTATTGACCACTGTCAGATCGGTTCTTCTGAACATGACCGGGTACTTCGGAATTTTGTCATTGCCTTCGGGCGTACTTAGAAGCGCCACTTTACGGTGCTGCCCAAGATCATAACCGGACGGGCAGACGAGATTTCCGATGTTTTCGATAAACAGAATATTCGTATTTTCCAGATCAAATACCGGCAGCTCCCGTGCAATCAGTTCGGCGTTTAAGTGACACCCGCCGACCGTGTTAATCTGAACGGTTTTTACACCGAGCTTCCTTAGTCGCTGTGCATCCCGGTCTGTGGCCAGGTCGCCTTCAATCACTCCGATCCTGAACTCTTTCTGCAATGCAGTGATCGTCTGTTCCAGAAGTGTCGTTTTTCCCGCTCCGGGAGAGCTCATCAGATTTACCGTAAAGGTCCTGGTGCTCTCGAAACGCTCCCTGTTCCGTGCCCCCTCCCTGTTCTGCCGGCTCAAAACGTCTTTCTTAACATTAATTTTCATTGAAATCCCTTCCTTCAAAAGAGTTCACTCTGAATGTCTCACCACTGATAAGTGCAGCCACTGCCAGGCCGCATGAAGGACACAGAGCCAGCCGGTAGTCCGGTGTAAATGTATGACCACACTGCCGGCATTTCGCAAGAGCAGGTTCAATCCTTAAAACAAGAACAGTCGATTTCGTGATGACGCCGGACCTGATTTCCTCTCGAATACAGTCAAATGCTAATGCCAGAGCGTCCGGCAGCACATTGCACCATTCACCTGCAATAATCTCAATTTCTGTTACTTCCACAATGCCGCTCAGGGCGGCTTCTTCAGAGACAATCCGGATGATTTCCTGCATGAGACCCCATTCGTGCATCACACCCACCTCATAATAAAATATGCGTGTCCGGGACGGGGCAGACATACTGATTCCCACTGGATGCTCCAGCAGAATCCCCTACCTTTGCATCATACATAAACTCCCAAAAGTGACCCATTCGACATAAATACACCTTCTCCACGGCAGATCATCTGGACAAATCGCTGCAATAAAGCAACAAAGACCTAATCGTCCGACACAAACCGCGAATCGGTCGTAAAACGACAGCAGTTTTCGTCAAATAGTGCGAACACGTAAAAACACTTCCCCGCAGGAAGTCAGGACTTATTCGGATGCCGAATATTTCTGAATCCGTGACTTCTTAATCAGAAAACAATCATTCCTTTGCCCTGCTAAAGACCTGACCATTCATGTCGATTCACGTCATTGTTCTTTATGTCCGTTATTTTCGCAATACTATTTGACAGAATATTCTGTTGATAATGTGGCAAAACTTTCCTACGCTTAAACTAGTTCGAACGCCGAACAATCCAAAAGGGAAAGCAGGGATCGTGTTGAAGAAAACGGTATCGTTAATGTTATCCGGTCTGATTTTAGGCTCAGGATTTCTCGCTGGCGGTGGCGCTTCCCACGCAGATGAGAATAACGAATTTGGCACACTTGACAAGGACGGGGAACTCAGAGTCATGAACCAGAACAGCGAGGGACCGCCATCGTTTGTTGCAGGTATTCTTTCAGAGCGGTTTGAGGAATCAAACGGGCAGAACGCCAAACGCTTTCTAGAGCAGAATAAGGACGCGTTTGAAATGGATGCCCCTGCACAGAATCTGAAAGAGGTCAGGGCTACAGAGGACGAGCTCGGTATGACCCATGTCCGGCTTCAGCAGACAAAGAACGGGGTCCCTGTGGACAGAAACGAACTGAACGTTCATTTTAATGAAAACAACGAAGTTACCGTCGTAAACGGCAACTATGACAGCAAACTCGATAATCTTAAGCTCGACACCACACCGCAGCTTGCAAAAAATACAGCTGTGGAACTGGCAAAAGATGCGGTCGATGCTCCTGATTACGTCGAATTTGAAACGTCCGATCTCATTGTCTATCCTCACCAGGATGACTACCACCTGGCCTACCGTGTGAATCTCGAATTTCACAGTGGAGAAGCAGGCAACTGGTTCATTTATGTAGATGCTCATTCCGGGGATATCATTGACCGTTATGATGCCATGACAGGCATCGGTCATTTTGAAGAAATGCTGGACACAGCCCCTGTTACTGAGGAAGATCCGGTTGTCGTTCAATCACAGTTCACTACAACCCTATCTCCGCTTGCAGTAGACCCTGACACCCTTCGTCAGTCCCGCGGAAAAGGAATCGGCACGACTGGAGTGCAGAAGAATCTGAACCTTGGCCACGGACCAGGTGAAAATGGCGGACGGACGTTCTACTTAGCCGACCAGCGCTCAGAAGAGATGGACGGCATTTATACTTATAACATGCAGAACACAACGAACCAGATGTGGCTGTATGAAAACGACAACGCTTCCTGGAAGGATGTCATTTACGACGGCGACAGCAGCTCATGGGAAACAGTCGGGCAGGGACCTGGTGTGGATGCCCACAAAAATTCCCGGATTGTGTATGACTATTTCCTTGAAAACCACGGCCGTAACTCCCTTGATGACAACGGTATGGCGATTGAGTCGCGTGTGCATTACGCCACCGAATTTAACAATGCTTTCTGGAGTAACGGTATTGCGATGATGACTTACGGTGACGGGGACGGCCAGCAGTTTATCCCTCTTGCCGCCCTTGATGTAACCGCACACGAAATGATGCACGGAATCACGCATTATAACGGTGGGCTCCGCTATCGCTTTGAAACCGGTGCGATCAACGAAGCATTCTCCGACACTTTCGGCAGCATCATCGATGACCGCAGCTGGCATGTCGGTGAGGATATTATGGGTGAAGCATGGCTCGAAGACGGCCGCTTTGCGCTCCGGAGCAGTGAAGACCCTGGTCTGTTCCCTGTAAATGAAGCATTCTGGGCATACAGCATTGATGGAGAAGGACGTTATCCTTCCCATATGGACGAATTCTACTTCCTGCCGGGCAACATGGATAACGGCGGGGTACACATTAACTGTACAATCCTGCAGCACTCTGCCTATTTAGTTTCCGAAGAATATGAGATGGGCCGGGAAGTGGTTGCCGACGTTTGGTACCGCTCTTACGACTACCTCCACTTTGACGCTACATTTGCAGAATTCCGTGAGGCAATCCTTCAGTCCGCAATTGACCTCTACGGTCAGGACAGCGAAGAATATGATGCCTTCCTCGGCGCATTCGATGATATCGGCCTTTACGAAGGCTGGGACTACGATGAAAACTTCCGCGATCCGCTCTGGTAGGATCCGGCAGCACACATTCCCCCGTTCCGCATACTTGCGGACGGGGGTTTTCTTGTGATATTTCGAGGCTGCCTTTTTATTCGGGCGAAGTCCGGACATAACTTACTCACGACGATGCGTTATGTCCGGACTTTATCAAAGTTAGGACATAACTCTCCCCAAAATCCGCGTTATGTCCCGACTACCACGAACCTGCCCTCTTCACGGTGTGATTGAGGTCCGTGCGGCTATAGACGGGCTATAACTGAAGAAATCCCGTCCGCACCAATCATGCGGACGGGATTTCTATATTCCCTGTCTATTCAAAAGCCGATTTTCCTCCTACAATCGGAAGCGTCACTTTACTCCGCGTCGGCAGTACCGACAGTTCCGTGCCTGCCTCCGGACGAATCGTGTAATCGTAATCACTGGCAATCAGAACAATTCCGATCCGGCTGCCTTCCTCAAATACATAATCGTGCGGCTGCATATCCCACTCAAACGTGTAGTCACGCTCCGGCGTGATACTGATGGATCGGTGATCGCCGTGAATGTTCTGCGGATCCATCCACCCTCTGGTAATAATATCAGCATCCCCGTTTTCATCGTATTCGACCAGAAGTGCCGTCAGGTTGGCCACCGGCCGGTCGATATTAAGACGGATGCTCACTTCAGGTGTCCCGCTCATATGAACCGGTGATCCGAGTTCTTCCGTAAGATAAACCAGCCGGTTTTCCTGGTTTTCCTCCGGGTTCCTGACAAGCACATTGGCTCTCGTCTGCGGATCATCGGTCAGCTGCTGTCGATCGTGAGGCCGGTTTGGCACAGGACTGGTATGAATCGACCCTGTTCCTTCCGTTTCACCTCTCAGCCAAAGTGTAGTGTCCTGTACATCTGCATGAGGCCAGGCTTCCTGCTGCACCCAGTCCCTGTTTTCCCGCTGGATGTTGACCTGTTCCTCATCCATGATGCCGTTTTCTATGCCGTAAAGCCAGTAGTCAAACCAGCGGTGCCGCTCTTCATTCCAGAGGGAAGCCGGAGGAGCACTGTGGCCACCCTGGTGTAGCCAGAGTTTCCGATCGACATCGTGCCTTTCCAATTCATCCCACCACTGGGCAAACTGCTTCGTTTTTACATTCCAGTCATTCAGGCCGTGAGCCAGAAGTACACTGGCTTCAATATCCTTTACACCGTCCAGGTAGTTTCGCTCGTCCCAGAATTCATTGTAATCCCCTGTAATTCGGTCCTCATCCTCCATCATCTGTTCGAGAACAGGCTCGCAGATCTCACCGTTGGATCGGGTTGTTACCAGGCCGGCGAGAACACTGGCATCCTCACCCTGATAACCGCCTGGAGCCACTACTGCGCCATTGGCTCTGAAGTAGTCATACCAGTTGCTGATGGCCACGATTGGTACAATTGTTTTCAGTCCTTCCACCCCTGTTGTGGCTACAGCATTGGGAAGTGTTCCATTATACGAAGCCCCGATCATCCCTACATTCCCTGTAGTCCAGTCTGCTGCAATTTCGTTACCTTCTGCATCAAACGCTCTGGCACTTCCATTCAGCCAGTCAATCACTGCTTTTGTACTCAGCGTTTCATATTGATCCCCTGTCGTGGCGCATCCGGTTGATTTTCCGCTTCCGATCCCTTCTCCAAGTACAACAGCATACCCACGCGGCACAAAGAAGTTGCCAAGAGCGCCGAGATTCGCCGGCCCTGCGTTAGGTCCACGGCCCCCACGATTACCGGGATGGGGAACCGGATTTAAATCCACATCCACATCAAAAAACGGGACAGACCAGTCCAGCCCTGCCCGGTATGGGCTCATCTCATAAATGACCGGCACCTCTATGCCTTCCTCCGTATTCGGCCTCATAACCTGAATCGCTACCAGATCAAGTTCACCGGTTCCGTCACTGTCCACTTCCGTCTCCACCCAGAGCTCCTCGACGATCGCTTCAGCAGGATCATAAATCGGACTTGTTTTTCCATCCTCCAGTTCTATGTACGTTGAGGATAATTCCGCTTCAGGAATGGTTCCGTTAAGAGGAATGTCTTCACCTGCCTGAACTTCTCCATGAACCCCAAACGTTGAAGCAAACAAAAGTCCTGTCAACGCCAGTGCGGTTACACGCTTTCCCTTCATCATTTCCCGACCTCCTTTGATTTGAAGAAAAGAGAGGAAGTCCGACGAAGCCCGGACTTTTCTCTTATTCAGCCAAAAGAGTACCACTAAAATAGTGAGAAAATTGTCATTATTAAGCGTGTAAACGATATTTATTTCAAATAGCGAAATAATACCTACTGGAGGTTTTCTTTATACAATGCCTAACTCACACGCGAAGAGATGAACATATAGATCGATCAGCCCAGGTCATTTTAAGAGTTCAGCCCCAACGCAAAAAAGCCCCTGGGGGCTTTTCTATTTCACCAGCTTCGGTCTTAAAACTGCGCGGTTGGCGTGAAACTTCATTATAAGACCGAACATGGCCAGAGTGAACGGCACAAGTGCGGTAAAGTTTTGAATCAGGGCGGCCGCAAGAAAACTGATGGAGGTAAGCCCGATGATCACCAGATCGGAGCCGCGCAGCCGTTTCGCGGCGTCATGCTTAACCCAGCCTCGCATAAACAGGATTGTATACAGCCCGAAAACAAGTGTTAAAGTCAGCAGCAGTATCCCTGATATTCCCATCCAATCCCTCCAGAGTGGTTAGTCTGTGTTAACCATACTACCCGCCCGGACAAACATTCATGCCTTTTTATTCAATTAAAAACTCGGCACAGGTCTTCTTTTTCTCTATGTACTCCTCACCGCATTCAGGACAGTACTTCATACAAATCCCCCCTATCCTAACCTACGTTTGACTACCTCGTATGTTTCAGGATCCATGAAGAAAAAAATTGACAGAGGTATTGTCAACTATTATAGTTATATACATAACTATATAACCATAAAGCACCATTAAACCTGAGGGTGGTGAAATTCCCATTGAGCAAAGCGTTTAACGACAAAAAACCGATATTCATTCAAATTAAAGAGAAAATTGCAGACCAGATCGTCAATGATCAGTTAAACGAACACGATCAGATCCCATCAACAAATCAGCTTGTTCATTTTTACAAAGTGAATCATATTACCGTATCAAAAGGCATCACCCTGCTTGTGGAGGACGGTATTATTTACAAGAAACGAGGTGTAGGTATGTTTGTGGCAGAAGGTGCGAAAGAAAAACTCATCACCGGACGAAAAGAGGTCTTTGCCGAGGAATTCCTCCTGCCCATGATGCAGGAAGCAGAAAAACTGAGGCTTACCGAGGAAGATATTAAAGCGTTAATGAAGGAATGGAAAGGTCGTGACAAACGATGAAAATCTGTGCAGACAACGTTTCGATGCAGTTCAAGACCCATAATGCCCTGACAAACGTATCTTTTCAGCTGGAATCCGGAAAAACCTACGGGCTGATCGGCAGAAACGGGGCAGGCAAAACTACCCTGCTGTCACTTCTTGCCTCCTGCCGTATACCTGATGAGGGTCTCATCACAATTGATGGGCAGGATCCTTTTGAAAATACGAAAGTGATGTCCAGGGTCGCTCTCGTGTTCGAAACCGACTACAGTGACTCTCACGAACCGGTCACGGATTACTTCGATTTTGCCGAACGTTACCGTCCTTATTTTGACCGGGCGTATGCGGAGGACCTTGCTGCTCGTTTCAAACTTCCTCTGGATCGTCCTGTTCACAAATTTTCCAAAGGCATGCAGTCAGCTCTGAATGTCACACTGGGCCTCGCGAGCCGATCTCCGGTTACTATTTTTGATGAGGCATACAGCGGAATGGACGCGCCAACCAGGGAAATATTCTACAAGGAAGTGGTCGAGGAGCAGTCCCGTCATCCCCGGACGATAATTCTCTCCACTCACCTGGTATCAGAAATGGATTATCTGTTCGATGAGGTGCTGATCCTTCATCACGGGCGCCTGATCCTGCACGACAGCCAGGAAAACCTGGTAAGCAAGTCGGCAGTCATAACGGGGTCCGCCGGCATCGTGGACCGGTTCACAACAGGGATGAAGGTCTTCGGCACTGAACAATTAGGCGGCACAAAGGCCGTAAAAGTTATGGGACAGCTCACACATGATCAACTCGCTCAGGCAGAAGACCACGGGCTTGATGTAAGCAGCGTAACTCTGCAGGACCTGTTTATATCTATAACAGAGGAGGAAAACGTCCATGCAGAACGATAATTCAAAAAAACTCACCAGGGATCTCTATCTGATTCAGGGAAAATGGCTGATCTGGTTTCTTGCGATTACTACTTTGGTGCATGTGGCGCTAATTACATTTCTTTCTGCCGAGCAGGAAATGAGAGAAATGAGTTATCTTACCTTCATGCAGCATCCCTCCAACATTTTTATGCTTATTTGCGGGATTATTATCGTTTTTGCTTATTTTTCCTATTTTATCTTAAATGGTCTTACCCGTCGCGACACTTATACAGCAATAGTCCTTTCTTCTGCAGGCATAGCTGTTACCATTACTGTGTATGCTGTGGCTGTATCTGTCCTGGAAGCCTCACTTTCAGGCATGGTTCCTTCCTTTTCCGATATAGCCGCTCAGCCACTTTTTGATACAGGCTCACAGTGGATCCTGCCCTCTCTTACTTTGATACTTATGCTCGTAATCTATTATATTGCCGGGTTAATGATCGGGATCGGATTCTACCGTTACGGCGGCTGGGGCGGAGCCATTTCCATCGTAACGGCAATCGCATATACCGGCATTACCGGCATGCTGTGGGACAGGGAAATTTACATTCCATTTCCCGGACTCACAAATCTGGACGTATCCTTTCTTCCAGTATCCGTTCTCTACATTCTCACGATTCTCCTTACAATCGCCGGACTTGTCATCATAAGGCTTGTTACAAAAAGAATGCCGGTCAAAATGGAGTAACAAGAACGTCCCGGGAGCTTCCCGGGGCGTTTTTAGTATCCCATCCTCACAATATCGCAAACAGCCACCTCTTCAGAAGCCACTCACGCCAAAACTCCACACATGACACCCGGTGTTCACCTAAGCAGCAAACGTAGTCTTACATACACTGAAAATATAAGACAAGGAGGTGTGTTCGATGAGCCATGGTCACAACAACGCGTTTGCTTTCGTGGTTGTAATCTTTGTGCTGCTCGTCATCGTGGGCTGCGCTTGCTACAACTAATCCTCTAAATAAAACCAGCTGCCCCATAGGGGCAGCTGGTTTTTTACATATCCTTTTGAAAGCTCGTCAGGCTGATTCCTTCTCTTATTATTGTACGAGTCTCAGAGAACCCCCGTTTCAAATAAAAGCTGACCGCAGGCAGATTCTTTGTTCCGGTAGATACAATGATCCTTGAAAACCCACCCTGCTTTTCCAAGTGATCAAGCAGCTTTCCGGCAATGCCTCTGCGGAAAAAAGCCGGATCGACGACAAGCCGGTGGATGTCTGCTGTCTGGTCTGCCATTTTCACCGCAAGGATGCCACAGACTCTGCCGCCTTCAACCCAGCCGTAAAAAGTTTCGCCGCTCTGACTGATTAACTCCGGTGTATCACAAAGGCCTGGTATCGAAGTTGAATTAATCCAATCGGCCTCCACCTGGTAAGCTGGAACCTGAACGGCAAGGATGTTCTCTGCCTCTGATCTCTCATGAACATTAAGTTGCCTGATCACTGCTTCCCTCTCCTTTTCCCCTGCGCCTGAAATTCCAGGCATTGACGATAAAAAAGCCGGTAATCCAGATGATCCCTGCGCCAAGCAGATAAAGAAGAGGATTAATACTTGCATGGCTGGTCAGATAGTCGGGATCCAGAAGAACCATCCTGCTTTCCGGCGGTTCTGCCCCGTGATGAGTAAGAAACCGCAGGGGAAAGCCGGTTGTATATCTGGCTTCATTTATCGGAAAAAATGGATATACAAACAAAGATAGTGCCGGGATTAGCAGACTGACTGCAGCCAGCCACCGTTTTTGTAATACCGTCATCCGGATCCTCCTTCTCCAGAATTGCCTTTACCTTTACAATACCACGGAGCCTTTCTTAATAGTCCCGAATTTTTTTTTTACATTTAAAGTGTGAAGGGATGGCACTCGCCTATGAACAGACTGCACGCCAGCTCCTAACAGCTGCCGAGCAGGAAACCCTCTCCGAAGCAGCATTCATCACCATCCACAGTGTGAAGGCAGTACTTTCCCACGTTGTTTTTGGCCTCGTGTTTATTAGCGCGGGGATCTATGTTCTACATGCGGTGGGACATTTCGCATTGGCAGTTTTATAGATACTTTAGAGACCCGGTCCCACAGGTTCCAGGTCTTTCTAGGTTTTGCCAACGGAAAACCCGTCAAACAGACGCCCTCCATGTGCGGCAAGTGCTTCTTCAGTCAGCAGGATTACTTTCTCTTTTTCCCCTGTTCGGTAAAAGTGATCAAAAGCGAGTATAAGGCGCTCCGCCACCGCTGAATCGTGCGCCTTAAGCGCACGGGCATACCATTTTGAATCCCCTGACCAGGCACCGTTTGTCCGGAGTATAAAATCACTCAGCTGGATCATGAGAGATCCTGCAATGAACAGCTCCTCGTGTCTTCGTTCTGCTCCTTCAAAATCCTCCAGCACATCCGTCAGAAAATACCGTTTAAGAGCGATCGTCTTTACGCTCCACAGCTCCGGCCCCTGATCAAGAAGATCTCTCGCTTCGGCCCGAATGGCCTCGATCTCCCCTTTATCACAGATCACTTTTCCCTCCGCCACCATCCGCGGCATGGAAGGCCGCCCACGTTCGCAGTCAGTTTTGAAGAAATGTCTGTAGGACTCCAGATTGTGGCCAAAAACTTCCACCGGCCACTCCTGGTAAATGAGGGATTCTCGGTAGGACTGCGGTATTCTTCCGTCGAAAATAACAATGTCCAGATCAGAGGTTTTGGTATCTTCTCCCCTGACGACACTGCCTGCAAGAATCGCCCCATCGCAGCCGGCAAAATGATTGTTTATCAGATTCTGCGCTGTTTGAAATGGATCAGGTTTCATGGTCTGGTACCTCCTTTGCCATGATAGCGGTGAGAGATCTTGCTGTGGTCGTCATTTTTCCTGAAACCGCACCTCTCGTAAAAAGCAGCCGCTTCTTTTGTATCCGTGTAGAGAACGAATGCGCTGAACTGCTGTTGGCCATCTCTGATCATTCTGTTTAGCAGCATCGTCCCGAGCCCCTGGCCCCTTACCGTTTTCTTAATGTAAAAGCGGCGGATTCTTCCGGTTTCGCGGCCGCTGCAGTATGGATCCCAATTGAGACCGCCAATCCCATGAATGGTGCCATCCCTGCTGAAAATACCATACAGACCTTCCCCGGGACCGTCAAAACAATTCCGGCCGCTCACGTACTCATCACGGAGACGTAAGACAAAACGGAACTCCTCCACCCGGCTTTCTTCAATCAGTCCCTTAAGATCGACTGAATTCAAGTCGCTGATTTTCCTCACGTCGTATTGGTGTTGACTCTTCACAGGCGACGCCTCCTCAGTTCCATAAAATGGCGTTTTACTTAATCTGCGCGTTTATCTCTGAAGATGAGCGTTTTTCTCTGAATCTGCGCAGTTTAGTCTGAATCTGATCCTTTCAGTTCTCATGATCCATCGTCTCCTGTTTTGGCCTTATAAAATTCCAATCTTTCCCCTCTTCCGCAAACTCCGGCCATGCCTTTATCACAAGTCCTCTCACTTCTTCAAATAGAGACTCAAGCTCTTTAACTCCAGCCTCCGGATCCGCAGTTAGCACCCGGTCCATCCGCTCGGCAGTAAGTTCCGGCTTCAATGCCATCTTTTCAAGTGAATTCCGCTGCCATTTGAACGCCGGGTGATGGACGTACATGCGGTTTAAGGCAAACAGGTTCTGCATCACTTTCTGCTGCACATCTGTCATCACATGGTAAAGCATAAGCCAGTCTTCTCTGGCCAGCAGTGCACCCCGGTTGTGCCAGCGTGTGCCGAGATCGAGGCCGTTCAAAATCATCGCTCGCTCCAGCTCAGCCGGATAACGGGACGTTTCCATCTGAAGCCGCTTCACAGCATTTTCTCCCGCTAACGCTTCCCCTTCATGTATTGATGCGACAAGGCACTGTTTCTCCAGACACGCATCCGCCTCGATCACCACTTCCCGGATGACCTTCTCCACCGTAATCGTGAGAAAACTGCTGATCTCAAACTTCAATCCAAGAGCCTTGAACGTCTCCGACCATTCTTCGTCCTCGTACGGGTAAAAAGATAACAACTCGCCTCCAAGCTCTTTCACAGCCGAAAGCCTGTCCTCATCAGAAGGTGTCTCTCGCCAGAGGATATTCAGTTCAATATCGGAAAATCGGTCATCCCAGCCACGGGCAACAGATCCTGCCAGAATGACCGCCTCCACTTTCGGATTGGCATTATAACAGGCTGCTGCCTTTGCTGCTTTTTGCTTTATATTCATCCGAATCCTCCTTCGGGTAAAAAAAGGCAGCCCGCACCGCGCCGGCTGCCTCACAATTAAAGCTGTGTTCGTAATGATTGTGGCTATTGATCACATTATTAATGGAGCGGAGGGCGTCCGCCTGCAGGGTAATAAAACAACAATCTATCCGAAACAGCTAAACTAAAATACAATTAATCTATCTATCAGAAACTCACACATACAAACCTACCCCGCCGGCGATTCTTTCTCCTTCTGAATCCCCTGCTGGAGCTGGTACATGTAATAGTACGTGCCTTCAAGATCCATCAGTTCTTCGTGATCGCCGCGCTCTAAGATCTCACCCTGATTCAGGACGATGATCTGATCCGCTGCCCGGATCGTGGACAGGCGGTGGGCGATGACAAACGTCGTCCGGCCATCTTTCACCACATCCAGCGCCTGCTGAATCACCGCTTCTGTTTCCGTATCGATGTTCGCTGTTGCTTCATCCAGAATCAATATCGGCGGGTCAAACACGAGGGCACGGGCAAAGGAAATGAGCTGACGCTGCCCTGCAGAAAGCGTGCTTCCCTTCTCTTTTACCTCTTCATCAATGCCCCCGGGCAGAGAATCGATCATCTCGCCTGCACCGACTTTAATAAGAGCCTCCCGGATCTGTTCCCGGCTGATCCGCGGGTCATCGAGCCCTACATTAGACGCGATCGTTCCCGTAAAAAGAAACGGATCCTGCAGAACGATTGCCATATGTTCCCGCACCGCCTGCTTTGACAGCTTTTGAATGTTCGTACCATCAATCGTCACCGATCCTTTCTGGTGATCATAGAAGCGGAACAGGACGTTCATGATGGAGCTTTTTCCTGAGCCGGTGTGACCGACAAACGCTACCGTCTCCCCCTGGCTTGCCTCAAAGGAAATGTTCTTTAGCACATAATCCTCATCGGTGTAGGCAAACGATACGTTTTCAAACTTTACATTACCGCGGAAACGTGGAACCGATCCGGCCTCCACCGGTACACCGTCCTCGTCCATGAGCTGGAATACCCGCTCTCCGGCTACCCGCGCTTCCTCAAGCTGGGCCAGCTGATTAACCAGGTTGTTGACCGGCTCAAACAGACGGTTTAAATAATCAACAAACGCATACAGCACACCGAGGGAAAAGACCGCTCCTACACCAACAGATGCACCGCCGAAATACCAGATGAGACCCACAAAGGCAATGTTTCTAAACAGGTTTACCAGATTAAACGACGTCATCGCGTTCAGTGACAGAAGTTTATTGTTGTATTTGTAATGCTCTTTGTTCACTTCCTCAAACTCATCGTTTACTTCCTTTTCGCGGCCAAATGCCTGAATTACCGGCATGCCCTGAATGTTTTCATTAATTTTTCCGTTAATGTCACTCAGTTTCTCGCGGATCACGTGGTTGTATTTAGCTGCAAATTTCCTGTACAGCATCGCCCAGACCACAAGAATCGGCAGCAGGACGAGCGCTGCTGTGGCGAGGGTCGGTTCGAGAATAAACAAGGCAATGTAAATACCGGTCAGGTATATGATACTCGTAAAGAAGGTAGCGAGCACCCGGACGTACAGTTCCCGTATCGCCTCTGTATCGTTTGTGACCCTGGACAGAATTTTTCCTGCCGGGTGTTTGTCAAAATACTTCACCGGAAGCTGCTGTACTTTCCCGAACACGTCGTTTCGCATCTTCTGGATAATCTGGTTCGCAGAGCGCTGGAGCAGAAAGCTCTGATGATAGTGAAGGAAGGCCCCGAACGCCACGAGGAGGAAGTAGCCTCCCATGAGCATCAGCAGGAACTTTACTTCAGGCCCGTAAAAGGTGAATGTTTCATCTGCCGTTAGCGGCACTACGTCATAAACCGCTGATTCATCCCCGCGGGTCACGGTCAGCGTACTGCCGTCAAGCTCCCGGGCACCATCAAAGGAAATCGGGTCCTCTAAAAAGATGAAAGTGATTCCAACTTGGAGAAGCTGCGCTTCACCAATCTGTTCCGCTTCTCCTCCATAGCGGTCACCGCGGATAAAAGCCCGGTCCTCATAAACAACCTCGGCCGCTGCCGCATCGTCCACTTCCACCCACTCCTGCTCGATGCCGAGAATGTGGTTATCAATCATGTGCTTGGCGATAAACGGCCCGGTCAGTTCTGCCGCTGCCGCAATCGCCAGAAGCACGAGTGCAAATATAATCGTTTTCTTAAAATCAAGTGCGTAACGGATGAGCCGGCGCGTCGGCGTATTCTTTCTGTTATCACTCTTTATTTTCGTGTCCTTCATCGCGCAGGCACCTCCGATCGTTCTTCCATCTGCTGGGCCGCATACTGCTCGGCGTACCAGCCTCCTGTTTTCATAAGCTCCTCGTGTGTTCCCCGCTCACTGATCTGCCCGTGATCAAGGACGAGAATCTGATCTGCATGGCTTACAGCCGACATCCGGTGAGCACTTATAAACGTTGTTTTTCCCCTGCGTTCACTGCGGATATTGGTTATAATCGATGCTTCTGTTTTTGCATCCACAGCGGAAAGAGCGTCATCCAGTATAAGAATTTCCGGATTTTTCAGCAGCGCTCTGGCAATGCTCACCCGCTGCTTCTGACCGCCTGAAAGAGATACTCCCTTTTCTCCGACAAGGGTCTCCACGCCTTTAGGAAACGTGGCGATATCCTTCGTTATTGAAGCTAGATCCAGTACCCGCTGAACAGCAGCTTTCTCCGCATCCGGACGTCCAAACAGAACATTCTCCCGCAGAGTCTTGGAAAACAGGAACTGATCCTGAGGCACATACCCGATCCAGCTTTTCAGTGCTTCCAATTCAATTTCTTCAACCGGTACACCGTTTACGGCAATCGTCCCTTTTCCTGGCGGGTATTCCCGCAGCAGCTGTTTAAGGAGCGTTGTCTTCCCGGCCCCTGTCTTCCCAACGATCCCAACTGTCTGCCCTTTCATGACCGACAGATCAATGTTATCCAGAGCGTACGCGTCCGTGCTCGGGTACTGGAAGCGGACACTCTGAAACGTGATCGTTTCCGGCCGCTCCAGGCGGCGAGGCTCAGGCTTGTTTTTTACATCCGCCTCGTAAGCGAACGTTTCATTCAACCGGTCGAGAGACGCGTTACCCCGCTGCATAATATTCATAAGTTCTCCGAAAGCAAACATTGGCCAGATGAGCATCCCGAGGTAAATGTTAAACGACACCAGCTGGCCGAGGGTAATTTCGTTACGGAACACAAGAAACGCACCGTACCCGAGACCAATCATGTAGCTGAGACCCACAAGGATCTTAATCGTCGGCTCAAACAGGGCATCGATCCGCGCCACCGAAATGTTTTTTTCTAGTACATCGTCTGTGGATTTACGGAAACGGGACTGATCGTCCTTTTCCTTAACAAATGCACGGACTACACGAACTCCGGCAATCGATTCAAGCACCTGGTCGTTTAAACCCCCGAACGAGTTCTGCGCTTTTGTAAAACGCTCGTGAAGCATTTTGCCATATTTTTTCATGAGCCAAGCCATAATCGGCAACGGCAGAAACGCAGCAATCGTCAGCTTCCAGCTTACGAGAAAGCCCATCATAAACAGAATAATAACGAGAAACACCGTGGCATCCACAAGGGTGAGAACCCCGAAACCGGCAGTCTGGGAGATCGCCTTCAGATCGTTTGTCGCCCGGGCCATCAAGTCTCCACTCTTCTTTTTTTCATAAAAAGTCGGCGTCATTTTCATGAGGTGACCCATGAAACGGGACCGGAGCGTCCGCTCGATGAGAAACGCCCCGCCGAACAACTGACGCATCCAGATGTACGTAATCGCGTAAATCACGACCATGAGCACAAGCATGAAGCCGATATACATAAACAGCCGGTCCCGGGTCATGATTCCCTGATGAATATCATCGATTACCACACCGATCAGGCGCGGCGGAATCACCTCAAGCAAGCCGACAAATATTAGTAATCCAAGAGCAAGCGAGTACCGCTTCCACTCAGCTTTAAAAAACCACCATAATTTTCCTAAAACAGTAAACATATATTTTCACATCCTATTCAATTGTTCTGAGAGTTTATAAGTCCACTAACCTCCACCTGGCTCCACAAGTTCCTTGAACCGGCGTCCGGCCTGCATCCATTTTCTCATTACATTCATCACGATTCCTCCATTATTAAGTATTTATGTGAAGGCCCTGGCGGCCAAAACATCAAAAAAGCGCACGAGCTCCCCGCTCATGCGCTGCACGTCTCCCCAGGTTCAGATAAAAGAGGGGTAAAAGGACGTAAAAAAGCGCAGTTCACAGGTGTAATGCTGTGGACTGCGCTGACGTTTAAAAGAAGATTCCGGTTTTAACGAATGCTAAACCGGTCCATTCCCTTTAACGAAAGTGGAGTCACAGCGGGCAGTGATGTTGATGGATGATCCGAGTACAATGATTGGCTTTTTCATGCTGTTCTCCTCCTTTCTCAGAATGGTTTATTTTACGCTTTTAATCGTAGCACTATTGCAAAAGTTTCGTCAACCAGTTTTTTCTAACTTCATCTTTTTACACATTGGCCCGGTTCACTTTCCGGCGCATTCTGTAGTAAGAGCGCCAGACCGTGATCAGAAGTCCAGAAAAGACGATCGCCGCCAGGGCAAAGGTCGTTATTTGAAAAACCTGTGTCCAGTGAGCCTGGTCTATCCATAGGATATTCTGGAGACCGAAAAAGAAGTACATCAGAACCATCGGCAAAAACATAGCGGTGTAGGTTAGCGCCATTTTCCGCACGGCTCCTGCCTGCTCAGTGAGATCCGAAAACAATTCCGGCTTCTGCTCTGCTAAGCCATACTCTTTACGCCAGATGGTCCACTTCATCATAGCGGATCGTGACGCATAGACTTTTTCCCAGCCCGCATCGTTATGCATATCTTCATACGTTTCCTTTGAAAGGTTCTGATAATCGGCTTTGAAGCTCACCTGCCGCGGTTTTCCTTTCGAAAAGTAAAACCTGTTACCAAGCCGATTGACGCGGTACAGGTGCCAGCCGGAGGCTTCCTGATTTTCAAGCCACTGCTCTGTTTTATCAGGTTTATAAAACCAGCCGAATTTAAATTGCGCTTTCAAATCGCCGGAGCGGATCCGCTTTTTCTCATTCTGTTCGGAAAGGGAAACGGCTCCTGAGCCACTGTTATTTAACAGCAAAGCATTCGTCTTTTTGATTTTGAAAATGGCATAAACGGAGCTCACGATAAAAGCCGCCCCCAGAGCCCATCCAGTATAGGTAATGGCCCAGAATGGACTCGGTTCCCTGGTGACCTCACCGCCGGCATCCAGTACAATATGCGTAAGAAAAAGAAAATTAGCTGTGCTGAAAATGATATAGATGAGAAACGCCAGATATCCATAGTAATGAATCCTATTGCGCCTCACGATCGGATCACGCACGACAGAAGAAGCCGGAGTCTGCTCCGCATTACCGTGCTCTAGGACAGACCACCGGCCTGTTGAAACCTTTATCTTCCAGCCATCTTTTGCCAGTGTCTTCGGCAGACGGTGCGGCCGGATTTTTTCATAACCGATCTGGTAAGTCTTTTTTGCCGGCTCTCCTTTTTCAAACGTAAAAACTCGGCGCTTCCTCTTAAGTCCGGTAAAATGCCAGCCCTTCTCCGCCATCTCCCCGAGCCAGCTCTCCGTTTTCTGAATGTCGTAGCTCCAGTAGGGTCTGAACTTTTTCATTCCGTTTCCCCTCCCCAGTATCTCTCTGCGTTTCGGTGCAGCTCGGCGATCCGCTTTGTCTCTTCTGTGAGCAGCACCCTGCCCGTTTCCGTTACTTCGTACACCTTTTTCCGGTGCTCATCGGCAAACACGACAATGATGCCGTCTTTCTGCATTTTTGTAAGTGTTCCGTAAACCGTCCCTGATCCCAGCACAATCCGCCCCCCGGAAATATTCTCCACGTGCTTAATTATGCCGTAACCGTGGCGGGGTTCCGAAAGAGCGAGGAGGATGTAAAAGGCCGTCTCGGTCATGGGCACATATTTCTTCATTATTTTTTCGATTTTCACTCGGGTCCTCTCCTCACTATGTCACGATGTGATATATTATGATTCGAGTATATCACGACGTGACATACTGGGCAAGAATGGTTTCCAATTTTTTCTTTGTTTGTTTTATTCATTTATTCACGGGTACTGACAATATAAGGAGTGATGGACGTGGGAAAGGAAAAAATCGAATTGAACATTTGGCAGGAGTGCCTATTCGGAGCAGTGATCGGTATCATATTTACAGGAAACATCCTGCTCTTTGCACAGCTCCTGCAAAATCTGCTGGTCGGTGTCGTGACCGGTTTCATCGTGACCCTCGGCCTAGCATATGTATTCAACCGTACTGTTTTCAGACGCTACATCAAACAGACGGACGAAAACGAAATGACCAGAACCGACCGTAAATTTAATATGTACAAAACACCGTTAATCATGGCCCCAATCCTCATTGTTATCCTTACTCCACTCCATTACTGGATGAATGATTTCACGACGTGGTCCAGCTCCCTGGCTTTCTCCATTATTCTTCTCACGTTCACCATGCCCGGCCCTCTCATTATCCATTACTTTCGTATGCGCCGGAAAGGGTACCGGCTGGATAACGGCTACTTCGTTAAAGAAGAGGACACCTCTCGTCAGTAACGGGAGGTGTCCTGGCAGTTCTATTATATTTAATTGTGCTTCAGACCTAAAATACCGGTGCAGTCATGGGGTCTGCTGCTGTATCGCTTATAAATCAGGATCTTCGCTTATAAACCAGGATTTTCGCTTATAAATCAGGATCTCCACTTATAAATCACCGCTAACCTTATTTCCAGCCTATAAAAATCTCGAGCTGCAGCCGCAGGAACCCGATTTGCTAAGCTTATCCGCCCAGCATCACACTCTCCACCCTACTGCTATTTCACCGCCTCAAACGTAACTGTCTGATCTGCACGCTCCGGCGCCCGGCCGTATGCGTAGTCTGCAGATACCACCACATCGCGGAACCCGATTTGCTCCAGAATCATCCGTAATTCCTCAATGCCGTACCAGCGAAGCGGGAAGCGCTCAAGCTCCGATTCAACGAGCTTCCCGCCTCGCCAGCGCTCATAGCGCCCGTGGGAGACCGTTACCTGATTTACATGATCCACTTCAACCATCGTGTTTTCATGCGTAATCCGGTCACCGTTTTCACAGTCCCAAGTCCGTACACTCACTCGTCCCTTTTCAAAATCCGTCTGCAGAAACACATCCAGAATCAGACGCCCTCCGTCAGCAAGGTGAGTGTAAAAGTTTTCTAGGGCACGCACCGACGCCTCTCTGTCAGAAATCAGAAGAAATGTGCCCGTCGGTACAATAATCGCTTCATACCTGCTGCTTCTCTCAAACGTCACCATATTGTCTGCCCGAAGTTCCACCTTTACCCCGTGCTCTTCGCAATTATGCCGGGCGATGGCGAGCATCTCCTCTGACAGGTCAAACCCTTCCACATCGAGTCCCTGCTTTACAAGGGGTACCAGAATCCGTCCCGTTCCGGTGGCCGGCTCCAAAACCTTCCCGCTCATGCCTTTCAGTCTCTCACTGTAGTACTCCACATCACCGAAGGAATGCCCCACCGGCTTGTCCATATCGTACACTTCCGCTGATAAACTGCTGTAATAACCTAGCATTTATACGCCTCCGAAAAGTCATCGTTTGTTTTATTTTTCCCTTTCAGGGTACCTACTACCAATAGAGTAGTTTCAAAAGGAGGTAGATTACTGTGGACTGGTTTTATGTGGTCATTGGTGTTATTTTTGCTGTCCTTGTTCTGTTCCGTGTCCGCCGCCTGTTGAAAATCTCACGGAGAAAGGGGTGATACGAATTGAATCCTGCTTTTCTTTACATCTTTGTCTATCCTGCCGTCTCTCTCGGGTTCATCTTCGGTCTCAGCGCTATTTTTGGCTGGTCGCCCAACATAAGCACATTTATACTGCCTGTGGCTCTTGTCATTACCGGCATCATTAAACTCGTTCGGAGCTGATTACTGTTTTTCCAGATTCAGATCCCAGATCCGCCCGAAGCGGTCTTTCACTTTTGCATAGGTTGCGCCCCAGAACGTATCCTGAAGTTCCATCAGAACCTCCCCGCCGTCACGAAGGCGTTCGTAATACTTCCTGATCTCGTCCTCGGTCTCCATCTCAAGCACGAGCGCCAGATGATTGCCTGTCTGAACAGGGCTGCCCGGAAACGAGTCCGATACCATAAAAAAGAGCGGTCCTTTTTTTAAGCGGGCATGCAGGATGCGCTCGTCTGCCTCAGGGGGCGTGGGAAAATCCGCCTCACCGAATGTCTGCTTTTCCGTTACTTCTCCATCAAACACCTTCTCATAAAATGCAAGTGCATCGGCCGCCTCACCGTCAAACACAAAATAGGGTACTGCCTGCTGTTTCATCGCAATCGCCTCCAATTCGTTTCTCTCATTATAACTCTCACACATACAAACTTACATAGCATAAAGAAGCATTCCGTTCTTTTTGAACCCCCTTCGCAAAAGGAATCCGGAGCGGATCCCGCGAATATACATATAGTCTTGTAAATCGGAAATGGAGGTAGTTAAGGATGACGTATCTAAAGGAGAGGTATGTGAAGACAGACGATGGTGCTGAGCTGTTCGTTCAGGAAGAAGGCAGCGGGGATCCGCTCGTTTTCATCCCTGGATATACTTTCACTACGGAGGTTTTTGAGAAGCAGGTTTCGCATTTTTCAAAAACCCACCGGGTCATTGTGCTCGATCCCAGAAGTCACGGCAGGTCTACGGTCGTTCTTCATGGCAACGACTACGTCACACACGGGGCAGATCTTCATGCGGTGCTGAAAGAGCTGAATGTTACTGGTGCTGTGATTGCCGGCTGGTCCTTTGGCTGTCTGACGGCCTGGGAGTACGTGAAGCAGTATGGCTTCAGCGAGGTAAAAGCAATGATCTTTGTGGATATGCCGCCAAAATCACTATCCGCTGACCAAAAAGACTGGGCTGAGGGACCGCTCGATGACATCTCAGCCATTTACAATTCGTCGCTTCGGGATTCGGCAGGACAGAGAGCCTTCATCACGAGCTATATAACCCAGGTGATGGTGCAGAGAGAGCTTGATAAAGATGAACTGACCTGGCTTGTGGAGCAGTCTTTAAAGACCCCATTTTATGTAGCCGGCAATCTGTTTGCTTCCGGCATGTTCTCGGACTGCCGGGAAGCAGCACAGCAGGCGGCCGAGCAGGTGCCGACACTGAATATCGTTGCGGAACACTGGGCGAAAACAGCCGAAGTCTACTTAAATACACTAACCCCGAAGTCAAAAGTGGACGTGCTCGGCGGACACATGATGTTCTGGGAGCATAGTGAGAAATTTAACCGCATTGTACAGCAGTTTCTCGATGAGACTGCAAAAAAATAAGTTCCGATCAGCAAAAAGAGGCTGCCGCTTAGGACAGCCTCTTCTTATTTTTTCTCATCCATCATTTTCTTAATGGCCCCGAGATCCTTTGGTGTTTTACCACTGAGGATCGTCTGCACGAGCTGGTCTTCCTTTTCTTTCGTAATCTTTCTGTTTGCCAGCTTTGATACGCGCTGGATCAGATCCCGGACCGTTGCCTCGTCTTTAAAATTGGCGTTTTTTACAGAGTTGGCCAGTTTAATAACGGAATCCATTTTGACCCCGGTTTTCTTTTCAAACCCTTTAAACATATTAAACATACACATGACCCTTTCCTGGTATGGTCTTAGCACTGGTGCATAAAACCGTTCTCTTTTCATCCTATGCAAAAGAGAAAAAAGGGTCCGTCCCTGATGGTAAAAAAACATAAGTGGTTCACTTAGCTCAGTATAAATCCTTGTAACTCAAAAACCGGAAAGCCTCCAAAGGCTTTCCGGTTCATTTTATTTCCTCTATTTCTGCAGCGGTCTAACAACCACTTCGTTCACATTGACCGCCGGCGGCTGGCTGACTGCATAAAGAACGGCATTGGCGATATCATCTGCCTGGAGCTTCTTCATTTCTCCGGCACGCTCCTTAAAGCGCTCAAGAATATCGTCATCCGTAATATGCTCGGCCAGCTCGGACTCCACTGCACCGGGAGAAATGTTCGTCACACGCACGCCTGTTTTTGACAGTTCCTTTTCCAGTCCCATACTAAGGGCACGAACGGCATACTTTGTTGCACTGTACACGCTGCTTGAGGCAAATACTTCATGACCGGCAACGGAAGACACGTTTATAATATGGCCGCTGTCCTGCTCAAGCATGGATGGCAGGGCGGCATGAACGCCAAAAAGAACACCTTTTACGTTCACATCCACCATCTTCTCCCACTCATCAACTTTGTCCTTCGCCATAAAGGAAAGGAGCATCACACCGGCATTGTTGACAAGCACATCAATTTTGCCGAACTCACTTTTTGTTTTTTCCACGAGCGCTTCAACCTGACTGCGATCGGTTACGTCCGTTTCTACTACAAGTGCCCGCTGGCCCGTTTCTGATTCAATCCGGGCTTTCAGCTTATCAAGACGGCCGGTTCTGCGGGCAGCAAGAACGACATCGGCTTTCTGTTCTGCCGCCCGGTATGCAATCGCTTCTCCAATTCCGCTGCTTGCTCCGGTTACAACAACAACTTTTCCATTCACGTTTTCCATTTCGCACCTCTCCTTTTTGTGTAAAAGTTAAGCACGTACTCTCTAAAACTACCACGGATCCTTCCAGGAACGAAAGAAACTTGCTCTTTTTCCGATTCAGCGCAGTAAAGAAATTTTCCAAAAATAAGGACAACAGTCCTGATCTGCCCTGTCATCATTTGGGATTTTATGGATATCCCCCTTTCGGTTTCAGTGTCGGAAGGGGTTTTTTATCATTTGGAAGTCTGCTAGACTGGTAAAAAAGGTAAAAATAAGGAGACCTTCTCGTATGGATCAACTCGGGACTAAAATCGGTTATTCTTTTCTGATTACCCTTCTCGCGCTGTTTGCCGGTGTCATTGGAACGGTCTTTGCCACCCTTGTTTCCCAGCATTATCTGTTTTACAGCTATTACATACCTGCTTTTGTGATCGGTTTCTGGGTTATCCTGAATCTGGGCGTCTTCAGACTGCTTAAGGGAAATGTATTCAGAGTGAGTCTCCTCATTTTCAGCTCTCTCGCTGCTGCTGTTCTGATCGGATTTCAAATCTATCAGGGCTGGTACGACAGCCTTGAAATTGCTGACGGCCAGGAAGTGGATCTTTATCAGTACAAGCCGTTCCAGGAACATACGAAAGCTGTTTCACTCGATATGGAAGCATCATTCTCTCTTCAGGCCGGGGACGAACTTCCCGTTCTTGACGGGGCAACGGCCCTTTATCCGGTTTATTCGGCGTTCGCACAGGCGGTGTACCCTGAACAGGATTATGACCTGTTCGACAGCGAAGTGATGGCGAACCAGACACACCGGGCCTACGCCAGCCTGATCAACGGGGATGTGGATATGATTTTTGCCGCCGGTCCGTCGGATTTTCAGCTGGAGAGGGCAGATGAACAGGGAGTCGAACTGGAATTCACCCCGATCGGCCGGGAGGCCTTCGTATTTTTTGTTAACGCACGCAATCCGGTTACAAACTTAACGATTGAAGAAATCCAGGGGATTTACTCAGGTGAAATCACAGACTGGTCGGAAGTCGGCGGCGGGAACGAAGTGATCCGCGCCTTTCAGCGGCCGCCCGACAGCGGCAGCCAGACAGCCCTTGAAAACCTGATGGAAGGTCACACGCTGATGGATGCCCCAACGGACGACGTGGTCACCGGGATGGGCGGGATTATCAGTGAAACCGCCAATTATCGAAATCACCGCAACGCCATCGGCTATTCGTTCCGTTTCTTTTCCACCGTGATGATCGAAAATCATAACATCAGACACCTTCAAATTGAAGGAGTGCCGCCCACTCCTGAAACGATTCGTGACGGAACCTATCCAATTGCTGATTCGTTCTACGCTGTGACGGCGGGCTCGGACAATCCGAACATTGACCCATTTCTGGAGTGGATCCTAAGCGAAGAAGGTCAGGAATTCATCGAACGTACCGGCTATGTTCCGGTAGAGTGATCAGAATGTAAGGAGGTATGACTATGAAGAAAAGTGTGATATTGTTCTGGCTGTTCAGTCTCGGCCTACTCGTTCTCTTTTCGTTAGTTTTCGGACAAATCTGGATACGCTTTTCCCCCGTGATCGGAACAGCGCAGGGCTGGATTATACAGCTTTCAATCGTATTTTTTATTCTCCTGCCTTTCGCCCTCGTTTCTGCAAAGAAACTGACAGAACACTTTGTTCCCGGGAGTGAAGGATAAACAAAAACCAGCCGCAGCGGGCTGGTTTTTTTATGGGATTATTCTTTCACCCGGCTGACTAAAAGGCCATCGCCAATTGGAATCAGCATCGATTCCAGACGGTCGTCACCGGCAACAAATTCGTTGTAGCGGCGGATATGCTCCGTATCTTCCTCGTTATTTTCCGCATCCGCCACACGGCCGCCCCAGAGCACATTGTCTGCAGCAATAATCGCCCCCGGCTCCGCACAGAGAAGGGCGGCTTCAAGATAAGGGATGTAGTTTCCTTTATCCGCATCGATAAAGAAGAAATCGTACGTCTCCCCTTCTGATACGAGATCGGAAAAGGTTTCAATCGCATCCCCGGTAACGTAGGTTACTTTATCATCAAGCCCGGCGTGCGCCACGTTTTCCCGCGCCACCCGTGCATGCTTTTCCTCGAGTTCAAGGGAGGTCAGCTTTCCCTTTTCAGGAAGTCCCCTGGCAAGCCAGATACTGCTGTAGCCGCCGAGCGAACCGACTTCCAGCACGTTCTTTGCGCCTGTCAGTTTCACGAGCAGGGTTAAAAGCTTCCCTGTTTCCCCGGGGACACTGATTTTCGGCATGTCGTTCTGCTCCAGCGTTTCCGGAATCCGCTTAAGTGCTTCGTCTTCGTGTACGAACAAATTGTGAATGTAATCGTTTATGCTCATTAGCGCCACCTCTTTCACATCTGAATCCGATATTAGTCATAGTATAGCCGGTCTGGTGAGATATTCAAGGGATATGCGCTGGTATCAGAATGACATATCAAAAAAGACAACTGTAAAGATAAAAAACAAAGTAATTGCACCCGCATTGTAAAAAGAGAGGACGTGTTCCCGCCTTTCTCTTTCATTCCGGTATTGAAAGAAACCGTTGGCAAGCAGAAATACAATTAGAACGAGAAACGGTAAAAATCCGGGGAATGGAACGGCTTCCAGAAATAGACCCAAACCCATCCACACGACAAAAAAGATACCGATAATCCACTCTGCCGTTTTATGTCCACGACTTTTCTCCATTTTTCTTTGATCCGGCTGGAGATACGTTCTTTTTTCTGCTCCGACTCGCTTTCTTAATTTTTTATCACCATATAACACTAAAATTATATACAGCCCTGCGACAATGAAAAAAATGCCTATCATATTGACCTCCTTCAGAGTTTAATGGCTGATCTGCTATGACAGCGTCTCCCCCGGGAACAGCATAACCCCAAGCACAAGGAAAAGAAATATGATTGCTGACCCCGTAAATGAAAGCACATATTCTTTTTTCTCTTTTTCATGACGCAACTCAAAAACACCCCGAACGAGAAACACCAGCACAAATGATCCGAAAATAAGTAAAAACACACTGCTAGAAACCTCGGTAGTAAACACAATGATTCCTGCGAAAATAAAATACAATCCCAGGACAATAGCCATCGTTATTTTCTCCGATCTGCTTTTCCATCTGTAAAAAAAATTCTGCTGCTTAATGCCAAGAGATCGCTTCAGGATAAAATCAACAATAAACATCACTGCTATAAAACCGACCATAAAAATGATGAATTCCACATTCACAGACAACCCTCCATTCCTTTTAGGTCCTTCTACCCTTAGAAGTGACATAATATTCTTAATTATTTATATACACCGCTTGTTTCCTGTTTGTAATTTAGCTCAGGATTGCGACCTGATCCAAGTCTCTTCATTTCTACACCCTCGATGACAAAAAAGAAGAGACTCACAACCTCTCTCTTCTTTTCAAAGTTTTCCCCCGCAGCAAGTGATGCGGCATTGTCCCACGCCCCTCATCCGTTGCAAATTCCAGTAGCCACATTATACAATCCTAGTCTCCCTCATGCCCCCAACCCCACACTTCACCCTGCACATCAAAAAGGCCCCCACCATTATGGTGAGAGCCTCCATCCGAGACAGTCGGGTAAGAAACCCGCTGTTATTTTGTATATTTTTTAAACACCAGCGTCGCGTTGTGGCCGCCAAAGCCGAGCGAGTTACTGAGAACGGCGTTGACTTCCTGACGGCGCGCTTCGTTCGGCACGTAGTCGAGGTCGCAGTCTTCGTCCGGTGTTTCCAGGTTCATCGTCGGCGGGATCACGCCTTCTTCAATCGCCTTGACCGAGAAGATCGCCTCAATCGCCCCGGCTGCACCGAGCAGGTGGCCGGTCATGGATTTCGTTGAGCTGATCGCGAGCTTACGGGCATGGTCGCCGAATACGGTTTTTGCCGCAATCGTTTCGTACTTGTCATTGTACTCCGTGCTTGTCCCATGAGCATTCATGTACGTGATCTCTTCAGGAGCGAGTCCTGCATCGTTCAGCGCCTGACGCATAGCACGGACGCCGCCTTCCCCTTCCGGAGCAGGTGCGGTAAGGTGATAAGCATCACCAGTGGCGCCGTATCCAACAATTTCCCCGTAAATACGGGCGCCCCGTTTTTCTGCATTTTCAAGGGATTCAAGAATGAGAATTCCCGACCCTTCACCCATCACAAAGCCATCACGGTTTTTATCAAACGGACGTGACGCGGTTTTCGGATCGTCATTACGGCTCATGGCCTGCGCACTTGTAAAGCCGGCAAAGGACATTTCCGTAAGCGGCGCCTCCGCGCCCCCTGTAATCATGATGTCCGCATCGCCGCGCTCAATCACTTTAAACGCATCGCCGATGGAGTTGGCACCGGATGCACACGCTGTTACCGAACAGCTGTTGATTCCTTTTGCCCCAAGCTGGATGGATACCTGTCCACTTGCCATGTCCGGAATGAGCATCGGGACAAAAAACGGGCTCACACGGCGGTGGCCGCGCTTTTCATAAAGACGGAACTGCTTTTCGTATGTCTCCATCCCGCCAATTCCTGATCCAATCCAGACTCCGGTACGGTCCGCATTCGACTCGTCAATCGTCAGGTCTGCGTCCTTTACCGCCATATGTGCCGCTGCAACCGCAAACTGTGTAAAGCGGTCCATTTTGCGGGCATCACGCTTGTCCATAAAGTCGGCAGGGTCGAAGTCTTTCGCTTCGCCCGCCACCTTTGTTGGAAAATCAGCCTCCGGGTACCGGTCAAAAATATCAATCCCCGATTCGCCGTTAATCAGTTTTGTCCACGTCTGTGCCAGATCATTTGCTAAAGGTGTAACCGCACCCATGCCGGTTACTACTACACGATTCTTTTTCATGTTCTATGTCGGCTCCTTTCTTTCCCTCTTCTATTTTCCCCAGCGGATCGCGACAGAACCCCACACGAGGCCTGCCCCGAATCCGACTAATACGACAATGTCATCATCTTTAATTTTACCATTATCAAGTTCGTGCATTAAAGAAAGCGGTATGGAAGCAGAAGACGTGTTTCCGTAGCGGTCCACGGTTTTACTCATCTTCTCCACCGGCAGATCCAGACGCTGCCTCGCACTTTCCATGATACGGATATTTGCCTGGTGCGGAACGAGAAAATCACAGTCGTCCTTCGTCAAGCCTGCTTTATGAAGCACACTCAGTGACGATTCGCCCATCTGGCGTACGGCAAATTTGAACACTTCCCGTCCGTTCATCAACAGGTACTTTTCCTGTTTGATGTGAGACCAGCCGCTGCCATCGGAACCGAGCTCGAACGACAGAATTCCCCGGTCACCCGATACCGGAGCCACTACTGCAGCACCGGAACCGTCCCCGAATAGCACTGCGGTATTGCGGTCGCTCCAGTCTGTTATCTTGGACAGTTTTTCTGTACCCACGACCAGCACTTTTTCATAGGCGCCGTTTTCAACGAACTGCTTCGCTGTAGCCAGGCCGTACATAAAACCGGCACAGGCGGCACCGATATCCATAGCCGCTGCTTTCTTGGCTCCGAGCCGGTCCTGAATCATCGCTGAAACTGATGGGAAGCGGTACTCCCCGGTTACTGTCGCCACGATGATCAATTCGATTTCCTCGGCCGCAACACCGGATTTTTCGAGTGCATCCACTGCGGCAAAATAGGACATGTCAGTGGTGTCCACATCGTCCCCGGCAATCCTTCTCTCTTTTATCCCCGTACGGGTCTGAATCCATTCATCGGTTGTATCAATCTTCTGTTCGAGTTCCTTGTTGGTCACTACATGCTCAGGTGCATAAGCGCCAATTCCCCAGATCCCTGCTCTCATCTAACAGATCCTCCCTCTGGCGGTACGGGTCAGTCTTGCTCCCGAACCGGAATAAATTTCGTCTGTAATCAGCCATTTATAGTTAATATTATGACCTAGTCCTAAAAGAAATGCAATGCTTTTCCCGTCCCTGGGACAGTCCCCTATACGTCCCGGGGCGTCCGTGCATATGGTAAATAGAGAAAGATTTCTGTTAAGGAGGCTGTTTAAATGGCCGAAAAAGAAGAGCAGCGTCCGCCGATGAGTTTTTTTGACCAGATGATGTTCGGCGGCCCCCGGCCGGACTCAGGTGAAGAAGACAGCACGAAAAGTCATGGAACCGGGGATCAACCTGAAGGACAAGGAGGCAGCTGGCTGTTTGGAGGCTGGGGGACACCTGTAATAAATGAAGAAACTCAAGCTGAAAAAGATTCTGCGTCCGGTGACGATCCTCTTGCTGATGAGGAGGAGCCGACCCAGGAGGAAATTGAACAGATGGAACGGACTTTGGAGCAGATCGAAGCTGTTATGAACTTTGCACATGCGATGAAACCGTATATCAAGCATTTATCTCCTGTATGGGATGCATTAAAGAAGTTTGCCAACAGCCCGGAGCCGGCAGGTAACGGTAAGAGCAGCGTCAGGAAAAAGGCAGACTCCTAGCTGCCTTTACCGGACTCATCCATCTCTCATACCTGAAAAAGGCTGGTCCCGGACCTGGTTCCGGGATCAGCCTTTTTCCTGCTTTAGAGCTTTCTTGCATCGAAATTCTGAAACACGTTCTTTTCATAGATCGGATACTTTTCTCTGCCAAGAAGATGGTTAATGATAATCTTGTTCCGGTGCACAGCAAGCCCCAGGTTCGTGGAGCCGATGCCGTGGGAATGGGAGATCCCGCTCTGTACATAAATGTCATTCGGAACGTTCACTTTGAGACGGTAATCGGGCTGAACCTCGTAGCGTCCTTTATCATCCCACGAAATATAGTCACTGATATCCTTTACAAAAGCCGGCACGTTCGGGTGGTAGCCGGTTCCGACAATGACCACATCACTTTCCCTCGTGAACTCGTAATCCTGCTCCCACTGGCGGCACTCAATTTCATACGTATCGCCTTTTTCACGGATCCCATTCACTTCTGTAAGAACCTGCAGATCCACGTTTATTTCCTCATTGGAAACAGAGTTTTCATAGAGCAGGTTGTAGATATCGGTTATCGTATGGGAGCTGATTCCCTTATACAGCAGATCCTGCGTGGCGAAGATCCGGTCTTTTTTATCCTGCGGGAACTGGTAGAAATAATTCACATAATCCGGTGAAAACTGCTCAACGGTGAGCTTGGACTCTTCCATGGAAAAAAAGCTGGCCGAGCGGGTAATCCATGTAAGTTTATAGTTGTGCTCCATCCGCTCTTTTAAGAGCTCACGAAACGCTTCCGCTGCACTCTGGCCGGAACCGACGACGGTAATCGAACGAGCGTCCCTGCAATGGTCCTGGTAATCGAGAAACTGTGAGGTGTGAAACACACGCTCGGAAGCCAGATCCCTGAACGCTTCAGGAAGAACCGGCGAACTTCCCGTCCCGAGCACAAGATTTCTGCTGTAGATCGTCTCCTCCTCACCGCTGTGGATGTCCTGAACGGTAAGGCTGTAATGACCTTCGTCTTCAAGGTAGTCCAGAGCCGTGACTTTTTTGCCGAAGCAGCAGTTGTTCAGCTCACTTTCCACCCATTTGCAGTAGTCATTGTACTCCCGTCTCGGAATGTCGAGGCGCTGAAGAAAGTAAAACGGATACAGACGGTTCTTTTCAGCCAGATAATTGAGAAAACTGTAGCGGTTCGTCGGATCGGCAAGTGTCACAAGGTCTGCCATAAACGGCACCTGCAGCCGGGTTCCCACAATAAGCATCCCCGGATGCCAGTCAAATTCAGGCTTCTGGTCAAAAAACACCGAATCCACCTCAGGCGTGTCCTCCAGTAAAGCGGCCAGACTTAAGTTAAAGGGACCAATCCCGATCCCTGCTAAATCGTACACGTGATGATTCAAGCCATTTCCTCCTTCATGATAATCTGCTGCTGTTCCTTCGTGCTGAGTGAAAATATGTACAAGCATGGAGAAGGAATACAGATATAAATTCCACTCATTTGCGAAAGTATGAATAGACTTATTCTATCAATACTGCGGGGACAGGGCAAATGGAGCCCGGAAGAGGTTCACCTGTATATACGCGGGCTTTCCAGTCATCACTCAGCAAAACGGAAGAATAAAGAGGTGAGATTACTCGTTTCGGTACTTAACTCTCATCAGAACAGCCGTTAGGGGGTAAAACAGGAAGCGCACAGCTCAGTGCGGAAAGCTGCCCCTATGAGAAGGGGCCGTACTCCATCCACATCACGGCACCAAAAAACCCCCTGCATTCCGCAGGGAGTTTCCTTACGCCATTCCGTCTACAGAGTCGGTCCGTAAAACGGGGTATTGCCGTATCCTGTGGTGCCGGTGCCGAATCCGCCAGCCTGCTGGCCTCCGAACTGCCCGGGGCTCTGGCCGAACTGCTGGCCAAACTGGGGACCGAAACTCGGGCCGAACTGCGGGCCAAAACCGGGTCCGTACTGAGGACCGAAACCAGGACCAAACTGGGGACCATATCCAGGACCAAACTGCGGGCCGTAGAATGGCGGGCAGCATCCCGGGCCATACGGTGGACGCGGTCCGAGAGCTCCTACCAGCAGTCCGCCTACAGCGAGTCCGCCCAGAAACGGAAGCACCGGAAAGAACCGCTCAGGGTAGGGGCCGGGACCAGGCTTCACACCGCCGCGCATGCCGCCGTAATAATAAGCTGGATGTACCATTGTCATCTTTATTGTCCTCCTTAAAAGAGTCGCTAACATGGGAAAATGTCTACTCTCTGTATCATATGAGGACAATATAAACATGAGCCTGTCTTGACTGGACAAATTGTTCCGCAAGCGCCCGGATTTCCTGTTGTCCACTCCTGCCGGAACGTGGCGGAGCCTCGCTGGCTATTCCCCTGCTTTTTCCGCCATCGATTTCATCAGTTCTTCAAATGCAGCGTCCACTCGGCCTTTCAGCTTGACTTCGTCTTCATTTTTCGGCTCGTGTTTCTGAATGTCTTCATACGTAGCTAGAAAATCCTCAACACTCGCCGTGCCGATCTGTGCCATAGCAAGGTGAACGAGAAAAGTGACGTTCGGTTTGTCGTCCTGATGAAGCAGCGGTTTCAGAGGTTCGAGAAGCTCTTTTGCCTCCTGAAAATCTCTTGCGTGCACCGCTTTATATCCTTTTACGACTCGTTCAGCCATTGATTTAAGCGCTTTGTTCTGCTCTGCCATAAGATCCTCTCCTTCACAATGATCATTCCTCTATCCTAAAGAAACGAACACCTCAATGCAAGGAGAGTGCTGACAAGCCCCGTTACGAAGAAAAGAAACCCCGCTGCTGCGAGGTTTCTTTGCTCCAGCCTGCCGTTACATCGACAGATATGGAGTGTTAAAATGATCCCATTTTTCCCTTGTGCCGTTCATCATCCTGAAAATAAGGGCAACCTGTCCACGATGATAAGCTTCATGATCAATCAGATGATAGAGCACCCATTCCGGTGAGCATCTGACCATTTCGCCTTTCAGTTTCACCTCAAGTGCCGGCCGTTTGAATTCAATATCCGACATCTTCATATAGTGCTCACGGGTCAGCATTCTTACCTCCCCGAGCCTTGCAAGAAACCATGACTTATCCTTGCCTTCCGGTGCGGAAATCTCCTGTTTTTCCTGAAAGTGAAACCGTTGACGGTCCTCATCGCTGACAGAGCCCTGCTGCAGAACCACTTTGTTCCAGAACAGCTCCACCTGTGCCAGATGAAGAAGGTAACCTGCCGGTGCCGGAAGCCCCTGTGTCTGATAGTAAAGATCTCCGTCGTCCACTTCATCAATCATTTCGAGCAGCTTTTCACGCGTTTCAATTAAGCCATCGAGCAGATAGCGGGAATCCCGCGCTTCGCCTGAAGAAAGTTCTCTGATTTCCATGCCTCTCACTCCTTGGATAAAGTGACCCTGTATACCGGGTTTTCTCTGGAAAAGAAGACAGCACTGCAAAAAACACTGTTTCCTTTCCTCCACTGTTATCCTTCGACTTTAAAAGGCATTTTCCCTGTCTCACGATAGATATCAACATGCTCCTCAAGCCACCCGCGTACCTCATCCGGTACAGACAGGCCGTACTCTCCAAGGCTGATCAGACCCTGAGGGAAATCATAGTAACGATTTCCTGACCTGACGTAACCTTCAATTACAGTTTATTACACAAGCCTAACGGTTTTATGGAACAGCCACTCTACGAGTATGGCCAGTACTATAGCAGAAATAGCCGCGATCCCCTGCTCCCACCCGAGGAAACCGGAAAAAAAGAAATAACCCCCGAGAGCAATGAAAGAAAACAGGACGATTCCCATAAGCAGTTGCTTCACGATCTTCAACCCCTTTTTGCGCAATTACTTAAATCATCGCAAATCGCGTCCTTCCCCGCAACAGTGAATATCCGGTGAACCTTAATACAGCCCTTAAATAAACAGAATACATTAGTCCTGTCATTCCCTGACTAAATAAAGCAGCGGACAGCCGCTGCTCAATGATTCTCATTATTTTCTTTTACGTCCGCGTCCCCGCTGACATCAATATCGAGAACCTCTTTCTTTACAGGAGCTTTAATTGTTTTCATTTCCTCAACTTGTTCGGTTGTTACATCCACCTCTGCAATTTTGACAGGTTGTTTACGAATATGAACTTCTTCCTCTTTTACCGGAATACGAATTTCCTCTTCGTCAGCCGTTTCAATGACCATTTCTTCACGCTTTACAGGAATTTTTAACGTTTTTTCTGTTTCCACAACTTCTTTGCGGACTTTTACGTCCCCCGTAACCACACGTTTCTTCCTAATATCCAGTTCTTCTTCCTTTAGATCGAATTTTTGATGATTCGCCTCTTCTGAACGCTCCACCGGCTCACCATTACTTTTTCCTTTAAGAAGGTAAAACAGGCCGCCGATCACGGCGCCGGAGACGATTCCTGTAAAAAAATACCCTGTTATCCAGCCTGCAAGACCACCAATAAGAATTCCGATTAAAACAAACCTGGCAATCATACGTTCACCTCGTCCGTTCGTTTTTTTTATTCTGCCCGAAAATAAAAATGGATATGAAAAAAAGATATCCTTAAGACCCAGCAAGGTCTTAAGGATATTCCGGGAGACAACTCTCCCTGCAGTACGTTATTCGTCTCTTTCATTCACAACGTCTGCTGTACCATGGGTTTCCACATCAGCAACTTCCTTGTGAAGAACATCATGCACCTGTCTGCTCTCTTCCACTGAGCGTTTATGGGCTGTCACTTCCCCTGTGACGACAGTATGCTTATCCACATCGACCTCTTCTGCAGTAACGGGGATGTGAACCGTTTCCTCTTCGGAAATCGGCTCATCGGTCGGTTGATGATCTACTGCTTTTGTTTCAATGACAACCTGATCGTGGGAGACAGGGACGTTGACGGTCTGTTCTTCTTCCACGATCTCCTTGTGAATTTCCACATCCCCGGTTTCATCCCGGTGCTTATGAATATCCAGCTCTTCCTGACGAAGATCGATATGAGCGTCATCTTCTGCAAACTCAGTATCACGGTGCCCTCGCTGTACTTCCTTGCGATTTTCATCTTTTCCGTGACGATCATTTTTGTCGTTAAACATGCCAAAAAAGCTCATAATGTGACCCCCTGGGTTTTGTTTTGATGGACTTTTGTCCACCTCTTCATTTTTCACCCGGGAGGCCTATTCCATACGATTATTTAATTGGGCTGGATGGGTTTAAGTGGATACTCACAACCCCGTTTTCTCCATCCACGCAAGTTGTTCCGCAAGTCCTTTCTTAACGGGCCGCCCGGATACCTGTATGATGGTCCTTTTTTCACCTGAATAGGCTTCCTGTTCGTCCGGCAGCCGCCCTGTTTCTTTTACTCCACCATTTCCTTTATCATCTGCTTCGCCTTGAATCAGGTCCCGGCACCATTCCAGCTTTTCGAACCTGTCAGCGAGATAGAGGACACCGTCATTCCAGAGCTTCCGATCCGGTCCCGTAATCCTCGCCAGGGGTCTTTCCTCTTTTTCAAGAAGATCCAATACCGCTTTTGCGCCGTCTCTGGCATGGATCAGGCCATTTCCTTCTTTTTCTGCACACTCACGAAACAAACGTGTATCTTCCTCGCAGCTTGACAGAAGTGCCGCAAAACCTCTGTTCTTTGGCTGAAAGGGCCCATATAGAGGTGGCAGCAGAATGTCACCTTCCTCCCGGCCGGCAAGTATATCGTCACCGGCCGCAGTACCAGCCCGCTCGTATCCGTTCACGAGCGTCACATTCGCCTCTTCCCCCCCAAAAGTAAAAAGACTGTTTCTAACGAATAAGGCTTTCATCATTTCCTGTTCTTCTGTCAGCTCTCCCTCTTCTTCAATTGAAACTTCGATCCCCCTGGAAAGCGCTTCCTCACACAAATGATAACCAAAAAAGTCCAGTCCGTTTTTGATCTTTATACGCTCCATGCCTGATCCCCTCTTCTTATCGTTCTTTTCACATTCTATGACGGCTCGCCTGAGTGTTATGCCGTCTGCTCCCGTCATCCTCAAGAGAGGTATAAACCCGGCCGTGAACACACACGCTACATAGGAGAATTTACGGACAAGGAGCAGCCGATTATGAAACTGCATACGGGAAGCCTCTACTGGCCGACTACCTTAAAACAATTTCCTTCCTACCCGAAGCTGGAAGAACCCGCCGAATGTGATGTACTGGTGATTGGCGGCGGGATGAGCGGTGCAATAATGGCGTACCGCCTTTCTGAATACAATGTCAATACGATCCTTGTTGAACAGAATACGGTGGCAAGCGGTTCTTCTTCGGCCAATACCGGTCTGCTTCAATACGCCAACGATAAGATGCTTCATTCATTTACGAAAAAGCTCGGTGAAGAAACAGCCGTTCAATTTTACAAACGGTGCCTGAAAGCGATTGATGATCTTGAAGTGACTGTCCGCCGTCTTGAGTACAAATGTGACTTTACAAGAAGAAAATCCCTTTTCTATGCCAGCAGCAGATCTGATGTAAAAAAACTCCGGAAGGAATTTGAGACGCTTCGTAAGCACCATTTTCCTGTGAGTCTCCTGGAGCCACATGAGATCCGCTCGATTTTTCCCTTTGAAAAAGATCTTGCTATTCTTTCCGATCTGGACGCGGAAGTGAATCCATTCAAGCTTACAACAGCACTCGTTCGCCAGGCACACAAAAACGGTGTCCAGGTTTACGAAAATACAGAAGTCCTCGGTCACGATTTCTCCGGTACCCAAGGTGGAAATCATACCTTCCGTACCCCAAAAGGCGTTATTGAGGCGAAGCATGTGATCTACTGCACCGGCTATGCCACTGCTGAGTTTGCCACAATCAAAAAAGCGGTTCTGAACCGCACGTATGCCATCGTTACGCACCCTGTAAAAGATCTGTCTGCCTGGCATGACCGGGCACTCATCTGGGAAACAAAACAGCCCTACCTTTACATGCGCACCACCCCTGACAACAGGATCATTGCAGGGGGACTTGATGAACCCGTCTCCGAGCCGGCAGAAGAACCTGGAGTACTTAGAGAAAAAGGTGATGAGCTTCTTGAGCTTGTGCGCTGGCATTTCCCGCACATTTCTAATCTGGCTATTGCCCATGAATGGAGTGCGGCATTTGGAGAATCGAAAGACGGTCTTCCGTTTATCGGCAAACACCCGAAACACAAAAATGTCTATTTTCTCCTCGGTTACGGCGGCAACGGCACGGTTTACAGCGCGCTTGGCGCAGATATAATTAAAGACCTGATTCTATATGGCTTCAGCCACGACAGCCCGTATGTCGAGCTTGGCCGCTGATAAAGGAAAACGATGAGTCCCGGCAGGGCAGCTCATCGTTTTTATCTTTCAATCATAGTTTCCTCAGCTGATTACGGGAGGCCAGAAACCGCCTGACAGGGCCTGCAAAGTCCGCCAGCTGTTTGCCGGGCAGAAAAACGGTGAGCTCGACCGGTGCTTTCCGTTCCCGCAGTGTCTCTGCAAAAGGGCGGCTGTGCTGATCGAGCGGGTATGTGCGCTCAAAAACACAATGAAAAATCCGCACCATCGTCTCCGGACACGTTCGTTTCCATAGTTCCGACGGCAGTTCCACAGCCCTTTCCTGAATGGCCTCGTCTTCACCATAAGCTTCAGCCAGTTCTTTTTTAAACCGCTTGTAAAAAAACAGGTTGCTTTTCTCATGCTCCAGATACGTTTTCAGGTTCAGACACGGATTGTATAGAACCACTGACCTGAGCATACCTGGATGATCCGCCATAAGACGCAGCGCCAGAAGTGCCCCCATTCCCTCCGCAAACACATGAATACGCGAATTCAGAATTTCCGTCCGGAGCGTCTCCTTGATTACCCGCTTCGTGAGGCGGTATGCTTCGTCATTTCCCCAGTGTCTGCCGTGCTGGTTGGAATACACAATCGTGTACCCTTCCTCCTTCAAAAGTTCGATAAACTGCCGCCTGCCGGGGTTTTGATGCCACAGACTGGTGTTTTTCTCAACATAATGATTCACATCACCGAGAAGCAGGATTAAAAAGCCGTTCGGCCGCTCCGGCAGATGAACCACCGCCTGCTCTCCTTCCATTATAAAATACCGCTCCTGCACAGCCATGACCATCCCCCGCTCACCTCACGCTCAAATTGTGCATAAATAACACACGCTCTTCATCATTCTATTCGCCGGGATAAAAAACGGCTGGGTACCGGGCCCAGCCGCATCACAGATTCCGCATCCGTCATTCTTTCATTTTTATTCAGAGTACCTCGGCTCCATGACAAAAAAAGACGGTTTTCTTACAAAGAAGAAATCATGTTCTCTAACGTATAGGAGGTCGAAGACTGGCTCACAGAGGAAGATGACGCAGAAGCGTTTCAGAGGAGGATGGGGCTGGACGTGCTAAAAGACTCCGTCTGCTGCGTAATAACAGTCATTTTAACAAAAAGCTTTTTTTGGATAGATTGTTGTTTTTCGTATATTTTGATATGGAGCGTAAGGTGGTGACTCCTGCGGGAATAGCATCGACTGAAGACCCCGCAGGGCAGTTTTTCCGAGGAGGCTGAAGCGATGCCCGCGGAAAGCGTCCGCCTGGAGCGTAATAAACAACAATCTTTACGAAAAGAGCGTAACAAAAAGAGCAAAAAAAAAGAACACCCTCTGCATTCAGCAGAGAATGTTCCCGGGAAACTTACGGCTTACGGTGGTAGGTCCATTTACGGTCTTTATTTGTGAGCGCGGGAAATTCCTTGCCCGCTTCCAGATGAATTTTCTGAGGGTTATTAACCATGCTTCCTGTTTCGCCGATTTCCACATAGAATCCGTTATTCGGCGCTTTGTCGCCTTCCTCAAACTGCCGCCGCTGTCCCATCACGATCCCTCCCTATGATTGATTGTTTTTATCCTGCCCCGTAAGAAAGGGAGTTATGAGCAGAAGTAAGTCTCCTTTTCTGCAGAAATGTTCGAATACGGCTCCTTTTTTCTTCTGTTGGCAAAATTTTAATAACAGATGAAAGTATACAGACGGACTCCCGAATAGATATAAGAGACAGCGTTCATTTTTATCTTTTAGGGGGTCTTATTCATGAGTGAAGAAAATCTGACGGCAGAAGAAAAAGAGGAAACGAAGGAAAATGAGGCAGTTGAGGAATCGGAAGTGAGCGGAGACGATAAAAACATGGCCCTGCTGACACATCTGTCCGGACTGATTATCGGTTTTATCGGTCCGCTGATTTTCTGGCTTCTCAAAAAAGACACCTCTTCCTTTGTGGATTATCACGGAAAGCAGGCACTGAATCTGCATATTTCCATGTTCATTTATTACACCGTCGCCGCATTTTCCATGATAATCCTGGTCGGCTTTTTACTCTTTCCGATCGTGGTGATTGTCAATATTGTGCTGATCATCATGGCTGCTTTGAAGGCAAAAGACGGCCAGTATTACAAAATGCCGCTTACCATTCCTTTTATAAAGTAACCCTCGACCACACGCCAGCCTTTAGGCAGTGGGATCTGCAGTATTTCAACCTCACCGTCATCAGAAAAGGTGCAGAGAGTAATTGTACTCTCTGCGCCTTGATCCGTTTCATCATCTGCCCGGTTCTCACCGGAGAAAGTGCTGAACGCTACTGCTTTTCTCCTGTTTCATGAAGATACTCGATTTCATCTGTATCCTCATTGAATGCTACTTTCAGGTCCTTATCATCAAAGTACCATTCGTCCTTTTTCTCCACGTAAAAGGTGATGCCGTTTTTTTCCTCTGATACAGCAGGGTCATCCGGTTCCTTTTTTGCCACAGCAAGCGAGAAGCCGCTCTGGAAATTCCCGCACCCTCCGTATCGGACGTAAAGCTGGACAGACTCGCCGCCTTCAAGTTCAAACTCACTTTTAAACCATTCCACTGCTTTATCTGATATTTCAAGTTTCATGGTATCTCCTCCAACATATACTGGCTTGTATACTGTCTTTTCCCGGACAGCCGTCTGTTGTAAACCATCGTCCGGCTCCCGTTCTTGTTCAGCATATCACGTGTTCTTTTGCCTCTGCTACCTTAATAACTCAGTCTTTGTTAGTCTGCACGTTCTGCTTGTTTGTAAACGGGGCACAAAGTTTACTGTATTTCGCCCTGAAAAAGAAATAGGCTCCCCCCAGCACCACTGCACCGAGTACGGTTAAAAACAGGACGCTCTGTCCCAGAAAGACAGGTGAATCCATAAACACAACTGAGCGGAACCCGAGAATGGAATACGTCATCGGCAGCCAGCCGTGAACGGTCTGCAGCGGAGAAGCGAGCAGTTCAACCGGAAAGGTCCCCCCGCTGCCTCCGAGCTGGAGTATGAGGAGAATAATAGCCACGAAGCGTCCAGGATTGTCCAGTACGCCAACCATCATGAAAATAAGGCTGATAAACACCGCACTCACAAGATAGGTAAACCAAATAAACGATACTGGCGACGCAACATCCAGCTGGAGAACGAAAAACAGAAACGCCAGAAGGATGGTTACCTGAGCCGCGCCGGTCATCAGTGCCACGCCGAGTTTTCCTGTAAACCATTCAAACCCGTTTCGATGGGGTCCCAGAGGTTCACGGAACGGATAGATGATTGAAAGGGTCAGAGCCCCTACATAAAGTCCGATTGACAAAAAGTAAGGTGTGAGCCCTTCGCCATAAGAATAATCATTGTCACTGTCTGTGCTTCCGCTCATCGCCTCAACCGGAGTGGCTGCCATGAGTTCGTGCTGACGGCCGGGATCAAGACCGCCCATCACTTCAGCCACTTCGGCCACGTTTTTGTGCAGCTCATCTGTTCCAGAAGACAAATCATCCAGTCCTCCCGCAAGCGAAGAACTTCCCTCAGCAGCTTCATCAAGGCGATCGACAAGGGAGAATGTCCCTTCGCTTGTCCGCTCTGCACCTGCAGCAAGCTGTGAGAGACCTTCACTTACTTCTTCTCCCTGATTCAAGGCAAGGTTATACTGTTCCTCTGCCCTTTCAAGAGTCATGTTCAGGTCCTGAACAACTTCCTTAAGCTGTTCCTCTCCATCCGCAGGATCAACCCTCTCTTCCAGACTTTCAACTGTTTCCAATTTTTCTTTAAGCCGGTCTGCTCTTTCATTAAGACTGCGTAGGATATTTTCGGATGTCCCCACTTTTTCCTTAATATGCCCAGCAGCTGCGAGCGCCTCCTTCCCGGTCTCAGCAAGGTCTTCTGCCGCCTCTTCCGCTTCCTCAATCGTCTGGCGGAAACGGCTTATTTCCGAGCGGCCGTCTGCGACCTGATTTTTTAACCGCTCCTGGTGATCCGGGATTTTCTCAAACTGTTCAAGGCCCTGTTCATACCAGGCAGCAAGCTCTTCACGCTCCTCCCAATCCTCACCTGCCGCCTCTGGAAGCTGACGGTAATGGTCTTCCATCTCTTCAACTAGTTCAAACGGTTCTGACAGCCGTTTTTCCAGCCCTTCAAGGCGCTCCTCTATTTGATCTGCAAAAGCAGCTGCCTCATCAAGACGGCTGCCCGCATCCTCTGCACTGCCCTCCAGAGAAGCGTACAGGCTGTTCCACTTTGATTCGTATTCATTAAGCTCTGACTGTATATCAGCCATACGCTCTTCTCCGTCTGTGAGTATGTCCTGAAACTGGGCGATATCATCTCCAAGTGCCTCTGCCTGGTCAAAAATACGATCGAACTCCTGCGCAGCTTCAGTCACACGTCCATCTTCAAGGAACTGTTCCATTCGTTCAGTGCGCTCTCTGAGCTCTCCATGGGTCTCCTCTGCACGGTCGAGATCGAGATTCCTCGTCAATGAGTCCCACTCCTCATCAAAAGTGGTGATCCCGGCTTCAAGCTCTTCTGCACCTGCTGCTAGATCTGCTGTCCCGGCTTCAATTTCCAGCAGGCCGCTGTTGAGACTCAGGCTTCCCTCATAGGCGTCACTGCTCCCCTCCTGAATCTCGCCCGTTCCGTCTTTTACTTCATTCACCAGTTTCGTGAAGCGGCTGAACGAATCATTAGCCACTTCTGCATAGGCAAGCGTGAGTGCTTCAGACAGTTCCCTTTCCATCGACTCCACCGCTGTTCCAGCAATCTGGGAGCTCACATAGTTGTAATCCGAGTTCACTTCATAATAGAGCGTCCCCTTTACCGGCTCTTGCTCGGCTACACTTACAATATCCTCAGAAAATGAAGGGGGAATGTACACATAAAAATAGTAGTCAAAATCGGCCATTCCCTGCCTCGCTGTTTCTTCATTCACGAAATGGAAGTCCAGATCGGGATTGGCGGCCAGTTCTTCAGTAAAGTCATCCCCTGCTCTTATCTCCTCCCCATCAATTACAGCACTTTCATCGTCATTAACAACCGCTACCGGGAGCGAGTCAATTTGGCCATAGGGATCCCAGAATGACCAAATCAGCACACCGCCGTATAAAAGAGGCATCAGCATTATTCCTGCCAAAGCGACCATCAGTTTTTTTCTTTCAAAAATGCCTTTCAATTCATTTTTCAATCCGTTCATACGCTCAACACCTTTTTGACTATTTTATTCATTTGGTCAATTCAAGATAAAAAAAGAGGGTTACCTCTTTTTATTATGAATTAAGGAATAGAGAAAATGATCTTCAAGAATCCGTGCGATTTCCTCTTTTTCCAGGGGACCGTACTTTTCCTCGTAATCAAAAACGAGTGCCATGTACTGTTTGTACAGAAGAAAGGCGGTAACCTCGGATTTTCGCATCTGAAGTTTCCCTTGAGATTCTGCCTGTTCAAGCTGTCGTTTCAGACAATCAATAATGGCATCTTCAATTTTATCCATGGCGCGCTTCGAGTGATCACTTCCAAACATCCTGACTTCGTACGCCAGTTTCATCATCACCTGATGATCCCTCCGGAATGAAAGCAGGTGGTAGAGGGCGGAGTGAAGATTTTCCGAAACAGTCCTCTCGGGAAGGATATTCGTGTAAAAAACCTGTTCCATTTCCGTTATGATCTGCTGAAGCACAGCATCAAAAAGCGCTTCTTTATTTTTAAATGCTGTATAAATCGTTCCTTTCCCGATTCCGGCAAGAGCGGCCACCTTATCCATTGTCGTTCCTTTATATCCGTACATGGAAAAAGATGAGGCTGCCGCCGCAAGAATGAGACCTTCCTTATTTTCAACCATCAGCCTACAACCTTTCTGCCTGCAAAATAAAAATGACCAGAAGAACAATCCGGTCATTTTGTAACTCACTATATTATAGCCCGATTTCTTTCAGTAATCAACCTCCGCTAACCGGCGGTATGAAGGCGACGGTATCCCCGTCACGGACAGAGGTGGTGTCTTCTGCGTATTCCTCGTTAACGGCTGCCATGGCGTGTTCGATCCCCTCAAGCTCCGAATGGGTTTGTGCGAGTTTTAAACGCAGTGAGCCGACACTTGTTTTTCCTTCCCTCAACTCAAGCTCTCTTGTTCCGAGCCGTTCTTCGAGTTCCGCAAACAATAGTACACGAATCATTGCATGTCCTCCTTTTCAGGACGACCGGACGGATAACTGGCGGTCTCCCGCTGATCCCCGATCCATTCCGAGCCGTCCTCCCAATGTTCCTTCTTCCAGATCGGCACGATTTCCTTAATCCGCTCAATGGCGTATCTGCTTGCGTCAAAGGCATCAGCCCGGTGAGGAGTGGCGACAGCGATGACGACTGCCACATCACTGATCGCAAGTTCACCGATCCGGTGGGTAATCGCCACCTTCGCTTCCGGGTAGTCCCGCTTAATTTCATCACCAATTCGGGCCAGCTGCTTTTCTGCCATCGGAACATAGGCGTCATACCTCAGATAAAGTGTCCGCTTGCCATTTGTCAACTCCCGGACCGTCCCGATGAATGTATTTACAGCCCCTGCATTTCGGTGGGTAACTTTTTCGATCACTTCTGTAATGTCTACCGGCTCGCTTGTAATCGTAAAGCGCGAGTCATTCATGGTGTATCATCTCCGATTAAAAGTGTCGTTAAACTGTGGATAACCTGCTGCTTCTCTTCCAGCGGCAGAGCCTCGATTCCTGCTTTGGCCAGCCCATCCATTTCTTTTTTTCCCGGGCAGATTACAGCTTTTACGTTTGTGCTTTTCCTCACCAGATCAGCATCTTCTGTCCCCCGCACAAGAACGGCTTTAGGATAATCCGATTCCTTGAATCCTTCGATCAGAATAACATCAGGCTCGGTTGTTTCCACCAGGTGAATCAGGGTTTTTAACGGAGGCGGATTCGCACCGGTCCACTGAAATTCACTGTCGCTTACGACGAGGGAGGATTCGGCTCCGGCTTTTCGGTAACGCGCCGTATCTTTCCCATCATCGCCTGTTGTCAGCGGAACCCCTTTGTGACCGTGATGCTTGATCACGCAGACAACATAGCCTCTGTCGGTCAGATGTGAGGTCCAGGCCGCGGCAAGCGTGGTTTTTCCCGTGTCTGAGTAGCCGGTGAGCTGAAAAATCATGTCCGGTTCTTCTCCGGCAGCCGCAGCGGCACGCTTCCAGGCTCGTTTAAAAGCAGCACATCCACTTCGTCACCTGCTTTGTAACCCCTTGTGCCCCCCGGCAGAATCGTGAGGGCATTCGTGTGGGCGAGGGAAGTGACGGCTGAGGATTTATCAAATCCTGCCGGTCTGGTCGTCAGTCTGCCTGTATCATCAAATCGGGTCTCGCTCCGGATCAGTCTTGTAAACGGGTTCGCTTTTGGAAAATCCTGTCCCAGTAAGGCTTTCGTTTGTATTAGATATGGATTCTTTGCTCCGAGCAGAGTGCGGATCCACGGCCGGGTGTACAGTTCAAAGCCTACAAAGCACGCACTCGGGTTTCCTGACAAGCCAAACAGCGGCATGCCGTCCAGTTCTGCTGCTGTCGTCACACTTCCAGGTCTCATGGCAATTTTGTTAAACAGGACCGAGGCACCAAGCTTTTCATAAATGGCAGGCAGATAATCAAAGTCCCCTACCGACACCCCTCCGGTCGTAATAAGAGCATCCACTTCACTGATGGCACCGGCTACGGCATCATAGCAGGCATCAAAATCATCCGCGAGCTTCCCGTAATAACGGGGTTCAGCACCGGCTTTTTTTAGTTGGGAGGCCACCATGTACGCGTTGCTGTTGCGGATTTTACCCGGCTCCATAGCCTCGTCCACTTCAAGCAGTTCTGTTCCTGTGGCAAAAATGCCCACGACCGGCTTCCTGTAAACCGGCACTTCCGGATAACCGAACGTGGCAAGCAGGGCCTTCACGCCCGGCGTAATATCAGAGCCAGCCTCAACAAGCGGGTCTCCCTTTTTCGTTTCCTCCCCTTTAAAAGAAACAAAATCACCTTTTTTAAACGGACGTGTAATTTCAATCATCGTCTTATTGTTCCGGGTAACCTCTTTTGTGAGTTCAAACATGCAGATCGCATCACAGCCTTCAGGCATCATTGTACCGGTCATGACTCTCACGGCCTGCCCGGGCGCTGTAACCGGGGCGGCAACACCTCCTGCTCCCACTGTTTCGGTCACCTCAAGGTAAACAGGGGTTTCAGCCGAGGCATTTTCTGTATCAGCGCTTTGTACGGCGAAACCATCAAGCGGTGATTTATCAAACGGGGGGATATCGTGGTCAGCATAAATCGCTTCGGCCAGCACCCGGTCATCCGCTTCTGTAATCGGCACTTTTTCGACTTCGCCTGCCCGTGCCAGAGTCATGATCCTCTCCTGTGCTGTTGGCACCGGTATTGGCGTTCGTTTTTCGATCATTGCTGCAGCTCCTCTCCGCTCCTTGTCTCTTTCTATCGCTTCTGTGCTAATGGCTCTATTTTAGCAGGGAAATGAAAGCCTTTCCACAGGAAAGCCAATGAACGATATAAAGCGATGCTTCTATTCCGCATTTTCAGGTCAGGTGCATAAAAAACACCAGACCCCTCAGGGCCTGGTGCTCTGCATTATAAATCCAGATGTTTCAGATCGGCGATTATCGCCTCAAGATCAAAGTCCCTCTCTCCGTTATACATACGAATCGTTTCGCCTTCATCGTTAAACAGGAAGAAACGTGTCGGATGTCCGATATCATTCTCACCGGGAACGACTCTGCTTCGCATGCCGGTCATGACGACTTCCTCAAGAGTCTCCATATCGTATCCGGTCAGGAACTGCCAGTTGTCAAACTCCGCTCCGTAGGACTCTCCGTATTCTGCCAGCCGCTCCGGTGTATCAAAGTCCGGGTCCACTGTAAAAGAGACGATCTGAACGTTTTCAATACCCTCTTCCTCCATCGCTTGCTGCACACTGACCATATTCGGTGTCATCGTCATGCAGACTGTCGGACAGCGGGTAAAGATCGTTTTTGCCAGGTAATACGTTCCTTCAAGATCTTCATCGGTAACCGTTTCTCCGTCCTGATTGACCGCTTCAAAAGAAGACATCTCCCACTGGCCTTCTTCACGCTCCGCTTCGGTAAGATCGATGACGGCATCATATTCCGCTGCGGGGTCCTGATAGAGAAAACTGCAGCCTGCAAGAACAGCGAGGCCCGCTGCGACCAGGAATGGTTTAAGGTAATTCATCCGGTTTCCCTTCCTCTCAAAAACCGGCCCCGCCCGCTGGAGCGGACAGGGACCAGATCTTATTTAAGCGTTATGCGTTCTGGAGTTTGTTTCCACCATTTCGTAAACAGCATATTCTGAGTCTTCTTTTTTATTGTCGGACTTGTCACGATTCATCCACTGCTTGAAGATGTAACCGATCGCCACACCATAGACGAGTTCCTGAACAATCTTCATAATCGCCCCGCCGAGCTGCTGATCGTGTACTGGAGAAAGCGGCGGCAGTGCGGTTGACCCGGAAAACAGTTCATACGGAATGTCCGCACCGGCAGGAAGACAGTAGGCAATCGCCATCGCCCAGGTGGCAGGGTCAGTATACGTCGCATATAGCGGTTCACCTGCAAATATAATCAATGCACACGCCGGGGTAATTAAAACGCCGTTTCCAAACATATAGCCGATTTTCTTCAGTTCGGACAGTTCGTAGCGGGTCTGGATCCGCGGCAGCAGATGCCACCACATCAGACCGGCTGCAAAGAACATGCCCAACTGGTAAATGTTATGTGCGCCTTCGTTCGTTAATAACCGGTCAAACATAAACGGCATGTGATAAATCGAGAACATGGCGTTAAACAGAAGCAGACCGAGGATCGGCATGCCAAGCACAAGGAAGATTTTTCTGACCGGCTTCAGCTTCGCAAGTGGCGTAAACACCCATGAAGGCAGACCGAGCAGAAGGAGCGGCGGTGCGATCAGAAATGCGATCGCCATGCTAAGCATATGCATGCTGAGCATCATATGGCCGAGAACATATAAAGGTCCGCCGAACCCGAGGTAAAAAGCGAAAAGCCCTAAATGAAAGTATACTTTCCTGCGAACCGGCACCGGTTCGCTGTCTTCAAATTTATGCCTCAACGGGCCTGTTACCCAGAAATAAAGTGCGCTGAACAAAATCAGCATCACAATCAGTTCAGGTGTCCAGATCGTACGCGCCGGGAAACTGGCAAAAAACGTTTCCATAAACTGACCCACTGTGCCTCACTCCTTTACGTAATCAAATCGTTCAAGACCAAAAGCATTCTATGTTATACTGAAAACCGTTATATTCAAAAATACCTGCTGCAGACATCAGACTGTCCGCGGCTTGCTTCCGCTAAAATCCGCTTTCGCAGCTTCTTAAAGACTATTTTAATAAAAGGCCTCTCCTATTCTAACACGGATTGTCCTTCATATTGTACAGTAAACCGGGTTTTTCACAAAATCGCCCCAACTGTTCGATTTCCTTTTCTGACAGTTTTTTCTTCAGATCCGGCGGGTACCTTTCCGCCATACACCATCCTTTCCGAATCAAGGAGGCACCATACAATGAATCGTCATTTAATCGCTGTCGATCTGGACGGCACACTGCTTACCGACAACAAAACAATTTCAAGGCGAAACGCCGCAGCTCTTGCCAAGGCCCGCGAACTGGGGCATGAGGTGGTCATCGCCACCGGCCGGCCATACCGTGCCAGTGCCCAGTACTACCGCGAACTTTTTCTTCAAACGCCGATCGTGAACTTTAACGGTGCTTTTGTCCATTCTCCCAAAGACCGTTCGTTTGAAAACAGCCACCGTCCTCTCGACGAGGAGACAGCGAAAACGATCATCCGGACCTGTGAAGCCTTTCAGGTGAAAAATATCATGGTCGAAGTGATGGATGATTTCTATTTGCGCCATTTGAACCGTGGTTTTGCCGACGCGTTCACACTCGGCACATCACCAGTGGATTATGGAAACCTGGAAAAACTCCTGAATGCCGATCCGACTTCCATCCTCATTCACCCGGAAGAAGGACAGGAAAAAGAACTCACTGCTCTTTTAAACGATGCCCACGCCGAAGCAACAGAACAGCGCAACTGGGGTGCCCCGTGGAACGTGATTGAAATTGTCCGCGGCGGCGTGAACAAAGCAGCCGGTCTTTCCAAGGTTGCGGCCCATCTTGACATTCCAAAAGACAGGATTATTGCTTTTGGTGATGAAGACAACGACCTGGAAATGATTGACTATGCCGGAACCGGTGTCGCTATGGGCAATGCCATCGACCCGCTGAAGTCCATCGCCAACGAAACCACCTTCACAAATGAAGAAGACGGGATTGCCCGTTTTCTTGAGGAGCGCCTTAAATTCACCACCAATACGGCTTCTGAACAGCTTGACCGCTCAGGAGACTGACAAACGAAGGACCTGCCCCTTTACCGGGACAGGTCCTTTTACATTTTTTCACTTTTACTCCGCAAATACAGTGGAGTTTAAGGCAGATTCGAGACTCATGTACGTTTCCGTTTTTGACCGCTGCATCGCCTCCACAACCGGCTGCATTCTCGCCATGTCCGGAGTAATCCCGGTGAAAACAGGTTTTACACCCATGACTCGTAGTGCCTCGGGCATTCTTGCCAGCGTATCGGGAAACGCATTTTCCGAAAGCACAAGACCCGACAGGTCAAAAATAAAGACGCTGATCTTCTTTTCGGTACAGTGGGACAGGACAGCCTCTGTTACCCGTTCGGATCTCGACTGGTCCATCGCTCCCTGAAGGGGCAGTATGGAAATCCCCTTCGTTACAGGGACAATCGGTACGATAAGAGAGGCGACGATCCGGTTCGTATGGTCAAAATCCACCATGTAGGATAGCACATCGGCCATATCCGTGATATACCGTTTATCCTCCTGCGTAAAGTTTTTTTCATTTTTACTCATGACACACAATGTACCGAACAGATTCCCGTGATGATCGTTCATAGGCACCCCTAAAAAACCTTTCAGGTTTAACTGTTTTGTCACTTCGAGCTCACGCGTGAGTTCGTCTTTGGTCAAATCGGCAATTGTCAGACCGTCCCCTTGATTAATGGTCAGCCTGCAGTATGTACCTCCGTATTCAACCGAATACCCTTCCGGAATTAGTTCTTCCTCTTTATTGACTGAACTGAGCACGGTCATTTCCTCTGTATCCCGTTTAACAATATAAGCTGTATCCACATCCAGATGTTCCGACAGGATATTCAGGAGCTTATATGACGCCGTCTTCAGTGTAGGAAAGTCCCTTACCGACAATTTCATATGGTGAGACATTTATACGCCTCCAGTACAAATTTACGTTTATTATAAAAGTTCGACATTCGAAAAGAGGTTTCCTTTTAAAATGAAAAACTCATTACTGCAAGTCTGTACTTCCTGCTTCATAAATGCAAATATTTCCTACTCCCTCCTGCACACGAAAAAGTCCCTGTTCATAATCAATGTTTTTCTGCACATCCTACAAGAGAACATAACCATCAAGGAGGAAATCAGATGAGCAAGCATTCCAAATCAAAGAGAAACCCGGTAGACAGCGCTACTGCTGCCGCACCGAAAACGGAAAAGGTAGTCAAGCACGATAAACAGGCAAAACCGAAACAGGGGTGCTGACCGATGGCCAATCAGCACTTCCAGCAGGCACGCGATGCCATTCAGGCAGCACAGGCGGCGATGAACGCTGCCCATACACCGGAAGCACTTGATCAGGCCTATGCACAGATTCACCGCGCCAAGCAGGCACTCAGCCAGGCATTTGCCGACTCTTCCATGGCTGAGCGTGAACAACTCGGTCAGATGCAGGAGGAATTTTACGACGCTGCCGAGTCATTTTCCCCGGAGGATCTGCAGTAACCGCTTCAATCCATACAAAGAGACCCAGAGGACAGCGAGCCTCTCGGTCTTTACTCATTTTATTAACCAAGCTTTCTCGTGAAATGAAGTGAAAACAGATGATAAATCCCGAAAATCACTTCGGACTGGATGGGTTTTGAATTATGAATTGTAATCTGCTGCTTTTTTGCCAATCCGGATGCTCCCCGAGTAAACGAAGCCAAAGCTGCCTCCTCCTGCTTTTTAACGAGGTCTGTTTGTGTCCCTCGGGACCGGTCAACCATCTCAAACGTTTCACCATCCCACTCAATCTCAAAACAGCATTGTTTCCGCTTCAGGGAGCTCCGGACTATGCCCCGCTCTTCCCCATTCACCTCAACGTGCCACGTCTTTTTGGGCCACGTATCGATAAACGGCTCCTGCACAATGCGCACACAAACCGTTCCAACTCTCACCTCTGCATTTGTACATAAAAAGCGGCTTGCTCTGGCGAGCCATTTCTGGCGTCCGGTTTCATAAAAAAGATTCAAATATCCGCATGTGCCGTGTTCACCTTCAATGGGAACCGCCTTTGCCGAATACCGGATCAACGGACTCGTATATTCGTAGTACATCCTGCAAAACTCACTTTCCCGGAATATAATAAAATTAGTGTAGTCCTCTGTCTGCGGACATTGTATCATAGAAGAGACTAGATGTTAGGGGGCTGGCTGATTTACATGAACGTTTACCGTGTATCCAAAACCGCGGGACCGGAAACCCGCGTTGCTATTATGAATCTGATGATGGAACAGATGAACCAGCTCGGCGACCCGGTTACCGAGGAGAATCTGCTTAAAACAATCGACCTGGCTCTTACGGAAAAATCGGGTTCTGAGTTTTTTGTAGCAGAAAAAAAAGAAGGGGGCATCGTCGGCTGCGCTTTCTTTAACACCGGAATCAGTCTTGAAAAAGGCGGTGCCTATATCTGGCTTAACGACTTGTACGTAAAAAAAAGCGAGCGCCAGAAAGGCATAGCCAAGCGCCTGCTTCTTCAGGTGCTGTACTGGGCGGAGCAGGAGGAATACACAGGGATTGAACTGGAAACAGGCATTAACAACGCCGCAACGAAACGTCTCTACAACTCCCTCGGTTTTTACGATATCATTTCAAAGCGTTACAGCCGCTCGCTGTAAACAGGTACCGGCCTCACTAATGGAGTGAGGCCTGTTTTCTTCAAGGGCGGATGTGCTGAAACCACTAAAGATACTGCTAAGAACCCTAAGTTCAAAATAAGACCTTTAAAGAAAAACTAAAACCTTTAAACAAAATCTAAGACCCTTAAACAAAATCTAAAACCTTTAAACAAAATCTAAGACCCTTAAAGCTCCATGCTTTTGCACCTGCCTGCTAAAACACCATCTGCACAACACCGAGCACGCCGATCGCAGCTCCAACCACCACGATAAGCGGCGCTCCGAAGTATGCAAGCACAGCTGCTGTCCCTCCGCTTGCCACAGCAAACCAGACGTTATCCCCTACTGTCAGAATGCCGGGCAGAATAAGAGCGCCGAGCACAGCATAAGGCACACGCGTCAGCATCCGCCTCGCCCACGCAGGCCAGTTTTCCGTGTTGAGCATCACAAGCGGGAGAAGCCTCGGAATGTATGTGACAAGTCCCATCGCCACAATCATCCATACCATCGTCATCGACATGAGCTCTCCGCCTCCTTCCGCTCTTCCTCTTCATAGTCTATATCGGCCAATTCGCTTTCCTCACCCTTGCCGAATCCTAGCAGCCGCTCCATCACTTCGTAACCTGCAACCGCAAGTACTGTGGCAAACATTATTGCCCAGCCGGTGCTCATCCATAGGGCGAGGACGCTGTGAAAAAGTCCGCCCATACCCGCAAGGATGACGACCATCCGCCCCTCTTTCCTGATAGATGGAACCAGAAGGGCGATAAACAAAGCATAAAGGGCGATTGCCATACTCTCCTGCACCACGACTGGCAGGAACGCCCCCATATAATATCCGGCACCGGTAAACCCGACCCAGCTTCCATAAGCGGCTGCGGCAACACCAATTATATAAAACGATCGGAGCGGTGCCTGTTTCGTTGAAGCGACCGCAAATACTTCATCGGTCATCCCAAAAGCATACACGGCCCGCTGTGCCTTCGTTCCGGTTTCAGCTTTTTCATGAATCGACGCACTCATGAGGAGATGACGCAGGTTCACAATAAAGGTGGCCAGTACCACCTCCACTGCTCCTGCTCCTACTGCAATCATGGAAAGCGACATATACTGGGCCGCCCCGGCAAATACAAGCATGCTCATGAGCACGGCTTCACCGACACTGAGCCCTGTGGCGCCGGCAATGAGACCGAAAGTAATCGCCACCGGCATGTAGCCGATTGCAATCGGCAGACCGTCTGTAAGTCCTTTTTTCAGGTGTTTCGTCTGTGTTGCCGGATCACCGGCCCGTTCTGCTGCAGTAACCCCCAAAGCTGTCACTCCCCCGCTGAAAGTTTTCATCTATTGTACGCCTGCAGAAGCATGCTGGCAAGACCCAATTTCGCCCTTCGAAATACCCCGTATTTTCCACTGAAAAAATTGACGAAAAAGGGTAGACGGGACAGCTTTCAAGGGAGTAAACTTAGCTGGACAAAATATGTTACGCATCAAGCGAGGTGAATCACAAATGGTATGGCAGGCAATAATTATTTTCATTGCTCAGTTGTTGTTCGTTCCTGTTTTAACGCTCCGTACGATTATGATGGTAAAAGGAATGAAGAAAAGGACCGCCGCCATGGGCATCCTGGAAGGCGCAATATACGTCGGTGCTCTCGGCCTGGTCTTCAGTGATCTATCGAACTACTACAATATGGCCGCCTACGCTCTCGGATTCGGGGTCGGGCTTTATATCGGTGCATTAATTGAAGAAAAACTGGCGATCGGGTACGTGACGATCGAAGCTAATATACCCGAGCGAAACGAACCGCTCATCACCCGTCTCAGAGAAGTGGGCTTCAGCGTTTCCACCAGCCCTGTGGAAGGAATGAATTCAACACGCTACCGTTTGGATTGCACCGCACGCCGGGATCGGGAAAAAGAATTCATTTATGTAGTCGAGCAGCATGAACCTAAAGCCTTTATCGCTTCTTATGAACCACGCAGCTTTAAAGGCGGCTACATTACGAAAGCCATGAAAAAAAGAAGAGAAAAGTTCCTGAAAAAGAAACGACGGGAACAGAACGAAAGCCAGTCCGCCTGAATGCGGACTGGCTTTCGTCAGTGATGAAACCTTCCTTTAAAATAGGTTACTTTTTGTACAGGAGTTCCCGCTCAGAATTATAAAACCGAACCTGAACCGGTTCCCCTTCTTCCTCCGCCAGGGTCCCGTTATCAAGGAACGTAAACATTCCCGCATCATCACTTAACCTTACAATTCGACCCTCCTGCCCCTGGACGGTAACAGACTCCACATCCTCTAAAATTTCAGGTGGGACCGGCCCGTGTACAATTTCAGTATCACCCGCCTGGTCTTTTCGCACGGTAAATACATCTTCCTGATACATGAAGGAAGAATCATGCCTCAATCCAAAAATACCATCTCTGAAAAATGCGGCCCCTGATCTGCCCTCAACTTCAAAAGGAATAAACAAAGCGTCATCAACAGTGTGGATCTCATAACCGCCAACCTGCTTCTTATCATCAAAAAGCATGTTATCTTCAGCAAATTGACTGAATGCTTCATCAGGTGAATCGGCGCTTAAAGCAGCTGTTTCAAGCAGAGCCAGTAGGATAAAACCAAGCAGAAAAGTACCCAGTAAACCATAAAAGATCTTCGTAGATGTCAGCACGCAAACACTCCTCCACAGACAGAATAACAAACATTTCCATATCTATCAGCGGATCAATTAAGAATCTTTCATTTTAATCACACCACAGTCTGTCAATCCCCCGGTATATCCAGCACGATCTTCCCGAACTGCCTTCCTTCCTCCATATGCTTCTGGGCTTCGACAGCTTCCTCTAACCCAAATACCCGGTCAACGACAGGACGAATGTCATTTTCAGTGAAAAAGGCGAGCATACTGCTGAAATCCTCCGGGCTTCCCATCGTTGTTCCCCGGAAATCAAGGTGCTTGAAAAACAGTTTCGGAAGCATCAGTTCAGGCACCGGACCCGTGGTGGCACCGAAGTTCACAATCCGCCCGGCAGGTTTTGCCAGACTGATCAGGTCATTAAAACTTTCCCCGCCGACACCATCTATGCAGAGATCTGCGCCAGCCATTTCTTTTTTCAGCTGTTTCACATAACCTTCTGTTTTATAATTCACCCCGCCTGCTGCGCCGAGTTCCCTGGCCTGCGCCAGCTTTTCATAACTGCCCGACGACACGTAAACCTCAGCCCCATGCGCTTTGGCAATCTGGAGCGCAAACATAGCCACTCCGCTGCCGATCCCCGGAATAAACACAGTTTCGCCTTCCTTTACCTGGCCCCGAGTCACCACTGCGCGGTAAGCGGTGAGTGCAGCAAGGGGAAGGGCGGCCGCTTCCTCCCACGACAGGTACTCGGGTTTCCGATAGACCTGCTCTGCCGGCACCTTTACATACTCTGCATACGTCCCGTCCGTCGGCATGCCGAGAATATGAAAGTCCGGTCCATTGTGTGCCGGATTATCCCCCCAGCTCAACCCGGGATTAATCACGACTTCATCGTCTTTATGCCAGTCCGTAACACCTTCCCCGATTGCCGAAACCACCCCGGCACCGTCCGCTCCAAGTACTGACGGCAGGTTCATTCCCGGGTAAAGGCCATAAGTAATAAACACATCCCGCCGGTTCAGTGCGGCGTTTTTCAGCCTGATCACCACTTCACCCTGCCCCGGCTCCGGAACAGGCACCTCCTCGTATGTAAGCTTGTCCGGTCCACCCGTTTCCTTAAGCACAACCGCTTTCATCCGATCTCCTCCTTCAATCATTGTTTTACGCTGGATAATTAAGTGAAATGAGCAATCTATCCTAAAACATAGACCGAAACACACAAAATGGTCAGTTAATTACGTACTGAGATTCACGCCGGCAGTGAGAGTCCTGCGGCCATGGAGGCCAGGCGAGACCCCGCAGGCGCAGCCGAGGAAGCTTGCCGGCATCGCCGCGGAAAGCGAACGAACGGCGTGAAGCGGAGCTTTAGACAATCACTTTCAGGGCAGCTTTTCCTATTCCTTTTCCCTCACAGGTAAGCTGAAAAACCGCCTCAAAGACAATTGAGGCGGTTCTCCCGGTGCATAGTAATCAGTCGTATACTTTTCCGAATGCTTCTTCAACCTGTGAAAGGACAGCGTCCCATTCTGCATCAGGCTCTTTGTTTACCGTCACGAAATCCTGGAAGCCAAAGATGTTGTCCACACCTTCGATGGCGAGAAGTTCCTTTGCCAGCGGGTGGTCAGGCTCGTCTCCTTTTTTAAAGGATGCGCTTCCGGATCCTTCAAAAATCACCTGGTTTGCTGTAAGTTTCATTGCGTTCGGATTTGGTGTTGGTTCTGCGCGTACTTCTACTGCCACACTAATCATCTCCTTGATCTGATTTCCTTTATCATAACACGGCACATCCCCGGTGCAAAAGGCTGAACCTTTCAGCTGTACATGTTCTTCACTAACAGCGTCAGGCACGCTGCCCTGTCCTCAAAAAAAATTGACTAAATTCAATTCACGAGCATGAAAACATACAAATCGGGGAATGGTCTGTTATAGTAATTTAAGTTATACAAATATTGTACACATAGTCTACTAAACATCATAATAAACACAATAAAAAATCGAAAAGGTGGCACTTCCTATGTTTAACGCAGTCATAAAAAAACCAAAAATTACGCTAATGTTTATTCTCGTTGTCACGATCATTGGGGCCCTGACATACACACAGCTTCCCCAGCGCGAGATTCCCGAGGTGACATTTGACATCGGGACAATTGGTACAGTGTACCCCGGAGCCTCCCCGGAACAGGTGGAGCGACAGATCACCAGCCCGCTGGAGGATGAGCTTGTTAACCTGGACGGTATAGCAGACATGTCGTCTGTTTCCACTTCCGGTTTTTCCAATATTGTGATTGAAATAAGTGAATCAGCAGACCGCGAGCGGGTTTTCTCGGAAATTCGCCAGACCGTTTCCGACGTGAGTGCCGATTTCCCATCTGAAGTCCAGACGCCGGATTTATCAGAGGAAGTGCAGCTCGGTGCCCTGTCATCGTACCATCTGCTGAGTGAGGACCGTGAAAACCTGTATGAACTGAACGGGATGCTGGACGACTGGGAACAGCAGATCCAGGCAATCCCCGGGGTACAGGGAACGCTTGTAAAAGGCATTCCGTCCGAAGAGCTCGTGATTGATATCGATTACGACGCGCTCCTCGAAGAAGGCCTGCAGATCCCGGACGTCATCACAGCTCTCGAGGAAGAACTGAATACTGCACCCCTTGGCGTTGAGCGGATCGATGATGAAAACGTGCAGCTCGCCATCCCTCAGACTCAGGAAATTGAGGCGCTCGAGGACTTGTCAATCGGTCTGAACTTCAGTGATGAACCTGTCCTTCTCTCAGAAGTCGGTACCATCAGTATCGAACGTGTGGAAAACGAAGATCTGATTACCTATGAAAATACACCGGCAGCTTCCTTTACCGTTATTCCTGATGACGGCGTGGATATTCCCGGCCTCAACGAAACCGTTGACGAACGAATCAATGCCCTGGCTGCCGATCTCCCGGCTGAGGTTGAACTCGATCAGTTTTACACGCAGAACACGATCGTTCAGCAGATTTTCGGTGATCTGGCACTTTCCTTTTTATTCGCCATCATTGCCGTCGTTCTCGTCACGCTGCTCGGCTTGAATCTGTCGTCAGCAGCGATCGTGGCGCTCGCTATTCCCGTATCCATCCTGATCGGTCTTGTTCCCCTCCCATTTATGGGCGTCGATCTGAATCAAATTTCCATTATAGGAATGATCATTGCCCTCGGTATTCTCGTGGATGATGCCATCGTTGTTGGCGATAACGTTCAGCGAAAATACCAGGAAGGCCTGAGCCCTGTTGAAGGGGCAATTGAAGGTACGAAAGAAGTTCGTACCTCCATCATTACGTCCACGCTGGCGATCGTATTTACGTTTCTCCCGCTCGTTTTCATTACGGGTGCGAACGGAGACTTTATCCGTGCCCTGCCGAGTGTCCTGATCACAACAATTCTCGCATCTACTGTTATTGCCCTGTCACTCGTGCCAATCTATCTGATCTGGCGACAGAAACGCAAAGAGCGTAAAGACAAAGGACGTAAGGCAGCCAACGAAGAACCGGCCGTTAAAGTGGGACTTCTCGGCAAGCAGATCGACAAACTGGCAGACTGGTACAGCGGCAAAATCCTGCGCCGGGTTGTGAAGCATCCGTTAAAAGTGGCGATCTCGGGTCTTGTGTTCTGTATTCTCTGCTACGGGCTCATTCCATTCATTCCGGTTGTCTTCTTCCCGAGTGCCGACCGTGAGGAAGTTACCGTGGAAGTACGGCTGCCGGCCGGCACACCGATCGACCAGACAGAAGAGATTCTCTTTGATATGGCCGATACGATTCTGGCTGAGGATGAAGCGATATATGAAACGGCCATTTATGCCGGAGACGGGCTTCCTCCCCTGTTCGGCGAAGGGATGACCAATACCGGTGAGGAAACAGGCGAAATCCTGCTTCGCACAGACAGGGAGATTCAGTCGGCAGAGGAAACGATCAGCCGCTGGACGGAACCGCTCCAGGATGCCTATCCGGATGCGGTCATAGAACTGGGCACCATCGAAGCAGGACCTCCTGTGGGTGCACCAATCGCAATCAAGATTCAGGGTCCTGAAATGGATGAACTGAAAACGATCCGCGATGAGATGATGGATTATATCTCTTCCCTCCCTGAGACAGCCACTGTAGTCGATGATCTCGGTGACGACCGTCCCGTGGTTCTCTACGAGCCGGATCGGGAACTGATGGAGGAAAACGGGATTACATTAAACCAGATCAGTGAGCAGATCGGCCTTGCCACCGAAGGAATCCCTCTGGAGGATTTTGATGACGGTACATCAAGCATTCCGATGCAGCTGATTGTTAATGGTGATAATGATGAACTCGTACTCGATGATTTTGTGATTCCGAGTCAGGCGAGCGGGGACGGCGGTGCACCTGACCTGATCTCACTCGAGGATCTGGTTAGCGAAACCCGGACTGAACAGACACCGCTCATCGCGCGGGAAAACGGCGACCGGACGATCACTGTGCGCGTATTTCCTTCCGATGATGGGCAGCAGGACCTGGAAGAACAGATCGAATCCTACGTAGAGGATACAGTCACAGCAAGCGGTTTCGATAATGACTATACAATCAGTATCGGCGGTGAAACAGAGGACCGCGATGACTTTTTCGTCGAGCTTGCTACGCTCTTCCTGGTCGTGATCTTTCTGATTTACATTGTGATGGCTATTCAGTTCTACTCCCTGCTCATGCCGTTCCTTATTATGAGCACAGTATTTCTTGCGATAACAGGCGCGATTATCGGCCTGTTTATTACCCAGACCGGACTCGGCTTTATGGCTATGATGGGGATCGTCTCCCTCTCCGGTATCGTAGTAAGGAACTCAATCGTTCTCGTGGAGTTCATTGAACAGCGCCGACGGGCGGGAGTGCCTCTTGAGGACGCGGTTGTGAATGCGGGTAACGTCCGGTTACGGCCAATTCTTCTCACTGCCATTACCGCCATAGCAGCTCTGCTGCCGGTGGCGTTCAGCGGCGATGTGCTTTTCGTCCCGCTTTCCATATCAATAATTTCCGGACTGCTCTTCTCTGCCGTGTTCACCGTCGTCCTCGTGCCTGCTTTTTACATGGTACTGAAACGACGTTCAGCCAGAAAAGAAAGCTGATACAAAACCGCCATCTCCCTAATAAGAGATGGCGGTTTTTATTGGCGCGGAGGTCTGCAGCGTATATAATGGAATGAATACTGAAATTCATTAATAATTTATGCCAATCTGTAAAGTAGAGAGGTGAAGAGCGATGGAAAGCACACAGCATCCCGGCACGCTGACAGGTCACGTCTTTCTCGCCCAGCTGATTACCCAGTACGCTGCCCTTCATAAAAAAACTTCCGGGCCCAGAGCCGAAGCTTACATTCAGCAGATCGGAATCCGCACGGGAGAATGGCTTGAGCGCTTTTACCACGACGAGCAGCGCTCGCCCTGGACAGTGGATAAATATGCCCAGGTGATTGTAGACATAAAGAATGCCATCGGAGGTCACTTCTACATTGCAGACGTCCAGCCGGATCATGTGCTCGTTAAAGCCTCAGGCTGTCCGTTTGGCGATGCTGTCAAAGAGGCTCCGCACCTGTGCAATATGACATCAAGTGTGTTCGGAGGCATTGCCTCGCGCCAGTTCGGCTTCGCTGAAGTCTCCCTCAGAAAGCGGATTGCAGCAGGAGACACCGGCTGTGAAGCTGTCATATACTTCACTCCCGACAACGATGAAAATGGCGACGTTTACAAAGACCTCCCGCTTACGCCGGACAACGGAAATCCGTTTCTCTGGGAGGAGGAAACCATTACTCTTCTGAATGAGGAAATGCAGAGAAACGACGCGTACATTCTGGAGCTTCTCGAAGAGCTGGAGGATCTGAAGAAGAAAGTAAATGAACAGGAAGACCATCAATAAAGTCGTGGAAAGAGGAGAGCGGGACCAGGCCCTGCCAAAGAAAATGGCACTCACTTTGTGAGAGCCATTTTTTTAGGCTTTATTGATTGTTTAAGTGGCTATGTTCGTTTGGATTGTGGCTATTGACCATATTTATCAGGAGACAAATGGCGGTGACTCCAGCGGTGAGCCCTTTGCCTCCGGGCTTCAGATGCCCCGACCTAAAACGTCGAAAGTCCGCTCCACTCCTGAAAGCGGTACAGCCAGCGGCTCGTTCTTGCGGAATCTTTATAAGCGTTATAATCGTGAGTGTACTCGGCTCCTTCATTAAACCAGAGACGGTCAAAGTAAGCCCGCACATCCGCGAGTGTTTCGGAATTTTCCCCGCCGGTAATCTTCACGTTTGTCTCAAGATTCAAATCATCCAGATTACGTCTCGTAAAATTTGCAGACCCTGCAATAACAGCCGCCTCTTCCCCACGGTCCACGAGCACCATCTTTGTATGATACTGTTCCCCGCTCGTATTGTACCATCGCACCTCGACACCTGATTCCCACTCCGCAATCAGTTCATGGGCAACGGGTCTGTTCGGCACACCATTTTTCTCTCTTCCAAAGGCATCTTTGTTTGCATCAAGGATCACCCGTACGTCGGCGCCTCGGCTGCCGGCATCCAGAAGCCCCTGAATCACATCACGTTCTGATAGATAAAAGGCACCAAGATAAACGGTATCCCCCTCACCTGCCAGGGCCATTTCGTCCAACAGATGTTTCTTTATTTTCCCCTCGGTTACGAGTTGAATCTGGTCGCCGGATCCTTCATCTGCCACGTCACGCTCGTCAATCTCAAACCCTGCAAACCACTCTTCATCGGCCCCGGACATCAGGGCAACCGCTTTTTCAGATTCCACGAGATCCTGGAGAACAGGACCGTTTATCACCATTGCCACATTCGAGTGGAGTCCGCTGGCATCATGGGGGTTGGCTGAGGTCACCATACCCTCCTGCTCTGTGACAACGACCTTACGGTGATTCGCTTTAAAATTGAGCAGTTTTAAATATGAACGGACCGTGCCGTCCGGGCTGTCCGGGCTGAAAGGATTCGGAAGCCAGCCTCCACCTTCTTTATTCCCAAGCCACTGAGGGACTGCACGCCAGAATGCACTGAAAACAGGGTTCGAATCTCTCAGATCAGTCAGATCCGTCATCACCACTCGGACACCGGCTTCCTCCAGTGCAGCAAAACCTTCTGATTCGTAGGACCCGTAAAACGTATTGATTGGATCCGTGATCACGATAATTTCCATATCTGGATTCGCTTCCTTTTTCTCAGTCAGTGCTTCAATCAGGCTTCCTGAAACCTCTGGAAACTCAGAAGCACGATCGTATTCATCATTAAAAAGAAACATATCGATCAGGATAAACTGCTCAGCTTCGTCGATCATCGTATGAATTTTGTCAAAAATGACGTGGTCGTGCTCGGCCCCATCCTCACCTGCAAACGTATGGTCTGCCAGAAACTCCGCTTCACCTGTATGAACACCGCCTTCATAGGACACCCCTTCAGGAAGCGGCATGAAAAGACCGTATACAAAAAAGACCCCATAGATCAGCACAGCACCAAGCCCCGCGGTTCCAAAGATCCCTTTCTTCGTCCAGACCCGCTTTCTTCCTGATTTCGTGACAAGTTTCCCCATCCTGCAATTCCCCCCGGCTTTCTCTTTTCCCATCTATCTGAATAGTAGCACATTTATACAAGGAAATTATGTAAATACAATGTGAAATTCCCATATTGCCTCTTCGCACAAAAAAAGCCCCTCAGGAGCTTGTCCACGTCTTTTTCACGCGCCCTGTCTCGCATTTTTATATCAGGGCCCCAATCCTTTTCTATGTTCAGTTCTTCATCTAGTCAGCGGGCAAAAAGAAATCCGCGCATAGCGGATCAGGATCGCTAGTCGGCTCTTAGTCTTCTTGGTGAAGTTCGTTACGCTGCTCCGCCAGGGTTCTCAGCTTCTCTTTTAACTCTCCGCACTTCTCAGCATCATTTGCCTCCATCGCTTCAAAAAGCTCCATAAGAGAATAATCAATTTCCGCACCAAGTACATAATCCATCACTTCAGGATCCACCTCACGTTTGTAACCTTGTCTTCTTCTAATCGTTCTGTAAGAACTCATTTCCCTTTCACCTCCACCAATTTTCATTACTGATACAATTTTCCCGTTATCAAAGCAGCTCACATAAATCCAGCCATCAGTTTCCGTTTTTACAATGCCGCGACCTTTTCCTTCCGTGATCAACTCTTCCAGAAGTATAGCCACTTCCTCAAGATCCACCTGCAGCTCCTCCATGACGATCGCAGTTCCTTCATTTTCCTGCTTTCGAATCGGAATCATCGCTTGTCCCTGGTCATTTTTTATAAGAAGCTCTACCGTCTCCTCTTCATAACGCCACGTCAGGCGAAAATCCGCTTGAAGCAATTTATGAATGAACGTTTTAAGCATCGGTTTAGAAATACGAACGAAAAGATCCTGAAACTCGGCCTTGAACCGAAAATCTTCCATGACCACGCTCCTTTCGATTTTCTTACTGTTATCCTATGTCGCGGCAGAGAAAAAAGAATGACTTTTCCGCGTCCAATTTCAATTATTTTTGTTTGTCCGCCTTGTCCAAACCCTGTAAAATAAAGACTAATCACTTGAATGGGGGAAAAGCCGTGCCACGTCTGACCGAACGACTGCTCAATCACAACATCGACCCGCAACGCTGCCTCGAACAGGCCAGGACAATCAGCGGGGAGCTGATCAGAAATGAGAACCCGGAACCGATTGCAGCCGACCACCCCCTTCACACATTGAACGTGCTCAGGCTCACGATCCGCGACTTAACAGAGAAGCGCTACCTGCCCCTGAGAAAAAAACACCTTACCTCCCTCTGGGATAAAGAAACGGCCCGTCCTTCGTTTTACATTCCGAATAGCTTAGGAGAACGCGCGCTCTTTGAAGACCTGCGATCCGAGTGTGCTCATCATATTCCTGTTCCGCTGCCGGAACCGCTGCTCAGAGAAGCACACACCGTACGATCCGGCTCCCAGTGGCTTGCCGGATGGCAGACAAGACCCCACGCCGGAAGGTACAAAACCTGGTACACGTCTCTTCCGGAAACGGAAAAGGAATCCTTAAAAAATGAAGCACTCGAGTACCTCGGCCGGTTCCGCCATCATCCCGGAACGCGCCGGGTCTGGTTTCAGCTTCTCTTGTTTCATAAGGAATACGAAGACGGCCTCGCCGCTCTTCTGGCTGATGAACCGGATCCCCTGAAATGCAGTACAGACGAAAAAGAGCTGATCCGGACTTCTGTTGCGGACCGCTCCTCTGTGCCGTTTCTGTTTCAATGGATTGAACGCCTCATCGAGCGGCGCACTGCCGCTCATTACAAAGAAGCCCGCACCTGCCTCGGGCTTCTTGAACAGTCGTGCACACGTCACGGAATGACAGAACGCTTTTTAGCATGGCTTCCCGTTCTGCACAGACGGTACGCGCGATATGCTGCTTTTCGAAAGGAGTTGAACGGTTTTGAAAACGAACGTTGAACGTCTGGGCCTCTTTCCTGACCGGGAAGCACCCGGTTTTTTTCTGTGGCTGGAACGAAACGGCCGTCCTTTGGCAAAAAGTGATCAGCTCCTGTTTAAGCAGCGCTTATTTCGGCACGATGAACCTTCCTTTTTCGGCACCGCTTTTCCGCTTGTAAGCGGTGAAGACATGGATGGAAAGCCGGTCACTGGTACAGTCATTCCTTTTGAAAGGGCTGATCTTCTGGCAGGACAGCACCCTGAAGCGCTGCAGGTAAAGCAGGCCCCGGTGCCCGGCCGTTTCGGCAGCTGGCAGGCCGATCTTCCTGACCTGCCCGTCATTTGGCCCGACTCGGCAGCCTGCACAGGAAATCCGGCTGACGTTCTTTTTGCCGGTTACACTTCAGAAGCCCTGGAGCACCTCTCTGCCGATCCGGATGAACGAATCCGGCGCTGGACAGCCGCACTTCGTGATCCCGGCGAAACGTATGAGCTTCCCCTTCACCTTTACCAGTTCTGCCTGGGCCGGCTCGGCATTGAGGATAAACGGCCTTTCCAGTTCGCCCTTGCGGTACACGAACCGGACCTTTTCTCAGACGACTGGAAGGTGGAAATTGTGATTACAGAAACAAAAACCAGACGGACTGCCACGCTGTCTGAGGTCACTGCCGGACATCATCCGTTTATTCATAATCCGGTTATGGAAATAAAGGAAAAAGTGCAGCGCCTCGCAGCTGTTCCAGGTCTTGAACCTTTTTCCTCCCGAGAACCTGTTCTCGTCATGGACGACGAAGCTGTCTATACTCTTCTTCAGGACTTTCAGACCGTTTGTGAACAGGCCGGTATCGCGGTTCTGGTTCCCCAGAGCTGGGAGCGGACAGTGGCCTTCAGCTTAACCGGTGAAGTCTCGCCGTCGCCGTCAGGTCGTGGGGCGGAAATAGATTGGTTCTTTTCCCATCATCACACCACACTCTCCGAAGAGCAGATCCGTGAGTGGGTGGAAGAGCAGCGCCGCTTTATCCAGTTCGAAAACCGGTGGATGCGGTGGGATCTTCAAAAAGCGGAGCGCTATCTGAAAGAAATTAACCGGATCAAAAATGATCATCACGCAAGCCTGTTCCAGGCGATTCAGGAAATTGTTTACATGCCTGGAACTGAAAATGATGAATCTTCCGCAGATGATGACGAGACTATCCGTCTGAGCGTTTCGCCGCACTGGTTCGAAGCGGTACGGAGCACGACCTCCCCGAACCTCCACTCCAGATGGAAACCAATGTTGAAGCCGTATCAGATCGAAGGGGTTGAATGGCTTCTGTCCATGAGGTCACTCGGTCTCGGTGCCTGTCTGGCTGATGAGATGGGACTCGGGAAAACGGTACAGGCAATTGCCTACAGTGAGCACGTTTCCAAGGCTGAAGATCAGCCGGTTCTCATCGTCTGCCCTACTTCTCTTCTTGAAAACTGGCGGACTGAACTTGCCCGTTTTGCACCGGAACTTGACGTGACCGTGTATTACGGCTCTCCGGCAGTCAGGGCCGGAATTGATTTAAAAAAGAGTGATGTGGTGCTGACCACCTATCCGATCCTTGTAAAAGATGCCATCTTCTCAACGGCTGAGTGGGCCGCTGTTTTATTTGATGAAGCTCAGATGATTAAAAACAACCGCACCCGTGTGTGGAAGGAAGCAAAAAAGCTGAACGCAGGCCACCGAATTGCCGTTACGGGAACACCTGTGGAAAATCGCCCTGCAGAGCTCTGGGCCCTGTTTGACTGGTTTGCAGAGGGCTATCTGGGTACGCTCTCTTCGTTTTTGAAGCGGTTTTCCGGTGACAGGGAAACACGACTCAAAAAAGTGATCGAACCCTTTGTTCTGCGGCGGACCAAGCAACGTCAGCGGCTGGATTGGCAGATTCCTGACAAAAAAGAGGTGACCCGGTCCTGTGAGCTTACCCGCGAACAGCATCTGCTTTACCGTGCTGTAGTGGAAGAAACAACCGAGTCACTGGACTTTTTAGCTCCTCCAGAAAGAAAAGGCGTTTTCTTTAAAGGCCTTACACGATTAAAACAAATCTGTAACCATCCGGCTCAGTATTATGATGAACGGCGTCCACTGGATGGCCGCTCCGGAAAATGGCAGCTGTTTATGAACACGATTGACGAACTGCTGAGTGAGGGAAGACGAATCGTAGTATTTACGCAGTACCGGAGAATGGGTCATCTTCTTCAGCAGGGGCTTGATGAAGCTTTTTGTCTCTCCCCGGGTTTTTTGAACGGATCCATGAAAATGAAGGAACGGTTTCAACTGGTTGATCGATTTAACCAGGGAGAAGCCGGTCCGGTTCTGCTTGTGTCCATCCGTACCGGTGGAACAGGCCTTAACATGACCGGTGCTTCGGAAGTGATTCATTATGACAGATGGTGGAATCCGGCTGTGGACCGCCAGGCAGCCGACCGTGTCCATCGGATTGGCCAGACGAAACCTGTTACCATACATGCGCTCACCACCCGGGGCACAGTAGAGGAATCGATTGAAAAAGCCCTCGCTCAAAAAGAGGAACTCTATCAATCACTCTTTAAGGATGGCGGCCAGACTCCGGTCTGGCAGATGCCTCCGGACAGACTCCGCACGCTGTTTTACGGGGAGGAATAAACTGGATGGTGGATAATGATTGATGAAGAGGAGACCTTTCTCTGGAATCGGTCTGTACAGAAAAACACCGGAATCTCAATAAGAGCTCCGGTGTTTTGTGTATCGTTCATTCATTTTTTCGGGCAGGGCGGCAGCCCCGGCTGCTCAGGACGGCCCGGCTGATTCGGTTTGCCCCGAGGCCGGCAGTTCTGATCGGTGCCGTAATAGATAACCAGATCTTCATGGTCAAATTCCGTCTGAAGATCCACCTGGACATTCACATCATCCAGATTAATATGACCAAAACCGCCTTCATGCTGGTCTGCCACCTTGATATATAGTTCTTCACCGACATAGTCGGATGCATCCCAGTGAACACGTCTGTACTGTTCCGTGTTCCGACCGGTTTCTTTTTCCAGATACTCTCCGTCTGATGCGCGTACAAGGGCTACATAAAGCCGTTCAAGATCATTGCCTCCAGCTACGAGAAAATCGATTTTCCCTTCTGCACCAAGTACGAAATTCTGCGATTTCATTTCTCCGGTCAAACTATCTCCTCCAAGCTCACCATTGTGGCCCCAGTAATGAAAATGTTTGGGATTTACTTCGGTATGAGCCTGATTAAAATCTCCGCCCCATCCCCAGTTGGCTGCATTTGTCACGTGAGCATTCTGAAAGGCGTCACCTTCAATAATTTCCCACCCTGTTAAATCACCAGTCTGAAATGTATGGTTAGGGAGGGACTTATGCGGCACAATCGGTTCTGGATCTGCATTCATTGCCGGTACGGTTTCTCCATAGGCAGAACCAAGTTCCCAGATATCGAATTTCCTGATGTTGACATCTCCCCCTTCCGTCCACACGTCAACACCCATGGCATCCAGTGTCGGATAGACGCGGGAGGTGATGCTCCGCTTTCCATCTGCATAGGCCTCAATCATTGAGCGATCAAGGAATACGTGGAGGTTCAGCACCCCATCCTCAAGCGAGAGCTCCCCTTCATGAACCCCTTTTCTTGTATCTGGATCGAGGCTTGAACGGTTCCGGTCGATACCGAACGTGTCATCTTCGAAACGGTGGTAAAGAAGTGTCTCTTCTTCCCCGTCCTCACTTTGACGAAGCGTGAGTCCAAATACATCAGCGTCAATGTTCTCAACTTCGAGCTTTATTTCAAGGAGGTCTCCCTCAATGCGGTTTAACTTTCGGCTGAGCCGTTCGGCTGGTACATTCCGATCCGAAATCAGTTTCCGTTCACGCAGACCTTCGAGTTCACGGATCGGTGCAATTCCCAGTTCTCCCTCGTCTGTCAGCGACAGCTCGAGGGGAAGTCCTGCATTGTGTGCCCAGCCGGCATCAAAGTGTTCCTGCTCGGAGCGGCGGTCCTGCGCAATGCTGAACAGCACGGAACGTCCGTCGTGATCTTCAAAACCGCTTGGACCGGTGAAGTGCTCCCCATAGTCAAACAGTCTCGGCTCCTCATGATCAGGAACAAAGCGATTTTCTTCCCGGTCCCATTCGCCAATCCAGTGCCAGACATATTTCACATCGTGTTCACTGTATCCGTCGTACCACGGGTTGATAAAGAACGCATGTTTGCCCGAATCTTCCCCACCCTCATCCTTCAGAGGTAGAAAGACAGGCAGTTCCCACACATGCCCGGTAGCCGGATATTTCTGTACATCTCCGGTAAAAAAAGGTCCTTTATACGTCCATTCGTAAAGATCGGTTGATGTATATAAAAGCGCTGTCCCGCCAACATGCTCTCCTTCGTCCTTGATTCCGGAACTTACGAGCTGGTAGTATGTCCCGTCTTCTTCCCACACGTAAGGGTCTCTGAACTGGCCGAACATAATTTCCCCTTCATCCGCGTGGAGATCTTCTTCCTGAACAGTGACAGGTTCGTCATGCATGTGCCATTCTGGAAGATTCACGTCTCCATTTTCCCCGAACGTGCTTCTGGCCAGTCCAACCATCTGATTCGGTGTTTTACTGTCATCCCCTGCTGTAAACAAAAGGGCAGGCTTTCCGTCAGGTGCTATTGCCGCATCACCGGACCACACACCATCCGGTGAAACGGACCCCCCATCCGGTGCCAGAGCAACCGGCATATCCTCCCAGTGAATCATGTCATCACTCACGGCGTGACCCCAGTGAATCTGATTCCAGTAAGGTCCGTGCGGATTATGCTGGTAAAAAATATGATACTTTCCTTCAAAATAAAATGGCGCATGAGGTTCATTCATCCAGTGTTCGGGCGATATAAAGTGGTACTGCGGACGATGACGGTCACCGTCATAGCGGCTCCGGTCGTAGTCCATTTCCGGTTCCGGATGTTCGCCGTTATCAAAATGTTCTGTGTACGAGTTGTAGGCCTCTGCTGCCTCGGTTTCACCAAATGCCATACCATGAATAACGATCTCATCCATCAGTCCGTTAAACATGTTCGCAGTGAACACCCCGTTGATTTCAGAAGGCTGATTATGCTTGCCTATTCGGAGTGGTTCATCTGACGGCATAAAGCGGGGCTCTACAGGAATAATCGTTTCTCCTGCCTTCTCCCCGTTTAGAAACAGTGTCATCTTCCGTGATTCCCGCTCCAGCGAAGCTACGATATGTGACCACTGAAATTTTTCCAGCTGCATATCCGCTTCTGCTTCCACAGTAAACCAGGATCCGTTCAGTCCGGCTTCAAACAACCAGGTCCCATGCCGCCCCATTCCAAGGGAAAAACCTTCATTCTTCGCTGCATCATGCTGATTGATAATAGCCGATGGTTTGCCACCGTTTCCCCATTCATAAGATCGCGGGGCCACCCATGCCTCAATGCTGAACGTACTGTTCAGCTCTTTCATGTCTGCTGCGTCCCTTTCAATCCAAGTCGAAAATCCGTCAAACAAAAGGGAACCCTCTGAAATTCCCTGACTCCAAAGCGGATCCGTGGAAGGTTTGTCCGAAGCGTCGTTAAATACATAATGTACGTCATCCTGCTGTCCGCTCACTACTTCTTCTGCAAGAGCCCCTTCTGTTTCGTTCAATTTCCAGTGGGAAACAACTTCAGGAAGAGGTTCTTCATCACTTCCACCAGGTTTGTGGTAAACCTGAAAATCATCCACATTGATGTGCGCCCATCCTCCAGTGGAACCGTTTACTACTTTGATCCGCAATTCTTCACCAAGGAATTCCGAGGCATCCCATAGTACGCGATGATAGGACTCACCTGCTGAATCGTTAAATCGTTCATTGTTCTGTCGAATCAGCTCTTCTCCGTCATCCGCCCGGACAAGCGCCACATACTGATCGGGTAAATGGCCCCCTCCGATCAAAAAGTTAATTTCACCGGTTCCACCGAGAGTAAAAACGGATGATTTAAGAATGCCGGTTCTGCCATCTCCATCATTCAGTGCCCCCCATAGGTGATATGTACCTTCCTGATTAAAAGGAATTCCATCCCAGTAAGTTGAGTCGGAAGACACGCTTGCATCAGAAAACGCCTCTCCCTCTACCACTTCCCATCCGGTAAGGTCACCCGTTTCAAAACCGGGATTATCGATTAAGTACTGATCATCCGGCCCTTCCTCTTTATTTGATTCTGCACCGGCTTCTCCTGCAAAAGAGTAGGAGACAGTCTGCATAAGCAATATAACTGCAAGAAAAACACAAAAATATGACTGGCGTTTTTTCACGATAGGCATCCTGCTTTTCATTCATTTCACTCCTTATGAATAATATGGATATTTAATTCCTTCCGCCTTTTACTTCAGAAGAATCAGCTGGATCCCCGGATCAGAAGCTCCGTTTGAAGTCGATATTCACTGTTTCCAGATTCACCTCCCTGATCAATTCGTGCAAGTAGAATTTCCGCTGCCTTTCTTCCTATCTCCCCTGAAGGCTGCCGAATGACAGACAAAGGAGGCTGGGTAATCTGCGTCCATTCATAATCGTCATAGCCGATCACGGCAAGCTTTGATGGGATACTGATTCTATTCTCCTGAAGACAGCTGATCGCACCGATTGTCATGATGTTATTGGCTATAAAAAGGGCGGACATTGGTGTTTTCAGCAGTTCCCTTGTAAGGTGCTTCCCGTTCTCCAGTGAAGGGACACCTTCTTTAACAAGCTTTCTACTGGTTTTTATCCCTCCTGCTTTCAAGGCGTCCTGATACCCTTCAAAACGATCGTCACTTGTGGTTATGCCGAGGGGACCTGTAATGTATCCCACGTCGCGATGCCCTTTTTCCAGCAGATGAGTAACAGCCTCGTAGGTGCCCCGGTAATTATCCACTAAAACACAGTCACCTTCATATCCTTCAGGCTTCCGGTCAATAAACACAACCGGACAGCCGGGAGGCAGAATATCATGATACATTTGCTGATTTCGACCCGCTGAAGCAATGATCATCCCATCCACGTTCTGTGAAGCAAACATTCGCAGCTGCTTCTGCTCCAGTGCCTCATCTTCTTTGGAATTACTCAGAATCACCTGGTAACCGCTTTCATTTAACTTGCTTTCAATTCCGTGGGCAATGGACATAAAGAAAAAATTTGACGTGTCTGCTTCCTTTACCGGAATAAGCAGACCAATAATCTTTGTTTTATTACTTCGCAGACTTCTGGCAACCGAATTAGGGTGGTAGTTAAGCGCTTTCATTGAGTCCAATACTTTTTCTCTGGTTTTCTCTGCCACGTAACGCGTCTCATTTATCACATGAGAAACGGTAGCCGTCGAAACACCTGCTTTTAATGCCACGTCTTTTATTCTGATCTGCGTTGCTTCATTATTCTTAACACTCACTTTGCAACGACTCCCTATGATTTAAGTAATCGATTACGTAATCGATTACTTAAATCATACTTCCATAATTTCCGCGAGTCAATATTATTTTTTTCTGGGTATATATCTGGGTATAAAAAAGAACGTCCCGATTCGGGACGCTCTCACGTATGCTTACAGGTCCACCATTTTATTAAGGGTGAAGACACTGTTGTCGATTTCTTCGTTATCAATAGAGAAAATGTTCAGCATAGCCTCCACTTCAAGTGTGCGGCCGGACAGGTCTTCCCCTGCCTCCCATACATCTTCAATCACATATTCTCCGCCGGGCTCTATCGTTTCACTTACGAGAGCCTGGGTGAACATCTGGCCTTCTGAATACTGGTAAACGGTGCTTCCGTCTTCCTCGATCACCACATCATATTCCTGGCTTGATGCAAAATCCAGCCGGATTTCCTCGTCTGTTTCGTTTTCAATCGTCATAATTGTACGAAGCGTGTCACCGTCTTCTTCAACATACATTGTAAAAGTAAGATCGTATTCACTGACAGATGCCTCTTCTTCGCTCTGTTCTTCTCCGTTTTCTTCATCAGGATCAGCTGAGCCACCCGTCGGGTCATCACCGGTTCCGCAGGCTGCAAGTGCGAGCGCGAAAAAAGAGAACGAGATGCCTTTCATCCATTTTGCTGCTTTCATAACTGGCATGCCTCCTCACAATCTCTGTTCGTTCTGATACATTAGTCGTCAGGAACCGGAGAACGTTACACGGCCTTTTTTGAAGCCGTTTTCTCACGCTCCAGCCGAGGATGCCAGCCGGCATCGCCGCGGTAAACGAACGGACGGCGTGAAGCGAAGCTTATATTGAATCACTCAGTCCTTCCGGAACATCCCGAAAACTCCAGTGGTCTGAACGATATTTGTAAATGCCGTAGGATCAACCTCTTCAATGATATGGCGCAGATGATAAAGCTCGTAACGGGTAATTACAATCATCAGAATTTCCTTGTCCTCTTTCGTATAGCCGCCTTTTGCAGGGATTCTAGTGACGCCGCGCACCACACGTTCATGGAAAACCCGCTGAAGCTCATCCGGATTTTTCGTGACGATCATCGCCGTCAGCTTCACATGACGGGTATGGATCGTATCAATGATCCGCGATGCAACATAAAGGGTCAGAAGCGTGTAGAGTGCCTGCTCCATACCGAACAGAAGTCCTGCCGAAACAACGATCAGGGAGTTCATAATAAAGAAATATACACCAAGTGAGCGGTCGGTGGAGCGTGCCATGATAAGTGCCAGGATGTCCACCCCGCCAGAGGATGCACCGTATTTAAGAATAAGCCCGCCGCCGATCCCGCTTAACACCCCGCCGAACACTGCATTCAAAATGACGTCGTCGCTTATGACGGTTATAGGTATAATTTCAAGAAAAAACGTTGTCGCTGCAACGTTGACAAAGCTGTAAAAAGTAAAACTCTTCCCGACTTTTTTCCAGCCCAGGATTGCTACCGGAATATTCAGGACAAAGAGAAAGATCCCAGTTGATATCACGGGAACAAGCTCGGATAAAATCTGGGCAAGCCCTGTAAAACCACTGGCAAATACATCTGCCGGAATCAGGAAAAAGTTAAGCGTAATCGCCAGAATCAGGGCAGCGCCTACGGAAACCGAAAATTTCTTGATTTCTTCAGATACGCTCGTATTAAATTTTGCTAGCATTGCCGTCTCTCCTTCTGTAACGCAACCGCATTCACTGGTTCTTATTCTAGTCGAATTTCAAGAGAAAAAACCACCATGTATGCATGATGGTTCTTTATAGTCGTTACTTGTTCATATTTTCGTTGTAGTAGTTGACGGAGTACATTGCCCCTTCGTCAACCATTGAGTTGTCCTGGATGTCATCCGGATCTGAATGGCCGACCTTTTCATTCAGGTAGGGATTGTGGTCTTCTTTCGTTTCATTTTTAACCTTCGACTTTATTCGCTTGAATGAATGGTACAGCTTTTCACGGTTCTCTTCTTTTCCAAAATAGTATGAGCCTGCAGCAACGGCCGTTGCCACAAGAGTGGATGTAATCAGTTTATTTGCCAACATCACTCACCCCTTCTTTTTAGTTGGTAATAATACTTTACCCCCTTTACATTGGGATAAACCTTACATATCTTTCTCGTCTGAAGCACATAGTAGAACTGACGAAAGGAGGTCAGGCGTCATGCCTTACAACCCAAACCGCGATCCGGATAAAAAGCCTGTTGACCGTCAGGCCCGCCGCGAAGAGAAAAATCTTCAAGAGCAGGCTGCACGGCAGAAAACAGACAAACACAGCTATTCAAAAAAGACAGATCATCTTTAGATTTCAGAAACAAAAACCTGTTCTCGAAAAGATTGTTGCTTTATGACTCTTCAGGTGGACGCTTTCCGCGGGCATCGCTTCAGCCTCCTCGGGAAAATCGTCCTGCGGGGTCTTCAGTCGATGCTGATCCCGCTGGAGTCGCCACCTTTCGCTCCATAAATAATTTGGTCAATAGGCAACTAACCGAATACAGCCAAACAAAAAGGGAGACCCCTCTTTTTCTGCAGGGTCTCCTTTATGTGATCTCCGCCACTGTCTCTTGCTCGCGTCAGGCTCGTCTGCCTGAAATCAAATTAATAATTGCAACAATCAGTGCAACAACGAGAAGCAGGTGAATCAGACCGCCGCCAACCTCAAAACTGAATCCAAGTAACCATAGTACAATAATAATCGCGACAATTGTCCAAAGCATGATTTGTACCTCCTGTTTTTTAAGTAGTGGATTTTTTCTGCAATCATAACTGCGTGCATATCATGATGCTTTTTGATGTTTCTTGGTGATAAATTACCCCTACGAATTGCGTGCTAAACATTTGAAGAGGGCTTATCATTTGATCAAATTTTAACCGAGGTGTAAGAAACCCTGACATAACGCAAAAAAGACCTTTTATCATTTAATGATAAAAGGTCTTTTTTCCTATTAGCGCTTTTTCAGGTCTTCCGGAGTTTCAATCCGTTCCTCCGGCCCCTCATTTTTGCCGTATTCCCAATCGAGCATACCGCCGTCGTAGTTTGTGACTCGGTCAAAGCCTTTATCTTTCAAAAACATTGCTACATTCTGGGAGCGGTTCCCGCTGCGGCAGATAAACACGTATTCCTTTTCCTTTGAAAAGCCGTCAATCATCTCCGGTACACTGTTCATCGGAAGGAGCGGAACTCCTGGAATATGTCCTGCTTCGTATTCTTCCGGCTCTCTGACGTCAATAACAACCGTGTCTGCCGGTTTATTTTTTACAAGCTCCTTCAATTCCTCTGCATCTACCTGTTTGATTCCATCAATTTCATGCGGCATGTTTAATCATCACCTCTGCGTGTAGTGAACTGCTTTGTACAGTATATAGAAAAACGGTTACGATCTTCAAGTTTCGGAAGTATTCTCTTTGTCGTTTTCATGATCCTGCTTCCGTTTGAGCATGTACAGACGGTATGCGTGAGAAACGACTACCTTTGAAACAGCGTACGTCGGCACAGCCAGGAGCAGTCCGATCAGGCCGGCAAACTGTCCTGCAACGAGTAAAAGTAAAATAATAGTCAGGGGGTGAACCGCCAGCTTTTTCCCCATTATCTGCGGACTTATTACGTTACTTTCCACCTGCTGTACAATCACGATCGCAATAAGAACCTTCAGCACCATAAACGGTGAGTCAATGATGGCAACAATAACAGCCGGGATGGTCCCGATCCACGGCCCGATAAACGGAATCACATTAGTGACCATTGCTACGAGGGCCAAAATGAGAGAATACTCAATACCGATAATGAGAAATGCAATGTACATAAGAACACCGACACAGAAACTCACAATAATCTGTCCCTGAATATAATTGCTCAGTGCCCCGTCCAGATCATTCAGAATGCGGTGTCCTTCGTCCCGCTGTTTTTCCGGAAGGTATTTAAGGACTGTATCAGGAAGCTTCTCCCCGTCCTTGAGCATGTAGAAAAGTATAAACGGGATAATGATGATAATAATCAGAATACTAGTAATCGTGCCGATAAAACCGGCAATGTTTCTTGTAATTACATCAAAAGCCTGAGTCAGATAGGCAGTAAAGTTATCTGTAATCTCTTCAATGGAAAAGTTATCTGTTTCCTGGAAGCGGTCCACCCATTCGTTATTCTGAAGATCGATGAGCATCGCCCGGAAATCGTTAAACAGAGCCGGTGCATTGGCAACAAGGTTTGTTACCTGCTCCTGGAGTGTCGGTCCGATGAGAAAGACGAGACCGGTAATAACACCGATCATCATCAGGTAGATAACCAATATGGAGAGCGGCTTCGGAACCTTCCTTTTATGTAACAGACCGACAATGGGTCTTAGAAGGTAAAAAAGCACCCCGGCAATCAGAAAGGGTACAAACAGTGTTGAGAACATCACACTGATTGGCGTAAAAATAAACGGTACTTTCGTTGCCAGATAAATAATGAGAAGAATAAAAGTCAATCCGTATAAAAACCTGAAAAACTTCGACTTTGGCAACACATTCACCTACCTTTTTAGTTAAGCCATATTATAGCACAATCTTCCTTTTAAACACCCGGATTAAACCCGTACCTGATTATCCAAAGAAGGCCTGCATTAAACAAACCACCCGCTGAAAGCAGGTGGTTCAAATACGAGGTTTACTGAGGAGCCAGTTTTTTTGCCTGGCGCTGGCAGGACTGCCGTTTAATCAGCTTGTGTGGAATAAGAACTTTTTTCGGAGTGACAGCCGGGTGCATAATCTTTTCAATCAGGCATGTGGCTGCTTCATAGCCCAGACTGTAAATATTAATATCCACCGTGGTCATTGGCGGTGCAGAGAGTTCGGAGATCATCACATTATTAAAACTGACGATACTCACATCATCCGGCACCTTCATGTCCATTTCACTCAGCATCCGAAGCACCCCGAAAGTCATCATGTCGTCTGCCACCAGCATAGCCGTAGGGGGTTCTTTAAGACTCATCAGGTCGATTACCGCTTCCTGGCCGCCTTCCTGAATTTCCTCGTGAAACACCACATAGTCATCACGCAGTCTAATTCCGGCATTTTTAAGTGCCCGCTCATACCCTTCCATATGGTCAACGGTTACCACGAAGTCAAGATTGCCCCCAATAAAGGCGATCCTCTCATGGCCGAGAAGCAGGAGGTATTCCGTAACTGTTTTTGCAGCTTTAAAGTTATCATTGTTCACATAAGTAATATTGGACATTCGTGCATCGTAGGGACGGCCGATGACGGTAAAAGGAAAATTCTGCTCATACAAATACGAAATGACTTTATCATTTACCCGGGAATACAGCAGAATAATCCCATCTACCCGGCGCCCTTGAACCATATGCTGTACTTCCTCAAAAATCTCTTCCTCTGTCTGCCCTGTTGACAGATAAAGACCGTATTCCAGCATATGGGCTTTCGTACTGATCCCCCGGATTACCTCGGGGAAAAATGGATTCTGGAACGTTTTGTTCGCAGAGTTTGGCATGACCAGTCCGATCGTTTTGGTACTTTGATTTGCGAGGCTCCTGGCATTAAAGTTAGGATGGTAGCCTAACTCGTTCATCGCTTCCCTCACTTTTTCCTTTGTACGCTGACTGATTCTCGGGCTGTTGGCGATCACCCGTGATACAGTGGAGGGAGCCACATTTGCTCGTTTTGCCACATCTTTTATTGTTATGGCCATGGGCTTTACATCCCTTCGAGTATTATTCATTCTTGCAGATTGCAGAATCTGCTTTGCCGGATCATTTACTGGTCCGCTATCTATACCGCTATCCTCAAAAATGACTGAATAGAGGCTGTGCACGTATTTAATGGACCATTTTCAATTCTTAAAACAAAGCTCACATGACGTTATTGAGCGAAAGGCGGCGTCTCCAGTTGCAAAAGCAAGAGCCGAAGACCCCGGAGAGCTGTATTCCCAAGGAGGCTGAGGCCTTGCCAGCGGAAAGCGTCCGCCTACAGCGAAATAAAACAGCCTTTACCTAAAGAGCCATCAAAAATTAAAGAACAATAACTGTGGTATCAGTAAATCCTGTTACCTTCTTATTCTCAGTTTAACCACACCATCAGCAGAAATTTCCGTTTCAACTCGGTTTCCATCCACTGTTGCTGCAGTTACTTCCCCGGCCCCATATAAATAAACTGTAATCCCGTCCCATGACGGGGTATAGGTCTGATTAATCTGTTCAGTTGTAACCGTTAACATATCACGATCATACGAGAATTGTACATACTTTTCAAACGCTTCATTTTTTTCATAGCCGAATGTCTCTCCGTCATCTTCATACAGAGTATAGGAGGTTTCCCCTTTATCTCCAGTATAGACGTGAAGCTGGTATTCCAATTCTTCCACAGCGGTTGACTGCTTCGGCGATCCGTGCGCAACAACGCTGTCCGCCTTCACAAAGATTGGGAGGGTCTGGATGTCTGCCTCCGTGAGAATATGCTTTGGCCCCTGCAGGTTTTCCTTAGTCCAGTAGTTAACCCATTTCCCTTCAGGAAGGTAAACGGCACGGTGAAACATATCCGGCGCAGTAATTGGTGCAATAATGACATTGTCTCCGACCATAAACTGATCACTCAGATTAAACGTGTTTTTATCTTCCGGATATTCCAGCACCAGCGGGCGCATCACTGGAAGGCCGGTAACGGAAGCGTCACGGAACAGCTTGTACAGCTGCGGCATCCAGATGTAGCGCAGATCGATGTATTTTTTTACGTTCGCTTCTACTTCTTCTCCAAAGCTCCATGGTTCCTGACGAACTGTCCCGATGGCACTGTGGTTCCGGAAATATGGTGTAAACGTGCCAAACTGTGTCCAGCGGGCAAGAAGCTGTCCGTTTGCATCGTGGGCGAAGCCGCCCACATCAGGTCCGGTAAAAGGCACCCCGGACATGCCAAGATTCATGCACATCGGAATGGCAAGCTGGAGATGTTCCCAGAAGCTCCTGTTATCCCCAGTCCAGACACTGCCGTATCGCTGAACTCCTGCAAATCCGGCACGGGTCAGCAGAAATGTCCGCTTTCCGCCAAGGTTTTTCTTCATCCCTTCATAGGTGGCTTCTCCCATCTTGAGCCCGTAAATGTTATGAAGCTCCCGGTGTGTTTTCGGATTTCCGTTATTATCATGCATCACGGCAATATCCATTGTTTTTGTCTCATTAAACACGGCCGGCTCATTCATATCATTCCAAATGCCTTCAACCCCAAGGTCGGTATAGAAGGTATGCTTATTCCCCCACCAGTCGCGGACCGCATCACTTGTAAAGTCAGGAAAGGCACTGCTTCCGGGCCACACATCCCCGTGATAAATCGCTCCATCAATGTACTTGCAGAAATGCCCTTCCCGGATCCCTTCCTGATAAGCCAGATATTCCGGGTCTTTCTTAACGCCGGGATCCACGATCGGAACGACACGGACTCCCTTCTCCTTCAGGTCCGCGATCAGCTTTTTGGGATCAGGGAACCGGTCTTCATCAAATGTAAAAACACGATAGCCGTCCATATAGTGAATATCCAGATAAATCGCATCGACCGGTATTTCTTTTTCCAGAAAGCTGTTAACCAGCTCACGGACTTCTGATTCTGTTTCGTAGCTGTAGCGGGACTGATGGTAGCCGAGTGCCCATTTTGGCGGTAGCGGCATATTACCGGTCAGTACAGTGTAGTTTCCGAGCACTTCTTTCATCCCAGGTCCTGCAAGCACATAGTAATCGAGCTGCCCGCTCTCACCGCTGAAAAAATATGTGCCTTGATCCTTACGCATATTAAAATGAGTTTTTCCTGTATTATCAAAAAACAGACCGTGGGCACGCCCATTGCGTAGTGTCATAAAAAAGGGAATTGATTGATACAGGGCATCCGTTTCCGGATTATGCGGTGCATACACATCTGTGTTCCACATAGTCATTTTTTCGCCGCTCTTATCAAGAAAACCGGTCTTCTCTCCGAAGCCGTAATAATGATCATCAGCATCTGCATTCTTGAAACAAATCACCTCGCCTGCAGCGCTGTGGCCCATCCCTTTTTCACCTTCAGATACGATCGGTTTACCCGTGGCATCAGTAAAGCTGATCCGAAGCGGTTCCAGCGCAAAATGAACCGAAAGACTACCGCTCTTCATGATCACACTGTTTTCATTTTCTTCATATTCTACGTGGACGTTTTCAGGTGTCTGGATTACGGCAAAGCTTTCATCCAGTACAGGTGAGTGTTTCTGATTCATCACAATTCTGGCTGCATCATCACTGTAAAACAGAACCGTAACAAATCCGTTCTCACACTCCAGATTCAGATGGGTTTCACCCTTCTCAATAGAAAGGACATTTCCAATATCGCGATAGTCTGTGCCCTCAATCTGATTTTCTTTACCAGGATGGATGGCAAAACTCGTATCCTGCATCATACATTCCTCCTGAATTTGCGGTATTTTTGCAAATAAAAAGATACGGAAGAAAGAGGGGCTCTTTCTTTAAACCGTATCTCACTAAGACAAGCAGCACCTTCTACCCTTTCGTAGCCCCTGAAGTAAGTCCGGAAATAAGGTAGCGCTGCAGGAACAGATAAACTGCTGCGATTGGTACAGCGATTAGAATCGCACCGGCTGCAAATCGCGTAAAGTTGTTGGCGAACTGGTCGTTTACGAAGTTAAACAGTCCCAGTGCGAGCGTAAAGTTCTCCGGACTCCGGAGTACAATCCGCGGCAGAATGAAGTCCATGAACGGTGCCATGAAGTTAAAGAGGGCAACAACCGCCAGAATCGGCTTCGCGAGCGGAAGCATGATCTGGAAGAATACGCGCAGGTGACCTGCACCGTCGATGCGGGCAGATTCATCAAGCTCCCGCGGAATCGTATCGAAATATCCTTTTACCAGGAACGCATTCATCGGAATGGCGCCGCCTACATAGATAATGATCAGACCAAGAAGGGAATCAAGAAGACCGACCATATTAAGCAGGATGTAAAGGGCTACCATCGCCATCAGTACCGGGAACATCTGGACAAGAAGGAACGCGTATAGTCCGTTCTTACGTCCGACAAAGCGGTATCTTGAGAACGCATAAGCTACGAGGGCAACCATAAAGGTGGCGATCAAAGAGGTGGAGAATGCGACAATCAGCGTGTTCTGGTACCACTGAACATAGTTGCTTCGCGGATCCGTGAAGAGCCAGACGTAGTGTTCCAGTGACCAGTTATCAGGAATCATCCGGGCGCCGTACATGCTGGACCCCGGATTAAGGGAAAGACCCAGTGCCCACAGAAGAGGGTAGAAAATGATCACGAACATGACCCCGATAATTGTATAAATCAATGCAAGTTCAAGGAAATTTTTTCTTCTTTTACTCATCGGTTTACGTGTCTTTGCTGCTTGAATACTCATTAAATCTGCCCCTCCTCTTTAAACGATCGTGAACGGCGGAACTGGAAGAAGGCGAATGTGACAACCAGAAGTCCGAGAATGATCGAGATGGCAGCAGCCATATTAAACTGCTGGGTTTCAAATGTCAGTCCGTAGACCCAGGATATGAGAATATCGGTTCCTCCGGCGACCTGTCCCCGAACCGGCGGCCCCCCCTGGTTAAACAGATAAATAATATTAAAATTGTTAAAGTTAAACGAATACTGCATGATCAGAAGCGGTGCCGTCGCGAACATCACGTGCGGGAAGGTAATGTTGCTGAATTTCTGCCAGCGGTTCGCCCCGTCGATATCGGCTGCTTCGTACCAGTCGCTGGAAATACTCTGCAGTACCCCGGTAAAGAGTGCGAATACGAACGGGAAGCCGAGCCACACCTGAATCATAATCAGGGCCACTTTCGCCCAGAAAGGATCGCTCATCCACGGGATACCTGAACCAAAGAGCGGGACTATAATATCCCGGTTAATCGCTCCGAAGTTATCGTTAAAAAGAGCAGAAAAGATAATAATGGAAACAAAGCCAGGAACAGCCCATGGAAGAATGAATACTGTCCGAATCAGCTTCTTCCCTTTTACCCGTGCATCGTTAACGAGAATGGCAAGGAAGAGCGCCAGAGCAATCTGCAGTGTCGTTGCAACAAATGTCCAGATCAGCGTCCAGGATAGTACACTGAAGAACGTGTTCCGCCATTCAGAAATGGTAAAGAGTCGGACAAAGTTGTCAAAGCCGACCCAGTCAAGAATATTTCTTGGCGGGGCGTTATACAGATTGTAGTTCGTAAATGCCAGTCCCACCATGAAAAGAAGCGGGAAAATAACAACGAAGACAAGCAGGAACAATCCAGGTGCGATAAGGAAATAAGGAAAACCATTATCCCAGGCATTCTTAAAACCCTGTCTGATCCCGGGGATTTCCCAGCCTAATTGAATTCTCTTTGCGTCCTTACGAGCGTCCAGAATATTAAAGACATAAAATGTAATAAAGAAGCTTAGAAAGATCAGAGACAGAATTCCATAGCTCAGAAAGAGTCGGGAATCATCTTCCCGTGGAACTTCCCCAAGTGTGACAAGTCCCTGAAGACCATCTGTAATAAATTCAGCTAATACTCCAACAAAAGCCGCAAAGAGAATGAATAAGACTGCACCTTTGACAAACCGCTTATTGTACATTTGCCCGAAACCTGGAATGATCGATAGCAATGCAGCTACAGTTGGATTGTGTTGTTTATTCACGATCTTTACGTCTGGTTGATTATCGTTTGCAGCCATAGTTGCGTCCTCCTGCTTTAAAGAATCGGGATTGGAGAGTGATGTCTCCAATCCCTTCTTTTTTCCTGATTATTGACCCATGATGGAAATCTGCTCACGGATCTGTTCTACTGCTTCGTCAAGTACTTCCTGCGGGTCATCTCCCTGGGAGATAAACTGCAGTGCGTCAGCAACCGGCTCCCATACCTGGCTCATTTCAGGTACGTTCGGCATTGGCTCTGCTACCTGCGACTGATCAAATACAGCGCTCATAAATTCATCATCGATCTCTACTGCCGTGTGAGCCGGAAGCTCACCAGCTGTTTCGAAGTAATGCTCGGAACTTTCTGCGTTCGTCAGGAACAGGGCAAGTTCAGTTGCCCAGTAATGGTTTTCCGAGTACTCGGATACGAGCCATCCTTTGTTACCGGAGAAGGAGTTCAGCTGATCGCCGTCCCACTCAGGAAGCATCGCAACTGCAAGGCTGTCGCCAAGCGCGTCACGGTAGTCAGGAATTGCCCATGGTCCAGTGATTACTGTTGCCACGTCACCGCTCTGGAAGAGACCGTTCATGATGTCGCCGTCAACGCCAGTCGGCATGTAGTCGTTTTCGAACCATGACTGGATCAATTCAGCGCCTTCTACAGCACCATCATTGTTAAGACCGATATCTTCAGTGTTGTAGACACCGTCTTCGTCCTGGTCAAAGATATATCCGCCTGCACCAGTCAGGAACGGGTATACGAAGTAAAGGTTTGTTGCTTCCATAAGGAATCCGTACTGGTCAGCTCCCATGTCCGTGTGCTCTTCGGCAATTGCCATAAGCTCGTCCACAGTGGCCGGAGCTTCGTCGATAATATCTGTGTTGTAGAATAGTGCATACGTTTCCACAACTGCAGGAATTCCGTACTGCTCACCTTCGAAGCTGAAGGATGTAACAGCTTCTTCGTTGTATTCAGAAAGGCGTTCTGCCTGATCGTCTGTAAGCTCAAGCTCGCGTGCAAGCCCCTGAAGAACGATGTCTCCCATACGGTCATGCGGCTGGAAGAAAAGGTCAGGACCCTGTCCGGATGGACCGTCCAGACTAATCGCATCGGTTTGATCAAGCATGGAGAAAGGTGTAATGTTTACAGCGATGTCATACTCATCTTCAAATCGCTCTGCGATATCCTCGTATGCCTGGAGCTGTGAATCCTCATCGTTTACCCACATGGAAAGCTCTTCTGGTTTTTCGGGCTCGTCCGCATCCCCTTCAGCAGCTTCTCCGTTTTCTTCTGTTCCGTTATCATCTGCCGGAGTTTCATCCGCTTCGTCATCCCCGCCGCCACAGGCAACAAGGCCGACGGATAGAGCAAGAAGTGCTGCCGGTGTCAAAAACTTGGCTTTAAACATGGTGTTTCCCCCTTAGAAATAAGTATGTGTTTGTTTTGTGCAATCTATTGTCCCTCTTTTATGTACTCTTTTGCGGAAGCCTTCACCAGATTCCTTCTGTCCGCGCCTTAAGCGCTTTCAGATCAGAAGAGATTCTAAATGGTCTTCTTAAACAAAGGACCAATGGCCTGTTTTCAGCTTTGAGTACGAAATGCAAGACAACCGTTTGCACAAATGAGGCAAAAACAATTCACAGGCTGGCAAAAGCTCTGTGAAATCGTTTGCATCATCTTTACAACTTCATTATATAGGCACCTTTAAATAAAAACAACCCTTTTTCTCTATTTTTTTGTAACCGTTTTCTATTTTTTCAGTATAATTTCAACCGTTTTTGATTCCTTTGATTTAAGCCTATTTTTCACAAAATCGCTATGTCTGAATAACGAACTGCAATCGGTTGCGCAAATTTCCCGTCACGTTTCCCCTAACGCCCCCTTATTCTCAGGCTCCTGAAGGCTGTCGGTGTTACCCCCTCTGTCTTTTTAAACAGCCGGGAGAAATAACTGCGGTCCGAAATACCCACTTCCACGGCTACTGCACCTAAATCCAGTTCGGTTGTATTCAGCAGCTCCTTTGCCCGTTCAATCCGGTAACGGTTCAGATACTGCCCCGGGGTGAGCCCGGTCGTGCGTTTCATACACCTGGACAGGTAATCGGCATGATACAGAAGCACTTTGGCCATCCTCTCCACAGTGAGATCTGTTTCCCGGTAATGACTGTGGAGGAATCGTACAACATCATTGGCTACCTGTTCCGCACTTGTGGGCAGTCTTACAGCCTCCCGCTGAAGGAAGAGAAGCGACTCAAAGAAGACAGCCTGCTGCATCAATTGGTCAGCAGGTGAACCTGACAGATTCAGGCTGTTGAGCCTTGCAAGAATGGTTTCCAGTCGTGCCCGGTTTTTTATTTTCCCGTAAGCAGGGAGAATCAGATCAAATTCAGCTTCTTCTGTATATGTACTTTCCTTTTTCAATATATCCGACCAGTCGAAAGAGCAGTTCGGAACGATCTCGAAAGAACCCGGCAGTCTGAAATGCACCCAGTACATTTCTGTATCTTCTGTACAGGCCCGATAGCCTCCATGGAAAACACCCGGTACAAGGAGCAGGTATTCTCCTTCCTTCACGTCATAACGGATTCCTTCCTCTTCCATATAGAGTGTTCCTTTATGTACGACCAGCAGATCAAACACTTCAAACGTTCTGGACAGATGTTTTCGTCCTTTTCGGAAGCTTCCTTTCCCCCCTTTAATGAATACCGGCACAGGAGGAACTCGTACTTTTATCGTCTTCACACTTCCACCTCAAGTCGTTTTTGTGCTAATGTCTTCGTGTTTATCACTATTAAATATGAACATGCATCTATAAAATGAATATAGCAAAATTCGTTTTTGTCCACAAACTTGGGATTCCCGGCAGACCCGGGGCCAGGACCGATAGGAGGGTACACATCATGAGACCGTCTCAGACAGATACAAAAAAGAAACTAACCCTGTTTGCCCTCACCTGGCCTATTTTTATTGAAATTTTCTTACATATGCTCATGGGAAACGCTGACACCCTCATGCTCAGTCAATACGATGACAACGCTGTGGCTGCAGTCGGTGTAGCAAACCAAATAATGAGTGTTATTATCGTCATGTTCGGGTTTGTAGCCATGGGAACGACGATCCTCATTGCCCAGTACCTCGGTGCCCGCCAGGAGCGGCAGGCCGGACAGATTGCTGTTGTCTCCATTGCAGCGAACCTCGTCTTCGGACTTGTCTTGAGTCTTGTTCTCTTCGTTTTCGGCCCTCAGATTCTCGGTGTGATGAATCTGCCACCGGAACTGATGGATACAGCCCTAATGTATCTGCGAATTGTAGGCGGGTTTGCCTTTATTCAGGCACTGATCATGACAGCAGGTGCTATCATAAAAAGCCACGGCTTTACCAAAGACGCCATGTGGATCACCCTCGGAATGAATGTCCTTAACGTGATTGGCAACTACCTGCTCATTTTTGGACCTGGTATGTTCCCTGAACTTGGGGCAACCGGTGTGGCCATCAGTACAGCAGGCAGCCGGACGATTGGTGTCATCATCCTGGCGGTGGTTTTATACAAGCGCGTTAATGGGGAGCTTCCTTTTGCCTATATGTTCCGCAGTTTTCCAAAACCCGAACTTCAGCAGCTTCTCAAAATCGGTATTCCTTCTGCCGGTGAACACCTTTCCTATAACATGTCACAGGTTGTTATCACTATTTTTATATCCTCAATGGGTACAATCGAGCTGACGACACGAGTTTACACCCAGAATATTATGATGTTCATCCTCCTGTTTGCCGTAGCGATCGGACAGGGTACCCAGATCATTGTCGGTCACCTTATTGGCGAGGGAAAACACCGTGAAGCTTACGAACGCTGTATGAAAAGCCTCTGGATCGGTTTTGCCGTCAGTACGGGGGCGGCCCTCCTGTTCGCATTTTTCAGGGAACCGATTCTTGGAATTTTTACAGACAACCGTGACATCATTGAACTGGGCGGTATTCTTCTGCTCCTCACGATCATTCTGGAGCCGGGCAGGACGTTCAATCTAATTGTCATCAACTCACTCAGAGCTGCAGGAGATGTGAAGTTTCCGGTGTATATGGGAATTCTTTCGATGTGGGGTGTGTCTGTAACCATTTCCTACACTGCAGGGCTCATTTTCGGTCTCGGCCTTGTCGGAATCTGGATCTCGTTTATTGCCGATGAATGGTTCAGGGGACTCATCATGCTCAAACGCTGGAAAGGACGAAAGTGGGAGCGTATGGGGTTTGTACAGAAGGAAAAACCGCTGAAAGTGCCTGGTTCTTAAAGAAAGTTGAGTTTGGGAATTTCATTTAATTTCCGGTGAAGTATCCCCATGTTTAATCGAGATGTGGGTATATCACCCGCCGGCTCCCGTCCCAATACCCGGAGCCGGCTGTTATTCCTCAAATACGTCGAAGTTCTCCCACAGCCCCTCAAGTTCCTGAAGCCTCTTCTCCACCTTCACGTGCTCAGTCCTTGTGACAGCCGTTATAAGGGCATTCACAATACTGAGCGGCGCGGAAAAAGAATCAATAAACGAATTGATTTCGGTGGCTGCAATCAGCTTCAAATCACCGAGAGGTACAAGCGGGCTCATATAGTGGTCAGTAATAACCAGCGTTCTTGCCCCTCGCTGCTTTGCGTATCTCAGTACTTCCACTGTCCGCTTCGTATAACGGGAAAAACCGAAGCCGATCACCAGGTCATTATCCTTAATATCCAGAAGATGCTCTGAAACCCCGTCACCCTGGCGAATCAATTCAGTATTTTGCAGCACCATATCGAGATAAAATTCCATAAAACTGGCGATGCTCGCCGCACTCCGGTAAGCAATAATATAGATATTTTCCGCTTCAATAATCTGTCGGACAGCCTCTTCAAAATGACGGGTATCAAGCTGCTCCAGTGTGATCTTCAGATTTTGGATATCATCCCCCAGAATTTCAGTGACCACATCTTCCGGTTTTCCGTCTTTGTCCGTTGTCTTTGCCAGCACTTCAGCAGACGTCATTTTCCGCTGCAGTGACTCCTGCAGGTGGCGCTGGAGATCAGGGTAACCTTTAAAGTTGAGGAAAAATGCAAACCGGATGACCGTTGCTTCTCCAACGCCTACGTGCTTTGCAAGCTTCGAAGCAGTTAAAAAAGGAGCTGTTTCCCTGTTCTCCACCAGATAGCCGGCAATCTTCCTGTGCGCCTTGCTCATTGTATCCTGATGATTAATAATCCGGTCATAAACCTCACACTCATACATGTCCACTGCCTCCTTCTGCCACTATAGCCGCTTTAGGGACGGCCTGTTCTATGAGCAAAGATATTGTGCAGAGCATCAATTGATTTCCTGAGTTCCTGCTCACCGTGTACAGTTGCTATACTGTATCTATTCAGTGGTTTCGTGTAAATTCCTTCATTTATCAGATGGAAATCCAGATCTTTTCTAAAAGAAAGATCTGCTTTCTTTAAATCCCGGTAGTTCCGGATCTGTCCGTCTGCAAAAACCAGATTGAAAATCGTTCCCATCCCCGGCGTCTGAACCGTGATTCCTCTGCCTTCAAAAAAAGATGCGAGCTCATTTTTAAGTTCACACGTGAAATTCAATGTTTTAGTGTAGGATTTTTCCAGTTCCTCGATAACAGCAAGGCCTGCTGCCAGGATCATCGGATGTCCGTTATAGGTACCGCTGTGAAAGAGAGTATCTTCAGCTGACGATCCTCTGCTCTGGAGGGTATCGAACACATCACTTCCCGAACGGGGACTCGACACATCCATGATTTCTTTTTTTCCCCCAACGAGCCCAAACGGTAAGCCCCCTCCTATTACTTTTCCCAGAGTCGTCAGATCCGGCCGCACGCGATACACACTCTGGGCTCCTCCAAGTGCAGAGCGGAAACCGGTTTTCACTTCATCAAAAATAAGTAAAATACCCAACTCACGAGTGACTTCTCTCAAATGAGTCATAAACGCCTGTTCTGCCGGGATAAAGCCGCCCTGAACTGGCTCAATAATCACCGCAGCAAGATCGTTCTGATGCTTTCTCAATAGCGTTTCACAGGCATGACTATTATTAAATGGGAGTATAATCGTGTTTTTTTCACCGCCGGGAACCAGCCCGGCAGACTCTGGAACCGCCAGAGGCTCTTCAGCATCCCCTGCTTTTATTTCGTCCGGATTAATACTGTACAGCACTTCATTAAAACCGCCGTGATAATGACCTTCAAATTTAGCCACTTTTGTTTTCCTTGTATAAGCCAGCGCAAATCTAATTGCAAGAAGTGTTGCTTCGGTTCCTGAGTTCGTGTAGCGAAGACGCTCTATTGACGGAAAAAAACATTTAATCTTTTTGGCATATTCCGTCTCCAGTCTGTGCGGTGTTCCGAACAGACAGGTTCCATCCTTTTGCATCTGACTGTTGACAGCCTGAGTTACTGCCAGGTGCCCATGGCCAAGTGCAAGAGATCCATATCCCATAAGGTAGTCTATATACGTGTTACCATCTACATCTGTAAGACGCGCCCCGTCACCGCCCTTCATCACGATGGGATAGGGAGCAAAATGCTTAATGTTCGCCGTCACGCCGCCAGGCATCTGTTCCTGTGCCGCAGCGTGAACCCGGTAAGACTCTTTCGTCCTCTCCAAATAAAGAGGCAGTGGGCAGTAAAAATGATGAATTGCCACTCGGGCTCCACCTTTCATTCTTTCATTCTTTTGAAATTTATACTTCATTATATGTTTATACATATCATCCATGAAGAGAAAATTCCGCCCATTTTTTATAATGAAAGATATACTCCGAAAGTGTTTAAAAATTCTAAAAATTAGCCTAATTCATGTCACACTGCTATACTTACAACAAAGACCGAACAGTATTTTCAACACAGGAGGGTGACAAAATGGCTCAGCCAAAGTACATTATGAACCTTGATAAAATTAAGGAAATACCTGAAGAAGAACGTGCCAGACTGAAAAAGATTACGGAAAAATTTGTTTTCCGGGTTAATGATTATTATCTTAGTCTGATTGATTGGAAAGACCCGGACGACCCGATCCGTAAACTCGTTATACCTAATGAAGGCGAACTTGAGGAATATGGGCGCTGGGACGCATCCGATGAGGATACGAACTACGTTGTACCAGGCTGCCAGCACAAATATACAACCACCGCCCTTCTCATTGTTTCTGAAGTTTGCGGGGCCTACTGCCGTTACTGCTTCCGGAAGCGGCTCTTCCGAAATGATATAAAAGAAGCCATGGCAGACGTACAGCCGGGAATCGAATACATAAAGGAACACCCGGAAATTAACAACGTTCTTCTGACCGGCGGGGATTCTCTTATTCTCGCAACGAAAAAACTGCGCAGGATTATCGAGCAGCTTCGGGAAATCGATCATGTGAAAATAATCCGGCTCGGCTCGAAAATGCCGGTTTTTAACCCTATGCGTATTTATGAGGACGAGGAACTTCTAAAGCTGATTAAGGAGTATTCCACCCCTGAAAGACGCATTTATGTGATGGCACACATTAATCATCCGAATGAAATTACGGAAGAAGCAAAACGAGGTTTCGCGGCTCTCCATGATGCCGGGGCAATTGTCGTCAACCAGACACCGGTTTTAAAAGGGATCAATCATGACCCCGAGGTGCTGGCTGAACTTCTAGATAAGCTTTCATGGGCAGGTGTCACTCCGTATTACTTCTTTATTAACCGCCCGGTGGCAGGAAACAATGACTTTGTCCTCTCTCTTAAAGATGCCTATCAGGCAGTGGAAAAAGCAAAAGCGATTACAAGCGGTCTTGGTAAACGTGTCCGTCTATCCATGAGCCATACGTCAGGAAAAATTGAAATTCTCGCAATCGAGGACGGCAAGGCTTATCTTAAATACCACCAGTCCAGAGACGGGGAATACGGGAAGTTCATGGTACTCGACTGTCCGGATGATGCAGGATGGTTCGATGACCTCCCAGGTAACAAAGCCCACTGGGAGCAGCCCGCAAAAAAACTCGACACTTTTGAGTCAGCAAACGAAAAAATCAGGCAGAAAGAAACGATTTAATCTTAATATGCAAAAGAGCCCTCTGCACATTGCGGAGGGCTCTTAAGATTGACTTCTGCGTTACTGCCGTTACCGTGGATATCGATTCTGATGATTACGATTACCCTGCAGGGCTTCTCCTGAATGAACTCTTCATCGCTATTTATTTACGCTAAACGATATAGATTAACCTCAGCCTGCATTTTAATAATCATCATCGTCCCATGGCATGTAGCCCAAATGATTCATTCCCTGGTGCATCCCGTTACCGGACTGCCCCCCGCCTGGCATCCCGTTCATACTCCCTTCGTTACCAGGCATACTATTCCCACCATGATTGCTGCCAGGAGGCATCATCGGCTGACCAGGCATTCCCATGTGACCGTCCCCCGGCATCATTGGCTGACCGTTATGCTGATGACCGTTTCCCGGCATCATCGGCTGACTGTTGTTCTGATGACCATTTCCGTACCCCGGCTCTCCGTTGTTACCATGGAGCGGTGCCCCGCCCATCATCTGATTCGGATCCATCAGCATTTGCGCTCCCATCACGTTCGGTCCGCCCATTCCCATCATCTGGTTTGGACCCATCGGCATTTGCGCTCCCATCACGTTCGGACCGCCGCCCATCCCCATCATCTGGTTTGGACCCATCGGCATTTGCGCTCCCATCACGTTCGGACCGCCGCCCATCCCCATCATCTGGTTTGGACCCATCGGCATCTGTGCTCCCATCACGTTCGGTCCGCCGCCCATCCCCATCATCTGATTCGGATCCATCGGCATCTGCGCTCCCATCACGTTCGGACCGCCGCCCATCCCCATCATCTGGTTTGGACCCATCGGCATCTGTGCTCCCATCACGTTCGGTCCGCCCATCCCCATCATCTGATTTGGACCCATCGGCATCTGCGCTCCCATCACGTTCGGACCGCCGCCCATCCCCATCATCTGATTTGGACCCATCGGCATTTGCGCTCCCATCACGTTCGGACCGCCGCCCATCCCCATCATCTGGTTTAAACCCATCGGCATTTGCGCTCCCATCACGTTCGGACCGCCGCCCATTCCCGCCATCCCTTGCTTCTTTCCGCAGTTACATCCCATTTGTAAACACTCCTTTATTATACTTGCCTGAGACAACACACAATTTCACTTCATTTTATGGAGATGGCTGACGGTTCGTGATTCTGCCCTGGTTCAAACGCCGTTCCGCTCTTCGTCAATACTGCGCCCGTTTTTACAGCACTTCGGCCAAGCCGCTAACCAAAGATCCCTCCCTCCTGTAAAAACATATTCTCATCTTCTACATTCCTGTACAGAGAACATAAAGTAAAACAGATCATTTTCAAAGAGGAGAATGCGATATGGCTTACATTGAACCCTCGACAGCATGGCTCAGGGATGGCAGAGCATTCACAGTGCGAACTGCATACCCTGTTGATGCAAAAGATATGCTGACTCTGACAAAGGATGTCATCAGGGAAAAAGACAGCGGTCTCCTGATCAGTGAGGATGAGTTTCAACTCACCGAACAGGATCAGGCGGAAAGGATTCAGAACTCCTTTCAGTCTCAGTGGCATGTGCTGATAATTGCCCGTCATAACGGAAATCTCGCCGGGGTCGCCTCCTTCGAACCGGAACAGCTGCTCAAAAAATTACGTCATCACGGACTTATCGGACTTATCGTGCAGGAGACATACCGCTCTCTTGGTGTAGGCAGGGCCCTTATGACCGCCCTTCTGAAATGGGCAGAAAAACAGTCCCACCTGAAAAAAGCAGGCTTGGAAGTGATCGCAACCAATGAACCTGCCATGAATCTGTATCTCTCACTCGGGTTTCAGCCTGTTGGCCTTTTCAAAAACCATGTACAGCTCGCCAGGGATCAGTATGCCGATGTGTACCGGATGGAGTATCTGCTCAAGCGGCAGTAGATGATTCAGCATCATCATGCGTCTGCTATAGTTCCAATACTATTATTGGTCACCTTTAAGGTACGGCCAGGCCCGCCGCATCTTCCTCCTCAAATATGGTATGATTAATCGGAATCATGCCTGCCTGGAGGTTATACGAACATGAACGTGACCATCACTACCCTGAACGCCAAATATATACACACCTGTCTTGCACTCCGTCTGCTTAAAACCTATACGGAGCCTGAATTTAATGTGGATCTTACTGAATTTACAATCAAGGACCCTGCCATGAACATCGTTTCTGATTTATACCGCAGAAAACCCGATGTGATCGGGTTCAGCTGCTACATATGGAATATTGAAGAAACCATTCAAGTCGTTAAAATGCTCAAAAAAGTGCTCCCGGACATCAAAATAGTATTCGGCGGACCCGAAGTATCCTACGATACAGCACAGTGGCTTGCACGTGTGCCGGAAGTCGATTTTATTGTAATCGGTGAAGGGGAGGAAACGTTTAAACACCTGCTTCAGGAAATTGAACGGGGCAAAAACGGCTGGCATTTCGTTTTTGGACTTGCCTACAGGAAAAACCGGGAAATCGTCATCAACCCCGGCCGTGGAAAACTGGATCTGAACACGATACCTTCCCCGTACAGACTGCCAAGTGACCTGCCCGCACTCGGTAAACGGGTGGTCTATTTTGAAACAAGCCGCGGATGCCCTTTCAGCTGCCAGTTCTGCCTGTCTTCTATTGAAGTCGGCGTAAGGTATTTTGATATTGAAAAAGTAAAGGATGATCTTCTCTATCTGATTCGCAACGGAGCAAAAATGATCAAGTTCATCGACCGGACATTCAATATTAAACGGGATTACGCTCTTGAAATCTTTGATTTTCTGATCAAAAACCATGGGGGCTGTGAGTTTCAGTTTGAAATTACGGCAGACATCATGCGCCCGGAAGTGCTTACATTTCTAAATGACCATGCCCCGCCCGGGATCTTCCGTTTTGAAATCGGTGTACAGTCCACTAATGATGATACAAACGATCTCATTAAGCGCAGACAGAACTTTAAGAAGCTTGCAAGGACCGTGACGCTCGTAAGGGACGGAGGTAAAATCGACCAGCATCTGGATCTGATCGCCGGCCTTCCTGAAGAGAATTACAGCTCGTTCAAACAGACGTTCAACGACGTCTTCGCCCTGCGTCCCGAGGAACTGCAGCTCGGTTTTTTAAAGATGCTGAGGGGCACCGGCATGCGTGCCATGGCGGAAAAATACGACTATAAGTACATGGATCATGCGCCTTATGAAATTCTGTCCAACAATGTGCTGAGCTTTGATGAGGTCATAAAAATCAAACAGGTAGAGGATATTCTCGAAAAATACTGGAATGATCACCGTCTCGACTATACAATGAATCATCTGGTCACAGAGGTTTTTGACACGCCGTTCGATTTTTTCCAAGCTTATGGAAGTGAATGGGATGAACAGGGATGGTCCCGTATTGGTCATCAGTTTGAAGATCTTTTTACCCGTCTTGACCAGTTTTCAGAAAAAAAGAATCTGCAGAACCGTGCTGTTACCACAGGGCTGATGAAGCTTGACTATCTGCTTCATCACAAATATAAACCACGTAAACGGTGGTGGGAAGCTGATCTGGACAAGGATACTCAGCAGCTTGTACGAGAAGCTGTCAATGAACGTCCTGACGCGGTTTCTCCGGAATTCGCCCAGCTTAATCTGGGCGTCCGGGAATTGCAGAAGCACGTCGTCGTTGAAAAAACGGGCTTTGATGTGACTGGGTATCTGCAAAACGGAGCCGTCAAGGAAGGGGATTACTTTCTGATCGTCTATTACTGTCCAAAGACGCTCTCAGCCCGCCCGTTTTCCCTCCCTGCCATTCAGGTAAAGGGACTCAGTCGAGGGCAGCTCTTCGGAGAATAAGCTGGAGGCAGAAAAGTCCGGTTTGCACGGCACCTCCTCTGTGATAGAGTGACAGAATCGAACCTTTCGCAAACGAACGATTATTCTTTAAAGGAGGGGTTCCGTTGTACAAATGGGCTTTTTTACTGATCATTGGCGGAGCCGCCCTCTGGGGTACAATCGGGATTTTCGTGCAGCGTCTTTATGACCTTGGTTTCACCCCGATTGAAGTGGTGGCAATTCGGGTGATATCGGCTCTGCTGGTGCTCACTTTGATCGTTTTATTTAAAAATCCGTCCCTTGTAAAAATTCGTCCGCGGCATCTGCCGCTTTTTTTTGGTACCGGTATTTTAAGCATTGTCTTTTTTAACTGGGCCTACTTTACGACCATCCAGGAAATCAACTTGAGTGTGGCCGCAGTGCTTCTTTATACCGGTCCGGCCTTTGTTACCATTATGAGCCGGATCTTTTTCAAGGAAGCACTCACCCCTGAAAAAGTGACAGCTCTTTTTATGACGCTTGCAGGCTGTATGCTGGTCATCGGGGTTTTCCCCTTAAACGCAGGGCAGCTCTCAGCCTTTGGCATAATCACCGGTGTCGCATCCGGATTTGGCTACGCCCTTTACAGTATCTTCGGAAAACCGGCCTCCGTCCATTATTCGTCTCTCTCAATAACGTTTTATACGTTTTTATTTGCATCCGCGGCGATGCTGCCGTTCAGCGGCATTGTTCATTCAGCCGGTGCGCTCATGAGTCCAGAGGGTATCCTGCTCGCTGCAGGTCTCGGTACCCTACCGACGGTTTTTGCCTATCTTCTTTATACAGCGGGTCTCTTCCATGTTGAATCAAGCAGGGCTTCAATCGCAGCAACGGTAGAGCCGGTAGTTGCAGCTTTGATCGGACTTATTATTTTTGCAGAGCGCCTGACCCCATGGCAGTTGGCAGGCATGGGACTGGTCCTATTGGCTGTTCTGGTCATACAAAAGCGCAGAAAGCCGGCACATAAGGAAAAAGAAACCATTCAAAGCCCTCAGGTTTAGCCCTATTTGCGTAAGGGAAAACAAAAACCAACACAGATAAAGGAGGGCTTTTCAAATGCCGGACAAAGATGTAGAAGTCAATAAACGAGAAGAAGAAGTAGAAAAAAAGCATGACAGCAGCCATGTCGCCTCCACATTCATTAAGTACGCCGCTTACCTGATCATTTTCTTTGGTATCTTATGGTTCCTTATTAATTACATCCTTCCTCAGTTTTAACAGAAGTCAAATTTCCAAATGCTCTTTCGATATATTGCCAGGTGATTACACTGCAGGCAGACGCTTTCCGCAAAATACTACAAAGGCATGGTCCCTCTGCTGGATCATGCCTTTTCATTACGTTTTGGGGTAATTTCGAGTCCTTCAAGATGCAGGATATGAGTGATGGCCTGACGGTAATGAGCAAACGTCTTGTCGTTAAATTTCATTCCGTTTGCCACAAAGTCTTTTACGAGAGACGTCTGGAAGCCTGTGAAGTAGGCTTGAGCCCCCATTAGTTGAACCACCTCCTGAAGCTTGGTGAATTCAGAAACCAGGCTTCCATCTTCTATCGCGGTTATGCCTGAAAAATCAAAAATAATATACTCAGCACCTGTCTCACTGATCTTTGACAGAACTTTGTTGCGGAGGTGGTCCAGTCGGATCTCATCAAAGGTACCGATCAGCGGTGCGAAAAGGGCTTTTTCTATTACAACGGGCAGAATAGGTGTAGATATTTCCTCGATCAGTCTCTCGCTCCGTCTTTCTTTTTCTTTCTCTTTTGTCACGTCTCTCCAGAACAAAACGCAACCCGTATGGTCCCCTTCAGGTGTAAACAGCTTATCAATATGAAGATCAGCTATGTATCCAAAAATCGTAACCGTCTTTCTGTATGGGAACCGGTCCTTCTCTATAATCTTATGAAACATTGAATTGAATTCATGAAGGGAGGCAACCGGAAATCCGATTAGTTCCTCAGGAGTCTCCACCGGAAGATAATTCAGAAAATCCTTAACCAGTTCCACCGCCTGTCTGTTCATCCATTTCAACTCACACGCCTGATTAATTATAAAAATATTATCAGGCAGGTGATCAAACAACCGCTCGTAATCGAGCGCTTCAGAAACCTGCTTCTGCACACCGCCATCCCCTCTCTATGCAATCACACTGATGAATTGTCACAATCTGTGAAGACTAATAAAACACAGTCTGAGCCATATTCCCTCATCTTTTAAACTATAAACCTATTTTTCCAGAGCGGAAAACAGCTGTCCTTCCCGGACACGCCGTTTCAGCTATCCTGCTTTCAGTTTTCTCCGCCTCTGTGTTTCATCACTGCTGTACAACCTCATTTTGACAAAAAGCCACGGTGCGCACAAAAGCCCCCAGAGACCAATCAGACCGTAACGAATTCCCCCTGTCAGAAGATTCTGTGGCAGCGCAGCCTTAACACCTTCCTGAATAAGAAACAGACCGGCCAGCCCCACTAAAAGTGCTCCTGCTTTTCTCAGCCAGCTTTTCGAAATCTTCATGCCCACATAGCGGGCCTCAATCATGTATCCAATTCCAGCCCCAAGCAGAAAAGCACCGTAGTTTATTCCTTCTGATGCAGGAAAAATGACCATCATGAGAAGCGGAACAAGAAACACAGCCATCCACTTCGCTTTAAGTGACCATCCTGAAATCCACTTCTCCGTTTTCACAAAGATCACTAAAATTAACGCAGCAACAGTCATGCCCGTCACAACGTCCACTGGCCAATGAAGCCCGGTATACAGCCTGCTTACGGAGATTAGAAACACTAGTACCACAGCGAAAACCCAGAATGCCCTGCTCCTAAGTGTGATGGCAACCATTCCCCATAAGGTGGCAGACCCCTGCGCATGTCCGCTGGGAAAACTGTCATAAGGATAATGACTTCCTACTTCCGCTGATGCAACAAATAAAGATTGAATACCCTCTGATCCAATCGGCCTTTCAACAGCAAACCAGAATTTCAGAAATGAGTTGGTATAAACGGATAATAAGAACACATAAACAAGCCGGATTCCGAACGGTTTTGATAAACACCAGTAAATGAGGGGAATCATGAGAAAATAAAACAGCTCGTTACCGAGAAAGGTCAACACGTAAGCCGCCACATCGGTTACCGGGTTCTGAAGGGATGTCACATACTGCATAAATGGTATTTCAATCTCTCTAATCAACAATCCACACCTCCTTACCTGCTCTTTCAATTCGCCGGAAAGAAAAAAAATCCTTTTTTTCAAAGAACAGTTAAACCACTTATTAAAACAAGGCTCAAAAAAAGCCCTTTCTCCTTCAGAAGGGAAAAGGGCTGAATACTATTTTACGTATTGTTTGAGAGGTGTTTTCGCCGGTTTCCCGAAAAAGTAACCTTGACCAAGGTCCACTTTTGTGCGGAGAAACTCCCATTCATCACGGTTTTCAATACCTTCCGCGAGAAGGGTAGTGCCAAGATTCTGAGCAACCTGGGAGATCATTTGAATCACCTTTTGTTTTTCGGCGCTAAGGTGACAGTCCTGAATAAGCTTTCTGTCAAGCTTGCCATAATCAGGGCGAAGTTCTGTCATGACATCAATCGTGGAATAACCTGCACCAAGATCATCCAGCGCAACTTTGACACCTGCACGGCGATAGTAATCGAACACTCTTTTCAGATGGCTCATATCCTGAATTTTCTCTGTTTCCACCACTTCAAAGACGAGGTCCTCCGGCCGAATCCGGTATTCGTTCACCGCCTTGAATGTGCTTCGCAGGCAGAACTCCGGATCATAAATAGAGTTCGGTAGAAAATTAATAAATCGTTTCGTTCCCCGGTCCAGCATCATTGCACTTGTCCGAATTGCATTCATTCTTGCTTCGCTGTCAAGCATGGACTGCATGCCGGACTGCTGGGAAAACTTAAACAGGGCCCCGGGATCAAAATGATAGAGCTGGCTGCGGGGTCTGAGCAGAAATTCATAACCGTAAACTTCCTCGTCTGATGCTCTGACGATCGGCTGCAGAAAACTGTGGAACAATTTCTCCTGAATAATTTTGACGAGGCGCGGGTTCATAATTTTATGGTACATCTCACCAAGCGGAATAAAATCATTCGGCTGTTCCCCAAGGAGGCCAAGGCTGCACTTGACTGCTGTTCGTTTGCTTGCCGGAAGAGTCCGGTACAGGTCTTCGACGACTTTCTGCAGAATGTGCCAGTCAAGAAACTGCACGTCTGCTTTGCCACGGCGGATTTTCACTTCAAGACCCCGTTCCTTAACAAGCTCTGTCATGATCGCCATCAGCTCAGGTCTGCTGGAATATATGCTGAACACTCCCTCCTTGCTCAGAGGGATTTTTGTTGTACATAGATAACATCCGCTCACGTTCATCACCTTCTTTCCAAGGATGCAATTTTAAACCGGCCTGAATCGGCCTGCCGGCTAATTTCTCACTAGTTATCAATACCCTCTGGCGGCTGGTTAAAACCGAAATGAGCCTCTTTTTATCGGTTGTTTCATACATTTTTCCATAGAGCTCTGAAAAAGTGTAAAAAAGAAATTTTCACCTTTTCAGTCATTCCTTCGTCTGCTATGATGTTACTAATCCCCACAATATATCCGAAAATTCAATCTTTTTATATAAAAGAGTTTCGGTGTGGTGAGATCTATTTTAAGGAGGAACTTAAATGACACTTTCGCAGGAAGAAGTGGCTGCTTGTCTTGAAGACTCAGCCGGATGGGAAATTGATGAGCAGGAATTTATGACGAAAGAGTTTACGCTGCCTTCGTTCGGAAAAGCGATTGCTTTTGTAGATGAAGTGGCCCGATTGGCTGAGGACCGCAACCACCATCCCCAGATCACGATCGATCATAAAAAAGTCACCCTTCGTCTGCGTACAATGGATGTAAATGGTCTCACCCAGAAAGATGTGGAGTCCGCTTACGCTTTTGACCACACAGTTTCCCGTTTTCTAAACTGACATGTCCCTCAAATAAAAAGGTGCTGCCGAATGACGGCAGCACCTTATTTTCAGGATTTAAACGCTGGATCTACATAATACCTTGATCCGTCCTGATTTCGCTTCATAAATCCGTACTCAATTAAATAGCGGCGCAGTGTTGCAAAATCATCATAATACTTCTCAAGCAGTTCACTCACTTCTTTTTCTGTATAAGTCGCCGAAGGATCAAACTTCCTCGTTAAATACTTCAAAATGACGATTTTCCGTTTTTCCTTCCTCGGAAACTGTTTAATCTTCCCTGACACGGGATCTATATAAGTACTGAGGAATTTCTCTGCTTCTGCTTCTGTTGTTTCCCATCTTTCATCCACCATTTTCGCCCCCCTGTGTGCAGGCCCTGCTGATCGGTTCTGCTCAACCGACTCCATAAGTGCAAGCAGCACCCGTGCCTGTCTTGCTTTTTCCCTGAACTTAAACCTGTACTGCCTCACTGTCGAAACACTTGTAAACCCAAGACCTTCGGCAATCGTGTCGTCTGTTTCCCCTTTCAGCATCCTTGCCATAACTTCGCTCTGGACATCAGACAGACCCGTCTGCTTTTTTGAAAGGGAAAGAATCCGCTCTTCCATTGACCCGTGTTCGTCACTTACATGCTGTACGGCAGCTTTCCCCGCGTCAAGAAACCTCGTTCCGCTCTGATAAATAACTCCCTCTTCGTGCCACGCCCCGCAAACAAGGCAAATATAGCGCCCATTATCATAAATAAAGCCCTTTCTCATCTCCGCAGGACTTGCCTCCCAGAATATCTCTTCCATAAACGAACACCACCTTTAATAACATAATATATTAAAGTTATAATAAATGTAAACATATTTATTATACGTTTATAAAATAAAGCTAGTTTCTATATTTTATTGTATTGTGCTAAAATAAAGGAAGTTTAAAAACGGAGGAATTTTCATGCGATGGATTTACTTGTTTCTCGGCACTGTTCTTGCAGTCATCTCTCTTTACTACATCTTTACCCATAAGCAGCGGAAAGCGTTTCAGGATTATGTCATTTATACACCGGAAAATGATAATAAAAAAATTGGAACTGGAACGAAGCTCTATAAAGCAGCACTTTATATGAGTTATGTAGTACTGATCCTCGTTCTCGTACTTTACGTGGAGATCTTCAGAAGCTTTGAAACATCTACCATCGTTTTCATACTTATGGTGATTTTCGGAGGTTCCGTTCTTCTAACACTTGAAAAACTGTTTGAAGTCAGAGGTCAGGGAATTGTGTTCGCCGGCTATCAGGCAAACTGGGGAAAAATCCGCCAGATCGGCTGGGGCAAAAAAAGGAGTAAGCGGACCCAGCTTATTATGGAGCTGGATAAAGGAACGAAAATTAAAACCACAATAGCCAATGAAGAAAAGGAGCAGCTCGAGGAACTCCTTGAAAACTATGTTACCTTTGATAAAGATTCGTCAAAGAAGAAAACATGAAACGGAAATCTTAAGCTCTGAAATAAGAAATGCACGAAAAAGCAGGATCTGCTGTTAAAAACCAGCAGATCCTGCTTTTTCGGTTTAGTCACTTTCCAGGGCCTCTTTCACTTCTTTAATCACAGCATACACGTTTTCCAGACGCCATAAGCTCTGCCAGAACCGGCTGCATGTCCGGCAGTTTCTCAATGATGGACACAAGCTGGCTGTAAGCGGGATATTCGTCATTAATCCGGTAGTATATCCACTGACCGCTGCGCCGCTCGCTTACAACACCAGCCAGCTTCAGTTTTTTCAGGTGCTGACTGACCGAAGGCTGACTCATCTGGAAAATATCAACTAGTTCGCATACACAGCACTCGTCCCGGTAAAGGATCGCGAGCATTTTCAATCTTGTTTTATCTCCAATCAGTTTAAACAGCAAAGCTGCTTCTTCAAATGGTTCCTTCTTTGAATCCACACAGACCGCCTCCCTTTTTTGAAGGTTTGTTCTCATTTTGTATCTTAATTTTCCCTGATCACAGTAAGGATCGTTTTCAGCGCTTTAGCCTGCACGTCAAGGCTCATGGTGGGAACGTGCGGTGTATGAGACGCCATCTCCGGCGTAGCGGGCACGTGGATAAAACCGGCTTTTATCTGACTCCCCCGTTCCCTTACGTAACATAATGTTTCATAAAGCGTATTGTTGCATATATAAGTTCCTGCCGAGTTTGAAATCTGGGCTGGTATGCCTGAATCAGTTAGCGCTCTTGTAATCTCACGATTTGGAAGGGTCGCAAACAGTCCATCCGGACCTCCCTCAATTAAGGGTTCGTTGTCAGGTTTACGTCCGGAATTGTCCCCGAACTTCCCCTCACCCTCTGTATGCTGCACATTAATGCCAATCCGTTCCGGCGTGACAGCGCTTCTGCCGACTGCCACCCCAAGAGAGAGAACCACATCAGGTTTAACAGCTTCGATCTCTTCCTGAAGACGGGCTGCACACTCCCGGTACACAACCGGAAGCACAACTGTACGGATGTCAATTCCCTCTATCTTCCAATCTGCTGCCTCTTTTACGAGCGCTTCTGTCGGATTTGATTCGAGCTTTCCAAACGGTTCAAAACCGCTGATCAAAATCTTCATCGTCCTCACTCCCCTGTCCCCCATTATAACACGCCTCTTTTTTTCTTTTTATCAAGCCGCTTCTTTGCTGCCTGGCTCTATTTCAAAAATTCACTTCATTATCCCACTACCGTCTGTCTTTCTGCACGCAGATTTGGAAAACCACGGTACCGTAACTCAAGAACCGTCTCAACCAACAGTGTCAAAACCGCGGTATACCTATTCGTCCTGCGTTTCCCCTTACTCTATTCTAAATGTACCGCGGAATACGAAGGAGGCGCCTCCGGTTTGGAAACCCTTCTATGTCCCGACCGCCTTTTCATGAAGTTTATCATCAATTTGAGCCTTTAATCTTTTCGTTCATTCACAAGTTCCGTCTCATTTACGATCAGGATGAGTACATCCAAATCGCCAGAATTGCCCTTTTTGAAGCATGGTCACGCCACGATGGAGACCATTCGTCTTTTCCAGGCTACGCTAAATCCTACATTCGGGGCTACCTGCAGAATGCCATTACAGCTGACCGGAAAAACCAGGAACAGAACGTGTTTACCGAGCCTTCCACCTTTGCCCTGATGCACACCGGTAAGAGTGAAGATGACTTTTCCATGAGTGAGGTTTCCATGCTGCTGGATTCCGCCAGTCTATCTGGCCGCGAGAGAATCTGGGTTGATGAGTACCTCTTAAATGGCTCATCGCAAAAAGACATTGCCGGCCGTCACGGCGTCAAACCAGAGACTGTAAAAGCTTGGAGAAAAAGCGCATTGCTGAAGCTGCGTCGGGAATTTAATAAATAATAGCTCTGTTATAGCTTAATGTTGATATTTTTCTATCGTTGTTGATTGAAGCGAGCGCGCGACACTCCTGAGGGAACAGCACCGGCTGAAGATCCCGCAGGGCGATCTTCCCGAGGAGGCTGAAGCGGTGCCCGCGGAAAGGGAGCGCAGTGAGCGGAAATCAACAACAAACTTTAACAGAGCCTAAATAATATTAAATCTTATCCCCCCCTTTTTTCCCGTACCGCTTTACTTAGAGGATGAAAGGAGGTGATCACATGCCGACAACAAAAAATTCCCGACTGTCTCTCATCTTCCGTACCGGGTTCGACGATGAGGGAATGGATGTAGAACGTGTCCGTAACTTCCAGAACGTCAAAACAGATGCCGGTAATGAAGGACTGGCCCAGGCTGCTGCTGCACTTGCATCCCTTCAAGTGCATCCACTGACACGGATCGAGCGAAACAACACGTACGATCTTCCTGGCCAGTAAATCTTTGACCAGAGGAAAAGCACGTAAGATCAATAGAAAGGAGGAAATCACAATGAGTAAACGACTTGAGTTAGTATTTGAAAACGAAGACGGCGGCAGCGTAACACTGTTTGTGGAAGACCCTGCTGAGCCGGCTGTGCCTCAGGATGTAAGCGAGGCGATGGATGCCATTATTGACGCGGATGTATTCTATTCTGCCGGCGGAAAGCTTACGGGCAAGCGCAGTGCCAGAATCGTAGAGCGGACAGTAGAACCGATCGAATTCGAATAACCGGTTCAAAAACAGGAGCAGCCGGCTTGTCCTCTGTTACGAAGACAGCGCCCTGCTCCTGTTTTTTCCAAGTATAAGAAAGGAGGATACCCAGTGGAATTGGAAGTGTTGATGAATGTGCTCGGTGATTACGGATTTCCAGCTGCAGTGACGTTTTATCTGCTCTACCGTATGGAGAAGAAACTTGACCAGATTAACAGGTCCGTTCTTTTGCTGTACACGCATGAAAAGCTGAATCCGGATCAGTCTGCCGTGTCTCTTCCTTCCCGTAGCCGGCGTCAATAAAAGCTCCTGAAATATTCGCTGCTTTCCGCGGGAAGCGGCTGAGCCTCCGCGTGCTCCGCACTGCGGGGTCTCACCTGCGCTTTTCTTCCCGCAGGAGTCAGCGTATATTTCATCCGCCTTAATACGATTCGTTCGGGTTCTCGACTTTACACTTCACTTATGTCCCCGTCTCTTTCTCCTCGGCTCTATTATTTTTGTCATAGAGTAATCTAATTTTTCATAGAGTAGAAAAAAAGACACGGAGGGATCAAGTCATGAGTACACCTGTTTTTCTACAGAAACGTGAGGAAGTCCGGACAAAATATCAGCAGCCTGTAAAGGAGATCAGACAATTACCTGAAGATCGCATCATTGATGCCCTGGACACAGGTTCAAGATACCTTCTGCTTTTTTTAACCGTTACAGGCGTCCCTTATCTGTTATTCCTCATCTTCGAAGCGATGGTCCGTCTGCCTTAGCCTGATTTTTGTCTCCCGGTAAGGAGCTGCAATCACTGCCAGACGGTCAATCTTGTTCTGCAGACGGTCAATGTCCCAGTTTAGAAATTGCTCATGACGGAGCCCTTCCACCACATAATCAGTGAAGTTCCATACATCAGAACGCACCTGTCTGTTTCCGTGACTGGCCACTTCATAAAGCGCATCGAGAATCTGTCCCTGAACAGCCACATCCTCACTGCCGTAAAACCGAATCTGAAAAAAACTCTGGTACAGATAATCAGAAAAGCTGTAAACCTTTTTGACTACAAGCAGGTTACCGTGTTCATCGTGCAGGTAATTTTCCCTGAACTTTTTACGTGTAAGAGCCGATAATGTATGCCCGAGATAGTTAATACATTCAATCGCGGTAAACGGATCATTGATGCCAGGTGACAGCGAGCGTGTCGCAATTTCCACCATTTTCACAATGCCGTATCTTACATCCTGGACACTTTCCCGCTCATTGCCAAGGATCATAAGCCTGGCGTATTTTTTCTCGTCTACATGGTTGTTTTCCCCGTATATTTTCATGAGACTGAGCCCTTTCCCAAGGTAATCCCCATGGGAATGAAGAAGTTCTACGATCACCCCGTCCTCTTTTGCTGCTTTTTTCAGTCCCTCGTAATCAATCCACTGGATATAACCGGACTGCTCTGCCCGGACTGCCTGCATTTCCTTGTCCAGAACCTCTTCTCCTTCCCAATCCTCCCAAGGGTCATCTTCTTTTAATTCCCCCTGGTTCTGCCAGTTCTTGTCCATGACCTTCAGCGTGTAATCATAAATATTCTGAATCAGGTTACGAACCTGAATCCACTTGGCCACATGATGAACAAAAAACACAAAAAATCCGACGGCAATAATGGCAATAATCACAGCGAGAAGCGGTGAAATCAGAGCATCAATTTTCACTTCACCGGAATGTTTTGTCAGAAGCAGAAGAACAACTGCATAAACAAAACCGCTGATGAAAACGCCGAGAATCCTCTGTGTATGAGGATCAGTAATAAAGTTTTGAAGGGAACGGGGGGAAAACTGGGAAACATATGTCGTCATCACTACCAGAATGGAGGAAAAAGAAATCGACGTCATCGTCAGAATGGAAGTCGCAATCGTGCCGAGCAGCGTGTAGGCCAATTCAAAGTCTGAAAGGAACATGGCAGGAATCCGCTCTTTAAAATCCGGATTGGACCAGATCATTTGATCCAGCTGGTGACTGAGAAAGGCCAGCATGATGGCAATTACCCCGTAAACTGCAGGAATGAACCAGTAACTCGCTCTTACAAAAAGGAGGATCCTTGTCATCCTCTGCTCACCTCAGCTTCCTTTTACACTAGTATGAGGTGATGGCAGCAGAATTATCATAAAAAACCGGAACCCCTCTGCGGATCCCGGTTAAATAAAAAATTTATACTGGCGTGACGTACAGCAGAATTGATAGAAAGTGGGTTACCGATGCCGCCAGCACAAACAGGTGCCAGACCGCATGATGATAACGAAACTTTCTCCAGATATAAAAGATGGTTCCGACCGTGTAAAGAATTCCTCCGGTCACAAGAAGCACGATACCGCCCGTTTCTACAGATGCTGCAATCGGCTGAAGGGTGAATACGACCATCCAGCCCATACCGATGTAGAACAGGGTGGAGAGAAAAATAAACTTCTTTACGAAAAACACTTTAAACACGATGCCCGCTGCTGCCATTGTCCAGACTGTTGCCAGAAGCATCCAGCCGAACATACCATCAACAACAATCACCATAAAAGGCGTATAGGTTCCTGCAATAAACAGGTAAATGGCTGAGTGATCGAGCACTTCAAACACATTTTTCACTTTTGTCCCTTCCCTGAAACTGTGCAGAAGAGTCGAGCAGACGTACATCAAAAGCAATGTTATGCCGTATATCGTGAAGCTGATGACGTGAGATGCTGTGCCGTTAATACTGGCAAACACGATCAGCAGGGTCAGAGCCGCAACACCAAATGCAGCTCCGACGCCGTGGGTAATGGCGTTGGCGATTTCCTCTTTTTTTGTGAATGTGTGGGTTCCCTGCAATGTAGACCTCCTTTATGGCTGCTTTATCCCGGGTAACGGTTTTGTATGGAGGCAATTCTCCATTCCTCATTGAGCACATCGTCTTCCTTCTGGAATACAATTTCAATCATACGGTTCTCAGGTTCTGTGTCGCCTTTATTGTCCCGAAAAAAAGTGAATGTATACTGCGCTGTGTAGCGGCTGTTCTGCCGATCAAATTCAGCCGAATGCAATCTTAGAAAATCAATCTGTGAAAATTCGAGTGTGTCGTAGCGTAAGGTGGTTTCAAGCTGATTATCATATGTGACGGTCAATACTTCACTTTCGTCATCCACTTCAATCTGATCCGTCGTCAGTTCCTCAAGTCGTGCAGTATCTCTTGAGAAAACTGCTTCAAAGAATGATCCCGCCAGTTCATCAAGTTCAAATCGAAGATCCAGTTCCTCATCTTTTTCATCCCGTGCCTGATGAAATTGTGTCCGATAAGTCATAATATCATTTTTCAGCTTGTCATTTTCCTCTTCAAGACTTTCAAGCTCTTCTTTAAGCTCTTCATTTTTTTCCGAATACTTACCAAGCTGGTCAACAAGACGTTCGTTCGTTGCAATCAGCGTATCCATGTCATCACTGCCGTCAGAAGGTTCAAATTCCTCCGCCGAGAACTGATCACTTTCCGAGCAGCCGATTAACGCTGTCAGAAACACCGGGATCAACAGCTTTTTCATGTTTGTCACCTGCGTTCTTCTTAGTCTTATTACAACCATTATACAGGAATTCAGGCTGAGTAAAAGATTTCCTCTTTATTTTCTGTAATCCTCTGCAAATGACTGAAGGTGTTTTGATGTTTTTTACGCAAAAAAAAGACCGTATCCTTGGTTGAATACGGTCATCAATGAACATCGCAAACAGGCTCCCAACTACCTTTTACCAAAATAATAAAGCGCCAAGAGCAAAACCACTGATGGCTGCAAGTGCTACCGGGTAGGCATATGGCCGATATCCGTAGCCTCCCCATCCCCAGCCGTACCCAAATCCCCACCGCTGAGGCTGTCGAGGCTCAAGGAAAACGTGACTTCTTGAGACTCGGACAATCCTTCCTGCATGCTGGCGTCCACTGTGCTCTACAATCCGCACGTTACGGCCCTGATGGCGTCTGCATACGCTATAGTAATGATCGCATCGTGACAACACATCCACCTCCTTTTTCACCAGTCACTGACAGTTTATTTCTGATCTGTTCAATTGGTTTGTACAAACATCACGAGTACGTTATTTTTGTTTTGATTTACTTGTATTTCCTCCTGCAGCAGAAAGATCAGCCGCAGTACATTTTTAAAGAAAGAAGGTAATCAAGTGTCCCGATCCTTCACTTATACAGATATGCTTGCCTATTTCGGTGTAACCATCGCCCACCCCGGGGGCCGCAGAATGACTGAAAAAGCAATTAACATGCTTCCAATCAGCAGTGGTACACGGGTGGCTGAACTCGGTTGCGGTCTTGGAGACACAGCCCGTTGGCTTGCATCGGAAAAAGAGGCAATCGTGTACGGCATCGACACTCATCCGCTTATGATTGCAAAAGCACGGCAACGTCATCAAGAAGATTTTGACAGTAAAAAACTTCACTTTCTGCACACGGATGCTTCAAGCATTCCATTTCCCGATTATGCGATGGACGGTATCATTGCAGAAAGTGTCCTGAGTTTCACGGACGTTCACGCTGTACTCAAAGAATGCAGGCGGATGCTCCGTCCGGGAGGCTTTTTCGCTTCTCTCGACCTGATCGCTGATCCTGATTTCCCGCCGGAAAATAAAAAAGAATACGGTTCGTTTTACGGTATGAAAAACGTGCTTACAAAAAAGGAATGGGTTACCCTTCTTGAGAATTACGGTTTCACTGTCAAACACATCCTTGAAGAACGCCCGGGCGGCACTGGGGCGGATGACAGCATTCCGGAACTTGTTCTCTCGGGTGACATTCCTGTAGAATGCTATGAGCTTATGGAAGAACACGTTTACCGTCTTGAAAAGTTCCAGTCCTGGACCGGTTACGGATATTTTATCTGTAAATACGAGAAGGATTAACTGTCTGGGGACGGCGGTGATTTATCTTTCCTAAAGGCTGTTTGCGTAAAAATTGTTGTTTTATTACGATGCAGGCGGACGCTTTCCACAGGCCTAGCTTAAGCCTTCTCGCTACTATACTTCTTCCTCTGAAAGTTTCGCTTCGTAGCATCTGCGTCGAAGTAACTCGAAGCTTACCCGTGAAATAATGCTCGTCCCTGCGGGGTCTTCATATGATGTTGCCCCCGCAGGATTCGCCGCCTTCCGCTTCATAATTACTTTTTACGAACATCAACAAACTGTCCAAAAAGCAGCTTTCCTAAAACACAAAACCGCCCGGCAGTTTTTTTACTGCCGGGCGGCTCTTCCTACGTTTTTCAGTCGTCTTTTCGTTTGTTCCGTTCCACAATCCGCTCAAGCATTCTGAGCAGTTCTTCACGGGTCATGTCATCTGCCTTGTGGCGCTTCTTCCTTGATGGAAGTTCTTCGGAATCAGTGGCATGATCATCCCTTTGTCCTTCAATCTCCCATGTTGTTTCCCCGGTGACTTCCCTGTATTCACCTTCTTCGAGATAAGGCGGCTCCTCTTCATGCGGAGGCTCCGGCTCTTCTCTGTAAAACTCTTCGAAGTCGGCGTCTTCTTCCGGAGAACGGCCGGTAATCATGCGCTGTCTTTCACCTGCCTGATCGCTTGTGTAGCGCTCATCAAGGAGATAAGCAGGCACTAGCTGCCCGTCAGGGGTCACGTATTTTTTATTGAGATTTCGCGTTTCCTTATCAAAGAAGCTGTAAAGCACCGGAATGAGGAACAATGTCAGGAACGTTCCGCTAATGAGACCGCCAATAACTGTAATCGCCAGCGGCTGCTGAAGCTCTGTCCCTTCTCCAATTCCGGCTGCCAGCGGAACGAGTCCGAGAATCGTCGTTGCAGCGGTCATAAAGATCGGCCGTGCCCGGTCCTTTACCCCGGTTACAATCGCATCGTAACTCTTCATCCCTGCTTCCTTCTGCTTGTTGATATAATCCACGAGGACAATCGCGTTGTTAACGACAATCCCCGCCAGGACAATGAAGCCGATAAACGACATCACGCTCACAGGCGTCTGTGTAACTGTCAGTCCAATGGCCACTCCGATCACCACAAGCGGTACACTGAACATAATTACGAATGGATACTTGAGTGATTCGAATTGCGCTGCCATGACGAGATACACAAACACTATCGCCAGAATCAGTGCCATTACGAGATCACCGATGGCATCGTCAAACAGCTGCTGGTCCCCTGTTGTACTGATCGTGGTTTCTTCTTCCAGATCGAGATCATCCAGTGTTGACTGAACGAGCTGGTTGATTTCTCCCTGTGTGTACTGGGTCCGGTACTGAAGACTGAACTGGACGGCATCCTCCTGGTTAATCCGGTTAATCTGGACAGGTCCCTCTCCTTCTTCAATATCACTGATATCCGCGAGGGCCACGTAGCCGCCTTCCCCGTTTCTGATCAGCAGATCTTCAAGTGCTTCAATATCTTCAATAAACTCTTCCTGATACTGAACCCGCACTTCGTACACATCATCGTCTTCTGTCACAATCTGGGTCGCTGTCGTACCGCGCATGATTGAATTTACAGCATTGGCAACGTCAGCAGGTGTGAGGCCTTCCTCCCTGGCTGCCTCAGCATCGATTTCGACCTGGACTTCAGGAACGGTGTCCGCACGGTCATTCGTCACTTCCTGGAACTCATTCATATCTTCCAATTCTTCCTGAATGGTTTCAACGGCTTCCTCAAGACGGTTTGAATTCGTATCTGTTACATCAAAACTGTACGTATTCGGATTACCGCCGAATGAGGCTTCCAGTTGTATGGTGACTTCCTCGGCGTCTTCTGCTGCACGTTCAATCTCCCTGCGGACCTCCTCTGCAAACTCCGCGGTACTTACGTTCCGTTCAGAGAAAGGAACCATACTGACGTAAATAAAGCCTTCGTCTCCTCCGCCACCGCCGAGTACGTTATCCTCCTGACCTCCCGAGCCGGTGACACTTGTGTAATCTTCAATTTCAGAATAGGCATCCAGAACATCTTCTACATTTTCAATGACGGCAAAGGTATCTTCAAGCGGCGTCCCATTTTCCATTTCGATTTCGACCTGGAAAAAGCCTTCGTCCGTTGTCGGCAGGAACTCGGTACCGACTGTATAAACCCCTGCGGCCCCTCCGCCGAGAAGGAGGAACGTGATGAAGATAATCCCGAAACGGTGTCTGAGCGACCAGCGTGCTGATTTATCAAATGTCCGGACAAAACGGCTTTCCTGGCGCTTCTCCTCCAGATTTTCCTCCGGCTCTTTCAGCCAGCGGGCCGCAAGCATAGGCACGACTGTCAATGCCACAAGAAGCGAGGCAAACAGACTGAAGGATACCGTTAGGGCGAATTCCCTGAACAGATTTCCGACAATACCGGTAATAAAGATCACCGGCAGGAAAACAGAGACCGTGGTCAGTGTGGATGCCGTTATGGCACCGGCCACTTCCTTCGCTCCGTCACGGGCTGCTCTGGCAGGGTCTTTCTTCATACTCAGATGACGGTAAATATTTTCGATGACAACAATCGAGTTGTCCACCAGCATCCCGATTCCGAGTGCCAGACCACCGAGCGTCATAATGTTAAGCGAAAAGTTTGTGAAGTAGAGAAGCACAAATGTCACGATGACGGAAAATGGTATGGCAATTCCGATCAGAAGCGGCGTTTTAAAGCTTCTGAGAAAGGCGAACAGGACCAGCATAGCGAACACACCACCAGCGATCAGGGCAAGTGATACGTTGCTGATGGCTTCCTCGATGAATTCACCCTGGTCAAACAGCATTGCCGTATCAACGTCACTGTAGCGGTCCTCATCCAGCAGGTCATTGAGCCGCTCGCTGAACTGGCTTGATACTTCGGCTGTATTGGCATCGGACTGCTGCTGTACACTCATCAATATGGAAGTATCCTGGTTTGTCCGGGTAATCACACTGCTGTTTTCCGATGTGAGTTCCACCGTTGCTACGTCAGCAACCGTAACGTCATCCCCTGTTTCGGGATCCTGGGAGACGACAATATTTTCAATGTCCTCCACATCAGCCAGTTCAAACAGCACGCGGGTCGTAAGCTCAAAGTCCCCGCTCCGCACACTTCCGCCGGGTTGAGTAACGTTATGGGCAGAAATGGCACCAGCGACTTCGTCCTGCGTGAGTCCGAATGATTCGAGTTCATCCTGATTCAGCGACACCTGAATTTCGTCCACAACATCCCCAAGACTGTCAATGGATCCGACGCCGTCCACCTTCAGCAGTTCCTGCTCCAGATCCCGGACAAGTTCGCTCAGTTCATCAATATCCCCGGAGGATGAAAGACTCAGCTGAATAATTGGAAACTGGGAAGGATCAAATTTCAAAAACTGCGGAGTGCCCGCTCCGTCAGGGAGAGGTGTCTGGTTCATGCTCGTAATGATATCGTTCTCCACATCGTCAATCGACGTTGCCCATGAAAACTCCAACAGGGTTAAAGACGAGCCTTCCATGGAAATAGAGCTGATATTATTCAGACCCGGTAAAGTGGACAGGCTTTCTTCCATCGGTCTGGATACCTGATCGACAACTTCCTGCGGCGAAGCATCATCATAGCTTGTAACAACGGCTCCGATCGGCGGATCGATATCGGGAATGAGCTTCAATGGTATATTCGTTAGTGAGATCACTCCGAGAAGCAGAAACAGTGTCATCGCTACAAGCGTAAACACAGGCCTCCGGATTGAAAAGTTGGTCAATTTCATTGTCTGCTCCTTTCTTTCTCTTCAAGCATCAGATCTCGAAGTCTCTCATAAACACTGCGAAAGTGCTCAAGATCTTCTTTGGGAATTTTTGTTAAGTACTTTGTCATAATCATCTGTCTCGTCTGTTCCATATGTTCAAGAAGATCAATCCCCTTCTGATCGAGTTCAAAAGGAACCGTTCTCCGGTTATCTGCATTCAGTTCACGCTTTACCAGACCCATCTGCTCAAGCTTTGACAGCATCTGACTGACGGCACTCGCCGACACGTTCAGCTGGTAGGACAGATCCTTTACATAATGTATATCCTGCCTTCCGATCAGGTAAAGAATCATCTGCTGATTAGATGATAGTTTATTATCGTATTCGGTTCCGAATTCGTGCTGGATCATGAGGAAAACCTCAACCACGAGGCTTTCAATTGCCAGCACGGTCTGTTCCATTTTCATATCCGCTCTTCCCTTCCAGTATGTTCTGATGAACCACCGCGGCACTCTATTAACTGTTACCTTAAATTAAGAAAGTTAACCGTTAACTTTCTTAACTATAATCGTTGTTATTTTTTCACGTCAACAAGAATGGTCTGAGGTCTTTGTGAACAATTTGTGACATCGCATTATGAGCACACCAAAAAGCACCATTCTGTTATGAACAGCATGGTGCATACCTGTTTGTGGCACGGTTCCTGCGTGACATGTCGTGCAGGAACCGCCCCCACTTAACACTGCCGCTTAACAATGGATGGTGGCGAGGAAGCCGCGGCCTTTTTCTGTTGTGCGTGATCCGAGTCGGCCACGGGTTTTCTCGATATGCCCACGTTCCTCAAGAAGGTCCATTCGGTAGCGTACCTGCTGTTCAGAAAGAGGCGCATCCGTCTCCTTGGATTTTTCAGCTACTTTCATCCGGCTGATGGACTGCCCTTCTTTTTCAAGGCTGTCGATAATGGAAAGGACGCTGATCAGCTCTTTTTCCTGGATGGTGGTCACTGTTGCCGCGGTAGCGGCTGTCTGTACCGGATCACTCGCAAGGCCATGCCGCTTGGACTGGAAAAAGCTTTCGTTGGGAATATCCTTGATTCTGATAACCTGATCGTCACAGACGGCAAGCATATAATCAATTGTGTTTTTCAGCTCCCTGATATTTCCGTACCACTGATAGCGTTTGAGCTGCTGAAGCACTTCAGGTTCCAGTCTCACATCCATCCGTCCCGACTGGTGCATAAAGTACCGGATCAGAGATTCAATGTCATCTAATCTGTTTCGCAGTTCCGGCAGATGAAGAAACAGAACTTTAAGACGGTGATACAAATCCTCACGAAACTCTCCTTTTTCAATTAGTTCAAGGAGGTTCCGGTTCGTGGCAGCCACCACCCGGACATCAATCGGTATAATCTTGCTTCCTCCGATCCGGAGCAGTTCTTTTTCCTGAAGAACCCGAAGCAGCCGGGCCTGAACCTTCAGACTGATATCCCCGATTTCATCAAGAAACAGCGTCCCGCCGTTCGCCTGCTCAAACAACCCTTTTCTTCCGCCTTTTTTTGCACCGGTAAAGGCCCCTTCTTCATAGCCGAACAGCTCACTCTCCACAAGGTCCTCAGGCAGTGCGCTGAAATTCACAGCTAGGAAAGGTCCTTTATGACGAGAAGATGCATGATGGATTGAGCTTGCGAACAGCTCCTTTCCCGTACCGCTTTCGCCGTGTATCAGGATGGTAAGCTGTGTTTTAGCCAGTTTTTTGGCGATCGTTTTTGTTTCAGTGAGTTGTTTGTTCTCACCAATAATATCGTCAAACGTATATTTGCCGTAGTGCCCCCGCTTAACGAGCTCCCTCCGGAGCTTTCGTTCCATTTCGATCGTTTCAACGGCATTTTTAAAGGTGGCCACAGTTGTACCGTCAGAATCGATTGTAAACCGGTGCACCATCACATCGGCATAATCAACCGTAAAATACTCGTCTGCTTCTCCTTCTTCTTTATTAAGGATGAAGTCACACAGATGATGATTTCCAAGGACATTACGAATATTTTTACCCATAACCCTTGAACTGTGAAAACCGAGCAGTTTTTCGAGAATGCCGTTAAATACCGTGATCGTTCCCTTACGGTCAATTGCAAGAATACCGTCATGCACGCCGTCTACTACCTTTTTTAAATGCTCGCTTACCTGATTTGCTTCACTTGTGGCTACTGCCAGCCGCCGGCTCAGCTGAATGATTGTCCGAATATAGCGTGTGGAGACTTCCTCCTGCTTTTCTTCCAGCAGACCGAGACGGCCAAGAACAGTGATGATCGTTGTGATGTCCAAAAGCCGGGGCCCGATGTTCATGACCGTTTTCACACTGTCCGGAACAAGGTTAACTTCGCCTGGCGTAATCGCGAGGTCTGCTTCTTTTACCATTTTTTTACCCGGGAAATACGGATACAGCTTCATATGATCCACGCCAAGGGATTTCAATGAAGCAATCGCCTCATTCACCGTTTCGGGAAAATCGTTCACATAAAGTGCTTCAGTCCCAACAGGAACAGTAAAAAGCTGATCAATGTTTTGAAAATTGACGATCCGCTTCGCTATGATAATCTGGCAGTTCTCGCCGATAAACGGTTTGACTTCCTCCTCTATTAAATAGGAGGACAGCAAAACAAGGCGGTCAGAAATAATACGTTCAATCCCTTCATCGACCGCAAAACTCTCAATATTCACAAATGTTCCAATAAACTCCGACAACTGGTCAACGAGTGTACGTCTCGTTTCCTCCGAGCCTGCCAGAAGAACCATGTTTTTATCTGCCACAGCCAAACACTCCTTCTGCCTGTATTATAGCACACAGCTGGTTCTTTATTGGACAACAGCGGGTTTAAAGGGGTGACCAATGCCGCTCATTCTTCACATGGAAAAGAAGAGGCTGGGACAGTAGTATTTTTACAGAAGAAAATCCGGACAATCAGCAAGCGGTGCAGATTAATTGCTGCTGAAATATACACCGCTAATGAGCTTTTTGTTCGGGTTTCTTCTATACATTTTACTTTTGTCCCAGCCTCATCTTAAAAACACTATTCGAATGTCCCCTTCGTCACAATTTCTTTATTTTTCATCATCCATTTCCCTCCGGCAATGACACTGTCAATCTCCAGATTTTCTGCATCTACGAGTAGAAGATCCGCATCCATTTCTGCAGCAACAGTTCCTTTTTGTCTGAATTTATAAGCCTCTGCTACGTTGGAAGTTGCCACTTTAATGGCAGTTTCAAACGGCACACCTTCTTCCAGCACCGCATCTTTCACTTCCTTATACAGACTTGTTACACGTCCGATCCGCAGACCTTTCAGGTTCCCGGCCTTATCAAATTCCGGCAGGCTCCCCTGGCCGTCGCTCGTGAATGTGATCCGGTTTTCAGGGACCCCTTCAGCCAGCATTCGCTTTAAGCCCCGGCTGCACTTTGTTTCGTCTCCTGCAAGAATTTCTTTTGTCGTGCTTGTTGTAAAATCAACATAGCCGCCTTTTATCGCAAAGGCAATTCCCGCCTCCAGCAGTTCCTCGTTCCGGTTTATATGCGTCGGAACAAACTGCGTGATTGGGATATCCGTTGTTTCGACCACCTCTTCAATAAGTTTCAGGCGATCCGGACTGTCCCCGAGATGAACATTCACTACTCCTGCTTTGCCCGATAGGATCCCTCCGACTCTTGCCTCACTTGCAATTCTCGCAAGTTCCTCCTTCGTTGGCTGTGAAGAACGGTGATCCGAAATTGCAATTTCACCGGCACCAATAATTTCCTCAATCAGAATGATATCCTGCTCAAGAGAACCTGTAAGCGTTTTTACCGGGACCTGATAGGAGCCGCTCTGACAGAAGCAGGACAGGCCCTCTTCCTTAAGCCCCTTTGCTTTAGCCACAAGGTTGGTCATTGTTCTCGTTGTTCCGTCTGTTCCAATAACCCCTACAACTGTCGTAATGCCTCCGGCTACACAATCAGAAAGCATCAGTTCAGGCGTACGTGTTTTAAAGCTGCCTTCTCCTCCACCACCTGTTATATGTACATGGGAGTCGATCAGCCCCGGCATCAGTTTCAAACCAGTACCGTTGATTACCTCAATTTCCCCGGAACTGAAATTTTCCGGGAAAATGTGATCTTTTACAGCCGCAATCCTTCCATCTGCTATCAGAACATCTTTTACCCCAAGAGGATCCGGAGCGAAAACGTCGGCATTTCGAATAAGTTTGAGCATCATTTCACCAGCTTTCTGTGATAGTACACGACTGTGTTTTCTGCATGCAGTTTCTAATTATAACATTCTGCCGCCTGGTCAAAAGCATTGGTCCTACTCCCGCAGAGCGCTTCAAAATCCTCTTTCTTAATATCTCCTGACAGGGCACCACCTGCTTTTTTAAAAGGATTCCAAAGAGCAACGCTTCCGTTTTCCTCATCCGCAAACAGACGCCATCCGTTTTCCAGGCGGGACGTACAGAAAGTCTCCATCACTGCAGCCAGCCTCACCAATCCTCTTCTCCAGGGGAAGGAAAGCAGACTATCCGGGTGACTCAGCGAACGGTACATTCCCGATATTTGAAGCAGAGAGGAGCTGGGATCATTCTGATCCCAGAATGCCAAGCCTGTTTGAATCATTTTTGAAGCCGGATGATCAGGCTTTTCCGCTTCGCTCCATTCTTTGTGCAGAAAAACAGCGAGACCTGCTCTGGCCGCCAGAGCGGCTTTCTCTGAAGTGAGATGGTACGGCTCTTGAGTGCAAAGAGAATTGGACCACTTGTTAAAAGCATCAGGGTCGATGCCAAAACGAAACAGAGCACTTTGGAGACTGTGTTCCCTCACTTGAGGACGGAGCGGAAGTCCGCAGCAGGCGGCCAATTCACGATCTGTAAGGAGAAACTGCTCCGCTGCTCCGGTCGCGATGAGCGGGAGTGCCTCAAAGGGACGGATGAGCCGATGGAGCGGTTTATTTACCTCACCGGCACCTGATCGCACCAGCCGGATTCCTTCTCCTTCAAATACCTCATACAGCCCCCGCACACGATCTGACTGCCACTGATCAAGTACACTCTGCCGAACACCACTCATTATTAACACCTCAGATCCTTAATCATATAAATGACAGGCCACGTAATGATCTTCACCCATTTTCTGCAACTTTGGCCGATCCGAATGGCAGCGGTCGTGCGCTTTCGGACATCTTCCTACGAAGGCACATCCTTTTGGGGGATCAACCGGAGACGGCACATCGCCCTGCAAAATAATCCGTTCCTTTTCATGGCGCGGATTTGAGACGGGGATCGCTGAGAGAAGTGTCTGCGTATAAGGGTGAAGGGGATTCTCGAAAATTTTATCCGTATTTCCCACTTCCGCCATTCTTCCAAGGTACATCACCGCCACGCGGTTGCACAGGTGGCGCACAACACTCAGGTCATGGGAGATAAACAGATAGGTGAGGCCGAATTCCTCCTGAAGGTCTTTCAGCAGATTAAGGATCTGAGCCTGAATGGACACATCGAGCGCCGCCACTGGCTCATCGGCAATAATCAGCTTCGGGTTGAGGATCAGCGCCCGGGCAATGCCGATCCGCTGACGCTGGCCGCCTGAAAATTCATGGGCGTACCGTGAAATGAACTTCCTGTTCAGTCCCACTACATCCATCATCTTTTCAATCTGTTTCCGCCGTTCTGCCTTCCCTTTTACCCCGTGGGCTTTAAGCGGTTCTGCAAGAATATCCTCCACTGTCAGCCGGGGGTTTAAAGAAGCATACGGATCCTGAAAGACCATCTGCATGTTTTTGCGGTGCTCGCGGAGTTCGCTTTTTGAGAGGGAGGCAATGTCAGTCCCTTCATAACGCACTTCCCCGTCCGTTACCGGAACAAGCCTGGTGATTCCCCTTCCGGTCGTGGATTTCCCGCAGCCGGATTCCCCTACGAGCCCGAGTGTTTCGCCTTCATTCAGGGTAAATGAAATGCCGTCGACCGCTTTTACGTAGGTGGTTCTTTTTTTTATAACCCCTTTTCGCTGGGGAAAATGGATTTTAAGATCTTTTACGTCCAGCAGTGGCTTTGTCATGGATGTCGACCTCCTTTCCTCTGTGCTCTTCAGCGTAAAGCCAGCATCTTGCGCTGTGCCCATCCTTCATTTTCAGAAGAGGCGGGTCCTCTTCGGTACAGTGCGGCATCACGTGCTGGCATCTGCCGGCAAAACGGCAGCCTTGTTCCACAGATCCCGGCGGTGGTACCTGACCGGGGATCGAAAACAGGCGGTCCTGCTTTTCCTCCACTTTCGGAAGGGAGCCGAGAAGTCCGACCGTGTAAGGATGTTTCGGATCGTTGAACAAGGTGTCTACATCGGCCTGTTCAACAATTTCTCCGGAGTACATCACCACAACCCGGTCACACATTTCTGCCACCACGCCAAGATCGTGGGTAATAAACATGATGGCTGTATTGGTTTTATCCTTGAGTCCCCGCATCAGGTCGAGGATCTGGGCCTGAATGGTCACGTCCAGCGCTGTTGTTGGCTCATCGGCAATCAATAGCTGCGGTTCACAGGCAAGGCCGATCGCGATCATCACACGCTGGCGCATACCCCCTGAAAGCTCAAACGGATGGCTGTCGTAAATCTGTTCTGCCCGGGGAATACCTACAAGTTCCAGCATTTCAATCGATTTTTTCCTCGCCTGGGACTGATTCATATTTTTATGAAGCAGAAGCACTTCGTTAATCTGCTTCCCAATTGTAAACACGGGATTCAGGGAGGTCATCGGTTCCTGAAAAATCATTGAAATTTCATTGCCCCGGATTTTTCTCATTTCCCGTTCCTTTTTATCGAGCAGGTTCTCTCCTTTATAGAGAATTTCCCCGCCCGATATCCTACCGGGAGGTGATGGAATCAGACGCATAATGGAAAGGGATGTCACACTTTTCCCGCAGCCCGACTCGCCCACCACGCCTACTGTTTCTCCTGCACCGATGGAAAAGGAGATGCCATTCACGACCTTCACTTCTTTCCCATCACTTTTAAAGCTGACTTCCAAATTATTTATATCAAGAACGTTCGTCATGTCATATCACCTATTCTTTCAGCTTAGGATCGAGTGCGTCCCGCAGCCCGTCTCCGAATATGTTAAAGCTGAGTACGGTAATCACAATCGCCAGTCCCGGAAAGAACGTGGCGTGAAACACCGTTCCACTGTTGTCCTTTGCCGCGCTCAGCATGGAACCCCACTCCGGTGCTGTAATATCGCCGCCGAGTCCGAGGAAGCTCAGTGCCGCCCCGATCAGAATCGCCACGCCGATCCGCATGGTCAGATACACGAGTACGACCGAAAGCGTTCCTGGGAAAATGTGTCTGAAAATGATCACCGGATCCTTAACTCCGATCGAGCGGGAAGCTTCGACGTATGTCATTTCTTTTAATGCGAGAGCGGAACCCCGGACGATCCGGATAAAGACCGGTACCGTAAAGACAGCTACCGCCATAATGATGTTGGTAATTCCGGCACCGAGAAAGGCGATAACGGCAATTGCCAGCAGAATTCCCGGAAACGCCAGCAGTACATCTGTCATCCGGGTTACGATACTGTCAACCCAGCGGCCGTAAAATCCTGCAAGAAGTCCAAGAAGCGTACCGGCAAAGGCTCCAATTGCCACGGATACAAAGCCGATTAAAAGAGTGTCCTGTGTTCCGTGAATCACGCGGCTTAAAATGTCCCGGTTCTGGTGATCGGTTCCGAACAGATGCATGGACGACGGAGGCTGATGCTTGTAAATGTCCGTCAACTCCACACTCGATTCACTCATATTCAGGTAGGCAAGAACCGGTTCAGCGGCTTCCCCGGCCTGAATGTGGACGACCGATTTTACCGGTCCGGTCTGCACGAGTACAGCCCCTTCTCCTTCACCGGTTACTGTAACAACGCCGTTCTCGTCCACCACTGCTACATCTTCATTCAAAGTTGCAAAGTGAAGACCTTCGACCGCTTCCGAATCACTGGCAGGGGCATTGAAGCCGCCTGTATCTTCTTCTTCCTCTGTTTCGTATAAACGGAGTGCAAGCTCATGGATCTCACCCCGGTCTGTCATTTCCGAGCCGTCTGTCAAAACGGCCATCACATCAATCTGAAATTCTTCTCCTTCATTCAGCACGCCATCCGGCTGCACAGGAACGAGCCTGGAAACAACCGGCTCCTTTCCTTCAAGGAGAGATTCACCCTCCACGACGACCTGAAATACACCACCGACATCACCGGTTTCCACTGTGGCATTCGTGAACCCTGATGTATTGGCATTCACGTTCACACCGCGCTGGCCCTGTCTGACAGAAGCCACACGCCGGTTGTCAGCTTCGGCCTGAATCTGGGTAAGTTCGCTGCCTTCCACGGTTGTCCCGTCACTCATCACCCCTTCAAGGATGACACTCGTATTTGTCAGCTGGTCCATATCGATTCCTTTTTCCGGATACTGTGACGTCACCGGTCTATGCGGGTCGTATGGCGCCATAAAAGAGCCGAACACCCCGACAAACATGATCGCTACTACGATGAAAAAAGCAACGACAGCCAGCTTCTGCTTGAGAAACTTCGATAAAAACGCCCTGAAAGGAGAATAAGGCTTCGCTTCATTCTGCTTCATTCGTCGATCTCCTTTCCGTCAATCATAGCGGATCTGCGGATTCAGGAATCCGTAGCTGATGTCCACGATGAGATTAATTATTAAGAACTGAAGTGAAAATAAGAGGATTAAAGCCTGAATAACCGGATAATCCCGCGATAATATGGAATCAATGAGGTAGGAGCCGAGTCCCGGCCAGGCAAATACCTGCTCAACGACTACAGCACCACCGATCAGAAAGCCGAACTGAAGACCAGCCATGGTCACGACCGGAATCAGGGCGTTTCTTAACACGTGACTCCAGATGACCACGCGTTCCTTCTGTCCTTTCGCCCGAGCGGTTCTTACGTAATCCTCCCTCATGACTTCAAGGACACTGGAGCGGGTGAAGCGCACAATCGTTGCCGCAACCCCGAACCCGAGGGTTATCGAAGGGAGAAGCAGATGAATCCATGTCCCGCTTCCACTGGTCGGGAACCAGCCAAGCTGGACCGCGAAAATCTGCATAAGCATAAGACCGAACCAGAATTCCGGAATACTGAGTGCCGAAATAGTGGAAATCATCCCGATGCGGTCCCAGATCGAATTCCGTTTCGTTGCCGACACAATACCTACTGTCACGCCAATCAAAATGGCCCAGAACATGCTCAGTACGGTCAGTATTGCTGTATAACCGAATCGCCGGACCACTTCCTCTGATACATCAGCCCGTGTCCGGTAAGACTGGCCAAAGTCCCCGTGAACGAGCATATCTACCATATAACGGCCGTACTGAACAGGAAGCGGATCGTTAAATCCTTCGCGTTCATAAAGCGTCTGATACGTCTCCTGGTCAATCTCCGCTCCGTACATAATCCGGATCGGATCGCCGGGTGTAAGATGAACAAATAAAAACGAAATAATCGTAATAATAAACAGGATGGGTACCATCCCGATCAATCGTCTAAGTACAAAATGAAGCACGCCATCACCTTCTTTCCTGCTGAATTGAATGGTCCTGAATACCGTTTAATTCTTAAAGAATAGTTGATTTGAGCGAATGCGCGACACTCCTGCGGGATCAGCACCAACGGAAGACTCCGCAGGTTGGTTTTCCCGAGGAGGCTGCAGTGGTGCCCGCGTAAAGGGAGCGAAATCCAGTAAACAGGTCGGGGCCCCCCTTATCTGAGGCCCCTTCCGTTTCAAAGTTTCAAAGCCCTGAAAATCTAGTGAATTTCAGCCAGGTTCAGGTTCACCGCGCCTGAAGGAAGGACATAAATACCATGAATGTTTGTTCCTTTTGCAATAAGTGCGTCAGGAATATGCAGGAACACCCATGGCGCATCGTCATAGATCATTTCCTGAATATCAGCATATACAGCCATCGCTTCGTCCTCATCAGGAGTGGAAAGGGCGTCATCAAACATGGCGTCAAGCTCTTCGTTAATATAAAACCCGGAGTTGTTAAAGTTCGGCGGGACCCGGTCGGAAGCAAAGTTTGGTCGCAGACCGTAGTCCGCTTCTCCTGTTCCAGGTGACCAGCGGCCAATCCAGAGATCCGTGTCTTCCCCTGCATCAAGCATGTCAAACAGAGTACCGGACTCGTAAGCTTCAACGGAGACATCAATATTAATTTCTGCCAGCTGAATTTCCACGTATTCGGCAACACTTACAAACTCTGTGCTGTTCCGCGTCCAGATCGTAGCCTCAAAGCCGTCTTCGAGCCCTGCTTCCGCCATCAGTTCACGGGCGTAGTCCAGATCATACTCATAAACGGACTGCCCTGCATAACCGTAAACCGGCGGGGCGATTGCAGAATCGGCAACCTGGCCGTATCCATCCAGCACCTGGGCGATCAGACCATCCTTATCAATTGCGTGGTTCATGGCTTTACGCACATTAATGTCGTCATAATTGTCGTTCTCAAAGTTCATTCCAACATAATACACGTCCGTACTCGATCCGGTATAGAGATCAAGGTCTTCCTCGTTCTCAAGTTCCGCTGCGTTCAATGTCGGTATTGGTGTAATTACGTCCACTTCCCCCGTCCGAAGCATATTCACCCGGGTGCTCGCTTCCTGAACAGGAAGGAATGTTATGCTGTCCACCCGCGCTTCTTCATCCGCATTCCAGTAGTCATCAAACTTTTCGACCACTACGTGTTCACTATCACGCCATTCCACAAACTGGAACGGGCCGGTTCCGACTGCACCCTCACGGTCAAGGTTGTAGTCCTCATCTTCAAGCTTTTTGCTGATTTCTTCGACGGATTTCATCGCTGCGGATGAATGAGCCATATAAGAAGCCATAGCTGAATTTGGCTCGTCTGATACAATCGTAACTTGATAATCGTCATCAACAGTTACGTCCTCGATAAATGAAAAGAAAGAAGACCGGGCAAGCCCATTATCTGTGTCACGGACAAAATCGAGATTTTCCTTTACCGTTTCGGCGTTAAATTCGGTTCCATCGTGGAACGTGACACCTTCACGGAGAGTAAAGGTAATCTCCGTTGCATCATCACTGAATTCATAATCCTCTGCCAGAACAGGTACGATTTCCATGTTTTCATCGAAACGCAGGAGTCCTTCCATCATGGTGCTTTGAATGGTGGCTGAGTTTCCGTCTGTTGTATTATGCGGATCCATCGATGTCGGTTCCGCTTCGATGCCAACTCTCAAATCTCCGCCTGTTTCAGTCTGAGCGGCTTCCTCTTCTCCTTCATCCTCTGCCTCATCCTGCTGTTCGGTTTCTCCGTTTTGCCCTGTGTCTTCACCACTGTCAGCCGGTTCATCCGATCCATCTCCACACGCAGAAAGCACAAGAATGGATGCCATCGCTGGAAGTACTAAATGCTTTTTCCATATTTTCACGTTTGTTCCCCCTCTAAATTTCATATTCACTCTTTATTCAATGCAAGGATGATGCCAAAAGTAGAAATTTTCCGAAAACACCCCTTCCTTCTGCTGATTCGGCTCTTTTCAGGAGTTTGAATCAGCTTCTTAACTCCTTAAATTTTCAGAATAATCAATCCAAATGGTTGTTATGGTTTATTTATTGGTTGATTATTATGATTATGCACACACCGTACTATATCGCGATAAAGTGAATAAATCAACAATAAATTTCATCTTTATACATTTGTTCAAAACAAAAAGCCCGTACATCAAATGATGACAGGGCTTCCTTTTAATTATTATGAATAAAGAGTAATAAACCTTTAACCAACCATTACCGATTACCTCATGGCAAAAAAGACAAAGATGAGGACTAACGTTACAACGCCGGTTCCGCTGAGAATCAAGTTGATTCGTTTACGGTCTTTAATAACTGATGCAAGCAGCCAGATAAAGCCGAAAATCAGACCAAAGAATAAGATGCCATCCACGATTGGATGAATAATTGTTCCCTGAACCGTCGTTTCCTGATAAATAGGAAAGTTTACCAGCAGTGCTGCTGCCCACAATACGACAAGAGAACCTGTTCCAATTAATAAGTATTTTACCATGACAATCACCTCTCACGTTTATTTACTGATTTTATTATGATTTTCATTGTCTTGCCGGGAACTAAACTTTACAATAAAGGAAACATATAGGAATGGGGGGTATCCGTATGACCCTTTTCAGAGACCTTATACATAACCTCTTTTACATTATCACACCTGTTTTTCTTTATTATACGTTCTGGTCCCGTTACACCCATGAGCGACGCCGCAGCCTGTACTTCCTGATCTTTTTTGCCCTCTGTGCTGCGTCGATGCTTTTATCCATGATGTTCCCCGTGGAGATCAGCGGATTCCAGTTCGACTTCCGCTACCTGGCTGTTATTTTCGCTCTGCTGTACGGAAGCTGGGTGCTTGCACTTGTCCTGTTTCTCGTCCAGGCCGGCTACAGACTGATCCTGATCGGCGCAAGCGATCCAGGGTTTTATCTTTTTTTCAGCGCACTTAGTTTTGCAGGATTTTACCTATTATCCCGTCATTACCAATCGTTCAATCTTCGCAAAAAAGCAGCCTGCTACCTTGCACTTCTGGCAGTCATTTGTTCCCTTTCCGCTGTTTTTTCCTTTTCTCGATTCACAGATAACAGACTCGACATGCTGACATACATGTCTCAGTTTTTCCTTCTGTATGCGATTGTTTCGCTCCTGCTGATTTATACCATTGAAAGAATGATTACAAACCAGCGCATGAAGGAGGATCTTCGAAAAAGTGAGCAGCTTCGGACTGTCAGTGAGCTTGCCGCATCCGTCGCCCATGAAGTACGGAATCCAATGACGGTGGCCAGAGGCTTTGTCCAGCTGATGCAATCAAGCAGCAGTCTTACCAATTCGGAAAAGAAATACCTGCAGCTCACCATATCCGAAATTGACCGTGCCCAGCATATTATAAGTGATTACCTGAACCTTGCAAAGCCAAAAGACCCCTCTTTTAAAACCATCAGTGTCTCTCATGCTCTCGATGAGGTCCGGCATACCATCCAGGCATATGCGCTGATGAATAATGTATCCGTCTTTCTCGACGTTCCCTCAGGCCTTAAAATCCGGGGAGAAGAAAAAGAGTTCATGCAGGTACTCCTGAATCTGTGCAAGAACGGAATCGAAGCGATGCCGGACGGAGGTAAACTTTTTCTTACAGCCGCTCTTGCAGGGAGTACTGTACGGATCGGCATAACCGACACGGGGACGGGCATGACAAACGAGCAAGTCCGGCAGCTTGGAAGGGCCTATTACACAACAAAGGACAAAGGGACAGGCCTTGGACTGATGGTTTCCTTTACAATCATTCGTTCCTGGGGAGGGCAGATCGATGTGAAAAGCGAGCCCGGTAACGGTACTGTGTTTACAATCATTCTTCCCGCAGAATCTGCAGATGAACCATTGCACCCCGATTACGAAAAGCAAACAGCTGAAACCGTAAAACAGTAAAAAAAGGTGGTCCGGTTCAATGTCCGGATCACCTCTTTGGTTTTAACTGGTCTGATATACTCTGCAAAAGCTGCAGCATGCGAATAGCTGTTAATTATCTTCCAGAACGACTTCATTAAAGAATTGACGGTACGTTTCTTCATCTGCTCCGCCTTCAATTCGGGCTTCCTCTTCACCGTTTTCGTAATGAACAACGGTCGGTGTACCTGTAATCTCGTGGTTATCCCATACATCAGGTTCGTATTCAAGAAGATTCAGCATATGAAGATCTACCCCTTCATCCTCCGCAGCCGGTACGAGGAATGGTGTCACCTCATTACAGATCTGACAGGCAGGGCTGAAGAAATAAACGGTGAAATCCTCGCCAGCATCTTTTTTCACATCCACTTCATCCGGAAGAATGATGTTTTCATACAGTGGATCATCCAGTGTATCAATCGTTTCCGGCTTAAGCCGGTCTTTCCCGTACGGGTTCCCTTCAGACTGCTGCTGGTTCTGCTGGGAAGTTACAAAAGCCAGTGCGGCAAAAATAACGGCAAGCACAAGCCCGAATATGATTATTTTCTTCATGATGTCACTCCTTCGTTTTCATGATCACATAAATCATGAGGATGGAGATCATTGAAAACGCGGTAAAGGCAAGAAACGGAATCGTGATAAAGCCGGCATAATTTATATACTGATGATTGCACGGAATGATCCCACAGACATCCGATGCCTCAGACAGCGCAGGAACCTTCTGAATAAGATAATGATATAGCGAGAAAAGGGCGCCAATAACACTGATCGGCAGTGTGTATACCGCCTGACGGGCATCTTTTTTCACTGTAGCAATGGCGAGGGTAACGGCCAGCGGATACATAAAGATTCTCTGCACCCAGCACAGCTCACACGGGATAAACATTCTGATTTCCGAAAAATACAGGGATCCCATCGTCGCTGTGACAGCTATGGCCCATGCTGCGAACATCGCATATTCGACTGCTTTCTCCGTTGTCGTTTTCAAGATCGATCGCTCCTATTTTACCATATGGATCTATCATAAACGATCGTCCTGCATCCGTACAGGAGGTTCACGATTTTGTAAAATATCCACAAACGCTATTTATCCAGGAAAAGCTGATTTCCTGCTGCATCTGCCTGAAGGAAAGGAATGACTTCTTCCGATGATAAAGGCCGGCAATATAGGAATCCCTGAATCTCATCACACTGGTTTTCCGACAGGAAATCAAGGGTTTCTCCTTTTTCCACCCCTTCTGCCACCACTTTCATATTCATGTTTCTTGCCAGATTAATAATGGTGGTCACGATTTTCTCGTCACTTTTATCTTCTTTCCTGCCCATATCACGAATGAAAGACTGATCTATCTTCACAGTATCAACCGGAAAATGCTTCAGATAGCTGAAGGAGGAATAGCCGGTTCCAAAATCATCTATTGAGATGTTGATTCCGTAAGCCTTCAGTTCCCTCAGCATGACCCGTGCTTCCGGAAGATGATAAAGGAGCTGATTTTCCGTAATTTCAAGAGTCAGCATGTCCGGAGCGATGCCGCTTTGCGCAACAATCTTTTTCACTTTCGAAGCAAAATCTTCATCTTCACACTGAACCGGAGACAGATTTACACTCATCCGGATGTGAAGGCCGCTTTCCCTCCATACTGCTGCCTGCCTGCACGCTTCTTTCAAAACCCAGTAACCTGCAGGGATAATCATCCGGCTTGCTTCGGCTACAGGAATGAATTCTCTTGGAGAAACCGCCCCGAGAACCTCATCCTCCCACCTCAGCAAAGCTTCAGCGCCTGAGACCGACCTGTCATGAAGGTTAACCTGCGGCTGATAAACAAGGGATAGTCTTTCCCTCTCAAGCGCCTTTTCAAAACGATTTTCAATCAGTTGCTTGCGATCGTTATCCCCAGTCCCGGCTCCCGAATAAAGGCGCGATTCATACAGACGGTTCATGTACTCTTCAAATGTATCTCTTTTGAACTGAGCCGGCTGCCAGGCAGCATGAAATTGAAGCCGGCTTCTCCTGCATGCTTTTTCAGCTTTCCACTGCAGGTCCTTTCTTTCCTCGCCGGTAAGGGAACCCTCACACAGCAAAGCGAACATGGAATCTGCCGGGTAGTAGGCACTCACCATCCCACTCTGAAGGCCTCTCAGTTCATCTGCCACGCACCGAATCCTTTCCTTATACCCCGACTCCCGTTCCTGTCTGTCATTTACGATTGTAAGACAAAGAACACCGCTTTTATTAGAGCGGTTATTTTCCGTAACGTATCGAAAGGCTTTCTCATTTGGCAGCTTCATATCCCTGTCCATCCAGGACGGATTTGGAGATATGTATTCTCCTTCGGGTTCTGCAGGTGTATAGACAAGAAAGCTGTATTCATCCTCATCTGAATAATCTTTAATCATTGGAATACGCGTACACGTAAACTGCTTCATAATTCCTTCTGCAGAAAGGAGACAGGCACTCCGTTCAAGCTCCGTTTCCCTGTTAAGACTTCCCCCCATCTCAAACGGCCGGTAGTCGCTCCCCTCAATCTGATGGGCATGAAAACCGGTATACCTGTAAAAGGAGGGGCTTGCAAACAGCACAGCATGGGTCACGTCTGTAAGCAGAAAAAGGGTCTGCTCATCCAGCGTCTGATTAAGCCGTTCAATAAAATAAGCAAAATTCTGTTTGTTCGGATCCTCAAAGGTACGAAACATATGTAGGACTCCTTCCGGAAAATTGCATCAAAAAACCAACCTTAATAAACAGCAGAAGGTCGGTTGCACTACAAGCTCCAGGTTACCCAAGTGCCCACATAAAGGTAACCATTCGTCGCTCCCTTATCTATTTATATTATTGTAAAGTTCAGTCAAGTCAAGAAGCAATAGGTCTAACATCGTTTACTCAGTCCCTATATATTTCTGAACTTTCTGATTTTTTGTGTCCGTTTTCTTTTCGAAATCCAGGGTAAACTGTTTACATAGAGGAATTTGCCATTCATAAAAAAAGGGAGTGGACAGACTATGGAAATGGAATTTACTGAGATTCACGAAGAAAAAATCAAATCTGTCGCATACGATGAAATTAACAAACACTTTCATGTAAAATTCCAGGACGGCAGCTACATCATTTATTATGAAATGAGAAAAGAAGACTATGTCGCCTTTCAGAGTTCGGGAAGGTACAGCGAATACCTTGAAGATAAAATCAAACCGGCCTATCCGAGTAAAATAATTAAAGAACCGTCATAATAAAGAAGGGCTGCTTCCTACAGCAGTCCTTTACTATTGCAAAGGCTCTGTTAAAGCATAATGTTGATATTTTTCTGTTGTTGTTTATTGAAGCGAGCGCGCGACACTCCTGCGGGAACAGCATATTCGTGAAGACCCCGCAGGAACGAGCGGTTTCTTCACGAATATGCTTCGAGTTGCTTCGACGCAGACGCTTCGAAGCTTACCTTGCAGAGGAAGAAGCACGTTTGTTTTTCACGAGGAGGCTGAAGCGGTGCCCGCGGAAAGGGAGCGCGGTGAGAGGAAATTAACAACAGACTTTAACAGAGCCATGGCAAAAGACGGAATCTTTTTTCTTTTTTTTGCCTGAAAAAAAGAGTGGTACTCATGTGACAGTTTCGTTAAAATTGAAGTTGGTAAGCACAACCAGTCAGACTGGGAATACATAAGGAGGTTTTATCATGAAGATCGGGGTACCACGTGAAATTAAAAACAATGAAAACCGCGTTGCGCTGACGCCTGCCGGAGTCCTTATTCTTAAACAGGAAGGGCACGACATTTTAGTCGAACATGACGCAGGAATTGGAAGCGGTTTCACAAGCGCTGACTATGCTGAAGCCGGCGCAACCATTCTGCACGATCCTGCCGATATCTGGGGACGGGCTGATATGGTGATGAAAGTAAAAGAACCACTCGAATCAGAGTACGGGTATTTTCGGGAAGGATTAATCCTCTTTACATATCTCCACCTGGCTGCAGTGCCTGAACTTGCGAGAGCACTCACCGAAAATAAAGTAACCGCAGTTGCTTATGAAACAGTGGAAGTAAACGGTGCCCTCCCGCTTCTTACTCCTATGAGTGAAGTGGCCGGCCGGATGGCAGCACAGATTGGCGCGCAGTTCCTTGAAAAACCAAAAGGCGGAAGCGGCGTTCTGTTATCTGGTGTTCCCGGTGTAAAACGCGGAAAAGTAACCGTCATTGGCGGCGGTGTGGTTGGTACAAATGCAGCGAAAATTGCCATGGGGCTCGGAGCAGACGTAACGATCATCGATCTCAGTCCTGAGCGTCTCCGCCAGCTTGATGATATTTTCGGAACAGAAATTAATACTCTCATGAGCAATCCGGTTACACTTGCCAACGCCGTGAAAGAATCAGACCTCGTCATTGGAGCTGTTCTCATTAAAGGAGCCAAAGCACCTCGACTCGTGACAGAAGATATGATCAAGGACATGCTGCCCGGGTCGGTAATTGTAGATGTAGCCATCGATCAGGGTGGTATTTTCGAAACCATCGACCGGATTACCACTCACGATGAGCCTACGTACACCAAGCACGGCGTTCTTCACTATGCAGTAGCAAACATGCCTGGTGCCGTACCGCGTACGTCCACGATCGCACTTACAAATGTGACTGTACCTTATGCTGTGCAGATTGCCAACAAAGGCATTCATAAAGCGATCGCTGATAACCCAGCTCTTGAGAGCGGTGTAAACACTGCTGGCGGGTATGTAACCTATGAAGCAGTCGCACGCGACCTCAACTACGACTACCATACTGTCTCTGCCGCATTGAAATAAACAAGACTGAAAAACTCCCTGCCAATGTGTGCGGGGAGTTTTTTGCAGCGCACATTGGTAGGGAAAATTTGTGATTACTTATCCTCCGCAGCTGACTGTGTCGAAGCAGACCGCAGCTAACTCATGATGTTAAGCTCTTTGCTAATCCCAATGTAGTTACCGCGTTTCGCACCATAATAAAGTAGTCTATAGCAACAATCTGTAAAAACACACCCTTCAGAAAAACCGCCTTCTGCAGCTTTTGCAGAGGACGGTCTCATTTAAACGGTTAAAATTTAAAGTTTTCCACCCAGTCAGTAATCCGGTTCACTTGAACAAGGTTGTTGTGATCTACCGGGTTTCCGTGTGCGGAAATGTATACGGCTTTCATTTCCTGAAGAAGGGCAGGTGCTATTTCGTTGATAAAGTTATCACCAACCGAAACTACGTCAGACGGTGCCACATTATACTCGTTTTTCAGTTCATTAAAATAGTGATCTGTCAGGCTCGGTTTTTTCGCTGATGTAATCACTTTCGGGAATACACCTTCAAGATCAAGCTCTTTAAACAGACGGCCCACGTCATCCGCATCACTGTTGGTCATGAGCACGATTTCCGTCTGATCTTTAAGGCGGAGAAGAAAGTCGCGAAGGCCTGGAATCGGATCGAGCTGAAATTCATCGGTTACCATGTATTCTTTCGTTTCCACATAGCGTTTATAGCAGTTTTCTACGCCATAGTGCTTTGCACAGGCAAACGGGAGCCACCAGCCGTCCCCAATGGCCACAATTTTCTCGAAATCAAATTCAATGTCCCGATCGTACACCTGCTCAACCTTTTCAGAAGTCCAGGCCGATCCGTCCCAATTGTGTGCTTCAACGACACGAAGCGTCATTGGATCAACCGTCAGAACAGCATCCTCTGCCACGTCATAAGCTTTACCAATCGCAAGGATGTGGTCAGCGTTTTTGGATTTCTCATAATCACGCCAGAAAGATTCGAGATTGTCCTCTTTTACATCCAGTGCCAGTCTTTTTGCATAATAATCAAAATGATCCGTTCCTTCATATAACGTGCCATCCAAATCAAAAATATAAAGCTTCTCTACACTCATGCCCGCACTTCCCTCCGCTGCTTATCGTAAAAAGTCTCTACTTAACAGAGTAATACTTTTTGAGATTTCGCGCAAGGTCCGACAATTTCTTTATATACCTGCAGGCTTAGTAGGAACGATGTCGAAAACATAGTCTGAATTCACTACCCGGAGCCGTCCCCAATTGGGTGCCAGATCTTTTTTACTTGAGATATTTCTGTCATTGCTCTCCACTCCTTGGTTTGAAATGGTCTGACTTGCCTGAAGTTCGGCCATAACTATTTTTTTCGCGATCGTTATTGTCTGATTTGCACAACTTTAAAGAATCCGGTACATTTCTGCCTGCCGGTTCCGCTGCTGATCCACTTGTCTGCATCGGCGCTGATAGGCACATTCCTTTTCAATATCACGTTCTGTGTACGGCTGTTTTTCAATGGATACTGTATAACGGAACAGCGTAAAGATCATGTTCATCCCTCCCTTCACCTCAACCAGACTATGAAAGGAAGATGAAACAGATACGGCATTTTCACTGTTTCTGGTAAGATCAGTGCAAAAGTCACCCGATTTTTACTTTCAGAAGAGGGAGAACAGTTCTTTCGTCACACGAAATTATTGTTTGAATAATCAGTTTAATCGGGTGTTTGATGGTAACAAAAAAGACCCCAATGAGGGGCCTGTTTACGTTACAAAGTATCCGAAGTAAATCACGATAATGGAGAGGATCGCAAATTGCGTCCAGAGTACCATCGGCTGTGAGCCTTGAAGTGTGCCTTTTTTGGTCCCGGTTGAGATTCTTTCCATCGTAAAAATGAGCAGAACAGCCAGAATACCTTTCACGACTGTAGCCCAGTAAGGGTTCATAATCAGAAGCGTACCGCCTGATACAAGTACAAATATGTAAAACAGGCGAAGTGTCATCTGAACAATTTTACCGCCTTTTGCCTTTCCTGATCTCAGAAGAATAATGGTTACGGCAAACAGGATCAGCATGACGAACCAGGCGAGTGTATGGGTATGAAGCATTGCAGTATAATTCATGTACGGTTTTCCTCCTTTTCATGTTGATTACTCTATGTAGTATATCGTTTTATACGGGCAGGGTAAAGAAAACCTTGGTTTCGTCAAGATATTGTCAAATCAAAAGCTGTTTTAGGAAAGATTGTTGTTTTAAGCCGAATCAAAAAGAAGAAACCAGCCTGAGGCTGATTTCTAGGATAGAACAGGTGTTTTTACATCGTTCATCATGTATCCGATATTTCTTACCGTCTTTATATAAATCGGATTCTTACGGTTTGATTCAATCTTCTGCCGGAGCCGGCTCACAAAAACATCGATTATCCGAACATCAAGGTCCACATCATCAACCGAGAGCTCATCAAGCAGTCTTTCCCGGGAGAGCGCTTTTCCTTTGTTTTTTGTCAGGTAAAAAAGCAGCTCAAACTCTTTCCTTGTCAGATCCACGTGTTCTCCGTTTTTGAAAACATGAAAATGATCCGGGTCGATTTTCAAATCTCCGATATTTATAATCCTTGAGACGGCTTCCCGGTCATCGGTCTGAGCCGTTTGGCAGCATTTTTTCCCTCTGCGAATTGTTGATTTCACGCGCGCCGTCAATTCCTTTATTCTGAGAGGCTTTGTTACATAGTCATCTGCTCCGAGTTCCAGACCGAGTACAGCGTCAAGCTCCTCGTTTTTTTCTGAAATCAGTATCAGAGGTGTCCAGTTGTCAATACCGAAACGAAGCTCCCGGCAAAGGTCAAGACCGCTGAATCCCGGCAGATCGAGCTCGGTAATAACCGCTGCCGGCTCGACAGCTGCAACCATTTTCAAAGCCTGTTTAGCGTCCGGAGTCGTATGGATTATGAACCCCGCTTTGCTGAAGTGATGATCCAGCACTCTAACAATCTCTTCATCCTGTTCTATAATGATAATCGCTTCACCCACAATGATCCCCCTTTATCCTCCCCCAGTAAATACATAACTTTATACGTGCAATCAGTTCAGATCAAACCGCTGCCCGTTCACTTCATAGATAATCCACTCAGCAATGTTTGTGGCGTAATCAGCGATACGCTCTATATAACGTGAAATGAACGCCATCTGAGTAATCTGCTGAATATCCTTTTTCTCGGAAACGGCAACATTAAAAATGGATTTTACAAACTCTCCGTATGCCCGGTCCACATCATCGTCAAAACCGGCAATCTGCTGGGCACGAAGAACGTTCCGCTCCTTATACGCGTGAAGCACTTCTTTGAGCATGTAATCGGCTTTGGCCGCCAGTTCGATCAGGGCACTTCTGTGTTCTTCCATCATTTCCGAGAGCCTGATGCGTTTTGCCGCCTTGGACATATCCACAGCAAGATCACCGACACGTTCCAGATCACTGGAGATTTTAAGCATGACGATAATCCGGCGGAGATCCGAAGCAACCGGCTGCTGTCTGGCAATCAGCAGGGTCGCTTCATCGTTAATGTCCTGTTCAAGCTCATTGACGGTTTGATCCTGTTCGATCATCTGTTCAAACCTTGAATAATTCCCGGTCTCGAAAGCTTCCATTGTCTCTGTAAGAGAATTCCTGACCATCGATCCGAGCAGCATAACCTCTATCTTTAATTCCTCAAGACTCGCAGCAAACGTTCCCCGAACTGCCATTGTGCCCCTCCTTTATCCGAAGCGGCCGGTAATGTAATCTTCGGTCCGCTTATCTGAAGGATTTGAAAAAATGGTGTCTGTTTCATCGTATTCAACCACTTCCCCATTCAGAAAGAAAGCCGTTTTGTCACTGATCCGCGCTGCCTGCTGCATGTTGTGGGTGACGATAACGATGGAATAATCTTTTTTGAGATCCTGAATCAGTTCCTCCACTTTAAGCGTGGATTTCGGATCAAGAGCTGATGTGGGTTCGTCCATGAGAATCACTTCAGGCTGAACAGCCATGCAGCGTGCGATGCAGAGACGCTGCTGCTGTCCCCCGGACAACCCGAGAGCTGATTCGCCGAGTCGGTCTTTTACCTCATCCCAGAGACCAGCGTTCCGAAGGCTTTTTTCAACCAGTTCCTTCAGCTGTGCCTTTTTACGGATCCCCTGAACCCGGGGGCCGAATGCCACGTTGTCATAAATGGATTTCGGGAACGGATTCGGCTTCTGAAACACCATCCCCACAGAAGAACGAAGTTCCACAAGGTTGACAGAAGGGTCAAAAATGTTAACCCCGTGATAATCGATTGAGCCGCTGATTTTTACGATTGGCACCAGCTCAACCATCCGGTTCAATGTTTTAAGAAACGTTGATTTCCCGCATCCTGACGGGCCGATAATCGCTGTTACACCGTTCTTTTTTATATCAAGATCAATGTTTTTAAGGGCCTGGTCGTTTCCGTACCAGAGGTTCAGTCCTTTAGCAGAGAAGATATTTTCTTCCTTATCCACCTCCGGCTGAACGATTGGACGCTTTTTTCTGTTTTCCTTTACTGCTGTTTCAAATGTTGCCATGTTACATCCCCTCCGAATGTATGTTTTTCAGCTTAACCGTGTATTGCCTCCAGGCTTGAGTCAGTGATCCTGTTCAGGTGAAGGTTTTACAGAGCTTCATTTTTCTTCCGGTAATAGTTTCGAAGTAATATCGCACTCAGATTTAACAGCACGACCATCATAATGAGCACCAGTGCAGTCCCATAGGCAATCGGCCGGACCGTTGCTGTCTGGGCATGCTGGGTAGCAAGAATGTAAAGATGATACGGCAGAGCCATAAAACTATCATTTAGACTTGTCGGCAGGTTTCTTGAAAAGTAGGCTGCCCCAGTCAGTATAATCGGTGCTGTTTCACCGGCAGCCCGGGCAAGACCGAGTATGGATCCTGTTGCCATACCAGGTACGGCTGTCGGAAGGACAAGCTGGCGGATCGTCTGCCATTTTGTAGCTCCGAGAGCCAGTCCTCCTTCACGGAATGAAGACGGCACGGCTTTCAAAGCCTCTTCTGAAGCTGTGATAATCCACGGCAGTACCATAATTGCCAGTGTAATCGCTGCAGTAATCAGGCCTACCCCCATCCGGAGCGTGGCTGCAAAAATAGCAAGCCCGAACAGTCCGTATACGATGGAAGGTACACCGGCCAGGTTACGGATGCTCATCCGAATTACTCTGACCACAGGTCCCTGCTTCGCGTATTCATTCAGGTAGATCGCGGCTCCAACCCCAACCGGCACTGAAATGAGTACGGTGAGAGAGGCCACATAAAATGTCCCTACAAGGGCCGGCATAATCCCGCCTTCTGTCATATTTCTCCTTGGTTCCTGAGTCAGAAACGCCCAGCTCAGGACATGGGCTCCTTCCCGGATAATTGAAATGAGCAGGAAGAGAAGCGCTGCAATTGTAAGTGCGGCGAAAGCTCCGCAAATGGTAAACCATACTTTCTGTGTCATCTGCTTACTCATTGGTCAGCTTCCTCCTTTGCCGTGAAATGAGCAGGTCTGCAATCAGATTAATAATAAAGGTGATCACAAACAGGATCAGTGCCAGAACGAACAGGGAACTGTAATGAAGACTGCCCCATGGCACATCGGAACCTTCAATAGCAATGTTTGCTGTCAGTGTACGAACAGACATAAGGAAGTTTGGCAATGCCACTCCGAAGAATTCCGAGATTGGCATGTTAAGGGAGTTACCAGCTGCCATCAGAACCGTCATCGTTTCTCCAACTGCACGTCCGAATCCAAGCATCACACCGGCTACGATGCCTGACTTTGCCGCAGGAAGGGTAACGATTTTAATCGTTTCCCAGCGCGAGGCACCCAGGGCATAGGCAGCTTCACGGTAATCTTTCGGAACACTCCTGAGTGAATCTTCCGCAATACTGATAATTGTCGGAAGCGCCATCACCGACAGAATCAGGGAGGCTGTAAGGGCTGTCCGCCCGTTCGAGAGATCAAATATATTGGCCACAATCGGTCCTAAAATAACAAGGGCAATGAATCCCAGAACAACAGACGGGAAAATAGCAAGCACTTCCACTACCGGCTTCAGGGTTTCCCTTACACGTTTAGGGGCAATTTCAGCGATAAAAATAGCGGTAAAGATGCCCCACGGAATGGCTATAATTAAAGCGCCAAGCGTCACCATAATAGAGCTGGTGATAAAAGGAAGCGCGCCAAACCCCGGTTCCCCTGATGATGGATTCCATCTCGTTTCTGTAATGTATGGCATAACTCCATTTTCCTGAATGGCAGGCCATCCCTCGCGAATCAGGAAATACAGAAGCAGAAGCAAAATAAAAACCGCAATCGAACCGAATACAAAGAACATTTTTTCAATCATATAATCAAAAATATTGGACTTAAATGATTTCTGAGTAAGTTTCTCTTTCGTTACTTTCTGCAGATTTTGTATCTCATCATTTTCATAGTGTTTTTCAGCCTGACTTGACACGTTTTCCCCTCCAGTCCCAATCCGGATTTTATATTGAGGAATTACCGGATCAGATTTCAGCGGCATCCCTGCCGCGGTCTTCATGTACTGTTTCATATCAATGTAATCCAAATAATAACGGAAGGAGAGGATATGAAATGATCATCCCCTCCCGCCGGCGTTACCTGTTAATTAATCAAGATCAATTCCGAGTTCTTCGAAGGTTTCTTCGTTCTGATCCATGTACTCGTCTCCGATTTGATAGAAACCAGTGTCATAGCGGAGTTCGTCTGCATCTTCATCGTAGATAACCCATTTCAGGTAGTCTTCCATGATCCCATCAGGTGTTCCATTGACGTAGAAGTACAGTGGACGGGCAATCGGATAAAGACCTTCATCAACATTCTCCTCTTCAAATGGAGACACATACTCACTGTCTTCATCGAGAGCTACGTTCACAGCGTCAATGCCCTCTACATAACCGATTCCAATATAACCAATCGCGCTCGCGTCCTGCTCAACCGCTTCACGGATGGCAGAAGATCCAGGAAGGAACTGGGCATCCGGTGCAAAGTCCTCTCCGTCCATTACGTTCTGGTTGAAATAAACATACGTACCGGAGTTTGATTGACGAGAAGCAACAGAAATCGTTCCGCCATCATCCCAGCCAACCTCTGACCAGTCCGTAATTTCACCTGTGAAAATATCCTTTATCTGAGCAAAAGTCAGCTCTTCAACCGGATTGTCGTTATGAATTGCAACTGCAAGTCCGTCCTGACCTACGATAAATTCATGAGGTTCAGCACCATTTGCTTCTGCTTCTTCGAATTCTTCCTCTGTCATTGCCCGTGAAGACTGCGCAATATCTATATCATTGTTAATCATTGCTGCAATACCGGTACCAGAACCGCCGCCGGTTACAGAAATATCACCTAACTCATTTATGTCCATGTAACCTTCAGCAAAAGCCTGGCCAAGGTTTACCATTGTGTCAGATCCGCGGATTTCCAGGAAGCCTTCAGGACGCTCGTCCCCGCTCTCCTCTGCTGACCCGTTTTCGTCAGAACCTGTGCTGCCGTTATCTCCGCTTGCCGTATCGTCTTCTCCTCCACCACAAGCTGCCGCAACTGCTACCAACCCTGCTGCTACAACTGATAAGCCAAACTTTTTCATGACAATTTCCTCCTCATATCGAGTGAATTCTCTTTTTATGTGACTCTCTCTCTCACACTTAGTAGTATAGAGTCGATATATTAAGGAGAAATAAACAGAGTGTTAATCAATTGTGAAGGTATTGTAAAGGTTTACTTTTCAGCTTGATCAGTGATTCATTCCGAATTATCAGTTATATTTAAATTCACAAGCGTTTTTCTCCAAAAAAAAGCACTTTCCTGACCGGGGAAATACCGGAAGGAAAGGTGCTTTTATGAAAACCTGTTTATAATTCGTATATATTCCCGGATGCAGCAAGCTCTGCCGGGCCGCCGAACTCTTTTTTGGCTTCTGTTACGAGGTCATCATGACGGCCAAAATGAGGAAGGTGGGTGAGAACAAGCTTTACAGCTCCGGATCTTTCAGCAAGCCGTCCTGCCTCGGTGCTGTTCATATGGCCAAAGTTCTTCGCTTCCTGCCCCTCATAAAAACTCGTTTCCGCGATTAGTAAATCCGTATCTCTGCTGAATGATTCAAGTGCGTCGATGTATGTTGTATCCGCAGTAAACACAAACGAACGCCCTTCTGCTTCCACTCGGACCGCGAAACATGGAACCGGATGGTCCGTCCGGCAGAAGGAAAACGTCATTTCCCCAAGGTGGAGAGATTCTTTATCGTTGTATGGAAGTCCCTGCGCTGCCCCTTCTTTGCTAAGAGTGGCGAATCCATCCGGGTCTTCCTGATGTCCGTACATAATCAGATGGTCGCTAGTCCGTTCAAGCCCCTTGTCCACAATCCGGCTGTACTGAAGCACCCCAAGGTCAGCCGTATGATCAGCGTGGTAATGAGTAAACACAACAGCGTCAATATCTTTCAGCTCCGTGTATTGCTGCAGCTGTGAAACCGCGCCGCTTCCACAGTCAATAACGACTTTCATTCCCTTATGCTCGATCAGATAACACGAAGTCGCTTCTCCTTTTTCAGGGTATGCGCCCCAGTAACCGACAACAGTGATCTTCATTTTGGCTGCCCCTTTCGGTTGAGTTGGTTTTCCCTCCCGCCAAATTGCCGGGGTAAATCCCATATGTCCTGAATGAATTCCCATATGCTCTAAATTAAATCCCATAAGTTCCTAGGTAACTCCCATATGTGCACCGTCCACCATCATCAGCTACAGAAATCTTTTCCTCACATCCGGGGAGGGGAGTGCGCAACTGTCTTTTTTCCCGAACCATCTGTAGCGGTTTTTGGCGATGATTCCGTATATCGCATTCCGAACCGGCGGAGGCACGACGATAAAGATGTACAGAATTTTCCACAGCCCATTCAGATGACGGCAGATTCGAAGTGCCGCCGATGACCGGAGATAGTACTTTCCACTATCGATCAGTACCATGCTGTCCGTCGATTCGGGAACGCCGTATTCCTGCAGAAGCTGACGCCCGGCGTCACTCTGGAGGGAAGCAAACTTGAACACGCCTTCAGGGTCCCGCTTAATAATAAACTGCACACTTTTATCGCAAAAGCTGCATTCGCCGTCAAAAAGGATCACTTTGCTCATCGCTGACCGCCTCCTTCTGTCTTTATTTTACCACTTTCGGGCGGACGAGGCGCAAGCGGGAGGCTGAGCGGATTTGGATTAGCTTATACTATGCGTTTTTCGCTCATAAAAAGATATTTTCGCTCATAAATTAAGATTTCCGCTTAAAAAAGGAAAATTCCGCTCATAAATTCAAATTTTCGCTTATAAGCCATGAGTCATCAGGCACAAGTTCAGTTATCATGTATAACTAGGACTTCTTCCCATAAAAGAAACCCCCTGCACTCAAAGATGAGCACAGGGGGTTGATCTTCTATGTTGTCCGGCGCAGGGAGCTTACGCTTCCTGAACTTCCGGGTATACGCTCACGCGCTTGCGGTCACGTCCTACACGTTCGAATTTAACAACGCCGTCAACTTTAGCGAAAAGCGTGTCGTCTCCGCCTTTACCTACGTTTACACCTGGGTAAATGCGAGTTCCGCGCTGACGCACAAGGATAGAGCCGCCTGTAACAGACTGACCGTCTCCACGCTTCGTACCGAGGCGTTTGGAGATCGAGTCACGACCGTTCTTCGTACTACCTACCCCTTTTTTCTGGGCGAAAAACTGAAGATCGAGTTTCAAAAACATATCTTTCACCTCCCGGATACCTGGATGTACTCTCCGTATTGTTCCTCCAGCATGGCAAACGATACGATGAGCCCTTCTAAGAGCAATTGTACTTTCTCAGCCGTACCGGCCTCTAAATCCTGAGGCACACGGCAGCGGAGAAAGCCGCCTTCGTCTCCCATTTCAACCGGGAGCTCGAGGCCGGTAAGCTCTGCAACCGCATTGATGGAGCCAAACGACAGAGCAGACGCTGCGGCACACACCAGGTCATGACCGTGGGGTCCCGATTCAGCATGTCCTTCCATCGTAAACGCCATCACATGCTTATTGTCATTTCGCTCAATCGTGACCTTAATCATAAAAGCCCCCGATTAAACGGTAATTGAATTGATTGTCACTTTTGTGTAAGGCTGACGGTGACCCTGCTTGCGACGGTAGTTCTTACGCTTTTTCATCTTATACACGATGGTCTTCTTGCCTTTACCGTGTTTTTCGACTTTAGCAGTAACACTCGCTCCGTCTACCAGTGGAGAACCTACTTTCGTTTCGTCTCCGCCGACAAGGATTACGCGGTCAAAAGTAACCGTGTCACCTTCAACAGCATCAAGCTTTTCGATGAAGATCTCCTGACCTTCCTCAACTTTAACCTGCTTGCCGCCTGTTTCAATAATTGCGTACATATGCGCACCTCCTTAAATACTCAGACTCGCCATCACAGGTGCTTTCCATTCTCTGTATAAGAGGCTGGCAGCTTAAAAACCTGATCTGCGCGGTTGCAGTTCTTTGGGCGCAGCCAAACAACTAACAAGAGATATCATACCATACGCGAAAAACCAGTGTCAACGGCCAGTTGACCGGCGCCAGAAACCTTCCACCTCCGCACGGTCCCCCGTCAGACGGAGCGAATAGCCCTCCCCTTCTTCCCCCCGGAAAAAGAAAACAAGCTTGCCTGTCCGCTTCTCGAGATCACCCTGATTGGAACCGGACTCCAGATACGATGCCAGAGACGCATTCGCGCTGATGCAGACCGCTTCGGTGTCTGACGGAAGTGCCAGCAGCTCTCGCTCAAGGGCTGCCGCCAGACTTTCTCTGGAGCGGACCTGACCGGTTCCACTGCACACAGCACAAGATTCAAGCATCCGGTCCGCCACAGACGAACGGGCTTTTTTCCTGGTCATTTCCACCAGACCCAGGCTTGTGAATCCGGCGACACTCGTCTTCGTCCGGTCTTTTTTCAGGGCGTCGTTCAGTGCACGCAGGACTGCTGCCCTCCCCGCGTCATCCTCCATATCGATAAAATCGATCATGACGATGCCGCCAAGATCTCTAAGGCGGAGCTCTTCTGCCACCGCTGCGGCAGCCTCCAGGTTCACTTTTACTGCTGTATCGGCCAGATCTTTTTTTCCGGTGAACTTTCCTGAATTCACATCGATCACGGTCATCGCTTCGGTTTCCTCGATCACCAGGAATCCGCCGCTCTTCAGCCATGCCCGTTTCTCCAGCACCCGCTCCAGCTTTTTCTCAAGATCATATGCCGTAAACAGACCCTCTCGGCCAGTGTGATGACGAACGGCGGCCTGCACAGACGGGTTCATCCCGAGCCAGCGTTTTAAAAATGCCGCATCCTTCTGGTTATCACAGACGATTTCCGTTCCCGGATTGTGGGCATAATCCCGGGCTGCCTGAAGAACGAGCGACCCTCCGGCAAATACAAGCGAGGGGGCTTTCTGTTCTGCCGCCTCGGTCAGACAGTCGTCAAACAGTCCTCTTAAGACGTTCAACTCCCGGACAATCTGGGATTTTTCCAGTTCCTTTGCTGCCGTACGAATGATAAGGCCTTCCAGGCCGCGCACCGTTTCCCTGGCAAACTCGCGCCACTCGCTGCGTAGGGTATCATCTCCCAGGCGCTTCGAGACAGCAACGTAGTCAGAATAAGGCAAATAGACAATCGTCTGGCCCGGCAGCTGAATGAATTCTGTGAGCCGAGGTCCCTTTGTACTCATTTCCTCTTTTACGATCTGCACCAGTACGGTCTGACCTTCCTTGAGGCAAGAAGTGAGCGGGCGTTTCCCTCCTTCTGTGGCGCGTACTTCCTTCGTATGTAAATAGCCGTCCTTCCCTGTACCGAGATGAATAAATGCCGCTTCCATTCCAGGGAGAACCTTCGTCACTTTTCCGCTGTAAATGTCGCCCACTCTTGCTCCTTGTGACCGAGGCTCGAGCAGCCACTCTGTGACCCGGCCATTCTGAAGTACCGCTCCTCTTTTTTCGTCTGTATTGGTGTTCAGTACTATTTCGTACACCGGCTTTCGCTCCGTTTCTTCTTTATGCTGGTTCGTATTATACACGAAAAGCCCTGACGGCTACAGAAACAGAGAGCCTACAGGGCACATTCTTTTATCTTTATGAAAAAAAGCATCAACTACAGTCTGTTCCTCCGCCGCATCTCCCGAATCCTTTTTTATGATCACATGCCGGCAGTCCCGGCGAAACTGCCTGATCACGTCTGCTACCTGTTCATTGCCGCTGACAAACACAGGTCTCAGCTTTTCAGGTACACCTGTCTTTTTATCCCGCCGTTCGATCAGAAAACGCATGAAGATAAAATGCCGCTGCCGCCATTCAAGATAATGGTGAATGGCGAGAAAAGCAAGTACTACAATCAGATTTAAATGAAACGGCAGAAGTGCTAATGCTGTGACTGAAAGGGCGGCCAGAACGGCGAGTGAAAAATAAAAGGAGACGGTCATCGCCTGCCTGTAGGGCATCAGCGCGCTCTGCAGAACAAAAACCAGCTTTCCTCCATCAAGAGGCTTAACCGGAAGCAGATTAAACAGAAGTATGGTGAGGTTATGAAAAAGAAAGACTTGGTGGTCCGCCGCACTCCACCAGGACATTGGAAGAAGGAAAAAACTAAGGCCCATCAGCCAGAGATGCTGGATGGGACCCGCCAGTACTACAAGAAGTTCTTCTTTTACCGGCCGGTTTCCGTACTCCTCGGTTTCGGCCACACCGCCAAAGGGAAGGAGCTCCACTTTCGTAAGCCGCCAGCCGAATTTTCTGGCCATGACCGCATGACCCATTTCATGTATGAAAACAATGGAGAAAAGCATGGCAACTTCTTTAAAATACCCAGTTACGATCCCTGTTCCGAGCACAAGCCAGAACAGGGGGTGGACTTTAACAAGTCGAAGGAGACTAATCAAGCGGAATCACATCAATCGGGTCGACAAATGTTTCCCCTTCCTTAAGAGCAAAGTAATAAACGCCGATCGCTTCATTGTCACGGGCAGGGGAGACGTACCCAACCAGATCACCTGCCTCTACGTGGTCATAAAGGTTCACCTGAATGTTATCAAGCATTCCGTACCACGATTCTCCTCCATCGTAGTGGCTGATTACAACGGTTTTTCCCCATTCCTGCTCTTCGTCCTCTCCTACAAAACGAATGACACCGCTTTTGACTGCCTCGACAGTTTCATCCAGGTCGGTTTCCACGTATATTCCCCGGCCGTTCTGAGAGAAAGACTGGGCAATCGTCCCTGTTGCCGGAAGAGCAGAAGCATATTCCAGTTCACTTCCTTCAGGCTCCGGTGCCACTTCCATACTCGGGGGCAACAGTGCAAGCGGCCGTCCAAACTGGTCTTCGTACCAGCCGGCAACCGCGGTAAACTCGAACTCATGGTTAAACGAGTTGTAAACAAACTGCCGGGCCTGGTCGAACTGCCCCGCAGGCATACTGAACAGAATCGCCGTCACAAGCAGAAGACAGACGCTGGCAAGCACCTGAAACATAATCCGCTCTTTTTTAATGAGAGGTTCAGGATTGCCTTCCTCATCCATCCTCCGAACTTTCGGGCGGTAAAAGTCCGTTTCTTCCCGAGCCTCATCATGGCTCGACTGAACCCAGGGAACCGTCGCCCTGTCCCGTCTTTTCTCCCCTTCTCTTACCCGTCCGGGCTGGCGCTGCTTTCTTTTTTCGTCCATCATTCGTTTTATTTTATCGATTCGTTTTGCCATATCTCCCCCGCCTGTCTGTATAAAAATTGCAGTCATACAGGTTGTCTGCACTCGCTACACTATATGTCCTGTCCACTCTATTTATGCAGAGCTCCAGGGCCTGGGGAGGAGTTCAGGGAGACGTTTATTTGTTCCGCGTGCATGACCTTCTTTTCTTGCCATACTAAGAATCCTGCCTGAAGGTACCTCCAGGCAGGACGTAAGTTCCTTATTTTACTGCAATCTCGAAATGCCGGTACAGGATGAACATGTAATCAGCTAACCATCCTGCTGTAACAGCCTAGAGCGTCCATTCAAACCAGCGGCCGTGGCCGTCCGTTTTTCCGATTGTCTGATGGTCTGTGCTTCCTGGACGATATGCATCAAGGTGAAGCAGACGGTCACTGATATTGTTGTAAACGTGAAATACCTCTCTTATACGTCCCAGCTCGCTCACGCTTTCCAGCAGGGATTCTTTTACTTCCTCCGGCATCTGATTGGCTACATGCGTGTGAAAAATTACAAGGGAAGTGGTATCCGGCATGCCTGATGCCAGTTTCGGCAGCAGGGCAACACCGTCTCCCTCCACAAGAGACACTTTCTCTTCCTGCATCTGGCGTGACGCCTGTTTAAACAGCGCCCGCCTCTCATGATGTTCCGGCCAAATTAACGCATCAAGCCAGCGCCGGTCCTCTTCACTGCCCACATCCAGCACATTCAAATCCACACCTGTTTTTGCAGCTACAGGGGGTGGTGCATCGGGAAGGCTGAGCGATCCGGTTACTTCTGAATCAATCCGGACGGGGGAATCGGTTTTACCGAAAACCTTCGTTCCGCCGTAAGAGTATGCATACCTGTCCCACAGCAATTGGAGGCCGGCACTGGTGCCGATCTCAATCATCGAAAGAGGTTTCCCCGTCTTCTCATAAATATGGCAGAAAACCGGGTACAGGTAGGCACATCTCCGGATTTCATTTGTCTGTACCCGTCTGGTCTGCATAATGCTTTTTATCTTCTCCTGGTATTTCTCACAGAAATCCCGGAACGCTTTCCAGCTTTTTTCGGGAAGGTCAGCCTCTGACGTGAGACTCGGATAATATCTGGCAAGTGGATGATCGGTTCCTGTGAGGAGAACAGCATGTACAGCAGCAAAGAAAAGGTTCGGCATCGGCTGGCCTGACTGTGCTGCTGACGAAGCAAGATCCAACATCTCTTCATCGTCCGATGTTTTCTGGGACAAGAATTCATAAAGGGGGCTTGCATCATGGCATTCTTCTTCAGCAAATCTGATAAAGCGCTGTGCTGCATTTCTCAATATCGTCTCTCCTTTCCGTTTTATCTGATTAAACTCTTTTCGTAACACACACACTTTCTGTGCCGATTCCCTTTTCTCTTGCTTCCGGCTGAACGGCAACATCTTCGAGTCTGACAAAGTCTGATTCACCCACCCGGTCCCACATTACAGCTCCAAGAAGTGACCCATTTCCTGTTATGCAGGCGGCTTTCATGTGGAACTTCAGTAAATAATCCCTCAGTTGACCAGACGGATCTTCCCAGCCGTCAAGCGAACCGAGCAGACGGGCAGCTTCATCAAAATGAATGTGCTCCGACGCGTCGCTCAGCTTTTCAATCGTGTATGAATTTCGATTCCCCGGTAAGCTCGCAGGAGCAATCATCATTTCAATAGAGCGGCTCTTCTCTTGCCAGCCATGCATCACGACTGCGTTTTAAGACAGCTTGTTTCCCACATTTAAGGAAAAACGAATTCTCGGAAACACAGCTCTTCCTGCTTCTTCAATCAGGGAAAAAATCTGGTCCACATTTGCAGCATGATCGGCTTTTTATGTAAACACCGGACCGAGGATCCATGCTTCATCATCCCCGGGTTCAAAAAGCAAACCGGTAAATCCTGCAGGCGAGCCGTTTTCTTCTATTATATATATATACAATTTTCCAGTACAATAGGCTCGAGCCTCAGAAGTTAGAAAAATCAGTCATTTACGATCGTACCACATGCAGGAGGATTTGACATGATGAATAAAAACCTATTTGTTTATGAACAATGCCCGATTTCGCCGCACTTCAGCTTTTTTGCCGGCTGTCGTTTACACGCATGTATTTTCGTGCTGATCGCAAAAAAGACCGCATCGCATTGGCGATCCAGTCTTTTATGCTTCTTCACGAACAAGGTTTTCATCTGAACCCTTTTCGGTTATGTCCGTCAGTTCTGCCTGAATAATATACCGGTCAGGAGCAGAACCGAAATAGTTAAACGGATAACAGGTCGTCAGGGTAAGTGTCGGGCTGTCTTTCTCCACGATCACGGTCCGGTCCTCTGCGTCTGTAATCCAGATATCCCGAATTTGATATTCGTACAGGGAACCCTCAAACTCCACGTACAGCCGGTCCCCTTCCTCAAGCTCTCCAAGTTCCCGGAATACCGTATCCCGGTGTCCTGATAAAACAGTGTGTCTCAAGCCATCAGGTGGTGTCGTAAAGTCGCCTTCATGGTATCCGACTCCCTGGTCAAGAGTCTCATCATCTGTCCCCCAGAAAACGTCATAAATACGATCCAGTCTCGGAATAATCAGTTCTCCAGCCTCGTCCCCCGCTTCGTAAGGGTATTCCTCCCTTACAGTACCGTCAGACTGCTCCTCAATCTCAGTAATGAGCGGCGGCTCGTCTGAAACTGATCCGAAAGCCGGAAGGTCCTCCAGACTGTCCATTTCAATGACTTGGTAAACTTCCTGAAACGACGTATCGCTCCAGTTTTCATCCACAGCCTGTGCCCGTTCTGGGTCAAGGCTGACTCCAGCTGTTCCAGAATACCACTGGAACGCACTCCAGCCTGCAACAGCCAGGCCTGCAACAAGTAAAATATATGCCAATCGATTAATCATAGCCTGCCTCCGGATCCTGACTTTCCAACCTGCATGATTTCTTATTCGTGATGTAAGCGCTCTTTGCTGCTCGTGTTCAATTCCGTTTCGTTTCACTAGTGTACCAATACCCAAAATCCCCCAATGTAAACAGTTATTTCCCAAAGGGGGGGCTTTCCTCTCATACTTCGATACCCCCATACAAAAACCCTGCTCCAGATTAGGGGCAGGGTCATTACAGCTTTATTTTCTTCTGATTTTCATGTTTTTCTCATCGCTCAAGGTCTTCACGATCCCTACACACATGAGAATCAGAATAAAGGATAATGGAAAAGCACTCACAACGATCGCTGTCTGAAACGCGTCAAGACCTCCTGCAGCGAGGAGAACGGCCGTTGCCGATACGAAAATAAAGCCCCAGAGGATTTTAATTTTTACCGGCGGGTTCAGGTTTCCTCCCGTAGACTGCATGCCCAGAACAAACGTAGCTGAGTCAGCCGTAGTGACGAAAAAAATCGTGATGATGATAATCGTAAAGGCTGAAATAATCATCGTGAAAGGGAGCTCCTGAAAAACGTAAAACAGGGCGGTTTCCAGCTCCTGACCGGAAACATTCAGGCCTTCGTAAAGCTCCATATAAATCCCCGTTCCTCCGAAAACGGCAAACCAGATGAAAGTTACCAGACTCGGTGCAAGAATAACCCCTGCAATAAACTCCCTGATTGTACGTCCCCGCGAGACACGGGCAACGAACATCCCGACGAAAGGCGTCCACGAAATCCACCATGCCCAGTAGAAAACAGTCCAGACCTGCGTCCATCCTGCCTCCTGTTCATCTACAGGACTCATCCTGAGACCCATATCAAAGAACGTGCGCAGATAGCTTCCAAGAGAGGAAGTAAACATGTTCAAAAGGAAAAGTGTCGGCCCTACGATAAAAACAAATAACAGGAGCAGACCGGTAATAGACATGTTGATCGTACTCAGATATTTGATTCCTTTTTTAATACCGGTTGAAGCCGAGATCACAAAGATGACCGTAATGATTGTCATAATGATAAGCTGAACAGTGAAGTTGTATGGAATATCAAACAGGAAAACAAGTCCTGAGTTAATCTGCTGTGAACCGAGACCGAGCGAAGCGGCTACTCCGAACAGGGTCGCAAAAACAGCAATCACGTCAACAGCATTTCCCCATCCGCCTTTCATTCTGTCCCCGAATATTGGGCTGAGTGTCGTGCTCATCAGACCAGGCGCTTTATAGCGGAACTGCTGCAGGGCGAGGGCCAGGGCAACAAGGGCGTAGATGGACCACGCATGGAGCCCCCAGTGAAGCCACGTGTAGCGCACCCCGTTCACTGCCGCTTCTTCCGTGCCTCCATCTCCACGGGGAGGATCCGCAAAGTGGGCAATCGGCTCGCTCACACCGTAAAAGAGAAGGCCGATTCCAATTCCGGCCGAGAACAGCATACTGAACCATACCGGCCTTGTAAACTCAGGTTTCTCTTTCGGTCCCCCGAGCTTCACTTTTCCGTATTTACTGAATGCCAGCCAGATCGCAAAAATGAACAAGCTCGTTGTCAGAATCTGATAATACCAGCCGAAGGTTTCAAACATAAATGTCTGTGCTGTGGCCATTGCTGTTTCCAGTCTATCGGGAATCAGGACGCCGACGAGAACAAATGCTGCTGCCAGAGCTACAGATACTTTCAAAACAATTGTAAAATTCCCTTTCACAATTCCCACCCTCTCCTAAGCCTTTTTTCCTGTGAATAATTCCTCAGAAACCCGATTAAGGTTATGTTACCCTTATTCAAGTTTTTCTACCGTAAATAACAAAATCGGACAAAAGTTTTTCGAAAAAAACGGAACCTTAACCGTTTTCATTCGTAATACAAAAGAAGTATTATGACAGGGAAGGTGAGAACTTTGGAGAGAGTTTTGAGGGTTGAGAATCTTGGAAAATCATTTAAAGACAGACAAATCATCAGTGATATCTCTTTTGATGTACATAAAGGAGAGATTATGGCGGTGCTTGGTCCGAACGGAGCCGGAAAATCCACTACGATCCGCAATATTATGGGGATTATGTATCCGGATGAAGGCAGTATAAATTTTCGTGGTTTTGATAAAGGAACCGTTCCCCGGCATAAAATCGGCTACCTCCCCGAGGAGAGGGGCCTGTATAAAAACGTGAAGGTGATGGACATTCTTCTCTACTTTGCGGAGTTGAAAGATTACCCGGCAAAAAAAGCCCGTGAACGAGCTCTTCACTACCTGAAAAAATTTGACCTCGAGGGAAAAGAAAAGACCTCTGTCGAAGAACTTTCCAAAGGAATGGGGCAAAAAGTACAATTTATCGCGTCAATTATTCATGAACCGGAACTTCTGATCTTAGATGAACCCTTTTCCGGTCTTGATCCGGTAAGCCAGGAGCTTTTTAAAGAAGAAATCCGCAGTTTGGCAGACGAAGGAACCGCTATTCTGCTCTCCTCCCACCAGATGAACCTCGTTGAGGAACTGTGCGACCGTCTGTATATGATTCACCGGGGGAAAAAGGTGATCTACGGAACACTTGATGATGTAAAAAGCGAGTATGCCAATTTCAAATGTACGATCCGCGGCACGAATGTGCGAAAACGGCTGGAGCAGCTTTCCGGCGTGCAGCGTGCTGAGGTGGATGAAGGTGTTTCCGTTCTTCATCTCGACAGAGACACACATGTCCCGACCTGGCTCAGCGAGCTGCCGGTGGATCTTGATATTCAGGAACTCTCTATTGACCGGATCAGTCTTCATGAGATTTTCATTGGAATCGCAACCGACAGACTCGGTGAGAAGGAGGCTGATCTGATTGAGAAATAGTATGAAAGTCGCCAAGTGGGAAATGAAGCGGAATATGATGAACAAATCGTACTTTATCTCCCTGTTGCTCACCCCTGCTATTTTTGTTTTCTTTTTTACCGTTCCGGCTATGTTTACCTCTGACCCGTCAGACGAGATGCTTACGGTTCTTGTGGACGACCGGACCGGCGTCTGGGATCAGGCGGCAGGTGCGATTGACCAGAATAATATGACTGTCAGTACCAGCGCCTCTTTTGAAAGCGAAGAAGAGGTATTCAGTGAACTGGAAGGTTCATCGGAGACGGTCGTCATTCGGCTTACGGATGAAAACGTGGAGGAAGGAATGTTTCCTGTTTACCTCAGTGAGGATCTAAACGACATGACCGCTTTCCGTTTTAACGCCCTTGAGCAGCCCCTCCGCCAGCTTCAGCTGGAGAATTTCGGCCTCTCGGGGAGTGACGCCGAAGCGGCAGCAGGCGGTGCCGGGCTGACCCCTGTAACTGCTGCCGCACCCGAAGCCGATACGGATGCAGCAGCCGGAGAAACAGCTGCGGCTGATCCGATGGAACGACTTGTACCTGGTCTTTTTGCCGGAGCAATCCTGTTTGCAATCATGTTTACGGGTATGATGATTTTCCAGAGCGCTTCCCAGGAGAAAAAAGAGAAAGTATCTGAAATGGTGCTCTCCTCTGTTACACCTGGTGACCTGATGCAGGGGAAAATAATCGGCTACTTTGTACTCGGAATCGTTCAGGTTCTCTTCTGGGCCGCCGTCGCCCTGCCTCTCGTCCAGTGGCAGACGGATATCCCGGTCTTTAACTACCTGTTTGTCCCTGAACTCATTCTGCTTCTGGTCATCGCCATCGCCGGTTATCTTATGTTTGCCGCCATCTTCGTAAGTCTCGGCGCGACAGCGGAAGACGTGAATGCGTCCAGCAACTTCCAGGGAATCATCATGATGCTGCCGTTTCTCCCGTTTGTTCTCATCGGACCAGTACTCTCAGACCCGTCTGGTACGCTTGCACAGGTGACGTCCTTCATTCCAATCACCTCTCCTGCCATTCTGATTCTAAGGTTGAGTCTACTCGATCAGTGGCCGTGGATTGAAATCATCCTTGCTCTCGCTGTGATGGCTGTATCCATCTGGATTATTATGAAGATTGCCGGAAAGATTTTCAAAACCGGAATTCTTCTTTATGGTAAAAATGCAACACCTAAAGAAATCCTTAAATGGATCCGTCAGTAAAACAGAAAAAATCCGGCCTGCTCTCCATGTGCAAGCTGGACTTTTTTGCTATCAAACATACAGAACCCCGGGAGGCTTCCAGGTTCCCGGGATCTGCTCTATATTATGAAACTGTGGCGGGCTTGTTAAAAGTCTGTTCTTTTTTAGTGCGGAACCGGCCGAACAGCTGCTCCCGGATGTAAGGTACCACCCAGCGGTCGCCTCCGTAGCGTCCTGCATTCGCCCCAGCAGCCAGGATAAAGATGGTGAAAAGGACCATCCACGGGTTGCTTGAAATGGTGCCTGCAAAAAGGAAAGCGAAGTTCATCACGATACCAAAGAAGGCAGCGGAGGTGGTAAGAACACCAACGATCAAACCGAGTCCGACCAGCACCTCACCCCATGCGACAAGAAAACTGAACACTTCAGCATTCGGCAGAGCGAAACTTTCAATAAACGCGTGGTAGGTCGGATACTGGGCTGCAACATCAGCATTTGCCACGACCCCGTTCAGGTAACCGCCTGCGTTAAATTCCCCGGTTACTTTGCCCCAGCCTGCTGAAAGCCAGAGCCAGCCGATATATATCCGTAGTACAGTCAAAATCCCGGCAGCAATGCGACTCTCTCTCAAAAAGTTCATAAACATGTGAACATTCCTCCTTTAAAATACGTTACTAGTTTTTGCTCAACACTTCACATAATAACTTAAAATAAAAGCAGCTTACTCATTTTGTTTCTCATAAGAGAAACATTCCTTCCATTCTTTCAATCTTGCACCCTTACTTTGCTCAACATTTCACATTAGCTTGTCCAGTCAGTGCTCACTAACTTCTTTACACTCTTAGTATACCTCACATTCACTTGTGAAACATATCACAATATTGAACATTCCGTGACAGATCAATAAAAGTTACTCCGGCAGCGCGGAGCTTTGCTGGCACTCCAGCGCCACCTTCTTGCATTAAACCTGAAACCGGCTTACCACACTGATCACACTTTTGAGCACATCCATCGATTCGTGTACATTCCCCTCAATTTCAAGACTGTGGTTGGCATCTTTAATTAACGAGAGTTCCAGAAGACGATTTCGTTCCAGCTCATCAAACCGCTCACGACGGAAGCAAGGATCCTGATCTCCCAGAATAACAAGGGATTCATGCTTGATGCCGGCAAGGCAGTTGAAAACATCATCTCTCTGAAGAAGGGGCGTCAGCCAGAGTGATTTAGCCTGTCTGAACCTCTCCTCCTCGAGCAGCCTCACCAGGGCAATGGTTCCGACTGATTTCGCTGTAAGAATATGAGAGCGGTAGTTTTTCTTCTCCAGTACCCTGTCAATAACAGCACGGACCGTTCCTGTAAATCCTTCCTCTGTGAGGGCTGCCAGCTTTTCTTTATCATAGCTGTAATTCACATGGAGCACATCATAGCCTTTGTTATAAAAAATACCTGTCGTGTAGTACAGAAGCGGTGCCTGAGTGGTATACCCGGCTCCAGGTAGGATCACCGCCAATGTATCTGCTCCGCCATCCTGCCTGATCAGGGAGTATGGTGTTTTGTCTCCCTCTATTTCAACATAGCTGCCGACAATATCCATCTGATCACTCCTTCCATTACTATATATAATTTGTCTGAAGCATTGGTTTTTCCTGCTTTTTCACTCATATGGTCTGAATCGATTTTGGGGGCATGGTTTAAAAAAGGGGACATAGACTCGTAGTAACACGATAAGCCTGTGAAAGAAGGTGATAGCTGATGAAAAAGAAGTCCAAACAGGACCTCCACCTGAAACTCATTCAAAACACAAAATATCAGGCCGAAAAGCCTTCAAAAAAGCCGGTTAAGCGCTGGGTTAAATACGGCTCCACTCATTATGCAATATACTACACCTGATTCTCCGTTCTTTTCAGGGGAACATAGATTTCCACCTTGCCATCCTCTGACTCACGGTTAAAATAACATTCGATGGAACAGGCATTACGGTTCCAGCTACGCTCCTGGCAGGCAATCCACTCATGGACCTCCTTGTACCCCTCACCGACCGTCCGATTAGTACAGGCGGTCACTGCGTAGTCGTGCGCCGGGAGCGTAAACCCTATCATTTCTTCAGGAATGTCACTGATCTCTTTGACTTCTGAACATGCCCAGTAAGCAGAAACACTTCATTTTCAAAATGCGGGCTCCATAGAAACATACGCTGGAGATGGTGCTGCAGCCTTTTTGCGTTGTTTAAAAAGTGATAAAGGACGGTAATAAGAGAATGAGGCATGAAAAAATCAAGCATAGCCGTCTCGGCATGCTCGGGATTATTACCTTTCCTAATGTCAGGACATAACTTAAACTTGGAAAGGCGTTATATCCCGACTCTCCAGAACTTCGGACATAACGCCAATACCCCATTTCAATTTGTCCGAACTTAAAAAAAGACTCGAACTAACAACCCAACCGATATTAAAAAAACGGCCCTCATGGGGGAGCCGTTTCTTCGTTTCTGAAATCAATCTTCAAATGCTACTACCTCAAAGAAGTGACCGGCCTCTTTATCCCTTATACAGCACGTTATCAATAATCCCGTACTCCTTAGCTTCCTCTGCCGTCATAAAGTAATCCCGGTCTGTGTCAGCAGCAACTTTTTTCAACGGCTGACCGGTTTTATCCGAAATGATCTGATTGAGCTTTTCCCTGAGCTTTAGAATTCTGCGGGCGGAAATCTCTAGATCGGTAGCCTGGCCTCTGGCACCGCCGAGGGGCTGATGAATCATGATTTCACTGTTTGGCAGCGCGTAGCGTTTGCCTTTGGTACCCGCAAGAAGCAGCATGGCACCAAACGAAGCCGCCATACCGGTGCAGATGGTCGTAATATCGGGCTTGATATGCTGCATCGTATCGTAAATGGCAAAACCGGCAGTTACAGAACCGCCTGGGCTGTTAATGTAGAGTGAGATGTCTTTTTCCGGGTCATCTGCTGCCAAAAACAGTAACTGGGCCACGATCGTATTCGCCATATGATCATTGACTTCGTCACTCACCATGACAATCCGGTCTTTCAAAAGCCGTGAGTAAATATCGTAGGAACGCTCTCCTCTGTTCGTCTGTTCAATCACATAAGGTATGGTATGCATGCCTTTTCATCCTCCTGTTATGCAGCGTTTGAGAGGCTGCCTCCAGGGTTTGGGGAAAGAAGATGAACTCGTGCAGACAGTGACAGCGTCGGTTCAGTACGAAACACTTTTCTGATTACCGGTGCCATTATATGAGGATCACCGGTTCTTACCGCTTCGGTAAACAGAGGAACGGCTTCTTCCTCCAGCTCTGAAGGCCATAGCGCTATGTGCTTCTGCACCTGACTGCACTTCAGCCTGCCCGCGCCTCTCAGCCTTAGTGCCTTTACCGCCGTTTCGGTTAAACCCGTCACACGGGCTGTTTCCTTGTTTTTAAAGGCAAAAGCCTCGGCAAGAAGGAAAATAAGGGTCTGTTTCGGAGTGAGACGTCCGGTCAGTTCTTCAATCAGTTCACCTGCCGTGCCGGCTTCCTCCCTTGCAGCAGTCTCGGGTAATGCACCAGGCAGGTCATACTTCTTTTGTCTGACTGTATCCACCCAAGCATTTTTGGCGATCCGATTTACGAGGGCAAGACTGATTTTCCCGGCAGGGTATCGGCTCCACGCCTTCAGAACAGCTTCCTGGGCAAGGTCCTCCCCGTCCCACTTATTCTGGCTGATCATTTGACCGTATACACCGGCCTGCCTCATCAGCCTTCCAAGCTCTTCTTCGGACATAGTTCCGGAACTCTCCCATTCGACCTGCTTTTTATTCATCTGCACCCACTCCTTTTTGAGCCTCTCACTTTTTAAACGAAATCTATCCTGAAAAAGATACGGCCGGCCGATTTTTCTTCCTGAATAAAAGGTTTAACGGTAAATACAGAAAAAGCATGCCATTTCCATTACAGAAATCCACATGCTTTTTATCAGAAACGTATGCCTGTTACCTATGCTCGCATGCCAAAGAATTTCTTCATCTTTTTAAACATGCCTTTTTCTTCTTCAAGATTCAGCAGGGGTACAGACTCTCCGTTGATCCGGCGGGCAATATTACGATAGGCAATTGAAGCACGGCTTTTGGGATCCAGAGCAATCGGCTGGCCTTCGTTGGATGCTTTAATCACATCATCATCATCAGCGACAATGCCGAGAAGGTCAACTGCGAGAACCGCAACGATTTCATCCACTTCAATGGCATCGCCGTTTTTAAGCATTTGCGGACGTATCCGGTTCACTACGAGACGCGGCGGGGATACATGATTTTCCTTTTCCAGAAGTCCGATAATCCGGTCTGCATCCCGTACAGATGATTTCTCCGGTGTGGTGACCACGATCGCCTGGTCGGCACCGGCAACAGCGTTTTTATAACCCTGTTCAATTCCGGCAGGGCAGTCGATGAGAACATAATCGTAATCCTGTTTCAGTTCATCGACCAGCTTTTTCATCTGGGATGGCTTAACTGCGGATTTATCCTTGGACTGAGCGGCAGGAAGAAGTGACAGGCTGTCAAAACGCTTGTCTTTAATCAGCGCCTGATGAAGCTTGCAGTCTCCTTTGACAACATCGACGAGATCGTAAATGATCCGGTTTTCGAGTCCCATTACAACATCCAGGTTTCTAAGACCGATATCTGTATCAATCATACAAACCCGTTTTCCATTAAGCGCAAGGGCTGTACCAATATTGGCGGTCGTTGTTGTTTTTCCGACACCGCCTTTTCCGGAAGTAATGACGATAGCCTCTCCCACGTTGCGTCTCCCCTTTCATCAAGCATTGATCATATGTGTCTCTGTTATTTTATCATGAAATGATCAAGCGGAACTGTCAATTTTTCATGCTGGTATGGTGTTACATCCCCGGTTCATCTGTGATTCCCGGTCGCACGACACCAGCTTTGCTGATCCGGTCCAGTACCATCTCATCTTCCCCGTTTACGAACGCGCATTCCATTTCCTGTTCCCTCATCCGGTCTTCTGATTCCGGCGGACGGCGGATTACATCTGCAATCCGAAGCTGGGAAGGATTCATCAGTCCCGCACAGATCACCGACTCTTTATTTCCGTTAATTCCTGCATGTGCAATGCCCCGGAGTGCACCTAATACGTAAATGTTCCCGGTTGCTTTAATCGTGCCCCCGGGGTTCACGTCTCCGATCACAAGAAGATCGCCTCTGACTTCGATTACCTGTCCCGACCGGATTACTCTGGCGAGGCGGGTAATCTGATTATCAAGCCGCATTTCCTCAGCCTGCTCTTTTGTAATCACATCAGTATCAATGGTATCAATCACTGCCTGTATGTGTTCATTAAACACCTTCTGCAGCAATTCGGTCTGGTTTTCCTCCAGGTAGCGTTTTCCGGTTACGAGTTTAATACGAACCACATTTGAATCGGATTCCTGGGGCTGCGGACGTTCCGAGAGTTTATCGGACAACTCCTCCAGAATTTCATCAAAGGCGCATTGATCGTTCAGCACAAACGTTAGACCATCCTTCGTTCCTTTGATGATCACGTTTTGCTGTTTCACTTGTTTTTGAGCCATCCTTCTCACCTCTGATACGAATAAATTGGGGAACTCCATGAGCAGCCCTGGAAAAAGCGCTGATGCACCATTATAGAATACACTCCTCTACACACACCGGCCATATGGACCGGCACTCAGAGAAGCCTTTTGTCTAAATCAGATAATCTCATCTCTTCGTCTGTTCACAAGCAGAAGCCACTTCCTGATAAAGTAGCCGGCAGCAATGAAGAGCAGGCCGTTAAAGACAAACGTAGGCAGAAGTCTGTAGTAAAAAAACTGATCATGAGGCATTGACGCAAGGCCCATAAGGGAATAAATTCCGTAAATAAAATACTCGAAACCTGTAATAGCCAAAAGGGCCAGCAGAATGGTCATACCCATGTTCTTCTGTACAGACGGAACCGGCACGGACATTAGATAAACCACAAGGGCCATTCCGAAGCTGTATACACCGAGAAGCGGTGCATAAATAATGTCATACATAATCCCGAATCCGATGGCGTAGGACAAGCCGATTCCCCTGCCCTGAAGGATGCCGGCAAAAACAATGACACCGAGTACCCACCGAGGGACAAGCGTATAATTAAAACCGTGGAGATCCGGGGCAAAAATCTGATAGATGGTTCCTTCGAGTATAAAAAGCAGAAAAAGGACGATGAAAACCGAGTAGCGGACCAGCATCAGTCATCCTCGTTTTCCGGGTCAATCTCAGGCTCCAGCCCCGGTGCCTGACGTTCGACAACCATTACATGATTAAGATGATTAAAGTCTGCCGAAGGCTCCACGTATGCCTGCTGGGTCAGACCGAATTCGTCCGTTTCATGAGCCACGATCTCTCCGATCACAAGACCGCTTGGGAACACCCCTCCAAGACCGGACGTGACAACAGTCATGCCTTCTTCAATTTCTGCATCAATATCGATTTTCATAAACTGAAGGTAGCCTGTTTCGTCACTGATGCCTTCAATAAAACCGTATACCGAATCGTCGCCGTCCACGAAAGCCGAGATCCGGTTTGTCCGGTCCTGATCGGACAGCAGCTGCACAGTTGACGTGAGCTGGCTGACGTCCCGGACTTTTCCGATCAACCCTTTTGAGGTGATCACAGCCATGTCCTCCTCGATTCCGTGACGGGCACCTTTATCAATCCCGATATACTCTGTCCAGCGGTCAGGGGAACGGCTGATCATCCTTGCAGGCCGCAGAGACGAGGCATTCAGTGCCTCTGAATCCTGTAGTCCCAGAGACGCTTCAAGTTCTTCATTGGTTCTCCTGAGTTCGGAGAGTTCAACCTGAAGGGAAGCATAATCATCGAGATGAGATTTTAACACTTTGTTTTCTTCGTACACTGTCCGCATATCATTGACGGTCTCAAAGAAACCCGCTGCAAGATGAGCGGGTCTTGAGAAGGCTGACTGGACAAAGCCGACACTGTCATGAAGCAGCTGCTCCGGCAGGGACATATCCCGCCGTTCACTCATGGAGTAGCCAATCAGTGCCACCAGTACAATGATGCAGACAAGCAGTACGATAAGTCTCTTGTTTGAAAAAATGGGGGCCATTCAGCACACCTACTTACCCTTTCCGATTTGATCTGACAGTAATACCGGCTTTCGAGCGGAACAGATGAAGATTTTCCAGTGCACGGCCGGTTCCGATTGCCACACAGTCGAGCGGTTCTTCTGCTACAAGTACCGGCATGCTTGTCTCTTCGCTGAGTACTTTATCAAGATTGCGTAGAAGGGCGCCTCCGCCTGTCATGACAATACCACGGTCCATAATATCCGCAGCAAGCTCCGGCGGGCTCTGCTCCAGAGTATCCTTTACAGCCTGGATAATGCTTGCAACTGTGTCCTCGAGGGCTCCTGAAATCTCTTCTGCTGTAATGGAGATCGTCTTTGGAAGTCCGCTCACAAGATCCCGTCCGCGGATTTCCATATCTTCCACGTCTTCCAGCTTTCCAGCTGAACCGATCTCAAATTTAATTGCTTCGGCAGTCCGTTCACCAATCATCAGATTGTATGTTTTCTTTACATATTGAACAATATCATCATCCATCTCGTCACCGGCAATCCGGATCGACTGGCTCGTGACAATCCCACCGAGGGAAATAATCGCCACTTCTGTCGTTCCTCCGCCGATATCCACGATCATGCTTCCTGTCGGTTCCCAGACAGGAAGGTCTGCACCGATCGCAGCCGCAAACGGCTCTTCAATCGTATAGGCTTCGCGGGCACCTGCCTGTTTTGTGGCGTCTTCCACTGCTCTTTTTTCAACCGCTGTAATTCCCGAGGGCACGCATACCATCACGTTTGGTTTGCGGGTGAAAATAGAACGGTGACGAAGGGCCTGTCTAATAAAGTACTTCATCATCGTTGCAGTCGTGTCAAAGTCTGCAATGACGCCGTCTTTCATCGGCCTGATTGCCACAATATTTCCCGGCGTACGTCCGATCATGTTTTTTGCGTCGTTTCCGACAGCTTCAATCGTACCGGAATCGGAGCGTGTCGCCACTACAGAAGGCTCCCTGACGATAACCCCTTTTCCTTTAACATATACGAGCGTATTAGCTGTCCCCAAATCAATACCAAGGTCTTTCGAAAAACCACCAAACATCTATGTATTCTCCCTTCGTTTTTAAAAGATCACCGTCTTGCTTTTTATATCCGTTTACGTGTTGGATTCATAATTGGAAACATGGCCTTTGGCAGCATCATTTGTCTGAAAATTTCATCATCGAATCTTATCATACCTGCCTGCCAAAGTTCTATTATACCAAAACTCACACCGTTAATTATACTCAAATTTCATTCAGATGAGTAGCATTTTCACAGCGAGTTGTAAAATTCCTCACATAGTCCTTACAACCCAGTGTCAATGTAACATGTACCGTTCCGCTTTACCAGTGAAAGGAGAGACAGTTTGGAGGGTGAGAATTCAAGGTTTTCAGAATGTATTGACGCTTTTTTATGCAGAATGTTCCGGATTTCCTCAATGTTCCTGACGGCACAACACCGGCAATCCGCTGAGAAGGGAATACCGGTGCTCTGGTCAGTTATACATATCCTTTTTCCTTAAGAGAAACAAACTGCTGATCGCCGATAATCACGTGGTCGAGGATTTCAATGCCGAGCACACTGCCGCATTCCACCAGGCGCTTCGTGACATCGATATCCTCCCGGCTGGGAGCTGCATCGCCGCTCGGATGATTGTGAAGGCACACGATCGAAGCGGCCGAATAACGGAAGGCTTCCTTAAACACTTCCCTCGGGTGAACGATCGAGGCGTTGAGGGAACCGATAAAGACGGTCTGCTTATAGATCACCTGGTTTTTGGTGTTCAGATACAGACACACGAAATGTTCCTGCATCAGGTGGCGCATATCGTCCATCACAAAATTAGCCACATCCTCAGGAGAGCGGATGGCGTAACGCTCTTCGGTAGGGAACTTGTGAATTCTCCTGCCGAGTTCAATAGCCGCCTTCAGCTGGACTGCCTTCGCATCCCCGATCCCGTGAATATCCTGAAATTCCTTAATCGAGGCATCCTTTAAAAGCCTAAGCCCATCGAAATGACGGATCACTCTTCCCGAAAGAGAGAGCACCGATTCGTCTCTCGTACCTGAGCCTAGGATGAGTGCCACCAGTTCCTGGTTTGTAAGTGAGGACGGTCCTTCCTGAAGCATCCGCTCCCTCGGCCGCTCACTCTTAGGCACATCCCGGATCATCATTTCAGTCACAACAGTCACCTTCTTCTGGTGACCGGCCTGCGAAACAGTGATGACAGTCTTAGTCGTTCTACGCCTGCCAGTTCACGCCAAATTCCTTTAACACCCGGACTGTTCTTGCCAGGGGCAGTCCGACAATGGCGAAATAGTCTCCTGAAATCCGTTCAACGAGGACGGCGCCGAGGCCTTGAATGCCGTAGCTTCCCGCCTTGTCAAACGGCTCACCGCTTCGGATGTACGCATCGATCTCTTCATCTGTAAGCGGGTAAAAATACACATCAGATTTTTCATAAAAGGTTTCCCTTTTTCCGTCGGCAATCACTGCTACACCGGTATAGACGCTGTGAGAGGTGCCGGACAGCTTTCGCAGCATACTTCGGGCGTCATCTCCATCAGCCGGCTTTCCAAGCACCTCACTGCCGATGGCCACAACAGTATCGGAACCGAGGACAATGTTTTCCGGGTGCTTACGAAACACAGCTTCGGCCTTTTGTTCTGCAAGGGAAACTACAAGTTCTCCCGGGCTTAGTGCCGGGTCTGTCCATTCTTCTATATCACTGGAAATAGTCTGGAAGGGTACGTGTGCCTGTTCGAGGAGTTCCTTCCTGCGAGGTGATTGTGAGGCAAGAATCAATCGTGTCATTGCGGATCCCCCTGACCGGTCAGCCGGCTCAGGTGTTAGAGGTAATTTTATCTTACCACAGAACCAGAAAGCCATAGACCTGATTATTTTTTAAAAACAGGCAGGAAAAATTGTCATACAATTCTCCTGCCCCCGATACGCTTTGAAAAAAAACTTTGTTCGGATAGATTGCTGCTTTTGACCAAATTAATTTTGGAGCGGATGGTGGCGACTCCAGCGGGAATAGCATTGGCTGAAGACCCCGCAGGGGGATTTTCCCGAGGAGGCTGAAGCGATGCCCACGGAAAGCGACCACCTGCAGCGTAAAAAACAGCATTCTTACCGAAAACAGCCTTGAAAAAAGATGATGAATTCCTACGCTGAAAGCGGAACCTGATCAGATTGTCCTTTTTCCTACTCTTCCCCGAAAAGAAGTTCGGATGCGGCAATTCCCGGTCTCGTCATTTCTTTCGGGTCGAGAATCCGGTCGAGCTCTTCTTTTGTGAGAATACCTCGTTCAATGCAGATCTCCCGGACACTCATGCCGGTACTGATGGCTTCCTTCGCAATTCTTGCTGCCGTTTCATAGCCTACATGGGGATTGATGGCTGTGATAATCCCGACACTTGTTTCAACCATTTCACGGCATCGCTCGACATTGGCTGTGATGCCGTCCACGGCGAAGTCACGAAACACGGTAATGCCGTTCTGCATAATCGAAAACGACTGAAGGAGGTTAAAGACAAGCACTGGCTCCATCACGTTCAGTTCCAGCTGTCCTGCCTCAGAGGCAAGGCTGATCGTATGGTCGTTTCCAATTACCTGAAATGAAATCTGATTCACGACCTCGCACATGACCGGGTTTACTTTGCCCGGCATGATCGACGACCCTGCCTGACGCGGCGGCAGATTAATTTCATTAAAACCTGTGCGCGGCCCCGAACTCATCATCCGGAGGTCATTTGCAATTTTGGACATGTTGATCGCGAGAATTTTCATAGCCCCTGACAACTGCGTGTAGGCATCCGTATTCTGTGTTGCATCCACAAGATCCTCTGCACTGTGAAACGGCATATTCGTATCTTCCGAGAGGTATTCCGTCACCTTCGTAATGTAATCGGGCATCGCATTCAGGCCTGTACCGACAGCCGTTGCACCCATGTTGATCTCATAGAGAATATCCACCGAGCTCTGAACACGTTTCAGATCCCGTGAAAGCACCCTGCGGTAGGAGCCAAACTCCTGCCCAAGACGGATCGGTACGGCATCCTGCAGGTGGGTCCGCCCCATTTTGATGACGGTATCAAACTCCATTTCCTTTTTCTTCAGTGTCTCAATCAGATCATTGAGGGCTGTAATCAGGCCCCGAGAGAGATGAAGACAGGCAATATGTATCGCTGTAGGAAACGCATCGTTCGTAGACTGAGCCATGTTCACGTGCGTATTCGGGCTTACCATCATGTATTCGCCTTTTTTCCCGCCGAGAATTTCAATCGCCCGGTTGGCAATCACTTCATTTGCGTTCATATTAAACGACGTACCGGCACCGCCCTGAATGCTGTCCACAATAAACTGTTCGTTGAGCTTCCCTTCGATCACTTCTTCCGATGCCTGGATAATCGCCTCGGCAATACGTGGGTTAAGAACGCCCACTTCCCGGTTCGCCCTTGCTGCAGCTTTTTTCACGTGACCAAAAGCACGGATCAGCTCCCCGTGCGGCGGGTATCCGGTAATCGGAAAATTCTCTTTAGCCCGGACTGTCTGAATACCGTAATAGGCATCCGCCGGAATTTCCTTCTCCCCCATCAGATCCCGTTCCACTCTTATATTCTGTACCATTTCCGCGTCATCCTTCCTTGTCTTCGTAACCATCTTTCCTTATTGTATAAAAAAAAGCGGGATTTTGTAAGGTGAAGGTTTGTATTAATAGATAGTATGGCTGGAGGCTCGGCTCTTTTTCCCGATCAGTGAAGAAAAGCCCATTGCATGCGTGCAAAAATAGAAGCAGCCGCCATCGCAGGCTGCTGCTCACATCGCCAATCCTTAATTCAATTTATTCACAAGTCCTTCATAAAGCAGCACACTTTCAAGGAGCCGGTGCTGCAGGTCCCATCCAGTTACATCATCGTGCTGGAGCTGTTCAACAGCTTCGCCGGTCTTCGCTGTCCAAAGCGCAGCTGCTTCCTGCACGGCCGATGATTCTTCACTGAGATGATCGAGCTGGGCTTTCCACGTATACCACTCATCCGCCAGCGCGTTCAAGTCACCAGCCGATACTCCGGAACTGTCAAGCGTCAATGCCGCCCCGTATCCGAGCAGCTCGTCCATCAGCTGTGTACCGGCATACAGATAAGCGGCTGTATCCTCTGCTACTGGTGAATCTTTTCCTGCCACACTGTACACTTTCGTATACGTATCGTAACCGGCATTTGTATAAACCGACGCCAGCTCATCCCCGGTTCCTTTGTTCGGTGCAATACCGATAAACAGGAAGCGCGGATCGGAGCTTTCGGTAAGCACCGCAGGATAACCTTCTGCCCTCATGCTTCGAACGGCTTCGTTTCCTTTTTCAGCAGTAGAAAAAGCGCCTCCCTGCACCACATGAACGGTGAGGCTCGGAATGCCTCCCGTAAACGTCTCGTCCGTCACCGATCCCGCCGGCACAACCGCTGTCACCTGCTGTGCGGCTGCCTCAGCTCCTCCTGCCGCTTCCGCGGCCGGCGGGGATGCGGAACTGGCATAGTCGGATTCACTCGTTGTAAACAGGGTATACATCATCAAGCCGAAGCCTGTCCCAACGATAATGGCCGACATGATGACAGCGAGCATCCGGCCAGGGAGCTGGAAATCGGGGAAGGTGAATGTTCTTCTGGACGGACGGTTCTTTTTCCGCTTTACCGGCGGAAGCTTTGGACTCGTGTCCCTGTTTCCGTCATCCCAGAAAGGCTTTCTCAGTAGTGATTTTTCTTTATGGTGCCTGCCGAAATCAACGATATTTCCCTGATCGGCCGTTTTCTTCCCTCCGTGGGGCTCTTCTGCTGCCATAACCCAGTGAAAAACCTCAGGTTCATCTTTTTCTTCTTTGGATGCCGCTGTCTCGGACTGGACGCTGTCTGTGTCGTCTTCACGGAAGATCAGTTTCTTTTCCCCATTCATCCGGATCGTAATGACATTTTTTTTATCCACCACGCCCAAACTCCTTTCACCGTGATCGTTATACTTAACTCTATTAACTTGCACCGGGTGATAGAACTGGCATTTTCCTGATGGCGGCATCCTTCTGTTTATTTTTTGGCACCTTTAAAGGTTGTTGCTAATTTCCGCTCACTACGCTCCCTTTCCGCGGGCACCACTGCAGCCAGCAAAGAAGTACCGTGCTTCTTCCTCTGCCAGAACCGCTCCGAAGCGAATTCACGAAGTAAACGCTCGTCCCTGCGGGGTCTTCCGTCGGTGCTTTTCCCGCTGGAGTGTCGCGCATTCGCTGCAATCAAATTTAGAAACATCTACTTCAAGCCCTAACACAGCCATTTCTTTAGGAGAGTACGTCAAACGGAGCTCCTGATCAGTATTTTTTCAGGACTGCGTATAATCATTTCTTAATCAAGAAACGGCTGGTCTCTGTCCTCGTAAATCGGATAATCAGCTCTCGGCGCTTCTTCTTTCAGATCTGCAAGAGCAGGATAGTAGTAGGAAGACACAACCACCTGAAAATCAAGCAGGTCCTCACCGTCAATAATCATCCGGTCTTCTGTATCACTGTCAGCATCCTCGTCTTTTGTAAAATAAATGGTTTCAATGTTCATGATTCGTGTCATCTGATCAAGCTCAGCTAAAAACCGGATCAGGTGATCGTACGTATCCACGCGGACATCCATTGTTGCTGTCTGCTTATACATGCCGTCGTATTCGGCTCCGCGCCATTCACCGTCAACGAAGTCACGCTCTTCTTCTTTTGTCACAGATCCTTCCTCAAGAGGCTCATCAGAGTCCCCGTCCTCAGGATCGCGGGTGTCTGTATCATCCGTTTCCTCTTCAACGATGTTCGCTTCTGCCGGATCCGGCACATCACCGTCTGCCCCTGAATCCGTTGTGATCCCTCCGCCAAGCACTTCGTACACCGGTGCCGAACTTTCCATCGACAGATTCATCACACGTACACCGGCAATCTCCTCACTCATGTTAATGTCCAAAAGGAACTGATCGGTCAATGAAACGACCGGGAGCTCCCGCTGAAGCGGGGTGGACGAGGAGGTATGGCTGTCCCGCTGTTCCTGCAATTCCGTACGCTCCACACGCAGATGGGCAATCTGCTGTTCTTCTTCTTCAATATCCGCTGCCATGGTTTCCCTCTCTGTCTGCTTAGGCTGTACGTAGAACATATATGCTGCTGCGAGTACGGCAAAAAGTACAAATGATGCTGCCAGTGTGAACGGCAGGAGACGTGTTGAATGACCCATTATTCATCGCCTCCGTTCTGTTCGTTATTCATTTCTTCATCGATATCTTCGTCGATATCCGCATCAATATCCAGATCCGTTTCGGACTCATCTTCCCCATCAGGCATGTCTGTATTCTCTTCTTCATCGAACTGGAAATCTCCTTCTCCGTCTGTATCAATATCCAGATCAAGATCCAGGTCGATATCCACATCAATGTCCGCATCGTCTTCTTCGATTCCATTTTCTTCGTCTTCTGCCGGCGGAGCAGGCTCCGTTCCCTCAATGCCTTCCTCTTCTAGCTCCTCCTGAAATGCTTTTACGCCAAGCGGATCAAGCGTCACCGTCATTGCCGCTACATAGTGGGGAAGGTAAGCCGTATCAGACATGGCAGGCTGACTCTGAAAGCCGAAACCCTGCTCCGTTTCCTCCTGCTCATCCTCTTCCGGAATCATATCCTCTCCGGTCACTTCGTGCAGCGTCACCTGTGAAACCATCCCCGAGTCTTCCAGTGCACGATGGTAGTAAGCCACATCCGGCATCTCGTAGAACGCTACTTCTATGTAGACATCAAACGGAAAATTATATTCATATTCCACAAAATACCCTTCAGGAGGCATGAGCCTCACCATTTCATGAAGCACCGCACTGCCCGGCATTACTTTCTGGTTCATCTCGGTAATCATTTCCGCAAGCTTCATCTGATCCTCATCTGAAAGCTCATTAATATCACCCCGGATTTCCGCAGCCTCAATCTGTCGGTCCATTCTTTCTTCCTCAAGAGCTGCCGTTTCCCTATCCAGAGCAGCACCCCAAAGACCGGCCCCGATCAGAGCCGCAGCGCACAGGGCCGCAAAACCGCCCAGCACATACATGACCCTCTTATCCTTCTTTTCACGTTTCGAAAGTAAGTTAATTTCAACTGGCATTTGCGACTACACCTCTTTTTTCAGCAACAGTCCTACCGTTTCATGAAAACGTTCAGGAATACTGATATCGGAATTCGACACACGTAATTTAGCAGAATCATACCGCTGAACCGGAATATCAAACTTCGACCGGCAGTCTTCTTCAAAATAAGAGAGAAACGGATGATCCCCGTCGATACTCACTTTCGTAAGATCCTTCTCCCCCTGATGATAGGATGATCCGTAATAGTTTCTGAGTTTTCTCACATCAAAAAGAATATCCTCCCACGCCTGCATCACCTCAGCCTCGCTGCCCTTCCACTCATAGGTCAGCTCACCGTCAACCGGCTCCACGTCCCACTGATGACCTTCGGTTGCCCAATTCAAATGACGCGTAACAACCGGCGTTTCACCGTTGAATACCGTCAGAAGAACATGACTCGGATAACACTGCATCACAAGTAGATGTTCATTCGGCTCCTGATAACGGGCATCATGGTAAAAACGGTAAAACGCAAGGGGCGACACATCCGCTGCCACCGGCTTCAGCTTCACCGTCTCAAGAAGCTTCGCATACTCCGCCACCGCCTCCTCAGGCGCAGCCACAATCAGTAGATGTCTCTGCCGGTCATCAGCAGACACTTCCTCCCAGTCAAACGCCGGCTCCTCAAACGGAAGATGCAGCTCCTTGCCGAGCTCCATATACAAATGCCCCGTCGTCTCCTCATCCTTCACCTCAAGAGGAACAGAATGCTCCCGCACCACCACAAGCGAGTCCGGAATCGTAAAAACCACCTTCTGCTTCTTCAGCTGCCACTCCTCCACACACTCCTCAAGAATCGTGACCAGCGTATCCCATTCCAGAATCCGCCCGTTTTCAATCACACCCTTCGGAAGATACCGCTCGCCAAAATCAGCCACATCCTCCATCGACGTATTACGCCCCCGCACATAGCGGATCGCATGATCTTTAATCGTAATCGCCGTCATCACCTGTCTTCTCCCAATACCCATCTTATCTCCTCACCTTAAATGAACTGTATACACCAGTAAAAACCGTGCCGGGCAAATAAACAATGCCGTTTTTTTTGATTTCTCCGCTGGTAACCGGATACCTTTTAACCGGCTCTGCGCCTCAACCACTGCCAACCGTCTATGCTTCGAAGCAGCCCTTAAAAGAGACTGCTGTACCACATCCACATTTCAGCCCCGTAAAAGTAAACGATCAGGGAGCCTGCTGCGATTGAGGGACCGAAGGGAATCAGGCTTTTTCTCGTTTTTCCGAAGAAGAACATCCCTGCAAGACCGGCAATTGCACCAATCAGGGAGGCAATGAAAATACTCACTACGACGATCGGAAACCCGAGGACAACCCCGATTACGGCATAAAGCTTCACATCGCCGCCGCCCATACCGCCTTTTGACAGAAATGCGATAATAAACAGAATTCCGAAGCCGGTAAGCATCCCCGCAATCGAAAGCCACCACGGGTCCGGTGCTGCAAACGTCAGTCTGAGAAACAAAAGGGGCACAAAAAAGAACACGAGCACCTTGTTTAATATCAGAAATGATGTCAGGTCACTGACCGTAATAATGACGAGAAGGGATACGAACAGAAGGCTTACAAGAAACTCTGCGCTCCACCCAAACTGGATGTAGCTGAGGAGAAACAGTCCGCCTGTGATCAGTTCCATTACCGGATACAGTGGACTTACCCGCTCGCCGCAGCTTTTGCAGCGGCCCCGTAAAAATATGTACGACAGTACCGGTACAAGTTCCCCTGCCTTGAGCCTGTGCCCGCACTTCGGGCACTTGGAACCGGGAGAGACGGCAGACTCTCCTTTCGGCAGCCTCATACCGACTACATTATAGAAAGAGCCCATAATCAAACCGAATAAAACCATGTAGAACATCACTACGATCTCCAACCGATCACCAGCTCTCTTATTCACTTATCAATAGGTGTGGCCGCACCGCTGCCACTCTGCTAAACTGCTTATCTTCTATTATAGAACCTTTCAACGTCGAGAGAAACCGAAACTTGGGAGATTTTGAAAATAAATGTCTGACCGGGGCGCATGTGGGGAAGTGCAACTAGATTATATAAGACATTGTTGATTAATCATTTTTAACTGGACATCCGTGATAAAATCTGTACCTGCCAATGAACTTGAGCCATTACTCCCTCATCAGGAAAGTGTATTTAACGATCAGCCATTATCTTAATAAAAAGAAGAGGTATTCATCGATGATGAATACCTCTCCCATTATGGTTTAATCACTGTAACTGTAGAGTATTCCAACCTGCTGCTCTGTAATAACCTGTGCTTCGACCAGTAAATCATCAAGTCTGCGGTGCCGTGATTTCACTCTGTTTGTCTCCAGCTGTAAAAATCATTTAAATTAAAGCTTTTTTCGGAAAGATTGTTGTTTCAAGACGCTGCAGGCGGACGCTTTCCGCGTGCATCGCTTCAGCCTCGAAAAAAATCCTGCTTCTTCCTCTGCCAGCACACCCTCCGAAGCGATCTGCGTCGAAGCAACTCGCAGCTTATTCGTGAAGCAGACGCTCGCCGCTGGAGTCACCGCCTTTCGCTCAATTATAAAGTGGTCAATAGCAACAATCTGTTCGAATACAGCCTAATTTAATGTCCTTTTATCGGCAGTTCTTCTTCTTCGTCTTCTTCGTCATCCCCAGCAGGTGGGGCCAGTCCGCCGGTGCCTGTGCCAGGACCGTCTCCACCCTGTCCAGTGGTGCCTGAATCACCAGGTCCGGTTCCATTTTCACCATTACCGCCAGTTCCCGGCTGGGTAAAGTCAGATTCCTCGTCCTGTCCCGGCGCTGTTCCTCCGTTATCGCTGCCCGGGCTGTCTCCCGGCTGCCAACCGCTGCCGTTCTGATCCTGACCAGAAGAGCCATTTTCGCCGTTTTGCCAGTCATTTTCACTGCCATCCTGCCACTGGCCGCCATTATCGTCCTGCCAGTCTCCATTCGGATCCCAGCCGTTATGTTCATCAGGGTCTGTACCGCCGTTAGGATCCCAATCGTCTGGATCCTGACCGTTTCCGTTTGGATCCCACCCGTTCTGACCATCAGGATCTGTGTCTCCGTTTGGATCCTGCCACTCTTCTTCAGGCTCCTCTTCTTCTTTATACCGTTCTTCAATACTCCACTCTTCCAATCGATTTTCAGGCGGGTAGTAGTCTTCGGATACAACCTCTTCCCGTTCCTCTGTATCCTGGACATTTTGAAGAGAAATGTGACGGACTGTACGGATGTGATAGCCCGGATGACCCTCGCTGATCACTTCGCGGTCCCCTTCTGCACGGCTGCTTGAAAACCGCACCTTGGTTTTCGGTTCAATTTCCGCCATTTCTTCAACGCTCACACGGATGTCATATGGGAAAGGAAGTCCGTAGAGGGAAGCTTCAACTGACCCGTTCTGCTCATTGATCTCAAGTTCATACGTGTCTGCATTCGGATTGCGGAAAACCAGGTCCCTCTGTCCGGGTACAACTGCTGCATCAAACCCAAGCGGTACTTCATCCAGCAGTTCATAGCGCTGGGAGCGCTCCAGTATTTCAAAATTACTGTGCAGGAGTGTTTCGTATACAACTGATGCGATCACAGCCAGCTCATCGGAGGATTCGGTTCCGGGACCGTTTTCATCCAGCACGTCCAGCATGGAGAACGCTGCTCCTGGCGGTATTTCAACTGTGCCAATGGTTCCCGCGATCCCCTGCTGATCCGCAGGAAGCTGACGCTGAGTCGAAGCCACGATCGTTTCCTCCGGCTGTTCTTCGGCATAGAGGTATAAATGAACATTCTTTTCAAGATCTTCTACAGGCAGCTGGGAAACACGTTCCTCAAGCTCTGCTGTGAGTGTTTCCACATCAATGCGGTCGTCAGGGTTATCAGTAAATGAGAATTCTGACAGGTGCTCACGGATGTCCTGCTCATTTACGCTGACGCTCAGTCCTTCTGTCCGGCCTTCACCTGCAAACATCCGCTCGACAGATTCGTCCACATCAAAGGAAAACGTCTCATTGGATAATGTCCGTTTTTCGTCATACCAGACAAGAGAAACCGTTGCCTGGTTCTCCCACTGATCCAGTTCAGCCTGAACAGCTGTTACTGCTTCATCCTCACTCATTTCACTTACATCGACACCGGCAATCTGAGTTTCCCGTTCAAGCCGTTCATCCTGCCAAAACGTTTCGTATGCAAGTGAACCGGTATATGAAAATAATGATAAAAATGCGACACTGCCTACTAGGACGACCAGCGATGCTGCAAACCATTCATGAAACTTCACGGCACTTCCTCCTGACAATTTAATCTGCTAATCTCGTGCGGTTTGGCTAAAGAACTTTTATCTGCGTTTAAACAGCTGTTTTTCTTTTTCCTGCTCTTCTTTTTGAGGCTGCTTATGTACGATGTCACTTCCCGGCTGCTCTGATCTCGTATTTCCGTCCGGATCTGCTCTATATTTTTCACGGGCATCAGTCTGGTCACTGCTTCCTGTCTCTTTACCTTCCTTTTCCACCTCTTCCACATCTTCAACCCCGGAGTTTCGGCTGAATTTTGCTCCGGCAATGGCTGAAACGAGAATCAGCACCAGCACCAGCGCTGAAAGCGGAACCCACCATGGATATAATTCCAGAAGGGCAAACGAGCCAGCTGTAAGTCCCCCGGCAGCAAGAACAAGCGCTACTGTAACTTTCCTTGAGAAAACAGAAGGAAGCAGAAGCATAACAGGCATTAGTAAAACCGTACCAATAGCTATAAACAAATATTCAGACAACCCTGTTCACCTACTTATCTCGAAAAATACTGACAAAATATCTGCTATTTTCATTTTATACCAGACTTGGCAACAATGAAAGGAGAGCAACCGGAGTTTTTTGTAAATTCTCCCCTTATTTTGTCATACAAAAATCAAAAGCCGGGGCTCATGAACATCAGCCCCGGCTTTTGATTTCAAAATGATAGATTAACTGGTTACTTCACAGGAATGAAAGTTCGCCACCCGGTTACGCCCTTTTTGCTTTGCCCCGGTATACATCGCTCTGTCCGCATTACGCAGAACGCCCATGGCACTCTCATCCGGATTGGTTTTTCCAGCCACCCCGATACTGGCTGTTACCTGAATGTACGCCTGCCTTCCTTCATCAAGATCGTTCTCGACTTTAAAACGGTGTACTTCAAGTGATGTTCTCAGCGTTTCAGCCAGGCTGTGGGCAAAGCTCACATCTGTATTATCAATAAGAATGACAAACTCTTCTCCGCCATAACGGGCTACGGTTCCCCGGTCACCAACATGCTTTTTCAGCACGTCTGCCACCTGGCAGAGGACTACGTTTCCACTGTGGTGTCCGAAAGTATCATTCACTCGCTTAAAACGATCGAGGTCGAGGAGAATGATGGCAAACTGCCTGCAGTCAGTGGTCTGAAGGTCGTACTTCTCAACGAGAAGGTTTTCAAAGAAGCGAAAATTATAAAGGCCTGTCAGGGCACACCGTTCACTTTCCCGCTTTTTCTTTTCATAGCTTCTTGCGTTCTGCGCGGCTACGGCCATGTAGTTTGCCATAAATTCCAGGATCATGGCATGACGCTTTTCAAATGCCTTTTTACGTTCGGACGTAAGTGTCACTACGCCGACAATGCTGTTATTTCTCATGACTGGGACACTGAGTATGGACTGGGTATCCGGCAGGTTCTTCCTTGATTCGATATGTAACCACTGCTTACGGCTGTCAAAATGAGAGGATGCCTCCCTCCTCAGTACCTCCATGCTGATCCCGTCTCCTTCAGGCAGCGCTCCTTCTTCTTCACAGAGAGGATTAACCTGAAGCCTGCCTTGGATCTTATCATACAGATAAATGCGGTCTGCTGGAAAAATGGCACGGACATGTTTGTAAAAAAGACTGATAATCCCGTTCACTGTCAGACTTTCATTTACCTGATAACCGAAAGCACTCACTTCCTTCAGCAGGTCATTGGTCGTTTCAGTATTATGATACTGCCGCAGAATAAGGGAGACGCTGATAAAGGGAATCCCCATTAACAGGATGGCAACAAATCCGATCTGCTGGTAAAGCACCGTCAGTGTGAGGCCGACGGGGATGATCATAATAGCGGAAATAGCCTCCCACTTGAGCCCTTCATCCCAGAAACTGACACCTTCCCGGCTGGCGACATATTTCATAGATAAATAAATAATAACGTGATTGGATACAAAAAACGTAAGGGCATACCCGAGTGTCGGTATGATTTCATTCATCAAAGTAAGACGTTCGAGGCTTCCCGTTGTTCCTCCCAGCAGATAAAAGACACCGGCAGAAGACAGGGAAACGACCATAAAGATGAGGGAGTTAAAAGGAACACGGTACAGTTCCCGTTTTGTCAGTCGCAGTGTCAGGAGGGCTGTGAAAAGTGCCAGCTGGGTAACAGCCATCTCTATGAGGAGCCCGAATTGAAGGAAAACCGCCAGCGCAATTCCGTGAAGAGGGATCAGTGAAGTGTTTTTTATACGAATCGGAAACAAAGAGACGATGACAATCAGCAATGCGAAAGCCGAAAGGGCAATGGTCTGATCGTGGCTCATCATGGTTATGCGATCGATAAAAAAATAAAGGAATAAAGGAAATGCCAGGGCCCATATGAGCCAGAAGGTTCGTTCTCTTCCTTTTGTCATGCCGTCTCTCTCCTCTTATGTGACTTACTGGAGGGCTTCTTTTTCCGCAATAGTATGAATTTTCCACTAACTGGTTGGTGGTTTTATTCTATCACAAGGCGTTCTCTATTGTTAATACTAATGTCTCAATTTTTCAAAAAGTTATGAAAAAAACGGAACCGTAAGTAGGTATTTTGTGCCACATAAACTAAAGATAAGGCAGAAAGGTAGTCATTAATGACTACCTCACTTAACCAGCAGAGCTCTCATTTTCCCCACAAATGCCTGTGAGCCTGTTATAAGAATGCCCGTTTTTTCATTTTGTTCACTCATCTGACTGTAAAGCCAGCGTTCAGGATCATCGGTCTGGCCGGCTGTCACATCAGCCTGCAGCAGATCAGCGGTTTCTGCGGCCCGGGGGTCACAGAAAGTGGTGACCGTAACGGATGCGGAAGATTCACTGAGGACCGAAAGCATCCTGGTATAGTTTTTATCCTTCATGGATGCAAAAAGGACCGAGAAAGAACGATCCGGGTAGATTGTTTTCAGGGTTCTGCAAAGTGCGTTCACAGCAGCAGGATTATGAGCCGTATCAATCACCACGAGCGGTTCTGCGCTAACCGTTTCCAGTCTTCCGGGAACCTGTGCCTCCCTGAGGCCGTCACGGATTGCTTCTTCATCCGCCATCATGGCGTAATACTGCTTCATATAATCGAGCGCCATCAGTGCAAGAGCGGCATTGGTGACCTGATGCTCCCCTTTCATGGTGATCTTAAGCGAAGACAGGGACTGGTAGGAAGATGTGTAGTCAAACACTGTCTGCTCTGTTTCGATTGAGCGGATTTCTGTTTTACCAGCAGCGCCGGGTCCATAGAGCTTTGAGTGTCTTGATTCTGCTTCTTCCTTAAGAATGTCCAGAGCCTCCCCTTCTGCTCCTGTTACTACTGGAACACCGGACTTAATAATCCCCGCTTTTTCCCGGGAAATGGCACGAATGTTGTCACCGAGCCACGCTTCGTGATCCATGTCCACATTCGTAATAATGGAGACAAGGGGAACGATCAAATTCGTCGCATCCTCACGTCCTCCAAGCCCGGTTTCAATAATTGCCAGATCAACCGGCTTGATCGTGGAAAAGAAGTACAGCGCAGCCGTGGTCATTTTTTCAAATTCCGTTACCTGTGTATTCAATTCTTTTTCCGTTTCTTCGATTGCAGGCGCGATTTCGCCCAGACAGTGACGAAGTTCACTGGCACTTATCTGCGATCCATTAATGGAAATCTGCTCTGCAGGTGAATGCCAGTATGGCGATGTATATGTACCAACAAATAGCCCGGAGCGTTTGAGCACTTCCATCAGGAATGCTGTGGTCGATCCTTTTCCGTTTGTGCCTGCTATATGGATCGTTTTGACACGCCTCTCAGGGTGCCGGAGCTTTTCCATCAGGCTTTCCATCCGTTCGAGTCCCATATTAATCTGATTCGTCATTAAAAAATGCCTCCGTTTCGTCTGTGTAAAACACTTTTCGATTTGCTAAAATAAAACTGTCCCTTAATTCTGCACAAGAGTAATTAAAATTGCAATGAGAGAAGGAGTACACGCTTATGACCTATGGCTGGCTTGTGGCAAACAGCAGTCTGCAGACGGAAAAATTCATGGATTACGCCGACTGGATGAAAAAAGAAGCAGAAAGACAGGGGGTTATGCTGGAACTGGTCTGGAACAGCGACATTCCAGTAGTTTTCGACTGCCTGGGCAGACGCGATTTTGCTCTTCCCCGGCATAAATCCCATCCGGATTTTGTTCATTTTGCAGACAAAGATCTGCATCTCGGTGCTCATCTTGAATCTGCCGGTCTTAGGCTGTTTAACCGGACCAGGACTGTAGAAGCATGCGACAGCAAAGCGCTCATGCATACCAGACTGGCCGGCCATGGGATTCCCGCTCCGCGAACCGTCATTGGACCGAAAGTGTACGAGGGCTGTGAACAGGCAAACACTGCTCATATTAATAACATTATTGACCTTCTCGGTCTCCCGCTGATTGTCAAAGAAGCATACGGCTCCTTCGGTAAGCAGGTGTATAAAGCCGAAACCCGGCACGAACTGGAGGCGATTATCGGCCGGCTCGGAAGCAGGGAAATCATCTTTCAGGAAATGATTACAGAAAGCGCCGGAAGAGATGTCCGCCTGAATGTGGTTGGCAGCAGGGTCGTTGCCTCAATGAAGCGGACTTCTGTTTCTGATTTCCGGGCAAACGTATCGGCAGGCGGCGCAACAGAAACGTGGGAACCATCTGAAGAAGAAAAAGAGATTGCGGTGAAAGCTGCCAGTGCTGTAAACGCCGACTTTGCCGGCGTGGATCTTCTGTTTGGAAAAGACGGGCCGGTGCTCTGTGAAATTAATTCCAACCCCCATATCAGAAGTATTTACGAATGTACCGGAGTGAATGTAGCCGTCCCAATGATTGAGCATATTCTTACCGAGATAAAATAAAACATCACCATAAGTAATCCGCTGTAATAATGCCTATTACAGCAAAGTGCCCTCACCGCTGGTGAGGGCACTTCTATTTAACTGAGTTTTGTCCCAGCCTCACTTCTATTTAGCTGAGTTCTGTCACAGCCTCGTTGCTAGTTTTTCAATTCGGCAATACGGGCATCCACTTTATCACGCTGTTCGAGGTAATCTTTTTCTTTTTCACGCTCAGCTTCCACAACGGATTCAGGTGCTTTGCTTACAAAGCCTTGGTTACCGAGTTTTTTCTGAACACGGGTGACCTCCTGGTCAAGGCGTTTCCGCTCCCCTTCAAGACGCTCGATTTCCGCATCCAGATCGAGAAGGCCGGCAAGTGGCATGTAAAGCTCAACACCGGACAGAACGCTGGACATGGATTTTTCCGGAGCAGTAAGCCCGGTACCCATCTTCAGATCACTTGGGCGGCAGAACCGCTCAATGTACTCCTTGCCGCGCTCAAGCTGAGCGAGAATGTCTTCGTGATCGGCATTGATCTGAAGCTCTACTTCTTTACTCATCGGTACGTTCAGTTCGGCACGGGTATTACGGACAGAGCGGATGATACTCTGAAGGATCTCCATATCCTTAACCGCCTGGATGTTCATCAGCTGCTCATTTTTTTCCGGCCACTTGGCTACCGTGATGGATTCGCCTTCGTGCGGCAGGTGCTGCCAGATTTCCTCTGTAATAAACGGCATGAACGGATGAAGCAGACGAAGCGTCTGATCGAGCACGTGAGCAAGAACAGACCTGGTTGTGAGCTTTGCTTCCTCGTCGTCTCCGTTCAGCGGAAGCTTCGCCATTTCAATGTACCAGTCACAGAAGTCATCCCAGATGAAGTTGTATAGGGCACGGCCCACTTCCCCGAATTCGTATGCATCGATATATTTTGTCACGTGTTCGGTTGTTTCCTGAAGACGTGTGAGAATCCACTCGTCCGCAATTGATTTTTTCCCGCTCAGGTCAATCTCATCGTGCTTAAGACCGTCCATGTTCATAAGGGCAAAACGGGAGGCGTTCCAGATCTTGTTTCCGAAATTCCAGTTCGCTTCGACTTTTTCCCAGTAGAAACGGAGATCCTGCCCCGGTGAGCTTCCTGTGGACAGGAAGAAACGAAGGGAGTCGGCACCGTACTTGTCGATCACGTCCATAGGATCGACACCGTTTCCGAGTGATTTACTCATCTTCCGACCTTCAGCATCACGAACCAGACCATGAATCAGTACGTCTTTAAACGGACGTTCACCGGTAAACTGAATCCCCTGGAAAATCATCCGGGCAACCCAGAAATAAATGATGTCGTATCCGGTTACGAGTACGTCAGTTGAGTAATAGCGCTTAAAGTCAGGCGCTTCCTCATTAGGCCAGCCCATCGTGGAAAACGGCCAGAGGGCAGATGAGAACCACGTATCAAGAACGTCTTCGTCCTGCTCCCAGTTTTCAATATCTTCAGGAGCCGTACGGCCTACGTACAGTTCCCCTGTTTCCTTATGGAACCATGCCGGGATCCGGTGTCCCCACCAGAGCTGGCGGCTGATACACCAGTCACGGATATTTTCGATCCAGTGCATATACGTTTTTTCAAAACGGTCCGGTACAAAATCAACTTTGCCTTCGCCTTTCTGAAGTTCGATCGCCTGCTTGGCAAGAGGTCCCATCTTGACGAACCACTGAGTCGACAAATACGGTTCAACCACAGCACCGCTCCGTTCGGAGTGACCGACAGAATGCATGTGATCTTCAATTTTGAAGAGAACGCCATCCCCCTGCAGGTCTTTTACGATCTGCCTGCGGCACTCGAAACGGTCCATCCCCTGATATTTGCCGGCGTTTTCATTCATTACCCCGCCTTCGTCCATCACAAGTACGCGCTCAAGGTCGTGCCGGTTGCCGATTTCAAAGTCGTTCGGGTCGTGGGCTGGAGTAATCTTGACCGCACCTGAACCAAACTCCATATCTACGTAGTCATCCGCTACGATTTCAATCTCGCGGCCGACAATCGGAAGTTTTACTTTTTTTCCGATAAGGTCCTGGTAGCGCTCATCTTTCGGGTGGACCGCAACGGCTGTATCTCCAAGCATCGTTTCCGGACGGGTCGTGGCAACCTCAATGTGGCCGCTTCCGTCAGCAAGAGGATACTTCATATGGTAGAAACCACCCTGAACATCCTTGTATATAACCTCTATGTCAGAAAGTGCGGTCTTTGTCTGGGGATCCCAGTTGATGATGTACTCCCCGCGGTAAATGAGCCCTTCCTCGTATAGACGGACGAACACCTCGCGTACAGCGTCGCTCAGGCCCTCATCAAGCGTGAAGCGCTCACGGGAGTAATCCAGACTGAGTCCGAGCTTGGACCACTGCTGGCGGATAAAGTCGGCATATTCCTCTTTCCACTCCCAAGACTTTTCAAGAAACTTCTCACGGCCCAGATCGTGGCGGGAAACACCTTCCTCCCGAAGTTTACCTTCCACTTTGGCCTGGGTGGCGATTCCGGCGTGATCCATTCCAGGGAGCCAGAGTGCGTCATACCCCTGCATACGCTTCGTACGGATCAAAATATCCTGAAGTGTAGTGTCCCAGGCGTGCCCGAGGTGCAGTCGGCCGGTAACGTTCGGCGGCGGAATGACAATGGTGTAGGGCTTCTTGTTTTCGTCACCTGTAGCTTCGAAAAACTTTCCGTTTACCCAGTACGGATACCATTTGGCTTCAGTAGCCTGGGGATCGTACTTTGGCGGCATTGAAATGTCGTTTGTCATCATTTATATCCTCCTTGTTAAAATCGGTGTTCTATGTGATCTTTCAGGTGACCCGGAAACACAAAAAAACCCTCATCCGTCAAAGGACGAAGAGAGCATTGCTTCTCGCGGTACCACCTTTGTTTATACCGGGGCCACATAAGGACAGTGAATCCGATATACACTCGAGGGACCATAACGGGGTCTGCCGGTCCGGACTAATGGCTCTGGCAGGCGCCTGTTATCAAGGGCCTGTCGATGCGTTCGCGCGGACAACTCCGGGGTGACTTTCCATCCCTACATCCAAGAAAACCTTTCAGCAGTACGGTTTTCCTCTCTGGTGGGTTCACGATGTACTCTTCCCCATCACGGTTTACTATGTGAATACGATTATTTTACTCAAACTTTCCGTAAGTTGCAATAGGCACTGGCGGAATCTTTACAAACATCTTCCCCGAAACCTGGTGATTTTAAACCCGGTTTCCTTTCATCATACGGCGGCTACACATTTTCCCCTGCGCCTGCATACTATACAAATAAACCTGTGCAAGGAGGCTTCGCGCCGTGACCAGACGATTCAGCAAAACCCGTCTGCCTTTATGGGGGCGGCGGATTATCGATGCCTTTTATCAGTGTCTGCTTCCGATTATCTTTTTCCAACTCGTACGAACCCTCCTGTTTCCGAGCACTTTTGATGTCATTCTGCTGGCCACCCTGGCAATCTTTTATTTTTCAACCGCATACGGGTGGTTTAACTGATACGCACGGCCATATTGGCAGCGCGTATCTGTTTTCTTGTGTCTGCACTGTTCATTAAGATGTAATATGTCTCACGAATCTCCGAAAACGCAAAAGCACGGGACCGGTCCGGCTCCGTGCCTTTCCGAAGCATTTATTTTTACTCCTGCGGTTCCTGAAACAGGGTATTCATAAGGCGGTACGTGCGGTTGAGAGATAGAATCCGCCGCTCAAGGTGGGTAACCAGCTGAAGCTGGGTCCGTTCACGCTGCTCATTTATATAGAGGTCCACACTGTGAAACACACTTTCAGGAAACGCCAGGTAGCTCATTAAAAGGTGGCGCTCCTCATCAAACAGGGAAAAATGCCGTTCATACGTGCCGAGCCAGTGGATTCCTTCCGATGTATCCCATGGCTGGCTCTGGAAATAATGACGGAATAAAATCGCCAGCTCTCTTGCCGGCGTATCCAGGACGGCCCGCTCAAAATTCAGGAAATAGCCTGAGCCGTACTGATCAAACAGAACGTGGCTTCTGTTGAGTCTGCCGTGACAGAGCACGCTTCTGAATGCCTTCTTCTCCTTGCACATCTCCACCCATGACTCGAGATGCTCCTCAGCTGCTTCCGCCATCTGGATCATCCGCTGAAAGTGGGTTAAAAACGTCAGTTCAAAGGGGGACATATACATACTCGACTCCGCCTGGTCGGCAAAGCGTTCCATTTCCAGCTTCCTGCGGTCCCATCTTCCTTTAAGGGAATCAAATGACGCCTGGATCATCTCCTCAGAGTAGTCCTGGTTTTTTTCGGTCAGACCGTGGAGCTTTGCTGTTTCCTCCAGAATCACGTCTTCTTTGCTCACAGGATGCTGGAAGCGGTCGTGACCCTCATACCACGGCATCAGATAGTAAGCATCATTCCCTCTCCTTACGAGAAAATCACCGTACTTTGTCTGGATAATCGGCACCACATAATGAAAGCCGATTCGGTCCAGGCGGCGCATAACATGAATGAACCAGTCACCTTCCTCCCTCGTCAGCCGGGTCTTTTTCAGCGCAAAGATCCCGCGGGAAGTATGAATTTTACTCACTTTCCCAAATGACTCCACACGTTCCGGGTAAAGATCATAGTGAAACAGCACCGAGCCGAGGTGATCGTACGTTTTCGTTGTCAATTGGCCACCTTCTCTCTTTTTCCGTCCAGCCATTCACTTAATACAAGCACAAATGCCCGGGACTGTTCCCATTCTCTGTACATCGCTTCAAGAAGAAGATAAGCTTTTTCAGGATCTTCAGGTCCTGCCTTTCCGATCTGTTCCACCGTGCCAAGAAACTCCCACGGCACAAGAGCCTCCCGCAGTATTTCCAGGTAGATATCTTCATCAAACACACCGGAATTGTCAAGAGATTCCAAAAAGGTGGTAAACCGTTCTTTGCCAAAACTACTGCAGCATTCTTTCATGAAAGAGGCAGCTGACCGCAGACCTTTCTCAGGAAATCTTCCTGAGAAAGTCCAGAACAGCTGACCGTAGATTTCCCTCCCCTGTGCCATTCCTGTAAACGGATCAATAACAGGAAGGCGGGATTCCTCAAGTCTTGTAAGTCTGTCTGCTTTTTCAAGCCGCGAAACTGCTTCTGAGAGCGTCTTTTTCATAATCGACATGACGACGGGGTCTGTACGGGCAGGCAGTTTCCTGACCGCATCAACTATCTCCTGCTCAGACAGAAAGGGTCTTTTTAAATCCGCTCCATCCATTTTCAGACCAACTGTAATAGCCGCCCATGTGAGTTCGGCCAGTTCATGCTCCCGCCCTTCATATGAAAAAAGGGAAGTGACCTCATCGTGCAAGGTCAGCCACCCCTGTAAATCCAGAAAGGCCATGTCTCCATCCATTGTTCTGATCATCCGGTTTGTCAGGCAGACCCCACGGTTATCCACGGCTTCGCGCCACTGAATGTGCCAATTCATAAGCTGGTTATTTTCCCAGCGGCGCAGCACCTTGATGCCTTTTTCGGTACTCAGCTTTTCCCCTTTGACAATCCACTCCGCTTTATCGAATCCGTATGCTGCTTTAAGCTGTTCCAGCTCTGCCATAGCCCTTCTCCCCCTATGATGAGGCCGAAGATGTTTTTCTTGATGGAATGTACAGAATCTGCCCCTCTTCAACCCGTTCTTCGTTCAGGTTGTTTGTTCTCATGAGGTGACTGACCTGAAGTTTGTAACGGTCGGCAATCGTTTCAATCGACTCTCCGGCCTGCACGATACACATACGGAGCCGCGAAAATTCCTGGCCGTCATCGTTCTGTGCGAGCATTTTCGTCAGATAAAGAGCGTTCTCATCGCGAGTTTGTTTCTCCTGTGCCGGCTCTTCGTGGTCTTCCTGCTCCTCTTCCTCATATCTCATGGCGTACAGATCCTCGGATTCTTCGTGTCCGGTGCTGTCTGACTGCTGCTGGTATCCGTACATATCCTCATTCCCTCTGATCGTCAGCAGTGGTTCATGTTCGTTATCCTGGTCATAATCAGGTTCCTCCTGCTGCGCTTCTGCCTGAGGTTCACTCCAATCCGGGTTGTTCCGCACGGCATGTTCCGCCTGATCCATCTCTTTTGCTGCCGGCTGCTGCCACTCCGGCTGGCGATACCCTTCAAAATGAAAAGCCCGATCATCCTCTTCCAGATCGTCTTCTGTAACTACCTGTTCCACATACTCCTCTTCCTCATCGTCATCCTTCCCTGCCGCAGAAAACTCCCCGCGCATACCGCTGATTTCAATATCAGCCTGAAGTTCGATACAGCCGTTGCCTGGAAGATCGTAATCAAAGGACTCAACGTTCACATACACGTCGTCAAGGTTACTGATCCGGCTCCGTGGAATCGTTACATCAATCGGGAACGGATGACGGATCGTCCCATAGCCTTCTTCTGAAATACGTACATCCTCAATGGAACGGAAGGATACCTGCTCCGAGAGACTGGCATTCCTCTGCTGCTGTTCTGCATCGACTTCCTTGCCCGGCCGGTATTCACCGGATAAGATAAGGTTGCCTTTTACCGTCACATGCTCTTCCGCTTCTTCAATGGCAATCTCCGGCTCAAGTTCCAGTGACATCACACTGTCAATCTCCTGCCCGCGGTTCAGCCATACTGCTTCCTGAATGGAAAATGATAAGGATGACCCCTGTTCATTAGCCACACGCTTCTCCTCCTTTTATCAAAAGAACGTCACTTTAAGCTCTGATTCTCAGGTGTAATTCTTTGTCCACCATGAATGTAAAGCCCGCCATTCATACAGTACACGTTTATGAGCAAACAGGCCGGATTATGACTGGAGAAGCAAGTTTGCCACACAGTTAAGCATAAGTGTGCAGTGAAAACAGCTCAAAAAAGCCCGTGAAGGGGAATACCCCTTCACAGGCCTGTTATGGTTACTTTTCACTACGGATGCGGGCGAATGCTTTTTCAGCCGCCTCTATTGTTGCATCAATATCTTCGTCTGTATGCTTTGTGGAGAGGAACATACCCTCGAACTGTGAAGGGGCAATGGAGACACCTTCTTCAAGCATATAGCGGAAGTATTTTGCGAACATGTCCAGATCCGAACTTGCCGCCTGGCTGTAGTTCTTCACCGGGCCTTCATTGAAAAAGAATCCGACCATGGAACCTGCCCGTGTAATCGAGCACGGAATATCGTACTTGCCGGCAGCAGCCTTGATTCCGTCTTCGAGCCGCTTTCCTAACCGGTCAAATTCCTCGTAATCGGATTCTGAAAGCTGAACAAGGGTTTCATAACCGGCTGTCATGGCAAGCGGGTTCCCGGACAGGGTTCCTGCCTGGTAAATCGGCCCTGCTGGCGCCACCTGTTCCATGATTTCGCGCTTTCCGCCGTAAGCGCCCACCGGAAGACCGCCGCCGATCACTTTTCCAAGACAGGTCAGATCAGGTGTGACCCCGAGTTCTCCCTGCGCACAGTGGTAGCCTACCCGGAATCCGGTCATGACTTCATCAAGAATCATCAGGGATCCGTAGTTGTACGTAATTTCCCGCACCGCTTCAAGGTAACCCTCTTCCGGACGGACAACACCCATGTTTCCGGCAACTGGCTCAAGGATAACAGCTGCGATATCGTCACCAAATTCTTCAAATGCCAGCTTCAGACTGTCCACGTCATTGTAGGGAACCGTCAGAGTGTTCTGGGCAATCGATTCCGGTACCCCTGGGCTGTCAGGGAGCCCCAGTGTTGCCACTCCGGACCCTGCTTTGATCAGTAGGGAGTCACCGTGGCCGTGATAACAGCCCTCAAATTTGACAATCTTGTTTCGTCCTGTGTAGCCACGAGCAAGGCGAAGGGCGCTCATCGTCGCTTCTGTTCCTGAGTTCACCATCCTCACGACCTCAATGGAAGGCACCCGGTCAATTACAAGCTCGGCAAGCTTCGTCTCAATTTCTGCAGGTGCACCGAAACTCGTTCCTTTTTCCGTTACTTCCTTAAGGGCGTTTACGACCCGGTCATCTGCATGACCGAGTACAAGCGGTCCCCAGGACATGACATAGTCGATATACTCGTTTCCGTCAATATCCCAGATACGCGCACCTTTTCCTTTTTCCATAAACACGGGATCCATATTAACGGATTTGAATGCACGAACCGGGCTGTTTACGCCTCCGGGCATCACTTTCTTTGCCTGTTCAAACGCACTGATCGATTTTTCCAGTTTCATTGTCATCGGCCTCCTTCAGAATTAACCGTTCAACCAGCGGACGGCATCTTTTGCATGATAGGTGAGAATCAGATCCGCTCCTGCACGCTTCATACTCGTCAGTTTTTCCAGTACAATCGCCTTTTCATCCACCCAGCCGTTTTCTGCGGCTGCTTTCACCATGGAATATTCCCCGCTTACGTTATAGGCAACCACCGGATATGGATGACGGTCACGGACTTCACGGATGATATCAAGGTAGGAAAGTGCAGGTTTCACAATAAGGAAGTCTGCCCCTTCCTCCACATCGGAATCAGCTTCACGAAGGGCTTCCATCCGGTTGGCCGGATCCATCTGATAGGTTTTTCTGTCTCCGGACTTCGGTGAACTGTGTGCTGCGTCACGGAACGGGCCATAAAAGGCAGAAGCATATTTCACCGCATAGCTCATAATCGGAATGTTCTCGTACCCGGCCTCATCAAGTCCTTCGCGAATCGCGGCTACAAAGCCGTCCATCATGTTTGAAGGAGCGATAATATCGGCTCCTGCCTCGGCCTGGGAAACTGCTGCCCTTGCAAGAAGAGTCAGGCTGTCATCGTTTACAATCTCACCATTTTCCACGACCCCGCAGTGGCCATGATCCGTAAATTGACACAGGCACGTATCAGCGATCACGGTCATATCCGGATAACGCTCTTTGATTTGACGAATCCCTTTCTGGACGATTCCATTCGGGTCGTAGGCAGAGGAGCCGACTTCATCTTTTTCCGCTGGTACACCGAAAACGATCATCGTTTCAATGCCCAGATCCACCACTTCATCCACCTCTTCATTGAGGCGGTCCAATGACCATTGATAGACGCCGGGCATAGATGGAACTGCGTTTTTAATGCCGGATCCTTCTTTCACGAACACCGGGTAAATAAAGTCTGATGTATGTAGGTGTGTTTCCCTGACGCTGCTGCGGATTCCCGCTGTTCTGCGCAGACGGCGATGCCGTCTGAATGATGCTTTCGTCATTGAGCATTCCTCCCGTATTCGTTATGTTATTTCAATGATTGACTGCCTTCCCGGAACAGCCTTGCAAAACTTTAATAGCCGGGCTAGGATAGGGCGTCGGCGACAGCTTCAATCATTCCTTCTGCCGTGTACCTCCGGGCGACTGTATAGTGCGTCACCCTCTCCTGTCTGAGTGCTTGTTCTGTTACCGGTCCGATCGCAGCGATGAGGCATGTCCTGCTTATCTGCTCACGTTCCTCCATACTAAGATGGCTGAAGAAAGCACGTACGGCTGAGGGGCTGAAAAACGGAATCACATCCGTTTGACGGGCTAAGACCGCCTTCTTAAGTCGCATGGCGCCTTGATCATCAGGGCCCGTATCATAAATGACCGGATCTTCCACATAAATCCCCCTGGCGGTTAGCGTATCCTTAAGTACTGTGCGGGCCATCCGGCTTCTGGGATAAAGTACGCAGCTTCCTTTGGACAAATGACGGATGAGTTCAGCGGCAAGGTTCTCCGCATCAAACCTGTCCGGCATATAGGAGACAGAAATCCCATGTTCCGTTAGAGCAGCCTCTGTTTTGGTGCCTACGCAGGCCACCGGCACTCGGGCCAGATCCTGTACGGAAAGGCCGGCTTCCTCTAGTGCCTCCAGTGTAAATGCTACAGCGTTTGTGCTGGTAAAGATAATCGCATCAAAGGAATGAAGACGGGAGAAAACATTACTTTCCTCCCTCACATCCTCTGATAAAAAGACTTTAATCAAAGGAGCCTCAAAAGTGCTGCCGCCGTGTTCTCTGATCAGCGCTGAAAATTGAGCAGCCTGGTGAGCTGCCCTGGTGTTTGCGACAGTCACTCCCTCAAGAAGGCCGGCCACTTACAGATCGAGCTCCTGTTTCACCTGATCGAGCACTTCTTTAGCTCCTTCACCAAGAAGTACCGATGCCACACTTTCACCCACTGCTGCAGGATCTTCGCCTGCTTCGGTCCGTTTAAACACCTGCTTGCCGTCAGGTGAAGCTACTAGTGCCGTAAGTTCCACACGGCCGTCCTCCAGCATTTTAGCGTGACCGGCAATCGGCACCTGGCATCCGCCCTCTACTTTATGAAGAAACGCCCTTTCAGCTGCTGTCGTTCGCGCTGTTACGGCGTCGTTAATTTTTTTCAGAAGATCAATCAGTTCATGATCGTCTGCACGGCACTCAATTCCGAGCGCGCCCTGGCCGACTGCCGGCAGTGACACTTCGGGCTCAAGAAATTCCGTTACGATGTCATCCGTCCAGCCGACACGCTCAAGCCCTGCTGCTGCAAGAATAATCGCATCGAAGTTTTCTTCGCGCAGCTTTCTGAGGCGTGTGTCAATGTTCCCGCGGATCCATTGGATTTCAAGGTCCGGGCGCTCAGCCAGAACCTGGGCGGAACGACGGAGACTGCTTGTTCCAACAATGGAACCTGCAGGCAGTTCCTTCAGTGTTTTGCCGCTTTCGGAAATAAACGCATCCCGTGGGTCAACCCGCTTAGGAACAGAGGCAATCGTCAATCCTTCTGTTTCACCGGAAGGAAGGTCCTTCAGGCTGTGGACGCTCATATCAATTTCCTTATCGAACATCGCTTTTTGAATTTCTTTTACAAACAGGCCTTTGCCTCCGACTTTTGAAAGGGTCACATCAAGGATTTTGTCCCCTTTAGTGACGATCTCCTTAATTTCAAATTCGAATGGGAGTCCGAGCTTTTCAAGCTCACTAATGACCCATTTCGTCTGGGTGAGGGCAAGGTTACTGCGTCTTGAACCAATGACAATTTTTCGCATAAAGACCTCCGATTATATAGGTGAATTTAATACCATAGATGAAATTCAGAAAACGAGCTTGAAAGAAAGTAATTAATAAGCAGTACAAGAAAGGCTGCTATATTTAAAAGTGCCAGGCTGTATCCCCTTTTCCTGTTTACCACATAGTCAAACAGATAGAAACCGTACACTCCGATCACCACAAAGCTTGATATCACTTTAAGATCGAACCACGGTACAGTACCAAACTCGATCCAGGCCCAGATCACGCCGAGAATCAGCCCGACGACCATAAGCGGAAAACCAAAGAGTGCGAACACATAGGAAAAACGCTCCAGCTTCGCAAGATCACCGATCCGGTACATCCGTTTTCCCCACTGTTTCCCTTTAAGCATAAAATGCTGAAGCATGTACATAAACGAAAAGGCAAACGAAAGGGTAAATGCCCCGTAGGACAGAAGAATGACGCTCACGTGGATGACGAGAAGTTCGGTGAGAAGAAGGTTCTGAAGCTGCTCCGGCGCATCACCGGTTGGGGCGAATACACTGATGGTCATAATTACGAACCCGACAACATTGACGAAAAAGATCAGAAAATCCATCTTAAACAGACGGTTGATAATTAATGAAAATGTTACCAGTATCCACGCGTATAGAAAAAGCCCTTCAAAGATCGTCATCAAGGGCAGCCGGTTATATTCAAGCATCCTGAGCACAAAGAAAAACAGCTGCAGAAGCCAGACGATAGAAAGCAACCAGAAGGCAATTCGATTCACCTTCTGGCTGGTTTGTATAAAATCAATAAAATACCCGAGTACACTGAGAAGATAAAGAACGATAATTAGAAGATAAAGAGCGTTCAGCATAGCCCGTCTCCTGCTGTCATTATGACCGGGCCAGAGCTTTTACAGACTCTTTTACACTGTTGCGGTCTGCCAGTTCTGCTCTGCGCTTCTGGATGTTCCATTCCCGTTCCGCTTTATTAATCTGAATCTGGGATTTAGGCATTGCATTCTTTTCGAGTTCCTCTTCAATACCGAACAATTTTGTAACAAGAGCCAGGGACTCCTCGGCATTGGCTTCTTCAGGGAGCTCTTTCACTGTCGTAATCGGGTCGCGGAGGATCTGGTTGATAATGCTTTTCATATGCTTGCGGATTACTTTCTTTTCACGTTCCGTAAGATCAGTCAGCTTCCGCTCCAGGCTCTCCATCGTTTCCGCCTGTACGGAAAGAGCTTTCGTTCTGAGAGCGGAAATGATCGGTACAACCCCAAGCTGGTCCAGCCACTGGCCGAATGCCACGAGGCCTTCTTCAATCATAAGCTCAATTTTTTCCGCTTCTTTCTGACGGACTTCCAGGTTGGCAGCCACGATGCCCTGCAGATCGTCAATATCGTACAGGTACACGTTATCAAGCTCGCCTACTCCCGGATCGATATCCCGGGGAACGGCAATATCAACAAGAAACAGAGGGCGGCCGTTCCGCTTTTTCGTAAGTGCGGCCATTCTGGCTCTGGACAGGACGTATTCCGTCGAGCCGGTGGAACTGATCATAATATCGGCCGTTTTCAGGGCGTCGTCCATTTCTGACATGGAACGTGCAGCCCCGTTAAACTTCGAAGCCAGCTCCTGTCCTTTTTCCGCCGTCCGGTTCATAACCGTAATATCATTCACACCGCTCGTATGAAGGTGCTTCGCTGTTAGTTCACTCATTTTGCCCGCACCAAGCACGAGCACTTCTTTTTCACCGAAGTCCCCAAAGATCTTTTTCCCCAGCTCAACCGCAGCGTAGCTCACACTTACGGCATTTTCCCCGATGCTTGTCTCAGAATGGGCACGCTTGGCGAGTGTAACCGCCTCTTTAAAGAGATGGTTAAACACGGTGCCGGTTGTCCCTTGTGTCTGCGCAGTCTGAAAACTGTTACGGATCTGGCCGAGAATCTGAGTTTCACCGACAATCATGGAATCGAGCCCGCACGTAACCCGGTAAAGGTGCTCGACCGCACTTTCATCTTCCCGAATCTGAAGAAATGGCGTAAAGTCTTCTTTCGGCATATTAAACCACTCTGAAAGAAATGCTTTTGTATAGTACCGCCCGGTGTGGAGCTGATCCACAACGGCATAAACCTCCGTACGGTTGCACGTGGAGACAATTACACACTCAAGCATACTTTTAGAGTTTCTCAGTTTCGTTAATGCACCCTCGAGGTCATTCTGAAACGTGAATTTTTCTCGAATTTCGACCGGTGTTGTTTTATAGTTCAAGCTAACAACAAGGATGTGCATTGTTTCACCCCCGAATAATAACCCGTCTATCGATGCCCGGGTTCTTTATATCTATGTGACAAATGACTGTCGTAAAAAATGTCATAATAAAACGAACATCTGCATACCGGAACTATTGTAACATGTCTGACCTCCACAGTGAAAGGTATGACTCATGCATACTGACTATATTATAACATTTGGCGTATGCCGGACAAAAACAAAGGTTTGAACAGACTGTGAAACTTTAATGAAGCCGGCGCAGATGATGGTGCTTTTCCCATGTTCTTCTTAGGATAGTGTACCCTGCCACCGTTTTTTTAATCTTTCGGGCAGAACGCAGCCTACATATGGGTATAAATAAATTGCCTTGAATCATTATTAGTGTGGCAGGAAATGTTCTGACTATTACGAAGTTAGGATATAATGACGCCACGGTCGCCAGTTATAAGCGAAAATACGCATTTATAAGCGATGTATTAAATTTATGAGCGGAAAAATTGATTCATAAGCGAGATATTCAGTTTATAAGCGGAAAACCAGATTTATAAGCTAAACCACATAAAATCCCACCCTCCAGTCAGAGCATTATTAAAATGTAAGTCCTGACTTTACCAAAGTTAAAACATAACTCTCCCGCCTCCCTGAGTTATGTATCAATTCTGCTCTTTTCAGGACATAACTGCCCCGCTTCTTGAGTTTGTCCTGATTCCCCCTCCCCCCGCGCCGCTCCCACCAAAAACGAAGGGCCCCCACCTTTGCCGGTGAGGGCCTTCTTATCTGATTAAGTATCCTTTAATCTGTGTCTCTTACAGGACCTTGCTTAAAAACTCCTGCGTCCGCTTTTCCTTTGGATTGGCGAAGAATTCCTTGGATTCGCCCGTTTCCACAATGCGTCCGTCATGCATGTAAACGGTCCGGTCCGCCACTTCCCTTGCAAAGCCCATTTCGTGGGTAACGACGATCATCGTCATCCCCTCTCTGGCAAGCTGTTTCATTGTCTCGAGCACCTCGCCTACAAGTTCAGGGTCGAGTGCCGAGGTAGGTTCGTCAAACAGCATAATCTTCGGTCTCATGGCAAGCGCGCGGGCGATGGCGACACGCTGCTTCTGGCCACCGGACAGTTTGCTCGGATAAACGTGGTATTTGTCACCCAGGCCCACTTTATCAAGAAGTTCTTTTCCCTCCTGTTCCGCCTGCTTCCGCGGAATTTTCTTGACCATCAGCGGGGCTTCCATCACATTTTCAAGTACGGTCTTATGGGGAAAAAGATTAAAATGCTGAAACACCATGCCAACCTGCTGTCGGATTTCGTTAATATTGTGCGTCTTAAGCTCGATTGTGTCACCATCAAAAATAACTTTTCCATCGTTTTTCACTTCGAGAAAATTGAGGCAGCGGAGCAGCGTACTTTTACCGGAGCCGCTGGCACCGATCAGACATACCACTTCATTTTCATAGACTTCAAGGTCCACGTCTTTCAGGACATGAAGATCCCCGAAGGATTTATTCAGTTTTTCCACACGTATCATTTCTTTCATATCTTTTGCCTCCTATCGGTCACTTATTGACAGCCTGCGCTCCACCATATTCACAATCCAGGTGAGGATCATAACGAGCGCGAGATAATATACAGCTGCAATGACGTAGGTTTCCAGTGTATTAAATGTTGCTGCAGCAATACCCTGGGACAGCCGGAACAGTTCCCCGATCCCTACGAATGCTGCCAGAGAGGAATCTTTGAGAGCAATAATAAACTGATTCCCAAGCGGCGGGACCGCCCGGCGAAGAGCCTGGGGCATAATGATCCGCTTCATCGTTGTTCCCCTGGTCATACCCAGGGACCGCCCGGCTTCCATCTGTCCTTTATCAATGGATTGAATCGCCCCTCTGAAAATTTCGGCAATGTACGCTGAGTTATGTACGGCGAGCGCAAAGGATGCGGCCCAGAAAGCCGAAAGCTGCACGATGCCGGTTAATCCGTAGAAAAGGACGAAAATCTGCACGATTAGAGGGGTTCCGCGGATAATGGTAATGTAAATATCTGCAATTACCCTCAGTACAGGGTTGGAAAGCTTTAATAAAGCTACAAAGACACCGATAATCGTACCAAGAATGACCGCTGCAATCGTGATCCGAATGGTCATCCAGGCAGCTTCAAAAAAGAACGGATAAGTTCTGATCAACTCGGAAAAGAAAGTATCGAGACTGAATACATTGGCTACTATCATACTGTCACCTCTTTTAAGAGGGAAAAATGTGCACGAAGCCCGCACACATTTTTCCGGAGTTTATCGCTATGTTTATTAGTTGCCTTCACCGATATCTTCATCGAAGTAACGCTGGTTGATTTCTTCATATAACCCGCTTTCACGGATATTTTCAAGAGCCTGGTTAATGCCTTCCATCAGCTCGTCCTCATCGTGACGAAGGGCAATCGCCATTTCCTCTGAATCAATCAGATCACCACGAAGCTCAATATCAAGACCCTGATCTTCAATGTTAATCAGCCCTACCAGGCGGTCGGTAATAACTGCATCATGACGCCCCTGGGATAGAGTCTGAAGGGCAACCACGTCAGAGTCGTAAGTAACAATCTCTTCCGAATAATCCTGAATCATCGTATGATATGTTGTTCCTTCAGCTACCGCTACCTCAGTATTTTCATCAATATCTTCAAGAGACTGAATGTCGCTGTCGGAACGGGTAAACACCTGTGCTCCGGAGTAGTAGTACGGGTCGGAGAATGCCACGTTTTCCTGACGTTCTTCCGTGATTCCCATACTTCCGATAATCGCGTCATAACGGTTGTCATTCAAACCCAGAATAATGGAATTCCACGTAATCTGATACGGCTCACCTTCAAGTCCGAGTTCGTCTGCAATCGCCATTCCGATATCCACGTCAAACCCTACTAAATTGTTCGTTTCATCAACATAATTGAATGGACGGTACTCCCCGGATAAAGCGAAGACAAATTTTCCGTCTTCAAGGGTATATTCATCGTAATCAACTTCATCTCCCGGTGAATCGGTTTCTTCGCCGTTGTCATCGGCTGTTTCTTCACCGTCCCCGTCAGCACCTGTGTCTGTCTCTTCTTCATCCCCTTCACCGCAGGCAGCCAGGACCATCGTTGCTGCGAGTGTCACAGGGACAATACCTTTTAAGTACTTCTTCATCTTTGGTTCTCCCCTTTATTATGTTTTGCCCAATCAATTCGGGCGTGTTTCTGCTGGTGAGTCCCCTTCATTGCTTTACTATCATAGCAAAGCATTAAATCGGCGCACAAAAGAGCAAATTCCAAATTTACAGTCAAATTAAGGTTGTTTTCAACAGTTTACCATGCTTTTATGTAAAATCCATACATTTACTCTTTGATGCTCCCCTGTATGGGCGTTTTGGCATTCACCTTTTTATATAACGGGAAAATAAGATATATACTTTTACCCGCTTTTTAAATAATGGAAACCGATCTTTGATGAGAAAAAAGACACAGGCAAGCTTCACCTGTGTCTTTCCTACTCAGGAAGGCCGTCTGAACGGCCACCAGTTTCGTTCTCCGAATAGACCGATCATGACGGGAATAAACAATGGCAGCATGATGACAGCATACAGGAGAAGTCCGGTCAGGACTAGGGTTCCGATCTGCATGAGGCTGAGCACGCCTGAAGGCATCATCGCCCCGAATGTGCCTGCAAGAATGACTGCAGCAGAAAGGACGACGGTACCGATCTGTTTCATAGCGTAAAGAGCTGCTTCCCTGATGTCTTCGTTCGTCTGCACATCCTCGGCAAACCTGGTCATCAAAAAGATTGAATAATCCACGCCGAGAGCCATGAGCATAATAAAGCCGAAGAACGGTACTGCCCACGTAACGCCAGGGTAGCCAAGCAGTGTTACAAAAACAAATTCGGTAAATGATATGGAAACAATATAGGTCAAAACAAGTGACACAAGAATGTACAACGGCATAATCAGTGACTTCAGAAGTACTACGAGAACGATAAAGATTCCAGCGAGCATAATCAGAGCCGTACGCAGAAAATCATCATTTGAGATCGTCTGCAAATCCAGATTGACACTGGAAAGTCCTCCGACAGCAACCGGTGCATCCTCAAGCGGCGTCCCCCTTAAAGCCAGAAGGGCCCGTTCTTCAATGAGCCTGGCTGTATCCATCGCCTCGTTACTATACGGGTTAATCGCAAAAATCACATCTATAGTCGTGACAAGTCTATTCGGTGTGGTGTAGGCATCCCAAATTCCGTCGAGATCACCTTCCTCAAACGCCTCTGCCGGGACAAAAAATCCCTGTAGAGGATGCTGAGACTGACCGGCAAGTTCCGTAAGCAGGTCTTCCACTTCCTCGAGACCTTCCTCCAGTTCTTCAAGTCCTTCCACAGCCTCGTCAAGGCCGTCTGCCACCTCGGAAAACGCCGTTTCGATATCGTTGAGGGCCGCTGTCAGTTCCTCCTGCCCTTCAGCAAGCTCCTCTGCGCCTCCAGCCAGTTCCCCGGCCCCGTCTTCGAGCTCTGACTGTGCCACCGCCAGCTCCTCAAGACCGGCCGTTAACTCGGCCAACCCTCCCTGCACCTCTGCGAAACCGCCCTGCAGTTCATCAATACCGCTTCCAGGAGGGAGCTGCTGAGCCAGTGAAGCCAGTTGTTCGTTCAGAACAGACAGGCGCTGTTCGAGCTGAGCCGTACTGTCTGCCGCTTCACCAGTGCCGGAACCCGTTTGTGCAAGACCTGCTTCAATCTCCTGTGCTCCATCAGCCAGTTCTTCGGCTCCTTCTGAAAGAGCCTCAGAACCGTCCTCACCATCTACGGACTGTTCCTCATCACGAAGTTCATCAGCCAGTTCGGCCAAACCCTCACTCAGCTCTTCAAGTCCGTCTCTGATTTCCTCCGTTCCATCAGCCAGCTCACCAGCAAGATACGGGACTGTAAATTCTTCTACCCGGCTTCCTTCCGGTCTGGTTGCACTTCTGACCTCCTGAACACCATCGATTTTCTCCAGTTCATAAGTGACAAGCTCAATATACGGCAGCCACTCCTGACTGTCCCACCTTTCATCGTGTTCAATCACAACAGTTGCCGGAAACATCTCACCGTCTCCAAATTTATCTGTAATCACATGAAAGGCCTGAACGGATTCAAACTCGTCCCCGATTTCATCAAGAGAGTTAAATGACGTGGCATTATTATAAGTAAGAACGGCCGGGACAAAGACAGCGGCAAGAATCAGCATCGTCCAGCCGGGTTTATAGAGCGAAAACCTCCCAAGGGCTCCCCACGTTCGGCTCGGCTTTACCTGCAGTCCAGAGCGCGAAGGCCAGTAAAGCTTTTCACCGAGCAGTATCATGGCAACCGGCACCCATACCCAGATCGCCGCCACAAGCACGACTATACCTACACTGACTCCCATGGCAGAGCGGTAAAGGTCAAACTGGGCAAACCCGATCGCAAAAAAGCCGATGAAGCCGGTTAACGCGCTTGAAAACACAGTTGGTCCGACTGCTTTAAAGGTTCTTCGCATCGCTTCAACACGGTCTTCCGCTTCAAGAAGCTCTGACTTGAACCGGTTAAGGAGAAGAATACAATAGTCGGTTCCAATCCCGAAGAGAACAGCCACAATAAAAATCTGCGTGAAGTTCGAAACCGGAAAACCAGCGTAATCAACCAGATAGGATACGATGCCGATACTGACTACGTACGAAGCCCCTACGGTAACAAGGGGAACCAGAGGCGCAGCTAGAGACCTGAACACAAGGAACAAAATAATTAGTACAAAAATGACTGTAATCACTTCGGTTGTGGCAAGGCCTTCCTCCGAACTGATAATCACATCGTCTTCAATCACCGATGATCCGGATATAAGCGTTGACACCGACTCAGCAGCCAGCGTCCGATTCAGATCATCTCTCACCGCTGCAGTATCACTAAAGAGCATATCCATCTGAACAAATGCCAATGCCGTTGTTTCATCATCACTGATGAGCAGTTCCCTGTTCTCATCAGAATCAAATGGGGTGACAACCTCTTCGACCGGGTATTCTCCGATCTCATCGGGAATCTGATTGAGGGTACTTTCGATATCTGCAAGCTCCGCCTCCGTTAAGGCTGCATCACTTGTATAAACCGCAAGAACGGTCTCTCCTGAAGCACCTTCATTCTGTGCTAGAAGATCGTCTGCCATCTGCGAAGGATAGCCATCAGGTACCCCTGCCTGACCTCGTTCCCTGACCAGTTCATCCAAATTCGGTGACTGTAAAAAAAGAAAGACTGCTCCTATGATCCAAAGGATCGGAAGCAGGTATATCCAGCGATATGCCACCGTAGAGTTCCCCTTTCGCCACTTACAATTATTTAAGTTAAATTTTGTAAACTTAATCCTATTCTATAAGGGCGGCATTGTTTTTACAAACGTTATGCGTGCAGAAGTCACCTTGTTTTTATGGGACTGGCGGAGGATTTAAGATGGCTGGGAGCCGGATTAAGGTGGTTCATATGATTTTACGGTGGTTCATCCAAGGTTTACGATAGTTCAAAATATTTTAAGGTGGTTCACCCAAAGTTTAAGCTGTTTCGTCAATGGACCCTAAGCCCTCCCCATCACTTCCTGAGAGCTCCGTTTTGAAATCTTCGCAGTACAGACGAAAAAAGAGACCCCTTATCTTCCGGGGGTCTCCTGCAGTTTCTAGTTTCAGCCGAACAGCGCATCGCTGATTTCACGCCACGCCTTGTCTTTGCCCAGGCCTGTCTCAGATGAGAACAAAACCACCGGATCCTCCGGGGACACGTCGAGGTCACGCTTGATCACAGCCAGCTGCTTCTGCTGTTTGCCTTTTGAAATTTTATCCGCTTTCGTTGCCACCACGATCACTTTCTGTTCATGGTGCTTCAGCCAGTCGTACATCATGCGGTCGTCTTCGGTCGGCTTGTGACGCACATCCACCAGAAGGACGACACCACGGAGCTGCTCACGGGTCTCAAAATACGTTTCCATGAGGCGCCCCCAAGCATCCCGTTCCTTCTTGGACACCTTCGCATAGCCGTAACCCGGTACGTCCACAAAGTGAAACCGGTCGTTAATTTTGTAAAAGTTCAGTGTCTGAGTCTTCCCCGGGCGCTGGGACGTTCGTGCCAGCGCCTTGCGGGCAAGAATGGTATTGATAAATGATGACTTCCCGACGTTGGAACGCCCGGACAGTGCCACCTCCGGGAACGGTCCCGGAGGAAACTGGTCTGCTCTCCCCGCACTGATGACGAGATCTGCTTCGATTACTTTCATTTCTTTTCCCCTGCCAATGCATGCTTCAGCACTTCATCCAAGTGTGAAACAGCGATAAATGTTAAGTCTTTTTTCACGCTCTCCGGAATATCCTCAAGATCTTTCTCATTGTCTTTCGGCATGATGATCGTCGTGAGCCCTGCCCGGTGGGCGCTCATAGATTTTTCCTTCAGTCCGCCGATCGGAAGCACACGTCCCCGAAGTGTAATTTCTCCGGTCATGCCCACTTCCTTTCGCACCGGGCGGTCTGTTAGCGCCGAAATGAGCGCTGTTGCCATCGTGATCCCTGCTGACGGACCGTCTTTCGGAATGGCGCCTTCCGGTACGTGGATGTGAATATCATTTTTTTCATTAAAGGCCGGATCGATCGACAGCTCATCCGATTTGGACCGGATATAGCTGAAGGCCGCCTGGGCCGACTCTTTCATCACATCGCCCAGTTTACCGGTAAGCGTCAGCTTGCCTTTTCCCGGTGAGAGACTGACCTCAATTGTCAGGGTATCTCCGCCGGCGGTCGTGTAAGCAAGACCTGTCGCCGCACCGATCTGATCCTCCTCCTCTGCCTTCCCGTAGCGGAACTTCGGTTTTCCGAGCATCTGTTCCACCGTGTTTTCGGTCAGAACCACCCGTTTTTTCTGACCGGAGACGATCATCTTCGCCGCTTTCCGGCAAAGAGAGGCCATTTGGCGTTCAAGATTACGAACACCTGCTTCACGCGTATAGTAGCGGATAGCCTTTAAAATCGCTTCCTCTTTTACCTGAAGGCGGCTTTTGTTCAGACCGTGATCCTTCATCTGTTTCGGGAGAAGATATCCTTTGGCGATTTCCAGCTTCTCCACTTCGGTGTAGCCCGGAATATGAATCACTTCCATACGGTCCATCAGAGGACCAGGGATCCGCGAGATATTGTTTGCAGTGGTAACGAACATGACTTTCGACAGATCGTACGGTTCTTCAATAAAGTGATCGCTGAACGTGTTGTTCTGCTCCGGATCGAGCACTTCAAGAAGCGCAGATGATGGGTCGCCGCGAAAGTCGTTTGCCATTTTATCAATTTCATCCAGAAGAAAAACAGGGTTCACGGAACCTGCCTTTTTCATGCCCTGAATAATCCGGCCCGGCATGGCGCCGACATACGTACGGCGGTGACCGCGGATTTCCGCTTCGTCACGGACACCTCCGAGACTCATACGGACAAAGTTGCGGTCAAGAGACCGGGCAATCGAACGGGCAAGGGACGTTTTCCCTACTCCCGGAGGCCCCGCAAGACAGAGGATCGGCCCTTTAAGCTCATTGGTGAGCTCCTGAACAGCAAGGTATTCAAGCACCCGCTCCTTCACCTTTTCAAGCCCGTAATGATCTTCGTCCAGAATTTCCTCAGAACGGTGAATATCAAGGAGGTCCTTCGTTTCCTTGTGCCATGGAATAAGGGCAAGCCATTCAATATAATTGCGGATTACAGAGCTTTCCGCAGAGCTCGCCGGCATTTTTTCATAGCGGCCAAGCTCTTTGTACGCCTTTTCTTCGATCGCTTCCGGCATCTGCGCCTTCGCAATCTTATCTTTTAGCTCCGCAATTTCACCTTCTTTGCCTTCCTTGTCCCCAAGCTCTTTCTGAATCGCCTTCATCTGCTCGCGAAGGTAGTACTCCTTCTGCGTTTTTTCCATTGACTTTTTCACGCGCTGACCGATCTTCTTCTCGAGCCCGAGCACTTCCTTTTCATTGCTCAGAATACGGAGAATCTTGTTCAGGCGCTCCTCGGGAGAATGGGTCTCAAGAATATCCTGCTTCTGGACAATTTTAAGCGGCAGATGGGAGGCAATGATATCCGCCATTCTGCCCGGCTCGATAATATCCGAAACAGAGGCAAACGTCTCCTGAGAAATTTTCTTGGACAGCTTAATATACTGCTCAAACTGTTCGAGGACGTTACGCATAAGCGCCTGTTCCTCAACAGTCGCTTCATGGCGCTCCTCCCTCACATCAATGGTTGCTTCATAGTACTCATCCCGGTCATGGAACTCACTGATTTCCCCGCGGCGGAGTCCTTCAACCAGCACACGGATCGTGCCGTTCGGAAGTTTGAGCATCTGCTTTACCTTGGCAAGTGTACCCACATGATATATATCTTCAGAAGAAGGTTCATCCACACTGATCTCTTTTTGAGTGGCGAGAAAGATTTCGTGCTCTTCCACCATGGCACGTTCAAGTGCCTGAACCGATTTATTTCTCCCTACATCCAAATGAAGGACCATCGTCGGATAAACGAGAAGTCCCCGAAGCGGAAGTAAAGGCAGCGTTCGCTGTTCGCTGTTGCTCATTATGTAATCCACCTCCACGTCATTTCAAATCCTTTTTTACTGTCTGAAAAGGGAATCCGATGACAAATGTAATCTTGTTCAATTTTATCCTATTGCCTGGGCAATGTCTAATAAACCACGCTCTATCCCGGCAAACAAAAGGGACCGGGCCGCATGTGACCCGCCCCTCTTCTGAGAGCCATTCGCCCTTTTGGGAAAAAAGAAATGTTTCCACCTTACTTCACGACCGTCTCTTATGTCAGATTTTAGCTTCCTGCACAGATCCGGCTGCCGCCGGTAGCACATTTTCCTCTTCCTTCATCTCTTCTCCCTTAAGTGCCAGTTCAAGAACTTCGCTGAATGATTCCACTGCATGAATCATAATGCCATCCATTTCCGTCAGGATCGCCTGCAGGTTTTCTTTTGGAATAATGACGGCACTGGCTCCGGCCTGTTTGGCTGCTTCCACCTTTGCCACAACGCCGCCAATCGGTTTGACGTTTCCGTGGATACTCAGTTCTCCTGTCATGGCCACTTTATGACTGACCGGAACCTTATGAATTGAAGAATAAATGGCCGTGGCAATGGAAATCCCTGCTGACGGACCGTCCACCGGCGCTCCTCCCGGGAAATTCACGTGAATGTCGTAATCGTAAGTGGCGATGCCCATGTGCCTGAGCACCGTTACCACGTTTTCCACAGAACCTTTAGCCATACTTTTTCGTTTGATCTGGCGTGTCTGGTCGCCTGTGCTTTCCTCTTCGGCGATCCCGGTAATATTTATCGTCCCTTTGCCCGAGTTTTTCATAACGGTGACTTCGATTTCAAGAAGCGCACCGAGATTCGGGCCGAACACAGCCAGACCGTTTACAAAACCTACTTTATCTTCATGATGAATTTTTCTCTCAGGACGGGGAGCACGCTGGCTCGAATGAATGACCCACTCCACATCGCTAACGGTAATGCATGTCCGGTTTTCACTAGTTGCCATTCCGGCGGCAATCTGCATAATGTTTACGGCTTCCCGGCCGTTCGTAGCGTATTTGGCGATGACGCTGTACACCTGGTCATCCACCTCGGTATGAATGCGGCCAGCCGCTTTCTTCGCAATCTTTTCAATTTCCATCGGTGTAAGGGCCCTGAAATACACTTCCATACACCGGGACCGGATCGCCGGAGGGATTTCCTGCGGATTACGTGTTGTTGCACCTACAAGTCTGAAATCAGCCGGAAGCCCGTTTTTGAAAATATCATGAATGTGTTCAGGGATCTGCTCGTTTTCCTCGCTGTAATAAGCACTTTCCAGAAAAACGCGGCGGTCTTCAAGCACCTTAAGAAGCTTGTTAATCTGAATGGAATGCAGTTCCCCAATTTCGTCAATAAACAATACGCCGCCATGAGCTTTCGTTACTGCTCCCTGTTTGGGCTGTGGAATCCCCGCCTGACCCATGGCACCGGCTCCCTGGTATATCGGGTCGTGGACAGAGCCAATGAGAGGATCCGCAATCCCCCGTTCATCAAACCGGGCGGTGGCTCCGTCCAGTTCGATAAATACAGAAGTTCTGCGAAAGGGAGTTGTACTGCTCTTTTTAGCCTCTTCCAGCACGAGGCGTGCCGCAGCTGTTTTCCCCACACCCGGCGGCCCGTAGATGATCACATGCTGGGGATTAGGTCCGCACAGAGCCGCCCGCAGAGAGCGGATTCCGTCCTGCTGGCCGACGATATCATCAAACGATTTAGGCCTGACCTTTTCCGCCAGAGGTTCACTTAAAGTGACGGCCCGCATTTTCTTAAGCTGCTCCATTTCTTTTCTGGATTCTTTATCCACGCTTACTCGCTGAGAGCGCTGATTACGTAGAAGATTCCAGAAGTAAAGGCCGATCACAACACCAAAAAATAATTGTATTACAAACGCTAAGCCAGTAAATGACATGAGTTAATTCCTCCCGGTGCTTTAAGTCTGTGGTGCTTAGTATGACCTTTTGCAACCCGGATAACCTGTGTTCAGGCACTAGGCAATAATTAGCACCGGTACCAGTCCGCTGCTGCCCATGGTCTGCCGGAGGTGAAGGGCAGAGGCATGGGGTTCGTTTGATATTATGCAATCAGCAGCCGAAATTACGCAATTTTGCTCAGGATTATGTAATATCATTCAGATTATTTAAATACCTTTCAGATTATGTAATCCACCCATATTATTCCATACATCAGGTCTGTTGACTGCCCTCATGACCCTCCAGAAGCAAATAGCAAAGCTGTTTTCGTAAAGATTGTTGTTTTATTCCGCTACAGGCGGACCCTTTCCGAGGGCATCGCTTCAGCCTCCTCGGGAAAATCGCCCTGCGGGGTCTTCCGCTGATGCTATTCCCACTGGAGTCACCGCCTTTCACTCCATAATAAAGTGGTCAATAGCAACACTCTGTTCGAAAACAGCCAATACCAAAACCCTCCGGCATCTGCCGGAGGGTTTTGGTAGCAACTTATCGTTTTATTTACGCACTCTCTTTTGGCTTGTTCTGTTTCTCATCCACAACCGTGCCGTCGGAAGTTTCCAGACGTGGACGGGCATGCTCACGAACGGTTTCGGCCGTAATCACACATTTGGCGATATCATCGCGGGACGGCAGTTCGTACATCACATCGAGCATCATACCTTCAATGATGGAGCGAAGACCACGGGCACCTGTTTTCCGTTCAATTGCCTGCTTGGCAACTTCCACGAGGGCGTCTTCTTCAAACTCCAGTTCAACGTCATCAAGTTCCAGCAGTTTCTGGTACTGCTTAACGAGGGCGTTTTTAGGCTTGGTCAGAATTTCAATCAGCGCGTCTTCATCAAGGGGACGAAGACTTGAGATAACCGGGAGACGTCCGATGAATTCCGGAATCAGTCCGTATCGCAGAAGGTCTTCCGGAAGGATCTTAGCGAGATACTGTCCTTCTTTAAGGTCATCTTTAGACGCATCGGAACCGAAACCGATCACTTTTTTACCTAGACGGCGTTTAATAATCTGTTCAATCCCGTCAAAGGCACCTCCGCAGATGAACAGGACATTCGTCGTGTCAATCTGGATAAACTCCTGATGGGGATGCTTACGACCGCCCTGCGGCGGTACACTTGCCGTTGTTCCTTCAAGAATTTTCAGCAGTGCCTGCTGCACCCCTTCACCGGAAACATCGCGGGTAATGGACGGGTTCTCGGATTTTCGGGCTACTTTATCGATTTCATCAATGTAGATAATGCCGCGCTCGGCCTTTTCCACATCGTAGTCTGCAGACTGGATGAGCTTGAGAAGGATATTCTCTACATCCTCCCCTACATAACCTGCTTCGGTAAGAGACGTAGCGTCGGCAATTGCAAACGGCACGTTCAGAATACGCGCGAGCGTTTGAGCAAGAAGGGTTTTCCCGCTTCCTGTCGGTCCGATCAGGCAGATGTTACTTTTGGCAAGTTCCACTTCATCATTTTTCTGCGTGGAGTTTACACGCTTGTAGTGGTTGTATACCGCTACGGACAGTGATTTCTTCGCCTGGTCCTGACCGATAACGTAATCGTTCAGAATTTCGCGAATTTCCTGTGGTTTTGGAATATCTTCCATTTCCACTTCCTCTTCGCTTCCAAGCTCCTCTTCCACGATCTCGGTGCAAAGCTCAATGCATTCATCACATATATACACACCAGGACCGGCTACAAGTTTGCGGACCTGATCCTGCGTTTTGCCGCAAAATGAACATTTGAGCTGGCCTTTTTCTTCGTTAAATTTAAACATTCCGCTTCACCCCTTGTCTTTATTCAATGACGTACAGTTTATTGAGACGGATATTCCGGGTTCTGTCATTCGTTTTCATGTATGTTCTCATTGTACGTTCACATTCCCGTTTTTAATCACGGGGCTCCAAATCAATCGGGCTGAAAAACCAAAATAAAGCTTCTGATCATTCGCCTTCATTGTATCACAGCAGAGCATTCCATCTGAAACAGAACGCTTTCCACGTGATGTTTTTACAGCATAAAGCAGCGCTTTTCCTCTGTCAATGATTAAGAATCTTGGACCGGTTATTATGTATCCATTTCCACAAACCGCGGAATTTAACCTTTTATTTCCGGAAAAAGAAATTCTACAATTCCCGGCTTATCTCGCCCCCGTAAGGCATTGAGCGTGAATTACAGTTGCTGCTTTGCGCTTATTATACTTATCCCTGGGGATGAGGTGCTGCGTGGGCAGCGTTCCTTTTATGTATGTATAAAGCAAGGTGCGCTTTCATACGCACCTTGCTTTGTATATCATGACCGGTCCTTCTGTTATGCTTTTGGCTTGCTTTCGTCTGCAAGGAAGTCAATCGCTTTGCGGACTTTCAGGTCGCCTTTAAGTGTTTCCGTACCGCCCTGCATCTGAAGGATCTGGCGAATTTCGTCTTTTTCACGCTTGTACGTTTCAGCCATTTTATCAAGCTCGGCTTCCACGTCTTCTTCAGAAGCTTCAAGGTTTTCAGCTTCCGCAATGGCTTCAAGCGTAAGGTTCATACGCACACGCTTTTCAGCATCGTCCATAAACTGAGCTTTCATACCTTCTTCGTCCGTTCCGGAGAACTGGTAGTACATGTCAAGTGTCATGCCCTGCCCCTGAAGGCGCTGGCCGAACTCCTGAAGCATGCGGTCCGTTTCCGTTTCCACCATGGCTTTAGGAATGTCGATTTCCGCGTTTTCAGCAGCCTGTTCCACAAGTGCATCACGCTTTTTCATGTCTGCTTCCTGCTCGCGGCTCTTCTGAAGGTTTTCTTTCAGCTTGCTTTTAAGCTCGTCAAGCGTCTGAACGTCTTCGTCCACATCTTTTGCAAACTCGTCGTCAAGCTCTGGAAGCTCTTTACGCTTGATGTCGTGTACTTTTACTTTGAAAAGTGCCGGCTTGCCTGCAAGCTCTTCAGAATGATAGTCTTCCGGGAACTCTACGTTTACTTCAGCGTCAGTTCCTGTTTTCGTGCCGACAAGCTGCTCTTCAAATCCTGGGATAAACTGACCGGATCCAATTTCAAGAGAGTAGTTCTCAGCTTTTCCGCCTTCGAACGCTTCCCCGTCTACAAAGCCTTCAAAGTCCATAACGACAGTGTCGCCTTCCTGAACTTCTCCGTCTTCAACGGCAACAAGATCAGCGTTCTTTTCCTGAAGCTGTTTGATCTCGCTGTCAACGTCTTCGTCTGTTACTTCAGTTGATTCCTCTTCTACTTCGAGGCCTTTGTACTCGCCGAGTTTCACTTCCGGCTTCACTGTTACAGTAGCCTTGAAAACAAGGTTTTCGCCTTTTTCCATTGTTTCGATGTCGATTTCAGGACGGTCAACCGGCTCGATGCCTGTTTCCTCAACCGCTTCTCCATAAGCCTGAGGAAGAAGGATATCAAGGGCATCCTGGTAAAGTGATTCTACACCAAAACGCTGTTCGAACATCGGACGAGGAATTTTTCCTTTACGGAATCCTGGTACGTTTACTTTCTTAACTACTTTTTTAAATGCTTCATCCAAAGCAGTGTTTACGCGTTCTTTGTCAACTTCAACTGTAAGAACGCCGGAATTGCCTTCGAGTTTTTCAAAATTTGCGCTCATAATCTATTCCCTCCAACATAAAAATACGTCTGTTATCCTTTTCAAACCATTTCATTATAACATAGGTGCACTTCTTTTCAATAATTATCGCAAATCGCTATGTATCCATCATCTTATGACTGAAACAGATGTGTCTCAATGGAACGGATGTGCGCCGCTGCTGCTCTCAGCTCATCTTCCTTAACGCCGTATAAGGCAGCTGTCTCTTCGGCTTCCAACATTTCCCCGTCACTTTCCATCAGCAGTTCTGTACCGAGGTGATGAAGGGCTGCCGCCCAGAGGGAAGCATCAAGTGGTACAGGTGATTTAGGATAGATGGCAAAAAGATAATGCCACCAAACCTGCATGACCATTTCCACAAGACCCGGTGATTCCTGCCCAAGCCGGTCTTCCACAATCCGAGCTACTTCATTTCCAAAACGTTCATGAAAAACATCTTCCAGTTCACTGATCTGAATCGAATATGTATCGCCGAACTTATGTACCTCAAATGAGCCTGTTATGTTCATATCCTTCATCATCTGCAGAACATAGCTTTTCAAAACCGGATCGTTCTGCTTATCCTTCAAAAATGTCCGGTACGCCTCCACAACCCGGGCCGTATTGACCTGACTCAGCTTTTTAAGGGCTCCAAGCTGTTGATTCGGGTCTCCGCGCTCAAGCGTTTCAATCCACTCTTCAGGCGTGCTGAACTGGTCGGCAGGCTCTTCCTCGTCAGGAACGGGACTGCTTGTTTCCGATGTCATCTGGCGGGAAAATTCGAGCAGCTGGTAGAACGATTCGGCCATATCCGGCGGCAGCTTGTCCTCAGCCATCACCGTTTCAAGGATCGTGACGACTTCGTCATAATCTCCGAGCTGTACAAGGAGGGAGACGTAAACCTGGAGAACTTCATAATACTGTCCGATTCCTTCCTTCAGCATCGACTCACAGTGTTTTTTTGCTTCATCGAGCCTGTTTAATTCAATATTGGTAATGACGAGTCCATAGCGCGCCTGGGGGTGCGACGGTTCCAGTTCTGTAGACTGCTGAAAGTACCGAAGCGCATCGTAGTGCTTCTTTTCTTTCAGAGCCGACATCCCCTTCTCGACCAGACGGGCAACAAGACCTGGAAACATGATGACATTGTCACCCTGTCCCTGTTTCTGTTTTCCCATAATTCGTTCCACCTTTGTCAAGAGCAAAGTTATTAACTTTCAGTTTATCAATTTAAATTATGAAAAACAAATAATATTAAAAATCAGGTTTTCAGTCCCGGTTTTACGTAAATAATCAATAGTAAGAAAACATTTTTGGAAGGGTGATCGCATTGGCGGAAATTCTCACAGTGCTCGTTGTCGCAGTGATCACTTTGTACCTCGCGACTCGGGGGAAAAAGGAGTCTCATCCCCGTTTTACTATTGTCAGAAAAGATCTTCAGCAGATTGATTCAGAAGAGGACCAGGCCATTTACAACATGCTCACTGCTAATGGATACTATGTAAGCAGCAGAATCCAGTCAGGCTCAGTTATCATCCCGCTGGCACTTGAACCTTACCGGATCGCCCTGCTTACAGGATCAGTGAACCCTGTCAATAGGGTGCTTTTGAAATTCTACTTAAAGAACAGCGGCTGGAAGGTGGCAAGTGTATCGTCTTCAAATCCGGAACAGTCCCTGAAGGTGATCAGCCGGCTCACAACCGGATCAAAAGAATCCAGGGAAAGTCTCTCAGCCCCCGAGCAGAAGCCTTCATAATGGCATAAATCAAAACCCCCGGGAACTGTTAAGTATCCCGGGGGTTTTGTATGTAAATGATGTTGTGTGCACTATAATGGCGTCCCAGGAGAGATTCGAACTCCCGACCGACGGCTTAGAAGGCCGTTGCTCTATCCAGCTGAGCTACTGGGACAATGGAGCGGGTGATGAGAATCGAACTCACATCATCAGCTTGGAAGGCTGAGGTTTTACCACTAAACTACACCCGCATCAGCTATAGTCTATTGTTTGTGCGACAAATATTAATATAGCTGATCCCAGTATAAAAGTCAACAGAATTTTTTACCTGATCCGCGAAAAAGTTCTGCTCAATTCTTCGACAGGTTCTCCTTCAAATGATCTGAAAGACACCTGCACACTCTCATCTGATACGTCCAAAAGGGCGTAGGTTCCGAAATCCACGGATCCCCTCGGGAGACGAATGCTTCCAGGATTAATAAAAATCAAGCCTTCTTCCTCAAACGTTTCCGGAACATGGGAATGTCCGTAACAGACTACATCCGCACCATGTTCCTGTCCTTTGTATTTCAGCTGCAGAGAGCTCATCTTCACGTTCAGCAGATGGCCGTGGCCTGTAAAGAAGCGGACTCCCTGGGCTTCGTCGACACGTTCTTCAGGAAAGTCCCCGCCAAAGTCGCAGTTTCCCTTGACCGTCTGAACACCATCAAGTTCAGGTGCAGTACCATCAAGTTCTGAATCCCCGCAGTGAATAATAAGGTCTGCTTCGTCCCTGTGACGGTTTACTACGGTTTTTAATTCTTCCCGCCATCCGTGACTGTCGCTGATAATTAACGCTCTCATCCGGTCATTCCTCCTTTTTCAATGCGTGACTCTGTTAAAGACTATAGTTGTTTTACGCTCAGACGCTCTCTTTCCGCAGTGGTGTATTGCGCATTTGCTTCAATCAACTGGATATAAGTCAACATTGAGCTTTAAAACAGCCTATTCAGTAAATAAGTCCCACTTTTCTTCAAGAAGCTGCAGCGCCTTTGCCCGGTGACTGAGGGTGTTTTTTTCCTCACTCGTCAGCTCTGCCATCATTTTTTCTGACGATGGCACATAAAACAACGGATCGTATCCGAAGCCATGCTCTCCTTTTCGTTCTTCTGCAATCAAACCTTCACATGTGCCTCTAAGAACAAACGACCGGTTTCCAGGCAGATAAACAGCGAGTGCACATACGAAGCGGGCAGTCCGCTTTTCCGGGGGCACACCTTCCATTTCTCTCAGCAGCTTCAGATTATTTGCCTCGTCATTTTTTTCCTTCCCCGCATAACGGGCAGAATAAACGCCGGGCGCTCCATTCAGCGCGTCAACCTCCAGCCCGGAATCATCAGCAATAACAGGAAGCCCTGCTGCTTTTCCGATTGCTTCGGCTTTCTTCACTGCATTGTCTTCAAATGTCTCGCCGTCCTCGATTACGTCCTCCGGCTCTTCAAGGTCAAGAAGGGAGCGCACTTTAATGTCTTTCTCGGCAAAAAAAGCTTCAAATTCTTTTACCTTACCCGGATTCTTTGTAGCAATCAGCACTTCGGAGATTGTCATGATTCCTTTTCCCCTTCACTTTCAAGATAAGACGCTGCTTCTCCGATCGCTTCTTTCTGAATGGCAAAAAGCTCAGAAATTCCTTTTTCACCCAAATCCAAGAGGCTGTTTAACTGACTCCGGGAAAATGTCGCTTCTTCACCGGTTCCCTGAATTTCAACGAACTCGCCGCTTCCGGTCATGATCAGGTTCATGTCCACCTCGGCTTTTGAATCCTCTGCGTAGTTTAAGTCAAGGATCGCACCATGCTCTTCATCCACGCCAACCGAAACAGCCGCAAGGTAGTCGGTAACAGGGAATTTTTTCATTGTTTTATCCGCTGCCGCCTTCTGAAAAGCAAGACACATAGCCGCGAATGCACCTGTAACAGCGGCTGTCCGCGTACCTCCGTCAGCCTGAATCACATCGCAGTCGACCCAGACCGTCCGCTCGCCGATGGCATCAAGGTCTACCACCGAACGGAGGGCCCGCCCGATCAGCCGCTGGATTTCCATCGTACGTCCGGACAATTTCCCCTTTGATGATTCACGGATGTTCCGGGATTCAGTCGCTCTTGGAAGCATGGCATATTCCGCTGTGACCCAGCCCTTCCCCTGGCCCCGCATAAAAGGCGGCACTCTCTCTTCAATACTCGCTGAGCAAATGACTTTTGTATCACCGAAACTGATTAGTACTGATCCTTCGGGGTGTTTAATGTAGTCTGCTTCAATGATTACGGGTCTTAATTCGTCAGATTGTCTTCCGTCCACTCGCATGATATCACTCCTGTATGGTATTTCATTATGTACGTTTTAAAAATAAATCCATTGAAAAAGAGGCAGCTTCAGCCACCTCTTTCATCATAATGGTTTATGTTGGTGAATTCAAACTGCAGTTTAGTATTTCTCTGTATTCACACTTCCAGGCCGTGATACAGGCTCAGTAAGCGCAGCGCCGGAGCTGACCATGAGCTGATCATCATCGTTGACAGAGATGGATACCTGCTCCACTTCTTCCTGCTCTGTAAGTGAAAGTACGATCATATTCACCACATGCTCGGATACCGCTGTTCCTTCCATCTGGGAAAGAATGCCTTCGTTAAAGTTAAGTTCCACTGTTCCATTGCTTAATCGCGGTTCGTCCACCAGGGCCGTTTCCGTTCTGAAATCTGTGAGTAGGGTCGTTGCAAACCCTGGCCCTTTCAGCAGTTCATCAACGACAGCTGTGTGGACGTCGGCATTGGCAGGTACGCGGCGGGTAACAGGAACGTAATACGTTTCGTCTTCAGGCTGGGACAGGAAGTACACTGTCACCGGCTTGGTGTTTGATATATCACTGATTGCTGTAGCCTCGAGATTGATCCCGTGACTTCTGCTGTATCCTTCAGATACGGGGGTTCCGTTCTGAGGCATCACTTTCAGCTCTTCTCCGTTCACACGGAGATGGACACGCTCGACTCCGTCAAATTGAGTGGCCGTCCAGGTAACGGACTGCAGAATACGGAGTTCGTCTTCAGCACGGTAATCTGTAAACTCAGATGAGAAATCCACAACAGCTGCTCCGTCATCCGTTACTTCAGCAGCGATCACCTGGGTATCCGGAGGAAGAACCGCCTGAAAACCGTTCGGCAGCATTTCCGTAACCGGGCCGCCTTTGATCAGGTAGGAAATGGACTGAGCCAGTTCATCATCCGAGCTTGGAAGGGCAAAGGTCTGCGGTGTGACCATGCCATTACGATCCATCAGGTAAAGCTCCCTCATAGCCGTTTCTTCCATCGCACTGCCGCCTTTTTCTTCCATCTCCATGTCTTCATCCATGTCTTCGTGCATTTCTTCATTCATTTCTTCATTCATTTCATCATTCATCTCGCCGTCATCCATGACGCCGCCTTTTTCTTCCATTTGCATGTCATCTTCTTCCATTGCTTCTTCCATGCCGTTTTCCATATCCATTTCTTCATCATTCACTTCTTCTGCCATACCGCCGGCCGGTGAATCATCCAGACCAAGATCATCCTGTTCATCAACAAATTGCGGCGGATCTATTTGTTCGAGTGTTTCCTGCGCTTCTTCCTCAGCTCCGCAGGCCGCCAGTACTGCAGTTGCCGCAAGCAGTACCCACCAAGGTTTTTTTATACGACGAAGCATACTTTCCCCTCCTCAGGCAGTTTGTACTACCATATATACGAGCCCGGTACAGTTTTAGACCAACTTGTTTTACGGGCAGCCCTGAGCAGACTTTGTGTAATGATCTTTGTATTTTGAGAAAGTTTTACCTGCCGCTGGACAACAGAAAACCACCCAGCGTCCAGCTGCGTGGTGCGTTACTTGTGTTCTGTTTTTTTATGGGGCTCATAGGTGAGCTGGCTTATATTTTCTCCTGCCCGCTTCGGACTAGGCTGATTTCTTCGACACTGGCAACTGGCAGCGTCAGCCATTCGGAGGCAATATCCCGAAATGATTCAGCGGCCCCTGTGGTGAGAAAACGATGAGAAGGCTTGCGTGAACCGGTATATAGCCACCCTTTATGGAACATGAGTCCGCTTACTTCACGGGCCGTTTCATCACCTGAGCAGATGACCTGAATGCCCTCACCTACATAATCCTGAATGACCTCTTCCAGGAGTGGATAATGCGTGCAACCGAGAATCAGGCTGTCAATCCCCGTTTCCACGATCGGCTCCAGTGTCTCAGCCACGACCCTCGCTGCTTCCGGTCCATTAAAGATTCCTTTTTCCACCATAGGGACAAACCGGGGGCAAGGCAGACTTTCGACTGTAATTTCATCATTAATGCTGTGGATGGCTTTTTCGTAGGCACCACTTAAAATAGTTCCTATAGTACCGATAATCCCTACATGATCGTTTTCTGTCGCTTTCAGGGCAGCAATGGCTCCTGGATTGATCACACCGACCACAGGTATGGAAAGTCTCTCTTTGGCTTCTTCAAGAACGACAGCTGTTGCTGTGTTACAGGCAATTACCAGCATTTTTATATCTTCACGCTGCAGATAGTCAATCATCTGCCACGTATATTTCCTAACTTCTTCTACAGGCCTCGGGCCGTATGGACAGCGGGCGGTATCGCCGATATAAATAATTTCTTCTTTCGGCAGCTGGCGGATCAGTTCAGATACGACTGTCAGTCCGCCGACGCCGGAATCGATAACACCGATTGGTTTATTCACTTTAGGTTGTTCCTTTCTGATCTTATGACTGCTCTAGAATGATTTCCACGTTTTAGCATCTTTTTTCATTTCATCAAAAAGATAGCTCAGGCTCCGGTCCAGAAAATCTACATCCTCCGGCGAAAAATCTCCGAGAATGCCCTGCAGATAGGCCTGACGGCGTGTAATAACCTCTTTAATAATCTCGGCACCTTTGTCGAGAAGGTGAATTCGCACCACACGGCGGTCATTTGTATCCTTAACACGTTCAACGAGCTCATTTTTTTCCATGCGGTCGATCAGGTCTGTCGTTGTGCTGCACGCGAGATACATTTTGGATGAGAGTTCTCCAATTGTCATATCACCATATTCATGAAGCCACTGAAGCGCAACAAACTGAGGAGGTGTGATCGGAAACTCGTTAAGGATTTCTCTCCCTTTTTGTTTGACGATATCTGCAATCATCCGAAGTGATTTTTCAATATCCGCGACCTGCTGTGTCTTTACTGTCTGTTCTGGCATAAGGTTACCCTCCTGATGACCATAACGGTCATTCATTTCAGTATTTTCAGCTTCCGGCATAAGACTGATATACGGCTGATGATGACTGAGGAGCTGAATTATGTAGCGGATTAAAATTTTTCTGTTCCTTTGCTTCCTTTCGGGAAACAAAGTATTTGAATACTTCCATTTTCCTTGTTTTCAGGTATCTTTTCAAGTGTTTCCTTATATTTCACTAATAAAGTTTTATGAATCAACTAATTAAAAAGGAAACCCTCCACTGGTTTGACAGCAGAGGGTTTCACTTCAAATTAAATCATTTCAGACGGAAATGTTTCTTCTACAAAAGCTTTTACATCGTCCGAAGTTTGCATATTGAGGGCTTTTTGAGCCGCTTCTTCTGCTTCCTTTTTATTCAGGTTGGCGATCTGGCTTCTTGCAGGAAGCACAGATGTAGCGCTCATACTGAATTCGTCCAGTCCAAGACCGAGAAGGAGCGGAATCGCCACTTCATCGCCGGCCATTTCCCCGCACATGCCGGCCCACTTGCCTTCCTTGTGTGCAGCGTCAATAACCATCTTGATGAGACGCAGAATGGCAGGGTTGTAAGGCTGATACAGGTAGGAAACCTGTTCGTTCATACGGTCGGCTGCCATTGTATATTGAATTAAATCATTCGTTCCAATGCTGAAGAAGTCCACTTCTTTAGCGAATGTATCGGCCATAACCGCAGTCGATGGAATTTCAACCATAATGCCGACTTCGATGTCGTCACTAACGTCGGTTCCATCCGCTTTAAGCTTGTCTTTTTCTTCTGTAAGCATTGCTTTTGCCTGGCGGAACTCTTCAAGCGTGGCAATCATCGGGAACATGATTTTCAGGTTGCCGAATGCACTGGCACGCAGGAGCGCCCGTAGCTGTGTACGGAACATATCATCTTTTTCAAGACAGAGCCGCACAGCCCTGAAGCCCAGAAACGGGTTCATTTCTTTTGGTAGATCAAGGTAAGGAAGCTCCTTGTCACCGCCGATATCGAGAGTACGGATGACGACCGGCTTCCCGTCCATATCGGAAACGACTTTTTTGTAAGCTTCAAACTGCTCCTCCTCAGTAGGCAGCTCATCACGGCCCATATAGAGGAACTCGGTCCGGTAGAGCCCGACCCCTTCTGCACCGTTGCTGATGACGCCTTCCATATCGTTCGGAGTTCCGATATTCGCTGCAAGCTCCACGTGATGACCGTCTTTTGATTCAGTAGGGTCATTGACGAGTTTCGCCCATTCCTTCTGTTTACTGGCGAACTCTTCCTGCTTTTTCCGGTACTCCGCCACTTCACTCTCAGTAGGATCCACGATGACCGTGCCCTCAATTCCGTCCACGATCATCATCATATCGAAATCTGCTGATGCAGTAACTTCCTTTGTACCCACAACTGCAGGAATTTCCATAGAACGGGCCATAATAGCGGAATGGGACGTCCGACCGCCGATATCAGTAGCAAACCCTTTTACGAATTCACCGTTGAGCTGAGCGGTATCAGATGGGGTCAGGTCATCAGCAATGACGACTACTTCCTCATCAATTTCAGCGAGTGACACAAGTTTTTTTCCAAGCACATGTGCAAGAACGCGCTTTGAAACGTCGCGGATATCCGCAGCCCGTTCCTGCATGTATTCGTTATCCATATTTTCAAACATGGACACAAACATATCGGAAATTTCCTTGACTGCATAGCCTGCGTTCACGTTTTCGTTTTTAATTTTTCCCCGGATCGCATCCACGAACTCAGGGTCACTAAGAACCAGCAGGTGGGCGGAAAAGATTTCTGCATGCTCTTCTCCGAGGTCGTTGAGCGTCTTCTCTTTAATTTTTTCCAGCTCTCCCTTGGCGGAAGCCAGTGCGTCGTTGAACTTTTTCTCCTCTGCTGCCTGGTCTTCTGGTTCTGATTTTTCGACAGAAAGATCAGGTGTTTCAAGAAGAAAAGCTTTGGCAATGGCAATACCGGAAGAAGCGCCGATTCCGGTTAATGTTTTTGACATTATTCAGCCAGTCCTTCTTTCATGACTTCTTCAAGACCTTTGATTGCTTCTTCCTCGTCTGAACCTTCAGCTTTAATGGTAACTTCTGCTCCCTGCCCGACGCCAAGACTCATTACACCCATAATGGACTTAAGGTTTACGGATTTTCCGTTATGCTCAAGTGTGACTTCAGATTCATACTGTCCTGCTTTGTTAACGAGCTGCGTTGCCGGACGTGCGTGGATTCCTGTTTCTGCTGTGATTTTAAAGTTCTTTTCTGCCATGAGAAAACACTCCTTCTGAATTAGATATTATTTTGTAATTTCAATGATTCCTGTATTCCCCTGGGAAACAGAGCCTTGCTTTTGAAGCTTGACCGCTTCACCTTCCTGAAGGTTGGTAAACACGACAGGGGTAATTAAAGAGGGTACTCTCTCTCTAATTTTGTCCAAATCAACCTTTAATAACTCCTGACCCTGTCTGACACTGTCACCTTCCTCGATCAGTGCCTCAAAGCCGTCGCCTTTAAGATTGACTGTATCAATACCAAAGTGTATCAGAATTTCATGTCCGCTGTCAGCCTCAATGCCTATTGCATGTTTCGTTGGGAAGACATTCATTACTTTACCATTAACCGGCGATTTGACAAGACCGTTTTTTGGATCAACTGCAAAACCGTCACCCATCATCCGTTCCGAGAAAACCTGATCCGGAACTTCAGACAGATCCATCAGCCGGCCCTCAATCGGCATTGCAAAATCCAGCTCACCGGAATGGCCGCCCCCATCGCCAGGAACGACTTTCGTATCATCGGTTTCCTGTTCGTCAAGGTCTTCCGATACTTCTTTTCCGTCAATTAAATCCTTAATCTGACCTTTAAGTGTATCAGATTTCGTTCCAAAGATAGCTTGTATATTATTACCCACTTCCATAACACCTGAAGCACCTAATTTTTTCAGCTCACCTTTGTTTACTTCGTTCTTGCTGTTTACGGTTACACGAAGGCGGGTAATACACGCATCCAGCTTGCTGATGTTCTTTTTGCCGCCAAGTGCCGTAAGAACATTACGGGCAAGCTCTTTGGACGGCCGCGCTTCTTCTTTTCCATCGTCTGTATCCTTCTCCCGTCCCGGGGTCTGGAGATTAAACTTCCGGATTGCAAAGCGGAAACCAAAGTAGTACAGAACTGCGAAAACAAGTCCGACCGGAATTACCATCCATGCATTGGTGGAGAAGTTCCAATAGAGCACATAATCAATAAAACCGCCGGAAAATGTGAAGCCGGCTTTAACATTGAGCAGGTCCATGACTACAAATGAAAATCCTGCAAGAATACAGTGGATCAGGAACAGAACCGGTGCTACGAAAAGAAAGGCAAATTCAATTGGTTCGGTAATCCCCGTTAGAAAGCTTGTCAGAGCGGCAGAACCCATAATCCCCGCGACTGCTTTTTTCTTCGCTTTGTCTGCTTCATGATAAATGGCCAGTGCTGCCGCCGGGAGACCAAAGAGCATGAATGGGAATAGTCCGGCCATAAACGTACCAGCTTCAGGATCTCCTGCAAAATAGCGGTTCATATCCCCGCGCACCGTCTCCCCGGCCTGAGTGGTATACTGTCCAAACTCAAACCAGAATGGCTGATAGAAGATGTGATGGAGACCAAACGGAATAAGAATCCGCTGTCCAAAACCGAAAATAAATGCTGCAATTGTTGTGCCTGTTTCAGTAGCAAGAACACTTAAGTAATCAATTGCCTGCTGGATCGGGGGCCATACAAAAACGAGGATGGCACCCAGAACCACACTTACTGCAGCTGTAATGATCGGAACAAAACGTTTTCCTCCGAAAAAACCCAGAAACTGGGGAAGTTCAATCCTGTGAAACCTGTTATAAAGGTACGAGGCGGTAATACCGATAATGATACCCCCGAATACCCCCATTCCAAGCGATTCAATTCCAAGAACCGCCTCGGTTTCAAGTCCCCGGTATTCTGCCAGAATGCCAAGTGTCTGATTCATAATCAGATACCCGATTACGGCTGCCAGTCCTGCTACCCCATCTCCGTCAGACAGTCCAATAGCAACCCCGATGGCAAAAATCAGAGCCAGATTGGCAAAGATAATCCCCCCTGCTTCTGTCATTACAGGTATATCCAGCACGTTTTCGTGCCCGATTCCAAGCAGAAGTCCGGCTGCCGGAAGAACGGAAACCGGGAGCATAAGTGATCGTCCGATCCGCTGGAGCAGACCAAAGAGATTACTGAACACATTATTCTTTTCAGCGGCTGCTGTACTCATATAAAAACCTCCTTCTCGTTTTGGGAACGCTGTCATTAAGAACCTGAGGCTGCGTAAAAAACACAAAAAGGCATGAGTAAAAAATGATATACGGCCTCCACCAGAGCAATGGAACCTTTTAATGTTAGGTATCCCCTGCCTGCAGGTCGTATACACCTTTTTACTCATGCCTGATCGAATCAGTAACACGTAAACGTATACAAGTTTATGAAGTTATGAGCCTTTGCAGATGAACCGTGATGTAAACGGTTTCTGACTCGGGCACAGTTTTACGCAGATCCTGCTGAATAATTCTAATCAGCTTCCATGAAAGATTGTAGCACACCGGATACTCCTGTTTCAAGAGCCATGCGAGCTTTTCCTGTTCCTCCCCGCCGGATTCGACCTTCTCTGCACGATCAATGACACGCCGCAGGTGGCTTAGAAGACGTGCGTAATCAATACTCTGCTTATCAATCTTTATATTCAGCTGATTTTCGATTACAATGATCAGCCTGAGTAAAAGACCCGCATGTTCGTTCACTGCTGAAAGAGGCTTGTCCGATACTGCACTGTGTATATGCAGGGCAACAAAGCCGGTTTCTGCCGGCGGAAGACCTGCCTTAAGGCGGCTGTTGAGAAAAGCGACTACCTCTTCGGCAATTTGATATTCCCGCGGGTACAGCAGTTCTGTATCCTTTAGAAACGGATTTTTAATTTCAAGTCCCTGCCGGATCCTTTTTACTGCAAACGCAATGTGGTCGGTAAGGCCGATATGAATATGTTCATTTAAAGGCATATTAAGCCGTTTCTGTATATGGAGTATGGCTTCATAGACTACTTCGAGAACAGCAGGGTCCAGATCTTTTAACAGCTGCTTGTAAAGCTCCTGTTCCTCCTGATCATACAGTTTGAATACCTTTTCAAAATTTTCATCATCAAGGTGACTGCCTTTCTTTTTTCCAAAGCCAATCCCCTTCCCGATCATTATAAATTCTTCATGACCGGTTCCCTTTGCAACCACAACATTGTTATTCAGAACTTTTTCCACGATATAATTATGAGGCATGCCCAATTACCTTTCCTCTGTCGATTCTCGTTTTAGCATAATGTAAGGCTCAATCAGTGTCAACGGTCCCGCCACTTCGGGAAAACAATGAAACCGGCTTCCTGAACAGAAGCCGGCTGTCATTATATTTTGAGTTCCCCTAGTCGGATCAATTCGATAACTGCTTGTGAGCGCCCCTTTACCCCAAGCTTCTGCATTGTGTTGGATATATGATTTCGTACAGTCTTTTCAGAGATGAACAATTCTGATGCGATTTCTTTAGTTGTCTTATCTTGAACCAGTAGCTCGAATACTTCACGTTCTCGTTTGGTTAATAGCGGTTTTGGCCGGAAATCGTGCTCTTTCAATAATTTCACCCTTTCTTGCATGGGCTGCTGATACATTGGCGGGTTGATTAGTATTTAGTCATGTTATCCTATGTCAGCGGTCGATCGGGTGTGACTTGGGATTTCGATAAAAGAGCGCGGATTAATCCGGTAATTTGCCGCAAGGTTTTTGACTCTCTACTGACTCCTGGAAACATTAAGTTTTTCGAGTGCCGTTTCACTCCATTTTATCGGTTTTCCGGTTTTACGTGACACCTGAACCATCCGTCCTCTTCCCGTCATGCACACCTTACCCGATGCGTTCGTAATCAGATAGTGGAGGTCCATGGAGGAATTGCCGATTTCGGCTACTTTTACCTGAACGTCAAGCTGCTCATCAAAAAACACCTGGCGTCTATAATCGCAGTGCAGGTCTGCTGTTACCGGAATACCTTCTCCTCCGCTGGCAAACCACTCTTCCCCAAAGCCAATTTCTTTAAAGAAATTGATTCTTCCCTGCTCAAAATAAACGAAGGATACTGTATTGTTTAAATGACCGAAAGCATCGGTTTCGGAAAAACGGACCGTCACAGGATAGCTGTGCCTGAATTCTGACTGCCATTTTTCTAGATCTTCGATGTAATCTGATACCGCCATTGAATCTCATCTCCTTAATATAGTATTCAACCGCGCGATGAGCGTTTGTTTTTTCATCTGCGCGGAGAGTTATTGTCCTTAGCGCAGCCTTATTGTCCATAGAAAATATTTATTGTCTTTAGTTTTTTTCGTAAAACCTGCTGTTCTATTACGCTTCAGGCGGAAGCTTTATAAAGCTTCCATCCCTAAACGGCACCCCGATATGAATGAACATTCATTCACACTCTGGCTGCAGGAAAAGGACAGCAATTTCCGCTGTCCTTTTCCGTTTGTCTTAGAAGTTATTGTCACTTCCGAAGAAGTTTTTAAATGATTGCAGCGTTGTGTCGCGGTTAAGTGCCGCAATGGATGTGGTGAGCGGGATGCCTTTCGGGCATGCCTGCACACAGTTCTGCGAGTTACCGCAGTTGGAGAGGCCTCCGTCGCCGTCCATGAGAGAATTCAAACGTTCGGCTTTATGCATTGCACCTGTTGGATGAGCGTTAAACAGACGCACCTGGGATAGTGCCGCCGGTCCGATAAATTCGGACTTGTCGTTTACGTTCGGGCATGCTTCCAGACAGACACCGCATGTCATACACTTGGAAAGTTCATACGCCCACTGGCGTTTCGCTTCAGGCATACGAGGTCCCGGTCCGAGATCGTAGGTACCGTCAATCGGCACCCACGCTTTTACACGCTTGAGGGAATCAAACATACGGCTACGGTCAACCACAAGGTCACGAACAACCGGGAATGTTTTCATCGGCTCAAGGCGAATCGGCTGCTCAAGTTGATCCACGAGTGCGGTACATGACTGACGGGGCTTTCCGTTAATCACCATCGAACAGGCACCGCAAACCTCCTCAAGACAACTCGCTTCCCAGGAAACAGCCGTTGTTTCTTCACCCTTCGCGTTTACCGGGTTACGGCGGATTTCCATAAGTGCCGAGATTACGTTCATGTTTTCACGGTAGGGCAGCTCAAATTCTTCCTTGTAGGAGCTGTCTTCCTGGTCTTTCTGACGGGTAATGACTAAACGGATTGTTTTTTCGCTCACGATTTGACACTCCCTTGTTTCTTAGACGTGTAGTCACGTTTACGAGGCTTGATGAGGGATACATCCACATCTTCGTACTCAAAGTCAGGGGCGCCTGTAGACGTGTTCATTTTCGCTTTCGTTGTCTTCATCCACTCGTCGTCGTTACGGTCCGGGAATTCCGGCTTATAATGGGCACCGCGGCTTTCGTTACGGTTGTATGCACCAAGCGTTATAACACGGGCAAGGTTCAGCATGCCGTCGAGCTGGCGTACAAACGCAGCGCTCTGGTTGCTCCATTTAGCTGTATCATCGATATTAATGTTTTTATAACGCTCCATGAGTTCCTGCAGTTTCTCATCCGTTTCAAGAAGGCGCTTGTTCTCACGTACAACCGTTACGTTGTCGGTCATCCACTCACCAAGTTCCTGATGCAGCTTGAACGCGTTTTCGTCCCCGTCCATCTTCAGGATATCTTCAAACTGCTGCTGATCTTTCATCAGCTGGCTGTCAAACACCTGGGAGCTGACGTCCTCACTGGCCTGTTCAAGACCGCTGATGTATTCAACCGCTTTAGGTCCGGCAACCATACCTCCGTAAATGGCAGACAAAAGTGAGTTGGCGCCCAGGCGGTTTGCTCCGTGCTGGGAGTAGTCACATTCACCGGCAGCGAATAGACCCGGAATATTCGTCATCTGGTCATAGTCGATCCACAGTCCGCCCATGGAATAGTGAACCGCAGGGAAAATCTTCATTGGTACTTTACGCGGATCGTCGCCCATGAATTTTTCATAGATCTCCATAATACCGCCAAGCTTGACATCAAGCTCTTTCGGATCTTTATGGGAAAGATCAAGGTAAACCATGTTCTCTCCGTTGATTCCGCGCTTCTGATCCACACATACAGAGAAGATCTCACGGGTGGCAATATCACGCGGGACGAGGTTTCCATAGGCAGGATATTTCTCCTCAAGGAAATACCACGGCTCGTTATCTTCGTTATACGTCCATACACGGCCGCCTTCCCCTCGTGCGGATTCACTCATGAGACGCAGCTTGTCGTCTCCGGGAATCGCTGTCGGGTGAATCTGAATGAACTCTCCGTTCGCATAGTAGGCTCCCTGCTTGTAAACAGCAGCAGCAGCATAGCCTGTATTGATCATGGAGTTGGTTGATTTTCCGAAAATAATTCCCGGTCCGCCTGTGGCAAGAATCGTAGCATCTGCCCTGAACGACTTCATTTCGGACGTTGCAAGGTTCTGTGCGGTAATCCCGCGGCAGCGGCCGTCACTTTCATCTACAATTGCGCTGAGGAATTCCCAGCCTTCATATTTCGTAACAAGTCCTGCCACTTCGTGACGGCGGACCTGCTCATCAAGTGCGTACAGCAGCTGCTGGCCTGTAGTGGCACCGGCGAAGGCTGTACGGTGATGCTGTGTTCCACCAAAGCGGCGGAGTGCAAGAAGCCCTTCCGGTGTCCGGTTGAACATAACGCCCATCCGGTCCATCAGGTGAATAATTCCCGGAGCCGCGTCACACATCGCTTTTACAGGCGGCTGGTTGGCGAGGAAATCGCCTCCGTACACTGAATCATCAAAGTGCTCCCAGGTGGAGTCGCCCTCACCCATTGTATTAAGAGCCCCGTTAATACCGCCCTGGGCGCATACTGAGTGGGATCTCTTTACCGGAACAACAGAAAACAAATCTACTTTCATGCCGGCTTCGGCTGCCTTGATTGTTGCCATAAGCCCTGCAAGACCGCCGCCGACAACGATAATTTTACCTTTGCTCATACGACACACTCCTTCTCATAGTGCATGGTGACGTCCTGTCTGTGAAAGGACCTCATTACGGTTTCGGATTTACTTAAAGAAATGCCAGGATCGACGCAACGCCTACATAAGAAAGGACAAGGAAGAACCCTAGCGTAATATACGTGGAAATCTGCTGTGAACGTGGTGATACGGTAATGCCCCACGTGATACCGAAGGACCATAGTCCGTTAGCAAAGTGGAACGTTGTTGCTAAAATTCCGATCAGGTAGGCAACCAGTGCCACCGGATTTTCTACTATGTTAGCCATCATGTCGAAGTTAACTTCCTGTCCCATTGCAGCAGCGATCCGTGTTTCCCACACGTGCCACGCCATAAAGATCAGGACGATAATGCCTGTCACACGCTGGAGGCGGAACATCCAGTTACGGAAATATCCATACGAGCTTGTATTGTGACGAGCCTGAAAGGCGATGTAGATGCCGTAGATTGCGTGAAAAAGAATAGGCAGGAAAATAATGAAGATTTCCATTGCGTAGCGGAACGGAAGGTTTTCCATAAAGGCAACAGCCTGGTTGTACTCCTCTTCTCCGCGTACGGAGAAGTAGTTAACCCCAAAGTGGACAATTATAAAAAGACCTACCGGAATAACTCCCAGTAATGAATGCATTTTCCGCAAAAAATACTCTCGATTTTGTGCCATCGGTTCGTTCCCCCTGTAAATTTTAAATTTTCTGAACAGGTATGTGTTGTTCGTTTTTGCCTGGCCTCTTCTTTGAACGCCTCCTTATCAGGACTTCCTTTTCGTCATTTCCGGTCATTGTTCGTCAAATCCAGTGTTTCTTACGATTTTTTTACAATTTATATTGTACTCCCACTAAAAGTGGATCGTCAAGAAAGCGGATACAGAACTTATTTTAACAAAAAAACGTTCAGAGGAACACAATCTTGTCCATTTTCTGAACAAAATTCTCGTAAGGCCACCTTAGTCCTGCGACCGCAGCCCCCGAAAGGCTTCGGTTTTCCACTCCTAAGTACAAGCACCAGGGATGGCAGATTGATCAGTGTTTATTCCATTTTAAAGAAAGTTGATTGAAGCGAACACCCGACACTCCTGCGGGAAAAGCACCGACGGAAGACCCCGCAGGGACGAGCGTTTACTTCGTGAATTCGCTTCGAGCTGCTTCGACGCAGACGCTTCGGAGCGATGCCGGCAGAGGAAGAAGCACGGCACTTCTTTGCTGGCTGCAGTGGTGCCCGCGGAAAGGGAGGGCAGTGAGCGGAAATCAACAATAGACTTTAACAGAGCCATTCCAAAAGAAAAATAGAGTGCAGCAGACCAGACCCGGTCTCTGCACTCTACTTTCCTTCAGTCTTACTTTTTTAATATACCTTTTTTACCTATATCAACCTATCCTACGATAATCCGTTCCGTTGGGTACTTGTAATATGTTTTCTGTTCCCGGCGTCGAATGGAGAACAGGAATGCCACAAGGCCGACACGGCCGATGAACATCAGCACCATGAGGGTATTCTGGCTCGCCTGGGTAAGTTCATCTGTGATGCCCATCGAGAGGCCGCACGTTCCGAACGCCGAACTTACCTCAAAGATAATGGGCATCAGCTGCACCTGCTGCATGTCCTCAAAGTGTGCCAGTAAAACAATCGAGGTAAACAGCCCGACAATGAATACAGAAAGGACAATAAATGCCTTCTGACGGTCTTCGGGGTGGATTTCCCTACCGAATGCTTTGACATCACTGCGCCCCATGGCAAAGCTCCGGATCGTCAAAAACATGACTGCGAGTGTCGTTGTCCGGATCCCGCCCCCCACACTCGACGGGCTGGCCCCGATAATCATCAGTCCGGAAAGGAGCAGCAGGCTGGCCAGCCCCAGATCACTCACATCCATAACCGCAAGCCCGCCGCTTCTTGCCGTTGTTGAGTTAAACAGGGAAAAGAACAGCTGCTGGTGCCACGAGAGACCATCGTAATACTCATTGCGCTCAAGGAACCAGAGACCGAGGAATCCGACTGCGAGCACAATGAAATATGTGGATACTGCGATTTTAGTAAAGAGACTGAACCTGAAATTGTTGTCCTTTGATGTCAGATACTCTCTAATTTCCATCAGCACCGGGAAGCCGATTGCACCCGCAATAATAAGAAGAATATTGACAATCTGAACAAAATAATCATCCGCAAATGGAATGAGGGACTGGCCGGTTACATCAAAGCCGGCGTTTGTAAAAGCCGACAGCGCTCCAAAGGCACCCTGGTAATAGGCTTCAAGAGCCGTGTCAAAATAGTTGAGATAATATGTACCCAGTATGAGTGCACCAATAATTTCAATTCCAATTGCCACTGCGAGAATTCCCCGCATCAGCTTTACGAGTCCTGAAAAAGCGATTTGGTTATGGTCCACCATAATCAGCATGCGCTGGGAAAGATGGATTTTACGTCCGAAAATCATCCATACGAATGTTCCGATTGTCATAACCCCGATGCCGCCAAGCTGAATCGCGAGAGCAAGAAACAGGACGCCCCACCCGCTGTAGGTTTCCGAAACGTTGACAACCGTAAGTCCGGTCACACTCACGGCACTCACTGACGTAAACAGTGCTTCTGAGTAACTGACGGTTACGCCGGGCTGTGAAGCGATCGGGAGAAAAAGGAGAACGCTGAAAACAAACATGGCAATGACATATGCAGTTAATATAATTCTGAATGGGGTGAGTAACTTTGAAAACCCGAGTCTCATCTGCCATACCTCCATTTTTCTTCGCGACTTAGTATATCACTTAACTTCAGGGGTTTCTATGAAATTTCTTCAACTTTTTCCACTTTAGAGGATAACGTTTTTCTTTATACGGCCGTAAGATCGAAAAGTTCCGTGCTGATCAGGAAAAAAGGGCCGAAATTCTTATCCTGCGTAAATCAACATGTGATAAGATGTAAGCAGACATCAATCCGGCTTCAGTACCTGCCGGCCGCAGATGCATAAACCGTTAGAACTGGTATAGAAAGAAGGCGACAGCAATGTCTGAACAGGATGTGAAGTACGAACAGAAAATAGAAAACAGCGACTCCTCAGAAGCCGTGCTTCCGGATCCGGATTTCAGCCTCGATCTTATCCGAAACGACCTGATCCCGGAACTGCTTGGTGACCACGAGGAATCAATCCTTTACTGGGGCGGTAAAGCACTCGCCCGAAAACATACGCTTTCGACCGTTGAGGAGACAGCTTCATTCTTTTATAAAGCACAGTGGGGCGTTCTCAAGCTCGTTAAGGAAAAAAAGCAGCAGCAAATTTACGAACTCACCGGCACCCGGCATACACCGGAGCGCAGCTATGTATCCTTAGAGTGCGGTTTTCTTGCTGAACAAATACAAACCCGCACCGGGTCTCTTACCGAAGCCGCGTATGAAATCCAGAAGCATAAGCCGCTGACATATGAAATTACGGTCCGCTGGGACAAAAAAGACCCGGTTGATCCTCCTGAAAATCTAAGCAGAAAAGCAGATAAAAAGAAATCCCGCCGAGGCAGCTGAGCCTCTGCGGGACTTTCTTTATTTACAGCTGTTTTCATCCTAGACGTTCAGTTCTACACGCTGGTCCAGCTCAAAGAAGGTGTGAAGGGCTTCAACAGCACGGACCATTTTTTCCTCTTCCACCACAGCAGAAACTTTAATTTCGGATGTGGATACCATCTGCACCCGCACGTCCTGCCTGGATAGGACGCGGAACATGTCTGCTGCTACGCCGGGATTGGAAATCATACCGGAACCGACAATCGACACTTTTGCAAGGCGGTCAAAGTGGCGGACATTCGTATACTGAAGTTCCTCCCGCCGGCTTTCCACAGCGGCAAGGGTATCCTTAAGCGCCTGTGTATGGATAGAAAACGCGACGTTGATCCGTCCGTTTTCAGTTACCTGCTGAATGATAATATCCACGTTAATTCCTGATTCGGCAAGAGCTGAAAACAGGTTTGACAGCGTATCGTTCTCATTGGGCATTCCTTCCACTGTCACTTTCGTAACAGCACTTTCAAAAGCAAGCCCCCGTACCATGAGATTTTGTTCCATCGATGCTTCCTCCTCCACAATCGTTCCTTCTTTTTCTACCATGCTGGATTTTACCACTAAGGGAACCTGATAGTTTTTAGCAAATTCAACTGCTCTTGGATGGAGAACACCTGCTCCCAGATTGGCCAGTTCCAGCATTTCATCATACGAGATACTGCTCAACTGGCGTGCTTCTTTTACTACCCGCGGATCTGACGTATACACCCCGGTTACATCCGTAAAAATTGAACAGCTCTCTGCTTTAAGGGCAGCAGCAAGTGCCACGGCGGTAGTATCTGAACCGCCCCGTCCGAGTGTAGTAATTTCGCCTTCAGGTGTCATCCCCTGAAATCCGGCAACGATGACGACTCTTCCTTCTTTCAGGTGAGACTCAATCACATCTGTTTCGATATCTGTTATACGTGCATTCTGGTGAACGGCCTCTGTACGGATCCCCGCCTGCCAGCCGGTCAGTGAAACAGCATCGATGCCCAGTTCCTTAAGGGCCATAACCATGAGGGAAATGGTGACCTGTTCCCCGGTGCTCATAAGCATATCCAGTTCCCGCTTGTCTGGATTATCGCTGAGTTCCCTGGCAAGATCCACGAGTGTATCTGTTGATTTCCCCATGGCCGATACGACGGTCACAACGCTATACCCTTCATCTCGTGCCTTTTTTACCCGTCCGGCTGCACGGGTAATCTTTGCCGCATCTGCCACCGATGTACCGCCAAACTTCTGTACTACTGTTGCCAATCAAAACGCCTCCTCTGAATTTTCCACATGAAGACATATCTGCACCATTTATCTGTCTAACCGGTGCGAAAGCCAGGCTTCCGGCACGCAGGTGACGGCATAAAAACAAAAAAACGGCAGCAGGATCACAATCCCACTGCCGTATCGACTACGATATTTACACGTGTCGCCCGGTGAGATAGTTCTCCACACAACAAATCGTTGTATGACAGCTCTGTATTTCTTAAACACAGATCCAGTAAAAAAACGATTGAGCTGTTTCTTTACTTCGGCGGGCGTTCCTTTCGAGCAGAATCAAAGGGGCTCAATCCCCTCCTCTGCTGTACTCTTCACGTCCGCTCCTCTATCAGTCACTTCATTGGCTGAAGCTGATATTCAACTGTTTACGAGTTTATCAGACATCGTGACTGATCGCAACAGCTGATTTTTATGTTTTTTTCTCGTTGTCATCCAGCTTCTTTCTCAGGTTTTCAGCCACACCTGCCGGAAGTCCTGCATTACGGAAATCTTCTTCAGACGCCTCTTTGATCCGTTTTACGGACCCGAAATGTCTGAGAAGGGCTTTCTTCCGCTTCTCTCCTATTCCTTCTACCTCATCAAGCACAGAAGTAAACATCCCTTTTTTCCGGACATTCCTGTGAAAAGAGATGGCAAAGCGGTGCACTTCATCCTGAATGCGCTGAAGAAGGTAAAACTCCTCGCTCGTTTTCTTCAGGGGCACTACCCTTGGCGGATCTCCGATCATCAGCTGGGACGTGCGGTGTTTATCGTCCTTAACGAGACCGCACACAGGAATGGCAAGACCGAGTTCGTCTTCGAGGATGCTCTGTGCAGCTGAAATCTGTCCCTTCCCGCCGTCAATGACAATCAGATCCGGAAGCGGCTGTTCTTCCTTCAGCAGCCTGAAGTACCTGCGCCGCACGACCTCGCGCATGGACTCATAATCATCCGGCCCCTCGACCGATTTGATTTTATACTTCCGGTAGCTCTTTTTATCCGGCTTGCCATCGAGAAATGAAACCATGGCCGACACAGGATCCACACCTTGGATATTGGAGTTGTCAAACGCTTCTATACGGTGTGGCGTGTCGATCTGAAGCGCTTTGCCCAGCTCATCAACAGCCACGATCGTCTTTTTCTCGTCACGTTCAATAAGGTTGAATTTCTCTTTCAGTGCTATGGAGGCGTTCTTACCGGCAAGGTTGACCAGTTCCCGTTTCTGGCCTTTTTTCGGCTTGAATGCTTTCACACCGAGAAATTCGCTGACCAGATTTTCATCCGCCTCTTCCGGGACGAAGATTTCATTAGGTTTTTTATGCTGCGGGTCGTCATAAAACTGGCCGATGAATGTATAGAAATCGTCCGCCACTTCCTGGTACATAGGAAACATGCTCACATCACGTTCAATCAGTTTCCCCTGGCGTACGAAGAAGACCTGGACACACATCCAGCCTTTATCATAGCTGATTCCAAAGACATCTCTGTCCACCAGGTCGGTGAGGGCCATTTTCTGCTTTTCCATCACCGCTTCAATATGCTGCACCTGATCACGAAGTTCCTTGGCCCGTTCAAAGTTCAGTTCTTCTGCGGCCTTCTCCATTTTTTCTGTGAGTTCCTTTTTAATTTCCTTGTGGCCCCCGTTCAGGAAACGGGTAATCTCGGTCACAAGTTCCTTGTTTTTTTCAGGGGTCACCTCAAACTCACAGGGTGCAAGACACTGGCCGATGTGATAATAAAGACACACCCGGTCGGGGAGCGTACGGCATTTCCGAAGCGGATAGATCTTGTCGAGCAGCTTTTTTGTCTCATTTGCTGCAAAGGCATTTGGATAAGGGCCGAAGTACTTCCCGCCGTCTTTTTTTACTTTGCGGGTAGTAATAAGCCGTGGGTGTTCCTCCCTCGTAATTTTAAGATAAGGATAATGTTTATCGTCTTTCAGAAGCACGTTGTATCGCGGTTCGTATTTTTTGATGAGGTTCTGCTCGAGCACAAGAGCTTCCACATTGGATGAGGTGACAATATATTCGAAATCGCGGATTTCAGAAACGAGCCGCTGTGTTTTTAAGTCATGGGAGCCGGAAAAATAAGACCGGACCCGGTTCTTCAGCACTTTCGCCTTACCGACATAAATAATGGTGCCGTGTTTATTTTTCATAAGATAGCATCCGGGGTCGTCCGGAAGCAGTGATAATTTATTTTTCAGGGTATCCATCGTTGTTCGCCCACCACCCGATTGTATGTTCGTCTTTCTATAATATCACAGCGGAAGACAGCGGAAAAACAGAGCGGTCCCGGCCAGTCAATTGATTACGCTCTTTTCGTAAAGATTGTTGTTTATTACGCTCCAGGCGGACGCTTTCAGCAAAAGTCACCGCCATACGCTCCATATCAAAATATACGACAAACAACAAGCTATCCGAAAACAGCTATTGATAAGATTGGAAGGCTTAAGAAAAAGAAAACTGTCCGGCACCTTGCGGCCGGACAGTTCTTTTTATTATGCGTGTTTGTTCAGCAGTTCAGCGAGAGCTTCCTTCGGCTGGAAACCAACAACCTGGTCCACTTTTTCACCATTTTTGAATACGAGCAGTGTCGGAATGCTCATGACACCGTACTGGCTTGCAGTTTCCTGGTTCTCATCCACATCGATTTTGACAATTTTTGCTTTGTCGCCCATCTCCGCGTCAAGTTCCTCAAGTACCGGAGCGATCATTTTACAAGGGCCGCACCAAGGTGCCCAGAAATCTGCGAGTACAAGTCCGTCACTTACTTCCTGTGCGAAATCCTGATCAGTTGCGTTTTTAATAGCCATAATCAAATTCCTCCTTCAAAAGGGTATTATCTCCCGTTTAGTATATCATTATTTGGAACAATGTTGCGATTGCGCGCTTTTCAAGCGTGCCAATTGTTATTTTATCGGAAGGCGGCCGTTCCGTGCAAAACATATGCCTGTTATGACGTCGAAGTCTTTTCCTTTTCTCCTGAACCTGTAGAAACAGCGCCGAGTTTATCCTTAGCAGGCTGGTATCCTTTATGTGCACTGATTTTCAGTGCGATATAGGAAAGCCAGACACCGTATATGAGCTTCGAGAAAATATCTGCGATTGTGTAGAGGATATGCCTTACAACAGCCCCATCCGCCGAAAAGGAAAACACAGGCATCAGATAGGCTGCGAGATAGACTGTCCAGGAAAGCACCTGAAAAAAGAAAAGCTTTCTGACCATTGGTACAACATGAACCGGAACCTGATCCCGCTGAACAAAGTAAACCTCATACAGAAGCCAGAGGATGGGTATATAGGCGATCGAACCGGCCATAAACCAGAACCAGTACTGAAACGAGGATGTAACCTCGTGCATCTGGCCGATATAACCGGTCCAGACCATGATGATGCTAGCTGCTACGAAAATGATTGTATTTCTGACAAAGGTTTTCCCCCTGATGCCAAAAACAAACATGGGCTGTGTTAAAAGCAGCGGCAGGGTAATAAACCAGTTAAAGTATCTGAAGCCATTTGAAAAAGTCTGCTCGATTTCGTAGTAGGAGCCGGTCCAGTTGAATGCATCATTCCAGGATGAAAACTGCCTGAACAGATTCAGGGCGGCGGCGGCCATAATGAAACAGGAAAAAATCGTTGCCGTCCTGAGCTTTGGGTGGATATCCTTCTGGGCAAAGGCAAAATATACGAGTCCAGCGGCATGGGCCACGAACCCGAGGGTAAGCACGTGGGATACAATATCATGCTGCATTGGCGTGTAGGTGAACAGATTTTCAAAGTTGATTCCTGGCTGGGAAGCGATTGACATTCAGACAGCTCCTTCACACTATGATTTCCATAGTCTGCCATAGAGAGGCCCAATATATTCTCTGGAGGGGGGACGGAATGCTTTTGGAGCTGGAGTTTTCAACTGTGAGGAAGCTGGCGGGGATAGGATCCTGGATACACCAGAATTTCAGAGGATAAAATCAGGTAATCGCGGATACCCTCACAGAACCCTCACCGGCGAATTCCCCGGAGGCGGCATGGTTCAAATTTGCCTCCGAATCAAAAAAATCCGGATGCTGCACGCAGCACCCGGACCCTTACAATTATGATTTTACAACTACGTTTTTAAATTCTTCCGTCAGCTTCGGTACAATATCAAACAAATCGCCTACAATTCCGTAATCCGCGATATTGAAGATTTCAGCTTCAGGATCCTTATTGATGGCTACAATCACTTTGGAGTTGGACATACCGGCCACGTGCTGGATTGCACCGGAAATTCCGACTGCAATGTATAGATCAGGTGTAACAACTTTACCAGTCTGACCAATCTGCAGCGCATAGTCACAGTATTCTGCGTCACATGCACCACGGGACGCACCGACCGCAGCACCAAGGACATCTGCAAGCTCATCAAGCAGCTTAAAGTTATCACCGCTCTTCAGTCCCCGTCCTCCTGCAACGATAATGTTGGCCTCTGAAAGGTCCACACCGGTAGCTGTGTTGCGCACCACATCTTTAATGATCGTACGGATGTCTTTAATATCGACAGTCACTTCGCTCACGTCTCCTGAACGGGACTCGTCTTTTTCAAGAGGTGCGATATTGTTCGGACGAATCGTTGCGAAAATCTTGCCGCCGGAAACGACTTTCTTCTCAAATGCTTTACCGGAATAAATTGGACGGGTAAAGATGACTTCCTCCCCGGCAACTTCAATGGCTGTTGCATCCGATACGAGTCCTGAATCGAGGCGCGCAGCCAGTTTCGGTGCTGCGTCTCTTCCGATCGACGTATGTCCAAAAATCATGCCGTCGGGGTTTTCCTGCTCGACTACAGCTTGAAGAGCCTGAGTATAGCCGTCCGGTGTGTAGGAGGAGAGTTTTTCACTTTCCACCACTACGGCACGATCGGCACCGTATTGAATCAGTTCCTGGGCTAAACCGCTTACATTCTCACCAAGCAGAACGCCGACAACTTCTCCGCCGGAAGCAATCTCTTTTGCTGCTGCTACAGCTTCATATGATACGTTACGGAATTCACCGTCGCGGATCTCTCCTACTGCTAAAATCTTTTTCGTCATCGTCAGTTCCTCCTCTGTTTATATCACTTTCGCTTCGTTTTTCAGTAAAGAAACCAGTTCTTTCACCTGATCGTCAACTTCCCCTTCAAGCACTTTTCCTGCCTGCTTTTCAGGTGGAAGGTAGCGGTCAACGGTTTTCGTTTTCCCGGTTACTTCGTCTTCATCGAGGTCAAGATCATCCGCATCAAGTGTTTCAAGAGGCTTCTTCTTCGCTTTCATGATTCCCGGAAGCGATGGATAGCGCGGCTCGTTCAGACCCTGCTGGGCTGTCACAAGTACAGGAAGACTCACTTCAACTACTTCCTGATCTCCTTCTACATCCCGCTCGATTGTAGCTTTACCGTCAGCGATATCAATTTTAACAATGGAAGTTACATGGACGATGCCGAGCTTTTCGGCAAGACGAGGGCCGACCTGGCCGGATCCGCCGTCAACAGCAATGTTTCCGCCAAGGATGATGTCGGCTTCCTTGTCTTCAAAGTAAGCAGCAAGAAGAGCCTGAGTGGTGTACGGATCACGGTCTTCCACTTCTTCATTGTCAATCAGGACAGCTTTATCCGCACCCATAGCAAGGCCTGTGCGCAGCTGTTTCTCGGCTTCTTCTTCTCCAACCGTTACAAGCGTTACTTCCCCGCCGTGTTCATCGCGAAGCTGAATCGCTTCTTCGATTGCATATTCGTCATACGGGTTGATGATAAATTCCGCCCCGTCTTCTTCAATCTGACCATTGGAAATCTGGATTTTTTCTTCAGTGTCGAACGTACGCTTTAAGATCACGTAAATGTTCATCGTTATCCCTCCCGAAAGATCGTTCTTTATTTTAATGTATTGCCGGCCTCACCCATTGCGGTGTGAATCAGCAGAGCGACCGGTCAGTCAGCGGTCGTTAAAAACTGGCTGGCGTTTGTTCATAAAGGCATCAATACCTTCTTTTGCATCTTCGGACTCAAACACTTCTCCGAAGCACTCCGCTTCCATCTTTCCGCCTTCTTCTCCCACATTTTCTGCGTAATGAAGAAGTCTGAGAGCATTGCGGACAGCAACCGCTCCTTTAAGTGCGATCTTTTCTGCCATTCCTTTTGCTTCGTCCAGAACGGCGTCCTCTTCGAATACGGCGTCAACAAGGCCAATGGAAGCTGCTTCCCTGCCTGAAACCGGGTCTGAAGTGAGAAGCATCTGAGTTGCTTTGGATCTTCCTACGAGTTTAGGAAGACGCTGTGTTCCGGCAAATCCAGGTACAAGGCCGAGCTGCAGTTCAGGCAGACCAAGCTTGGTTTTTTCTCCTGCAAAACGGATGTGGCAGGCCATTGCCAGTTCCAATCCGCCGCCAAGTGCGGCACCGTGGATTGCGGCAATGATCGGTTTTGAAAAAGCATCCATCCGGTCAAACACACGCTGGCCGGTTTCTGCCATTTTTTGAAACTCGGTACCGTTTTCGACAGTCGTAAACTCTTTAATATCGGCTCCTGCTGCAAAGAAGCGCCCTTCCCCGTGTACGATAATCACTTTTACTTCAGGATCTCCCTCAAACTGATCAAGGGCGTCATTCAATTCTGCAAAGATTGGCTGGCAAAGAGCGTTTGCCGGAGAATGCTGAAGTGTAAGGTAACCGATTTTCTCTTCTTTTTGAACCTGAATATAGTTGTATTCGCTCAAGTGCGGTCACTCCTTTCGATCTCAACTATTGTTATTCGACATTAAAACGCTTTCACCTTTAAGAAAAAAACAAAGTGGAGATCAATTATTTACAAGGCTGTGTTAAAGATTAATGTCAATTTTTAAAAGAAAGTCGATTGCAGCGAACGCCCGACACTCCTGCGGGAACAGCACCGACGGAAGACCCCGCAGAGCGATTTTCCCGAGGAGGCTGCAGTGGTGCCCGCGGAAAGGGAGGGCAGTCAGCGGAAATCAATATTAGATTTTAACACAGCCATTTACAAAGACATCCGGGTGACGGAGCTGCTGATCCGGACTACCTGCGCAGCCCGGATAGAAGCATTTTATTAAGCGGATTGGCAAGGGAAACGAGATTGTATTTATGATCTTTCATTACCCAGTTGGTCACCACTTCATCGATAGCACCGAAAATGACCTGCCGGGCCATTCTTACATCCAGATCCGGTGCAAAAAAACCGGTTTCAATTCCTTCGGTCAGGATCGAATCAATCAGGCCGAGATAGCCTTTGAGTACTTCATTGATCCGGTTTCTGAGAGCAAGGTTTGACTGCCTCAGTTCAAGCTGTGTGACGATCGCAAGATCATGATCAGCTTCAAGCTGTCTGAGATGCATTTCAATGAGCCTTTTGAGCTTCTGTTCAACATCCGGTTCTTCTGAAAGCTGCTCCTTGCTCCGGATCACAAAACTGCCCATTTTCTCTTCAAATAAAGAGATCAGAATATCTTCTTTGTTTTTAAAATAAAGGTAGATCGTGCCATCAGCTACACCTGCCTCGCGTGCAATTCTGGACACCTGCGAATGGTGGTAGCCGTTTTGAGCAATAACAGTTACGGCAGCGTCTATAATTTGTTCAAATTTCTTTCCTTTTTTCTTTGCCATTGTGGTCACTTCCTCAGCCAATCCTCTAGTCACAAAAATGAATGATTATTCATTCACTTTATGTATAGTTTAGTGCAGAAAGTGACTTGTGTCAAATCTAATCCTGATATTTTGAGGATCGGCTTTTGCCTGGACAATCCTACAGTTCTGCTCATATTATTATAGATTCCGCCTTCTGCATTATCCCCGCCGGCCTTAAGGAGGGCGCCCGGGCAGGGCGCCTGGATCCACATCAGATTTTAACTGCTCTTCGCTCCGGCAGCTTCCTTCTCCCGCTTCTCTTTTTCTTCGTCCACAAGAGCACGGCGAAGCACTTTTCCAACCATGGTTTTTGGGAGCTCCTCACGAAATTCAAAATGCTTTGGCGCCTTATAAGCTGACAGCTTCTTGCGGCAATAATCGTTCAGTTCTTTCTCTGACAGGGTTTCACCCTCCCGGAGAACGACAAATGCTTTGACTGTCTCTCCTCGGTATGGATCGGGAATCCCGATAACGACAGCCTCCTGTATGGCTTCATGCTCATAAAGTACCTCTTCCACCTCACGGGGATAGATATTGAAACCGCCGGCAATAATCATATCCTTCTTGCGGTCAACGATATAAAAATAACCGTCTTCATCCATGTAGCCCATATCGCCGGTCAGCAGCCAGTCCCCATTAAACGTGGCATTCGTATCCTCCGGCCTGTTCCAGTACCCTTTCATCACCTGCGGGCCTCGAATGACAAGCTCCCCTACTTCACCAGGCTGTGCGGGTTCTCCCGTTTCTGCTGAGAGGACTGCAGCATCCGTGTCAGGCCACGGCAGCCCGATACTGCCGCTCGGACGCTTGCCCCACATCAAGTTGAAGTGAGTTACAGGCGATGCTTCAGTCAGACCGAAGCCTTCAGAAAGCTTGCCTCCTGTGAGCGATTCAAACCTTTCCTGCACTTCAAGCGGAAGCGGAGCGGATCCACTTATACATACGTCAACGGATGAAAGATCGTGTTTCTGTACTTTTGGATCGTTGATAAGCCCGATGTACATTGTCGGTGCACCAGGGAATATGGTCACTTTCTGTTTTTCAATTGCTTTTAGAGTCTTTGCCGTATCAAATCGGGGAAGAATGACCATCTTTGACCGGTCCATAATGGAAAAATTCATGCCCACTGTCATACCGTACACGTGGAAAAACGGCAAGGCGCACAAAATAACTTCGTTTCCGTGATCGATCTTATGCATCCAGCGGAGCGCCTGCGTTGTGTTGGCTACGAGATTGTAATGGGTCAGCATAACCCCTTTGGCAACCCCGGTCGTGCCTCCCGTGTATTGTAGAAGTGCCAGATCTTCTACCGGGTCGATATCCAATTCCACCGGTACGGGCTTATTATTCTTCAGAAACTCCGTAAAGGCGTGAGTCCGTTCATTGTAGGAGATATCCACTTTAATGCCTGTATTCTTCTTCTGAATATACGGATAAACGACGTTCTTCGGAAACGGAAGGTAATCCTTAATTCCAGTCACAATCACATGCTCAAGCCTGGTCTTCTTCAGTACACCGGCGACTCTCGGATATACCAGATCCAGACAGATCATGATTTTCGCACCTGAATCGGACATCTGATGTTCAAGTTCACGCTCTACGTAGAGAGGGTTGGTCTGAACCACAATAGCGCCGGTCATCAGGGTGCCATAGTAAGATACAACCGACTGAGGCGTGTTGGCAAGCATAATAGCCACACGATCCCCTTTTTTCACACCAAGCCCGCGAAGTCCGTTCGCAAAACGGAGGGCTTCATCGTACACCTGGGCGAAGGTCATTTCTTTGCCCATAAAGTGCAGCGCCGGTTTGTCCGGCGTTTCCTCTGCCGCTTCTTTGAGGTACGTCTGAAGAGCTTTCTCTTCATATTCAATCCTGTGCGGAATTTCTTCAGGATAATGTTTGAGCCATGGTCGTGCGAGTCGTTCTTCCATGAAAAGGCCTCCTTCAACTCTCACTTTCTAAAACCTGTGCGTCTCATGAACACTACAGGATCACGTCACGGCTGTACCGGAATTACCGCGAATGCTGCATTTATTAGATACAGCACCTCCCCCGCGGCTTATACCAGGGACCGCTCTGGACAAACTACTCTCTTAATATCATTCTAATGAAAACGATTACAGATATCAAAGAATTTGTGAAATTTTTTCAAATTTTTATTTTTAAATAATTATTCTTCTGTTTCCCCTATTTGTTGTGCAGTTAAAAACACTTCTTATTCCTCCCCTCTTCACGGCAACTGCTCGATTCATTAGAAATATCAGGACTTAAACACCGGAGTCTGGACCTCTTGCGTATAATTTTCCCCTTCGATCAACGAGCTTCAATAAGAAGCGGACCCTCACCAAGAAAAAAACACCCGCCTTAACGGGTGCTTTCGTTAACTTTGTTCCTGGGTGCTTTGCTTTTCACGTTCTTCCTCTACCAGCACGCGTCGGAGAATTTTACCAACCATCGTTTTCGGAAGTTCATCACGGAACTCAACGAGGCGCGGTACCTTGTAGGCTGCCATTTTCTCACGGCAGTATGCTTCAAGTTCCTCCTCCGTAAGTTTCTTACCGTCCTTGAGGACTATGAATACTTTTACCGTCTCGCCCCGGTACGGATCAGGAACACCAATCGCGCACGCCTCCTGGATGGCTTCGTGTTCATAAAGCACTTCTTCAATTTCACGCGGATAGATATTAAAGCCTCCGGCGATAATCATATCTTTTTTCCGGTCGACAATATAGAAGTATCCGTCTTCATCCATATAGCCCATGTCGCCGCTCAGGAACCAATCCCCTTTAAACGTAGCGTTTGTGGCCTCAGGATTATTCCAGTATCCTCGCATCACCTGCGGACCTTTAATCATAATCTCGCCAGTAACACCAGGTCCGGCCACTTCACCTGTTTCCGCATCCAGAATTGCCACGTCCGTGTCAGGCCATGGAATTCCGATACTGCCCGGCTTCCGATTTCCCCAAATCAGATTAGCCACAGCAACAGGCGAGGTTTCTGTCAGACCGTATCCTTCAACAAGGCTGCCTTTCGTTGCTTTTTCAAAGTTGTTCTGCACTTCAACCGGCAGCGGTGCCGAGCCGCTGAGACAGCATTTAATCGAAGACAGGTCGTGCTTTTCGATATCCGGATGGTTTAAGAGACCGATATACATCGTCGGAGCGCCCGGATAAATCGTAGCTTTGTGCGTTTCAATCGCTTTCAGGATGTCCTTTGGTTCAAATTTCGGCATGATGATCATTTTAAAGCCCATTCGGATCGCCAGATTCATAACCGTGGTCATTCCATACACGTGGAAAAACGGAAGCGCAGCGATAACGGTTTCTTCGCCCGCTTTCATTTTGTACATCCAGTGCTTGCACTGAAGCGTGTTGACTACAAGGTTATAATGCGTCAACATGACTCCTTTAGCCGGACCGGTCGTACCACCTGTGTACTGAAGCAGTGCGAGGTCCTCTTTCGGGTCAATGTCAAACGTCATTTCCTTTGCCTGCCCCTGCTTCAGCATCTCGGTAAAGGAATGAAGACGGTCATTATACTGCAGATCCACTTTGATTCCTGTCCGTTTCTTCTGGATAAACGGATAGATCAGATTTTTTGGAAACGGCAGATAATCCTTAATCCCGGTTACGATGATATGTTCAAGGTCGGTACGGTCCTTTACGTTGGCGACTTTCGGATAAACGAGATCAAGGCAGATCATGACTTTCGCCCCTGAGTCGTTCATCTGATGCTCAATCTCACGCTCCACGTAAAGAGGATTCGTCTGAACCACAACCGAGCCTGCGAAAAGGGCACCGTAATAGGCGATGACCGCCTGAGGCGTGTTCGCAAGCATAATTGCGACCCTGTCCCCCTGCCTGACGCCGAGCGACCTGAGCCGGTCAGCCAGTCTCAGTGACGCATCGTATACTTCCGCATACGTCATTTCCTTCCCCATAAAATGAAGACAGGCTTTTTCAGGAAACGTTTCGGCGGATTCTTTCAGGTAGCTTTGCAGAGTGCGGACTTCGTAATCAATCGATGTGGGAATTTCCTCTGGATAATGCTGGAACCATGGCTTTTGTGTAACGGTTTCCATTCGCTTTCCTCCCTTTCCTTATCAGGACATGATCAAAAAGACTGTGCTTCTCTTTGAACAGTGCGTTCGTGACCTCTCCTTTCGAAAGGACTCCGTTTCCGGAAGCGGGAATGAACCGAGCCGTTGCGTCATGCTCTCTTCACCTTTGGACATCCTCCTCCCTTATTCCTATTTTAATGAAACCGGTTACAATAATAAAGGTGTTTGTAATAATTTTTAGAATTTTCTTTTTTTACCTTCTTCATTTCAGTCTATGCGCCAGAAGGTACAAAAAGACGACCATTTACGCAATGGCCGTCCCCTTAGAACCTGCTGCACCGGGCATTGTAAGGACCGAAGCTTAAAATCAGCTGAAAAAAAACACATACACAAAGCCCGCAATAATAAAGCCGCCACAGAGCACAGCCAGAACTTTCCACAATGTTTCCATCCGTATTCACCTGCTTTATTGCACAATTAATGTCGGATGCTTGCCCCAATCACATAGGATAGAGCCGCAGCCAGAATGAAGGAAATGAGCCCTACGGCCCGGTTCCCCCGTTTCAATTCCTCATCCACTTTAAATTTCGGGGTAAGAAATTCAAAAATAAAATACACGAATAAGAGAAGAACAAAGCCGTATGCCCCCCAGGCAAGCATCATGAGGACCGTATCGTTTGCCTGAATGGAATGGCGGAAGACGTTCGCCACACCGAAGATCTTTCCGCCGGTAGCCATCGCCACAGCTGTGTTGCCCTTTTTGATTTCCTCCCAGGCAGAGTAGCGGGTGACCACTTCAAAAACGGCAAGAAAAACAATGATGGCCATGACCACGACACTGTAAATTCCGGCTGTATAGATAAAATCATGCTCAAAGATTGCGTTCATGAACAAAACTCCCTACTTCAGTTCTGCTACGGTAACGCCGGACCCGCCCTCGTTCATACCGCCCATTCTCGTTGCCGTCACGTTTCTGTGCCGTTTCAGTTTTTCCTGGACGCCTTTACGGAGGGCGCCTGTTCCTTTGCCGTGAATGATCGACACCTGATGATATCCTGCTAACAGGGCATCGTCCAGATACTTATCCACCAGGAGCATGGCGTCTTCAAAACGCTCTCCCCGAAGGTCCAGTTCCGATTTCACGTGAGCATCCTTTCCCCTCACAGCCGCGAGGGGTGTTTTCTGTTCCTGCTTCGGTCTGGAAAGGTACTGAAGATCGGCGGTTTTCACTTTCATTTTCATCATCCCGAGCTGAACGTAAAACTCCTTGTCGCTCACTTTCTCCACAATGTGGCCTTTCTGGTCAAAGCTGATCACCTTTACTTCGTCACCTGGCATCAGTTTATCAGCCTCCACACCGGCTGTCTTCTTCTGCTTTTTCGGTTTCTTGCCGGTTCTCAGTTCAGGAGAAGCTTCATCAAGCATCTTCTTCGCTTCAATAAGCTCGTGATCCTTGATGGCAGGATTCGATTTCTGGACTTCCCGGAGGTACTCGATAATCTCCTCCGCTTCCTGCTTCGCTTTTTGCACAGCTTCTTTTGCTTTCTGTTCCGCCTGCTCCATTGCCCGTTCTTTTTCCTGCTCAAAACGGTCCATTTCACTTTCCAGTTCTCTGTGAAGACGTTCGGCTTCCCTGCGGTGGCGGGCCGTTTCTTCCATTTCCCGCTCTGCCTGCTTCCGGCTGTCATCGAGAGAGGCAATCATGTTTTCGATTTTATTTGTATCCGCACCGATTTGGCTCTGGGCTTCTTCAATTACATCCTGTCTCAATCCCAGGCGGCGGCTGATCGCAAAGGCATTACTCCGCCCAGGCACTCCGATCATAAGCCTGTATGTCGGACGCAGCGTTTCCACATCGAACTCTACACTGGCATTTATGACGCCTTCCCTGTTGTAGGCATAACCCTTCAGCTCACTATAGTGCGTCGTCGCGGCCACACGGGCACCGACCTTATACACATAGTCGAGAATGGAAATTGCCAGTGCCGCCCCTTCAGTCGGGTCTGTTCCGGCTCCAAGTTCGTCAAAAAGAACGAGACTTTCGTGATCCAGATCATCAAGTATGCTGACGATGTTGGTCATATGGGAACTGAACGTACTTAAGCTTTGTTCAATAGACTGCTCATCTCCAATGTCTGCGAAGATCTTCTTAAACACAGCGGCCTCAGAGCCTTCCTCACATGGAATATGCAGGCCTGACTGAGCCATAAGTGTCAGCAGTCCGATTGTCTTCAGCGTAACCGTTTTTCCCCCTGTGTTCGGACCCGTAATGACGAGGGACTGGAACGAGCCGCCCAATTCAACATCGATTGGTACAATTTCATCTGAGGGAATCAGCGGGTGACGCGCTTTTTTAAACTCGAGCCTTCCCTCTTCGTTCAATGAAGGCTGTGTCCCTTTTATTTCCCTGCTGTAATAAGCCTTAGCAAAAATGAAGTCCGCTTCCTCCATGGCATCGACTACAAGAGTAAGCTCGTCTCCATTCTCTGCCGTTTCAGCTGTAAGTTCATGAAGAATTCTTTCAATCTCCTGACGCTCCTTAACCCGGGCTTCCCTGAGCTGGTTGTTAATCGACACTACCGCATCCGGCTCGATGAAAAGCGTGGCACCGGATGAGCTCTGGTCATGGACGAGGCCGCCAAACTGGCCTCTGTACTCCTGCTTAACCGGGATTACGTAACGATCGTTACGGATCGTGATGATAGCATCAGACAGCATTTTACGGGCAGAAGAGGACCGGGTAATGTTTTCAAGTTTGGATCGAATCGCTGATTCGTGGCTTCTGATCTGCTGGCGGACGGTTCTTAGCTGACTGCTGGCAGAATCGAGCATTTCCCCGTTTTCATCAATCGACTGCTTTATCGTCCGCTCGAGGTCCGTAAGCGGCACATACGAAGCCGCAAGTTCCGCCAGAAGGGGCACATTCAGTTCGTCCTCCTCACACTGCTCGATAAACTGCTTAAATCGGCGGCTTCCATATATTGTAGAGGCAATATCGAGAAGTTCCTGCTCGTTAAGCATTCCCCCGATTGCTGCACGTTTAATGGAGGCACGTATATCACGGATCCCGCCGAGTGGAGCCTGTCCCTTCAGCCTTAGAATCTTCGCTCCTTCATACGTGGCCTTCTGTGCAAGCCTGACTTCTTCCAGATCTGTCACAGGCATAAGCCTCTCCACACGCTTTTTTCCAAGTGAGGAACCAGCGTGCTGCATTAGCTGCTTTTTCATCTTTTCATATTCTAAAATCCGGCAAACCCTCTTCATAGAAGGGAGCACCTCCTGTTTACATCAGCGATTTCTGTTTAAAAACGTAATAAGTGTTTCAACATCCCACGTGTTCACAACTGTATCTTTTTTCAGCCAGCCCCGGCGGGCGGCTTTGACTCCCACCGGCATATGTGTGAGCATATCGAAGCGGTGGGCATCTGTATTGATTCCGATTTTCACACCTTGTTCCTGCGCTTTCCTGACGTACTCGGACGCGAGATCCAGGCGGTTCGGGTTTGCGTTCAGCTCCAGAATAGTATCAGTTTTGGCTGCTGTCTGAATCAGCCGGTCCATATCAACTTGATAGCCGTCACGTCTGCCAATCAGACGTCCGGTCGGATGGGCGATCATGGCCACGTATGGATTGTGCATCGCAGTTTCCAGCCGCTTCATGATCGTCTCTTCGTCCTGCTTAAATGCAGAGTGAATCGAGGCAATTACGAAATCCGTTTCCTTAAGGATGTCATCGGCAAAATCAAGGGATCCGTCCGGTAAAATATCCATTTCAATCCCGGTCAATATTGTAAAATCACTGTACTCTTCATTCAATTTACGAATTTCCTCGTGCTGACGTTTCAATCTTTCTTCATTCAGGCCATTGGCAACCCGGAGAAATTTGGAGTGATCGGTAATGGCCATATGGGTATAGCCCCGTTCTCGGTTGGCTTCCACCATTTCCTTGATCGACTGGGCCCCATCACTCCAGGTGGTGTGCATATGAAGATCTGCTTTGATGTCCCCGGTTTCCACCAGCGCAAGGTCAGCTTCTTTTGTTTCAAGTTCGTCATAACCCTCACGCACTTCAGGCGGGATGTACGGAAGATTGAAGTGAGCAAAGAATGCAGGTTCATCCTTAAAGGTAATTACTTCTCCTGTTTCAGCCGACTCCACACCATATTCACTGATCTTCTCGCTTTTTTCCTTCGCCCGCTGACGCATGAGCACGTTGTGATCCTTTGATCCGGTAAAATGATGCAGAGTTGTTGCAAAGGCATCATCTTCAACCATACGGAAGTCCACAGGAACAATAAGTCCTTCCGGGTAAGCAAGCTCCAGGCTGATTTTCGTCTCCCCGTTACTTACAATCGTTTCGATATTATCCATCATTGTAATCTGAGAACCGACTTCTTCCGGCTTAAATGTGGAAATGATAAAGTCCAAATCTTTTACCGTTTCGCGTCCGCGCCTGAAACTGCCTGCAAGCTCAAAACGATTTATTCCGGTAAATTCATTCAGTCTGCCTGTGATGTCCTCCACTGCAGTCATGACATGCGCAATCGGAAGACGATCAGGGCGCTTGCCGAAGTCATCCAGAGCTTTCAGGATTTTTTCTTCGGTTTTCGCACCGAACCCGGCAAGATTCTGTACCTTTTTCTCTTCACAGGCTTTCCGGAGTCCTGCTGCGTCTTCTACACCAAGCTCCTTATAAAGCTTCCCGATCTTTTTACCGCCCATCCCGGGAAGGGACAGAAGGGTAATAAGACCCGATGGAATTTCCTCTTTCAATTCATCAAGAAAAGAAGAACGTCCGTCTTCCCTCAGTTCTGTAATTATTGAAGCGGTCCCTTTTCCGATTCCTTTCAGTTTTGACGGGTCACCGATCTCATCAATTGTACGTTCATCGCGCTCAAGAGCCTGCGCAGCTTTGCGGTAGGCGGATACGCGAAAAGCGTTCTCTCCTTTAATCTCAAGGTAGACTGCAATATGTTCAAGTGTCTGGATGATTTCCTTTTTATTATAAGCGGCCATGTGCCGTCACCTCTTTCGTTTTCCGTTGTTTTCCAAGTTACGAAAAGAGCGTTGATTATTGCCTGTTCACCTTTTCATCTTATCCAATCCCGGTACTGTCCCGCAACTAATCAGTCGACCGGGCATTTCCCGGGCAAAAGAAAAGACTTCCCTTTACGAAAAAAAGGAAGTCTCTCCTGAAGCCACATCAAGCCATAACTCTTTCAACTGGTTTGATATGACCGGTGTGTAGTCAAAGATCAGCTGTGCGACAGTTGAATTCTGAAGCATCTGCTGCAGAAAATCAATCTGTATAATGGCCGCAAGGTGGACAAGAATGACGACAATCAGGAGCCCTTCGAGGAACCCGAGAATGCCGCCGAGCCATCCGTTAATCGTAGACAGAATTGGCAGATGTGCAAGAAAGTCAAACATCGATCCAATAATCTGCATCAGAATTTTCACAGCAAAGAACAAGATGGCAAACGCAATCCCATTATAATAAACTTCTTCTGCCGAGAAGGCTTCAAGCATGAGATCGTTTCCGAAGGTCGGAAATGGAATCCACAGTCTTATGTATGCCGCAAGCTCCTGGTAGTAAAACCACGCTACAAGAAAAGCAACGACAAAACCGAGCAGATGAACCAGTTGGAGAATCAGGCCCCGCCTGAATCCAATTAGAAAACTCATAAGTAAAACGATAAATAGAATCAGACTCAACATGTAATTTATTCCCCGTCTTTCTCTTTTTTTGTATTCTCCTTGAGCTTTACAAGCTCATCTCCTATATTTAAAGCGGCCAGAACAGCCAGCTTTCCTGTGTCCAGATAGGGATTGCTCCCTTTTATTTCTTTCATTTTATGATTGACAAGGGCAGCAACTTTCCTGACGTGGTCGGAGCTCTCTTTACCGACGATTGTGTACTGCTGTCCATAGATTGTAACGATTGTTCGACTTTTTCCCGTCCCGTCTCCCACCGACAAGCCCCCATTCGCCATAATAATCCTAAAGACTATCATAACATGATGATTCATGAATGAAAATATTTCAAGTAAAAGTTCAGAGGGGACGTGACGTTTGGCTCAGGTTTGATTATACTCTTACGTAGTTTCAATTTTAAAAGGAGGCCGCTATGAGCCACGAAGTACTGAAAGTTAATGATCAGCTATTACATAAAATGAACGAGTACTACAAGTCTGTCAGCACCGGAAAGCCTCCGCAGCACGCCCTTTTTGCCGCACGTACAGGCAGCTGCACGGTCACGGCATACCGATCAGGAAAAGTACTTTTCCAGGGAAGCGGCGCGGAATCCGAAGCCTCACGTTGGAAAAGTGAGGGTGCTTCCGGATCTGAACCAAAGAAAAAAAGCCCCTCTTCGCATGGGAAGGCCTCTGTGGATAGTCATGACTATGCCCCGCCCGCGGAACGGCTCCCTGCCCGGTCCCTGCTCGGGAGTGATGAAGCCGGCACTGGTGATTTCTTCGGCCCCGTCACTGTCGCGTGCGCATACCTGACGCCTGCACAGATGAAGGAAGTGGAACCCATGGGCATCAGGGATTCCAAAACAATAAAAGACCCTGTCATCAGGGAACTGGCTCCTGAGATTGTGAAACATTCCACCTACAGTCTTCTTACCCTTTCGAACACAAAGTATAACGCTCTCCAGGAAAAAGGCTGGAATCAGGGACGGATGAAGGCGATGATGCATCACCAGGCAATCATAAACGTCTTGAAAAAGTGTGCTGGACTGGAGCTTGAACCAGAAGGTGCGTTTATTGATCAGTTCTGCCAGCCGGGTGTTTATTTTAACTACCTGCGCCAGAGCGGCCACAAGTGGGATCAGAGCATTCCTCTTTATTTTGCAACCAAGGGAGAATCTCTCCATGTAGCCGTCGCTGCTGCCTCGGTCATCGCCCGTTTTGCCTTCCTGCGGGAGATGGACCGGCTTGAAGCGGAGCTCGGAATGCCGGTACCGAAAGGAGCCGGACCGAAAGTCGATCAGGCAGCTGCAGCAATCATCCGGGACAAGGGACGGGAAAAACTCCGAAGCTGCACGAAAATACATTTTGCCAATACTGAAAAAGCCGCACGGCTCGTGCGGTAAGTTACTTTCTCCCGCCTGAAGGCTCAGGCGGGAGAATTTTTTTGCCCCATTATTTGCCCCATTAAATGGCATATGCGGGGAACCAGGAGCCCAATCGCTCATAGACTAAAATAATTACTGAGAAAAGAATGGGGTGTAGATGATGCCTGTGAGATCAGGAACGGAATACAGGAACAGAATCGACCGGCTGAAGTCCAGCATCTGGATCGGTGGAAAAGTTGCTGAAGTCCCTATTTCAAGTCACCCGGCCTTTAAAGGCGCGGTGAACAGCCAGGCGGCACTATATGATCTGCAAAAAATGCCAGAGCATAAAGACGTACTGATTCATGCCGATAAAAAAGGGCGTTCATTTGGTACATCCTTTATGATTCCGATAAGCCCTGAGGACCTTAAGAAAAAACGTGAAATGGTGCAGTTATGGGCACGGCAGACAGCAGGTCTGATGGGGAGGACGCCAGATTATATGAACACCGTTCTTGCTGCGTTCCGAAGTTCTGTGCACCTCCTTGAGAACGAGGACAATTGTTTCCCCGAAAACATCGTGAAGCTTTACAACAAGGCAACAGAGCAGGATCTTTCTTTTACCCACACTTTTATTAATCCCCAGAACAACCGGGGCTCTTTGGCATTTCTCGAAGAGGATCAGCCCAATGCGAGAATTACACAGACGACAGGCCAGGGCATCGTCGTAAATGGAGCGAAAATACTCGCCACTCAGGGCGGTATGACAGATGAAATCATCGTTTACTCGCCCCCCGGAATGACCGATCAATCAGAGGCTTATGCCTTTTCAATCCCGACAGATGCTGACGGGCTGACCTTTGTCTGCAGAAAATCCTTCGCTGAAAAGGACAGCCATTTTGATGCCCCTCTCAGCAGCCGGTTTGAAGAAATGGACAGTGTCGTATTCTTTCATAATGTGCTCGTCCCCTGGGACCGGGTTTTTTACTATGAAAACAATAGTATAGCCAACGATTTTTTCAGGAAAAGCCATTTCGCCCCCTTCACCCTCCACCAGATCGTCTCGCGCCAGATCATCAAGACTGAGTTTATTCTCGGACTGGCACAGCTTATCGTTGAGACGATTAACATCAGTGAATACGAGCATGTGCAGCTGAAAGTAACAGAAATCGTCTGCGGACTGGAATGTGCGCGGGCATTGCTCGCTCGTTCGGAACAGGAAGCTTTCTATGATGAAAGAGGCGTTCTCGTTCCCGCTGCCGGCCCGCTTTACGTAGCCGTATCTATGTTTCAAAATGCTTATCAGCGGTTTACCGAGATTGTTCAGCAGCTCGGGGGCAGCGGTTTAGTCTGCCTGCCTGATGAAGCCCAGTTCGACTCCGCTATCGGGCCAGAAATTGAGCGATACCTGAAAGGATACGGAATTAACGGACGGGAAAAAGTGCACCTGTTCAGCCTTGCCTCGGATTTATGCATGAGTCATTTCGGAACACGCCAGACTCTGTACGAGCGCTTTTTCTTCGGAGACCCGATCCGGCTTTCCCAGTCTATTTACAAGGCATATGACTACACAAGCCACATAGCATTTGTCAAAAGTTTCATTGGGAAGTAGCGTAATCAGATGTACCTGCTCAATACAAAAAGCCTTGAAGACCGCAATGATCCTCAAGGCTTTTCTAATGCACCTGAATGCTAGCTTCTCAGAACTGCACCAAGTTTTTCTTCGAGTGCTTCTACGACACGGTTATGGACTGTACTTACATCGTCATCTGTAAGGGTCCGCTCCGGATCGAGATAGCGGAGAGCAAAAGCAACGGATTTCTTTCCTCTGTCGAGATTCTCTCCTTCGTACAAATCAAACAGCTTAACGTCACGGAGCAGGTGACCGCCCTCTTCGCGGATCACTGCTTCAATACGGCCCGCTGAGACTTTTTCATCTACCACAAGGGCAATGTCACGATCAATTGACGGGAAGCGCGGAATCGGCTCGTAACGGACATCCCCTTTTGTATTTTCTGTGAGAACATCAAAGTCGAGTTCATACACGTACACTTCCTTAAGGGACCATTCTTTTGCCAAAGCCGGATGAAGCTGGGCAAGGAAGCCTGCATTACGGCCACCAACGATGACCCTAGCGCCGCGGCCAGGGTGCATTCCCTCGATTTCATCCTGTTCGAATACCAGTTCTCCGTCTGTGTCAAGCTCTTCAATAAGCCCCTCGACGAGACCCTTAACGACAAAGAAATCGACCTGCTTTTTCTCCTGCTGCCAAGGGTGTTCGTGCCAAGTCCCTGTAAGTGCGCCGGCAAGGTGAAGTTTTTCATCAGGCTGAAATTCCAGGTCTGCCACACTGGTGTGAAACACGGATGATAATTCATATAGCGCCACATCGTGGCTGTTGCGGTTCCGGTTGTGGCTTAAAGCATCCAGAAGGTGCGGCACAAGTGTTGTGCGAAGGGTGCTTCTGTCCTCACTCATTGGCAGAGCAAGCTTTACATCGTGTGTAATATATCCAGGGCGGACGGAAGTTTCTTTTTCCCGTGTTGTAAGGGCGTATGTGATCGCTTCGTTCAGCCCGGCACTTTCCAGGTAACGACGGCTCCGGCGTTTAAGCACCTGTCTTTTCGTAAGCCCGCCGGGCGTTGTCACAGAATCAGGAAGTGTCGTAGGAATATTATCATAGCCGTACAGACGGGCAACTTCCTCGATCAGATCCACTTCGATTGTAATATCCGGGCGGCGTTTTGGGACCTCTACATTAAAGCCTCGTGCATTTTTAGTGAACGTGAAATCCAGGCGGTGAAGAATGTCTGAAACTGTTTCATCAGTAAGTGACGTTCCAAGTCTGCCGTTCAGGCGTTCGAGATTCAGTTCAACACGGGTTCTGCTTTCATCGCGCTCATCCACTTCTGCCACGCCTTCCAGAATTTCACCACCGGCAAGCTCTGCCATAAGTGATGCTGCCCGTCTAGCGGCTTCAGTCACCCGGGATGCATCTACACCTTTTTCAAAACGGGTGCTGGCATCACTACGAAGGCCAGTGTCTTTAGCAGCCCTGCGGATGACAGAACCGTGAAACACGGCAGCTTCCAGAAGAATGGTTGTTGTTTCACCGTGCACTTCAGAATCGGCTCCCCCCATCACACCTGCGAGCGCAACCGGCACATCGCCATTGGTAATGACCAGATGATCATCAGAAAGGATCCGCTCCTGATCATCGAGTGTCACGATTTTTTCTTCATTTCGGGCACGTCGGACGAGAATTTCACGTGAGCCGAGACGATCGAAGTCGAACGCATGAAGCGGCTGTCCGTACTCCAGAAGCACGAAGTTTGTAATGTCGACCACGTTGTTGATCGGACGAACGCCGGCAGCCATCAGACGGGTCTGAAGCCAGAGCGGCGATTCACTTATCTTTACATTGCGGATAATCGTTGCACCGTAGTAAGGTGTGTCCTCACTGTCGTCTACTTTAACGCTCACATAGTCAGTCGCTTTTTCTGCTCCTGCATGCACACGGGAGACAGGAAGTTTAGGTTCCCGGTTTAAAATAGCCCCTACTTCATTGGCGGTGCCGATCATACTCAGGCAGTCCGAGCGGTTTGGGGTGAGGTCCAGTTCAAGAACAGTGTCGTTCAGATTAAGTTCTTCAAGAGCGTCCGCACCAGGTCTGACTTCGTTAGGAAAAACAAAGATTCCTTCTGAATAGCTCTTTGAAACGAGCTTTCCTTCGTAGCCGAGTTCCTGAAGGGAACAAATCATCCCCTGAGAAACCTGACCGCGAAGTTTTGCTTTTTTAATCTTAAAGTCACCGGGTAAGCGTGCTCCCACTTTCGCTACTGGCACGTACTGCCCCTTGCCGACGTTTTTGGCGCCGCAGACAATCTGGACATTTTCCTCTTCTCCCACGTCAACCTGGCACACCTTCAGTTTATCGGCGTCCGGGTGCTGTTCACATTCCAGTACGTGACCTACCACAACGCCGCTGATTCCCTGATTAAGCTCGTGAAGAATGTCCACTTCCACACCGCTTCTGGTGAGTTTCTCAGCGATCTGCGCCGGGGTGTAATCATCAATATTTAAATATTCTTTTAACCAGTTATAGGATACAAGCACGAGATCTCCTCCTTGTTCTGTGTTTAGTCACACAGATCATTTTTCCTTGCTGTATTCTCTGCAGAAGGCCGCTTTACCCAGGTCTTGTTTCTCTCGCTTTTCCATAAGGAGGCGCCTCCTTGCGTTCCATTCTTTAATAAATCTTTTACTTAAACTGTGAAAGGAAACGTACGTCATTTGTGTAGAAGTGGCGGATGTCGTCGATGCCGTAACGGAGCATGGCAAGACGTTCAACGCCCATTCCAAATGCAAATCCGGAGTAGACTTCCGGGTCGAATCCGCCCATACGCAGCACGTTTGGATGGACCATTCCCGTACCCAGCACTTCAATCCAGCCCGTCTGCTTACACGTCCGGCACCCTTCCCCATGACAGATCGCACAGGAAATATCAAGTTCAGCCGACGGCTCTGTAAACGGGAAGAAGCTTGGTCGCAGACGAATCTCCCTTTCTTCACCGAAGTAATTTTTCACAAACGTTTCAAGAACACCTTTGAGGTCGCTCATGCGGATGTTCTTATCCACCATCAGTCCCTCGATCTGCATAAACTGGTGGGAGTGGGTAGCATCGTCTTCATCACGGCGGTACACTTTCCCAGGACAGATGATTTTGACCGGCCCCTGGCCTTCATGCTTTTCCATCGTCCGGGTCTGAACCGGGGATGTCTGAGTGCGCAGCAGCAGATCAGGTGTAATAAAGAAGGTATCCTGCATATCACGTGCCGGATGATCCTTAGGGAGATTCAGGGATTCAAAGTTGTAGTAATCGGTTTCCACTTCAGGTCCTTCAGCAATAGAGAAGCCCATGCCAATGAAAATATCCTCAAGCGTTTCCGTTACGCTCGTAAGCGGGTGACGGTTGCCACGGCGGACAGAACGGCCGGGAAGCGTGACATCAATGCTTTCTTCCTTAAGCTTCTGATCGAGAGCCTCTTTTTCAAGGCGGGCTTCCTTCACTTCAATAGCATCTTTTATGGCGTCTCGAACCTCATTTGCCTTCTGCCCCACTTTGGGACGTTCTTCATTGGACAGCTTTCCCATGCCCTTAAGAACTTCTGTGATTGGTCCTTTCTTTCCGAGATAGGCAACCCGGACATCCTTCAGGTCTTTCAGTTCCTCTGCCTGACTGACTTTTTCCAGCGCTTCTGCCTGCAGTTCTTCTAAACGGTCAATCATCTGTATTCCTCCTTTTAATAACTGTCATGCCGGCTGCTTTCTTGTGAAAACCTCCAGGCATTCCGGCTTAACATACAGCTGGTTTTACATTTGTCTGCCTTTGCCCGGTGCAGGGAAAAAGGCATAAAAAAGAGCCTTCTCCCTGAAAATAGGGACGAAGACTCGCGGTACCACCCTGATTAGCCGCGTAAAAACGCGTGCTCACTCATGCATTGTAACGGACAAAAGTCCGGGCAGCCTTAGCAGAAACCGTGTCTGCGTTCCGGTGCCGGCTCGGAAGTGAATTCAGCTGTGTCACGCATAAAAATGCTTTCAGTCTAAGGCATTTTCTCCCTGCATGCTGACGCTCAGCTTACTGCTCTTCGTCATTGCTTTTTATACTGTTTCAAATGTACGCTTTATTATATCCTGTTTTCAGGCGCGGTGCAAACAGGACTTTTATCTCCATCATCGCCCGCGCCATGCGTGTTTATACCTGCTTGAGATGATAAACAAGAATCCCGCATGCCACACTCACGTTTAGGGACTCAGCATCACCGTAAAGGGGGATATACACATTCTGGTCTGTCTGACTGAGAAGGTCTTCCTCAATTCCCTGACCTTCGTTTCCGAGGATCAGGGCAAAATCCTGCTGAGGTTCGATTGCCGAGTATGTGCTCCCCTGCAGGGAAGTCCCAAACACAGGCACCTTATTCTCCTGACAGAGGGTAACGGCTTCAGCAAGATCCATCTTCTGTACCGGCATGTGAAAAACCGACCCCTGAGTGGAGCGCAGTACCTTGCTGTTATAGGGATCAGCCGTTCCTTCTGATAAAATCAGCCCGGAAATGCCAGCAGCGTGGGCAGTTCTGATGATCGTACCGAGGTTACCGGGATCCTGGATGCGGTCAAGCAGGAGGAATTGTCCTTTTTCCAGCGGTATATTCCGGTTCTCCGGCAGTTCACATATGGCAGCAAATCCCTGAGGCGTTTCTGTATCGCAGATCTCTTTCATGACGCGCGAGGTGACTTCCACCGGTTTTACATCTGCCGCCTTCCACTCTTTCGGCATCTCTTCATCTTCACGGATAATGAGTTCCTTAAAAGGCACATTTGCTTTGAGTGCTTCTTCAATCAGATGCCTGCCTTCGATGAAAAAGAGGCCGCTTTTTTCACGCCCCCTCTTTGTATGCAGTTTTTTCCACGCTTTTACTTTGCCGTTTTTAGGTGATTCAATTCGTTCCATGATCTTCTCCTTTACCGGCCACTCTGCCGGGCATGCTCAATTATACATAAATTTCTGCTGAACTTATCATACTACAAATGAGACTCCATCCAAAATGCGACGGCGGTTTCGTGATTAACCTGAAGAAAGGATGATCTTGATGAGTTTTAATCTGCGCGGTGCAATTATGGACAATATCCAGGGCAGTGATGAGCAGAAAGTAGAAGCTACTATTCAGGATGCCATTCAGAGTAACGAGGAAAAAATGCTTCCGGGCCTTGGTGTGATGTTCGAAGTTTACTGGCAGAACGCCAGCGAGCAGGAAAAACAGCAGGTAGTCCAGCAGATTTCACAGGGACTTCAAAAGTAGACAAAAGGCCGGTGCGCGAAGCATCCGGCCTTTTGTTTTGTTTATTTCATGATTATTTTTCAACGTTATTTGCAGAACGAGCTTTTTGGAAAGACTGTTGGTTTGTTTCGTTCCAGGCGGACGCTTTCCGCGGGCAATGCCTCAGCCTCCTCGGGAAAACCGCCCTGTGGGGTCTTCAGTCATTGCTTTTCCCGCTGGAGTCGCCGCCCTACGCTTCAAAATCAGTTTTACGAAAAGTAACATTTTATTTGATTCAGACGCTCATGGAAAATAATTTCGCTCAATGACGTATCAGAAAGCAAACCGGTTTCGTTTCATTCCGTTTAGTGGGAATAGGAATAATCAGGAAATAAATGATTTTTATTCAAACGTAATTTTGTTTACTGTGTTGCGGTCAAGCTTTTTGATGACTTCCACAATCAGCTTCACTGCATTTTCGTAGTCATCGCGGTGAAGGATACCTGCATGTGTATGGATATAGCGGGTCGCAATGGTAATGGAAAGGGCAGGTACACCGTTAGCCGTCAGGTGGATCGCACCGGAATCAGTTCCACCGCCTGGTACATAATCAAATTGGTACGGGATTTCTTTTTCATCTGCTGTACCGGTGACAAAGTCGCGCAGTCCTTTATGACTCACCATGGATGCATCATACATAATGATCTGCGGGCCTTTCCCCATTTTTGCAAGAGCATCTTTGTCGGATACACCAGGCGTATCACCGGCAATACCAACGTCGACACCAAAGCCGATATCCGGCTGAATGTGGTGGGCGGATGTCCGGGCACCGCGCAGGCCGACTTCCTCCTGAACCGTCCCAACACCGTAAACCGTGTTCGGGTGATCTTCGTCTTTCAGACGGCGGAGTACATCAATTGCAATGGCACAGCCAATACGGTTATCCCATGCTTTTGCCATGAGAAGCTTTTCGTTTTTTAACACGGTAAACTCGCATACCGGCACAACGGAGTCTCCCGGGCGAACGCCGAACTCCTCTGCTTCTTCACGGCTGGATGCACCGATATCGATGTACATATCTTTTTTGTCCACACTCTTTTTCCGAACTTCCGGAGGCAGGATGTGCGGCGGCTTTGAACCGATGACACCCGGAACGTTCCCTTCTTTGGTCATCACAGTGACGCGCTGGGCAAGCATCACCTGTTCCCACCATCCGCCTACAGTCTGGAATTTCAGAAATCCGTTATCATCAATATTTGTAACCATAAAGCCGATTTCATCCAGGTGGCCGGCTACCATGACTTTAGGACCGTCAGAAACCGTCCCTGTCTTTTTGGCAATCAGGCTCCCCAGCCCGTCTGTTTCCACCTCGTCGGCGAAAGGAGCAATATGTTTCTTCATAACTTCTCTGGCTTCACGCTCGTTTCCCGGAATGCCATTGGCGTCTGTAAGCTCTTTGAGCATTTGTAATGTCTGATCCATCGTATGTACCTCCTGTTTATTGTTGAAAAATTATGTATCTTTCCAACAACAAGTATAACGCGTTTTCCTGTATGGGACAATCTTCAGGGCTTTAGTAGCCTTTCCGCTGGCGCTCGTAATTCACTTCATTTTTTTCAAGATACGCCTGTTCCACATCATTACCTGAAAAACCGAGTGCGCTTCCGAGGGCAGTACAGCTTTCAAACAGTTGTTTATAGGCATTCTTTGACTTGTGCCTTCGCACCTCTTCCAGTGCTTCAGTGACTGTGATGAAGCGTTTTACCAGGTCCTCCCCTTTTTCTTCAGCTGGTTCAGGAAACGCGTAAGCGGCTTCGTCGTCAAAGCCAAGTTCGATTCCTATGGAAAGGAGGAAATGGATTCCGTCCACATACTCCTCCAGAATGACGGACCGCGAGGATGGGGCTTTACTGCTCCAGAACTTAAAGCAGCGGGTCTCATTTGCCAACTCCCCTGCTTCCACGTGAAAAGCGAGAATTTTTCTTTCGAGAAGGTTTTCCGATTTTAACCCTCTTGAATGTTCAATATGGGCATCAAGAGCTTTTTGCATTTCAAATAATCGGGTAAAGTTCATATTATAGATACTCCTTTTTCAGTAATTAACCTAAATCACATTTATTTTGAAACTTTTCCGGCACCGGCTCGTAAACAATACAAAAGCGTCCTGGCAGCCCCCGGTCAGGGATCGGTCTGCAAGTAGAATTTACGTTTTAAATAGAGGGAGAGAACGCTGATGTTGACTGTGATTTTATTTCGTATCCTGCTCCTGATCGCTGTTGGTATACTTGTCTTCAGTGTTATAAAGTACATTCTTGATCCTCGGCGGAAGCTTGAAATGGCCCACAGCCGGGGCGGGTTTCACTTTCTTGACGATCAGGAAAACGTACGCCGGAACTTCCTGCTGACATACCGCTATGTGATGTTTGAAGGAGAAAAGTACCTTGGAACAATCGATGATTCGTTTGAGGTGACTTCCGTTTCCGTCTGGACTGATGAAAAAGACAAGCTTAAAGGTCTGAGTAAGACTGACTTTCTTTTTATCGAAAAGGAAATTTCGATCCGGTACCCCCATGCAAAAATTGAATGGCATAGTCCCGTAAAGGAACTGCTTAAGAAAATGAATTGATTATGAATCCCGCAGGGAGAGTGAGGTTCCCTAGCGGGTTTGCTTTTGAGTGTTGACCCGCAAGGTGGTAAAGCTTACCTTGCCTCGGCTTTCTTTTATTATTGCATCGGCTCCGCACGCTTCGGTGTGACCGGAATTTCACCGGTCACACTGCCAAGACCGGGAAGCGGCTTCGCTCGATGCGTCAGGGGTTGACCCGCAAGGTGGTAAAGCTTACCTTGCCTAGGCTTTCTTTTATTTTTGCATCGGCTCCGCACGCTTCGGTGTGACCGGAATTTCACCGGTCACACTGCCAAGACCGGGAAGCGGCTCCGCTCGATGCGTCAGGGGTTGACCCGCAAGGTGGTAAAGCTTACCTTGCCTAGGCTTTCTTTTATTTTTGCATCGGCTCCGCACGCTTCGGTGTGACCGGAATTTCACCGGTCACACTGCCAAGACCGGGAAGCGGCTCCGCTCGATGCGTCAGGGGTTGACCCGCAAGGTGGTAAAGCTTACCTTGCCTCGGCTTTCTTTTATTTTTGCATCGGCTCCGCACGCTTCGGTGTGACCGGAATTTCACCGGTCACACTGCCAAGACCGGGAAGCGGCTCCGCTCGATGCGTCAGGGGTTGACCCGCAAGGTGGTAAAGCTTACCTTGCGGGTCAACCCCTATCTGAACCACTTAATGTATTTTCTGGTGATTTTGGGGATGGTGCCGGTAAAAAGGCGCCTGCGCCAATATTCGTCTGCTGCTTTTGAAACAATTTCTGCACGGGCTGGATACGGATGAACCACACTAGAGATATCCTTAAGCTTATGCCCGTGCTGCTTGGCGAAAATCACCTGCTGCATCCAGTCACCTGCCGAAGTTCCGATCGCATGGGCGCCAACAATCACGCCCTTTTTATCCGTAATGATTTTCATAAACGCATCCTTGTCTCTCTCCGCAACGAAGCGGTCCACATCTTCGCCTTTTACCTTATAGACATGAATTTCGTCCTGATACTGATCTCTTGCCTGCTTTTCAGTCAGACCGAGATGAAATACTTCGGGGTCAGTATAAATAACGTATGCAAAATGAGTGTAATCCGTATGGCGGCGCAGGCCGAAGATGGCATTTGCCACGATACTTTTGCCCTCCATACCGGCTGCATGGGTAAATGGATAGTCCCCGGTCACGTCCCCGCAGGCAAAAATGTTTTTCATGCTTGTCTGCATTTTACCGTTCACCTCAATCCTGCCGTCTTCCACCTTCACCTCAGCATGTTCAAGGTTTAAATTTTCCACGTTCGGCTTTCTTCCAGCAGCGATCAATAGGGCATCGCATTCAAGCACGGATGTCCCGTGATCCTCGTCTTCCGCCATCAAATAAAGTGTGCCACCGTCTTTTTTCACTTCCACAATACGGGCTGAGAAAATAAAACGGATCTCTTCAGTTAACTTCTCTCTCGCCCGTTCCCGTATTTCCCATTCTTCCTGAGCCATCAGGTCCGGGGAGTGATCCACCACTGTCACATCCGCCCCGAGCCTTGACATGGCCTGGGCGAGTTCAATTCCCACCGGTCCCGCCCCGATTACGACCAGACTGTCTGGCACTTCCTCAATGTCAAAAATCGTTTCATTTGTATAGTAGGGAATATGCTCAATCCCCTCAATTGGAGGAATCGCCGGCCTTGAACCGGTGGCAATCACAATTCGTTTCCCGTAAATGGTCTCACTCCCGTCAATGGAGACTTCATGCTTTGACCTGAACGAAGCAAAACCTTTGTACTCATCAATGCCGAGGGATCTCAGACGCTCCCGGCTGTCGTGGGGCTGGATTTCTGAGATCGCTTCCTTCACCCGCTTCTTAACAACAGAAAAATCTGTCTTTCCTCCAAGGGAGAAGCCGTATGTCCCGGCTGCCAGGCGGGCATGATAAATTTCCTTTGCCGCTTTAATATAGGTTTTCGAAGGGACGCATCCGTAGTGAAGACAGTCTCCTCCCGGTTCGTCATCTTTCTCAATAAGTGCAACTCTGGCGCCGAACTGGGCAGAACCGATGGCTGCCGTCAGCCCCCCTGAACCTCCGCCTATGACAATCAGATCATATTTTTTCATCATTTTCCTCCTCCCTCTTTGTAGTGTCCTTCTTCCCCATCCCAAGCATCCGCTTCACTTTCCCCCTGAAAAATACCGGAACGAGGATGACAATCAGAAACAGACTGCCCGCAAAAACCCAGGTCCCCGTGCCTCCGTCCACAAGACTCGAGCCAAGATAGGTATAAGCAAAAACGCCCGGGACCATTCCTATGGCTGTCGCTGTAACAAAAGGGGAAAACCGGACTTTGGAGATCCCGGAAGCATAACTGATCAGGTCAAAGTTAAAGACCGGAATGATACGCAAAAGGAGCACGTAAAAGAAACCTCTTTCTTCCAGCTGCTTTTGAATTTGACTGTACCGTCCCTTCCACTCTTTGCCCGCAATATTCTTTCCAAGAACCCTGGCTGTAATAAAAGCGGAGGCTGCGCTTCCAGTCGCACCGATCAGAGTATAAACAGTTCCATAGAAAGGACCGAAAGCAAGCCCTCCTGCAATGGAAAGCACGGAGGCCGGAAATAGAACGAGCGGACGAACTGTGTATAGAAGAATGTAAACTACCGGGCTGAACCAGCCGAATGACAGGATCCACGTACGGATATCATCCGTACTCACCTGCACTGCGTTTCGGTTTATATAGAAGAGAAAGGCAATGACTCCAGCCAGGCAGGAATAAAGGATGATTTTCTTTTTAGACAAACTGGGAACCGCTCCTCTCAGCAGCGCATGGTTTTCATAAATTTGCGGTCAATCCGGCTTTTCAGTTTCCAAGCCCATTTTCCTTGAAGAGCTGCTTTTCCGTACAGGCAAAGACCTGTTTTTCCTCCGGTAGACAAAATGGCCAGATACCGCTTCTGCGGACGGAACCGGGAGAGAGTCTTCCCCTTTGCACGGGCCAGAATATTGTCATAAAGAATTCCGGCCTGCCGGACAGCATACACACCATTCTTCGGAAGCTCCGGGTACGACATCATGGTCGCGCAGTCTCCTGCTCCGAAAACATCCGGATCGTTAACTGCCTGAAGCGTGTCGGTAACGAGCAGGAACCCTTGTCTGTCTGATGTAAGTGCACTGTTCACTGCAAAGTCTCCTGCTTTCGGTCCCGTCAGCCAGAGCAGCTCACTATAGGAGACTGCCCCGCTTCCCGTTACAACTGATCCATCGGCCACTTCCTCTGCACCAGTATGCTCAAGAAGCCGGATCTGTTTTTTTTTCATCAGGTCACGAACTTTACGGGCACCGCTTTTGTGGCCGCCAAGGACAGTTCCTTTCGTAAGCAGCGTCACACCCTGACCGTAATATCCATGGCTCTTACGCCAAGCGGCAAGTGAAAAAGCGAGCTCCACCCCGGCAGCTCCGCCTCCTGCAATAACCGGATTCGCCGCTTCCCGAAGTCTCTGTACCGCGTCCGGAAATATATAGCTGGGCTTTACGCTCAGGGAATACCTGCTCGCTCCAGGTACTTCCGTTTTGACGAGGGAACCTGTATTGATGCTCACAAAATCATAGGCTGCCGGCCCGCTGGTGGTCATAACCTGCCGCGCATGGCGGTCAATGAACTCTGCTTTCGCACAGATAAAGTCAGCACCGTTTCGCCTGCAGAAGTCAGCCAGGTCAATCCGGAGCTCCTCTTTGTTATAAAGCCCTTCTGAATAACCGGAAAACATCCCTGAATAATACTGAAAATCGTCTGCCGAAATGAGAATGCACCTGACTTGTTCCGGGCGTTCCCTACCCAGCCTCCGGATTACACCGAGATTGGCGTGGCCTCCTCCGATTAAAACGAGCCTCTTCATATCGTCATCCCTCTCCCCGGTCAGCACGGCCAAGAATTCTTCTCGCTTCCATCATGCGCTGCATCCCTGTAAATACCTCCACGAACAGAAACACCAGCGTACTGTACAGGAGAATGGAAGGAAAAAGAATCATCACAGTAAAAAGAATAAAACCTTCCGTCCTCTCGGCAAGCCCTGCCTGATAGTAAAAGGACTTCATTCCTTTCTGTTCGGAAACAGCACCGACTGTTAAAAACACCGTCATGGAAAAAATGATCGACACACTGAGAAGCAGCAGCGCCCACATAACGTCCGGGTACAAAAAGGCAAGACCGAGTATAACACTGCTTTCCACGAGACGGTCAAAGGTAACATCCATCACGGTCCCAAATGCTGTTGATTTTGTTTTTCTTGCCATCGCCCCATCGACCGCGTCGAGAAAACCGGATAACCAAAGCACTGATACAGCAAGCCAGGGGAGCTCTAAATAAATCCAGAGCCCCGAGGTGATGCCGATCAGAAAAGACATCACCGTTACCTGATTTGCCGTGAGCTTCCACTTCAGCAGGAGATCGGCCGCTTGTCCGATCAGAGGCTGCACATATTTTCTTGCATGAGTATCAAGCATCGTTATCGTCCTTTTCCAGTTTGAATGGCCGGCAGGCACCTTTTTTCCAGACCAGGTTCACCTGTTCTCCTTCAGAGACTTCACTGGGACTGTGAATGTTTACAGAATGCCTTCGGGTTCTTACCTCTGCGAATCTTACACCGTGCATATGCCATACTCGCTCAATCACTCCGTCAATCTGGGCAAACTCTGCCCCCGGGTCATTCCCGGCTGTCACCATCTGTATGTCTTCTGCCGGTACGAACCCGTAACCGAGATTCAGTCCGTCTCCTGCCAGTGTGCTAACGCGGGAGGAAACCGGAGCGTTCGTAACCTCATTCGTTTTCCCGATCTGAACCAGGCTCCCCCCATCCATAATGGCGAGTCTGTCCCCTATGAAAACCGCTTCCTCACGGTCATGAGTTACAAATATCGAGGTCATGTTCTCTTCTTTCAGCAGCTCTCTGACCCAGGAGCGAAGCGACCGCCGGAGCTGTTCGTCCAGGCTGGAAAATGGTTCATCAAGAAGAAGCAGTTCCGGCTTTATAATCAGGGCCCGCGCAAGAGCAATACGCTGCTGCTGCCCCCCGGAGCACTCAGAAGGGTAGCGATCTGCGTAGTCAGAAAGTGATACTTTTCCGAGCATTCTCCTGCCCTTCTCGTGCAATGCCTTTTTTCTTATTCCCCTGATCCTGAGTCCGTATGTCACATTTTCCAGAACCGTCATGTGGGGGAAAAGCAGCGGCTGCTGAAACATGAGCACCACCGGTCTTTTCTCGGCTTTTACATTGGTCATATCCCTGCCCTCTATGATGATCTGCCCGGATGTTCCCTGCTCAAGACCTGCAAGGCAGCGAAGAAATGTACTTTTCCCGGTACCTGAAGGACCTACTAAACTAAGGATGTCTCCTTTTTCCAATCTCATGCTTACATCCCGAAAGACAGCTTCTTCATGATAATATTTTGTTAATCGTTTAATATCGAGGAATGGCACAGGCAACTCTCCTAAAATTAGTTACGGTAAAAGCGGTAAGGCACCAGCAGTCTCATCACCGCTTCCATCACAAGCACTCCTGTGAGGGGCACAACAGCAAACAAAATGGAGAAGGCCGCCAGAATTGTATCACTGCCGCCGGATACGTAAGGATAGTAAAGCATCGGGAGTGTTACGACTCTGCCGCCCCCGATAATGACCGTCAGAACATACTGACTCAGAGAAATAACCAGTGTTAGAAAAACAGCGGCCCGTAGACTGGATGCAAGCTGCGGCAGTTCAATAAGCCGAAACGTCTGCCACGTTCCCGATCCAAGCGTCCGCCCCTGTTCTACCCACATCTTTCCCAGACGCTCAAAACCGGCTCTGAAAATACGGATCGAATATGGAACCGTCGGGATCAGGTGAACGAGGACCACTCCCGTCCAGGAGTCATCCAGACCAAGTCGGATTAAAGCCAGGTGCAGCCCCATCGCCACCGCAATAACCGGTACAAGAATCGGCATGAACAGGATGATGTCAACCATAGATTTCCCCCTGAATTCCGAAGAAGCAAGCACTCTTGCAGCCGGGATGGCAATGAGAAGATTAATGAATGTGACCGCCACACCTATAGAAACGGTTACCCACAAAGCATTTTGAAGGACAGGATCGGAAAGGACATGGCCCCAGCCGGAGAAATTAACGTCACCTGGGAAAAGTGTACCGAAACGCCAGGGAGAAGACACACTTTGAAGAAAAAGCAGGAGGATCGGGCCAGCAAAAATCAGGAGAAAAAGGACCGCCCCTGCAGGTCTGAGGATGTTTTTAACTGTTTTCATCCTGTGCCGCCCCCTTCCTGCATCCGCTTGCGCTGTCTGCGAATGGTTCGGCTTACGATATAGTAAAGTGTCACAATACAAAGACTCACAAGCGTGATCATGCCATAAGCAGCCGGACGCATCCCCCAGTCTCCCCCGTAAAACCATTCATAGGACAGAACCGGCAGCATTTTAGGGTACGTTGCCCCGATCAGATAAGGCACTTCAAAAGCTCCAATGATAAACGCATAGATAATAACCGATGTTTCCAAAAGAGCCGGCTTCAGATATTGCCACTCCAGATCGATAAACCTTCTGACACGGCCGCCTCCAAGTGTGGTTACCGCATCTTTGAGACGATGATTCATCTCATAAAAAACCGGCAGCATCATGAGCATGACAAAAGGTACTTCCTTCCATACATAAGTCAGGATCAGCCCCACTCCCCGCTGATCATTCGTGAGGACTGGAAACTGGCCAGGGGCGTCAAGCATGCCTGACTGATAAAACAGAGACGCCATCCATCCGCTCTGTGAAAAAAAGAGAACAACTAAATACGCGGCTACAAAGTGAGGAAACAGCATCGGCAGCCACGCAAGCCACTTCCAGTTCTGCCTTTTCAGATACACGTAAAGAATCCTTGCCAGCGCCGTTCCGACGATAAGAGACAGAATCGTTGACACTGTCGTGACATAAAAACTGAACAAGAGAGAGTCCCAGAAAAACGGATGGCTGAACACCGCTGTATACCCCTCCAGTGTCCATCTTTCATTCCAGCTGTCCCGGAAGCTGAGTATCAGCCCCTGCAGAATGGCAAAAAAGGTAAGCAAAGCGATAAACAAAGCCGGTATTAGGACAATCAAGCGACGGCTTTTAAGGCGTAACCACTTGCTCAAACCATATCTCCTCCAGCCATGGTACAAACCCTGCGTCAGGTTCAGGAAGGTAGGCATCATCAAGAATACCGGCATCCAGCACCGCATCTCCACGGTCGGTATTTTCAAACGCCTGCCGTTCATCATCGCTCAGCTTCGAGAGATCCAGAACCGTATTTTCACCCCAGCCGTCCGGGTTCATTTTTTCAAGCTGAGCTTCAGGTGACAGCAGATCGTTGATCAGAACCATCGCCCCCGCAGTATTCGGAGCATTGTACGGAATTGCTAAAAAGTGTGCGTTTCCGAGTGATCCGCTGTCCAGAACAAACGTATCTGTACTTTCAGGAAACGTTCCATCTTCAATTTTATTAGTAACCCTCGCTTCGTTATAGCCCATCGTCATCCAGACTTCTCCGCGCTGATAAAGACGGTCAAGGTCCGTAAGGCTTGCCGGATAGGTCTGGCCCTCCCGCCAGAGCGATGGCTTAATCCGGTTCAGGTAATCGGTCATCTCACCTGCTGCACTTTCCGCTGCTTCATCTCCAGGTTCTGAATGCAAGAGCTCTTCAGGCTCGTTATAGCCTGCATATAGGAGATGGCGCAGGAAGGCATTACCTGTAAAATCAGTGGCTTCCGGATAGGTAAACCTGCCTGGGTTCTCCTCAATCCATTCAGCAAGCTCCTCTAAGGTCGATGGCGGTGAGTCTATGTAATTACGATCATACTTAAATACAAACTGCACCTTCCCCCACGGCGCTTCAAAGCCTTCCACCGGTGTGCCGAAGTCCACCTGGTAGTCAAGACTGTCTTCATCAATATAGTTTTCCATGTTCGGAAGTCTGTGGGTAAACGGCCCGGCAAGCAGATCACGCTCTTTTGCATTTCTGAAATTTTCCCCGTTAATCCAGATCACATCGGCAGAGCCATCAGACTGTCCTGCCTGTCTCTGTGTCTGCAGCCGCTGAAGAACTTCCGGTGCATCCATTGGCACCCTTGAAAGTTCCAAGCCGTATTTTTCCTCCGCCCGCGGGGTAACCCAGTTGTCAATATAGTTATTTATCGCCTCGTCTCCGCCCCACATGTACAGACGGACTTCTGTTCCTTCAGCCTGTTCTGTAATATCCGGCCATTCCTGTTCGATTACTGCGCCGCGGTCTTCTCCTTCGGCTGCCGCACAGGCAGTAAATGAGAGGATACCAAGTGAGGCGATAAAAAGCTTCCAATTATGAGACATCTCTCCACTCCTTTTCCATACCGGAACCATTCCGGTCCGTTCAGGAGATATATGCGGGCTGGCTTACCAGCGGCCGCACTTCTACAATCATTATACAGTTAACATACAGGAATGAAAAAAAGAGTGCCTGAAAGAAAAATCCTTCAGCCACTCTAAAATTTAATCCGACATGGAACGGGAGGTGAAAAACTTTTCCCATTTATACGTCACAGGCCCGTTCTGTCCGAGAAGATAAAAGACAACACCGAGGGCTGTGAGGATGATCAGCGATCCGTAAAGAGACAGTTCCCCAATCGCCTGGCCAAAAGAAGTAAATAATAATGACGGTAAAATCAAACCGCCAAAAGAATACTTCATATATTCCTTAAATGAATCCGTCATTTCCATCAGATACCAGGATAAAAGGTGAAAGTGCATAAACGGAAGCATTCTCAGGATCATCACCTGACCGAGGGTCATTTGACGATTTTTAAACACCTTCTGTTTCATGTTCGACATCCTGTTCCGCAGTGATGGAAAATAATCGACCACTTTGTAAAAAGAGAAGCTCATGAGGGTTAGTCCGACCAGAGAATACAGGCTGCCATAGAAGAATCCGAAAAAGTAACCGCCGGCAACGCAGAGAACAATAACAGGAATAAATAAAAACGGTCGAATCAGATGAAGGAGAATAAAAATCAGAGGGGCCAGCCATCCTGCTCGTTCTATTAGTGCCGGGATGCCTTCGATGAAATCATTCATGGTGTTGTTTCTCCTCCTCTCGCGCTTACCCTATTTCTATGAGTGCTTCAGACAATCTATGTGGAACGGGAAATTTCTTTGTAAATCACTCTGATCGGAACGGCTTTTTACGGTCCGAGAACTCCGCCGGCCCAGACAAGTATAACGCTCAGGGCTGCGTGCATCAGAATAAAAAGCGGCAGTCCGATTTTAAAAGCAGCTTTCTGTGTTTTATGACGGAACAGTCTTGAAGAGATCAGCATACCTGCAGCTCCACCAAAGCTAGCCCATGTAAAAAGCGCCTGTTCCGAAGTCCGCCTTTTGGCTTTCCGTGCTTTTTGCTTATCATACCACATGATAAAAAAGCCGGCTGTGTTAACAATCACATAATAAACGAGTAACAGCTGTATAACTGCCTGCTCCATTGTGGAACCGCCTTCCGTGTGTCTTAGCTATCTTATTCCCGCTAACAAAGAAAGTCACTCCCGTATGAGAGTGACTTTCTTGTTTTAAGTGAAACAGGTGCTGCCGCTCCTGTTCAATTTACTATCTGTTTATTTATTACTTAAGGTTTGCTTTTGCTTTTTCAGCAAGTGCTGCAAAGCCCTGCTCATCGTTAATCGCGATATCCGCAAGCATCTTACGGTTCATTTCGATTCCCGCCTGCTTAAGACCGTGCATGAAACGGTTGTAGGAAAGACCGTTTACGCGTGCCGCAGCGTTGATACGTGTGATCCACAGTTTGCGGAAGTCACGCTTTTTCTGTTTACGGTCACGGTATGCATACTGAAGGGACTTCATTACCTGTCCCTGTGCAGATTTAAACAAACGGTGCTTGGAACCATGATACCCTTTTGCAAGCTTTAATACTTTGTTACGACGACGACGTGCTACATAACCGCCTTTTACTCGAGCCATCGTAATCCCTCCTCAGAAAATATTTCGTGTAGTTGATTTCTATTAGAACGCGCAGTTCTTAACGGCAGGTTCATCCTGCCTGTTCAGGTTTACACCTATGGAAGCATAGCGTCGATACGCTTCTGGTCGCTCTTGTGTACCATGGAAGCTTTGCGAAGATGACGCTTCTGCTTTGTGGATTTGTTTTGTGCCAAGTGGCTTGTGTAGCCCTGGGAACGCTTGAGCTTGCCAGTTCCCGTTCTCTTGAAACGTTTTGCTGCGCCTCTGTGTGTTTTCATTTTAGGCATTTGCAAGTCCTCCCTGTTGTTAAAAGATAAAAGGTTGTTGTCTGTGTCTGGTGAAAAGAAATGGTCAAATTGTTGTCTCTCTAACACCGTGGTCATCATGCCCGGCGTTTTTTCTATAAACAGAATTACTTTTCGTTGTTTGGTGCAAGAATGAGAAACATACTGCGCCCTTCCATCTTCGGTTTTGATTCAATGGAAGAGATGTCCTCACATTCTTTAGCAAGACGCTCAAGTACAACTTTACCGAGCTCGGAGTGTGTAATCGCACGTCCGCGGAAACGGATCGCTGCTTTTACCTTATCACCCTTGCTGAGGAATTTACGAGCATTTTTCAGCTTCGTGTTGAAGTCGTGCTCCTCGATATTCGGGCTGAGACGAACTTCTTTTGTGTTAATGATTTTCTGGTTTTTACGAGCTTCTTTTTCTTTTTTCTGCTGCTCGTAACGGAATTTTCCGTAATCCATAATCCGGCATACCGGCGGTTTTGCATTCGGTGCGACAAGTACAAGGTCAAGGTTGGCGTTTTGGGCCATTTCCAACGCTTCACGCTTTGACTTTACACCAATCTGGTCGCCGTTTGCTCCGACGAGACGGACTTCACGTGCACGAATCGAATCGTTAACAAACATATCCTTACTAATATTGAGCCACCTCCAAAAGATAAATCCGGATCAAAGCAAGTCCTGCTTCAGGGGCGGAACGTTCCGCCCCTTTGTCGGCAGTCGTCTATAAACTGCACAAAAAAAGCATGAGCGCATAATACGCCCACACTTCTGAAGTACATCGTTAGAATACGTCAAAACCTGTCAACTGCCTATAGCGTCAATCAGGTGAGAAGCGGGCGCTTCTGCTTGCTTTGTTTCCTTATTTTGTTCACTTAAAAAGAATAGCACAAGTTAATTCTGAATGTCAACAAAAGCCCTTGAAAGGTTTTGCTGAATCGTTAAACAGTGTACCCCAGCTTACGGAAAATTGCAAGTGCCTGACAAAAGTTCAAGGGCTACTGGGCTGCCGGCCGGGTAATGAACTTTTCGAATAGAACCGGCGTAAGAGGCTTGCTGTAATAAAACCCTTGCAGGTGGGGACAGCCGAGATTCTTTAAGTAAAGGGAAACTTCCTTTGTTTCTACACCTTCAGCTACCACGTTCAGCCCCAGGCTTTTCGCCAGCTGGATTGTTGCTGTCACAATAGCCTTGTCCCCCTGGTTATCTGTTAACTCCTTCGTAAATGACTGGTCGATCTTCAGCGTCTGAACCTCAAACTGCTTCAAGTAGCTGAGAGAAGAATACCCTGTGCCGAAATCATCAATGGCAATCGCAATCCCGTTCCGTTTCAGTTCGGCAAGTGTCTGAAGGGTTTCTTTCGTATCCTCCATCAGACCATTTTCGGTCATCTCAAGCTGAATCCGGTTGAAGGGTACGTCTTCCTCCCTGAGAATTGAGATAAAATCTCCGACAAAAGAAGCATCCTGGAACTGTTCGCTTGAGATGTTGATCGATACGGTAACCGGATCCAGACCAGCTGCATCCCATTCCTTAATCTGCACACATACCTGCCGGATCACCCACTCCCCAATTGGAATGATCAGTCCGCTCTCCTCGGCAATTTTTATAAAATCATTCGGAGGTACAAGTCCAATTTCAGGGTGGTTCCATCTGATCAGCGCCTCGCATCCGGTAATTTTTTCACCATCTGCATCGATAACCGGCTGATAATAGAGGATAAATTCCTTTCCCCCGTCTTTTACAGCCTGGCGCAGGCCATTCTCAAGCCGGACACTGTATAGAAATTCATCCTGCATCTTTCCTGTGAAGAACGTGTAGCGATTGCCGCCTGCTTTTTTGGACTGATTCAAAGCCATATCCGCATGTTTGTGAAGTTCGTCCGGCTCTGTGGACGAAGAAATCAGACAGGCTCCCATACTGGCACGCAGATGGAACTCCCCTTCCCTATAAAGAAAGGGTTCGTCAAAAAGGAGGTCGATCCTCTCAAGAAGAGTCTCAAAGGCATATGTCTCAACACCGGACGCAAGTATGACAAATTCATCACCGCCCAAGTGGTACAGCTTCATCCGGCTTAGACTGTGGGTGTTCACGAGTCTGCTGAGCCGTTCCGCTGTCATCATAATAAAACGGTCACCTGCTGTGTGGCCGATTGAATCATTGATGTTTTTGAAATGATCAATATCAATACTGATCAGGCCTGTTTCAGAATGGAGGGAGTTTGGATTTTCTGTCAGATCAGCCAGCTCTTTCGCAAGGAGTCTTCTGTTTGGAAGCCCTGTCAGCGGATCCTGAAAAGCCATGCTCTCCACTGCATTTTCAGACTGTTTAAGGGAGGTAATATCCTGAACAGATACAACTGCCTCTTTGCGGCCTGATTCACCATTTAACAAAGTTACGTAAGCAGCAAGGGTAAAGCGGGAAATTCTAAACGTAAATTCCTGTTTCTCACCGGCAAATGCCTGCTCATAATAATGCCTGACCGTCTGCTCGTCTTCACACGGCATAAGGTCAAACAGAGGGACGCCTGGCTCAGTGACCCGTGTGAGTCCTACTTTTCCTGCAAGTTTTCCTTCCAGATAAGTCACGGTGATTCCCTTTTCGGAGTCTGCGGCAATTCTCATCACAAAGGTGTGAAGATTCTCTATAACTGCCTGAAGATCCACTCCGGGGTCGCATTGAGGCACAGCTGCAACTAAAACCGGCCCTTCTTCTTTATGTAATGGTGTTGCTGCCACGGACATTTTTACGTTGTCTTCACCTTCATTCAGCGGGAGGGTCCATTCATCACGATGCACCGTACCTGTAGCGGTTCCATTTGATGAGAGGGCAGAGAGCAGTTCCGCTGTGGACAATTTCACTGCTTCCTGGTCCAGAATACCGAACACATCATGAAAACGGCTATTGCTTTCAAGAACCTTTCCATCGCCGTCAATGACGGTAAGAAGGAGGGAGGCATGTTCCGTTTCAGGCATCTGACTGATTGCCATTTCCAGATCAAAACCGGCAGAGCATTCCGTCAGATGCGCAGCGAGGTTTTCAATTGTTTCTGATGAAATACCCGAATGGTCCATTCTGGTTTCCTCCTGTGTCAGAATTTAAAGAATTTTCTACATTGTACCCCTAACCGTACCCGTATTCAATCGGCCTTTTCCCCTTGATTTAGGAGTCTGTTCCTGTAAACGTGTGTCTATTTATGGGGGACTATTTTCTATTTAAGTAATAATTGACTGGTTTTCCCGGTTTCAGTCAAAACGCCGGACCCTGGCGGAATCCGGCGTGACAGAGCATTATTTACGTTCTTTAATATCTGATTCAATCCTGGAAATGAAATCCTTCAGGGACACGACTTCTGTGTCTTTTTCCCCATAACGGCGGACATTAACACTTTCTGCTTCGATTTCCTTGTCTCCCAGTACAAGAATGAAAGGGATCTTCTGCATCTGAGCTTCACGGATTTTATAACCGAGCTTTTCATTACGGGCATCCACATGAACACGGGCCCCGGCCTGACGGAGCTCATCTTCCACTTTTTCCACATACTCATCGTGAACATCGCTTACGCCGATCAGCTGTACCTGCACAGGTGACAGCCAGGTTGGAAGAGCCCCTTTGTACTCCTCGAGAAGAAAAGCCACAAAGCGCTCCATCGTGGACACAACACCACGGTGGATGACGACCGGTCGGTGCTCGTTTCCGTCGTCTCCGACATATGTGAGATCAAAGCGCTCCGGAAGGTGGAAATCAAGCTGGACAGTAGAAAGGGTTTCGTCCTTCCCGAGGGCTGTCTTCACCTGCACGTCAAGCTTCGGCCCGTAGAAAGCTGCTTCGCCTTCTGCTTCCACATACTCGACGTTCATATCGTCCATCGCTTCTTTAAGGAGCGCCTGGGCTTTGTTCCACATTTCATCGTTATCCACGTACTTCTCTTTGTCCTCAGGATCTCTGTAGCTGAGACGGAAGTAGTAGTTGTCGATTCCGAAATCCTTATAGACGTTCTGAATCAGTTCAACAACACGGATAAATTCGGATTTCATCTGATCCGGACGGCAGAAAATATGGGCGTCATTCAGTGTCATGGCACGAACACGCTGCAGTCCCGCAAGCGCCCCGCTCATTTCATGGCGGTGCATCATTCCAAGCTCGGCAATCCGCACAGGCAGGTTCCGGTAGCTGTATTTCTGGTTTTTATACACCATCATATGATGCGGGCAGTTCATCGGGCGAAGAACGAGTTCCTCGTTGTTGTCCATCTTCATGGAAGGAAACATGTCGTCCTGGTAATGATCCCAGTGGCCGGATGTTTTATATAACTCCGAGCTTCCAAGTACCGGTGTGTATACGTGGCTGTAGCCGAGACGTTCCTCAAGATCAACAATGTAGCGCTCGACCGTGCGGCGAATGGTTGCTCCGTTCGGAAGCCAGATCGGCAGCCCCTGGCCCACTTTCTGGTTGACGGTGAAAATGCCCAGTTCGCGTCCCAGTTTCCGATGGTCACGCTCTTTTGCTTCCTCAAGCATTTTCAGATGCGCATCCAGCTGTCCCTGCTTTTCAAAAGCTGTACCGTAGATCCGCTGCAGCATCTTATTCTTGCTGTCTCCGCGCCAGTACGCACCATTAATGTTCATGAGCTTAAACTTCTTAATTTTCCCTGTTGACGGAAGGTGCACGCCTCTGCAAAGATCGAAAAATTCACCTTGTTCGTAAATGCTGATTTTTTCCCCTTCAGGAATATCCTCAAGGAGCTCAAGCTTTAGATCATCTCCGATTTCCTCATAGCGGCGCACGGCTTCCTCACGGGATACTTCCTTACGCTCTATCGCATGATTCTCATCGGCAATGCGTTTCATTTCCTTTTCAATCTTCGGAAGATCTTCCGGCGTCAGAGTATGCTCCATGTCGATATCGTAATAGAAGCCGCCTTCAATGACAGGACCGACGCCAAGTTTCACATTGTCAAAAAGACGTTTCACCGCCTGGGCAAGGAGGTGAGCCGTACTGTGGCGCAGAATTTCGAGTCCGTCCTCATTGTCAAGCGTCACAATTTCAATTTTCCCGGATTCACTAAGAGGTTCTTTTAAATCTACCGGCTGTCCGTTCAGCTTTCCGGCAAGCGCTTTTTTCTTCAGCCCCGGGCTAATGGAACCAGCCACGTCTTCGGTTGTCGTACCGGCCTCGAACTCTCTCACATTGCCGTCTGGAAACGTCAGCTGAATTTGCTGTTTTACTTCTGCCATCTGAAATCACTCCTTTTGTTGTTTGGCTGTTTTCGGATAAATTGTTGTTTTCTGCGCTGCAGGCCGACGCTTTCCGCGGGCAACGCCTCAGCCTCTTCGGGAGCTTTTCTGCTTCTTCCTCTTCCAGTCCAGCTCCGAGGTACATGCGTCGAAGCAACTCGCAGCCTATTCGTGATGAAGTTGCTCGTTGTTGCTTTTCCCGCAGGAGTCGCGGCCTTTCGCTGCGAAATTAAAGATAGTTAAAACAACAATCTTTACGAAAAGAGCTTATTGTTTTAAGCATGTCTCTTGCTGCATAAGTGTTTTTCTGCATATAAAAAACACTCCTCCCGCAAAAGGGACGAGTGCTGTATGTAAGTAACCCGTGGTTCCACCCTGATTTCCGGACAGAAAATATCCGGCTTCATTGTACCTGTAACGGGGCAAGCCGTCAGCAGTTATTGAGCCCCCGGGCGGGCGGTTCCCTGCTGAAGTTCAGAGGCGGTAATCGTGTTCCACTTGTGCTCAGGAGGCTTCCAGCCGATGACCTCCCTCTCTAATGAGCCGTAAAACAGATCATGTCCTCATCAGTACTTTATTAATATCAGTTATAATTTGTATTATAATCACACAAATACGTAAAATCAAGATTTACCTGCAGAAAAAGAAGCGGGCAAGTATGGCTTATCTGCCAATTTGCCCGCTTCATCTGTTATTTATTCACTGGTGCTTTCTGTATGGCTCCTGACAAAACGTAACCCGTTCCTCGAAAATAGCAAGCAGGGTCCGGATCACATACCCTTCATCTTCATTCCCGCTGCAGTAAAGATTCAGTTTCTCTGGAGCCATGCTTACAAGGGGACTGATGATTCTTTCTGAAACAGGAAGTGATCCGTCAAACGTCACTTCATCATCAAGGAGATCAAGAATGTCGTTATTTGAAAAGCGTGTCCCGTCATCGTCATAGAAAGAAGCCGGTTCATCGTCAAGATTCACGTGGACAGCGTCAAACAAGGGCTGGTTTTCCTTTAGATAGTCGCGGCATGCATCCACCATCATCTGGTATTCCTGTTCCATCTTGAATTCATCAATCGCCCACTCGACACATTCAACGAGATCGTCTTTCAGTTCACGAAGACGGAACTGGATAAAAGAAGCATAAGAAAATTGCTCGGTTTCCTTCAGCACCGTATAGAAATGGGTATAAAGCGAGCGCTGAAGAGCAGGCAGGCTCTTTTCCAGCTGAATCTCTGTATGCTCACCGGCCAGAAGTTCCCTGGCTATGGCGATAATCGTTTCCGCTTCCCCCGGTTCGTCATAGAAAAACCGGCATCGGACAACTTCCTCAAGCCAGACAGGCAAATGACGCTTAAGCGTGTAATTGGCCATCACTGCTGCAAGAATGGACAAAGCATTCATCCGTTCTTCACTGCAGGTATGTTGAAGGACAATATGAATCCGTGTTTCGGCTTCATCTCTGGAAAGAAAAACTTCTCTTTTTAACTGATCAAATGTCTCGAGCGACGTCTTCAACTGCGAAAAGCAACTCCTGCACTGGTGTTTCGTTTCAAACTCGATCGTTACCAACGGCAGCCCCTCCCTAACGTGCATCCGAGTTGAGGCTCATGGCGTGTACCGTCTCTGTTCATCAACTCTTTGCATACATCTAGTACATATATATGGGGCTGTCCCTGTTTTATGTTCAGAACAGGAAAAACGTTTTATGTTCATCCGGATAAGTTAAAAATATGAAACGAGCCTGGGACAAAAGTGTTTTGAAGGATGAAAATCCGAACAATCTTCAGGCGGCGCAACTAACCGCTCATGAAAGATACGCTGCTTTGCGCGGGAAGCGGCTGAGCCTCTGCGCTTTTCCTCCAGCAGGAGTCAGTGTATCTTTCATCCGCTTTACAGCGTTTGTTCGGATTTTCACCTCAACACTTTACTTATGTCCCAGACTCGCAGTATTGAACCTTAATTTATAAGGCTTTATCATCCACTTTATTCAGCCATTCCTCCATATCTCCGATCACCGCGTCAACGCATCCCTTTTCAAAAGGGGAATCAAGACCGGCAAGCTCAGTCAGACCGGTAAAAGAACGGCTTCCTCCCGCCTTACAGAGACTCAAATAACTATTCCACGCTTCATCGCGGTCATCGTTCATCTTTTTCCAGTACTGAAACGCACAAATCTGGGCGAGTGTGTAGTCGATGTAATAGAACGGCACACCGAAAATGTGGCCCTGACGCTGCCAGTATCCGCCTCCTTCCAGGTAACTGTTGGATTCGTAGTTCCGGTGAGGGAGGTACTTACGCTCGATTTCACGCCACTTCGCCTTACGCTCTTCAGGGGAAGCTTCCGGTGTATCGTATACGTAGTGCTGAAATTCATCAACCGCTGCCCCGTAAGGAATGAACAAAATACCTGACGCAAGGTGGTTAAACTTGTACTTCTCTACGTCTTCCTTAAAGAACAGTTCCATCCAGGGCCACGTGAAAAACTCCATGCTCATGGAATGGATTTCTGCAGCCTCCATTGTCGGAAATGCGTATTCCGGCACTTCAAAGTTCCGGCTCTCATACCCCTGGAACGCGTGCCCGGCTTCATGGGTCAGCACATCAATATCATCTGAGGTACCGTTGAAGTTGGCAAATATAAATGGAGCCTTATAGTCGCTCAGACCGGCACAATACCCGCCGCTCTGTTTTCCTTTCCGGCTGAGAAGGTCCATTAGGTTATATTTTTTCATGAACGTAAAGAACTCGTCTGTTTCTGGAGACAGTTCACGGTACATTTTTTCGCCGTTTTCAATAATCCAGTCCGGATCGCCTTTCGGAGACGGGTTTCCTGTTGAAAAGGAGAACGGCTCATCATAATAGTTGAGCTCCTCTACACCGATTCTTTCTTTCTGTCTCTGACGAAGACGGGTGGCAGCAGGCACGATGGATTCCACTACCTGCTCTCGGAAACGCGCTACTTCCTCTGCTCCGTAATCGGTCCGGCTCATCCGTGCATAGGCGAGTTCAGTAAAGGAGTCGTAACCGAGCTTTTTAGCCATCTTCGTACGAATTTGAACAAGCTCATCATAAATGCGGTCAAAGTCCGCTTCATGGCTGCTCAGGAAACCGAATTTCGCTTCCGCCGCTGCTTTCCGTGTTGTACGGTCAGGATTCATTTCATACGGCGTAAGTTCAGAAAGCGTGAGTTCTTCACCCTGAAAATCAATTTTCGCCGACGCTATCAGCTGGTTGTATTCGGTGGTCAGTTTATTTTCTCTCTGAAGATCCCCGATGATTTCCGGATCAAAGGTTTTCAGCGCCACATCCGCTAAACGGAAGAGGTGCCCTCCCCACTTTTCCTCGAGCTCGCTTCGAAAGGTGGCCTTGACAAGCTCACGGTACAGCTCAGTCTGGAGCCCCTGCATTTCGGGCATAATTTCGTCCACGTATTCCTGTTCCTTCTTATAATATTCATCGTTCGTATCAATCGAATGGCGGATGTAAACAAGGCTGCACTGGGTATCCACCCGACTGCGGAGCTTATTGATTGCCGCAAGTGATGCATCCTGCTCTTCAAAGCTTTTTGCCGCAGTAAACTCCTTAAGCAATCCGTTAAACTCCGTTTTCACCTGTTCAAGATCAGGCCGCTCGTAGGGCATATCCTGAAAATTCATCAAAATGGATCAGTCCTCTCCTGTTAAAAGTCCGCTTTACTGTTTCGATATATATCATGTGATTTCCTTCTTTTATTTCCTGTGGTCCTTTTTATCAGGAGAGGATGGGGGATGAACGGGCGTTGATGGTGGGTGGAGCATGATTTTTATTTTCGCTTATATACCGTAATTTCAGCTTATAAATTCTGAAAGTTGCTTATTATAATCGTATTTCCGCTTATAAACTAATTTTTTCGCTTATAAATTCAGAGCACGCTCGATGAAGGCAAATAAAAAAATCCGGAGCCTGTGCCCGGCCCCGGAAAAAATCTGTATCAATTTTGCATTATAAAATCTCTTTCCGCCTGTGTGTCGCCTTCAAACACACGGAGGGTGTTGTATTTCGTATCACGCTGAGCCGGTGTTTTGCCGGCTTCACGGATGAGGCGGAGGATGAGATTCGTGTCCACTTTATGCGTTGCGCCTGCAGCAGAAACAACGTTTTCCTCAATCATTGTGCTTCCAAAGTCATTACAGCCGTACTCAAGTGATTTCTTGCCCACTTCAGGGCCCATCGTCACCCAGGAACTCTGGAAATTCGGTACGTTCTCAAGGAATAGCCGTGAGATAGCAAGGTTTTTCAGATACTCATCGGGCGTTACTTTTTCCGCTTTCATGTTCGTGTTGTCAGGCTGGAAAGTCCACGGAATGAACGCCAGGAAACAGTTCGTTTCGTCCTGAGCGTCACGGACACGGCTCAAATGAAGGGCACGCTCTTCGTACGTTTCTCCAAATCCGATCACCATCGTTGCTGTTCCGTGCATGCCGACTTTTTTCGCCGTTTTCATACACTCGATCCACTCTTCCCAGGTCCCTTTCAGACGGCTGATCCGCTTGCGCGTACGGTTGTCGAGAATCTCGGCACCGCCGCCAGGCAGGGAATCAAGCCCCGCTTCGTGGAGTTCTTTAAGAACTTCTTCAAGTGAAAGTCCGGACACTTCGACCATTTTCCAGATTTCTGCCGGGGAAAATGAGTGCATCGTAATATCAAAGCGTTTCTTAATCTCTTTTAACAGATTCGTATAGTAGCTGAACGGAAGATCAGGGTTTGTTCCGCCCTGCATAAGTATTTCCGTACCGTCAACATCGATTGTTTCCTGGATCTTCTGGAAAATCACATCGTCATCAAGGACATAACCGTCTTCATGTCCAGGCGGACGGTAAAAAGCACAGAATCGGCAGTAAGTATCACAGAAGTTTGTATAGTTAACGTTTCGCCCAATCACAAAGGTTGTGACCGGTTCCGGGTGCCATTTCTTCATCATTTCGTTGGCTGCGGCTCCGATTTTTTCTGTTTCATCGCTTTCGTACAGCACAATCGCGTCTTCTACAGAAAGTCGTTCGCCTGCCAGTGCACGCTCTAAGATGTGATCAACGCTCATATTTAAATCCCCCATCCTGAAATGCTATCAATCAATAATACTATCGTAACATAAATGCGATTCAAAAAAACAGAGAAAGGGGCCGGCTCCAAGGGCCGGCCTCGGAAGTTTTCCTGGGCAATGTTCCGAATCGGTGAATCCCGGCATCTAGAATCGTCTCTTGTTTTCTCCGGTCATCGTCACTTCCTCATTCAGGTGGCGGATCCGCTCCATAATTCGCTTCGCCTTCAGCTCTTCGATGTTTTCCACGCCGCCTCTGTTCGTGTAGGAAAGATGGGCTTCAAGCTCATTCATATCGTAATTGGATGTGAAAACAGTCGGAAGTTTCTCCATCATGCGGTACTGGAGCAGCGCACCGAGAATATCGTCCCGGACCCAGGCACTCATCGTTTCAGCACCGATGTCATCGAGAATAAGGACCGGCGCCCGCTTCACCATATCCAGCTTATCCTGATACGTGCCATCATTAATGCCCTGTTTGAGTTCACGGAAAAAATCAGGAGTATAGATGATCATGGATTCAATTTCCCGTTCGGCAAGAGCATTGCTTACAGCACCCATCAAGTATGTTTTACCAACACCAAACGAGCCGGTAATGTAGAGTCCCCGCCCCGTTTCACCAGGGACAGTTTCATGGGAAAACTGCATCGCTTTTGCAATTGCTTCAATTCGCGATTCATTATCCTCATCTATATCATCGAATGTAACCGCCACAATTTCCTTAGGTATATACAGACTTTTAATAAATGAAGCCTGCCTTTTCCGCTCGTCGGCTCTCCGTTTCAACTGGCAGGGGTGATAGCTGATCTGAATATCCTCCCGCTGCATGCTGAGTGACGGCTGGTAGCCCTTCATGAGGTTTGGACAAAGGTCCAGACCCGGACAGTGGTCACAGTTGTCCCACTCTTTTTTATACTGAAAAAGGTCACTCAGATGCCGCTCCACCTGATCGCGGGTAACGTCTTTGTTTTCTGTTAAAAATGCCTGAATCCGTCCGTCCCTGAGCACGTCCTGAATAAGCGCTTCAAACCGCTTTTCAAAATCGCCTCCGGAAAGTTTGCGGATTGATTTTCCGATCGGGTCCATCTGGCAGCCTCCTTACTTTTTCTTCTGGTACTTCTGTTTCAGTTTAGCAAGCTCTTCCTTTTTTTTCTCAAGGTCAGGGGCGGCGCCTGGTGCAGCGTCAGAAGATTTTCCATCGTCAGATTCCCTGGTTTTCTGATCTTCAAGCCACTTCGGCAGCCGTTCTCTTCGGACTGGCTTTTTCCTGGCCCCTCCGCCTTGAGACATGCGGCCTTCTTTTTTTGCTTTTGTGAACTCTTTACGGTTTTTGTACTCCTGTTTCGCAATTTCCATTGCGTCTTTCACGGTCTTGATGTTTTTCCGGGACCACTGCCCCGCAATTTTATCGGCAAAGCCCTTTGTGAGCTTCATTTCGTTAATCATAAGAATATAGTCAATCAGAACGTTCACTACCCCGGGGGAAAGACGGTAATCCATCATCAGATGCTCTACGATTTCCATATCTGCCGGCGGAACCTTGGCCCCGTCACTCACATTCTGGAGCATTTCCATCGGGGACGTGTTCTCGTAATAATGAACCATCTTTTCCGATTCGGTTTCCGGTTCTTTCTGCTGGGTCACAAGATGTGCCGGCTGTCTGCGGAGGGCAAGACTCGGCGGGTTCTGGCTGTAAAGCATACGGTAACGGCGCTGTACCTGCTTTCTCAGAGCGGCCACGTCAAGGTCGTCCTCATGAAGGATCGTATCCTGTATGAACTTGCTCATCTCAAGGGGCTCCACTTTATAAACGAAGGCCAGTTGTGTGACCGTCCGCTTTACCTTTTCCTTACTCAGGGTCTCTTTGTTTATAAAAGGAGGCAGATCCGCCAGCATCAGGTCGTAATCAAACTCACTTCCGGAAAACGAATAACCCTCCCCGGCCTTCTGCCCGCCGCGGAGATTATCGGTCCCTGATCGGAATTCCTCATCGTATGATACCATTTCGGACTGGTGAAGGCTCTTAAAGACCTCGTCAAAAGAGCGGGTCACTTCTTCTGCATTCTCCAGACTTTTCCTGTCGATTGTGAAACGGTCACGGACACGCCTGAACTGTTCTTTTCCCAAACGGTTATAAAGAAATACACTCAGATCATCCTGGAAAAAGCCTGCCGGGGTGAGCGGTTTTCTCAATTCATAAATGTAGAGAACTTCATCATCTGATTTTTCTCTGTATGCGGCCATCAGCCCAATTGCCTCCAGTTTTTTTCGTTCCTGAAAAAGCTGATCCAGCGGCTGCCCTGTCAGCACCATCAGTGTTTGATGTTTCCTTTCCCGGTCCGCCCCTGGACTCCCCTCTGCTTCCGCCCAGAGCGTCAGGTAAAGACTGTAGGCGAGTGACCCGATTAACGGCTGATACAGCAGTGTCAGTACATCACGGTCCGTTTCGTGAAGGCGGTCTTTCATCTGTACAACGTACCGGTCAATCGGCAGCAGCTCTTTCCAGTGCATACAACATCCATCCTGTTCTGAATTTAATCTCTCCCTATTGTACCAGAGAGTCGTCCCTGCCTCTAACAAATCTCGCACCAGGAAAGAACAAAAGAGCTTCCCGCCGGGGAAAGCTCTCTCACTCTTCGTCTTTTCGTTCAGCTTTTTTCAGCAGATCCTTTAATTCATCAACAAATACGTTAATATCCTTAAACTGGCGGTAAACAGAGGCAAAGCGCACGTAAGCGACGTCGTCAATTAAAGCCAGATGCTCCATTACCTGTTCGCCGATATCATGGCTGTCGACTTCTGCACCGCCCCGGTTTCTCAGCTCCCGCTCCACTTCATCGGTTACCGCTTCAAGCTTTTCAAGCGGTACCGGACGTTTTTCACATGCCCGGATCAGCCCGCGAAGCATTTTTTCCCTACTGAATTCCTCACGGTTTCCATCTTTTTTCACCACAATCAGCGGGGTTTTTTCAACCCGTTCAAACGTGGTAAAACGGTAGCCGCAGCCATCGCATTCACGGCGTCTCCTTATTGAACGGCCTTCGTCACTCGGACGGGAATCAAGCACCCGGGTCCCGTTATTCTGGCAGCTTGGACACTTCATAGGATCCTCTCCCTTTCTGTCGGCCGTTTAAAGCCCCTTCGTTAAATCTTCTCCAAGGCCGGTACCGACAAATGTTAGGCGGCCGTTCAGACTTTTGTACATCTCATAAACAAGCTTACGGCTGTACCCGAAATCGGTCGGCATTACCGTGTCGGTCGTAACAGAAAAATCAACAGCTGTCCTGTACGGACGAACCATAATCACAGTCACAACCATAAACACGCTTTTGCCTGAATCCGAACGGATGATAATTTCGCCCCGCTCTGTGGAAACAGACTGAACCGTCAGTCCCTGACGCTGGCCGATCATGGCCTCGACTTCTTTCAGGACTTTATCTTTCGAAGATTTATAGTAATGTGTCTGCAGGTTTTCATCGGAGTGATCTTCCCTTGTTTCTGTACTGCTGCTTATGTATTTTCTCACGGTATCTCTAAATCCCATTATTCATCCCACCTTAGCACCTTTAAGAATAGCAGGAAATAACAGACGATTCAATCACCTGCCTGAAAAAGAGCTTTACACCGGGAAAAATTTGCAGTTTGTCCGCAGTTCTATTTCCCGATACGTGTCCTATATTTATGTAAAACCAAATGAAGGGCTGAGTGTAAATGGATTTTATAAGCTTCGTTGTTGATGATGCTCTCATTCTTATTCCCGTGCTGATGATTCTGGGAAAAATTATTAAACAGACACCCATTATCAGGGACTGGATTATCCCCTACCTCCTTCTCGGAGCAGGGATCATTCTAACTGGTCTTCTCCTTGGATTTTCGCTAGCTTCGTTTATTCAGGGCGTCCTTGTGACCGGTGCTTCAGTATTCGGTCATCAGCTCATTCGACAGACACAGATAGGGAAATCGGAAGGCTTTTCCCTCCGTGCAAAAAAGGAATAAAGTCCGAAATTTGGACAGAAGTGTTTTTTAAGGACGAAAACTCATACTTATATATGGTGTGATTCATTCGCTCCTGAAATATATGCCGCCTCCCGCGGGAAGCGGATGAGCCGTGTGCTTCGCTACTTAAGGGGTCTCACCTGCGCTTTTCTTCCCGCAGGAGTCGGTATATATTTTATTCGTCTCAATAATTTCCTTAATTTATATCCAAGCGTTAGTCTCCCCTGTTTAAAACCGGGTTCAAGTCCACCTTTGTTTGCACTTTAGTCCTCACGGGCCTGCTCCTTTTTAACAAGCGCTTCAATCCGCTCCACCGCATGATGCGGATCTACCCAGAGATCAGGCTCAAGTCCGATGCCCTCCTGAGCAAGATTTTCCGGGTGATAGCTGAAAGCAGCAGGGACATCCATTTTGACATTACTGTGAGGAAGCTCCCACATCAGCGCACCGCCGCTGTTTAACGCGCCTGCTGTGTTCGTACCAACAATGACTGTATTTTCCACGTGCTTCATGACCTGCGTCATGTATTCTGCAGCCGATGCTGTATAGTGATCGGTCACAACGAATATAACCGAATCTTCGTTTTCAGCCCTGCGGTAAGCGGAATAAAAACGGCTCCAGCGCGGCTCTTCGAGTGGCATAATCATCCCGTGATAGCTGCCCACCTCACTCCAGATCGGGTCTTCGACCACACCGAGCTCCCGGTAATATTCTTCCGTTTCCTGAAACACCATATGGCCGGTGTTTGAGTAAAGCTGCATCACGTAATCACCAAATCCCGGGCTGATTCCAAAGTGCTGCCGGTGCCACTCGTCTGCAAAATCAGGGTATCCTCCGGGGTTGCTTCTGAGATCAAGAATCCAATACGGTTCATTTTCAAGTTCCCTTGACTCCTCCAGCAGTCCCTCGGACGTTACATCACTGTTCTCATAAAAAAAGAAGTCCTTGAGTGAAAAAATCGGAACATCACTCTCAAAATTAATTTCTGATTCACCGCCGCTGTAAGACGCTGACAGCTGATAAAGGCGGACTTGCTCCTTTTCGCCGCCGGTCACCAGCTCAAGTTCACGGTTCGGTTCAGTGTCACTGAAAATCCCCGGGACGTATACATAGCTGCCCTCGTCACTTAGTGAAGGTAAGAGATACGCGTCCACCTCCTCGTTTCCGTTGACACTCTCAAGCAGTTCTCCATTTTCCCTGTGAATAAAACTTCCATCCTTCTGCTTGTAAAAGGCGGTTTCGTCGTTTATAAACAGCCGGTGTTCCATGGGTGTTACCAGACTTCCATTTATATAGAAATGGGTGTCACGAATAAACGAGTAATGATTATGAAGAATCTCTTCAAAATCTCTCGGGCTTACAATTTCATCATTTTCATATGTACTTTCCAATTCATTTATGACGCGGTTACGGGCCTCTTCAAATGCTTCATCCCCGCCGTTTGCCTCGTACAGCGCATATTGATATTTCAGTGCACGGTGAAGAGTATGCGTATCTTCAATCAGGCGTCCTGCCTCGGCTTCAGCCGGCGATTCACCTGACAGACGCAGACCTTTAAGCTCTTCTTCGGAAAGCTCTTCACTTTCCGCCGCAGTATAGTCATACAGATAATCGTCCACGTCAAAGTTGTCTGCCGGATCCCCTTTCCGGTTCTCCATTGCCAGAGTCAGGATGTCCCCCAATACAGGTTCAGAAACAGCCTTGTTCTCAGTCACCGCATCCGTTACCTCTTCTGTTACTTCCTGTTCCTGCCCGCTGCATGCGGCAAGTACCATCAGCGCAACTGATGTTGTTAATGCTTTCTTTTTCATCCCTGTCACTCCCCTGGTACGTGCTACGGGTGCAGCGCGGAAAAGTTTCACCGCAGATAGAAAAAAATACAGCCTCCGCTGATCGGAGACTGTATTTACTATTATTTATTTCACAGTACTGAGTGCCGGTTCCCGCTGCGCCTGTTCGACGTTTACCGGTCCCATGCCCCTCGGTACTTCAACTGCTTGAGTTGTGCCTGCATCCAGACTTCTGGCAATGTAGTCGGAAGCTACGTTCGGATCAATTCTGTCTCCGCACGTGTAGACGTCAATACTTGCGTAACCGTGCTCCGGAAAACTGTGAATCGTCAAATGCGATTCGCTGATAATCACAACACCGCTCACACCGTGCGGCGCAAACTTGTGAAAGGCTGCTTCTCTGACTTCCGCGCCTGCCTCGAGTGCGGCATTAACAAATGTTCTTTCGATAAAGTCCATGTCATTCAGCTTTTCAACGTTGCAGTTCCAAAGCTCGGCAATGACGTGTCGTCCCATGGTTTCCATATCGAATCCCCCTCTAAAGTGGTTTCATGCCTTCTTTAAGCATGGAGGAAACAGATCGCTGCGGGGGAAAGTTAGTCCAGAGAGGTCCTAACCCTTAAGCGGACGTTCAAATGCCAGTTGAACAGCCGCTTGCAGCAACCGATCCTTCTTTTGCTTTTATGCGAAGATCACGAAAAATAGTATACTTTGAAAGGAATTCTATTGCAATCTTTTTTTCAATACAATACGTTCATTTAGAATAAATGAAATCTTTCGCTGCAGGCGGATGCTTTCCACGGGCATCACTTCAGTCTCCTTGGAAAAAACCGTCCATGGGGTCTTCAATTAATGCCATTCCAACAGGCGACGCCGCCTTTCGCTTCCACTTAAACAAGTCCACTGCCTTTAAGTAACTGCCTCTACTGCCGGTAATTATGCAGTTACTTCAGTTTCCTTTTTTAATTGGCCGGCAACCATCTCCATCAGATCCACAACTCTGCAGGAATAGCCCCACTCGTTGTCGTACCAGGCGAGCACTTTGACCTGACGTTCATTCATGACCATAGTGGAAAGTCCGTCAATGATGGAGGAATGTTCGTTTCCATTAAAATCAATGCTCACAAGAGGGTCGTCTGTATAACCGAGAATGCCTTTGAGCTCGTTATCCGCTGCCCGTTTAAGAACACGGTTCACGTCCTCAGGTGTAACATCTGAATAAAGGTCGACCACAAGATCTACAAGGGACACATTCGGTGTCGGTACACGTAGCGCCATTCCATTCAGTTTCCCGTTAAGTTCAGGCAGCACCTTTGAAATTGCCTTTGCTGCCCCGGTTGAAGTAGGGATAATCGACTGGCCGCAGGCACGTGCCCGGCGGAGGTCCTTGTGAGGGTTGTCGATGTTTTTCTGGTCGTTTGTATAGGAATGAACCGTGGTCATCATACCAGACTCGATTCCGAAAGCATCGTTAAGTACTTTTGCTACCGGTGCAAGGCAGTTCGTTGTGCAGGAAGCATTGGAAATAATATCGTGGGTTTCCGGATCATAATCTCCATCGTTCACACCCATGACAATGGTAATATCCTCATCTTTCCCCGGTGCAGTAATAATCACTTTTTTCGCTCCAGCCTGGATGTGATAGGAAGCGGTCTCTTTTGTTTTAAATTTGCCGGTTGCTTCGACAACGATGTCCACTCCAAGGTCTGCCCACGGCAGCGTCAGGGGATCGCGCGTATTCAGAAGGAGTACTTTGGAACCGTTTACAATTAAGTGGTCATCGCGAGCTTCAACTTCACCCAGGAAAGGCCCGTGAATCGTATCGTATTTAATTAAGTGTGCAAGTGTTTCAGCAGGGTAGGAAGCGTTGATTGCAACCACCTCTAGCTTCGTGTCCAATACTGCTTTTCTGAAAACCATCCGGCCGATCCGGCCAAAGCCATTAATAGCAACTGTCGTCATGTGAAAGACCCCTTCCTTATATATGCCATACTATTAAGTGTATTTTCATTTTTAGTATAACATATTCTATGCACGAGGTAGGGAAATTTCGAATGTTTTTTTAGGAATGTGTATATGTACCGGGTGCTGATCCATGCACCGTTTAAAGAGCCTCACAAGAGAATACGAGTTAGGGTTTATAAATTCGGGGACGGGCGAGTAATAAGGTGTAAGTCGGACCAAGTTACGGCTTGTATAAGGTCGGTTGACTAGAAGGCATAAGTCAGCAATCCTGTACAGACCAGAAAGACCAGCTAAAACAAATATCCACCATCGCCCCAATCCCAAAACCCCGCCCCGTCACCCTTCCCACTTGTAAAAGAGAAACCGCGCATCCCTCATCCGGATGCGCGGTTCTCTGCTTATAGGACGCCCCACTTTTCGAGTACGTCCTTTACCTGTTTTTTCGTTTCTTCCACTGTCCCGGTATTGTCCACTACTTCGTCCACATGTGCCTGCTTGTCTTTCATGGGCATCTGAGAACGAATGCGGCTGCGGGCGTCTTCCTCGCCGGTCTGGTCCCGCTGCATGAGTCGTTCCATCTGGGTTTTTTCATCCACATAAACCAGAAGACTTTTATCCACCAGATAGTCAAGCTCACTTTCAATAAGGAGGGGGATATCAAGAACCACATGTTTGAAACCCTGATTCAGCCATCCGTCCCGCTGACGTTTCATTTCAGCCCGCACGGCCGGATGCACAATACTGTTGAGTACCTCACGCTTTTTCCGGTCATTAAAGATGACCCTTCCCAGGGCTTTCCGGTTAATCGTTTTGTCATCAAAAAGAATGTCTTCCCCAAAAGCCTGTACTATTTTACTGTAAGCTTCTTGCCCGGGCTCTACAGCCTCCCGGGCAATCAGATCAGCATCAACTACGGGAATATCCCAGTCTCTCAGCATCGAGGAGACCGTACTTTTCCCGCTGGCGATACCCCCTGTAAGACCAATGATCATACCCTGCCACCTGCTTTCTTCAGCATTGCTCCGCAGCTGCAGGCTGTGTTCTCAGTCAGCGTGCCTACAGCTTCCAGATTCCAAGAATAATCAGAACAGCTCCCGGTACAAACGAAAAGCGCTTCATCCATATCGTATCGGAAAACAGATGACCGCTTTTCATTCCCAGCGTCAGACACAGCGCACACATGAGCGCTACACTGACGGCCATGAACACCGGGGAGAAACCGATCAGGGCTGCTCCAAGCCCTGCTCCAAAAGCGTCCAGGGATAACGCCAGCCCCAAAAGGAACGCCTCTCTTCCAGTAATAGTCCCGGAGTTATCCAGGTCAGCCACCATCGGCTTCCGCAGGACCGTAATGACAATGCCGAGTTTCTTAATTTCAAAGTTAAAGATGAACTCTTTTTCTTCCTTGGTTTTCCGGTCTTTCTTTGCCGGGCTGTAAATCTGATACAGGGCCCATGCCCCGATCAGGATGAGGATGAGTCCTCCGACAGACTCAGCTGCGGACGGGCTCATAACACCGGCGATTGCCGTTCCAATTGTCATCGCAACGAGAATAGAAGTAGCCGAACACAGCGCGATAAAACAAAGGGATTTTAGCGGCAATTTCATTTTACGCAGCCCGTATGTGAGACCAACACCGAAGCTGTCGAGGCTTACGGCGAAGGCGAGAAGCAGCAGAGAGAGTAATTCCACCATGAGGTTATGCTCCTTTCCTCAACTATCAATTACGATAGTATATGGCAGGAGCCCATCCAATGTACGGAGGAATTTGACGCAGTATTAACGTTCTTTGCCTTCGCCTACTGACACACCGGGCATGTATGTGTACCACGCCCGCCGACAACCGATTTTTCGATTTCTGCTCCGCACTGTTTGCACGGTTCTCCTTTTCGTCCGTAGACGAAAAGCATCTGCTGGAACATGCCCATTTCTCCCTGGCCGTTTACATACGATTTAATTGAGGAACCGCCCTGCTCTACTGCTTCTTGAAGTGTTTTCACTATGCTTTCGTGCAGCTTCACGGCTTCTTCCTCAGTAATTGTGTTACCAGGACGTTCCGGATGTATGCCGGCCAGAAACAGGGCCTCGTCCACGTAGATATTCCCGAGACCGGCCAGCACAGTCTGATCGAGAAGCGCAGATTTAACATGCCTTGAAGTTTTGAGCAGTTTTTCCCTCAGGTGCAAAGGTGTAAATGCATCAGTAAAAGGTTCCACACCGAGGTGGGAGAGGGGAAGATGATGCAGTTCCTCCCCTCGTTCGAACAAATGCATCGTACCGAATTTACGTACATCCCGGTATCGGAGCTCTTCTTGGTTTTCGAGGATAAACCGCACGTGCGTATGCTTGTCAGGCTCCTCATCCTGATGATGGAGACCGTACCTGCCTTCCATGCGGAGATGAGAAACAAGCGTCCACTTATCCAGATAAAACAGCAGAAATTTTCCCCTCCTGCCTATCCTGCGGATCGTTTCTCCTTTTAGCATATCCGCAAATGCTCTTGTGTCGTCCGGACGCTTAATAATTCTCGGCCAAGTCACCACCACATCCTCGATTGTTTTTCCGACCGCCAGCTGTTCAAGAGTCCGCTTGACCGTCTCCACTTCCGGAAGCTCAGGCATGACTGATCATTCCTTTCCTGTCTGCTTTCAGTAAACCGCTATCGGTTATTTTGCATCGTACCAGGTGTCTCCGTAGGAAACATCCACCTTCAGCGGCACGTCGAGCTCGATCGCCCCTTCCATGACTTCAGGGACGAGCTGTTTCATCGTTTCAATCTCTTCTTCCGGAACTTCAAAGATCAATTCATCGTGTACAGAAAGAAGCAGACTCGATTTGAGCTGTTTTTCTTCCATCCGTTCGGCAATATCAACCATTGCTTTTTTGATGATATCTGCAGCCGTTCCCTGGATTGGTGTGTTCATCGCCGTCCGCTCTGCAAAGCTTCGCTGGTTGAAGTTGCGGCTCGTAATTTCAGGCAGGTAGCGGCGCCGGTTAAGCATGGTCGTGACGTATCCTTTGTCACGGGCTTTATCTACAATATCATCCATGTAGTCTTTTACGCCTGGAAAGCTTTCAAAGTACCGGTCAATGAAGCTCTTCGCTTCTTTACGGGTGATACCGAGACTTTGTGAAAGACCGTAATCGCTGATGCCGTAGACAATCCCGAAGTTTACTGCTTTTGCGGTCCGGCGCATGTTCCCCGTCACTTCATCACGATTCACATGAAACACATCCATTGCCGTTTTCGTGTGGATGTCCAGGTCCTCCCGGAATGCATGAAGCAGACTGTCATCCTGACAGATGTGGGCGAGCACCCTCAGCTCGATCTGGGAATAGTCTGCCGCAAAAATTAAAGCATTTTCCTGCTCCGGCACAAAGGCATGACGGATTTTGCGCCCTTCTTCAAGACGGACCGGAATGTTCTGCAGGTTTGGCTCTGTTGAACTGAGGCGTCCAGTCTGGGTGAGTGACTGGTTGAAGATCGTATGAATTTTGCCGGTTTTACTGTGAATCACCTTCAGCAGCCCTTCAATATAGGTGGAATTCAGCTTTCCAAGCTGCCGGTAATGAAGAATCTGTTCCACGATTTCGTGCTTATCCTGCAGTTTTTCCAGAACATCCGCTGATGTGGAATAGCCGGTTTTCGTCTTTTTCACCGGTGGGAGCCCGAGCTTTTCAAAAAGAATTTCACCCAGCTGCTTTGGAGAGTTGATATTAAACTCTGTCCCGGCCATGCGGTGGATGTCGGCTTCGATTTTGCCAAGCTTCTCCTCCAGTTCTTTCCCCATGTTTTCAAGTTCGCTCCGGTCAACTGCGACACCGTGCTTTTCCATCCGTCCGAGAATCACGCTCAGTGGCATTTCAAGCTCATAAAACAGCTCTTTCTGCTCGTTTGCAGCAAGCTCTTCGTCCAAATCGTCCCTGAGAGAGAAAATAGCTGACGCTTTTCTCCCGAGATGCTGTATGAGGGCCTCTCCCTCAGCTGCCTTCCGCTTCTTCCCTTTTCCGTATACATCGTCATCATGCTGCACACGCACACTGTTTTTCCGTACAGAAATATCCGACAAGTCGTGCGCACCTGATGCAGGATCGATCAGATACGAAGCGATCTGGACGTCAAAGACGACACCTTCTAGAACAATATCCTGCCATCCAAGTGCAACAACGGACCGTTTGGCGTCAAACATGTATTTTTCCTTAGATTTATCCTGGGCCCACTCCGTAAACATGGTACTTTTCAAGGCTGTTTCAACCGGGACAAAATAAACACCGTTTTCATTTGCCAGGGAGAAACCAACGATTTGCGCCTGATGATAATTATCGTCCAGTGATTCCACAACAAGCGCTGACGGTGAGGCAAGCACATCTTCAGTTAACTCATTAACCTCTTTGACTTCGAGATCTTCCATATCCTCATCTTCAGCCGCCTCCCTGTCTCCGTCAAACTTGTTTAAAAGGGAGTTAAACTCGAGTTCTTTTAAGAGAGCAACAAGCTTTTCCTGATCATGCTCTTTACGTTCAGCGTCGTCCGGCTTCACCTCGATCGGCGCTTCGCACATAATCGTGGCCAGCTCCTTACTCATAAACGCCTGTTCCTTGTTGGCCTCAAGCTTTTCCTTGAGCTTTTTGCCTGATACTTCATCGAGGGATTCGTAGACCCCTTCAACCGTACCGTGGGATTTAAGGAGTTTCAGGGCTGTTTTTTCGCCTACACCGGGAACCCCCGGAATGTTATCAGAGCTGTCACCCATCAGCCCTTTCATATCGATAATCTGGTCAGGTTTGATTCCGTATTTCTCCCCGATCATCGCTTCATCGTATGTATCCATATTCGTGATGCCTTTCTTCATCATGGCAACCGAAATCCGGTCGTCCACAAGCTGGAGAAGGTCTTTGTCTCCTGTATATACCTTTACATCCCATCCTTCTGCCGATGCGGTTCTGCTCAGGGTTCCGATAATGTCATCGGCTTCAAAGTTTTCAAGCTCATAATGCTTAATGTTAAACGCATCAAGCAGTTCGCGCATATATGGCAGCTGTTCGGACAGTTCCGGCGGAGTCTTCTCCCGTTTACCTTTATACTCCTGGTATGTCTTATGGCGAAACGTCGTTTTCCCCGCATCAAACGCCACAAGCATATGGGAAGGGTTTTCTTCTTCAAGGACTTTCAGAATCATCGTGGTAAATCCGTAAATCGCATTCGTGTATATGCCTTTTTCAGTGTTCAGGAGGGGCAGTGCGAAGAATGCCCGGTAGGCCACACTGTTTCCGTCCACAAGAACTAATTTATTTTTCAAATTCCACACCCCAGTCAGTAATTGTCGCATACAGGTGTATACGCAAGGTTAGCCTTATTTTATCACGCCTGGGGCAGGATACAAACCTGAGGTGCCAGCAGAATGAATGAGAAAAGAATCAAATGAAAAGTACCCGCCAGTGTAAGTATCTGTTTAATGTGTGGCAGTTCCAGTTATAAAATTTCTGTCATCCACTCCGCTGACACAAGAAGGCTGTGGCGAAGACGTGCGGAAAGCGTCGGCCTGCAGCGGAATTCCCTAATAAAAGCTTCACAGTAAATAAAAATGACCGGAAGCTCAGGGGTGGGCTTCCGGTCAAACAAGGGGATGTTAAACACAAATGCAATCAGGAAGATTACATTCATATGAAACAGTACATGTATACTGTAACGAACAGACGTTAAGGAGTAATGTCGAAAATGTAAACTTTTTGTAAAGATTTACTTTTCCTTCTTATCTTCCTGCCTTTCCTTGTAAAAGGCCAGTTTGAACGTTGTCCCCTTGTTCACTTCGCTGGTGACATCAAGTTTGGCTTTATGGGCTTCAGCAAGGTGTTTGACGATCGCCAGCCCGAGACCGGTCCCTCCGGAATTCCGTGACCTTGCCCGGTCCACCCGGTAAAACCGCTCAAATAGACGGGGAAGCTCTTTTTTGCTGATCCCGATACCTGTATCCTCCACTTCAAGCACGACCGTTTCAGCCTGCTCCTTCAGCCGGATCGTCACCTCCCCTGCTTCCGGCGTGTAGGAAAGGGCATTATTAACAAGATTGATCATAATCTGTTTAATCCGCCCGGGGTCGCCATCCACTTCGGGATTTCCTGCTGCTTTCACTGTCAGGGCAATCTTCTTTTTATCTGCTTTATCCTGAAGCATCAGTTTCACTTCTTCTGCAAGCGTGTAGAGGTTTACGCGCTGCCAGTCGAGCTGAAAATGACTGCCTTCAATTTTGGACAATTCAAGCAGGTCGGAAATCAGTACTTCCAGCCTGTCTGACTCTTTTGCAATGATGGTCAGGAATTTTTCCCGGTGTTCAGGCGACTCCATTGCGCCGGCAAGGAGGGTTTCCGTAAAGCCCTTCAGAGAGGTGACCGGTGTTTTCAGCTCGTGGGAAACATTGGCGACAAAGTCCTTTCGTGCCTGCTCCAGTTTTTTCAGATCAGTGATATCGTGAAAAACAAGCACGATCCCCCGGAGTTTATCATTTGAGCCGATAATCGGGGCTGCGTACACATCAAAGTGGCGTATTTCAATCCCGATCGGCAGTTCAAGGTGCCGCTTCTTCCCTTTTTCGGTCAGGAAAATCTCCTGAACGAGTTTAATAATCTTTTTATGCTTAATCGCTTTATAATACAGCTTGTGAAGCCATTCATCCGTATCTTCCTTAAACAGTTCCCTGCATGAACGGTTAACAAGGGTGATGTCTCCTTTGGAGTTGATCAGGAGAAGTCCGCTGCCCATGTTTTCGATGAGTGTCTCCAGGTGTTCCTGCTGCATCTGGTAAGTACGGGTAACCTGCCCCAGATTCTGGGCAAGCACATTCAGGGATCGGTTCAGGTTGCCGGTTTCATTCTCCTCACCTTCGTAGGTTCTGGCTTTAAAATTACCCTGGGCAAGCTGCTTTGCCACCCTGGTCGCTTCTTCAATCGGAGCAATCATCTGATTGGTGAGCTTGGATGTGAGCAGGAAAATAATCAGAAAAGCGACTGAAAAACTGATGAGCATAATGACCCAGATACTGCGGTAAACCCGGTTAAGTTCTCCAAGCTGAAGGCCGAGCCTCAAATACCCAGTTACCGTTCCGTCCTCTTCAAGAGTGGTAACATAATAAAGAAGCTCTTCATTTACGGTATTGCTCATCCGGATCTCCTTGCCTTCTCCCTCTTCGACAGCCTGCCGGATTTCCGGTCTGCCGCTGTAATCCCTGTTTTCAGCCTGGTCATCCGCACTTTCTGCGATCACCTGCTGATCAACTGACAGCAGGGTAATTCTGAGATCCAGTTCCTCCGAAAAAATCTCAATCAGATCCTGCAGTTCCTCCTCGTTATCGATTCCTGTCTGCGCCACATTAAATGCGACAATTCCGGCTTCCTTTTCAATTCGGTCCGACATCCGGTCAAAATAAAACTCTTTGAAAAGAGGACCAAGAAGAGCGCCGAGGCTCGCAAGAACGACAAAAACAATAACCGTTAGAGGAAAAACAAATCTGGAACGGTAGCTAGTCATTCCGTACCGGCTCTTCCAGTTTATAGCCGAGACCCCGGATTGTCTTTATATACACCGGCTTCTTCGTATTCGGCTCGATTTTCTCCCGCAGATGACTGATATGAACATCCACGATTCGTGTATCCCCTACAAATTCGTAGTTCCATACAGCGTTAAGCAGCTGATCCCTCGTCAGCACACGCCCTTTATGATTAACAAGATAAAGAAGAAGTTCAAACTCTTTTGGTGTCAGCTCCAGTGCTTTGCCGCTGAGAAAAACTTCATAGTTGTCAGGGAAAATGTCAACGTCCCCAATCGTAATCTTTTTCGTTTCTTTTTCCTGTTCTTTTTCTTGTGACCCGGAACGGGATCGACGGAGAATGGCTCTGATCCGTGCTACCACTTCCCGGGGGCTGAACGGCTTCGTCAGATAATCATCCGCACCAAGTTCAAGCCCGAGTACCTTATCAAATTCGTCGTCTTTCGCCGTCAGCATAAGAATTGGAGTCAGGATTTTATTCTGTCTGAGCTGTTTACAGACTTCCAGTCCGTCCATTTCCGGCAGCATGAGGTCAAGAACGATGAGATCAAAATTCTGTTCACCTGCTTCTCCCAGTGCGGCTCTTCCATCCATTGCCGTTGTTACTTCAAATCCGGCCTGTTCCAAATTAAACTGCAGAAGCGTAATGATTGATTCTTCATCGTCTACAACAAGTATTTTCTGAGACATTGCCCATTCCTCCTGTACCTGCTTTCCCCCTTAGCCTAAGCAGATCAATAGATGTTATGTACTGTTATTCATCCCCGAGTTTCTTATTCACCTTTATACTACTATATTTTCCGAAAAAAAACAGCCGCCCCTACAAGGGGCTGGCTGCTGAATCTAAAAGTTTTCAAATGTTCCTGCATCCTGGGTAACAGGCTTCCATGGGTAAGGCGGGCAGACCTTCATTTCCCCTTCAACGACCTTGTCTCCTTCTTCATCTTTACCGGACACCGAAATGGTAACGGTATGTTTCTTCTCATCTACCTCCGTTACTTCAAGTGATAAGTGAAGGGTGCCATAGTGGTAAAGTGGTTTCGGATATGTGAGTGTCTGAGAGAGAATACTGCTCCCCGGGCCTGGAAGGTGTGTGGAAACCGTTGTATTCACAAAACCGTTTATCATAATCTGCGGAACAATCGGTTTTTTGAACGGTGTACGGGCAGCATAGTCGTGCTGAATGTAAATCGGATTCGCATCATCGGAAAGACCGAGATAAAGGAGTATATCCTTATCTTCAACTTTCTTCATAACTTCTGCCTTCTCACCTGGTTTCAGTGACTGAATAACACTGCCGATCTTTCTTTTTTTTGTAAACATACACTTATCCCTCCAGTATATTCTTACGCTGACGTTCCTCCCGGTCAGGCGGGAAGATTAAGGTAAACGCTTACAATACATTTTACAAATTAAGTATACCTTTCCGTCAGTTTTGCATCCGCGACGGTGCCGCAGGAGTCTCACTGCTGGCGTTCAGCTGGGCATAATAAGGGTTTACTGACTAAGAGGTATACTTACTTTTTACAAAAGAAGCAATGGCGCTTGCGCGCTCATTGCTTCGAGATCATTATTTTACAAGTGAAAGAACTTTATTAACTGAATCGGCAGATTTCTGAAGCTCTGCTTTCTCTTCATCTGTCAGATCAAGTTCCAGGATCTTTTCAAGACCTCCGCCGCCGATTACCGTCGGTACCCCGAGGTACATATCACTGTAGCCGTATTCTCCATCAAGGTAGGCGATGGCAGGAAGAATGCGCTTCTTATCCTTCAGAACCGCTTCCACCATTTGTACGATTGATGCTGCAGGAGCGTAGTAGGCACTTCCGTTTCCAAGCAGGTTAACGATCTCGCCGCCACCTTTACGTGTACGCTCTACAATTGCGTCCAGACGGTCTTTGGAAATCAGTTTCTCAAGAGGGATACCGCCTGCGTAGGAATAACGGAGCATCGGCACCATATCATCACCGTGACCGCCAAGGACGAAGCCGGAAACGTCTTCTACACTGACGTTCAACTCCTGAGCAACAAACGTGCGGAACCGGGCCGTATCAAGCACACCGGACTGGCCGAATACACGGTTTTTCGGGAAGCCTGATTCTTTATATACCGTATACGTCATCGTATCTACCGGGTTGGTAAGCACGATAATGTAACAGTCCGGAGAATATTTAACGATTTCCTTTGTCACGCTCTTCATAATTCCAGCATTTGTACTGATCAGATCATCACGGCTCATCCCAGGCTTTCGGGGAATACCTGCAGTAATGACAACAATATCAGAGTCTGCAGTATCCTTGTAGTCGGAGGTTCCAACGATGTTGGAGTCAAACCCCTGTACAGGAGAAGCCTCCAGCATATCAAGTGCTTTTCCTTTAACAGGATCCTCGTTATTTGGAATGTCCACAAGAACGACATCCCCAAGCTCCTTCTGTGCAGCCATAAGTGCGGTCGTCGTGCCAGTGAAACCACCGCCTACAACGGTAATTTTTCTTCGTTTAATTGTCATTTGAATAACCCCTCTCAATTAGTCTGACTGTTATTCTGACTCCGCCTGTAAAACGGGAACCAGGCTCAGGCCCGGTTCCCGTTCCGGCGATTGCCGTTTTATTCTTAGAGGTTTTTAATCAGTTCGTCAGCAAACTCGGAACACTTCACTTCGGACGCGCCGTCCATCAGACGGGCAAAGTCGTAAGTAACGACTTTGCTTGCAATCGTCTTGTCCATTGAAGCTTCAATCATATCCGCTGCTTCGTTCCAGTTCAGGTGACGAAGCATCAGTACACCGGAAAGAAGAACAGAAGAAGGATTTACTTTATCCATGCCGGCATACTTTGGAGCGGTACCATGAGTCGCCTCAAAGATCGCATGTCCGCTGTCGTAGTTAATGTTTGCACCTGGCGCGATTCCGATTCCGCCGACCTGGGCAGCAAGTGCGTCAGAAACGTAGTCTCCATTCAGGTTCATTGTTGCTACAACATCAAACTCTTTTGGACGCGTAAGGATCTGCTGAAGGAAGATGTCTGCAATGGAATCTTTCACGATCAGCTTGCCTGCAGCTTCCGCTTCAGATTGCGCTTTGTCAGCAGCTTCGCGGCCTTTTTCTTCAGTAATTTTGTCATATTCAGCCCAAGTGAACACTTTTTCACCGAATTCTTTCTCGGCAAGCTCGTAGCCCCACTTTTTGAAGCCGCCCTCTGTAAATTTCATGATATTGCCTTTATGAACAAGCGTTACGCTCTTACGGCCTTCATCAAGAGCGTACTGGATTGCAGAACGGACAAGACGGTGGGTGCCCTCTTCGGATACCGGCTTGATCCCGATTCCTGATGTTTCAGGGAAACGGATTTTGTTTGCGCCAAGCTCGTCACGAAGGAAGCTGATCAGCTTCTTCGCTTCGTCAGACCCCATCTCATACTCAATACCTGCGTAAATGTCCTCTGAGTTTTCACGGAAAATAACCATATCCGTGTCTTCTGGACGCTTAACCGGGGATGGTACACCTTCAAACCAGCGTACCGGGCGTACACATGCAAACAGATCCAGTTCCTGGCGAAGAGCGACGTTCAGAGAACGGATTCCACCGCCGATTGGCGTAGTCAGAGGGCCTTTGATTGCGATAAAGTACTCACGTATCGCGTCCAGCGTCTCTTCCGGAAGCCATTCGCCTGTCTGGTCGTAGGCTTTCTGTCCAGCGAGAACTTCTTTCCACTCAATTTTCTTTTCCCCATTGTAGGCTTTTTCAACCGATGCTTCGATCACACGGGAAGCGGCTGCCCAGATATCCGGGCCTGTTCCATCACCTTCGATAAATGGAATCACCGGGTTGTTCGGTACGTTTAGCACACCATCGTTTACTGTAATACGTTCTGCCATTAAAAAAACCTCCTGTATATCTTTCAAAATTTATGTAGGGAACGAGAAACAGGTGCACCTTGTTTCATTCGTTTCAAGTGCCCGTTTCCCCTTCCACTATCTTTAGCGCAAATTGGAATGAAATTCAACTATCAGCCCTTACATTTGAAAGAGCTTATCTTTCCTCGAGTGGTATCCACTTCTGCTTGTCCGGCCCAACGTATTCTGCACGCGGACGGATGAGACGGTTGTTGTCATACTGCTCAAGGATGTGTGCAAGCCACCCGGATACCCGGCTGACAGCAAAGATCGGAGTGAACAGGTCATGTTCAATACCCAGACTGTGGTAAACCGATGCAGAGTAGAAATCCACGTTCGGCAGCAGTCCTTTTTCATTTGTTACGATCTCATCAATACGGACACTCATCTCATACCACTTGGATTCGCCTGTTACTTTCGTAAGCTGACGGCTCATTTCCTTCAGATGTTTCGCACGAGGATCCCCATTTTTGTATACCCGGTGGCCGAAGCCCATAATCTTTTCTTTGTTGTCGAGTGCTTTACGGATATAATCATCCACTTTGCTCTCTTCACCGATTTCACTGAGCATCGCCATCACGCGCTCGTTCGCACCGCCGTGAAGCGGGCCTTTAAGAGCACCAATTGCTGCTGTTACGCCTGAGTAAACATCTGAGAGTGTGGCCACACATACACGCGCCGTAAATGTGGACGCGTTAAGCTCATGGTCAGCATGAAGGACAAGGGCTTTATTAAATGCTTCTACAGACGTTTCATCTGGTTCTTCCCCGTTAAGCATATAAAGGAAGTTCGCAGCAAAGCTAAGTTCCGGCTTCGGGGCGATTGGCTCTTTTCCTTCTCGTATCCGAGCAAAAGCCGTGACGATAGTCGGCATTTGTGCCTGAAGCTTCATCGCTTTAAGACGGTTCGCGTCTTCTGACATCTCATCAGCCTGTCCATCAAACAGAGCGAGATTGGATACAGCCGTTCTAAGGGCCGCCATTGGATGTACATCTTTAATTGGATACGTTTTCAATTGTTCCAGTACAGCATCCGGCACAGCCGAGTACCCGTTCAGTTCCTTTGCAAACGCATCGAGTTCCTTCTGATCAGGCAGTTTATTGTTCCAGAGCAGGTATACAACTTCTTCAAAACTTGCATAGTCCGCAAGATCGTCGATGTTGTACCCGTTATACGTCAATACCCCGTCGATGATTGAACTTACGCTTGATGTTGTTGCTACAACACCTTCCAAACCTTTTGTCGTACTCATACCAACCTCTCCTTTAGATGTGAATTTTAAGGGAATTAACTATCTATTCCCATTGTGTTTCTCCAGAAACCTTCTACCGGCTTGTGATCATCATCTCGCGTGAGCGGATCACAGGCAGGTCCGACTATGTCGAAATTCACCGGAGTTTTGTTATATTAGTATAATAACTCTTTGTGAATTTGACTGGGTAATCCATTCCTGGGCCCCCGGCGGCGGACCGTAAGCGTTTTCGTAAAAGGTTTCGGAAGCTGTATGTATGAACAGCCGGGTTTCTTTGAGTCAAGTCAACTTTTATTATACCGACTTTTAACAACTTTGTGAACTTAAAAATATCAAAAGCAATCAATATTCCAACTTATACTATTATTTTAATTTGTTTGATACTTCACGTAAAATGTCACAATTACCCGCCAAGAGACGAAATATACGACACTATCCTCATCGCCATATAAGCAATTCCCGCGCCAATCAGCGGACCTACAGCCACCCCATTGAAGAGCGCAACAGCAAGAATGGTTCCAAAAACAAGTGCTGTCGTGATATGGGGATCATTCTGAAGAAGTTCAACGCCGCTTGCCGCGATGACTGCTACAAAAATGCCGGCACCCAGTGCAACCCAGGCGTACGATGAGCGGGTCGCTTCTATCAGCTGTTTAAATCCGATCTCGCCTGTCACGATCGGCACAAGAACCGCGATGGTAATGATCGTTACGCCAATATGTATGCCTTTCTGCTGCAGCAGGGGAAATGCCCGGTCGCCAAGACCGGTCCACTTCAGCAGAAGCAGAAATACCACAGCGATAATAAGAGACTGGTTTTTTGCAATCAGGCCGATCCCAAGTAAGATCAGCATGAAAAGTACTGCAGGTGTAATCATAACTCTGACTCCTCTTTCGTACAAGCCGCATGTATCCCATCCTTCTTTCATAGATTGAAATGAGAGGGGAGGGATGATAGGTGGATACTAAACAGGCTGGTGATGTTTTCATACGTACTGCCCTTGTTCTTGTGGCAGGTGCAGCCTTAACAGGAACACTGTTTTTTCTAATTCTTTATTTGTCTCCTTTTATTTTCGGGTTCATTATTGCGCTGATGCTTCTGCCATTTGTAAACAGGCTTGAGCGCACCTTCGGCTGGCCGCGGACGTTCTGTGTCCTCGTATCCATGCTGATCCTGTTTCTTCTGCTTCTTACATTCGCAACGTTTGCTGCAGTGGAAATCGCTGCAGGCCTTTTATATCTCTCGGCCGTTCTGCCCGCTTTCATAAAAGAGACTGTTCTAATCGTTAACACATGGATGAGCGGCACGCTTATGCCTCTTTATGAACGGTTCACGGAGCTGATCGCCACGTTGGATGGAGAGCAGCAGAAAACCGTAGTCAGTTCCCTTCAGAGCATTACGGGAGAAGCGGCGCAGAAGGCAGGCGAATTTATTCAGGTATTGCTTAACAGTCTTGCTGATCTGCTGTTAGCATTACCGAATACGGTGACAGTCATGATTTTTTCTCTGCTCAGCGCCTTTTTTATTACCAAGGACTGGCCGCTGATCGAGGGATGGTATAAAAAAGCAGTACCGCCAGTACTCGATTCCCTTCTGGCGTCACTGAAAAAGGAATGGAAACGTTCGGTACTCGGCTTCTTTATTGCCCAGTGCATTCTGGTTGCGATGACAGGCGTGATTATTCTGACCGGGTTTCTGATAATCGGAATCGAACACGCCGTGACCGCTGCCCTTCTTCTTGCGCTGATCGATTTCCTGCCCTATCTCGGTACAGGTATCGTATTTGTCCCTTGGATTTTATACTCATTTTTTACTGGTGATTGGTTTATGTCCATCGGTCTGAGCATTATTTATGCCGTCGTCATCGTCCAGAGGCAGATTGCCGAGCCTCGTGTTCTGTCAAGGCACCTGGGCGTTCATCCGATCCCCCTGCTCATCACACTTTTCCTGAGCTATCAGTGGCTCGGCTTCGCGGGCCTGCTTCTTGGACCGGCAATCCTCATTCTCGTTCAGTCTGTCATTCGGGCAGGGGTTTTTCACACTATCCGGGATTTCATTTTGGACTCAAAAGAGCGGACGTAATAAAATGTCCTGACTTATTAAAAAGTCAGGACATTTTCTACATCCTCAGAGCAGTATTGGATGTTTAAAATCACCGTTCACAATACAGTCAGTACCTGCGTCCGCCCCGGTAAAACACCACGTTCCCGGATCTGACGGAGCGCTCAAACACTCGCTGCAGAAATGCCTTAAACGATGCCCTTGTCTGCGGGATCAGGAGGAAGAAACCGAATACATCCGTAATAAAACCAGGTGTAAGCAATACGACACCACCGATAAGAATACATATCCCGTCAAGAAGGACTCCGCCGGGAACCTGGCCCTGGGCCGTCTGCATCTGGGCTGTACGAATGGCGTTAAGGCCTTCCCGTTTTGCAAGTGCTGCCCCTAAAATTCCTGTTGCAATAATCAATAGAATTGTAGGAATAATCCCTATTGTATTTCCTGAAAGTACCAGCACCACTATTTCCAGAGCAGGTACGACAATTAACAGAAGTAATAATATCTTCCACATAGCTATCTTCTCCTTTATCGTTCACAGCCTAAAAATAACATAAAAAAAGGCCCGGCACCAGTGCGGGCAGTCAAGTGCCCCGTGATGCCGGGTTTTTATCTTTTTACAATACGCTTGCAACACCTTTGTAAATGTTGCCGTGGCTGCCGTCCACTGTAATTTCGTCTCCATCTTCGAAGAGATCAGTCGCGTTTTCCACACCAACAATGACTGGAATTCCAAGATTCAGTCCCACTACAGCTGCGTGGGAAGTAAGTCCGCCCTGTTCAGTTACAACAGCAGCAGCTTTCTCAAAAGCCTCCATCATGTCCCGATCGGTATTTGGTGTCACGAGAATCGCGTCTTCTTCCATTTTGGAGAGCGCTTCATTCCCATCTTTTGCTACAACTACTTTACCGGAGCGCGTTTTGCGTCCGATGCCCTGTCCTTTTGCAGCAACTTCACCCACAACATGGACCTTCATGATGTTTGTCGTTCCTCGTTCCCCGACAGGAACACCCGCAGAGATAATCACAAGGTCTCCATGGTTTACAAGGCCGCTTGCAAGAGATTCTTCTACAGCAGTGGAGAACATTTCATCCGTAGTAGTTGCTTTTTTACCAAGCTGCGGATAGACGCCCCATACAAGGCAGAGAGAGCGGCATACACGCTCGCTGTGGGTAATGGCCACAATCGGGCTCTTCGGACGGTATTTGGACACCATACGGGCTGTATGACCGCTTTCTGTAGCCGTCAGGATGGCAGAGGAATTCAAATTCAGTGCCGTGTGGGCAACACTCTGGCTGATCGAATCTGTGATTGTCTGCTCACTTTCACGGCTGCGGCGGCGAAGAATGTCTTCATACTTCAAGGCTGTTTCTGCTTTGCGGGCAATGTTATTCATCGTCTGTACGGATTCCACCGGGTATGTTCCTGCAGCTGTTTCTCCGGAAAGCATGATCGCGTCAGTACCGTCAAAAATTGCATTTGCCACGTCACTCGCTTCCGCACGAGTCGGGCGTGGATTGCGCTGCATGGAGTCGAGCATCTGCGTAGCCGTAATAACCGGCTTTCCGAGACTGTTGCACTTTTTGATCAGTTCCTTTTGAACAAGAGGAACGTCCTCTGCTGGAATCTCAACACCAAGGTCTCCACGAGCTACCATCAGGCCGTCGGAAACTTCAAGAATCTCATCAATGTTGTCGACACCTTCCTGGTTTTCGATCTTTGGAATGATCTGAATATGCTCAGCGTTGTGTTTCTCAAGAAGCTCACGGATTTCAAGAACATCTGATGCACGGCGCACAAAGGAAGCAGCAATAAAGTCAACGTCCTGCTCAATTCCGAACACGATGTCGTTGGCGTCTTTTTCCGTAATTCCCGGAAGGTTAACACTTACACCAGGTACGTTTACACCTTTTTTATTTTTCAATGTGCCGCTGTTTACAACTTCAGTTACAAGCTCATTGTCACTGATGGATTTCACGCGGAGCTCAATAAGACCATCGTCAAGCAGGAGTATGGACCCTTCATGAACATCATCCACAAGGCCAGGGTACGTAACAGAAATTTTGTTTGCATTCCCTGTTACTTCTGTCATGGAAACAATGACTTCCGTCCCCTGAACAAGCTCTGCTTCTCCGCCTTCAAGAGTCTGGGTACGGATTTCAGGACCTTTCGTATCAAGCAGAATCGCTACTTTTTCCCCTGTTTCTTCTGAAACTTCACGGATACTCCGGATACGGGCACCATGTTCTTCAAAATCTCCGTGAGAGAAATTCAGACGGGCTACGTTCATGCCTGCCTCGATCAGATTTGTCAGTTTTTCAGGTGATTCACTTGCTGGGCCAATCGTACAAACTATTTTAGTTTTTCTCATATTCATCCTCCTCGGGTTGGTTCCTTACTTGATATATCATTTCAACTGACCGCAGGAAAGCCAGGACACGCAGGTCCCGGCAATCGCATTGTCAGTTTTGCAGTATCCTTAAATGGACAGTTCCTGTGACAGCTTGTACATTTCTGCATCGATCTGATGCTCCCGTGACAAGGCATCTGCAATGTCATGGGCGACGAGAATGTTTTTCTCGATTCCGACCATTTTCCCTTCCTGGCCGTCAATAAGAAGTTCAACTGCCTTTGCGCCAAGTCGGCTGGCGAGAACTCGGTCAGCTGCAGTCGGCGAACCTCCGCGCTGAATGTGGCCGAGTACAGTCACGCGTGTTTCAAAGCCTGTTTTTTCCTCAATTTCATTCCCGATATCCACTCCGGAACCGATTCCTTCTGCCACAATAATAATACTGTGTTTTTTCCCGCGGTCGGCACCACGCTTAAGACGGCTTACCACGTCGTCCATATTATATTCCACTTCGGGAACAAGAATTGTTTCCGCTCCGTCTGCCAGTCCGGACCAGAGGGCAAGATCTCCGGCATCGCGGCCCATGACTTCTACAACGTACGTACGCTCGTGGGAAGTAGCAGTATCACGGATTTTATCAATCGCATCGATAACTGTGTTCAAGGCGGTGTCAAAGCCGATCGTATAGTCAGTACCAGAGATATCGTTATCGATTGTACCTGGCACACCGATTGTCGGGAATCCATGTTCAGTTAGCTTGCGGGCTCCCTGGAATGAACCGTCTCCTCCAATTACGACAAGTCCTTCGATACCAAACTTGTTCAGTTGTTCAATACCCTTTTTCTGCCCTTCCAATGTCTTAAATTCCTCACATCGGGCTGTATGAAGCATCGTGCCTCCCCGGTGGATAATATCCCCCACCGATCCGAGTTCCAGTTTTTCAATCTGGCCGTTTATCAGGCCGGAATAACCCTGGTAGATCCCGTATACTTCAATATCATGATAAATGGCTTTACGGACGACCGCGCGGATAGCCGCGTTCATTCCCGGCGAATCCCCACCGCTGGTCAAAACTCCTATGCGTTTCATCTATTCCATTCACCTCGTCTGAATTCTTTCAATATTTATTGGTCTGGCTCTGTTAAAGTCAGTTGCTGATTTCCGCTAAGTTGTTCCAATCAACTATATTAAAAATCAAAACTGAGATCCAACACAGCCGTCGGTAAATAAAGAAACATCATTTCCTTATCAATTTCCATACTCCGGAAATTTTGTTCAGCTTTTCTTATCCTGTCCCTGATTCATTTTTATACTCAGCAGTAATTAAAATAACACTGTCAAAATCGTATTGCAACAAGGATTCACGGCAAACAAAACAGCCGTCCTGCGGGGAGGATGGCTGTTTTGTTTAGTTACCGGCATTGGTACCGTTTACATAGTCGTAAGGTCCGATGCGATTAAATTTTTCGTAACGTTTTTCAACGATGGTTTCCCGGCTGATTTTTCCAAGTTCTTCGAGTGCCTGCTCGAGTGTTTCATCAATCGAACGTGCCTGCTGCTCCACATCTCTGTGGGCGCCGCCCCGGACTTCAGGGATGATCCCGTCAATCAGTTCGAGCTCTTTTAGATCAGGTGCCGTAATTTTCATCGTTTCTGCAGCTCGCTGAGCCTGGCCTGCGTCCTTCCATAAAAGGGCAGCCGCTCCTTCAGGCGAAATAACGGAGTAGGTGGAGTTCTCAAGCATGAAAATACGGTCCCCTACGCCAAGTGCAAGGGCGCCGCCGCTTCCGCCTTCGCCAATAACGATACACACAACCGGCACGGTAAGTCCTGCCATTTCCACAAGGTTACGTGCAATGGCTTCGCTCTGCCCCCGTTCCTCAGCAGCAATACCGGGATAAGCCCCTTTTGTGTCAATAAAATTGATGATCGGCCGATTGAACTTTTCCGCCTGCTTCATCAGTCGCAGTGCCTTACGGTATCCTTCAGGGTGCGGCATACCGAAATTTCGGCGCAGATTTTCCTTCGTTCCTTTTCCGCGCTGATGGCCGATTACGGTTACCGGACGCCCTTTGTATTTTGCAATTCCGCCGACAATCGCTTCATCGTCACCATAAAGCCGGTCGCCGTGAAGTTCAAGAAAGTCAGTAAACAGGCGGTCGATGTAATCATGGGTTGTTGGACGGTTGTTGTGCCTTGCGATCTGCACCCGGTCCCACGGACTCATATTGCCGTAAATATCCTCCTCGAGCTGTTCGAGACGGGATTCAAGCTTTTCAATTTCACCTGACAAGTCGATTTCCTTTTCAGCTGTAAAAACTTTCAGTTCTGCAATTTTCGTCCGCAGTTCCGTGATCGGTTTTTCAAATGGTAAATCTTCCGCCATCGTTACTTCACCTCCTGTTCTTCCGCTTTGAATGCAGGCTCTTCGGCAGCCTCCTGATTCATTTCACTCTCCTCAGCGGGTGCATGGATGCTGAGAATTGTTTTCAGTGTTGCTTTAAGGTTCTTACGCTCCACTACTTTGTCCAGCTGACCGTGTTTAAGTAGAAACTCCGCTGTCTGGAAATCTTCGGGCAGTTCCTGGCGAATCGTCTGCTCGATAATTCTCCGGCCCGCAAAACCGATCAGCGCTTTAGGCTCAGCGAGATTAATATCTCCTAAAGAAGCAAAACTGGCAGATACACCACCGGTAGTCGGATGAGTCATAATCGATACAAACAGACCACCGTGATCCCGCAGTTTGTGAAGGGCCGTGCTTGTCTTCGCCATCTGCATCAGGCTGAATACGCCTTCCTGCATACGTGCGCCGCCGGAAGCAGCGAACATGATAAACGGCAAGTCTTCTTCGATTGCCCGTTCAATTGCCCGGTTGATTTTTTCACCCACAACGGACCCCATACTGCCCATACGGAAACGGGCATCCATGACGCCGACAACGGCAGGGTAACCGTCAATTTTTCCTTTCCCTGTTACAATGGCCTCATTGAGCCCTGTATTTTCACGGTCTTTTTCGGACTTTTGTTTATAAGAAGGAAAGTTCAGCGGGTCTTTTGCAATGATATTCTGATCAAATTCAATAAAGGTGCCTTCGTCAAACAGCGTATCCATTCGGTCATACGCGGTAAGCCGGTGATGAAAACCGCATGAATCACATACACTCAGGTTCTTTTTCAGTTCCTTTGTATACATGATGCTCTTACACTGGGGACATTTCGTCATTAGACCTTCAGGCACTTCCTGCTTTGCTTGTTCTGAAGGAATCGTGGCATATTTCTTCTTCTTTGAAAACAGATCCCGTAGCACAATCTCACCTCATTTGTCTTGACGTACTCTCCATATTCAAAAACCGCATTGCTGCGCCTTTGTTTCTTGTTCAGCCTTCTTCCGCCGTGAGCGGTTATGACACTTATGACCTCTACGCAGCCAATGAGAATAAAAGAAAATAATAACAGAATAAAGCGCTGCGTAAATTTTTTCCATCATAACACTGTTAAACAGGCGAATTCAAGGTAGTTTGTGCCCTGATTATCGACGCACAACGGTTAGAAACGACTGTTTTCGAGATGTTTTTTCAGCATATTTACTGCTTCTTCTTCATCTTTTCTGCGGACAGCTTCGAAAATGCCGGAATGCTCTGCAATAGCATTCTCTGCCCTGCCGCTCCGTGACAGGGATTCCCTAAGGGCCACCTTGCTGTATTCAACAAGCGGGCGCCAAATGTTCATCATCAGTTGATTTCGGCACGATTCTACAAGTGTTTTATGGAACAGGTAGTCCTGTTCAACCGGCAGCTCGCCGTCTGACCAGGCTGCTTTGGATTCTTCAATAATCCTTCCGAGTCTGGCAAGCTGTTCCTCACTTATTCGTGAACAGGCAAGCCTGACAGCTTCAATCTCAATAATGGCTCTTGTCTCCGTTACATCCTGCCTTGCCCTTGTTTCCCTAAGGAAGAAACCGGCAAGAATTTCGGCAAGACGGTGACCTCCTGCGCGCTGAATAAACGTGCCCTCCCCTTTACGGGTTTCAATCAGATCAAGCAGTTCCAGCGCTCGCAGGGCTTCCCGTACCGAAGACCGGCCAGCCTGCAGCCTTTCAGCAAGTTCACGCTCGGATGGCAATTTATCACCAGGAAGCAGATTGTCTTCATGGATAATCCGGTCAAGCTCTTTAAGTATGTTTAAATACACCTTGCCTGGTGGTGAGGTCATTTCAGTCCACCTCTTTCCTTGACGGTACATAGGAAGAGGGCGTCCGGACAGTTCCGGACCCCTGCCATTATGACTCCTTGTCGTCTATAAGTGTCAGCTGTTTTGTTTTCTGCTCAACAGCTTGAGGGTCGACTTTTCTTCTCGCCACTCCTGTTTCCATCGCAGCCACAGCTACATTCCTTGCAACAGCAGGTGCGACACGGGTATCAAAAGGTGCCGGAATGACGTAATCGGCATTCAGTTCCTCATCGGATACCAGATCGGCAATCGCCTTGACGGCCGCCACTTTCATTTCCTCATTAATGTGAGTGGCATATACGTCAAGTGCGCCGCGGAAAATACCCGGAAACGCAAGAACGTTGTTTACCTGGTTAGGAAAATCAGAACGACCGGTTCCGATTACGCTTGCGCCGGCCTCTTTTGCCTCATCCGGCATAATTTCCGGATCCGGATTCGCCATAGCAAAAATAATCGGGTCGGGGTTCATACTCTGAACCATTTCCTTTGTAAGGGCCCCTTTTACCGAAACGCCGATAAATACATCTGTTCCAGTAATCACGTCGCCGAGGCTTCCATCGAGCTTGTCTTTGTTCGTTACCTGAGCCATCTCGTGTTTCAGATCATTCATTCCCTGAGGACGCCCTTCGTAAATGGCACCCTTGGAATCGCACAGGATGATATCCTTGCAGCCCATGCTCAGCAGAAGCTTGATGATCGCAATACCTGCTGCTCCAGCTCCGTTGACGACAACCTTAATTTCCGCCATGGATTTCCCTGTAATTTTAAGGGCATTTCGAAGACCAGCTGCCGTTACAATCGCTGTGCCGTGCTGATCATCGTGAAATACCGGAATGTTCATTTCCTTTTTCAGACGTTCCTCAATTTCAAAACAGCGCGGTGCTGCGATATCTTCCAGATTCACGCCTCCAAATGTAGGCTCCATCAGTTTAACTGTATTGACGATCTCATCGACATTGGTCGTATTTAAGCAAATTGGAAAAGCATCCACTCCGGCAAATGATTTGAACAGAACCGCCTTGCCCTCCATTACGGGAAGAGAGGCTTCAGGTCCAATGTTGCCAAGCCCTAAAACGGCCGTACCGTCTGACACAACGGCCACCATATTTCCTTTCATCGTATATTCGTATACCGACTGCGGATCTTCAAAAATCGCTTTGCACGGTTCCGCAACACCCGGTGAATAAGCAAGCGACAAATCCTGAGCGTTTCTAACTGCTACTTTTGAAACTGTCTCCAGTTTCCCTTTATGCACCCGGTGCATATGTAAGGCTTCTTCTCGCAGCGTCGCCATTCTCCCACTCCTTTATATCCCATTCTTCTGATCTTGAGTGGTCTGACCACTCTGAAACAATCTTTATTATAACAAATCGCGCGATGATATACACCTATTGTTGTTTAAGTACCACATTTTTATCACCCAGAAGCACACCAAGGCGTGTCAGAAGCCCTTCATCACCGGAAACCTGCCACGTTTCATCCAGGCGGAAAGCTTTCTGTTTTGTTTCGTCGTACACTACCACAGGGATGTCCCCTGGATCATCTTTGAGCAGGCGCTGCAGGCGCTGACGGTAGCCCTGATCCTGATGTTCCGCGTCAAGTTTCAGGTACAGAATTTCCATAGGCTTCTCCTGCTTCTTCTTCAAGGACTCCAGCGGTCCAGCTTTTTCTGCATTTATTTTCATCTCACCTTTATGAAGGCTTGTTTTCCCCTGGATAAAAACGAGCGCGCCACTGTCCATCAAGTGGCGATGTTTCGCGAACGTTTCCGGGAAAAACGTGACTTCTACATCTCCCGTTTCATCAGACAAAACGGCAAAAGCCATCTGCTGTCCTTTTTTTGTCTTGATAACCTTGATGCTTTCAATGAGTCCCGCGATCCGGACAGAGGATCGTTCTTTTTCAATTCCCTGCACGCTGCTGATCATCGTGCGGCTGTATTGCGCCAGCACCTCTGCATATGGTGTGACCGGGTGATTGGTCGCGTAAAAGCCAAGCACCTGCTTTTCAAACTGAAGCAGCTCCTGTTCCCCGAATGGCGGCACGTCGTAGTAGTCCGGTTTTGCCACTTCATCCTTGAACAGTGCCGGTTCTTCCGAGTCCCTGAACGATTCGCCGTACTCCATCGCCTGATCAAGACTGGCGAGAAGCCCGGCTCTATGCATTCCGAATTCATCGCAGGCTCCGGACACAATCAGGGCTTCAAGCGCTCTTTTCGGAAGAAATCTTGCAGGGATGCGGGCGCACAGATCAAAAAGATCCTCAAATGGACCGAGCCGGCGTTCTTCGAGAATCGCGGAAATCGCCTGCACCCCGACATTTTTGATTGCCTTCAGTCCTATTACAATAGCATTTCCTTCGGCTTTAAATCTGGCCCCGCTCCGGTTGACAGACGGACCGGCAATTCCGATTCCCTTCTTTTTTGCCTCTGATATATACTCGGCCATTTTTTCCTGATGGTGAAGAACGCCGGACAGGAGCGCTGTTAAAAATGAAGCAGGATAGTTGGCTTTCAAAAAGGCAAGCTGATAGGCAATCACACTGTAGGCGACCGCATGACTGCGAGGGAAACCGTACTCGGCAAAACGGACAATCAGGTCGTAGACAAGGTCTGCTTCTTTTTGGGAGTATCCCTTTTTTAACGCTCCTCTGACAAAAGAGGTTCGTCCATCCTCAAGAGCCTGACGGTTTTTCTTGGAGACGGCTCTACGGAGCAAGTCTGCTTCCCCGAGTGAGAACCCGGCCATCCGGGAAGCGATCTGCATAATCTGCTCCTGATAGATAAGCACCCCGTATGTTTTATCCAGAATCGGTTTCAGATCCTCGTGAGGGTATCCTATCTTTTCCTCTCCATGCTTGCGCCGGATGTACAGGGGGATGTTCTCCATCGGACCCGGCCTGTAAAGGGCGTTAACAGACACAATATCTTCAAACTCGGTTGGTTTGAGCCGCTTAAGCACGCTTTTCATGCCCGATGATTCGAGCTGGAAGACCCCGCTCGTATCTCCCTCACTTAAGAGAGCGAATGTACGGCTGTCGTCAAACGGGATTGCAGCAATATCAATTTCCTTACGATGGTCTTCTTTTACGAGGCGGACAATGTCCTTAATAAAACTCAGATTGCGCAGACCGAGAAAATCCATTTTCAGAAGTCCCATCTCTTCCAGAATTCCCATTGGATACTGGGTAATGCGGATTTCTCCGCTGCCTGTCTGAACCGGAATCACATCGGTTAAGGGAGCTTCGCTGATTACCACGCCGGCCGCATGAACAGAAGTATGTCGAGGGAGTCCTTCTATCCGGCGGGCAGTTCTGAACAGCGTGCCTGCATCCTCCTCTTCGTCAACAAGCTTTTTTAACTCCGGCACTTCGTTTACTGCTTCCTGAAGGGTTATATTCGGTCGTGACGGAATGAATCGGGCCATTCTGTCGACCAGGTACTGGGGGGTCCCCATAACCCTGCCCGCATCACGGATAGCCGCTTTTGCTGCAAGGGTTCCGTAGGTTATTATCTGAGCAACATGATCCGATCCGTATTTAGCAGCAACGTATTGAATTACCCGATCACGTTCATCATCGGGAAAATCGATATCAATATCGGGCATCGAAACCCGTTCGGGATTTAAAAACCGTTCAAACAGGAGATCATACTTGATCGGATCCACATCCGTAATTTTGAGCACATAAGCGACGATCGAACCTGCAGCAGATCCCCGGCCCGGTCCTGTCAAAATCCCCTGGCTGTGGGCATAGTCCATAAAATCCCAGACAATGAGAAAGTAGTCTTCGTATTTCATATTCGTTATGACGGAAAGTTCGTAGTCGAGCCGTTCCTTTACAACGGAGTCAGGATCTTGGCCGTAACGTTCGGCAAGGCCCTTTTCACACCGTTCTCTCAAGAACGCAGCAGCCGTTTTTCCGGCGGGGACGGGGTACTTTGGAAAATAGGATCCATCAAAGCGGATTTCCGCCTCACACATGCCGGCAATTTCCACAGTCCGGTCACATGCCTCCTGCCAGGAGGAGAACAGTTTCCTCATTTCTTCGGGAGATTTCAGATAAAACTGATCGGACGAGCAGCGGTCAGGCAGCTCCTCAAGGGTTTCTCCACGTCCAATCGCTCTGAGCACCATGTGAGCCTGGTGGTCCTGGGGAGAAAGAAACTGCACGTGGTTTGAAGCCGTAAACGGCAGACTTCCTCCGCGAGATTTGTTCCATTCATTCAGCTTCAGTAGAAGCTCCTTTTCCTCCGCCCTTTCGTGCTGCTGAAGCTCTATGTATACGCCGTCTTCCCCGAAAACGGTCTTGAGTTTAGCCAGCATCTTCTCGGCTCCGGCGGTGTCACCGTCATCGATCCGTGTCTGGACCGGCCCGCCTTCAAAGGGAGACAGTGCGACTACCGCTTCTTTCTCCACCTCATTGAGCTTCTTCACCGAAACGGCAGGCTGTCCTTTTTCCATCTGATCGTAAGCAGCAGCTGTAAGCTTCATGAGCCGTTTTAATCCCTGATTGTTCCTGGCAATCAGGACAAGCGGAAATTGTTCCTCCCCATCTTTAAAAACAAGCTCAGTTCCCAGGAGCGGTTTGATCCCTTCCTTTCTGCATGCTTTAAAAAAGGGAACAGCGCCGTACATGCCGTTCAGATCCGTGAGGGCAAGTGCCGGCATCCCCATATTTTTTGCAGCTGTCACAAGGGCTTCCACTTTCCCTGCACCGTACAGGAAACTGTATTCACTATGAACATGCAGGTGGACAAAACTCATTTCTATTCCTCCTTTCCGAATTCTTTGTATCCTCATTGTAACGCAAACGCATGTTTGCAGCACACAATAATTCACACATAACTTCCGGCCTCGTCCATACATATGTAGTAAAGGCTTAAACAGGATCGCCTGAGGTCCGGAGGGATGAATATGGATAAAGATTTTCTTGCTACGCTGATTATCGACTTTTTCGTTGCATTTGGTGTGATTATCGGCGGTACCATTCTCGGGGGAATCGGTGCCTACCTGATCGGCAAACCTCCCCTTTCCATTATGCACGACCTTGCTTCAAGTCTTAAGATCTGGGCCCTTGTGGCGGCTATCGGGGGCACTTTTGACGCGATTTCAAGTCTGGAACGGGGCATTTTCGAAGGCACACACGCAGATATCTTCAATACAGGCCTGATGATTTTCGCAGCTCTCTGCGGTGCTCACAGCGGAACGGTGCTTATACAGTGGCTCACCCAGGAGGGAATGAAATGAGAATCCCTCCTCTTTATCGTGAAAAAAGCTGGCAGCGTTTTACAGCAGGTGTTATTCTCGGCATGCTGATCGGCTGGCTCTTTTTTTTGTACAACTTCGGGTACGTCTACGACAAGCTCATTATGGAAATCGGAAAACAGCGGACGACGATTGAAAATCTTGAAAACACAATTGACATACTCCAAAAGGATCAGGATGAGATGAACAAGGAGAATCAGGAAAAATTAACGGTTCAGACGATTCGTGTAAACTTCGTTAACGAACGGGAAGTTAATTTGAGTGAATTGACGATCTTTGAGCTGCGAAGTGCAGTCGAAAGTGAGCTGGAACTCATTAAAAACAAAAGCATCGAGACGGTCTTCTCCTCCCGTGAGCTTTTAAAAAAAGCAATCGAGAATAAAACCTTCCGAATCAATAATGATAAAAAGTACCAGCTTAAAATTGAAAACTTCATGGTTTATACGACAACAGAGGTTGATATCAGTATTCACGCGGCTGATTAAACATGCAGGCTGGTTTAAGTTCTTTGATTGCAGGGTACCGTAAAGAGGGTATGGATGATTATGTCATTTATATGAACTTTGACTAAGCTTTACGTTCCCCTATGCAAATAGGGTATAATAAAAGAAAGAACATCCGTGACTTTCACCAGACAGCCTGCTAAGGCATAATATATAAATAGCGACAAGGAGGTTCAGCAATTATGAAGATTATGAGCAGAAGTAAACTGGCAAAGGAAAAGATCAGAAATATTGAGGCCGGGTTTTCAGCATTTGCGGAAACCGAGGAATTAACTGCCCTGATCCGCAAAGAAATCTCTGAATTGAACCTCGACGTGATTGAAGAAGAAACCGAATTTGGTTCCTGGTTTATCCCGAAAAAAAGAGCGTGACGCGCCTGACAGGCAGCGTCCGCTCTTTTTTTGCTGTGTGAAGCGTTATCAAAGCAGCAGTTACGCCTGCTTCTCAGGATAGTTCCTGCAAAGTTGATCCAGTTCGCCCAGAAGCGCGTCTGTTTCCTCCCAGGAATAGGCTGATGCTCCTGATGCCATAGGATGTCCGCCTCCGTCATATCTGGAAGCCAGCTCGTTGACCGCCGGCCCCTTTGAACGGAGACGGACCCGGATTACCTCTTCTTCCTCCACAAAGAATACCCAGGCTTTTACCCCCTGTATGGATGAAAAAGCATTTACAAAACTCGCTGTCATAGATGCGGTTACCCCGAATTCCTCCAGCTTTTCCTTCGTAAGTTTGATATAGGCCACCCCGGACGGAAGCATCTCTGCGTTGGAGAGCACATAGCCTTCCGTTCTGACCAGGTCAATTGGCTTTTCGTACATAGCCTCATAAAGATCCGGTCTTGAAAAGTTGTAACGGATCAGTTTACCTGCACTGGCAAACGTTTTTTCCGTTGTGTTCGGGTGGCGGAAGCGGCCGGTGTCCCCGACAATCCCTGCATAGAGAAGCCTGGCCCCTTCATCTGTAAGTACCGCACCATCCTTCTCCCATACTTCAAACAGTTCAAACACCATCTCGCTTGTCGAGCTGGCATCTGTATCCACCCAGGACAGATCCCCGTAGGTGTCCACTTCCGGATGATGGTCAATTTTTACGAGGGTGTTCCCGAGATGGAACCGTTCATCTTCAATACGGGGCTGATTCGCCGTATCACACACAATGACAAGGGAATCCTCGAAATCTTCATCCCGTACCTCGTCCATCTGAATCAAATACTGAAATTCACTGTCGTTCTCTCCGGTTATGAGCACCCGTTTATCAGGACAGGCTGCCTGAATGATTTCACGAAGCCCCCCTTGTGACCCGATTGCGTCAGGATCAGGGCGGACGTGCCGGTGAATTATGATGGTCTGGTGTTTTTTTATCTGTTCAATAATGGCTGTTATCATTTACAGAACTCCTGTCCGTTCAGATTCAGAATATAGTTTTAGGTTATCCCAAAACCTTCTATGTGACAATGCCCCGGTTTTCCTTGATTCCAAAAGCATCATTGTGCTATTTTTACAATAGAACAACTTCAGTGTCACTGAACAATCAGTCGGTTCCAGAAGGAGCCCCTGAAATAAAGGAGACATCATTTATGTTTTTAACGATCATGATCGTCGTGTCGTTCGTTCTTTTTGTTTATTTCAAGGTCCAGCAGACGAGATCACGCGGCGTGATGGAGGGTAACTGGTATGCCTCCAAAGCCAGTATTGCTGTTGGAATTGCCATCGGTTCATTTGGATTAAATGCAATGATTCTTTACGGAACGACGATTTCCACTATTGTCGGCGTCATCTTCATTGCCTACGGTGGTATTAATGTTTTCTTTGGAATTCGTAACTACCGGGCATTCCTTCCCGCTGCACAGAAGGAAGCGGAAGCGATCCGCCAGCAGGAAGAACAGCCTTCAAAATAAAACCCTAAAACAGCCTCCGGCATTTTGCCGGAGGCTGTTTTTATGATTGTAAGTTCTTCGTATGTGTATTTCAGTGACTCTGAAAAAGTTTATTGTTGATTGCAGAGAACGCGCTCCCTTTACGCGGGCACCGCTTCAACCTCCTCGGGAAAAACGCCATGCGGGGTCTTCAGGCGGCGCTGTTCCCGCAGGAGTGTCGCGCGTCCGCTGCAATCAACTTTTGAGTAATCAACATCGAGCTTTAACACAGCTATGTCATTAAGTACAGGCTTTTCGTTGCAGACGGACGTTTTCCGCGGGCAGGGCCTCAGCCAATCCCGGAACCTGCCTGTTATCTGTCAATCAGCTGAGCCATCAGCATCGCTTTGCCGACAATCTGGTTTTCGTGATAGATTTCCACATCTACTTTTCCAAATTTCCGGCCGACTTCGAGGACTTTAGGATAAATCCGCATCTCACTGTCGATCTGGACAGGCTTGATAAAGAAGATCGTCATGTTTTCCACAACAAGATCGCCTTTTTTGTATTTCTTCAGTACCCGGCTTCCCGCCTCCGTTACAACCGTCGTCACTACACCGTAGGATACGGTGCCGAGATGATTTGTCATCTGTGGTGTGACTTCCAGGCGGAACGCATGCTCCTGCGGAGTGGAGATGTCTTCAAAATGCCGTGTCACAAGGTCCTCAATCGTTTCTCCGACCTGAGGCTGCCGCTGAATCATCTGGAGGGCTTTGAGTACATCCTGCCGGCTGATTACTCCGAAAAGCTTTCTATTGGCATCCGTCACCGGCAGAAGCTCAATCCCTTCCCACACCATCCGGTGCGCGGCCGAAGCAACAGATGTTTTCGTTGTAACCGCAATCGGCTGCCGTGTCATGACCTTTTCAATTTCCGTAAACAGTCCGACACCCATCACATCCTTTGCCGTCACCATTCCAAGAAGCTTTCTATCCGATTCCTGAATGACCGGATACCGGCTGTGGCCTGTCCGTTTGTTCAGTTCGTGCCATTTTTCAACCGTATGGGCATCTGTCATCAGATACGTTCTCTCGAAAGGAATCAGTATGTCTTCGACAAGAAGGATTTCCTTTTTTATCAGCTGGTCATAGATCGCACGGTTGATCATCGCCGCAACAGTAAACGTGTCATAGCTCGTCGACATGATTGGAAGCTCAAGCTCGTCCGCCAATGCCTTCACTTCGTCGTTTGTCTCAAATCCGCCGGTGATTAACACAGCAGCGCCGGCTTCAAGGGCCAGCCTGTGCACCTGCTCCCTGTTACCCACAATGAGAAGGTTCTCCGGCTCTACATAACGCATCATCGCTTCCGCCTTCATAGCACCGATGACAAATTTGCTGAGCGTTTTGTAAAGGCCGTTTCTGCCTCCCAGCACCTGGCCATCGACAATATTAATGACTTCCGCAAATGTCAGTTTTTCAATGTTCTCTTTCTGCTTTTTTTCGATACGGATTGTGCCCACCCGTTCGATCGTACTTACAATCCCCTGATTTTCTGCGTCCTTAATAGCCCGGTACGCTGTTCCTTCACTGACCTGAAGCGTTTTGGCAATCTGCCGGACGGAGATTTTGCTGCCAACTTCAAGTGACAGGATATGCTGAAGTATCTGTTCATGTTTAGTCATCCCTTTTCCCACCTCGAAAGAGCTGTTTCACTCTTTTCTTTAAACTGTACTAATACAAGTATACGTTTATAGGAAAAGGGTTTCAAGCGGTTCAGTAGGTTTCCCGCACTTTTTTTCTCCCTCTGTTACTCCCTGCCTTTGTTTCCCTGTTTCTCTCCTGCTCCTGCTGGTTCTCCTTATCGCGCTCCACAAGCCAGCCATAAACGTTCCCCCCGAGTACGAGAAGGGCAAATGCGATCCAGGCATAGGCAAACCAGGCTCCTAGTCCGCCTGTCTCGGAAAAAGGCAGCCGGGGAAGGGCAAGATAAACGATAAGGAAGGCAAGAAGAATACAGAGGAATAACCGTGAACTTTTCATCATACATCACCTCGCTACAGTGTATGACTTGTCCGTCCTGGTGAGAACGTTTCTTTTAACTGTGCCTGTTTGAATTTTACTCTCCTTATTTTCGTTTACTTGTACTTGAATCAATTTTATAATGCCTCGTTCAAAAAAGCAGAATTGAACAGGATTTCATTACTATCTTTAATATTGCTTCGCAATACACTATTCAGCCTCCATGCCCTTCGCTTTCCGCGGCGGTGGCGCTGAGCCTCCTCGGCTGCGCCTGTGGGGGGTCAGCCTGCCAGACCACTGCCGCAGGAGTCTTCAGGCATACCGGCTGAATAGGTGGTTTGATCATATAATGTTAAAAAGGTTTTATGCAGCATGTGAAATGGCTGAGCCTCTTTGTTTGAGCTTTAACGTAAAGTTTCATGCCGTTATAAATCATAGTGACCACATTGAAATGAACTTTAGCACGCCTGAACCGGAAACTTCCATAAAAAAAGAGCCCCCGCAGGAGGCTCTTTCACTAAATGCTTTTACAGCTCCATCTCATCACCTGGATTCATCACAACGCCGGCTCCACCTGGCAGGGCCTGGACAAATGAATCGGGATTCTGCTCGATAACAGGGAACGTATTGTAATGAACCGGAATGACTTTTCTGGCTCCGATCCATTCGGCAGCCAGTGCCGCGTCATCTGGTCCCATCGTAAAATTATCGCCGATCGGCAGGAATGCCGCATCAATATCATAACGCTCTCCGAGTATTTTCATATCGGAAAAGAGAGCCGTATCTCCTGCATGATAGACTGTTTTACCTTCTGCAAATAACAGGATACCAGCCGGCATCCCTGTATACACGATCCGCTGGTTTTCTTCCTCTGTGTAGGCTGAGCCGTGGAAAGCCTGCGTCAGTTTGACCCGTCCAAAGTCAAACTCGTGGGCTCCGCCGATATGCATCGGGTGGGTATTAACTCCCTGCCAGCCGAGGTAGGTGGCCAATTCAAAAGGAGCGACCACGAGGGCGTCGTTACGCTTGGCAATTTCCACTGTATCGCCCACATGGTCATTATGTCCGTGGGTCAGGAGGATCACGTCCGCTTTAACTGAATCTGCATCCAGATCTGTTGTGTCATTTCCATTGATGAAAGGATCAATCAAAATCGTTTTTCCGTTCGTTTCAATCTTTACAATTGAGTGTCCATGGTACGACAGCTTCATCATTCTCACTCCTGTTTAATAGTTTTTTCGAGACATCTACTTAATACCCTTCCACCGCTCCGTTCATGCATGGGATTTATGATAAGATGAGGTCAGAGAGTAAACAAACCGTACAGGAGGTCATGATTATGGATAAGCGGCATCAGATGATCAGAAAATGGATGGAGGAAAACAACGCGGACGTGCTGTTCCTGCAGACACGGCCGAACGTTTTTTATACGACAGGATTTGATACGGATCCTCATGAACGCCTCGTTGGCTCATGTCTTTTCAGACAAAACGATCCGTTGGTTGTTTGCCCGGGAATGGAAATCAATCAGGTAAATGAGGTCTTTCATAAAGGTAGCGCCGCCGGCTACAGCGATACGGACAATCCCTGGGAGCTGCTGAAGAAAGAATGGACTTCCCGCGTGGAAAATATCCGTACCATCGCTGTCGAAAGAGACATTTCATGGGAACGTTTAAAAGAACTTCAGCGTGCTTTTCCGGAAGCTTCTTTTATCGAAGCAAATCCTGTTCTTGAGCAGGGGCGTCTACTTAAAACAGAAGAAGAGGTGGCTTTGCTTAAAGAAGCAGCGGCTCTTGCTGATTTTGGTGTGGAAACGGGAATTGCAAACCTGCGCGAAGGCATCACCGAGATGGAAGTCCTCGCAGCGATTGAATATGAGCTTAAGAAAAAAGGTGTCCGGGAGATGGCTTTTTCGACCATGGTTCTTTTCGGTGAAAAAGCAGGTGATCCTCACGGGAACCCTGGAACAAGAAAGCTGAAGAAGGGCGACGCAGTGCTGTTTGACCTGGGCGTGATCTGGAAAGGATATGCTTCGGACATTACCCGTACAGTCTTTTTCAATCATGTGACAGACGAAAATCAGGCAATTTATGAAACAGTGCTTGCCGCCCAGAAAGAAGCGCTTAGTCTCTGCCGTCCCGGAACACCAATTGGCAAACTGGACCGGACCGCACGCGGCGTTATCTCAGCCCGCGGCTACGGAGAGTATTTCCCTCACCGTCTCGGCCACGGTCTCGGTATTGAAGTTCATGAATTTCCTTCCATGCATGCAAACAATGACGATCCTCTGCAGGAGGGAATGGCTTTTACCATCGAACCTGGCGTGTACATTCCGAATCAGGCCGGTGTAAGAATAGAAGATGATGTCTACATCACCTCTTCCGGCCATGTAACGTTCACTTCTTTCCCAAAGGAACTTCAGATCGTAAAGGCATAGTATAAAAAAAGGTCCCGGAAAGCGTCTGTACTCCATACCGGGACCTTTGTGCGTTCCCTTGCTTCAATCCCTTTTCCAGCCCCACGAAAACAGGCAGCGGTCACGGTCAAGTGCCACGATTCTAAGTGACTCCAGGTCGGTCCAGCCTTCTTTTTTCAACACATCCACCACGTCCTCTGCTGAGGGACTCTCAGACAGCGACAGGGCCGTCACCAGATGAGTGACTTCCTCTCGTGCACGCTCGCCTTTTTTAACAGAAGTTCCTTCTTCCACTTCGAAACGGTCAGGATTTTTGTATTCCCATTCATATTCGACGCCGCCCGACTGAACTGTAATCGTAATTTCGCTGTAGAGCAGCAGATCTTCCTCACCACCAGCATAAGCGTCAGGAGCATAAACCATCACTGCCATAATGGCAGCAGCTATCAGTATTCTCATCTTTTTCACCTCTACCGTCATTTTGAGGTGAAACTGGTAAAATTATTCGTTCGAGTATCGGTGTTTATGCAGAACATCCACACCTCCGGTCACTTCTATGACCGTCCCTGTGATCATATCGCTGTTATTATCGGCAAGAAATAAAACGGTTCTCGCAATATCCTCTCCGGTTCCCGAGCGGCCTACTGGCGTTTTAGAATCAGGTAAAGCTCTCGCATCAGCAATCGATGACTCTTTCATGGAACCGGTAATTTCACCCGGACAGATCATATTCGCTGTGATTCCGTACTCTGCCTCTTCAATTGAAATCGACTTTGTCAGGGAAACGAGCCCGGCCTTGGCAGCCGCAAAAGCAGACCGGTACAGCCATCCTGGAGCATGCTCAGCACCCTGAAACCCGTATGTAATAATTCTGCCGAATCCGTGCTCACGCATCACAGGAACAATACCCTTTAAAAGGTGGAAAGCCGAAGTCAGATTTCCGCTGATCATGGCATGCCACTCATCTTCTGTGTAGTCCATTAATTTTTTCCGTTCAAAAATGTAAGGTCCTGCGTTCAGAACAAGAATATCAATTTTCCCCCAATGTTCCAGGGTGTGAAGTGTCATGTTTTTTAAATCCTCTTCTCTCAGCAGATCACCCTGAACGAAGTCATACCTTCCTTCATAAGCCGACAGATCACGATCCAGTGATGCCGCTGCTTCTCCGTCACTCCGGTAGTGGATTGTCACACTGCACCCTGACTGGAGGAGCTTTTCAGTTACTTTTCTGCCAAGTCCTTTTGTACCTGCTGTAACGAGTGCGTGACGCATAATCATCCACTTTCCTTTCCCAGTAAGTACATTATATTATACTAAAGATCGGAGCAGAGTAAAAAAGGAAAGTCCTACGGTCTTCATAAGTCCCCCTGCAGCTTAAGGTTTAGTAACCCTTTTACAGCATTATGTAAAACACCCGAAGAGCCATTCCTCCCGGGCGTCAAAAAAAGGAAAAAACGGCGTTATTTTTTCCGTTTTTTCTTATTCTTTTTTTCACTCTGCTTCTCATCCTGATGAGGCTCCTGAGCCATCTCTTCGTTGTAGGTCTCGTGCTCCGGTGAATGCTGATAGTAGGAATCCATAAGCTGGTTATGAGTCGCCGTTTCTCCTTCATTGTCATAAAGTCCGGCAGACATCTTTGTTTTTTTCGGCATGTGCGCACACCTCCTTTTCTTTCCGTTAGTATCTGTCACATAATTGTCTTTTATGAAGAGCCAGGAGCGTTTGGACAGACGAAAACGGTGGAAAAAGAATGGTATACTACCCTAAAGGAGGCTGAATTCCATGGCTATTCGATACCAGAATATTCTTGTCGCCGTCGACGGGTCAGATGAAGCGCAGATCGCTCTGAGGAAAGCCAGTGAACTGGCAAAGGAATACGGCAGTACTCTGTTTATTACACACATTGTGGACACTCGGGCCTTTGCCTCGGTCGAGTATTATGACCGGACCATCGCAGCAGAAGCTGAAGAATATGCGTCCGCCATGCTCGAACGCTATAAAAAAGCTGCCCTGGAAAATTCAGACGTCACCAATGTGAAGCTCATAACCGACTACGGGTCTCCAAAAGTAAAAATCGCAAAAGAAATTGCAACAAAACACCAGATTGACCTGATTGTAACCGGTGCCACAGGCCTGAATGCAGTCGAACGGTTTCTCATCGGAAGTGTCTCGGAGTACATTACACGCCATGCAAAATGCGACGTTCTGATCGTACGAAGCGAACCGGCAGACAAGTAAGAAGGTGAGTCACATGAAGTCACATTTCAGATACGATACCAGGCTGGGAATTGATGTTCCTGCGCTGACAATGGAATGGGGTTCCCTTGAATGCACGGAACAAAGCTTCATCCTTGAAAAGTGGGAGAAAGTCAGGGGCAGCATTCCGGACCGGATTGCAGGCATTGAAAAAATAATTGAAAAAAAACAGCAGGCTTTGTACGAAGAAGAAGACTTCGAACAAAGCTGCCGTTTAAACAGTGAAATTGCTGAACTTGCTTCAATCGTAAATGATCTGTGGATCTGGTATAGATCCGGTGAGCACCTGTCTGTTGAATCAAGGCTTCATACGTAGTTTTTCAGTGAGATGCCGCTTCTGATAAAACTGATGTGCCGCTTCGGCTACCTGTTTTGTGAGCTGATAGTTATACGCAGCGCCTGTAAAGATACTGAACAGGGGGATTCCCTGCACAAGCTTTTTTCTCAGTACCGTCAGAACGAACAGCTTCGTTACGTTCTGGAGTGGGCGCTGCATCCACGCATCTGTTACCACGCTGTCTTCCCCGTCATAAAAAATCCAGTCTTCGTCCGCTGAACCGGCTTCATGCTCAAGCTGCGACCAGGCTTCGTACTGCAGATGCCTCGGAAGCGTAACCACATGAAACACTTTAAGGACAAACATCATTTCGTAAGGTTTTCTCATATCGTATCCATACGTCATAGCAATTCGCTGTATCGTCCGCAGATTAATCGCAAGCAGAAGCGGAAGATCACTAAGTGTAAACAGAACCCCTCCAAAACCGGTCACCCCGCCCTGGGCGAGAGCGACAAGTCTCTGCTTGGCGAGTTGTTTGCGGGCCATAAATCTGAGTTGATCAATAGACAGTTTTTTCAGATCTTCGATTTCCCTTATATCCGAACGAAAGACCCTCGCTTCTGTAAGCAGGTACTCGACTGTCTGTTTCTCGTAACGCGTCTGCTGCAGTGCCGACTGGACATGAAACAGAACGTCATCAACCGCTGTCAGCAATTTGCCTTTCCATTTTCCTTCTGCTGCTGCATAGACCTCATTCATCCATTTATGATATGTAAGTGTAAGGTCCGATCCTGCTTCTTCAAAGTAGGAATCTTCCCACGCCCGGATTTCCTCAAGGATCTTTTCTTCTCTTGTATTGCTCATCATCAAGCCCCCTGCACTTATTAATTGGTTTTCATTTTCCGTTTAAACAGAGGATGATACTGCCAGCCTCCCTCAGTCTCCCCTTTTCCCATCTGAATCGCATTGAGCTTAGCATCGAGTTCCTCGACTGCGTTAAAGAAAACCGCTTCTGGAAGCTTTCCTGAAACCGCACTCCCAAGTCCTTTTTCTGTATCTCCATACTGGCTGAGAATACAGTGTTTTAACGCAGTAATTTCTTCATTCTGGCTCGAAATCCCTGCTTCAAATGCCGCTTCATTTATCATTTCCACACTCATGACCAGATGCCCCATCAGTTCCCCTTCTTCTGTATATTCCGGCGTAATTGGATCATCAATGGAACGGGTCTTTCCGATATCATGAAGCAGACAGGTGGTCAGAAGAAGATCTTTATTCAGGTGCGGGTAAACGGCCAGAAGCTGCAGTGTTGCATGGCAGAGGGATACAGTGTGCTCGAGCAGACCTGCGTAATAGGCATGGTGCATAACCTTTGACGCAGGGATCGTGGTCAGTTTATCTCTAACTTCCTTCTTTCCAAACAGCTTTCTCAATATTGCGCCATAAGCGTCATTTTGAACATCATCAATGACCATGCGCAAGTCCTGCCATAATTCTTCTCTCGGTGTAGCAGATTTTTGGACCAGACTCTGCAGTTCCACCTTGTCTTCATCTGACGCAATTCGGACACGGTTAATCTGCAGCTGCTTCCTTCCACGGAACAGCCGTACCTGGCCGTCAATTTTCAGAATGGTTTTTGCATGAACAGCAGCTTTCTGCTGTTCTGTAATGTCCCAGATTTTTGAAGGGATCGTACCTGTTGCGTCACCGAGGAGCAGATCCATATACTCGTCCCCGTTCACAGCAACCCGGATTTCACATTCCTTAACAAGAAAGAAACCGACCAGGCGTTCTCCTTCCTGTACGTTCGCAATCGTTTTCACATCTATTCCTCCTACGGGGTGCGGACTCTGCCTTTATTATACTATTTCACCGTGATTAAAAAAGTATTAACCTCCTGCATACATAACAAAAAAAGAACCGGAATGAGTACTCATTCCGGTTCCGGCAGGACTAATGTTATTTTGAAAGACGCATTGTATCCCGTGCAATCATCACTTCTTCATCAGTAGGAATCACAAGCACTTTTACAGGTGAGTGAGGATAGTTGATGAAGGCTTCCTCACCACGAACCTGATTCAGGGCCGGATCCCAGTAGATTCCCATAAACTCAAGGCCTTTCAGTACAGCTGCACGGATGGTATCGCTGTTTTCCCCGATTCCCGCTGTGAAAATAACTGCATCAAGGCCGTGCATACGGGCTGCGTAGGAACCGATATATTTGTGGATACGGGATGTGAACACGTTCATGGCAAGTTCCGCACGGTCATTTCCTTCGTTTGCTGTTTCTTCTATATCACGAAGATCACTCGAGAAGCCGGAAAGAGCAAGCATACCACTCTTCTTGTTGAGAACCTGAATCACATCTTCCGCACTCATACCGGTCTTATCCATAATATAAGGGATCAGTGCCGGATCAATGTTTCCTGAACGGGTGCCCATCGTCACACCGGCAAGAGGTGTGAACCCCATGGAAGTGTCGATGGATTTACCGCCGTCAATGGCCGCTATACTCGCGCCGTTTCCAAGGTGACATGAAATCAGACGGAGCTGGTCGAGCGGACGCCCGAGCATTTCAGCAGCCCTCTCGGATACATATTTGTGGCTCGTACCATGGAAACCGTATTTACGAATGCCGTACTTTTCATAGTACTCGTAAGGCAGGCTGTAAAGATAGGACTGTTTCGGCATAGTCTGGTGGAAAGCTGTGTCAAAAACAGCGACTGCCGGCACGTTTGGAAGAACTTCACGAAACGCTCGGATTCCTACCAGGTTTGCCGGGTTGTGAAGCGGTGCCAGCTCAGACACGTCTTCAATTCCCTGAATGACATCGTCTGTAATCAGGACGGAATCGTTAAATTTTTCCCCGCCGTGAACGACACGGTGGCCAATCCCTTCGATTTCATCAAGTGATTCAATGATCCCGTAAGAGGTCAGTTTATCGAGTAGAATTTTAACAGCCTGGGCATGATCTTCGATGTCAAGGATGTCTTTCTTCTTTTCTCCATCGACTTCAATTGAAAAAACAGAGTCGTTTAATCCGATCCGTTCAACGACACCTTTTGTTACAACTGTTTCTTCAGGCATTTCGAGCAGCTGAAATTTCAGCGACGAACTCCCTGCATTTATAGCAATAATCTTGGACATGATTGATCCGCTCCTTCAATGTATACCTTCGCTCTGATAAGAGGTGGGATTAGGAAATCCCCAAAACTGTATCTACCTAAAAATATCATTGTACTAATTCAACAACACATATTAAACCACTTCAAATCAGAGAATGCAAGCCCTGTTACACATCTTTCATGGATTTGACTATAACACAGAAAGAAGAACAGAAATGTATGCGCATACCTTTACTGTTTCCATAGACACCGGTAAATATGAAGGACGCTTTTAAGTCTTTATTCCTGACTGAGATGAGATTCAAACCAGTCATCGATTCGCTTAATCATGTCAGCAAGAGCCTGTTTATTTGTAAATGAGGGCAGCTCCGCAAGAAGTGCCTGGCGCGGTTTTTCAATTCCATCTGCTTTTTTCCGCAGAACAAAAATACTTTTGGCCTGCTGCTGGTGCTTGAACATCGACTTTGGCAGCTGAAGAAGGGAGTAAATAACGGCTTCCTTCTTCAAATACGCATGAAGCGCACTCGCTTCATCGGTTTCAAAAAGAAAATTCGGCACAAGCAGGATCATAAAGCCCCCGTCTTTTACGTGTCTGAGACTCTGTTCAATAAGAAGGTGGTGAACATACGAGTGGCCGCCCTTGCGCTCAAGCTCATATTCTGAGGCTGTTTTATCGTCAGGGTAGTACCCGACCGGCAGATCGGACACAACAAGGTCCACATTCGTTACATAAGGTGTTGCGATACTGTCCTGATGAAACAGATCCACGTTATGCTTCTGCAGGTTCGCATTCACATATGCCAGCTTGATGAGAGTTTCATCCGCATCGCCTCCGACTGCGTGAAAGTTTCTCCGGGCCTGATTCATTACCGCTGTCAGCAGGTTTGCAGAACCGACAGCCGGATCAAGAATGACGTGTGTCTGTTCCTGTTCCCGGAGAACAAGCTCAGCCAGGTGCCCCGCAAACAGAGAAACAGCGTCCGGAGTCATGGCATGGTTCGCCTGGGTTGCCTCCTTCATGCCTTTGAGTACTGCAAGCTGAAAGGCTTTGCGGATCTCTTCCGATTTAATTTCTTCCAGATCCGGCACAGATTTAATCAGGGCATCCAGTTCCTCCTGAGCATCCCCTTCAAGTTTAATGGTAGTCTGCCCCTGGAGAATCGATTCTCCACTTTCGGCAAGGGCATCCAGATAAGGAATGCCTGAAACCTTATGAATTTTCTCTGCCGCCAGATCGAGTGCTGTATATAATTTTTCAGTATTGGTTTCTGATTGCATTATCTTCACTCCTGTCCACTTATCATCTTAGCCATCTAAACAGTTTACCAGACCGGCCGGCTGGTGCAAATAAAGAAGTTCAGCCCTCTTCTCCTGCACATCCGGACAAAAAGAAAGACAGCCGGAATTCAGCTGCCTTTGCCTGGAAGATTTTCAAGAAATAATTGAATCAGCGTGCGGTGCGTGCTGCATCAAGAGCAGCATCGTAATCCGGGTGGTTCGTCACTTCTGATACATATTCCGCATAAGTAACCTTGTCGCTGCTGTCTACTACAAAAATAGAACGGGACAGAAGACGAAGCTCTTCAATTACAACACCGAATTTCTTTCCAAAGTCCAGATCACGGTGGTCGGAAAGAACCTGCAGGTTATCAATGCCCTCGGCCGCACACCAGCGCTTCTGGGCGAATGGAAGGTCGGCACTGATAGTGAAGATTTCAACGTTGTCCAGTTTTGCTGCTTCTTCGTTAAAACGGCGTGTCTGCTGCTCACAGACGCCTGTATCGATAGAAGGAACCACACTGATCAGGCGTACTTTTCCTTTGCTGTCGGACAGCTTCACTTCCGAAAGATCGTTTGCAAGAACGGTAAAGTCCTGAGCCATATCCCCTTCATTTACCTGATTTCCTGTGAGTGTTACCGGGTTTTCTTTAAATGTAACGTTTACCATAGCCGAACTCCTCCTCATGTAATGATAATAGATACCATCTTTAAAATAACACAAAACAGGTCCGGTTAAACAGAAATGCGTTCTCCCACCTGCAGTAAAAAAGCCGTTTAGGAGATAGTTCCCTTTCCATCGTTTCGCTTATCACCTTGCCCAGGCACCCCTGCAAAGAAAAAAGCCCCCGCCTGTATGACGGGGACCCTCTGCCGGGACGTTTAAAAATCGAGCGATTCTCCGCTCTGTTTGAATTTCTGCTGACTAGAAGCCTGTTGACCGTTTTTCTGGTTCTGCTGAAGCAGCTGCTGAATTTTATCTACGACCTGCGGCGCAAGATCGAGCAGTTTTTCATACAGATGGGTGCTCTGATCAAGGTGAACCATTTTAACTCCCTGCGTGCTGACGATTAAAAAGGCAATCGGAGTGATCGATACACCACCACCGCTACCGCCGCCAAACGGGTGCTTCTCTTCCCGTTCTCCGTGGGAACCTCTTGTTTCCACAATGAATTCACTTCCTCCGGCTGCAAAACCGAAGCCTACTTTACTGACTGGCATGATGACACTTCCGTCTGGTGTTTCTACAGGATCACCGACAATCGTGTTTACATCAACCATTTCTTTCAGGTTTTCCATGGCTGTTTTCATCAGCCCCTGAATTGGATGGTCAGACATTCATATCCCTCCTCTGATCATTGGACTTTTCTGGAAAGTAAGGTTGCCCCTTACGCCAGTGTCTGAAGACTTTAATGGCCGCGAGCATAGCATGCCCGATGCGGAAAGATATCATACAGTAAAACTCGGTCCGGGAAACCGCCATGTTAAATACCGGCTGCACCTGAAGATCGGGAAGACATTTAACGCGAAAATAATTTCCGATCAGTCCTGTCACATTCCCTTTTACAGCCCAGATGAGGCCGCTGATACTCCCTGAAAGGGCGGCATCGGTCGTGCCGATTACTGATTTCCACGTAAGTTTTTTCACCCATACCCGTGAAAGAAAATGGCGGACAATGGTGTGAAAGCCGAAAACGTGTTTCAAAAAGCGCTCAAATTGACGCATGTCGTAGAGGATGTCGTGAATAGAGACTTTCTCCTTTGTTTCCTTTTCATTTGAAGCAGAGAATCCGGTTTTTTCCTCCATTACGATTGTGGGTGTTTCATCATCCACTGCGATGACCGGAACCCGGAATGTGTATCTGATAATCCACCAGAGAACACCTTTGATTTTTAACTCATCGTTATCCCCGTCATGGAAATAATGAATATGTACAGTAATTTTTGAAAACATCAGGATAATAAAAATAACAGTAAGACTTACAATTATGACGCCAATCCAGATCAACATGCACACCTCCTCCCCTGACAGTATCGGCCAGAACACAAAAAATAAACCTGCCCTAAAGGACAGGTTTATTCAGCTGCCTCCTGAACGAGAGGCCGTTTTCTTCTCGGTTCGAGTACCACGGTGGTATCAGCGAACTTGTCATGAATGCCCTGCTTGCGGCTGTCAAATGCCACAACGAGATACAGCAGATTGGTTATGAAAAGGGACTGGTGGATAAACCGCCCGAATACTTCGCGGATAATTACGTCGCCCCAGGTTAGTGTTTCTTTTTTTACACTGATCACCCGGACGCCAAGAATCATTTTGCCGAGCGTCTGTCGGTATACTTTCGTCATGACTACAAAGTACGTAAAGGCTGTAAGCGCACTCAGAAACCCAGCAAGACTGTAAATTCCGATGGAAGCATTCTGAATGCCGCCAAGACGGAGCAGACTTCCTGCAATCACTCCGCTCAGGCTGGAGACAAGAATAACATCAATGGTATATGCCCATAATCTCATCCAGAACCCGCCGAGCTGATATTCGTGGACCGGCTCGGTACTGGTGGCCGCCTCTTCTGCAGCAGGATGATCCTGACGCGTTTCCACTTTATTTTCCTCACTGTTATCAGTCATATTCTCCACCTCACTGCGAGTACAGATACATCAGACGTGGTGCGTCGGACTGATGCATCAGCTCTTTTATGGAATAAAGAGTAAAAGGATCACCGAGGAAATGATTAGCTGTTACGCCCATAAAGGAAGCAAAGCCGGCTGGCTGGCGATATTCCACCACGTCGATATTGCCTTTTCCAATATCTTCACGAAAGTCATCAATGACATCACTCAGGTCTCCCAGTCCATCAACGAGGCCTGCTTCGTAAGCCTGGTTCCCTGAATAGATCCGTCCATCTGCCAGTTCGAGAACATCTTCACGGCTCATCTCTCGTCCATCTGCAATAATATCCACAAAACGATCATATGATTCGTCAATCATCGACTGCAGAATCTCGCGCTCATCGTCTGTCATTTCACGGGTAGCAGACATGATATCTTTATAAGGACCGCTCTTAATTACTTCCTCGCTGATACCCAGATCTTCTGCAAGGTCAGCAAAGTTTAAGGAACTCATAATCACACCGATGGATCCAGTTATGGTCTGCGGGTGAGCATACACCTGCGCAGCCGGTGCCGCGATATAGTATCCTCCGGAAGCAGCCATGCTGGCCATACTGATATAAACCGGCTTATCGGACTCTTCCTGAATTTCAATAATCTTATCATGGATCTGATCACTTTCCATGACGCCGCCGCCCGGTGTGTTTACACTGATAATAATCCCGTCAACGTTATTGTCCTCTGCTGCGGCATCAAGCTGCTTTAGAAACCGTCTGTGATTATAGGCCCCTGATTCGAAAAGTGATGGTGTATCGTAACTGCTCTGGATCACACCGTTTAAGTGAATGACCGCAATTTTCCCTCGGCCGTTCCCTTCTTCCAGCACGTGTTCATCAACCACCTGCTCTTCTGCTTCAAAAAAGTCATCCAGATCAAACGTCACCACGTTTACTGCCAGGCTGAATAAACTTGCCACTGTAAAAAGCAAAGCAGCCAGCCCGACTGCGAGCCATCGTTTTCCGTTCATAGTAGAACCTCCGCTATTTATGTATTTTGTCCGCCCTCTGCTTGTTTCCCTTTGCCGGGGGCAGGATTTTCCAGTAGAATCAAGAATTAGTAACGACAGGGCTATACTATTCCCTGTAAAGGCAAAAAATGAGTAAACGATGAAAGGAAGAGCAGACATGACAGACAGAAAAAACGTATACCTTCATTATGTTGAATCAGACGCCTCACCTGAAAAAGTAGACCAGCTGCTGGCACTTGGAAAGCAATACGGCTTCAGCCTCGTGGATAATGTGGAAGAGGCCAACATTATTGCCAGTATCGGCGGGGACGGGGCATTCCTTCAATCGCTCAGGCGGACTGATTTTCAGGAAGACTGCCTTTATCTTTCAATAAACGACAGCCACCTCGGCTTTTATGCCGACTTCGATCTTGATGAACTGGACAAAGTGGAAGAAGCCATGAAAACCGGCATGATTGAAGTGCTCCGCTATCCGATTCTGGAAGTGTCAGTTGACGGGCAAAAGCCTTTCTTCTGCCTTAATGAATGCTCCATCCGTTCCAATGTGATTAAGACGTTTGTTGTTGACGTCCATATAGATGACCTTCATTTTGAAACATTCCGTGGGGACGGACTGGTCATTTCAACACCGACAGGCAGCACAGCCTACAACCGATCACTGAAAGGCGCAGTCGTGGATCCCCGCCTTGCTGCCATGCAGCTCACGGAAATCGCCTCAATTAATAACAACGCCTACCGGACCCTTGGTTCCCCTCTTCTTTTAAGCGGCGACCGGGAGCTGATTCTCAATGTGGTTCAGGACGGAAATGATTACCCGATTATGGGTGCTGACAACGAGGCACTTAGCATCCGTCACAGTAAAGAAATCCGCATTAAAGTGTCCGACCGCGAGGTGAAAATGCTCAAACTGAAGGACAACACCTTCCTTCACAAAGTAAAAAGAAGCTTTCTGTAAACTTTCAGCCCAGGGCCCGAAAGGCAGCATGTCTGCCTTTCGGGTTTTTTCTGCCTTTTCCATTCTATTACTCTTGTTTGTACATCACACTCTCATCCACAACGGTCATCGTCACGCTGCAATCAAGCCACTCATCAGGCTGAAGCTCAAACAGATCACGGTTCATTACCGTAAAATCGGCAGTATATCCTTCTTTAATCAGTCCCCGTTCGTGTTCTTTTACGATTGCAGAGGCACTGCCGGTGGTAAACAGCCGCAGCGAATCAAACAGGGTAAGTTTCTCATCAGGAAGATAGCCCTCGTGAGTTTCACCCGGTTTTCTCCTCGTGACGGCTGCATGAATGCCGAGAAGCGGATCAGGAGGCTCAATTGGAGCATCAGAACCCCCTGCACAGGCAATTCCTTTTTCCATGTAGGTTTTCCATGCAAATGAATGAGCCAGCCGTTCTTTCCCAAGGCGTTTTTCAACCCAGGGGAAATCCGAAGCAACAAACCTCGGCTGAATATCGAGCACAACAGGAAGCCTCCGCAGCCTTTCTAAAAGATCAGGGGCTGTTACCTGCAGATGAATGAGTCTGTCCCTCATCCCTGGTGGAGGCGGATGGGCCTCCAGCGCATCAACTGCGTATTCCAGGGCCAGATCACCGATTGTATGAATTGCAACCGGCATCACAAGTTCACGGGCAGTAGCCACGATTCTCACCAGGTCATCGGGCTGGTGGCTGGCCACGCCATTCGTGGAAGGATCATCGCTGTATGGCTCACGGAGCAGGGCTGTTCTACCGCCGAGAGCTCCGTCACCAAAAACCTTAACGGCGCCGATCTCGAGAGTATTGTTGAGATCCCCTGTCTGATACCCTGCTTCCCGGAGCAGGCGCGCCACTTCGTGATGAACAAGCAGGTTGGCTCTGAATTTTCTCTTCTTGCCATCGATTACATTTTGAAACGTCTTTAAAGTGAGAAAGTGATCACCGTAGTAATTCAGATCCTCTGTATGAGCCCCCGTAAATCCTTTTTGCCACAAGTCTTCGAGAGAGACTTTCAGCGCTTTTTCCAGATAGTCCCCATCAATGCCCGGCATCACCCGGCGGACAAATTCCTGAGCCTGATCGTGAAGGTATCCAGTGGGCAGCCCGTCTTCATCCTTTTCCACCAGCCCTCCCGGTGGATCTGGAGTAGAGGCATCGATACCGGCAAGCTCAAGTACTCTGGTATTTACCAGCATGGCATGCCGGCACACTCTGGAGACCGCAACAGGGTGATCCGATGTGATCTTGTCCAGTTCCCGCCTGTGGGGGACCACTGGAGGAGTGAACAGATTTTCGTTAAAGCCGTCGGCAATCAGCCACTCTCCTGCCGGCAGCTTTTCTGCACTTTCCCTGAGAAGGCTCATCATTTTTTCAACGCTTGTGACTTCTGAGAGATCAAGCCGCTGCAGTTTTTCTCCGTGACCGATCATATGCAGGTGGCTGTCCGTAAACCCGGGATACATCGTACCTCCGTTTATATTTTTTTCAGAAGTAATCCGGTCTCCAAAGCGGCTGCGGAGATCCTGCTCATCTCCCGCTGCCACAATTCTTCCTTCTTCTGTAAAGACGGCTTCGCAGGTATCTGCTTCCGTTACCAGCGTCCTGACTTTCCCGCCAAACCAAAGTGTTCCCATAACCAGCGTCTCTCCCCTGTAAAAAAATTCAGGCAGAACCTGCCTTGGAGGCTGGTTCTGCTTTCGGGACCATTCCAATGTCTTCCTGTCTATTTTACTCTTCATAAACACGAAAATCAAAGCCGGAGCAGCCTCGGGTCTGTAATATATTGAAAGTGTCTGGAAGAGAATCCTTATAAATTCCTTTCAATCCAGTTGGAACATTCGCAATCACCTGTACACCGCTGGATTATTTTCAGTTTGTCTGAAAAGCCGCATCTGTTTCATTCTCTTTCTTTTTCGGACAATGAAAAGGAGCGCCCACATGGGACGCTCCTCTAATCCATATTATAATTATTGACGACCACCTAGTTGCTGCTCAGCTTGCTGAACAAGACGCTTAGTGATCTCACCACCAACGGAACCGTTAGCGCGAGCAGTAGAATCCGGGCCAAGTTCTACACCGAATTCCTGAGCGATTTCGTACTTCATTTGATCAAGAGCCTGCTGGACACCAGGAACTACTAGTTGATTAGAGCTTCTGTTGTTTGCCATGTTATTCACCTCCCTTGTAACAGTAGGATGCTACAGAAGGTAGATTCACATGCAAAAATATTTATGGTTTTTTATCCAATTAATGGAACGATCCTAGAGCAGGTCTTCAAACTCCTTATCCAGTTCCTCTGCAGAGGACAGTTTTTGTTCATAAGTTCCTTCGGCAGCCTCTTTTACAATGGCGTCAAGATCAAGAGAACTTTCAAATCTGTTCGCTTTGTTACGGTTAGGCTTTGTTTTCGTCTGCGGCGGAAGAAAAATTGTACAGCAGTCCTCATAAGGAAGGATAGAGAGCTCATACGTGTCGATTTTCTGCGCAATTTCAATTACTTCCTGTTTATCCATGGCCACCAGTGGCCTCAGAATCGGCATGTTCGTTACTTCATTGATGGTATGCATACTGTCGAGTGTCTGACTCGCCACCTGACCAAGACTTTCTCCATTCACAAGAGCCAGCGCATCGCGCTTTCCGGCCACTTTCTCAGCAATCCTGAGCATAACTCTTCTCATAATCGTCATCTCATATTCTCCGGGCACGGCATCATGAATCTGTTTTTGCGCCTCAGTAAACGGAACAACATGCAGACGAATCTCTGTGCCTGCATAACGTGAAAGTACCTTCGTCAGATCCTTTACTTTCTGAAGGGCCCGTTCGTTTGTAAATGGCGGACTGTGAAAATGGATGGCCTCCATTTCAACCCCGCGCTTAAACATCTGATAACCTGCAACCGGGCTGTCAATTCCTCCGGACAGCATCAGCATCACTTTTCCGCCTGTGCCAGTCGGAAGTCCGCCAGGGCCATATTCCGTTCGGCAGGTAAGATACGTTCCATCCTGACGCACTTCTACTCTGAGTTCCACATTGGGATTATGAACATCCACTTGGATTTCTTTTGTATTTTTAAGCACTTCCGCTCCCAGTTCGCGATTGAGCTTCTGGGACCGTACCGGAAATGTCTTGTCAATCCGCTTCGATGTTACCTTAAATGTTCCTTTTTCAGCAGGAAGCGCGTCCTTTATAGCATAAACGGCTCCTTCACGGATCAGATCAATGTCATTTTCAAGCTTCAGAGCGGGGCTGATTGAATGAATTCCGAAGAGCCCTTTCAGCACTTTTGAAACACCTTGTTCATCATGCCCATTAAGCTGAACAAACATTCTCCCGAAAGACCGTTTTACTTTCACTTCGGGAAAGGATGTCTTCAGCGCCGTCCTCACATTATGCTGGAGTCTTTTTTCGAACTGGCTGCGGTTTTTCCCTTTCAGGGACAGTTCTGCGTATCGGACAAGAATGTGATCATACGTCATCTGCTTCATTTGGAAACCACCTCTAACAGAGAAGGAACAATCTCCTTCGTATAGTGTAAAAACGTCCTGATTTCGGAGTCCGTGTTTTCATAACTGAGTGACACACGAATGCCGCTTGCTGCCCGGTCACGGTTAAAACCGCAGGCACTGAGTACTCTGCTCGGTTCCGGCTCCTTTGATGAACAGGCACTTTTCGTCGATACATACATTCCTTTTTCCCCGTATGCGGAAACGAGCACTTCCGGCTTCACACCGGGAACCGAAAAATTCACAATGTGAGGTGCCCGGTTCGCTGATGTATTAACCGCAATTCCCTCTATTTCCTGAAGCGAGGCGATCAGTTCATCTGTTAAGGAGAACAGTTTCCGGTTTCCCTCTGCTGATCTTTCAAAATGAATCCGCATCGCTTTAACAAGAGCCGCTGCTCCTGCAGGATTTTCTGTTCCTGCTCTAAGTTGATGTTCCTGTTTTCCTCCTGAAAAGAGTGGCGAGAGCACGATTCCTTCACGTGCAAAAAGAAGACCTGTCCCTTTCACGCCGTGAAATTTATGTCCTGAAACCGTGCAGAAATCAATGCCTGAATCTTTGATGCGCAAAGGGACTTTACCGATTCCCTGTACATGATCGACATGAAAAAGAATTTTTGGGAACTGCTTTAAAAAATTCCCTGCCTCTTTTACCGGGTTAACGGATCCCAGTTCATTGTTAACATGAATGAGGGAAACGAGGATCGTATCCTCTCTTACCGCTTCTTTCAGATCAACAAGGCTGATCACGCCGTCTTTGTTAACCGGAAGCCAGGTCACTTCAAATCCTTCCTGTTCAAGCTGCTGAAAAGTTTCAAAGCTGGATGGGTGTTCGGCTTCAGAAGTAATCAGATGCTTCCCTCTGGATCTATGCCTCACCGCTGTTCCTTTCAGAGCGAGATTATTCCCTTCCGTTCCACCGGAAGTAAACAGGATTTCCTTCGCTTTTACGTCCAGAAGCCTTGCCGCCATCTCACGCGTCTGGTTCATCAGCCTCTCTGCCTGCTTCCCGGCTGGATGAAGAGAAGACGGGTTGCCGAAAAAATCATGGGCTACTTTTGTATATGTTTCCAGTACCTCTTCGTAAGGTCTGGTCGTTGCACTATTGTCAAAATAAATCATGTTAACTTTACCCCCAAATGCCGTAAAACCGTGCATTTTCGTCTATACTATCCAACAGCTAATCTTACCACAAGTGCGACATTTTTCTACAGTGTAAATGTGAATTTTTCAACGTCCCTTTCTTGAACAGGTACAATCAAACAGAAACTTTCTTTCAATTTTAACTGTTTACAACATTTCAAGATGTGATAAAATGACCTTTGTCTTTATTCCTTTAAAGCTTTTCAGCAGATTATTTAAGGATGGGAGGCCATCCGGGAGGTAACATCAATGAAAAACGAGAAAACGCTTACACCGAGAGAGATTTGGACGATTGGTTTTATGATGTTTGCTCTGTTCCTGGGAGCAGGCAATCTGATTTTCCCTCCTGCACTCGGGCAGGAAGCAGGAACAAGTGTATGGACAGCCGTGCTGGGATTCCTCGTGACAGGGGTCGGGCTTCCCGTGCTCGCCATAATAGTAGTGGCAAAATCCGGCGGCGACCTCCAGAACGTTTCCGTGCGGGTCGGACGGATATTCGGTTTATTTTTTCCACTTGCCGTTTATTTAGCCATCGGTCCTCTTTTCGGGATTCCCCGTACCGGCAGTGTAGCATTTGAAATTGGTGCACTTCCCTATTTGGAAGGAGAAGGGCACAGCCTGTTTATGCTTGTTTTTACCGTGTTGTTTTTCGGGATAAGTTACTGGCTCGCTCTTAACCCTTCAAAACTTGTATCCAGAGTTGGTAAATTTCTCACACCTGTTCTTGTAGGACTTCTGGCCATACTTGCGGTGAACGTATTTGTAAGGCCTCCTGGGGACATACAGCCACCAGAAGGTGCCTACAGCAGCCAGCCGTTTTTCACAGGTTTTCTTGAAGGATATCTTACGATGGATGCAATCGCCGCCCTCGTATTCGGTATTGTTGTAATTTCAAGAATTAAGGAATACGGGGTAACAGATTCCCGCCAGCTTACAGGGAAAGCTGTACAGGTAGGTCTGATCGCCGGCACGGGCCTTGCGCTCGTCTACTTTTCACTCGCTTATCTCGGAGCGACAAGTGTAACTGCGCTCGGCATTCAGGAAAATGGCGGACTGATTCTCACATCCGTATCCCAGATGCTCCTTGGTAACATTGGTCTCGTCCTTTTATCCTTTGTTATAACAATTGCCTGTCTGACGACATCTACCGGTCTCATTTCAGCATTTGGGGAGTATCTGAAGAAGCTCTTTCCCAAGGTTCCCTATCCCCTTACAACCGGCATCATCGCTCTTTTCAGTCTGACGATGGCCAATATGGGGCTTACACAGTTGATTCAGTTTTCTCTGCCCATGCTGATTATGATTTATCCGGTTGCGATTGTCCTTATTGTACTTGTATTGGCTGATCCCCTGTTTAACGGGCGAAAAGCCGTGTACAAAGGTGCCGTTGCAGGTGCAGCTCTCGTAAGTATCCCTGAAGGACTTATTACCGCCGGGCTGTTCGCCGACTTCCTTGCCGGCACGGTTGGTGCGCTTCCGTTTTTTGACCTCGGCATTGGCTGGGCGGTACCTGCCCTGGCTGGTGCAGCAGCCGGATTAGCCGCCTCTTCAGTAAAAAAGAAATCGATGTAATTCTTCTGATAACCGACTCCCCCCAGTAGCGAACTTCAGGCTGATGAGATAAGGTTCTCATCAGCCTGAAGTTCGTAAAATGGAGCAGGTCCCCTGCCTTATCCCTTCTGGAATTTCCCTGTCCTTATTAAATTTGTTTATTGTTTAATGACTTCTTTATCCGGTAATACGCCTGGTACGGTTTTTTAAGGAATAACGAAAACCCTGCAGCCGCGGTTTACACCGAAGGCTGCAGGGTTTTTTCATTTTCCTTTTGTACTTTCTCTAATGCATGTGGGTCGACCGGGCGAATTGCCTGGACACTGATATTCAGCGCGTCCTCATACTGGTAATTTCTGAAGGCATCTTCTGCCTTAAGGAGCTGCAGATTCAGGCTGTCGCTCTGCCTGCGGTATCGGTTCCCATACTGGATAAGGCGCTCGGCCAGAGTAGCGGTTTCAATTACATCACCGATCGTTTGCGTTACATTTGTGATATGATCATGTGCCTGATCAACGTGTTTTGTAACGTCTTCAATGGAAAGAGGCACTTCATCGAGCTTTCCCGCTGCACGGATAAACGCTTCCTCAGCTTTGTCTAATTCGGAAAGAACCTGTCGAGGCAGACCGGGAATATTACTTCTCTGGAGCTTCTTCTGTGTATTAATGAGCTGCTGCTTAAGTTCCCGCAATGTCTCCTCGGCCTTCCGTTCATCCGACCGCATCTCTTCAAGCACTTCTTTCGCCTGAAGCATTTCACGCTCGCCGTTCTCCAGCTTCGTGAGATACTCTTTGATCATGGTTCTGACTGCTGTATATGTCTGTTTCGAGTTGTCGTAGTAATCCTCAATGATCATAAACTGCTGAGTAAGATCCCGGACAGTTTTTTCAATCTGGTACTGCTGTTTGTAGTCATCTTCTGTCAGCCTGTACGTGCTTTTGACTTCATCGGTTTCTTCAATTAACTGACGGTAAAGATCAGGAAGCAGATCGACTCTGGCGCCGACCTCCTGGATCTGCTGGGTAACTACCTGTTTGGAAAGGGCTTCGTATTCGAGGTTCTCATAGATCTCATCGATCGTCCTCTGGATAGCGGCAACCGGCTCTTTTACTTTCTCAACCTCAACCTGGTCAATGCTCTCAGCCAGTCCGGTCAACGTTACTTTCATTTCGGTAATCTGACTCCCAAACGAAAAATGTTCAATGGCAAAGCCCTGCTCCTCCATCTCTTTAAGACCCCGCTCCAATTCCGTAAGCTGCTTAGGCAGTTCTTTATCAATAAGAAGGAGATACTGGGGAACTTCCTCAATGAGATTGTGGATCTCCTGGAGAGAAATTTTCATCTGTTCGAGCGTCTGACGAGCCTGCAAATAGTTCCCTTCCAGTGTTTCTTCTTCAAACTGTTCAAATGAACCATGGACATTCTTCATCATCTCATCAAGTTTAATCCCTGCTTTTCCCAGGGCGCTTCGTTTCATCCATAATTTCTTTTTGGTCTCATCGTAATAATTTTGAACATCATTAATTTCTTCCCGGTTATGCTCTTCACTCTCAACCAGTTCATTGATTTCTTTAATCATATTCTTCATATGGCCTTCAACAGCAGCCAGCGTAGTGTCTACTTCTGCGATCAGCTTTTTCGCTTTTTTAAATCTGTAGCGGTTTGCCGCATCTTCGATATCAAACAGCTTTTCTTCTGCATCAGGAAGCGCTTTTGTCAGGATGTCATCCCATTCGGACCGCCATGCTTCAAAACGCTGCTCGGTTTCGCCTGACATGGTCAGACCTTTAATCTTTCCTATTTCTTCTGTCACCGGTTCGTTCATGATTCTCATTTTCCACTGTTCAAGCCGGTCCACTTCTTTATATATGCGTTTTCTTGCCAGCGTCCCTGCAATAAAAAGAATCACTGCAAGCGCTGCAAGACTGTATAAAATGGGAATCATCTGCTGCCTCCTCTGTCATTAAATATGTATGAATTATGTAAAACAACTTGTGTTTATTGTTTATCCCTGTCGAATCGAGTGCTTTCGTATCAGATGACACCGATAAGTATAAAGAATAAACCCGTCTGCCCGACGGATCCGATTTGATGATATGCCTTGTCTACCTTATAATATCATGGAAAAATATATATTTGAGCGGTTTTATTGGATTTTTTTTAGTTCTTTCTCCTTTTTTTATGAATTACGACAAAATACTTGAAATTCCTTAAGGAGGTCCCAGCACATGTATGACGGACACGTTCACACATCTTACTGTCCACACGGTTCAACACATCCGATCCGTGCCTATATTGAACAGGGAATCAGACTCGGTTATAAGGGGATGACTTTTACCGAGCACGCACCGCTTCCCGAAGGCTTCACAGATCCGGTACCTGAACAGGACAGCGCCATGAAAAAACATCGGCTTGAGCAGTACATCGACGAACTTCAGAGCGTTAAGAAAGAATACAGGGACGACATTGCTGTCCGGATCGGCCTTGAAGTGGATTATATTCAAGGGTTCGAACAGGAAACAAAGGCTTTCCTTGATGAAACCGGTCCAATGCTTGATGACAGTATACTGAGCGTACACTTCCTTAAAGCAGGGGGGCAGTATACCTGTCTTGATTATTCACCGGATTCGTTCGCTTCACTGGTGGATCAGCTCGGTTCTCTTGAAGCTGTATACGATCTGTATTTCAGTACCGTTTCCGCTTCTGTAAAAGCCGGTCTGGGCAAATACAAACCGAAACGGATCGGTCATCCTACCCTTGTCCGAAAGTTTCATAAACGCTTCCCGGCATCCTTTCCAATTCTCCCGAAGGTGACAGCCCTTTTTGAATCCATCAAATCAGAAAACCTCTCAATAGATATGAATGGAGCCGGGCTGATTAAACCGCTGTGCGGAGAGAGCTATCCTTATTTTTCAGCACTCGAAGCTGCAGACAAAATGGGCATTCCTCTTATTTACGGCTCCGATGCTCATGCTCCTTCCAAATTGGCCACAGGAGCCGTTACGCTTCATAAACGCTTCCAGCCTGCAGGGCCGGAAGCTCAGTGACGTAGGAGTTCTTTCGGAATCTGTCCATTGAACAGCTGGGAAAGCCAGCCCGTCAGTTCTTCGTAGTATTTCGTGAGGAAGTGTGTTTCATGGGGCATCAGATGATACACTTCCCGGATATACTGCGGGTGCAGAAACGGGAGAATCAGCATTCCCCGGAGCTGCAAAATCCAATAGTCGTTCGGCGGGTGACGGAATTCTCCCTTCTCAAAACCGGTCCTGACAATGTTTTTGTAGAGGGACTTCTCTTTTGTAAGATACGTGGTCATCAGTTCCCTGACGAGCGTCGTATCAAGGGTAATTTCCCTGTGTACAAACCTTGCCAGATGATGACGCCGCTGCTGATAGGCCAGTGCGTCCCAGATCGCATTCAGCAAGGCCGCACCCGCACCGGTATGACCCATTTCATTTACGTGCCTTTCAATTGCGCCGACGTACCCTTCAAGAAAATCGGTCATCAGATGTTCAAGGAGCCCCTGCTTGCTGCCATAATAATATGAAATCAGTGCCACATTAGCATCCGCTTTTGCAGCGATGTCCCTTACCGAGGTTCCTGAATACCCCTGCACATTAAACAGATCAATCGCAGCTCTCATCACTTTTTCCTTTGAGGCTTTTCTCGATGGCATGGTCAATCCTTCCTCTCCCCGCAGAAACAGCTTTTCGTAAACATTGCACGCGGGCCGTTTCATTTTTCGTCTCACTATCTCTTTTATATCGTATTTCGTACAATAGGGACAAAATTCCTGCTTTTTCTCCGAGCCGATCTCTAACCGGCAGTTATTTTTTATGATATACTTTACAAAATTTCAACCGATGGAGGGTTCTGCTTTGTTTCAATCATCCGTTTATAAAGGGTCACTTTCAGAACAATACGATACGCTGCTGACTCAGTTGAAAGGTCTTCTTCACGATGAAGATGATCTTATTGCAAACCTGAGCAATGCATCTGCACTTTTAAATCAGTTCCTTAGTGAAGTAAACTGGGTCGGTTTTTACCTGTGGAAAAACGACGAACTCGTTCTCGGTCCGTTTCAGGGTATGCCGGCATGCGTGAGAATCCAGAAAGGCCGGGGCGTCTGCGGCACCTCTGCGGAGAAACGGGAAGTGATCCGCGTGGAAGACGTTCATGCTTTCCCCGGCCACATTGCCTGTGATGCAGCGTCACAGTCGGAGATTGTTCTCCCGCTCGTAAAAGACGGTGAACTACTCGGACTCCTTGATATTGACAGTCCGGTTAAAGGGCGCTTTTCCGAAGAAGATGAACGGGAACTGAAGAGATTTACCGATGTGCTGGTGGAGAACCTCTAAAAGCAGGGTTCTGTTTCAGTCCAGTTTTTGAATTACACTCACTTAGCTCCCTTTCCGCGGGCACCGCTTCAGCCTCCTCAGGAAAAGCGCCATGCGGGGTCTTCAGCCGGCGCTGTCCCCGCAGGAGTTCGCGCGTTCGCTGCAATCAACTCCTAAAAAACTCATATTAATTTTAAAGGCCCTCACCTTTGCTTTGAGTGGTCTTTCTTAATTGCTGTGTTTGTACACTTGGTACTTCTTGTTCAAAAATCACGAGACGCCTTTGCCCGCGGCAAGCGAGTGTATTTTTGAACAAGAAGCAAGAACAATCCTCTTCAGCTAGATGCTTAACGAAAACTTGACATTTCCTGTCCTCCGTTATACACTGTTCTTTGTGCAATAAAGACAGCCAACGGTAAACTTTATACAGCTTCATTTTATTCCCGTACTACGAGGTGCATCGCGTAACCTCCAGCTGTCGAGGCGATGGTGCATGAAAATAAAATGACTGTGTAATGGGATTGCCACTTACTGTTCTTTTTCACAAATCTTTTGATTTACGAAGGAGGAGCTATCAATGGCTCGATATACTGGACCATCATGGAAGCTTTCCCGTCGTCTTGGAATTTCTCTAAGCGGCACTGGAAAAGAGCTTCAGAAACGCCCATACGGACCTGGTGAACACGGTCCCAACCAGCGCAAGAAAATGAGTGAATACGGACTTCAGCTTCAGGAGAAGCAGAAGCTTCGCCACCTTTACGGCATGAACGAGCGTCAATTCCGCCGCATGTTCGATGAAGCTGGCAACATGAAAGGGATCCACGGTGAAAACTTCATGATCCTTCTCGAATCCCGTCTTGACAACCTTGTGTACCGTTCCGGTCTTGCCCGCACGCGCCGTCAGGCACGTCAGCTTGTAAACCACGGTCACATCACTGTAGACGGCGGCCGCGTTGACATTCCGTCATACCGCGTGAAGCCTGGACAGACAATCACCCTTCGTGAAAAGTCCCGCAACCTTACAGCTGTTAAGGAAGCACTGGACGTAAACGACTTTGTACCTGCATACTTTGAGTTCAACGCTGAAAGCCTTGAAGGCAAGTACACTCGCCTTCCTGAGCGTTCTGAGCTTCCAGCTGAAATTAACGAACAGCTTATCGTTGAGTTCTACTCTCGTTAATAAGCTTTCGGAAAGAGCAGATCCTGTTTACGCAGGGTCTGTTTTTTTGTGAAATGAATTGGAACGATTATAAATTTATTCGTAAAAGAAATCTTTGGCCGCTAACCTTTGTATAGTTACCAGCCGCTTCATATCATAAGTTGTTTACGCTCCATGATCATTTAATTTGTACTTCTTAATCCGTCTCATGATGGATGACTGCGAAACCCCCAATGCCTCAGCTGCTTGTCTCGTTGTTTTATGCTTCTTCATTGCGCCTGCTATTATTTCTTTTTCAATTCTTTCCATAGTATTTGGAAGTCCTTCATTGTCTCTCATATAATTTCCACTATCCGTAAATTCATCAGGCAGAAAGCTTCCGGGAAGATCCTCTGCAGTAATCCTGCTTTCCGATGAGGTAATCACGAGTCTCTCAATGAGATTTTCCAGTTCTCTGATGTTGCCTGGCCATTCATATGAAGTCAGTGTATCAATTAAGCTGCTGGAAAGAGTTTTTGTCTGGTTATGAATCTGATTGAAGTAGTCTACGTTCATCTGAAGAATCGGAAAGATATCATCTTTTCTCTCACGGAGCGGGGGAACATGAACAGGGATAATGTTGAGCCTGTAATATAAATCCTCCCTGAATTCCCCTTTACGGGTCATTTCAAGTAAATCCTTGTTAGCAGCTGCTATAATTCTCACATCTGCTGTTTTCATCTTTGTTGCACCAACTGGTAAATACATTTTATTCTGTAGAAGCTGGAGAAGTTTAGGCTGAAGGTGAAGAGGTAATTCACTGATTTCATCAAGAAACAGCGTCCCCCCTTCAGTCATCTGTACCATCCCCTCTTTTCCTTTAACGTTTGCTCCGGTAAAAGCTCCTTTCATATAGCCAAACAGTTCGGATTCAATCAGATTTTCCGGGATGGCTCCGCAGTTGATGTGGGTGAATGGCTTGTCATGCCGGTCACTTAACCTGTGGATCCTTTCTGCAACTGCGTTTTTTCCTACCCCGGTTTCACCAGTTATAAAGATTGTCGTGTTAACGTTCGCCACTCTTTGGATAAGCTCGGAAAGTTCCCTGAAGACTGGCCCATTACCGATAAATCTTCTTTCCTTTAAAGGCTTTCGCTGTTTCATCTGTCTTATTTCCTGACTATATGTTGCCAGAAGCTTTTCAGCATCCTCAAGTTTATTGGAGGCGGTGATCGCTTTCGTGATATCTCTGGAGTGAACAACAACAAGTTCATCTTCACCAAACGACAGGAGGTGTCCTGTCACCAGGTATCTTTTCTGATCTGGCAACGTCTGAATTGTACTGATATTATTTCTGGACTCAATAACCATACGGGTAATTGAGGGGCTCATAATCCCTTTCTCTTCAAGATTGAAGACATCTTTCCCTATGAGTTCTGTGGATGGCAAATTTAATATTCTTTCACTTGCTTCGTTTACCCATAAAGTCATTCCCGTCCCGTCAGCAAAAAACAACCCATCATTAATAACATTTAGAATTTTTTTGAATGGAACTGATTGAAAAATCTCTGATGCTTCCATCATAAGTCCTCCCTATACTTCTCTCCGCTGGAACCTGACAACCTGGCGCAAGTTGATTGATTTTATTGTACGAGTCAATTTCGGTTCAATTCTGAAGTCAAAGCGTTTCAACTGAGTCGGTATTGAATACACCGAACCGAAACCGATTCAAACTGCGCCTTTAATCGTTAATTATAAGGAAAAAACCATTCTTTTTCTACAAAATTCAGTATTTTCATAAAAAACAACTGGCATCGAACTTGCATTATACAAATATGAACAATAGACACCCGGGAGGTGAGATGGTTGAACTTTCACGTATTCATTCTTTTCTTTAACGCTTTTTTAACAACTGTTATTTCTTCAGCAATCGTAATCTGGATCCTGAGAAAACAGTACCTGCCTGCTATCAGAAAAGCAGAGCGGGAGGAACTTGAAAAAGGAAATTCAAAAGCAGTGAAGTGATACAGATGAATACTAAGGGGGAAATTGAATATGACACAGGTTATCTTTTACGTGGTACTGGCCCTTTACGTTATAGCCGGAGGTCTTATATCACGCTACATCAAAACCAAAGATGATTTTTACATTATGGGTGAACGAGGTTCCACACTACTCATAGTCGGAACGCTTGCCGCCACATACCTGAGTGCGGTGACTATACTCGGGATAGCAGGCCAGTCCTACGCCGAAGGGCCTCTTGTAATAGCAGCCCTTGGATCGTTTGGTGCCTGGCTTGGTACTCTCATCGCCGTTATTTATATAGGACGAAAGATGAAAGCACTCGGCTGTAAGACAATGCCTGACTTCTTTGAGAAACGTTTTAAAAATAAAACTGTCAGTATTATTGCCCTTATCATCATGATTGTGGGCCTTCTCGGTTACGGGGTCATCCAACTGATCGGTGCCGGTCTGGTGCTCAGTGAAGTGACCGGGATTTCATTTGCATGGATGATTGTGCTCTTTACGATTGCCCTTCTTGTTTTCTGTGCCTTAGGCGGCATGTACGGCGTGGTGATTACAGACACACTCATGCTCTTTACAATGCTGGCCATTTCAGTTCTGATCGCCCCTCTTATTATGGGACAGGCTGGCTTCGCTGAAATGAAGGCTCTTGCTGAAACTACACCATTTTACTGGACCATCGGCGGTGCAGAGCAGCGCCCTCTCGGCTGGTCCATCTCCCAGTTCCTTGTATGGATCCTGTTCTTTGCCTGTACACCAGCCCTTGTTTCACGTGTATTTCCGGCCAGGAACGATTTTGTTATTTTAAAGGCTGCTGTCATCGGGGTCTTTCTTGCTCCGCTTATGCAGGTCACCGTTTTCCTGGCTGCAGGCGGCATGCAGGTACTGCAACCTGGAATTCAGGATACGGATAACGTCATGGTTATCGGTTTTCTTCAGGAAGTTCCCGCTGCACTCGGAGGACTCGGACTTGCCGGTCTGATGGCCTCTATTATGTCAACAGCTTCCACCCTTTTTGTCTTGACCGGTTTTGCACTGGCCCGAGACTTGTATGAAAACATCTACGGCAAAAAACTCTCTGAAAAACGCAGTCTGACTGTCGGCCGGTATGCACAGATTTTTATTGCGGTTCTTGTATGTATCATTGCCATCATGCGTCCGAGCGCCATTTACTGGATCTCAATTTACGCAGGTGCCATTTTTGCTGTAGGCTGGCTTCCAACGGTTGTAGGAGGGCTCGAATGGAAGCGGATGAACAGCAAAGCAGCAGTAGGCAGTATGCTGGTCGGAAGCTTAACCTTCATTCTGATCGATGAACTGGCCAGACGGGAGTTCATCACACTTCCTGTTCATATTGATTCCCTTATGATCTCTTTTACTCTTGGAGTAATCACTTTAATCGTTATCGGCCTGTTGACCAAACCGACAGCACATGAGCTTGATTATTATTACAAAATGAAGAAAACAAGTTTGTCCCATTCAACCATCAACAGTATTCTTTCTGAAGAAAATGGACTGAGCAAGCTCAAAAAACAGTACCGGCAGACCATGTGGATTTCACTGTCCTTTATTGGCATTTCAGCAGTTATCTGGGGCTTTTTCTTCGTAATGCTCGGACTCTAAATCAATTCTGAAAGGGAGATTTTGATGAAAAATACCGTTCATGAATCTTTACAGGCAGCTGTAAGTAAACAAATCGATTTGCTTTGGGAAGATGAGCTTGCGTTTTTGAAAAAAATCACAAGTTACAGGAGCACGCTGGGAAATGAAGCAGCCCTCCAGAACTTCATGGCAGATTATTTTCAGAGAGTACTCGGACTTGAAGTTGATTCTTTTGTTCCTGATATAAAATCCCTGTCAAAGCACCAGGCTTTTTCTGTGCCGGAGTGGCCGTATGACGGCAGACCAGTAGTTGTTGGAACAGCATTGAATGGAAAAGTCGGAAATGGAAAAAGCCTGATCCTGCAGGGGCATATCGATGTTGTAAGTGCAGAACCTGTGGCTTCATGGGACTATCCTCCATTCGAAGGGACGATTGAAGGCAACCGGATGTATGGCAGAGGTGTTCAGGATATGAAATCCGGGGTGGCGGCATTTGTTTTTGCCTACAGAGCAATCATGGAGGCTGGTATAGAATTAGATGCTCCCCTCACTCTTCAGTCCGTCATCGAAGAAGAATGTACGGGCAACGGTGCTCTGGCAGCTCTTGAGAAAGGCTATACAGCAGATGCCGCTCTTATTCCCGAGCCTTTCGGTCAGAAAGTCGTGAAGGCACAGGTAGGCGTGATCTGGACCAGAATTACGGTAAAAGGTGTAGGAGCACATACTGAACGGGCGCACCAGTCAGTAAATGCAATCGAAAAATCAATGGTTATACTGAATGCCCTGAAGTCCTACCAGTCTCATGTGAACAGCCAGCCAAAACACGATGACTTCAAGGGACACCCTCATCCTCTTAACGTCAATATTGGAAAGATCCATTCAGGTGACTGGCCGTCCAGTGTACCCTCAGAATGTGTCATGGAAGCCAGAGTAGGCTTCTATCCAGGGCAGGATCCACAGGACATTAAAGATCAGGTAAAGGCCTGGCTGCTTGAGAAAGCCTGTGAGGACGACTGGCTGAAAGAACACCCCCCTGAAATTTTGTTTTACGGATTCCATGCTGAAGGTGTAGCGCTCGATGATACAACATCGTTGTTCCACGAACTTGAAAAGTCTCATGAAGCAGTGTCAGGCAAACCTCTCGAAAGAACGGAAATCACCTGTACAACCGATATCCGTCACTATAACCTGCACTACGGAATTCCGGCAACCTGCTACGGTCCTGTCGGAGGTAATATGCACGGAATAAACGAGTGGGTTGATCTTGACAGCCTCAAGGAAGTAACAGCTGTTTACGCAGACTTTATTCTGCGCTGGTGCGGTATCAGAACAGGAGACGAAAGGGGACATTCTTAAGTATGAGAGTAAATATTGAACGGGTAAAACAGAAGTTTAACAAACTAGCCTCGATTGGAGGAACGGCCAATGGAGGTGTTCATCGTCTTGCCCTATCAGATGAAGACCGGGAAGCAAGAAATCTGTTTGTGGAATGGTTGAAAGAGCGGGAACTGGAAGTGAACATTGATGATCTTGGGAATATTTACGGCATCAAAAAGGGTACCGATCCTTCCCTCCCCCCTCTTGTCCTCGGTTCCCATCTGGATACCGTTCCATATGGAGGCAGGTTTGACGGTACGCTCGGCGTCTTAACCGGGCTTGAAATTATTGAAAATCTGATAGATGAAAATCAGGAACATACCCAGTCTGTTATTGTCGTTAACTTTACTAATGAAGAAGGTGCAAGGTTCCCTAAGCCGATGATTTCAAGCGGCGTACTCGCGAATAAATACACAACGAAGGATATGCACATGCTTCGGGATGTAACCGGCAAAACAATAAAAGATGAACTGGACCGAATTGGATACAGCGGAAAACGTGAAAACAGAATCACCAAAGCAGATAAATTCTTTGAACTTCACATTGAACAGGGCCCTGCACTTATTGAACAGGGCGCCAGTGCAGGTATCGTAGAGGGTATTCAGGGGCTCTCCTGGCATCAGGTGACATTTGAAGGAGATGCGGACCACGCAGGACCTTCCCCTATGGCATTCAGGAAGGATGCAGGTGTGGGGGCTGTGAAAGCGATGTACCGTCTTCATGAATGGGTCAGCTCTGCAGGGGATGAGACAATGATTACGTTTGGAAAAATAAAAACCGAACCAGACGTGGTAAACGTTATACCCGGTAAAGCCGTTTTTTCAGTGGACATCAGGCACCCTGATCCGAACATCCTCCAACGCAGAGTTGAGGAAATGAAGCAGATTGTCATAGAAACGTCTCTGGAAACCAGGTTAACAAATTGTATTGAGGATCTATCCTACATGCCGCCCGTGGTATTCTCCTCCGACCTCACGGAGCAGCTGGAAGAAATATGCCTCAAAGAATCCATTCCAGCAGTAAGAATGTACAGCGGTGCTGGACATGACGCCATGTACATGAACCGAATCGCCGAGACTGTCATGGTCTTTGTTCCGAGCCTGAACGGTAAAAGTCATAATGAAGCAGAGGAATCCAGGTGGGAGGACATCGAATCCTGTATGAACCTGACAGCAGAACTTGTGACACTCTCCCTTCATTCACGAGAGCGTCAGAAGTAAACGCTTTAATTAGAAGGATGTGTTAAAGCTCAATGCTGATTTGACTTAAAGCTGATTGAAGCGATGCGCGACACTCCTGCGGGAAGAGCGCGTTCAGGGGAGACCCCGCAGGGCGGGTTATCCCGAGGAGACTCCCGGACCGCCCGCGGAAAGGGAGCGCAATGAGCGGAAATTAGCAATTAATTAACAGCCAATTAGAAAAAGAAGCCGGCTCCTTTACCATAGGGAACCGGCTATTTCTCTTTACCCTTCGTAATGAACGAGGAAGTTTTTCTTTTTTCCACGGCGGATGATTGTAAACTGACCATCAATGCGGTCTTCCGGCCCCATCGTCTTGTCCATTTGCTGACAGCGGTCGCCATTGATGTAAACCGCACCGTTCTTAATATCTTCACGGGCCTGTCGTTTCGATGGTGACACGCCTCCTTCCACGAGAAGATCAATGAGCCCTTTCCCTTCCTCGCTTGTAAAGGATGGCACATCCTTGAAACCTTGTCTGATTTCATCTGCGGACAGGCTTTTCAGATCCCCGCCCCCGAAGAGAGCTGCAGAAATGTTCTGTGCCTGACGGACAGCGTCCTGGTCATGAACAAAGGCAGTGAGTTCTTCTGCGAGACGTTTCTGTGCAGCACGTTCGTGCGGACGTTCTTCAACTTCTTTTTCCAGAGCGGAAATGTCCTCGCGGGAAACGAATGTAAAGTACTTGAGAAACTTAATTACATCACTGTCTTCGGTATTGAGAAGAAACTGGTAAAATTCATACGGCGACGTTTTTTCCGGATCAAGCCAGACGGCCCCTCCTTCTGTTTTACCAAACTTCGATCCGTCTGCTTTTGTTACAAGAGGAATGGTGAAACCGAATGCTTTTGCCTTTTCGTCTTCTTCCTGTCCGTACATTTTGCGGATAAACTCGAGGCCGGCCGTAATGTTACCCCACTGATCGCTGCCTCCAATCTGAAGCTTGCAGTTTTCTTCCTTATACAGATGGTAGAAGTCATAGGATTGAAGGATCATGTAGCTGAACTCTGTAAAAGAGATGCCGGACTGAATGCGTGATTCAACAGAATCTTTTGCCAGCATATAATTCAGACCGAAGTTTTTCCCTACATCCCGGAGAAAATCAATCACTGACATTTCGCTGATCCAGTCGTAATTGTTTTTCAGCTTCGCCCCGTTCTCCCCGTCAAAATCCAGAAATCGCTCGAGCTGGCTTCTGATTTTTTGGCTGTAGCCTTCCACGACACTCTGTTCATTAAGCGTTCGTTCAGCTTGTTTCCCGCTCGGATCTCCAATCAGCCCTGTCGCCCCGCCTACCAGAGGAAGAGGTCGGTGCCCGGCAAGCTGGAAACGGCGAAGCGTAATTACTGTAATCAAGTGACCGATATGGAGGCTGTCACCTGTCGGATCAAATCCGCAGTAAAGGGCAATCTTTTCTTTATCAAGCAGGTCGGTCAGTCCGTCTTCGTCTGTTGCCTGATTGAGCAGGCCGCGGAATTTGAGATCTTCAATTAATGTCATTCTTTACACCTCTTTAATAGAATTAGTAAAAAAATTGGGATTAATGTCCTGGTGTGACGGGTATGGTTCCTGATGTACATAATTTGATTATTTTGCGCACAAAAAAGACTCCTCCCTCCAAAGGGACGAGTTTACTCGCGGTACCACCCTCGTTGAAAATGATCAGTCATCTTCCACTCACGGATAACGGTCCGTTTTCCGCCGGTGCACACCGGTAGCTCAGGGATGTAATTCACAGTGCGGCTTTGTACCGGTTCCCACCATCCACCGGCTCTCTGTAACAGGGAGTCGTCTGCTACTGCTTTCCCGTCAGTGCTTTATCTATGAGTCGGCTGTGTTTTGCTTATCAGTCGAATGCGGCTCTATCTTTTCAGAGAGCAGCCGATATTCCATATGGGTCTAAAACATACAGCCTTTGATACTCATTTTTTACCACATCCAGTCTGTCTGTGTCAAATCTCTCACGGGCATTTCTGTTTCCTGCTGTATTAAAAAAAGAGCGGATTATGGTATAATATGAAAGATATAATAGGGGGTTTGGCTAATGTCAGATAATAAATTTTCATTCCGGGATTTTTTCCGGCGCCGGGAAACCCAGTCGGTATTCAAGGGCTTCCGGATCACATCACAGGTAGTCTGGAACTTATTCTTAATTTTTGCTGTGCTTGGTGTTATGGGTGTAGCCTTTGCCGGAGCAGCCGGAGCCGGATACTTTGCTTCTCTTGTTAAGGACGAGCCGATTCGCTCCTATGATGAGTTGAAAGAAAGCATCTATGATTATGAACAGACATCTACTATGTATTTTGCGGACGGGGTGCCTCTTGGTGAGGTAAGAGCTGACCTTGAGCGCCATCCAGTGGATCTGGATGATATTTCACAGCACTTAATAGATGCTGTAATTGCAACAGAAGATGAATATTTTTATGAACATGATGGTATTGTACCGAAAGCCCTGCTTCGTGCTACATATCAGGAGTTTGCCAGTTCAAACGTTCAGACGGGAGGAAGTACGCTCACGCAGCAGCTTATTAAAAACCAGCTGCTTTCTAGTGAGGTGAGCTTTGACCGTAAAGCCGCCGAAATTCTTCTGGCCATGCGTCTGGAACAGTTTTTTGAAAAAGATGAGATTCTCGAGGCGTACATGAACGTAGTTACTTTCGGAAGGAATGCCAACGGCCGCGGGATTGCAGGTGCCGAGGCTGCTGCACAGGGCCTCTTCGGAGTTGAAGCCTCAGAACTTAACATTCCACAGTCTGCTTTTATAGCAGGACTCCCCCAGAGCCCTTACGGCTACACACCGTTTCTCGGGAGCGGAGAACTGAAGGAAAACTTTGATGAAAACCATCCGGGCATGAGACGGATGCGTACTGTTCTGGAACGTATGCAGCGTCACGGCTATATTACCGAAGAGGAACGTCAGGAATCACTGGACTTTGATCTGATCGACAGCTTCACTGAACGTACGGAAGACAGTTATGAACAGTATCCACATATCAGTGACGATGTCCAGCGCCGTGTAGAAGATATTCTCTATGCCCAGTACCTGGAAGAGGATGGAATAAACATTTCTGAAATTGTAGACCCGGTTGAACGGACTGCAACCCGCGATGAATACCGCGAACGTGCAGAGCGTACTTTCCGAAGCGGCGGTCTTGAAATTCATACTACACTGCACAAGGAAATTTACGATGTTCATCAGGAAATTGTAGCGGAGTATGAGCATTTTTACAGGGATAGAACGGTTGATGTACTCGATGAAGATGGCGACAAAGTTTCCGAGTATGACTCTATGCAGGAAACAGGCGCCACCCTCATTGAAAATGAAACTGGCCGTATTATCAGCTACGTTGGAGGACGGAACCCTGAACAGAGCTACAACCTGGCTTCCCAGGGAAGTATGTCCATCGGTTCCACGATGAAATCCTTCACATATGGTGCCATGATGGAGGAAGGTATGCTGCAGCCGGGCTTCATTACGCTCGATGCTCCATATTCTTACACCGCAGGTGATGAAGAACACACGATTACCAACTTTGATGAAGAGCGATTTGATGGTCTGATCACGATCAGACATGCGCTTCAGGCTTCCCTTAACACACCGGCGATCCGGGAATTCAGCCGGACTGAGTTTAACCAGTTGAAACCATATATTATGGACTTGAATATGATTACCGAGGACATTGATCTCTATCAGACTTTCCCGCTCGGCTATCATAATGTGAGTGTAGAGAACACTACGAATGCTTACGCGACACTGGCCAGAAAAGGAAAACATAAAGACAGCTATCTGATCGAGCGGATTGAAACATCAGATGGTGAAACGATTTACGAACACGAAACGGATGAAACGGAAGTCTTTTCAGAACAGACGTCCTACCTGGTTATTGATATGCTCCGAGATGTGATGGAACCGGGCGGTACAGCAAGCGGCCTGCCTAACAGACTCGACTTTTCCGCAGACCTTGCAGGGAAAACCGGTACTTCAAATGCAGCAAGAGACGCGTGGTATGTCGGAACCAGCCCGAACTTTTCGATGGGTGTCTGGTTCGGTTACCGTGAAAACCTGTCTCTCCCATATGAAGAAAACCAATACGAGGACATGGGCTACTCACCTAGAGTCCAGGAGCTGTGGGCCCGTCTGATGAACGCAGTATATGAAATCGAACCCGATCTTGTTAATGAATCCGCCACATTTGAGCAGCCGGGCGGCATTGTCAGACAGGAAATCTGCGGGATCTCCGGCCTTCTTCCTTCCGACCTCTGCCGGGAAGCAGGACTGGTCACAACGGACCTGTTTAACGTGGACATGGTACCGACAGAGAGAGACGACAGCCTGGAACGTACACAGTATGTAACAATTGATGGACGCAACTACAAAGCGCTCAGTTCAACACCTTCAGAATTCACACGTTCCGGTGTTTCTGTAAACGAAGAGTACTTTGACCTTGATGATGATCTTGATATTTCCGAATACCTGCCGGACGACTGGGATACCCTCGTACCGGACCGGGATGCGCCGGATAACGGCAGGACGCCCGGATCAATGTCCGGGGTCTCTTCTTCCGGAAGCAGCGTCACATGGAATAGCCATCCGGATGATGATATTGTAGGTTACCGTATTTACAGATCTTCATCTGAAAATGGCAGCTACAGCCGTGTGAGCAGTGTCCGGGCAAACGAATCCTTGTCCTACTCCGGTGCTGCCGGATTTTACAGAGTAACTGCTGTTGACGCAGCCGGCCGCGAGTCGAGCCAGAGCTCTCCTGTCAGTGCAGGAGGCGGCGGCTCTCCTGATGACGGAGACAGCGAAGATTCTTCTGACAGTGGAAATGACAACGGCGGAAGCGATGACGGAAACGGCAGTGACGATGGCGATTCCGATGACAGCGGCAACGGTAACGGTAACAGTAATGGCGATGACGATAATGACAATGGTAATGGTAATGGTAACGGTAACGGCGATGACGATGACGATAATGGTAACGGCAACGGCAATGGTAACGGCGATGACGATAATGGTAACGGCAATGACGATGATGATAATGGCAATGGTAACGGCAATGGCAACGGCGATGACGATAATGGCAATGGTAACGGCGATGACGATGATGATAACGGTAACGGCAATGGTAACGGCGATGACGATGATGATAATGGCAATGGTAACGGTAACGGCAATGGTAACGGCGATGACGATGATGATAATGGCAATGGTAATGACGGTAACGGTAATGGGGATTCCAATGACGGAAACCGTGAGGATGAGGAAGAAGAGTAACCTCTTCTCATATTAGTGTTATCCTGGTGTCCGTGTATGCAGCAGTCTGCAGACACGGACACCTTTCTTTTTTTCTTCTGCTTTTACAATACTGTGAATTTTTCGTCTTCAGGACTCTCACTTAAAATTGTATGATATAGTAAAATTGGGAACGCTTCCGTAAATACGGTTAACTCTTCCGTATTTGTGGAATGGAAATAGTAGGACATTGAACGTAAACTTTACAATAGTACTGACTTTTTAGTGGAGGGCGGGAGATCGTGAAACATAAAAAAACGTATCATTCCCTGGAAATCAATAAGGGTGACAAAAGCATCCTCGTAGAAGGCCCCATAAAAAAAGAAGCGCTTGAAAGCTTTAAAATGGACGACGGTCTGGTCGCTTTCAGGCCGCCGGACAAGCAGAAAGAAGCTCTGTTGAAAGTCATTGATTTTCCTGAAAGCAGGCTCATTATTGCCCGTGATGGTGATAAGATCGTCGGCTACGCGACATTTCTTTATCCAGATCCTATGGAGCGGTGGTCCGAGGCGGAACTGGACAATCTTCTTGAGCTTGGCGCTATCGAAATTTCAGCCGATTACAGAGGCTACAGTCTTGCCGGCAGTATCCTTAAAGTTGCCATGAAAGATGATGCCATGGAAGATTATATTATTCTTACTACCGAGTATTATTGGCACTGGGACCTGCGCGGCACCGGTCTGTCAATCTGGCAGTACCGGGATGTTATGGAGAAGGTGATGAGTGCCGGGGGGCTTGAGCCTTATGCTACTGATGATCCTGAGATTTGCTCCCACCCTGCGAACTGCCTGATGGCAAGAATCGGAAGCCGTGTCGGACACGACTCGGTCCTTGAGTTTAACCGGGTCCGTTTCAAACATAAATACATGCTGTAACCAGTGTTTTTGAATTAATAGAGAGCGGGGGAATGCGATATGATGTTAGAACAGATTATGAAAACAGATGTCATTTCCGTAAAGGCATCCGATAAACTCTCAAAGGCTTTTTCATTAATGGAGGAACATAAAATCCGTCACCTTCCTGTAACTGATGACAATTTGCTGATTATCGGAATGGTCTCTGACAGAGATTTAAGAGATGCCAGTCCTTCCGTTTTCAACCCTAGTGAAGCTGTTTTTTCTGAAAAGGAAGTGGCCTCTATTATGAAGCGGGATGTGATTACCGCGCTGCCCACTGATTTTGTCGAAGACGCAGCAACTGTTATGGTTGAAAATCAGTTCAGCTGTCTGCCGATTGAACGAGATGACCGGCTGATCGGGATTATTACCGACTCGGATCTGCTTAAAACTCTCGTTCGGCTTACCGGGGCAGATCTTCCTACTTCCCGTCTGGAAGTACAGGTGCCAAACGTATCGGGAATGCTCACTAAAGCGGCAAGCCTGATTAGTGACCAAGGTGTAAACATTCAGAGTGTGCTCGTATACCCTGCAAGTGACCCTGAAAAGAAAACGCTCGTTTTCCGCGTCCAGACAATGGACACACGGAAGCTTGTTGAAAAAATGGAAGACAATGATTTTTCAGTCCTCTGGCCGGAACTGAGTCCGGGGATGTCTGTATGAAACGTGACGCAGCCTTTATCTATTCTCCTGAGCAGCTGAGCTACAAGTTTAATGAACATCATCCGTTTAATCAGGAAAGACTGAAAATTACGAACGATCTTCTTCTTACCCTCGGTGCAGTAACGGAAGAGGAAATGATGGTGCCTCGTATGGCCAGTGATGACGAACTGCTTCTCATTCACAACCGGGAGTATGTAGAGGCAGTAAAAGATGCAAGCAGAGGAAAAGGACGGGCTTCCTATGCTGCTACATACGGAATTGGTACGGAAGACACACCCGCCTTCCAGGGAATGCACGAAGCAGCTGCCTGGCTGACCGGCGGTACACTCACAGCTGTGGAAGCAATTTTTGAAAAAGGCTATAAGCATGCGCTTAACCTTGGCGGTGGTCTTCACCATGGATTCCGCGGAAAAGCGTCGGGTTTCTGTATATACAATGACAGTTCCATCGCTATTGAATATATGCGGAGAAAGTACGGGGTTCGGGTTCTGTATATTGATACTGACGCCCATCACGGGGACGGTGTTCAATGGGCCTTTTATGATGATCCTGATGTATGTACTCTCTCCCTGCACGAGACCGGACGTTATCTGTTTCCCGGCACTGGTAACGTCAATGAGAGAGGACAGGGCGAAGGGTACGGCTATTCCTTTAACGTTCCGCTTGAGGCATTTACTGAAGATGATTCGTGGCTGAAAGCTTACGAAAAAACAGTTGAAGAGGTTGCCGGCTATTTTAAACCTGATGTGATCATTACCCAGAACGGCGCAGACTCTCACTATTACGATCCGCTCACACATTTATGCTCAACGATGAAAATCTATCATGAAATCCCTAAAATTGCCCATCGTCTCGCTCATAAACACTGTGACGGAAAATGGCTGGCTGTCGGCGGAGGAGGGTACGATATATGGCGTGTCGTCCCGAGAGCATGGTCTCTCATCTGGCTGGAGATGACCAATCAGGCAGAGCAGATTACAGACGACCTCATCCCCTCTTCCTGGCTGAGAACGTGGTCTCCCCATACAGATCACAACCTGCCTAAGAGATGGTTTGATGACCGGGATATCTATCCGGAAATTCCGCGAAAACCGGAAATTGAAAAGAAAAATGACCGTACCGTACAAAAATGTCTCGAGCCTATTTACCGCCGGCACAAACAGGTTCCTATTTAAATCCCAAACCTTTCCGAAAACAGCTTTTAAAAAACGCGGATCCATTTGGATTCCGCGTTTTTTGGTGCAATCTCATCTGTTATACTTTTACCTGTTTCTTCCTCTGCAGGATACACTTCGAAGCTTCTTCGTCTAAATTTATCTATTTTTTCAGCATTCGCTCCACAATGGCTGCCGACCGCTTCGCTGCTTTATTCACAAAGGAAGTAAAGCTTTCCGCGGCCTCCCCGTTTGCCTTATCGGAAATAGACCTTATGACGACATAAGGGATACGATTTACCATGGCTGCATGTGCGACTGCTGCCCCTTCCATCTCCACACAGACGCCATTAAAAGTATCAGACAATTCATTTACGAGGTCCCGATCGGCGACAAACTGATCACCGCTCAGGACAATTCCCTTCATGACTTGGACACCGCCGACTGTTTCAGCAGCCGTATAAGCGGATTTGATCAGCGTCTCATCAGCAGGAAAAACGGAAGGACCATCGAACATGGGGACTTCACCTTTTTTAAACCCAAGAGGGCTGGCGTCCAGATCGTGCTGCTGGCAGGCAGTCGAAACGACGATGTCTCCTACTTCAAGTTCCTTGTGCAAGGCTCCAGCGACACCGGTAAAAACAATACGATCTGCCCCGCAATAATCAATCAGAATCTGGGTGGTCACCGCTGCATTTACTTTTCCGACTCCGCACCGGGTTATAATAACATCCTGCCCGTGCAGATTGCCTTTGTATAGCGTCAGATGTGCTTTTTTTACTTCTTCGAACGATTCCCCAGAAGCAAGAAAGTAACTTATTTCTTCCTCCATAGCGCCGATAATGGCTGTTTTCATCGTTCCACCCCCGCAGTATTTTACTTGTATCCACCGCTCTCTATTTTATATCGGGGCACCTGCACCTGTAAATGTCGAAAAGAAAGACTGGGGCTGGAATTTCCCCGGAAATGATCGAGTCGCTGTTTATTCATCGTAGGCCGGATCGGAAATGACAATTACCACCCGCCGGTTTTGCCTGAGGTTTTCTTCTGAGGTGTTCGGGACTAACGGCTGGGTTTCCCCGTGGCCTATCGCTATAAATCTTTCCTGGCTCAGAACAGCCTCTTCCACCAGATAGCGGATCACACTGGAAGCCCTCGCGCCTGAGAGTTCCCAATTCGACGGGAAGCGCTCTGTACTTATAGGGAGACTGTCTGTGTGCCCTTCTACTTTAACGATGTTTCGAATTTCACCAAGCAGGGTGCCAATCTTATCAAGAAAAGGCTTGCCTGCAGAGAGAATTTCCGCTTCCCCTGAGTCAAAAAGCATCTGTTCCTGCAGAACAAGAACGACTCCCTGTTCATCTCTCGTGGCTGATATTTCCTCGCTGAGATTATGATCTTCTAAGTACTGATTGACTTCTCTGAGCAGTTCATCAAGTTCTTCTTCCTCTACTTCGTCACTTCCCGAAACCAGGGCATCTTCAAGAGGTATTCTTTCCATCTCACGGAAATCAGTGTTCACTTCATGATCTTCTGCAGGATGCTCTGACGGAATCAGGGAAGGAAAACCATCAAAGACTGCTCTGTCCTGAAAGGATTCAGCAAGAGCCTGGAATTTCTGAGTATCTACAATACTCATTGAAAACAGGAGAATAAAGAAGACAAGGATCAGTGTCATCAGGTCGGAAAAGGTCACCATCCATTTCGGTGCCCCTTTGTCACTGACCTGCTTTCTACGCCTGATCATATACTGCTTCCCTTTCTTCAGCTGTTTCCTCAGCATCATTTTTCTTTTTCCGGGCCGGTACGAAGGCGCCGAGTTTTTCTTCGATTATTTTCGGATTCTGGCCGGACTGGACACCAATAACGCCTTCAATAATAATCTGTTTGACGAAGACTTCTTCCTCCGTATTTCCTGCCAGTTTATTTGACATCGGTATGAAAACAAGGTTGGCTAATAGCGTTCCGTAAAGGGTTGTAAGGAGGGCAATCGCCATATTAGGTCCCAGTGTAGCCGGATCATTCAGGCTCTGAAGCATAAGTACGAGGCCGACCAGCGTACCGATCATCCCCCAGGCAGGTGCATATTCACCAGCTTTTTCAATAATTGAGCGGCTTTTCTGATGGCGGTCTTCCATCGCAATAACCTCTGCCATCATAATCTCTTTAATTGTTTTTTCTTCATGACCGTCAATTGCAAGCAGCACGCCTTTTTCAATAAAAGGATCTCCGATTTCCTCCACATCTCTTTCCAGGGAAAGCAGACCTTCCCTGCGGGCTTTCGTAGAGAGATTTTTAAAAATCTCTACAAGCTCATGAAGATCATACTGGTTCGAATGAAACGTTTCTTTAAACACTGTCGGCAGAAGCTTCAGATCCTTTGATGTAAAGTTTACAAAGATGGCTGCAGAGAGACCGCCAAGAACAATGACAATAGAGGTCCACTGCATGAAAAAGTGAAAGTTTCCTGCACCGGCATTGGCGAAGACGGCCAGAAAAATCATCGTCATTCCAATAAAGATACCAACCGGTGTCAATAAATCAAGCTTTTTCATCCCTTTCCCCCCAGCTTTGCCTGCTTTGTTTACAATAGTGAACGATTCGGCCTGAAGATCATCCAGACGACCTGACTGTCTCTGGATGACCGCATAAGCCTGGTATGTTTACTCGGAAGTTTTTGTAGAATTGCGGTGCTCAATTCTATGCGGAAGAAGAACTACGTCATCACTGACTTCTTCTTTGTTCATATACTTCGTGAGAAGGCGCATGGAAACCGCCCCGATATCATACATCGGCTGAACCACTGATGTAAGGGTCGGACGAACCATTGATGCCAGACGGGTATTATCGAAACCGATAACTTCGAAATCATCCGGAACCGTATAGCCTTTATCCTGTGCGCCATGAATAACTCCGAGAGCCATTTCATCCGTTGAGGCAAAAATCGCTGTAGGCTTGTCCTTTAGAGATGTAAGCCTGTCCATTGCCTCAAGACCTGAATCGTACGTATAATCACCGATCACGACGTAATCTTCATTAACTTTCATGCCCGCTTCCTCAAGGGCCCTTTTATAGCCGGCATACTTCTGGTAGCCATTGATTGGGTCCTCAAGTGTACCGGAAAGCATGGCGATCTTCGTATGACCTTCATCAATAAATGATTTAACTGCATCGTACACAGCATTCTCATAATCGATATTCACACTTGGAAGCGCTTTTTCTTCATCGATCGTGGCTGACAGTACAACCGGTACCGGTGACTGCTTAAACTGCTGTACATGCTCCTCCGTAATTTCCCCGCCCATGAAAATAAGGCCGTCAACCTGTTTTTCGAGAAGGGTGTTGATCAGATGGATTTCCTTTTCTTTGTTCTGATCCGAGTTACAGAGAATAATGTTGTACTTGTACATCGTTGCAATATCTTCAATTCCGCGGGCCAGTTCAGCAAAAAAGATACTTGAGATATCAGGAATGATGACCCCTACAGTCGTTGTTTTTTTGCTGGCAAGCCCTCTGGCTACAGCGTTTGGCCGGTAGCCGAGACGTTCAATCGCTTCAAGGACGCGCTTTCTTGTAGTCGGTTTTACGTTGGGATTTCCGTTAACTACCCGTGATACGGTAGCCATTGATACCCCGGCTTCCCTCGCTACATCGTAAATTGTAATATTCATTTATAGTCCTCCTTACATCATTTACCAAATTATGGCTTTCATGTTTTCATAACGTAATGTTATGATACGACACTTTAAGGAGGGGCGCAAATTCTTTATTTATATCGGTATTGCGCCCCTGAACCTTTAGTGTAATGTGAATATTTCCTAAGTATTTATCCAGGTTCTGCTCAGTGATTTTCCGAATTATGCCTAATCAATTCGGAACTTTTTTCCGGCTATCCGGACAGTGTCACTGTTATCATCGTGCAGGAGTGTATATGTCATAATGCCGGAACGGCCTTCATAATGGAAATCCATTTGTAAAACTGACTGATGCTCTGAATGAGTTACCACACGGATACTCATCGGATCGGCATGAAGAATGGAAGGTCCCAGGTCACCGGGCTTTGCAGCAAGAAGATTTCCTTTGCTGCTTCGCTCTTCATCGGTCATCCGTAAGGTTGTTTTTTGGGCCATATCTTCTGTCATGTACCTCTCAAGATAAGCAGTTAGTTCTTCTTTCCGGCTGAAGTCTTTAAATACGGTATACCCTTCTTCATTCCTTTTTAATGCTTTCATCGGTTTTTCAATTGCTGCCTCTGCTTCTGCCACAAGGGTCGGAAGCTCGTTCGTCCCCGCCTGCTCAATTGTCTGATCCGCATAAATCGGATACTGTCCGGCCCCTATAAAATCCCCGCCTTCTCCTGGTGAACCGCATCCCTGAACGATGACGGCAATCACGATCACTGAAGCCAGTGCTGATAATCGTCGGTACATACTCTCACACCCTGATCTGTTTTCTTTAGGGTGGCATTTTTATGGATTCTATATACAGAGAACTGTGACCACACAAGTATCCAGGGTACCTTCAGACTTTTTTCGAAACCAAAAAAACGCACCGGCATTCTTCTGCCGGTGCAGTTTTTTTTATCCCTCTACTGTTGCAGCAGAGTTTGCCTGCGGCTTGTAAAGACCTGACTCTTTCAACTTGCTGATAAATTCATCAAATTGGTCGATGTCCATCTGCTGAGCAGAATCGGACAGGGCCACTGCCGGATCCGGATGGACTTCAGCCATAACACCATCCGCTCCAATAGCAAATGCTGCTTTTGCCGTTGGCAGAAGAAGATCTCTCCGGCCTGTTGAATGTGTCACATCTACAAAGACCGGCAGATGTGTTTCCTGCTTCAGAATCGGCACAGCCGAAATATCCAGTGTATTTCGGGTTGCTTTTTCGTAAGTGCGGATTCCACGCTCGCAAAGCATTACGTTTTTATTGCCTTTGGACAAAATGTATTCTGCTGCATTCATGAATTCCTCAATTGTAGCACTCAGGCCGCGTTTTAAGAGGACTGGTGTATCAACAGAACCGGCTGCTTTAAGAAGTTCAAAGTTCTGCATGTTCCTTGCTCCAATCTGTATCACGTCTACATAGTTGACTGCCATCGGAATGTCGCCGGGGTTTACAATTTCGCTGATCACAGCAAGACCATGCTTGTCTGCTGCTTTACGGAGAATTTTCAGGCCTTCCTCTCCAAGTCCCTGGAAATCATAAGGGGAGGTCCGGGGTTTGAACGCACCGCCTCGGAGGAATTTCACCCCCTGTTTCTTCAGAGCTGCTGCTACGGCATCGACCTGTTCATAGCTTTCAACCGAACACGGTCCGGCAATCAGACGCTGCTGTCCGTCACCAACACGCTCGCCGTTAATTTCCACAACCGTATCGTCAGCCTGGCGCTTACGTGATACCAGCAGTGCCTTACGGTGGTCATCTTCCTGAAGTTCGAGACTGGCTTTAAAAACCTGTTTAAAAATATGCTGAAGGGTAGACGTTTCAAACGGCCCCTTGTTTACTTCGGTAATCATATCAAGCATTTTTCGTTCCCGAACAGGATCAAAACGATTAAGTCCCTGGGCTTTCTTGACCTGCCCGATTTCCTTGGCGAGTCTTGCTCTCTCATTGAGCAGTTCTACTAACTGCAGATTTACCTCGTCTAATTCTCTTCTCAACTCTTCTAACTGTTCGTTACCCATAGGTGATAACTCCTCTCCTTTAATCATGTTGACCATATTCTTGGCGATTAGGGACTATTATAAACGATCATGTGCATCATGTCACCCATTTTTTCTTTATAACTTAGACGCTTTTAAGCACTAAAGTGGATTAAGCCTGTCATGCTCTTTTTTTCTCCCTCAATTTTTTTTATTATGTTAGCATATGCGCAGTTGTACTTGCCAGTGATTCGGTTATTTAATCCGGAAAATTAAAATGCGTTTTTCGTAAATAATGCTGCTTTATTACACTGCGGGCAGGCGCGTTCCTGTCCTTATCTTTTGGCTCTGTTAAAGTCTATTGTTGATTTCCGCTCACTGCCCTCCCTTTCCGCGGGCACCACTACAGCAGGCAAAGCAGTAACCCTGCTTCTTCCTCTGCAAGAATTGCTTCGAAGCGTCTGCGTCGAAGCAACTCGAAGCGGTCTCACGAAGTAACCGCTCGTCCCTGCGGGGTCTTCCGTCGGTGCTTTTCCCACAGGAGTGTCGGGCGTTCGCTCCAATCAACTTTCTCTAAAAAACAACATCAAGCTTTAACAGAGCCTACTTTTTGAATAGCGGCAATTTAGGCGAAAAGCGCCAGCCAAAAAAACACCCTGTCATTAGAGCAGGGTGTTTTCGCCGGCAACAGTTATTTTTCTTCCCATGCTGCCGAAAGGTTGTCTTTCGTTACGTTCCAGTGGGAATTATGCCATTTCACTTTGCCTTCTTCAACAAGGAGTACCTGTGGTGATTCATGTTTGATGTTGAACCGCTCTGCAACTTCACTTGAGAGCGATCGGGATTCCTGCACGTTAAGGTAATATACAGGTACATCTGTATTTTCACCTGCAAAAGCCTCCGTGTCGTTAAATGCCTGGGTGCTGATCGGACATGTGGTACTGTTTTTTAAAAAAAGAAAGCGGGATTGCGTCGAAACAAGATCATCCCACTCTTCTACAGAATTGATTTTTTTCATACTCATGAAAGCCGCTCCTTCTTGTATCTTTACTGAAATAACTTTACGCTTGCTTTTCGCGGCAGTTGCCGGCGAGCCTCCAATGCCCCAGGAGTTTCGCTGCCGGCGTCTGCTGCGCATTCTAGAGGTTTACTCACTAAAAGGTATACTTATTTTATTTAATGCAGGGGAAGGCTTTTATTCACTGTCCCCGCGTTTTTCGCGCTCTTTTTCTTCTACTTCCTTTACAAGCTGCTCAACGGAGCGCTGAAGTTCTTCAACTTCTTTTTTTACACTGGCGGCAATTTCCTCGCCTGCGTTTTCAAGATCGTTTGTCAGACTCTCGGCAGAGTCAGTCAGTTCTTCAACATCCTTGCGTACTGAGCGGGAAAGCTCTTTTACCCGGTCCACAAGGGAATTGGACTGTTCAGACACGCTCTGTGCAAAATTTGAGGTGCTTTCTTTTGCCGTGCTTGCAAACTCCGTTGTTTTTTCTTTTGCCATTTTTGCCCCTTCATTCAGGTCTTCCCGGAGCTCTCTCCCCGATTTCGGTGCGAGAAGCAGTGCTGTGGAAGCTCCTAGAATCCCTCCAAGAAGTGATCCAATCAGAAAATCTTTTGCATTGATGTTGTTTGGTTCGTTTTGCTCACTCATCGTATTTTCCTCTCCTCACTATTTAGTGGTTTGCTGTTCAGCCTGAGCCTGGGCACGGGCTTCTTTTTCCCGTTTCATTCTCCATTTTTCCCAGACACCCATGGCAACATTAGCCCATTTTACTGTTTGCGCAACCTGCTCGGAATTTTCATCAGCTTTCTGGTTGATCGCAGCCGACATCCGTTTTACAGACGTGTTTACCGACTTGAGGGAATCACCAAGTTCTTTTGCAGAATCAAACACCCCGTTTAATGAATCTGATTTTCTCTGAATGTCATCTGCAATCAGATTGGTCTTATGTAAAAGCACAGTCGACTCCTGGGAAATCCCATCAATCTGCTTCTCCATTCCTTCAACCGTCGTTGACACGCGGTCAAGGGTTTTGCTTACTGCTTTCAAAGTACCAATCACATAAATCACCAGCACAGCGAAAGCCACTGCAGCAATCGCTGCACTTACGTATAATAACCACTCCATAATAAAAGCACCTCCAGCATCTTCTGATCCGGTTCTGTATACATTATTCTACATTTTCCTTCGCATTTCCTCCACTAAAATGAACATCTGAATTGGACGGGCAGGTTCCTGACAGGTAAAATAAATACGTACATACACACAGGTCATTTCTTTTATATGCATTTTGACCTGAATACAAGGAGGAACCACCGTATGAGAGATCCCCGTATTCAAACATTAGCCAAAAACCTGATTAATTACTCCGTAAATCTGCAAAAAGGCGAAAATATTCTTATTGAAAATTTCGGTATTCAGAAAGAACTCGTGAAAGCCCTTGTAGAAGAAGCTTTTGCAGCCGGAGGGAATCCCCAGGTTTTACTAAAGGATCATGAAATTAACCGTACCCTATTAAACGGTGCTTCAAACGACCAGCAGAACATGATTGCCGACATCGAAGCCTATCAGATGGAAAAGATGGACGCCTACATCGGCCTGAGAGCAGGCGATAATATTAATGAACTGTCCGATGTGCCTGCTGAAAAAATGAGCCTGCATTCTCAGACAGTCGGTACAAAAGTTCACCGCCATATCCGCGTGCCGAAAACGAAGTGGGTTGTTCTCCGTTACCCGAGCGCTTCAATGGCCCAGCTTGCCAAAATGAGTACCGAGGCGTTTGAGAACTTCTATTTTGACGTCTGTAACCTGAATTACAGTAAAATGAGTGAAGCAATGGATGCACTCGTCAGCCGCATGAACAAAACAGACGAAGTCCGCATTACAGGCGAAGGAACTGATCTTACTTTTTCGATTAAGGATATCCCTGCCGTAAAATGTGCCGGCAAGCTGAATATTCCTGACGGCGAAGTGTATGCCTCCCCGGTCCGGGACTCAGTTAACGGGACGATTTGTTATAATACCGCATCTCCTTATCAGGGCTTCACTTATGAGAACATTGAACTTACTTTTGAGAACGGTAAAATCGTGCATGCTGAAGCCAATGACACGAAAAAAATCAATGAAATCTTCGACACAGATGAAGGCGCCCGCTATATTGGCGAGTTTGCCATCGGCGTTAATCCTTTTATTCAGCATCCGATGCAGGATATTCTATTTGATGAGAAAATCGACGGGAGCTTCCATTTTACACCAGGACAGGCATACGAGGATGCCTATAACGGCAACGATTCGGCGATTCACTGGGATATCGTCTGCATCCAGCGCCCGGAGTATGGCGGCGGAAACATCTACTTTGACGGCGAACTTGTCCGTGAAAACGGCCGTTTTGTAACAGATGACCTGAAACCTCTTAACCCGGAAAATCTTAAGTAAGCATCTGTGCTTATGACTCAATCCATACAATAAAGCTGGAGCGCCTGAGCTGCTCCAGCCTTTTTTGTTCCCTGAATATGACCTTTAGTTGGCAGAAGCTTTTTCGTAGGCGTCCTGAAACTTCTGAACGTCTCCTGCTCCCATAAACAGAAGGACTCCCTGGGCGTGACGGTGAAGCTGACTTACTGACTCTTCGTCCACCACGATTGATCCCGGAATTCGTTCCTGAAGATCCTGAATTGTAAGGCTCTGCTCTTTTTCCCTTGCCGAGCCGAATATATCACACAGGTACACCTGATCCGCTTCTTTGAGACTTTCCGCAAACTCATCCAGGAAAGTCTTTGTACGTGTGAAGGTGTGAGGCTGAAAAAGAGCCACCACTTCCCGGTTTGGATACTTCTGCTTTGCCGACTCGATTGTGACGGCAATTTCAGTCGGATGGTGAGCATAATCATCGATCAGAACCTGGCTCCCGAACGTTTTTTCACTAAAGCGCCTCTTTACGCCACCGAACGTTTTCAAATGCTCCTGAACGACGGAAAGATTAATATTTTCATACTCGCAGAGAGCGATCACGCTAAGGGCATTCAGAACATTGTGATTCCCGTAGCCCGGTATGGTGAAAGAACCGCATGCAGTATTGCGGACAAACACATCAAAATGAGTTCCATCAGCATCCGTTCTTAAATTCTTGGCCTGAAAGTCATTATCTTCGCCAAGTCCGTAATATACAACTGGGGCAGGCGCATTAATCTGCTGGAGATACTCATCATCACCACAGGCAATGATCGCTTTCTTCACCTGTTTGGCCATATCCTGAAAAGCTGCAAACACATCTTCAGCATTCTTAAAGTAATCAGGATGATCAAAATCCACATTCGTCATGATCGCATAATCGGGATGGTAGTGAAGGAAATGTCTGCGGTATTCACAAGCTTCAAACACAAAGTACTCGCTGTTCTCTTCCCCTTTACCTGTACCGTCACCAATCAGATAGGACGTAGGCTTTGCATGCTGCAGCACGTGCGACATCAGACCCGTTGTAGATGTTTTTCCGTGTGAACCAGTGATGGCAATGCTCGTAAACTCCTGAATAAACTCGCCGAGAAACGTCGGGTAGGGACGTACCTCCATTCCTTTAGCGGCAGCTGCCTCCACCTCTTCATGATCCTCTCCGTAAGCGGCGGACGCGATAATCGTCTGGCCTTCACGGATATTTTCCTTACTGAAAGGAAGCAGGGGAATTCCCTTGTCCTCAAGAGGCTTTTGCGTAAAGAATACTTTGTCTACATCCGATCCCTGCACATTATAATTCATATCACTGAGAATCTGTGCCAGGGCACTCATCCCGGAGCCTTTTATACCGATAAAATGAAACATTGTCATATTGGACCTCCAAATTGAGTAATCACATAATGGCGCCCGAATTCAGGAACAAGTCGTTACAGTATATGTCTGACTGCCTGTTTCGGGAATCGCCCTGAAAACATACCTGTACATTATAGCAAATTACAGGTTCTGCAACCATCGCTCCACTTTCATGCACCGAAAGTTCCATATATTTCACATAAAATATACCTGTTAACCTTTTTCCAGTTTCAACGGCGACGAAACTTGGAATTAAAAACTTTTAAGCAAATCCATCTCCTCATCCATTCCTGCGTTCAGCATAACGCAGATAATCGATGCCGTATTCTTTCATGTAACGGGTTACAGCGGCGGGGGAATCCTTCCGTTTCTCTGTCAGGAGACCCTCAAGCTGAGCGGTTACCTGCTTTTTTTCCTCTCTGGCCACAGTAAAAGCGGGACCTGCCGCAAAGGTCTTAAATCCAACGGGAACAAATCTCATAAACACGAGATCACCCTCTTCTCCCCTCAAATCTGATAAAAAAGAGGTAACTTCCATCATCTCATTGTTTACAAGCCTTTTTACTTTTACATTGCCCCCGGATCCTTTACCGGTCACTTCTGCAGGTTCGAGTGACATGAGCATCAGGTGACCGCAGAGGTCAAGCATAGGGGCACTCAATTGATGCCTGTGCTCCCTCACAAAAAGGTCAAACATTCGCGACCCGATGACAGTCACGTAATCAAAAGCAAACCAGTGTTCGAACTGCAGCTGTATCCACCGGTCAAACACCTGATTTTCGGGGTAATTCACTTTATGGGAAAACAAGCGCTTCGCTCTAACCTTTTCACGAAGGTTTGCCTGACGTTCGATGAATGTAAAAAAGAGATCATACACTTCTGTCAGCGAGTCTTCCGCTTTTGCCTGTTTTTCATTTCTCAATTTCTGAAAATCAATAATAAAGGAGGTTTTCTTTTTTGTCACCGTAACCATCCTTTCAAAGCGGTTCGGAGTAACAGGAAAAGGCTGCATCATCTCCTGCAGCCCCCTGTTCCGTCATTCATTCCGTTTAGTTCACACTGTTTTCATTAAGATCAATTCGTTCCATTCGAGAATTCGACCTGTACTTTCGTCCAAGCTTGGCCTCATGCTCCCCGTTAAGCAGCACATTGTCGCCTGTAAACGGAACATTGAGTTTGAGAAGGCTGCTCCCGACTCCGTAGATATCAACAGGCGCTTTGATTTCCTCGTAACGGGAAATCCGCTCTGCATCAAACCCGCCTGATGCGACAATCTTCACGTGGTTATACCCTTCCCGGTCCAGCGCTTCCCGCAGACCGAAAAGAAGTTTCGGATTTACACCGCGGGGGTCAAATGTGCCAAGAAGATCCGGGTTACGGGTAAAATACTTGTCCACCAGCGTGTTGGACGTATCAACCCTCACACCTTTAAGTGTGTCACCAAATTCTCTGGCTGCACGCAGGGAGTCCGTAATCACATCGTTATTGTAATCTACCAGGGCCATCAGGTCATCTTCAGGAAACGTTTCGTGATAGGCTCTGCACGCCTCGACGATGTCCCCTTTGAAAAGCTGGATCATGGCATGCGGCATCGTGCCCATCCCTTTTTTGCCCCACCACTCGTTCATTGCGTGGGTTGCCTGGGCTTTTGAACCGCCTATGTATGCGGAATAACCGTCCCCCGACTGCTGTGTATAATGGTCATCTCTGTCCCCCATGAAGATAACAGGCTTGTCGATTCCGCCTGACTGGGCTGCTTTTACGACTTCATACACATTCGTTGCTACAGAGGTTCTTCTGGCCAGAATCCCGTCAATCACCCCTTCAAGGTAGCCGAAATGCTGATAAGGTCCCTTGATTGTCATGACTGTTTCAAACGGTTCGATACGATCCCCGTCTTCAAGAGAATGAACTTCCAGTTCCCCCGGGTTCTTCGCAAAAGTTTTCAGCAGCGCAAGGACTTCATCCGTCCCGCAAAGGACTGCGTTTTTCTTCTGGAAAAACTGCATGAGAATTTCATTATCAGGCTTATACTTTTCAGCAATCTCACGGGTTTTCAGGAAATACACGGCAGAGAACCAGCCGTCCCCGATCCGCTCGTCAAATTTAAATGTTTTGTTCGTAAGCCTTTTAATTCGGCCCTGTAATTTCTGATAAATTTCCTTTTCACTCATGTAAAGGCTCCTCTTTCCGAAAAAAAGAGAGTGGCTGCACCGGGCCGTCCTCCGGCGAACCGGTGCAGATGCATTCTCTTAGTGGTATATTGCATGCTGACGCTTTTCTTTAATGACAGCTTCGACTATTTCTATAAGATCCTCTTCGCTCATACGTCTGATGCCGTCGCGGACGACGATCAGCTGGGATTGCTCTTCTTCCTTTAACATTCGAAGCCAGTCCGGTGAAACAAATTGTACTAGACTTACTAATGGAAGGTGCTCCATGTGAATCCCTCCTCAGACTAGTTATTTTGTTACCCTGCCTTGTTCTTCATGTTACGGAACGTGCAATGTTGATTGAAGCTCAGAGGAAAAAGAAAACGGGATTCGATCCCGTTTATACCATATTGTATAGAAAATTATATGGTGTGTGTAGTCTTATCTTACCCTTTTTCGGCAAAACTTTCTTCCAATTCGTCTTTTGTAAGGTAAACATCTCTCGGTTTGCTTCCTTTTGCAGGAGAAATGACACCTCTGTCTTCCAGAAGATCAATCATCCGGGCTGCCCGGTTAAAGCCCATCCGGAACCGTCTCTGGATCAGTGACGTTGAAGCGGCCCCCTGATCCACAATAAACCGGCAGACTTCCTCAAACAGCGGATCGTCCGCTTCTTCTGTTTCTCTGGCCGACAGCTCTTCTTTCTCAAACAGAAATCTTGGCGGACCGCTCTTTTTAACGTGTTCTGTTACCCGCTCAATTTCATCATCCGAAACAAAGGCACCCTGTAGTCGGACGGCTTTGGATTCCCCGTTGCCAAGGAAGAGCATATCCCCTCTTCCAAGCAGGCGCTCGGCCCCTGAAGTGTCCAGAATCGTTCTGGAATCTGTCTGTGCAGAAACGGAGAAAGCGATACGGGTCGGAATGTTTGCCTTGATCAGACCTGTAATGACGTCCACTGACGGCCGCTGTGTTGCAACAAGGAGATGGATGCCACACGCCCTTGCTTTCTGGGCAATCCTGCAGATCGCATCCTCCACCTCCTGTGGAGAGACCATCATCAGGTCAGCCAGTTCGTCAACTACAACAATCAGGTATGGGAATACCTGATCTTCCTTTCCCTGTTCCCTCATTTTCTTATTATAACGCGTTAAATCTCTTGCTCCTGTCTCAGCAAACCGTTCATAACGACGCTCCATCTCCTCTACTGCCCATTTCAGGGCAAGTGTCGCTTCCTTGGCATCCGTAATAACAGGTGCCGCAAGATGAGGAAGGCCGTTATATGGAGCAAGTTCCACCATTTTCGGGTCAATCAGCAACAGTCTTACCTCTTCAGGAGAGGCTTTGTAGAGAAGACTGAGCAGGATCGCATTCATACAGACACTTTTACCGGACCCGGTTGCACCGGCAATCAGACCGTGAGGCATCTTCTGCAGATCTGTTACAACCGGCTGGCCTGAAATATCCACGCCCAGTCCTGCTGTAAGAGGCGACTCACTCTGGATATAAGCCCGGCTTTTAAGAATCTCACGCAGGAACACAGGATCCGATTTTCTGTTTGGCACTTCAATTCCGATCGTGTTTTTACCTGGAATAGGGGCTTCCATTCGGATATCTCTTGCTGCAAGACTCAGCTTAATATCGTCCTGAAGGTTGGTGATTTTACTCACCTTCACACCGGGTTCAGGCTGAATCTCAAAGCGGGTTACTGAGGGCCCCCGTGTCACATTGACCACCTTTGCTTTAACGTTAAAGTAAGACAAAGTCTGATCCAGAAGAGCTGACTGCTCTGCCAGTGCTTCATCATCTTCCTGTGTGCGTCCCGGTGGCACTTCAAGGAGATGCAGTTCAGGGAGTACGCCTTTTCCTCTATTCTGCTTATCACGCCGTTCCTGCTTTACTCTGTCCCGCTGAAACATAAGAACGTTATACGGAACAGCAGAAGTACTGCTGTTCCCGGCTGGACGAGGTGGCGTTTTATCGTTCTTTTTTTCCTGTTTCTCATGGCTTTCCTGACCGGTTCTCTTCTGCTGATCTTGTAAAGCCGGTGACGGATGGTTCTTCTCTTTCCTCTGTACCTCATGCCGGCTGTCTTCGATTACAGGTTCAGCCTTCTCCTCACCAGGGACAGAGTCCTCTTCAGTACCTTCAGTATATGCCGCATTGGCGGAATCATTAGCCGGTGACGTAACTTTCTCTTCTTCATAGTACTTATGTTCAGCAGCCTCTTCAGACCCGGTGTAAGGTGCTTCCGGCTTATTTACGGTTTCTACAGGTTCGTCAGTCAGTACTGTCTCAGAAGTGAGTACCTCATTTGGACTTTCATGATTCAGAGTACGGGGCTCGCTCGTGTGAACGGAAACGTCATCCTCATCCGCGGTTTGATCGTCTTCGAAAATTTTTTCATTATTAGATTCACCGTCTGCCTCGGGATGCTCATTCATTTCCTCTGAGTTTTCCTCCTGGTAAGTGTCACTCTCCAGTACAGATTGGACAAATGCCGGGATTGCAGGCTCTGTGGCTGCCGCTGATTCTTTTTCGCCTTCTGCTGAGCCATTAGATTCTTCTCTTTCGTTTTGTTCAAAAACATTCTTCTGATGATCAGGGTCAGTTGCGGCTTTCGAAAGCTCTTCTTCATACTGCTTCTGCGTCATTTCCTCCGTCTCTTCGGAATCCACATGCCCTTCAAGCTCGAGAAACTCGTTTAAGACGTCTTCTCTGTATTTCTGCAGCGTATCTTCATCCCTTTTTCCAAAGCCGAAAATAGGCGAAGGAATCTGGCGCACGGAAAAATTATGGCCCGCGAATTTCTGCTTGTCTATGTAGTCAGGGCCCACTGTTGATTTTGGTGATTGCGTCGGCCTGGCTGCTTCTTCTGTCGGTTTTTCCTGTGCCGTTTCATTAAACTTGAGGTACTTTCGCTGTGCTGGTTTGCGTTTTTTTTGTTCCTGAGTCTTCTGAACGGCTTCCTGTTCAGGCATTACTTCATCTTCTGAAGGTGATTGGTGATATTGCTGACGCTCGCCCGCTCCTTTCCCGAGAGGCTCGTGGTCCTTTACGACCGGAAAGCGGAAAGCCCCGGTTTTCGGATACTGATGCAGCACCTTCGCTTCTTCGCCCTTATTTAAATGCACACTTTTACCGTAACGGTAATCTGCTTTCTGCTGAACCTGACGATTCCCTGCAGATTCTGTTTTATCGGACTCTCTTACGCCGTCTTCGTTTTCCCCGAAAAGATTTTTAACCTGTCCAAGTATTTTTTGAAAATTAAATCCCATTTCATCACAACCTTTTTCTGCGCTGTCTCTTGTCATCCGTAAACAGGCGTTCCTTTTTTAAGGTAATCTCATTTTAACAGAAAAGCCATGGTCCCGGAGTCCCATTCATCGTTACAAATTTGTTGCGAAGTGTTCGGAGGAAACAGCAAATTCAGCGCCGGCCTGCCATTAAATATGAGTGGAAGGAAAAAAGCCGGCACACCATGCCGGCTCATCATTCATTCCTATTCCTGTTCCACTGATTCTTCGATCCCGTTGCGGGCTAATGCCGTATTAATAAGCTCGACAAGGCCGGCATTGAACTCGATCCTGCCTTTGCCACTGACAGATCCGTATTCAGAAGGATTAAAAATATTGTATCCTGCAGTTTTACCTGTCTCTTTTTCCGTAATACGCGTAATACCCTCAATTCGGGTCCAGTTACATTCTGCTTTATCCAGATCCATCAGCTGGACGAAAAGTGTATCTCCTGCTCCGTCCAGATTGTAATATGCCTTCATCCTTGTCCTCCTTGTCTACTTGTCCTTCGGTTTTCTCTGAGCGAGAATGAACACCGGCTCAAGCTCCCCGTCATCGTACATGAACGGCAGTGCCGTTATCGGGGACGTTCCCTTGGCGTAAAAGGAAAACGCCATCTGGGCGAGTACATCATAGCCCCGCTCGTTTCTCATATCACCGAAAATGAGAACGTCCTGATGAGGAATGGATACTGTAAGCTGTCCTTCAGTTTTTTCGTCCATCTCACGAAGAAGGGAATCATTCAGGATGCGGCTTGCATCGTATCCGTCATTGGTATTGATAAAGTAGAATGTATTGCCGGCAACCATATCCGTCTTTACTGTGTGTTTCAGTGAACGAAGATTGAACAGAGCCGCCTCTTCCACATGTTTTTCTGTGACGCCTTCCTCTGCCAAATGAGCTTCACTCATCAGCACGTAAGTTTTTCCCAAATCAAGAGCATAATAAACCCGCGACTCAGCAGTATGTTCCTTTGTCACAAGTCTGTCACCGTCTGCTGTCTCTTCTGTAAAAGAAGTCGGGCGAATGACCGGGAATATCCGGCTTTCGTTTCCTTTTATCCGGACCTTTGCCGTCAGTGCCGCCACGCCTTCCCGAATATAATGGAGCACTTCATCAAGTGCCTGTTTCTCATCTTTTTTAAATTTATCGCTCAATGGACTGAGAGAAACTGTAATACCTTTTTTTGTTTCTTTGTCCACTATTCTATATACTTCTTTTTCACGGTCGTAGGATGTAATAAACGGATCGTTCTTCAGTTCTTCATCCAGCAGCCGTTTAATTGCTATAGGTTTCATTTTCTCAAGATCCTCCTGTCTTCCGTCACTCTCAGAAACAGTTTAACACGGCTCGACAAGGATACAAAGAAAAGGGGCTGTTCCAAAGTCCTCAAACGAAAAGCCCTCACCGTCGGGTGAGGGCTATACATACCAGAGAACGCACATCTCTCGGCAGCTGATTCCGATAGTTGAATGATGGAGCGAAAGGCACGCCTGCAACGCAATAAAGCAGCACTCATTCAGTAAAAAGCTGATCGTAAATACCTTATCTGTCTGCTGCTTCTGTTAAAAACTGATCTATTTCTTCTTTTGATTTGCGGCTCTTGCTTACAAAGCGGTGAACTTCTTTACCATTTTTAAAAACAAGAAAGCTCGGAATGCCGAAGATGTCATTTTCCTGGCATTCTTCAATGAATGAATCTCTGTCCACTTTGAAAAATTGAAAGTGATTGTGCTTCTCTTCCAGTTCCGGCAGTACAGGTTCAATCACGACGCAGTCCGGGCACCATCCTGCTGTAAAATACAGGACCGCCCCGTCTCCTTGTTTAATCTCCTGTAACTGTTCCTGTGTCTGAATTGCGATCATTTTCCTTACCTCCTAGGACTGGTTTATTTTCATATCTCCAAAAGCAATGCGCCCCTGCTTTCTCAGCCATTCCGATAATAAAAGACTGAGGACGGCAGGTCCAATAAAGTGCATAGTCAAAACGATAAACAGGACGCTTACTGTAAAGCCCATGGCTTCAAATGCCATAATCTGGCCGACAAAGCCGCTCGTTCCCATTCCCGCTCCGGCAGGCAGGTTTTCCATCTGAAAAACAACGGTGGAAACCGGTCCGAGTACAGCCGCTGCCGCAGTCGGAGGCAGAAGAATCCATGGATTTTTTACAACGTTTGCGATTTGCAGCATGGAGGTGCCGATACCTAGTGCAATCACACCGGACCATCTGTTTTCACGGAAGCTGCTGGCCGCAAAACCGACCATCTGTGCTGCACATCCGACTGCTGCTGCCCCTGCTGCCACTCCGGAAAGGCCGAGCATAATGGCAATAGCAGCACTTGAAATAGGCGCTGTAAGAGCCAGCCCCATCATCACTGCCACCAGGATCCCCATGATAAACGGCTGCTGTTCCGTTGCCCACATGATTAGAGAACCAAACTGTTCCAGGCCGGTCTGGATGCCCGGTCCGATAAATGTGGCTGCTGCCACTCCGATCACAATGGTCACAAAAGGAGTGACAATAATATCGACTTTTGTTTCCCGGGAAACGAGCTTTCCTGCCTCGACACTGAGGAGCGCTGCCACGAAAGCGCCTGCCGGTCCGCCCAGCTCTGCTCCTGCTGCCCCACTGATGACCGCTGCAAAGAGTACCAGCCGGGGAGCCTTAAGGCCATAGGCTACTGCAACACCAATCGCCGGCCCCATCAGGCTCATAGCCAGATCACCAACACCGGAAAGCCACCCGGCAAAACGACTGACACCACCGCCCGCCTCCAAAGCAAGGAGCTGATTGCCTGCGGTCTGAAGAATGAGGCCGATGATCAACGACGAAAACAGACCGAGAGCCATGTAACTGAGAGCATCAATGACGTACGTCTGAAAAGAAGGCTGAACCCCTTTTCTCTTAAAAAAAGATTTCATTTATGTACAGTCTCCCCCTGCATGGTGTGCTGAAGCATTTAGAAGATGTTTCCCTTTATTCTATCGAAGTGCTGTTTAGTTTGTACAGACTTTACCATTTCAAACAGCCTGTTTAAACCTGACCCGCCGGAAAAGCAGTGAACGAACGTCTCCTGAGTCCTATAAAAGTTAAGTGGTTTTCCGAAGCTCTTCTTTGGCAATAAACAGAGAGAAGGGTAAAATAAACGAGAAACAATACAGCCGATTCTAAGGAGTGAAAAAATGGAACTTACAGTTTATTTAGCCGGCCAGATTCATGATAACTGGCGTGATGAAGTGAAAAAGAAATCCCGGGAAAGAAGTCTGCCCCTGTCTTTTGTCGGTCCGATGGAAAATCATTCCCGTTCGGATGATATTGGTGAGGAGATTCTTGGCGAACAGCCCGGCAACATTGCCAAAGATGATGCTGCATCTGATTTTAACAACCTTCGAACGCAGGTTCTTCTAGGAAAATCAGACATTGTCATTGCCCTTTTCGGAGAAAAATACAAGCAGTGGAACAGTGCTATGGATGCGTCGGCAGCCATCGCCATGAATAAACCGCTCATCATTGTCCGTCCGAAGGATCTGCATCACCCTCTGAAAGAACTGTCCAACAAAGCCAACGTTACCGTTGAAAACGTTGATCAGGCGCTTCAGGCTATCAGTTATATTTTTGAAGAAGAATAATTTAAAAGAGTATACCTCTCATCCAGTAAAACAACACCCAGCAAATAGAATGGCTCTCATCAAAAACGGTGAGAGTCATTTTACTGGGCTTTTTCCTAAGCTCGATCCCGATAATATAAATTCAGTTACAGATTTCTCTTCCACTGACCGAACAGAAGCTTAACTACATGGGCAAACATGTCATCCCTGGTTACAGCGCCGCCTGTCAGAACACCGACTGTCCCCTCCCTGTAGCGGACGCCGCTTCGGCTGGCATATTGGTCAATCACATCCCCCAGTTCCTCACCCTTTTTTATAAGAACGCTCACCTCATCAGGCAGGGGAATTCTTGCTCCTCCGGCAGTGAAAAAGGCGCCGCTTTCAACAGCCAGAGCACCCCAGTTACACAAGTACATCACGCCGCCAAGCTCGGTGATCCCGCCTTCAAGGCCAATTCCAACAGGGGCACCGAACTGGTGAACAAGAGTGTGTGCCCGGTTAACTGCACCCTTCAGCGTTTCCTCCTCCGAACCTGGCTGGGCACTCACACCGGAAGAAACCGGTTTTGCAATTACATTATAGTGATCCTCCGGTCTAAACAGCTGTTTCACTGCAGCAACCTTTGCCGGATTCTCAGAAGCAATGTATATGTCCATTAAACGCTCCTTTCTACAGTGAAGGCTGTCCGGAAATATACCGGACAGCCTCGATGGTTATGCGTTTGATCGGATCGCTTCCACAGTCGTACGGTCGGTTTTCCGGGCAAGAGTGGTAATAAGTTCTTTTGCCGCTTCGTAATCATCTACGTGAATAATCGAAGCAGACGTGTGAATGTATCGAGAGCAGATTCCGATTACGGCAGATGGCACACCGCTTCCGGAAATATGCACTCGTCCTGCGTCCGTCCCGCCCTGTGAAATAAAGAACTGATAAGGGATGCTGCTGCTTTCAGCAGTATCCAGAATAAACTCCCTCATTCCCCGATGGGTGACCATGGTACGGTCGAAAATGCGGAGCAGTGCACCTTTTCCGAGCTGACCGAAAGCATCCTTCTCTCCGGAAGCATCATTTGCCGGGCTCGCATCCATTGCATAGAAGATATCCGGTTCGATCATGTTTGCTGCAACCTGAGCTCCCCTAAGACCTACTTCCTCCTGAACGGTGGCGCCGGAATAAAGGCGATTTGGCGTCGATTCACCTTTTAGTTCCTTTAAAAGATCGATTGCCAGGCCACAGCCATAGCGGTTGTCCCACGCTTTGGAAAGGAGCTTTTTCTCGTTTGCCATTCTCTCCATCGGGCAGACAGGAACAATCTGCTGTCCCGGCTTGATGCCGATCCGTTCTGCATCCGCCTTGTCGTCTGCACCAATATCAATGTACATATTCTTAATGTCCATAGGTTTGCTGCGCTTTGCTTCGTCAAGAAGGTGCGGCGGGATTGAACCGATCACGCCGGTTACCGGACCATTTTCCGTAATGATATGAAGGCGCTGTGCAAGCAGAACCTGACTCCACCAGCCCCCAAGAGTCTGGAAGCGGATTAAGCCTTTATCTGTAATCTGGGTTACCATAAACCCGACTTCGTCCATATGACCGGCAACCATGACCTTGGGTCCGTTTTCGTCCCCGTTTTTCACCCCAAACACACCGCCCAGGCCGTCCTGAATGACTTCGTCACTGTATTTGCCAAGTTCGGCTTTCATAAATTTACGAACCTGATGCTCATTGCCCGGTGCCCCCGGAAGCTGTGTGAGTGTTTCAAACATTTTATACGTTTCCTGATTCATTAAAAAATCTCCCTTCTATACTTCTCATTATGTATCTTCTACTATCTTAACGAAATGTTGTGAAGCTTGCCACTTTTTCCGATAACCGAAACAACTCTTGCCGCCTCAAGTGGACCATTCACCTTTTGCAAACCCCTATATCAAAAAATCAGCCGCTGCATTTGGCATTTATTTCTTCTTTCGATATACTAGGAGCAGAATAACTCCTACGACATTTACGATTAGGATGGTGAATTGAATGAGTTGGAAGCGTTTTATTGCCGGTGTTGCTGTTGGAGTAGCCGCAACATGGCTCGCAAAAGAGCAGTTGGAGAAAAACGACTGTAATCTTTCTCCTGAAAAAGCATTAAAAATTGTAAAACGGAAGATGAAGGACTTCGGTTCCATTGATGGGTCCTGGATTCACATGATGGCAGAGGATTTTCATAATGATAACCTCTCCTATTCTGTTTACCGCGGCGGGGTTTCCTGCACGATTGACGGTCAGCTTCATGCATTTGAATTTCTCGTGGATGCCACTACAGGAACAATATTAAAATTAAAAAAACAGGACGATTGACAGTAGCTCTCCTCACTGAGGAGAGCTTTATTTATTTTTATTTTAAAACCTTAGTGCCATTTACCTGAGTTTTTCCCAATTTTACAGTACCTAAGATTCATTTAAATATTCAGATAATTAAGTCATTCGATACAAGGAAAAAACTGCCTTTCCGCGAAATTCCTTAAGGCGTTTATTTTTGGGGAGGGAGGATCATCACGGGACTTACTGACTGCTTTGAATAAAAAATTGGGGGAATGAAGGGTGAAGGGGTATTCTTCAAGAGTGACATTGACGTTTCTTGCTTTGCTTCTCGTTATGACATCGTTTGTACCGGGGGCATCATCCAGCAATAACAATGAACTTGATGTAGCCGAACTTTTCGGCACGTATGAATTGTCTTCTGATGAAGAAGTTACTGTTATCGTTGAAATGAATGAACCATCTCTTGTTGAGGCGAAACAAACTGGTAAATCACAAACCAAGAGCAGCCTTGAGCGGGTCAGAAACAACGTGGTTTCCGAAGTACATAGCGCTGCGCCTAACAGCAGTGTTAACCGGGAATATGATTACGTTTTTTCAGGATTCTCTGTCACACTTCCACAGACTGAGATCACAGCACTTTTAAATGTAGACGGGGTTAAAGCTGTGTATCCCGATGTGGAATATCAGATTGATGCAATGGAGTTTCAGGAAGTCGATCCGGACTCTTTCTCCCCATCCATGATGGAAAGTGGTCCATTCATTGGTGCAGATCGTGCATGGAATGAGCTTGGGATTACGGGTAAAGGAGTAACTGTTGCAATCATCGATACAGGTACGGATTATACTCATCCGGATTTGGCACATGCTTTCGGTGATTACAAGGGTTGGGATTTTGTAGACAATAATGACGATCCACAGGAAACCCCTCCCGGGGACCCGCGTGGTGGTTCAACTACCCACGGGACTCACGTAGCTGGTACGGTTGCTGCAGATGGCACTGAAGTTAAAGGCGTTGCACCTGATGCCACTCTTCTTGCCTACCGGGTCCTTGGTCCAGGTGGTTCCGGTACCACAGAAAACGTTGTTGCTGGAATTGAGCGGGCCGTACAGGATGGTGCAGATGTGATGAACCTCTCACTTGGAAACAGCCTGAACAACCCTGACTGGGCGACTTCCATCGCTCTGGACTGGGCCATGGCCGAGGGCGTTGTAGCTGTTACATCAAATGGGAACTCCGGACCGAACAACTGGACAGTCGGATCTCCCGGAACCTCACGTGAAGCAATCTCAGTTGGGGCTACACGCCTTCCTTACAATGTCTTTAATGCTGAGATCTTCACATCTGAAGGTGTTGATTATCCAAGCGCTAAAGTTATGGGCTTCCCGAATGAAGATGATCTTCTTGCTCTCAGTGAAGGAGAATTCGAGTTTGCCTATGCCGGTCTTGGGTATCCCCAGGATTTTGAAGGTCAGGATTTCGAAGGAAAAATCGCGCTGATCAGCCGTGGTGATTTCGCTTTTGTTGATAAAGCCATCAATGCTAAGAATGCCGGAGCTGCAGGAACCATTATCTATAATAATGTTGCAGGTGAGCATCCAGACGTTCCCGGAATGGCGATTCCTTCAATCAAGACGACCCTGGCAGACGGCCAGAAACTGCTTGATGAACTGGAGAAGGGGAATAATACCGTTTCCTTCGATATCACATTAGTAGGAGAAGTCGGCGAAACAGTAGCAGACTTCTCCTCACGCGGCCCGGTTATGAATACATGGATGATCAAACCGGATGTGTCTGCTCCTGGTGTTAACATTTTAAGTACGATTCCAACACACAATCCTTCGAACCCGCACGGTTACGGTGCTTCCCAGGGAACAAGCATGGCAGCGCCACACGTTGCCGGTGCTGCAGCACTGCTTCTCGAGAAGAACCCGGATTGGAGTGTGGAAAAAGTAAAAGCTGCACTCATGAATACTGCTGAAGAGATGATAAACCCGGCAACAGGCAAACCGTACCCGCTTAATACCCAGGGTGCCGGAAGTATTCGAGTGGTGGATTCTCTAACAGTAGAAACACTCGCTTTTCCAGGCTCTCACTCATTTGGCTCCTTCCTTAAAGAAAATGGACGCCAGGTAGAGCGGCAGCACTTTGAGATTACCAATCTGTCTGATGAACGTAAACGTTATTCTATTGATGTGACATTCCATGATGAAAATGCCGCTAATGGCATTAATGTATCTACAAGCAGCAACCTGCAGATTCAGCCTGGAAAAACACAGAAGGTGAACATGAACGTTCAGGTTGATACAAGGAATCTGGAAAGAGGTTATTATGAAGCCTCAATTACATTAACTCACGGAAGTGAAGTCATTACTGTTCCAGCAATCCTTTTTGTAGGCGAACCTGATTACCCTCGTGTTACCGGCGCCTCCCTCAGTGGATCAGGCGGTAACTATACCGTCAGTTCAACTCTACCTGGAGGAGCCGACGTTCTCAGGTATGACATGTTTCACCTGACACCTGCAGGAGGTGTAGGCGGGCTTATCGGCAACATTCATGTGACAGAAAAGGTGCCTGCACCAGGCCACTCTTTTTCTTGGGACGGAACGGTCAATGGCAATCAACTTGCCAATAGACAGTACGTACTTGGGGTTTATGCCGAAAAAGGCGGATTACCTACACAGCGCTACTACCTCGTGACAAAAAGATAAAAAAAGGCTGCCTCCGGGCGGCCTTTTTTTCTTAAACTTCCATTTCCTTAATGCTCCTAATATCTATGCAGGACGGACACAGCAGGTTAATACGGTCGTTCAGGTAAACACATCCGAGCTTGATGCGGTCGGGGGAATCATTACGATTGAAGAAGATGGATCAGTGGAAATCGAATAAAAGCGATACACAAAAAAACCGCCTGTTCATTAACCAACAGGCGGTTTTTCCAAGTTATTCCGAGGCACGGTTTCTGAGCACCGCTTCTTCAATCTCATTTTCCGAGTCCCATTTAAGAGCGCGGTACTTGTAGTCGTGGTAAAACAGAAACCACGCTTCCTCTTTAATTGCCGGGGCAATATACTTCAATTTTGCATCAATGGAATTCATTGGGTAGTCATCATAGGCAAGAACCCAAAGTGGGTTGCGGTGGGCATGGGTGGGCATAAGATCTGCCATATGAATGGCTTTTTCACCCTGCCTGTCGATAAGCAGGATGCTGTGACCATCGCTATGGCCGCCCGTATGTACCAGATGAATTCCGTCAATCGGTTCGACTGCTTCGTTATACGTTTTTACCTGGCCCTCAACAGGCTGCCAGTTTTCCTTATAGTAGGTTGCCTTTGAGCGGATATTCGGCTCTTTCAGTTCCTCCCACTCTGTCTCGTTTACATAAATGACAGCATTGGGAAACGCAGAAACCAGGTCATCACCTTTCCACTTGGAAATACCACACGCGTGGTCGAAATGCATGTGCGTCATCAGCAGCATATCAATATCTTCTGGAGCCAACCCGAGTTCACTAAGGTTTTCCTTCAGCTTTGATTCATGTTCAATCCCGAAATTCCGCTTCTGCTTATCCGTAAATTTCCCGGTACCAATTCCTGTTTCCACAAGAAGATTTTTACCGTCAACCTGCAAAAGCATAGGGTCGGTTCTCAGTTCAATCTGATTATTTTCATTCGCAGGATACTTCTTTTCCCATAAAGGCCTGGGCACAACGCCAAACATGGCTCCTCCGTCCATGTGGGTCACCCCGCCGTTTAGCCACGTAATCAACACATCGCCTACTTCGAGTTGTTCTAGTGCCATCTTTTCATCCCCTGACTGTGAATGTTATTCGGAAAACCGCCATTGGCAGTTACTCGTCCTCACGTCCGTTCCAGACAGCTTCCACCCTGTAGATCGGCTGGCCCTCGCTTGAGAATTTCTCCTCATACTCCGTCATAACGTTACCTTCCAGTCCATCCTCATGAAGATCCAGGCTGATATTTTTCAGTGTTAAGCCGAATTCCGAAAAGCTTTGGAGCGAATATTGAAACAGAAGGCGGTTATCCGTTTTCATATGGATTTCGCCTCCGTCTTTGAGTATTTCTACATATTTCTGCAAAAACCCTTCATGAGTCAGCCTTCTTTTGGCATGACGGTTTTTTGGCCATGGATCTGTAAAATTAATAAACAGTCGATCCACTTCTTTTGGCCCGAAAAATGACGTGATTTCATTAACATCCTCTTTCAGCATGATGACATTCTTGAGTCCCCGTTCAATCATCCGTTCCAGTCCCGAAATGATAATGGTATCGAACTTTTCAATTCCAATCATGTTGATGCCGGGATTTTCGTCTGCCATTCCTGTGACGAACCTGCCTTTTCCACTGCCGACTTCCACGTACAGAGGATTACTGTTTCCGAAAAAATGATGCCATCTCCCTTTGTTCCCGGACGGCTGGGGAACAATATATTGAGGGTGGGCTGCAATCTCTTCTGCCGCCCACGGCTTATTGCGGTGGCGCATGTTCTTCACTCCGTTTCCTTTCTTTCAGTACATAAGCATACCACATTTCCAACCGGGTCTCACGCTGAAAAGTACAGGCTGGATGCTTATTCTGACATGAGAAGGGGTATAGAGAGAGGGATTACAAAGGAGGTTCATAATAACCAATGAGACATGATAAACCACTAAATCAGGCTCGAACGATCCTTGAAAACATGAAAAAGAAGGAAGGAACCGGGGAAGGAACATTTCTGGAGCTTCAGTCGTCCATAAAAATGCTAAAGAACGACCACCTGAATGATAATTTTGAAGGAACGATCGAGGAAATTGATGCCTTTATTGACGAACGCAAAAACAGTGCCTCAAACGAAGAGCATATTGTTTATCACAGCCAGAACATTTCCCGCTGGATCGAGGAGCTTACGATGCTGAATGACGAACAGAGCGGCGTCACGATTGACTACAAGCAGCGCGGTGGAAGAGAAATCTAAACGCGTATAGTTTCATTCGTTCGACACATCCTAATTTGTAGTAAAGGCGAGGAAAGGATGTGCTAACGAATGCCGATGACCTACCATCATCAGCTTCAGCTGCTCGTGGATATATTAAAAAACCAGGATACCGAACACTTCGGCTCCCGTGATGAATACGCCCAGGTCGAACGACTGGCTGTCTCACTGCTTAACAATCAGGAGGTACAGGAAGATCTCAGGGAACTTCTTACCGCCATCCAGCAATACAGCCACAATCATCAGACTGAAGGAATTATGGAGGTGCTCGAAAACGAAAGCCTTGATCAGTGGGTTCAGGGAATTGAAAAATCAGAACACAGCTTTCTTTATCCGGACCGGTTGATCTGACCACCTGAATAACAAAATCTCCTTTCGTAAAGAGTGTTACTATTGACTACTATTAAATTTGAGCGAAAGGCCGCGACTCAAACGGGGAAAGCAACAACGAGCAACTGCATCACGAATAGGCTGCGAGTTGCTTCGACGCATGTACCCCGGAGCTGGACTGGAAGAGGAAGAAGCAGAAAAGCTCCTTAGGAGGCTGAGGCGTTGCCCGCGGAAAGCGTCGGCCTGTAGCTTAGAAAACAACAATCTATCCGAAAACAGCCATAACAAAAACCTTGCCTTCCTGAATCGGGAGACAAGGTTTTATTAATTCATTTTTACATTTACTTTCTGCAGCACTTCCTTAAGAAGAGCATGCCACTTCGTATATTCCGCTATCTGTTCGCGACTGCCGTGCCAGACGACACTTTCAATACTCTGGGCGAGCATATACCAGCTCATCCGTTTGATCAGGTCAGGCGTAAGCGTAACACCGTAGGCATCTAGCCAGGTTTTCCATTCATCTTCAGGAATATAAAGATACAGGAGAGCCGACAAATCAAGAGCAGGGTCCGCTACATTGGCTCCGTCCCAGTCAATCAGATAGAGGGAATCCTCTTCACTAACGATCCAGTTATTATGGTTAACGTCAGAATGACAGACAACGTACTGTTCCGTTCTTACGTCATCCAGATTTTCACCGAGCCAGTTCATGGCTTCTGTCACCGCCGGATCTTCGTGCTGCATCTCACCAGCCTGCTCATTTAAACCTGCAAGGAGCCGCTCCGGGGTAAGAGGCTTATTACCAAGCCTGCGAAACATTTCCAAAAGTTCTTTTGAGCGGTGAATTTTACCAAGCAGTCTGGCAATTCGGTCGTCATTCATATCAAAAGACTTGAGTTCACGGCCGTTTACCCAGCGCTGAGCAGTAATTACATCACCACTTTCAAGCCGCTTTGTCCAGAGCAGCTTCGGAACAATGCCTTCCGCTGACAGGACCGCCAGAAAAGGTGAAGAATTACGCTTTATAAAAATTTTCTGTTCGCCCTGTTCCGCTATATACGCTTCCCCGGTCGCTCCACCGGCAGGACGCAAATGCCACCCTTCACCTATCAAGTGTTTCAATCGATTCACCCTCAATTTCCTCGTGTCCAAAATCAGAGAAGTATTTATCATATCATGATTCGTAATAGATAAGAAGACACAAAAAGTCTTATATCATTGTAAATAAAGTTTGGCATTTCATCAAGAGTCTGTTGCAAAAGTCCGTAAATGAATGAAATCGCCCTAAACTTTTCGAGGCTTCAAAGCCTCTCTATTGTTTTATTGTACCCTGTCTTTTTTAAGAACGATCAATTCATAAGGTTCAATCTCACCCTGGTCCCCGATCACAAACGAGGCAGACGTGAGGACAGGCAGGCGGTTGCTGATCAGTTTATCCCATTTACCTGGTGAAGGCAGATAAAGCGGGTAACGTCTTTTAGTAGGATTTACGAATACGGAAATTTCAACATCGGCCCCAAGAAGAAGCCAGCCGAAAACCGGTGCTGGACACTGAAGGATATGGAGACGCCTTTTAATTTCCTCCTGACGTGTCATCCTGAAAACCGGATAATGCTTCCTCAGATCGATAAGTGATTTCACATATAAGATATTATCTCTTTGTTCTGTGCGTCTGGTCCAGTCAAGCTTATTAATCCGGTCATTTGAAATATAACTATTTTCGTCACCCTGTTTTGTTCTGAACCACTCCTGTCCTGCATGAAGGAACGGAATACCCTGACTGAGGAGCGTCAGCCCTGTTGCAAGCTGATGAATTTTTTTCTTTTCCTCATCTGTTTCCGATTCATTCGTAAGGAAAAGACGGTCCCAGAGCGTGTGATTATCATGACATTCCACATAATTTACCGACTGTGCTGCCGAACTTACTATTCGTCCTGGCATATCATCCCGGCAGGAACCGGAGACAAGCTGGGGCAGTCGTTCAATAAAATGACCATGACCGTTTACAAAGCCTGCATCATGTTTTAAAAAAAGGCTCCCTTTCATCGTATCCCTGAAATAATCATTAAAGAATGCAATACCATTAAGTTCCCCGGCCTGCTCCATTGTTGCTTTCCTGTCATGGGCCAGTGGGGTATCCAAATGCCATCCTTCACCGAGAAGAATGACCGTTTTATCTTCTTTATCACAAAGAGCTCTGATCTGCTTCATCGTTTCGACGTCCATCGCACCCATCAGATCAAAGCGGAACCCGTCTGCACGGTACTGCTGCAGCCACCATGAGATGGAATCAAGAATAAATTTTCTCACCATTACACGCTCGGTTGCAAGATCATTTCCTACACCGGTCCCGTTTCCCGGTGTTCCGTCACCGTGGTATCTGAAATAATAGCCGGGAACGAGTTGGTGGAACGGTGATTCCTCTTTAATGAACACATGGTTATAAACCACATCCAAAATAACATTTAATCCATTTTCATGAAAACTTCCAATCATTTCACGAAGTTCACGGATCCGGGACAGGGGATCTTCAGGTTCCGTTGCATAACTTCCTTCCGGGACCTGAAAAAAGAGAGGGTCGTAACCCCAGTTGTACTGTTTATCAGGATTAAGATCATCGACACGTCCAAAGTCATTTACCGGAAGCAGCTGGACATGTGTAATGCCGAGTTCTTTAAAATAAGACAGACCAGTTAATTCATTCTGGCCGGTAACGGTTCCTGTTTCAGTCAAGCCTTTAAACTTTCCTTTATTAACAACGCCGCTTTTTTCATCGATCGTGGCGTCTCTAACGTGCAATTCGTAAATGATTGCATCCTCCGGCTTGTCAAACTCCGGCTGACGATGTGTAAAAAAACCTTCAGGCTCTGCTCTTGCCATATCAATTACGACACTTTTTTTACTATTCACAGACAGTGCTTTAGCATATGGATCGTTTACTTTGATAAGTTTTCCGTTTATGGCAGCCTCGTACTGATAGGCGGTTAGATGAAGATCCTCCTCAACGAATACACTCCAAACCCCTTTTTTACTTTTTTTCATTTCGTAATACGTATTATTTAAATATAATTTCACCTTGGAAGCAGTTGGAACCCACACTTTAAAAAACGTGCCATCCTTACCCCATTCGGCTCCATACGTTTCCTGTGTATCTGTAAAATGTTTTTCAAACCAGGCCGTACGCACTACCGATCCTGCATATACAGGAAACTGCTGGTCTCCCCAGTGGAGCACAGCTTCTCCCCCGATAGGCAGAGAACTTTTGAAGATAATCGAGGCTGTGTGGTCGAGATGTGTCTCTTCCACCTTCCCCTCCAGTTCTTCACCTCCACTTTTGACAACAGGAATGCAGCCGGTCAGGGCGTGTATTTGGTCAGCATTTACGGTTAATCTTTTTACATCATCGATCCAGGCTACAGACTTTTCCAATTCCATTCCTCTTTTCACCGTGGTTTCTATAATTCTATGCCTTTGATTAACAATTAAGTGACAGCATAGGAAGGTCTTTCGGCTCACTTTGAGCAGCCTTTTGCAGAGTACTCTGATAATAACATAGCCTTAACCGGGATACTTCAAACCAATGGAAGCGTTTACACTTTTCGATGTATATATACTCAATATTATGGGGTGATAATTTATTCGACATCTTTCCCTTAAAATAGAGGTTTTCCTCACTGAATCTTTAAAAAATTTTAATTTTATTTAGGGAAAAACTCTGGTAAATTAGGATAATAGGTTTGTAATTAAGATTTCCCTGCCAGTCTTTCCCGATCGGGCAATCCGTATGAACAAAGAGTCACACTATTTACTAATTATGAATGATTATTCACCACAAGGTATATATAGGAAGGGGAATTCCGATGGCGTATCACATCTCAGAAGAAGATCTTTATCTTTTTCACCAGGGAACCCATTACCGGAGCTATCAATTTATGGGCTGTCATCATATCACTTTTGATGGGCAGGCAGGATTCCGGTTTGTTGTCTGGGCACCACACGCACAAAGCATTGGCGTTGCCGGGGACTTTAACGGATGGGACAGTTCCGCCCATCAGCTGGAGCGGCTCACAGACGCAGGTCTATGGACTGGATTCTTTACAGATGTCCCCCCTGATTCACCATATAAATATCAAATCCACACAGCGCATGGGGAACAGATTCTGAAAAGTGACCCGTACGCTTTTTATTCTGAGGTCCGGCCTGCCACCGCTTCTCTTACCCAGGAGCAGCGCCCGTTCAACTGGAGTGACGGGGACTGGCAGAAACAGACCGGGTCACAAAATCCCCACGAGTCACCGCTCAATGTGTATGAAGTACACGCCGGCTCATGGAAAACCCGTGAGGACGGCACACTTTATACCTACAGGGAGCTGGCTGACGAACTGATTCCCTATGTGAAAGCATTAGGTTTTACCCATATTGAACTGCTCCCTCTTGCTGAGCATCCCTTTGATCTGTCATGGGGTTATCAGATTACCGGCTACTTTTCCGTAACAAGCCGGTACGGTTCCCGGGAAGACTTTAAATATTTCGTGGATCAGTGTCACCGAAATGATCTCGGTGTCATTATGGACTGGGTCCCAGGACATTTCTGTAAGGATGAACATGGACTCAGGCAATTTGATGGTGAACCATTATTTGAATACAGTGATTCGAAAAAAGCTGATAAATCAACCTGGGGGACGCTTACATTCGATTTCGGTCGTCCAGAGGTTCAGAGTTTCCTGATCTCAAACGTCCTCTACTGGATGGAAGAATACCATATTGACGGGATCCGGGCTGACGCTGTGGCCAGTATGCTGTATTTAAACTTCGACCGGTCCGACGGAGAGGAAAAAATCTACAATACGTACAACGGTGAAGAAAACCTTGAAGCCGTTGCATTTATCAAAAAGCTGAATGAAGTCGTATTCCGTTATCATCCCAACTGTCTCATGATGGCAGAGGACAGTTCCGACCTTCCGCTTGTAACGGCACCAACCTACCAGGGCGGCCTCGGGTTCAACTTTAAGTGGAATATGGGCTGGATGAACGACACACTTGATTACATGGAATACGATCCTGTCTATCGAAAATGGCACCATAACCTGCTTACTTTTTCATTTATGTACACTCATACCGAAAATTTCGTTCTCCCCCTGTCCCATGACGAGGTGGTGCACGGGAAAAAGAGCCTTCTGGATAAGATGCCGGGAGATCAGTGGCAGCAGTTTGCCGGGCTCCGTCTTTTATACGGATATATGATGACCCATCCCGGGAAGAAGCTTCTCTTTATGGGCGGTGAGTTCGGTCAATATGCAGAGTGGAAAGACCAGGAACAGCTCGACTGGCACCTGTTTGAGTACCCGCTGCACAGGACGATGCACACGTATCTTTCAAAGCTCAATCACTTTTATCTCGAAAATCCGGCCCTGTTTGATCAGGACCATAATCCGAATGGATTTGAATGGATCGACCCTCATAATATCGATCAGAGCATCGTTGCATTTATGAGGCGTTCAAAAACTCCGGGCGAGGAACTGATCGTTGTGTGTAACTTCACCCCTGGTGTCAGCTACGACTATAAAGTCGGGGTACCTGAACCGGGCAAATATATTGAAGTATTTAACTCAGATGACGAAATGTTCAGCGGATCAAATCAGGTTAATACAGCAGAACATTTTACCCAGCCCGAAAAATGGCATGGCCACCAGCAGTCCATCAAAATCAAAGTGCCTCCACTGGCGGTCACCATTTTCAGAAAAATAGATGAAGGAAAATCCAATAAGGAGGAATCAGAATGAACAGAAAAAAAGAGTGTGTAGGCATGCTGCTGGCAGGCGGCGAAGGAAAAAGGCTCGGACTTCTTACAAAGGATCTGGCAAAGCCTGCAGTACCATTCGGAGGAAAGTACCGCATCATTGATTTCACATTAAGCAACTGTGCCAACTCCGACATTCACACAGTAGGGGTAATGACACAGTATTCCCCACTCCTTCTTAACAAGCATATCGGCATCGGGAAGCCATGGGACATGGACCGTCAGCATGACGGTATCTCCGTACTTTCACCCTACACTCAGAAAAAAGGGGGAAGCTGGTATTCGGGCACAGCAGATGCCATTTATCAGAACATTCACTTTATCGACCGCTACGATCCGGAATATATCCTTGTTATTTCAGGAGATCACATCTATCAAATGAATTATAAGAAGCTTCTGAAACATCACAAGGAACAGAACGCCGATGCCACAATCAGCGTGATTGAAGTACCTTGGGATGAGGCTTCAAGGTTCGGTATTCTGAACACAACAGACGATCTGAGAATTTACGAGTTTGATGAAAAGCCGGCCAATCCGAAAAACAACCTGGCCTCCATGGGGATTTACATTTTCAGCTGGAAGGTTCTGCGTAACTACCTTCTTGAGGATGCGAAGAATATGAATTCCAGCCACGATTTTGGCAAGGACATTATCCCTGCCATGGTTGAAGATGACCGCCGTCTGTACGCTTACCGTTTCCAAGGCTACTGGAAGGATGTCGGTACCGTTCAAAGCTACTGGGAAGCCAATATGGACCTTCTGGATATGGATGAACCTGTATCTCTTAACAACAAGGCGTGGCGGACCTATTCTCACGATTCCAACTATCCGCCCCAATATATCAACGGGAATACCCAGATAACCAATTCTCTGATTAACTCAGGGTGCTGGATCCGCGGTACAGTGGACCGCTCCATTCTCTTTGAAAATGTGGAAGTGGAAAAAAAGTCCACGGTTCGTGAATCCATCATTCACCCTCGTGTAAAGATCGGTGCCAACTCCGTTATCGAACGGGCAATCATTAAGGAAGACACGGTTATTCCACCGGGATCCTACATCTCCACTCCAGAAGGGGAGGAACCGTTTGTCATTGACAACGAAAATGTGGAGCTTGCTGCACTGAAATAGAACAGAGGAAAAAGCATTCTTACAAATGAGAACCTAAAGGAGGATCCTTACAATATGGAAACAATGATGGGCCTTATCAACCTTGAACACGAACACGACTACCTGAGCGAACTCACCTATTTCCGGTGCGGTGCAGCCGTCCCCTTCGCGGGCCGCTACCGTCTGATAGACTTTACATTATCCAACATGGTCCGCTCCAACGTTCAGGACGTTGCCATTTTTACCCGGAACAAATATCGTTCCCTGATGGACCACCTCGGAACTGGTGCTGACTGGGAACTTGACCGAAGAAACGGCGGTCTCTTCATCCTTCCTCCGGACTGGAACGATCCAACAGACATCTCACGTGGAGACCTGAGCCATTTTCACAATAACCGGGACTATTTCAACAGGGGACGATCCAACTATGTCATTGTGAGCGGCAGCCAGTTTTTATCTAACGCCGATTACCAGGAAGCCTTTGACTATCACCTGGAGCGCAAGGCGGATGTTACTCTTGTCACTACACGGGTTCAGGAGCTTGAGAAAGAACATGAACAGTGCCTCCGGGTTGAGCAGGACGACCGCGGTTGGGTTAAGGATATGACCAATGAACACACTAACCCCCACGTCTTTACCGGGGTGTATATCATCAGCAAAGAGCTGCTGATGAAGATTGTTGACGAATGTATTGCCCGGCACAAGGGTCATCTGTTCCTGGACGGCATTAAAGACAACCTTCAGGACCTGAACGTTCAGACGTACGAACATGTGGGCTACACCGCTTTTATTAATTCCGTCGAGAGCTTTTTCAGAAACAATATGAACCTGCTCGATCCCGACAACTATAAAGAGCTTTTCTACAAAAACGCTTTTATTAAAACAAAGATCAGTAACGAGCCTCCCACGAAGTACCTGGACCTTTCTGAAGTAAAGGATTCCCTTCTCGCCAACGGCTGTGAAGTAAACGGAGAAGTTGAGAACAGCATCCTGTTCCGTGGTGTTAAAGTGAAACCGGGAGCGAGAGTCGTAAACTCTGTGATTATGCAGCGGTGCACGATTGAAGAAGGCGTCCACCTGGAAAACGTGATCCTTGATAAAGATGTCACGGTAACCGAAGGACAGACCTTCATCGGATCAGCGTCAAAGCCATATGTTGTGGCCAAACGTAAAGTAATGTAATTGGTTAAGCGTAAGGCGGCGACTCCAGCGACGAGCATTTGCTTCACGAATAAGCTGCGAGTTGCTTCGACGCAGACCGCTTCGAAGGATATGCTTGCAGAGGAAGAAGCAGGAATTTACCCGAGTAGGCTGAGATGATGCCCGCGGAAAGCGCCCGCCTGAAGCGACCACCCACTTGTTAATTATTCATGAAAAGCTGAACGAAACCACCCCGGCAGCCAAACCTGCTGCCGGGTGACTTAAAAGGAGACTGGTGATGAAAAACGTATTATTTGCTGCATCCGAATGTACACCATTCATTAAAACCGGAGGGCTTGCTGATGTCATCGGCTCCCTTCCCCAGGAGTTAAATAAATCCAGAAAAGCACATGTGAAAGTCATTCTGCCTTTGTACGATGAAATGCCGTCACACTGGCAGGCACAGATGGAACTTACGGCAACTATCAACGTTCCAGTTGGATGGCGTAACCAGGAAGCTTCCCTTTATACGCTTGAGCATAATGGTGTCGAATACTTTTTTGTATCCAATGACTATTACTTTACCCGCAAAGGGGTTTACGGATATTACGACGATGGCGAGCGCTTCGTCTTCTTCAGCCGCGCCGTGATCGAAGCTCTGCCGTATCTTGGATTCACACCGGATATCATTCATGCCCACGATTGGCAGACTGGTCTGGTTCCTGCTTTCGCAAAAATTATCCAGCCTTTAGAAGACCTTAGGACAGTCTTTACGATTCACAATATCAAGTACCAGGGTATGATGCCTCATCAGATGTTCGACGAACTCTTTAACCTTTCGATTGAACACTTTGGCGGTCTGGAGTGGAACGGTATGCTTAACTGCATGAAGAGCGGCATTTTCCATGCAGACAAAATCACCACCGTAAGCCCAAGCTACGCCGAGGAAATCAAGGATCCTTTTTACGGGGAAGGTCTTCATGATCTTCTTAACGAGAGGGCCACTGATCTATCGGGAATCATCAACGGGATTGATACAAATGACTATCATCCGCTTAAAGATCCCTATATTTTCTCAAACTACCGCCATTCGCGGGGTAAAAAGAAAGAAAACAAAGAGTATTTGCAGGAACAGCTCCACCTTCCAGTGGACGGGGAAAAGCCGTTTTATACGATCATTTCCCGCCTCGTAGAGCAGAAGGGTTTTCATCTTGTTCAGCGAATCCTTGATGAATTTTTACAGGAGGATGTGCAGGTTGCGGTCCTTGGTACTGGTGACGGGGAATTTGAAGAGTACTTTTATCACGCCCAGGAGCGTCACCCGGAAAAGCTGGCTGTGAGGCTGACTTTTGATGAAAAGCTGGCCCGGCAGATGTACGCTGCATCAGATTTTTTCATCATGCCTTCCCAGTTTGAACCTTGTGGCCTTTCCCAGCTGATTGCCCTTCAGTATAAAGCGGTACCGATTGTAAGAGAAACAGGCGGGCTCAGAGATACAGTTGAGCCGTTTAACGAAATTACCGGGGAAGGAAACGGTTTCCGGTTCGCGAATTACAACGCACATGAACTTCTGGACGCACTCCAAAATTCCCTGGCCATTTATCATAACCCGATCCAGTGGATTCAACTGCTAAAGAACGTAAATAAAAGCCAGTACAGCTGGAAAGACTCGGGTGCTGCCTATACTGAGCTTTATGAAGCATTCGAAAACGCCAACATCTATTCCTAGGGAGTGAATCATCTTGGCTCAGTTGACAACGGAAAAATGGATCGACGAAATTAAGCATAAAACAGAAAAGGTCGGAGGGATCTCTCTTGCAGATGCCTCCGAGAAAGATCTATTTTATGCCATCTGCGGCATTGTTAGTGAAGAAATGAACAAAAATTGGATCGACACCCAGGATCTCTATAAACAGACTCAGACCAAACAGGTCTACTATCTTTCCATGGAGTTTCTGATTGGACGGCTTCTTGAAAGCAACCTGTTAAATACCGGCATGCTCGACGCATGTAACGAAGCCCTCGTGAAAATGGGCTACGATCCGGAAAAAGTCTACTCGATTGAACATGATGCCGGGCTTGGAAACGGCGGCCTTGGACGTCTGGCGGCCTGCTTTCTTGAATCTATTGCGTCCCTGAAATTTGCAGGTCATGGATGCGGGATCCGCTACCGCTACGGTCTTTTTGAGCAGCGGATTATCCACGGGCATCAGGTTGAACTGCCCGACTACTGGCTTAAGGAAGAATATCCGTGGGAAACACGGAAAGCAGAGGAAGCCATCGATATTCACTTTGGCGGCGATATTCATATGCTCAAAAAGAACGACGGCAGCCTGGAATTTAAGTACGAAAACACAGATAAAGTGACAGCCGTTCCCTACGATGTGCCGATTGCAGGCTATCAAAACGGAGTCGTCAATACGCTGCGTCTCTGGAGTGCTGAATCCAACTCTGGCACAACCGACATGATGTCGACGCAGAATTCCCAATACTTCCATCATCTCGATCACAAGCATTCTATTGAGCAGATTTCGGGATTTCTGTATCCGGATGATTCCGGCTACGATGGAAAAGTGCTCCGGCTGAAGCAGCAGTACTTTCTTGTCTCTTCCAGCCTGAAGAGTATTATCCGGCAGTACAAAAAGAACATCAGCCGTTCACTCATCCACCTTCCTGAAAAAATCGTCATTCAGATAAACGATACGCACCCAAGTCTTGCGGTGCCTGAACTGATGCGGATTCTGATGGATGAAGAACGCTTCGGCTGGGATGATGCGTGGGAAATTACGACAAAAACAGTGGCTTATACCAATCACACAACACTAAGTGAGGCACTGGAAAAATGGCCCCAGGATATGGTGAAGTCCCTTCTTCCCCGCCTTCACATGATCATTAATGAAATTAACGAACGATTCTGCACAGAAGTCTGGAATAATTATCCTGAGCTTCAGAATAAGGTCCACGAGCTTGCCATTATCGCTGATGACCAGATTCATATGGCCCGCCTGGCCATTGTCGGAAGCTTCAGCGTGAACGGCGTTGCCCGTCTTCATACCGAAATTCTGAAGAAAAAAGAAATGAAGAATTTCTATACCCTTTTCCCGGACCGCTTCAACAATAAAACGAACGGGATCACCCACCGCCGCTGGCTGCTTCAGGTAAACCCGGAACTTTCGTCTCTAATTACCGATGTAATCGGTCCTCAGTGGATCACCAGACCGAACCAGTTGATTAGCCTTCTCCGCTACTCACGTGATGAACCTTTCCTTGACCGGGTATCTGAAGTTAAGCTGAGAAACAAGGCAAAGCTGGCAAACTTTATCCATGAGAAAACAGGAATAACAGTAAATGAACATTCGATCTTTGACGTGCAGATCAAAAGGCTCCATGAGTACAAGCGCCAGCTCCTGAACATTTTCCATGTGATTCATCTTTACAACGAACTCAAGGACAATCCGAATCTCGATATTACTCCGCGAACGTTCATATTTGGAGCAAAGGCGGCACCAAGCTACTATTTTGCAAAAGAAGTCATAAAACTGATTAACCGTATGGCGTCAATCATTAATAATGACGCCTCTATAAACGACAAACTGAAAGTTGTCTTTCTGGAAAACTACAATGTGAGTCTTGCAGAGAAGATCATACCTGCAACGGATATCAGTGAGCAGATTTCCACAGCGAGTAAGGAAGCCTCCGGGACCGGGAATATGAAAATGATGATGAATGGTGCGCTTACAGTGGGCACACTCGATGGCGCAAACATTGAAATTCGGGACCTTGTAGGGGACCGGAACATATTTATTTTTGGACTCACAGCAGATGAAGTGCTCCATTACTATCATCACGGCGGCTATGTCGCACGGGACATTTACAACACAGACGAACGTGTCCGCCGTATTCTCGATCAGCTGAACGAAGGTGCGTTCGGCTCACAGGAAATTGAGTTTAAGGATATTTACTACCACATTCTTTACCATAACGATCCGTATTTCGTTCTGAAGGATTTTGATGCCTATATCGAAGCCCACGAGCTGGTTGAGCAGGCTTACCGGGACAAATCCACATGGATGAATATGAGTATGACAAACACGGCATACTCAGGAAAATTTTCAAGCGACCGGACCATTCAGGAATATGCTTCTGAAATCTGGAAACTGAAGCGGATGGATTAAAAGAAGCCACTCTCTGCTGCACGCCAACCGCTCCCTTTACGCGGTGATGCCGACGAGCCTCCTCAGCTGCTTTGACAAAGGAGCTTTGAAGCGAAACCCGACAATGTCTGGAAACTTTATTTACCTAAACAATGAAGAAAGGGGATTCAGCGTGATTAGACGCTGAATCCCCTTTCTTGATTTTCCGCCCTTTCTTCCGAAAGTACCGAACGTGCGGCAGCATAGGTCTCACAGTACTTCAAAAGTAATCTTACAGTCTGCAGCTGGGCGGGCTTTATAGGTGAATGGTTTTTTTTCATCTGCTCAAACCAGGTGCCGTAAGAACGTTTATCGATTGTCAGCATCCTCTGCCCTTTGCCTGTTACATCAATAAAACTGTTTCTGGCAAGTACAGCCGTTTTCAAAACGGCCGGATGATCCTGTTCCTGCAGAATCTCTCGAATGACCGACACCATCCGCCTGAGGGCAATCCCCGGGTGAACCATCTTATCCTCCCTGCCCCTCCCTCTTCTGCTCCAGTACCGCTCGTCCAAGGGAGTGTAAATCGTGTGTTCATCCCCTTCAAGTGCCTGCAGCAGCCAGATCTCAACAGGGGTCACAACAATAATGCCAATCTCTACTTCCGCGTTACGGATTCTGACGACCGGACAGTATAGAATCAAATATGTATCAGGGAGATCCTTAACAAGCCTTGCAAGCAGTGTATCTTTAAGAAATTCTTTACTAATCTGCGATGTTTCCGAGATTGTAGATGAAGCCCAGCTTAACTGAAACCGGTACAGTTCTTCCTTGAACGTACGGCCCAGTGCCTCAATTGTGGAAACGGGTCTGTTAAGTCTTCCTGCTTGCTCCACATCTTCAGCCTCTGATTGGCCGGACCATTTATGCAGAAGAGGAAAACGTCTGAAAAATCGCTTCCAGGATGTCCCTTCGACTCCGTAACTGGATGTGACAATTTCCTCATAATCACTAAGAAGCGGTCTTTTCTGTTCAGTTTCCCAGTACTCTCTCATTCTCTGCCAGCGTTCTTTTTTCAGACGGGGGTAACGCCTCGAGTAATGGTGAAGGTCCATTTCATATCTGGAAATGTAATTGGATAATTTCACTAACTGCGCCACATCGTTCCCCCCTGGTTTATATGCTTATTTCATTCTAGCACAGGCTCCTTACTGCGCTCATGGTAGGATTCCACCTCATTTTTTAACGAACAAGGGTAATTGTATCTATTTTTTCGTACTTCGGTCTCCGGGATGGATGAATCTTGTAAAGAATCACCTCGTCCACATTCCATTCGATACCCGGCAGATCAGAATCGAGATGCTGGAGTTTTAATGGCTTGTCTGCCTTATACCCCTTCGCAAGAGTGATATGCGGTGTATAGGGTCTGGATTCTACAGGGAACCCGTGCTTTTCTGCAAGACCGCTTATTTTCTTTTGAACAGCCATCAGGGTTTTACTGTATTTGAGCCCTCCGAACAGCACTCTCGGCTCTGCCGGCCGTCCAAAAAAGCCAACCTCTCTGAGGGAGAGTGAGAATGCCGGTTCTTCTGCTATTTTTGCTTTCAGTTCCGCCCAGAGCCGTTCTCTTTTTTCATTATCCCAGCCTCCGAAAAATAACAATGTAATATGAAAGTCCTCACGATCCGTTTCATTTTTAAATTTTTCACCTGTTCCATATGTTTGCTGAACACGGATCAGCGGCTCATGAACCTTCTCCGGGACAGGAAATGCAATGAAATAATGATCCTCACTCACAGACAGTCCTCCTTTTATGATCAATCTTTTATGTGATAAAATAAAACTGTTCTAATTCCGACAACCACGATCAGGAAAGATGGAAAAAAGCCGTATTTTAGTTTAACCAAAATATAACCTTGATCATGCAAAAGTAAACACGAACCAATGCAGAAAGGATGATTGTCATGCGCGTAGTGGAAAATATGGCAGAACTGATTGGCGATACCCCGCTCGTTAAACTTCAGAAACTGGCCCCCGAAACAGGTGCCGATGTCTATTTAAAACTTGAATTTATGAATCCCAGCGGCAGTGTAAAAGACCGTGCAGCCTACAATATGATTGTCCAGGCTGAAAAGGACGGACACCTTAACAAAGATTCGGTCATCATCGAGCCAACTTCAGGGAACACCGGGATCGGGATTGCGATGAATACGGCTGCCCGGGGATACCGTACGATTCTCACCATGCCCGATACGATGAGCCAGGAACGGATTAATCTTCTAAAAGCTTACGGAGCCGAGGTCGTCCTTACACCAGGGGATAAAAAAATGCCCGGTGCGATCGAAAAGGCACACGAGCTCGTTAAGGAAATTCCAAACAGTTTTATGCCGATGCAGTTTGAAAACGAAGCGAATCCCGAAGCCCATCGGAAAACGACCGCTCTGGAAATACGGGAAGCGATGAAGCAGATCGGCAAGCCCCTAAGTGCCTTTGTGGCTGCTTCCGGTACCGGCGGAACGATCACAGGAACAGGCGAGGAACTTAAAAAGTTCTATCCCGATGTGAGCGTGCATGTAGTCGAACCGAAAGGCTCTCCTGTACTTTCAGGCGGGCAACCGGGACCCCATAAGCTTGTCGGTACGAGTCCGGGCTTTGTACCGCCTATTCTAAACGAGGATGTGTACGGGGAAATCTTCACGATTACAGATGAAGATGCGTATGACATCTCCCGTCGTCTGTCCCGCGAGGAAGGCATTCTGGTAGGTCCTTCATCAGGAGCAGCCTGCTTTGCTGCACTCCAGGTTGCAAAACGGCTCAGCCCGGACGACGTCGTCGTTGCCATCGCCTGTGATACGGGAGAACGTTACCTCTCCACTGACCTGTTCCTCTTTGATGAAGAATAAGATCAGTCGTTTACACATGTTTTCTGAAAGCTCTTTTCGTAAAGAATGTTGATATATTACGCTGCAGGCGGGCGTTTTCAGCCGATGCTATTCCCGCTGGAGTTGCCGCCTTCCGCTACTTCTAAATAATACAAAAAGCAACAATCTATCCGAAAGCAGCTTTTCTGAAAATGGAGGCTGGGACAAAACAATCTTTATCTAAGAAAAAGGCTCTGTTAAAGTCTGTTGTTACTTTCCGCTCGCTGCACTCCGTTTCCGCGGGCACCGCAGGAGTGTCGCGCGTTCGCTTCAATCAATGATAGAAAAATATCAACATTAAGCTTTAACAGAGCCAAGAAAAAAACAGTGCCAATTATCGCTTTTCGATATCTGGCACCGTTTTGTTTGTTGATAAGCCTGTCGTGCGAATACTGTCTTTTACAAGTCCTTCAACCTTGTTGATTGTTCAAAAATCACGAGACGTCTTGCCCGAGGCAAGCGAGTTTATTTTTGAACAATCAACCATTATAATACTGCCAAAGCTAAGGGCCCTCACCGACGGTGAGGGTCCTTCTATTTAGCTGAGTTATGTCCCAGCCCCGTTTTAATCAGGCGTCCACATGGGAGCCTTCCTTCTTTTCAAGATTCATAATAATAATAAGAACAGCTGCCCCGCATAATGTCAGGACCCCGTAAAACAGGTAAACATAAAGAACGTTCTGCCAGTCCATAATGAGCCCGGCAAAGAACGTAAAAAACCAGGCCCCCAGACCATTTCCCACAGCTGCATACAGGCTCACTGCTGTAGCTTTAACCTCGTCAGGAGCCAGACTTCGCACATACTGAAGAGCTGCAGGTATGAACAGGCCGATCGATAGCCCCTGAATAACAGTTGTGACATAAATCAGTTCCGGAGAAGGCCCGAGAAAATAAAACAGCCAGCGGAATCCGGATACAAGAGCGGCCAGGAACAGAATGGCGGTAACGCCCTGCTTCGAAATCAGACTGCCGGCCCATCTCATAAACGGGATCTCACTTCCTGCTGCAAGCAGAAATGCCAGACCCACCCCGGCAAGAGATCCTCCGGCAAACTGAATCAGCAGGCCAAAATAAAAATTGTTGGCCATGATCGGCCCGAACACAAGAAACGTGGCTATTAGAAACAGAACAAATTTCGGCACAACAATCAGTTTTCGAAGACCTTTTTTCAAATCCACCCTGACAACCTGCGATTCTCTCGGCATTTTAAGGGCAAACCAGGCGCTGATCCAGAGTACGATTGCGAAGGCGTAGAAAATAATGGACTGGCCGAACCAGTCGGACAGGTTACCCATTACCCATACAGCCAGGGCAAAACCGGCTGCGCCCCAAAGGCGGACTTTCCCGTAATCTCCGCCTTTTTTATGAACATAATTCATGACCATGCTGTCAGACAGGGGAATCATGGCTGCCTGGAAAAGAGCCAGAAAGGCAGCGATAAAAATCAGGACCGGATACAGTTCAGCAGTTACGTACATGAGGCCGATTGCACCAGTACCCGTAACAGAAATCGCCAGCAATATACGAGGACTTCTCGTATAATCACTGATCAGCCCCCAGATCGGCTGGGCAATGAGCATCATGACAGGCCCTATAGACATAATTACCCCGATTTGGGATCCTCTTAAGCCCACTTCATTCTGCAGATATACACTTAAAAGAGGGAACAGCCCCCCTATAGCAAAAAAAGAAAGAAAATAAAAAATCCGCATGTCCCTAAGCTGACGGCGGTGAGTATGTGATTCGTGATGCAGGGATTGTGAAGCCAAAATTAACAGCACCTTTTTAAATTATTTTGCAAGCTCATAGATAGCATCGACGTATATGGCCGCCGCTTGTATCAAACCTTCTGTATGTATCTCCTCATTCGGCGGATGAGTCAAATCCGCTCGGCAGAGGCTCGATCCTGCAGTTCAGCATCAATTATTATACATCTTCAATGACCTGGAACACACACTCATTTTGTTAATTACATATTTTCACTGAAAAGTGATGTGGCTTTTTTGACAACTCATGTGATAGAATGAAACTTAAAAATTTAAAGAGTAAGATATTTCAGAAATAAACAACAAAGGAGAGCGCTATGAATCAAACCATCAAAGATCGTACCCAACGTTCACTTTTGAAAGTGCAGGCAGAAGATGTACGCAGTGCCTTAAATGTTGTGCATGAGGCAGCAGTAAAAACACCATTGCAGAAAGACGAGATTCTTTCAAGGCGATATGACTGTAATGTGTACTTAAAACGCGAGGACATGCAGCCCGTAAGATCATTTAAAATCAGAGGTGCTTATTATTTAATCAAAAGTCTGACTGAGGAGCAGCGCAAACGAGGGGTCGTATGTGCCAGTGCCGGAAACCATGCTCAGGGCGTCGCTTATTCCTGTAAAAAATTAGGGATAAAAGGAAAGATATTCATGCCCTCAACCACACCACGGCAAAAGATCAATCAAGTCACCTTCTTTGGCGGACAGATGACGGAGGTTATCATTACCGGAGATTCGTTTGATGACGCCTATAATGAAGCGCAGAAAGTCTGCAGTAAAGAAAAAATGACTTTTATTCATCCCTTTGATGACGAAAAAATAATTTCAGGTCAAGGAACAGTAGGTTTGGAAATCTTAGATCAAATTGACGAGCCTGTCTCCCATATGTTTATGAGTATTGGCGGCGGAGGTTTAGCTTCAGGCGTGGCAGCATACGCCAAAGAGACTTCTCCTTTAACAAAGATCATAGGCGTTGAACCATCAGGTGCTCCAGCCATGAAAGAGTCTCTGAAAAAAGGCCATGTGAAGGCACTCGAGCAAATAGAAAAGTTTGTAGACGGTGCCTCAGTGCAGAAGGTTGGTGAAATTACATTCGATATTGTGAAAGAATTGCTCGATGATATCGTTCTTGTACCTGAAGGAAAAGTGTGCACCACGATCCTCAAATTATATAATGAAAATGCCATCATCGCCGAACCAGCTGGTGCTTTACCTGTTACAGCCCTTGATTTTTACCGCGATGAGATAAAAGGAAAGACAATTGTCTGCATTATCAGCGGTGGGAACAATGATATAGACCGTATGCAGGAAGTGAAAGAACGTTCGCTGATTTATGAAGGGTTAAAGCACTATTTTATCGTAAACTTTCCGCAGCGTGCAGGAGCACTGCGGGAATTTATGCAAGAGGTACTGGGTGAGACCGATGATATTACCCGTTTTGAATATACGAAGAAAAATAACCGGGAAAAAGGACCTGTTTTAGTAGGTATAGAATTAAAACAGCCTGGTGATTATAATGCCCTGATTGGTAGAATGGATAAAAACGGCTTCTCGTTCACCGAACTTAATAAAGATCCAGAGCTCTTTAACTTATTGATTTAACTTCATAATAATTCATATAAATGTATTATTATGCTGTATTTATTTGGATCATACTCCTTTAAAAGACACTTGATAAAGTGTCTTTTTTTGTTAAATTATCTGCCAGTCCCAAAAAAAGAATTTATATATTTTTTTTAAAATCTTTTATTCCTTTAAAGTGTAAGCGGATACACGCAGTCATACCGATTGATTAAGCGCTTTCAAACACTCCTTATTTTCTGAATAATCGGACTTGACTAATTAATCGCCTGGATTTAAACTTACTCAAAATTTAATAAACCATTTCGTGTTGAACAGCCAAAACACTGTTTAACATCAGGAGGGTATCTAGGGTTCCGGTGGCTTGTATAATATACATTCATGTCTGGTCCGAGCGATACCGGCATCACTAGATTGATGTACACCGTGAGGAAAAAAGCCTCTGCGGACAGGTTCTGATTTATACCAAAGGAATACTTTGGTGTGTCTCTGCCGATCCACAGAGGTTTTGTTGTACAAAAAAGTCCGAATAATCCAAGGGTTCTGTCGAAACGAAAAAATGAAGTGTTTTGATTCAGGAAGGAGTGATGAAATGGTTCTTATGTCCAATGAGACAACCACTGAAACCACAAGTCAGATCATGTCCGGCTCAAAAATGATTGTAGAGGCATTGAAGAAAGAGAATGTTGAGTGTGTATTCGGTTACCCGGGAGGCGCAGCTTTAAACATTTACGATGCGCTGTATGACGGTGGGATCCCTCATATTCTCCCCCGACATGAACAAGGTGCGATTCACGCCGCTGAAGGTTATGCCAGAGTCACCGGAAAGCCGGGAGTTGTTGTCGCCACTTCCGGTCCGGGAGCCACAAACGTTGTCACTGGTCTTGCTGACGCAATGATGGACTCGTTACCTTTGATTGTTTTTACAGGGCAGGTGAACTCCAGTGCGTTAGGTTCCGATGCCTTTCAGGAAGCACCGACACTGGGGATCTCAATGCCCATTACTAAACACAGTTACCAGATTCAGGATGTGAAGGACTTGCCGCGAATTATTAAGGAAGCTTTTCATATTGCAGGTACTGGAAGGCCGGGTCCGGTGTTAATAGACGTTCCTAAGGACCTGTCAGCTGCGAAGGGCTCTTTTGATTATTCCCAGCCCATTCACCTTCCTGGATATAAGGTACAGCAGAAACCTGACCCCGATGCCATTAAACAGGTAACCGAAGCGCTGAAAACTGCGAAACGGCCGGTGATCCTTGCCGGTGCAGGTGTCCTGCATGCCAAGGCTTCTGCCGAACTCAAACAATTTGCAGAAAAGTATCAGCTTCCAGTTGCCAATACACTGCTGGGATTAGGCAGTTTCCCCGCCAGTCATAAGCTTTTCCTGGGGATGGCAGGTATGCACGGCACCTACTCTGCCAATATGGCACTGTATGAAACAGACCTTCTCATTAACGTCGGTGCTCGTTTTGATGACCGGCTGACAGGAAATCTCGAACATTTTGCCAAAAAAGCAGAGGTTGTTCATATGGATATAGACCCTGCTGAAGTAGGAAAAATCGTACCGACTGAGATTCCGGTAATAGGTGACGCCCGAGAATCTCTGAAACAGCTATTGTCAGAACCTCACGTCGAAACTGAAACAACGACATGGAGAAAAAGCCTGGAAGAGAGCAAAAAAGAATACCCGCTTTGGTATAAAGAGGACAATGAGACACTAAAACCTCAGAGGGTTACTGAGCTGGTTCATAAATACACAGCTGGAAATGCCGCCGTAGCAACAGATGTGGGACAGCATCAGATGTGGTCAGCCCAGTATTATTCTTTTGAAACACCGAATAAATGGATTACCTCCGGAGGTTTGGGAACGATGGGATTTGGACTTCCCGCTGCAATCGGCGCTCAAATAGGATTGCGGGACACAAATGTCGTTGCCCTTCTGGGTGATGCGGGCTTCCAAATGACGTTCCAGGAACTAGCACTTTTGAAAGAATACAATCTTCCAGTAAAAATCGTAATCGTAAACAATAAATCAATGGGAATGGTCCGGCAGTGGCAGCAGCTCTTTTATAACGAACGATACTCTGAGTCTCTCCTTCCTAACCAGCCTGATTACGTAAAGCTTGCTGAAGCATTTGGAATTAAAGGAAGCAAGGTGGATTGCGAAGAGGATTTCGTTCACGTTCTAAAAGAATCTCTCTCTGTTCAGGAACCCTATATTATCGATTGCCGCGTAACCCCTGATGAGAACGTTTATCCAATGATTGCTCCAGGGAAGGGAATCCAGGAAATGGATGGTGTGAAACCATGAGAAGAACATTGTCCGTTGTCGTAACCAACCAGCTGGGAGTGTTAAACAGGGTCACGAGCCTCTTTCTCAGGAAAGGGTTTAATATTGAAAGTCTATCTGTTGCACCCATTGATGACCACCGGCGCTCTTTAATGACGATTGTAGTTGATGTCCCTGATGAAAAGGTTGTTGAACAGATAAAGAAACAACTGGATAAACAGATAGATGTAATCAATATCACTGATTTCTCAATACAGATTCCTGACTTTGCAGCTAAATCTGATTAATAACGAAAAAAAGCCCAAGTGGCGAAAAACCGAGAGGAGAATTCAACATGGTAAAAATGTATTATGACCAGGATATTTCACTTGATCAGTTAAACAACAAAAAGGTAGCGGTGATCGGCTATGGCTCTCAAGGTCACGCCCATGCTCAAAACCTCAGAGATAACGGCGTTGATGTCTGTATCGGGCTGCGCCATGGCGGCTCCTGGCAAAAGGCTGAAGCAGATGGTTTTACGGTTACAACTGCAGGTGAGGCAACAGCAAAGTCTGATGTGATCATGTTTCTCGTTCCAGATGAAAAGCAGCCTGAAATCTACAAACAGGAGATCGAACCACATTTGACCAGCGGCAAAGCCCTGGCTTTTGCGCACGGCTTTAATATTCATTTTAATCAGGTTGTACCCCCATCAGATGTTGACGTATTTTTAGTCGCCCCTAAAGGACCCGGCCATCTGGTCCGTCGTGTCTTTGCAGAAGGCGGCGGAGTCCCTGCACTATTCGCTGTGTATCAGGACGCCTCAGGGAAAGCCAGAGACATCGCCCTTGCCTACAGCAAAGGTGTCGGTGCCGGCCGTGCTGCAGTTATTGAAACGACCTTTCAGGAAGAAACAGAAACAGACCTGTTTGGTGAACAGGCAGTTCTTTGCGGCGGTACGACCTCGCTGATCAAAGCCGGATTTGAAACCCTGACTGAAGCAGGCTACCAGCCTGAAGTAGCTTACTTTGAATGCCTGCATGAACTGAAACTCATCGTTGATCTCCTGTATGAAGAAGGTCTTGAGGGTATGCGTTATTCCATTTCGGATACTGCACAATGGGGAGATTTCACTGCCGGGCCAAGAGTAGTAACCGATGAGACAAAGAAGGAAATGAAAAACATCCTTAGCGAAATTCAATCCGGGGAATTTGCCAAAGGATGGGTAACTGAAAACCAGGTACACCGTCCGATGTTTACAGCAATCAACAAAAGAGAAAGTCAGCACCCTATTGAGGTTGTAGGACGGGAGCTTCGAGAAAAAATGCCATTTGTCCAGCAGAAAAAGAAAGGGATGGTGGGGAATGCGAAAGGTTGATATCTTTGATACAACGCTAAGAGACGGTGAACAATCCGCTGGAGTCAACTTACAATCTCATGAAAAGCTCGAAATTGCCTATCAGTTGGAACGCTATGGAGTAGATATCATGGAGGCTGGATTTCCAGCCTCCTCCCAAGGGGAGTTGCAATCGGTAAAACAAATAGCTGAAAACATGAAGCATTGTACGGTACTGGGTTTAGCCCGGGCGAACCATAAAGATATCGATGCAGTACGGGAAGCAGTAAAAGGGGCAGCTAAACCGGGCATTCACATCTTCCTCGCTACATCCCCGGTTCATATGCAATATAAGCTGAACAAAACCCCGAAACAGGTGATTGAGACTGCAGTCGAGTCTGTTCGCTACGCATCTCAGTATTTTTCCCATATCCAGTTTTCTGCAGAGGATGCCACACGCAGTGACTGGCCTTTCCTGGCTGAAATTATTGAAAAAACAATCGACGCAGGTGCTACCGTAATCAACCTTCCGGATACGGTTGGTTTTACAACTCCTGAGGAGTATAGAAAACTATTTGAATATGTTCAGGAAAATGTTCCGAACATTCATCGCGTAAAGCTTTCAGCCCACTGTCATGATGACCTCGGTATGGCTGTCGCAAATACTCTGGCCGCCATAAACGGTGGCGCCAGCCAGATTGAAGGCACAATTAATGGTATTGGAGAACGTGCAGGCAATGCAGCTCTTGAAGAGATTGCAGTCGCCCTGAAAATCCGCCAGGATGCCTACAAAATTGAAACTCAGATTGATCTGTCACAAACGGTTCGCACAAGTAAACTTGTCACGAAACTCACCGGTATGATCGTTCCTCAAAATAAAGCAGTGGTCGGCGCCAACGCTTTTGCCCACGAGTCCGGTATTCACCAGGACGGAGTGCTGAAAAACAAGCAGACTTACGAGATCATTGAACCTGAGATGATCGGTTTAACTTCGAATAAAATGGTACTTGGTAAACATTCAGGAAGTCATGCCTTTAACGAAAAATGTAAAGAGTTTGGCATTTATTTAGATAAAAAAGACAGCCGGAAACTGTTTAAAGCCTTCAAAGATCTGACCGCCAAGAAAAAAGAAGTCACGGAAGACGATATTTTTGCACTGATGATGGACTCCTCTCTGCAGGAAACAAGTCCAACTTATCAATTGGAATTGCTGCAGGTTTCCTATGGGTCACATGTCGTCCCGACAACTACAATAGGAATTCGCACGCCTGAAGGAAACGTTGTCCAGGAATCCGCTACTGGAAAAGGAAGCGTAGAATCGGTCTATAACACAATCGACCGGATTCTGAATCAGCCGGTCACGCTTACAGACTACCGCATTCAATCCACTACTGACGGTATTGATTCTTTAGCTGAAGTATACGTTCAAATTGAGATAGAAGGCGCGTCCAGCAGCGGCCGGGGAATCGAACACGATGTTCTTGAGGCTTCCGCTAAAGCCTACCTTGATGCAGTGAATCGCCTGAACGTGAAGGAGTACTTTGGCGAACAGGCAAAAGGAGTGAGTTCTCTTTAATGAAAAAGATAACCGTTCTCCCAGGTGACGGGATTGGCCCCGAAATTACACGTGAGGCTGTTCTTTTAATAGAAGAGACAGCAGAAAAATATGGGAATGAATTCACCTTTCAATATGAGGATATTGGAGGCGCAGCAGTCGATAAACACGGTACACCGCTGCCTCAGCACACCGTAGACGCCTGCCGGGAGAGTGATGCTATTCTCCTGGGGGCAGTAGGTGGACCTAAATGGGACAAAGAAGAAGCCTCAAGGAGGCCTGAAGCTGGTTTACTCGGGATCAGGAAGGCTTTAAAGCTTTTTGCCAACCTCCGTCCCATCAACGTCTACCCTTCACTACTTGACTCATCTCCAGTCAGACCGGAAATTGTAAAGAACGCCGATTTGCTTATTATCCGTGAACTTACAGGCGGACTTTACTTTGGGACTCCGCGGGAAAGAAGAACTGGAAAATATGGGACTGAGGCCGTTGATACACTTTATTATAACGAAGCAGAGATCGAAAGGATTTTAAGGAAAGCATTCGAGCTTTCCCGTTTTAGATCAAAAAAGGTAACCTCTGTTGATAAGGCCAATGTCCTTGAAAGCAGCCGGCTATGGAGAGAAACAGCTGACCGTTTAGCTCCTGAATACCCGGACGTCTCACTTGAACACATGCTCGTTGATAACGCTGCAATGCAGCTGATCCGCGATCCTGCACAATTTGACGTGATGGTTACGGAGAATATGTTTGGTGATATTTTAAGTGATGAGGCTTCTATGATTACGGGTTCGCTGGGTATGCTTCCTTCTGCAAGTATAGGTTCAGAAGGTCCGGGCCTATATGAGCCCGTGCACGGGTCAGCACCTGATATCGCAGGTGAAAACAAAGCCAATCCCCTGGCAGCTTTCTCCTCCGCTGCCATGCTGCTGAAGTATTCTTTCAATATGGCTGGAGAAGCTGCAGCAATTGAAAAAGCAATTAAAACCACACTGGATCAAGGGTATCGCACACAGGATATTGCTGGTAAAGGTGAAAAAGTGCTTTCTACCAAAGAAATGGGTAAAGCTGTAAGAAGCTTCCTCCCTGAGCACGCTACTGTGAAACTATAGGCAGAGAGGGTGAAAACACAAGTGGATAAAAAAACTTTGTTCGAGAAAATCTGGGAACAGCATGTCGTTGTAAAAGAAGACAATAAGCCCAACTTACTTTATATCGATCTTCATATGGTGCATGAAGTCACTTCACCTCAGGCATTTGAAGGTCTGCGCCTGGCCGGAAGAAAAGTAAGAAGACCTGATCTAACCTTTGCGACCATGGACCATAATGTGCCAACCGTAAATCCGTTTGTCATCAAAGATGAAATTGCCTCAAAGCAAATGAATACGCTGCAGCAGAATTGTGAAGAATTTGGTGTCACTCTTGCTGATTTACACAGTGACGAACAAGGTATTGTCCATGTTATTGGACCTGAACTGGGGCTCACCCTGCCGGGAAAGACAATTGTATGCGGAGACAGTCACACCTCCACTCACGGTGCCTTTGGGGCTCTGGCGTTTGGTATAGGGACTAGTGAAGTCGAGCATGTTTTAGCTACACAAACCCTCCTCCAATCAAAACCGAAAACGATGAAGGTGGATTTTCAGGGTAAAAAACCTTTAGGGTTAACAGCTAAAGACATCATCCTCGGATTGATCGCTGAACATGGCATTGATTTTGGCACTGGTTATGTGATCGAATATACAGGTGAAGCTGTCCAGGATATGAGTATGGAAGAAAGAATGACTGTTTGCAATATGTCAATTGAGGCTGGTGCAAGAGCTGGTTTAATCGCACCTGATGAAACGACCTTTGAATACCTGAAAGATCGTAAGTATGCACCAAAAGGCCAAAAACTTGAAGAAGCACTTCAGGAATGGAATCAGCTGAAAACAGATGAAGGTGCTGAGTATGACCATGTCGTGACCTTTGATGTCTCCTCTCTTCAGCCGCAGGTCACATGGGGAACAAATCCATCTATGGGAGCAGGAATTCACGATTACGTTCCGGATCCGGAAATGATGGAGAATGAGGTCAAAAAAGAATCGGCTCATCAAGCCCTGGAGTACATGGGTTTACAGCCTGGAATTAAAATCACTGATATTGAGATTGACTATGTATTTATCGGATCCTGTACGAATTCCAGACTGGAAGATTTACGTGAAGCAGCCAGGGTGATTGAAGGTCACTCTGTTCATTCACAAGTCACTGCATTAATTGTACCTGGCTCTAAAAAAGTAAAGAAGGAAGCAGAGCAGGAAGGTCTGCATCATGTATTTAAAAAAGCAGGCTTTGAATGGAGAGAATCAGGCTGCAGTATGTGCCTAAGCATGAACCCTGATGTTGTGCCTCCGGGAAAACGGTGTGCCTCCACTTCAAATCGTAATTTTGAAGGGCGTCAGGGACGAGGAGCCAGAACGCACCTGGTAAGCCCTGTATTAGCAGCGGCGGCAGCAATTAAAGGACGTTTTTGCGATGTCAGTGAATTAGCCTCTGTTGGGAGTGTGAAATAGATGGAACCTGTCAATCAGCATACCGGAATCGCGGCTCCGCTGGATAAAGCCAATGTAGATACTGACCAGATCATTCCCAAACAGTTTTTAAAACGAGTTGAACGAACCGGATTCGGACAATTTCTGTTTTATGACTGGCGTTACAAAGATGGCGGCCAATCCGTTAATGAATCCTTTGTCTTAAATAAACCGGAATTTAAGGAGGCGAGTATATTACTCGCAAGAGATAACTTTGGCTGCGGTTCATCGCGTGAACATGCCCCTTGGGCATTACTGGATTATGGTTTTAAGGTGATCATTGCCCCTTCCTTTGCAGATATTTTCTATAATAACTGCTTTAAAAATGGGATCCTTCCTATCAAATTGTCTGAATCAGAAGTAGAAGCCTTATTTCAGCAGGCAGGAAGTGATCCTTCATCCTTATCTGTAGACTTGGAGAAGCAATTGGTAACCGATGAAGCGGGCAGCACCTATTCATTTGAAACAGATGCTTATCGAAAGGAAATGCTCTTAAAAGGTTTGGATGATATTGCATTGACCGAAGAGTACGATCATCACATTACCGCCTATGAGCATGAAAAAAAGAAAATCTACCAGGAGATCATTCGATAAAAGATCTATGTTAAGGGTATGGGAACATTGAGGAAAAAGGGCAGGCTGCAGGTAATACACTTCCTTCGTATTCAGGTGAATGATACAGCTATGTTGGCTTGTTCCTTTTCCCCGCCCGTTTTTCCCGGCCTCAAGGATTGTATTTGTACCCTGAAAAATCATATCAGACCATAAAATTCCTTTATTAACAGAATATTCACAGGACTTTTACATAACTTTTACGGTGAAGCGCTTACCTGCTCTTTACCTTTACCCTGGACTCCGCTAAAATATAGGACAAAGGAGCGATATTGTTCCGTTTTTGAATCATGTACTGCGCCAGGTAAAGCAAGTAAGAAGACTTTGACCCTTCCTGCTCTGCATCCATATACGTTCCCCCATCAGAACAGGCCGGGAAAACTACAAAAGGAGTGGTTTTTTGAAAGCTTCGACTGACCGAATGCTGACCCGAATTAAGTCCATGTACCTTTTCATTAAGCGAAAGGGGCAGGTCACCACACTGGAACTAGTTGAAGAATTCGGAACGACCCCGCGTACGGTTCAGCGGGATCTGAATGTGCTGGAATACAACAACCTCGTTACGAGTCCAGCACGGGGAACCTGGGAAACTACCCGGCGACGAATCAAAGCTTCATAAACCACAAATCAGACATAGATCAGACTCTTTCCTCCCGCCAGCCGGGAGGTTTTTTATTAAGCTCTCGATTTACTGCTTGTTAAAGTTAATTATTGATTTACGCTCATTGCGCTCCCTTTTCGCGGGCGGTTCGGGAGCCTCCTCGGGAAAAAACACCCTGCGGGGTCTCCCCTGAACGCGGTCTTCACGCAGGAGTGTCGTGCATTCGCTCCAATCAACTCTCAGTAAAACCATCACTGAGCTTTACGGTAGGGGTTTACCCGTTTTTTTATTCCGATGCCGCCCCGTTATCATCGTTCGCATGAACGCTTCTCAAGGCGGCCAGTTCCTCGTCTGTGAGTTCCCGGTAGGTTCCCGGCTCAAGTGTTTCATCCAGCTTAAGGGGCCCAATCGTATCGCGCTTCAGAAAAATCACCTTATGACCGACAGCTTCAAACATCCTTTTGACCTGATGAAACTTTCCTTCTGTAATTCCGATCCGTATCTTTGTGTCCTCTTCTCCTTCAATCTCAACGGTTGCCGGCTTTGTTTCATATCCATCATCGAGGGTGACCCCGGTTCTCAGCTTCTCTGCCTCTTCATCCTGCAGGGGACGTTCAATTGTGGCTGTATAAAGCTTGCGGACCTTTTTCTTTGGACTTGTGAGCTGATGGGCCAGTTTTCCGTCGTTTGTCAGAAGCATCAGTCCGATTGTATCTTTATCAAGGCGGCCTACCGGAAAGGGTTCGAGTATTGCATCTTCTTCTTCAAGAAGGGAAACAACAGTCTGTTCCGACCGGTCTTCTGTAGCCGAAATCACACCCTGCGGCTTATTCATCATCAGATAAATAAATTCCCTGTACGCAAGAACATCTCCAAAGACAGCTACTTCTTCTTTCTCCGGATCCACATGGGCTTTTCCGTCTTTTACAGTCACGCCGTCAATGGTCACACCGCCTTTTTTCAGCATTTTCTTTACTTCCTTACGGGATCCAAAGCCCGTATTTGCCAGAAGTTTATCAAGTCTCATCGTTTTCCAGCTCCTTTGCAGCCTGCTTTCCAAAGCCTCCGAGTTTTCCATCCTGATAGGCACGGATCACACCGGGGATAATCTGTCTCACAGCATGTTCGATTATTTCACGGTCAATCCCCTGCGCGTCAAGTTCCCTCCGCAGCCGGATTGCTGTTTCAATGGCGGCTTTCGTAACCGTTTTATTCACAGTCAGGACATCTTCCTCTTTTCCGGCAAGCGTTCTGATCTTTTTACCGAACAATTCCCCAAGCCTTGCAGCCTCTTCTTCTGATTCCGTAACTGCGAGAGCCTTTCCGCTCCGGGCCAGTTCATCTGCCTGCGTCACCCATTTCCACGGCACCACCTTTGTACCTGGAGGAAGGAGTGAATCGATATCCTTTTTCATCATTCCGGTCGCTGTGTAGTAAAAGGTTGTCCCTTTTGAGAAGGTGTCATTAAAGTCCTCCATGAAAGAACGGATCCCCTGTTTTGGCAAAAATAATACAAACGTCGTTTCTTTATGAAAGGATTCTGGTGAACACCACTCGGTATTTTCATAATTAGACAGATCCTGTTTTGTCCGGGAATACACACGGATCTTTTTTTCACGTGGAACAAACTGGCGTACCGCTTTTGCCAAAGAACCAAAACCGATCCATACAGCCACAGCAAATCCCTCCTTTTACAATCCCGAAAAAAGAGAGCTGCGGCATACAACTCTCTTTCGGTTTATTATTTTTTAGGCTCTGTTAAAGTCTGTTGTTGATTTCCTTCACTGCGCTCCCTTTCCGCGGGCACCGCTTCAGCCTCCTCAGGAGGATCGCCCTGCGGGGTCTTCAGCCGGTGCTGTTCCCGCAGGAGTGTCTCGCGCTCGCTTCAATCAACAACGATAGAAAATATCAATATTAAGTTTTAAAGAGCCATTTTTTAAAGAGTGTTGTTATATTACGATCCAGGCGGACGCTTTCCGCGGGTATCGCTTCAGCCTCCTCGGGAAAATCGCCCTGCGGGATCTTCATCTGATGCTATTCCCGCCGGAGTCACCGCCTACCTCTTTATAATTCCCTCTTACAAATCATTAATCTAACCGGAAACAATGATTTAATTATCTTCCCCGAACATATAGTGACGGGTTCGTATATTTACATTCAGTACAATACCTACCGCAATCATGTTTGTCAGAAGTGCACTTCCGCCGTAACTGATAAACGGCAGGGCCAGTCCTGTGATCGGCATCAGACCGATCGTCATGCCGATGTTCTGGAAAATCTGGAAAACAAGCAGTCCGACGACGCCAGCGACCAGGTACGTACCGTAGCTGTTGTTGCAGTTAAAGGCGATCATCACCATCCGGTACAGAAGAAGGAAATAAACGATCAGCAGTACCGTAGCACCTACAAAGCCGAATTCCTCTCCAATTACCGTAAAAACGAAGTCGGTATGAAGTTCAGGGATATCCCCTCCCTGGGTTTTAGCCCCCTGGGTAAACCCCATTCCATAAAGCTGGCCGGCTCCGATTCCCTGGAGGGCATGAAACAGCTGATAGCCAAGGCCGGAGGTATCCCCTGCAGGATCGAGCCAGCCGTAAATACGGTTCATCTGGTGCTGGGCAATAATCTTATTGAAAATGTTGAAAAAGTAATTGTGTAAGATCACAAGTGTACCAAGACCGGCTGCCACAAGCGCTGTAAGCAGCCCGATCATCCGCCACGTAACCCCGCTCATAAGAATCATCGTCATCATGACAGCACCGATAACGAGTGCGGTTCCAAGGTCAGGCTGAATCAGGATTAGGAAAAACGGCGGTCCTCCGACTGCCAGAATCTTACCGATCACCTTCGCGTCTTCTGTAAACGACTTTTCCCGTGGGGTCTGGGTGATATGGTACAGCAGGTGTGCCAGAGCAAGGATAACGAAAATCTTTACAAATTCCGAAGGCTGAAACATGATGCCGCCAACGCCGATCCAGCGCTGTGCACCATTCATCTCTACACCGAAAAAATGAACGGCGAGAAGCAGGACCATCCCGATTGCGTAAAGAGGAATCGAAAAGTTCTTAAACATTTCATAATCAATGCTCATGGCCCCGAGCATCAGAATGACACCGATGGCAAACCAGACAACCTGGCGCCTGACGAAAAAGGTATCATCCAAAAAGACGTATTGATCTGTTGTACCGCTGTAGATCGCCATCAGGCTGATACACATGAGCACAAAAAGAAGAAAAAGCAATGTAAAATCAAGCTGCTGAATCGAAGACTTACGTTCTTCCATCTATTATCCACCTACATTTTATCTCGTAAACTGCCGGACAGGCCGAAGCGGTGTCACACCGGGCGGCGTCTCTTCTTGCTCCAACGCTTCCTCATCACGGTCCGTTCTCTCTGCACGGTCTCTTTCAGTTTTTCGTGAGATGTTTGCTAAAATTCCTAATGATAAAAGGGTAACCATCAATGAAGAGCCGCCATAGCTTAGAAACGGAAATGGAATACCTGTAATTGGCAGCAGTCCCGTTACTGCTCCTGTGTTAAAGACCATCTGAATGGCGATTTGAAACACAATACCAAATGCAAGCAGACTGCCAAATGCATCCCGGCAGCGGGCACCTATGATCACACCACGTACGATGATGACTGTCATACACGCCAGCACAAACAGTATACCCAGAACACCGAGCTCTTCACTAACGATTGCGAGAATGAAATCTGTGTGAGCTTCAGGCAGGTAAAACAGTTTCTGTACGCTCTGGCCAAAACCGGCACCGGTAAGGCCGCCGTGGGCAATAGCGATATAAGACTGGACGAGCTGGTACCCGTCACCAAAGCTGTGTTCGAACGGATCCCGGTATCCGACAATCCGGTTCATCCGGTATACGGCTGAATTGGCATAATAAATGAAGGCAATAGCGCCAAGAGCCGCAATCCAGAATAGATGGATAATTCTTGCCCCGGAGCAGAAAACGATCAGGCCGGCCACCACAACGATCGACGTAGCCGTTCCCAGATCCGGCTGAAGCATAATCAAACCGAAAAGAAGACCAACAATGACCAGGGGCGGGAGAACACCTTTGGTGAAGTTATCTATGTACCCCTGTTTTTTTGAATAAATATAGGCAAGGTAAATTATAATGCCCAGCTTTACAAACTCGGATGGCTGGATCCGGAGCGGCCCTGCATTAATCCACCGCTGTGCCCCGTTTACAGAGTGACCGAGAGGCGTGAGGACAAGAAAAAGCAGGATGAAAGAGCCGATAATAATAAACGGCGTCAGTTTCCTGAAGTGACGGTAAGGAAAAAACATGAGCCAGGTAAACAGAAATCCTGACAGTCCGAGCCACATGAGCTGACGCTGAAAATAGTGCGTGAAATTCCCAACGTCTTCATATCCCTTAACATAACTGGCACTGTACACCATCATCAGTCCGAACAGAGAAATGAGTGCCACAGCAATGACCAGGATCCAGTCGATATGCAGTCGTTTTTTTGGTGCTTCAAGTTCCACGCTTCTCCCCCCTTTTCTCCTGTTCGTCCACATTTCCACGTGAACAGTTATAGCCGGACTTCACGACCTCTTTTTATATGATAGTCTTTCGGGTAATCACACCGGACAAGGTTTCCTAATTTCTCAATTATAGCAGAGTCCCCCTTTGTGAGGAAGGGTCCTGGCACCTGTAATCATGTGAAAAGAAGGGAAAATCCTGCTGATTGAGACCCCGGTTTTCAGTAGTTTTCGACCCTGATTTCCATTTCGTTCCGAACGCTGGCTTTGTGTAGGGAAAAAGGTGGGCAATCCTGTGAACATCGCTGAAATCTCACCAAATTTCTGCCTGTTTCACAGCGGGTACTTAAGTGCTGACTTACGCCTTAATCTTACATTGGAATTTCATTATAAGACATAACAATGGCAGATTTACGTTTTATGTTCGCCGGTCCTTAATTTTAAGCCTTAACTTATGCTCAATTACGGTTTATCTCTGCCTGATCGATTTTTATAACCCCTAACTTGGCTGCTTGTTCCCATTAGGTCGTATAATTCATGGATATACTCCCTTACTCCGCTCCTGCTTTCTTCTAGGTCGATAATTTCCGGACTCCCGCCCTAACCCCATATTTTCTATACGTAAGGTCTTAAAAATGCACCATACAAAATGATCCATGAGTGGTATGAGACACAAGCCGGCGTCTCTCCACCAAAAAACCGGTGGAGCCTGGCTCCACCGGTCCGGAGTTATATCATTTATCCGCGAAGGGATTTTGACACACTAGCTACACGCTTACCGAGACGCTTAGCCATAGTAAGGTCTCTCTCATCCGGCTGGTTACTGCCGTCCGGCCCAGCTACAGTTGATGCTGCATACGGAGAGCCGCCGATGCCGTCGGTCGTGAGCTGCTCAGGGTTTTCACCGTAAGGAAGACCCACGTAAATCAGTCCGAAGTGAAGTAGAGGAACTATCGTTGTGATGGCTGTTGTTTCCTGTCCTCCATGAATGGAGCCGCTGCTTATGAAAGTGGAAGTTACTTTTCCTTCAAGGTCGCCATTCATCCACAGTCCGCCTGCAGAATCGATATACTGTTTCATCTGAGCAGGCATAGAGCCGTAGCGGGTTGGAATGCCCCAGATAATGCCGTCAGCCCACTTCAGGTCATCGTGAGTCGCCACGGGTAGATCTTCCTGGGCATCCTGTGCCTGGACGTAGGCATCCTGGCCGGACATCGCTTTCTGTACTTCATCAAATTCAGGAATGCGGACGATTTTCACTTCCACACCTTCAACGTCTTTCGCTCCTTCTGCAACTGCCTTCGCCATTGTATGAATGTGGCCGTAAGCACTGTAAAACGGAATTAAAATCTTTGTCAATCTGATCCACTCCCTAAAATAGTATGTGTTTTGAAAAGGGGGTTCCTTTTCGTTGTCCGGAAACTCGGTCCATCCTTCTTTTTCCACGCGCTCACAAAAGTTAAACCTCTTTTGAAAACACAGCAAGTACCTTTTAACTAGTTACTTACTATTAGTAAGTATATTATAGTACACCATCCCAAATGTCAACATAAATATGTTATACTTCTTTTACTAAGCAGTCTCCGCAGCAATATTTTAGCCTTGTAGCCGGCTGCTTAAAGGAGATGAGAACGTATGGAACAGAACAACCTTTGTCCAAAGTTTGAATCGGCTTTTCAGTTACTCGGCAAACGCTGGAATGGTCTGATCATCCGGGTCCTTATGAATGGCCCGAAAAGATTCAGGGAAGTATCTGCCGTGATTCCGAATATGAGTGATAAGATGCTTGTGGAACGCCTTAAACAGCTTGAATGTGAAGGCATCGTTAAGCGCGAGGTTTATCCCGAGACCCCTGTGCGCATTGAATACACGCTGACAGAAAAAGGACAGGCTCTCGGCCCTGCCATGGATGCATTCCAGTCCTGGGCTGAAAGCTGGGTTGATTAATAAAACGACCAGGGGCACTTGATCTCTTTAAGCCGCCACAATAAAAAGCTGTTTTGATTAAATTGGTGCTTTTCATAACATTATTACTTATGAAGCTTAAGGCTGAGTCGTCGCCCATGGAAAGCGTCCGCCTGCAGCGTAATAAAACAACAATCTTTACGAAAACAGCCAAATAAAAAAAGCTTTTCCCTTACGAGTGAGGGAAAAGCTTTTTTGTCTTTTGATCAATCAGGCCTCTTCAGAAGCCCGGTCTCTTTTTTTCAGGAACCGGAAACGGTGTCCGAGAATCTGCCCCGCGAGTCCCGACTTGATGCCGAGTAATCCGTAGACGGCAATACCCGCAATAATGGCAACAGGCAGCATCAGAAAAGCAGCACCCTGTGTTTCAAGTGGCACGATAAGCTGCATAAGGCGGTTTACAGCGAATACAACAAGCCCCATTACAAAAGCAAACATCGCGATCAGAAGCACTCTTTTTAAAAGGGAGCGGTAATCATATTCAGCAAAGCGCCCTATCGCCCAGACATTGACTGCAACTGCAGTAAGGTATCCGAGACCTGTAGCATAGATGGCTCCATTCGCTTCGAACCACCCGATAAACAATACGTTTGTTGAAAGCTTCAATACGAGGCCCGAGGCAAGCGCGATCACCGCATATTTCTGTCTGTTAATCCCCTGCAGAAGAGAGGATGTGACGGCAAAAATGGCAAACAGCACAGCAACAGGTGCATAATTTCTCAGGATCTCCCCGCCGATGGCGAGATCACCAAGACCAAACAGAGCACCGTATGCCGGGTATGCAAGTACGCTAAGACCAACGGCTGCCGGCACACTCAGAAACAGGATGATCTGATACGTCTGGGTGATCTGCCGCTGAAGCCTGTCTTTTTCATTATTAATAAACGCACTTGTTACGCTCGGCAGAATCGCAAGCGACATGGCCGTCGCAACCGAAACAGGAATCAGGATCAGCTTGTGGGCAGCCTGGGCAAACGCGCCGAAATACCGGTCCACCACGTCCGCATCGTATACGGCACTGAGAGCGGTATTAAACGTAAACAGATCCACCATCTGATAAAGAGGGATCGACAGGCCGACCAGAGAAATTGGAATCGAGTACCGCAGCAGCTCCTTGTACATTTTCGTTAAGGGAATCTGATGATCTGCAGTACTCTTTTCAATCTTAGCCTGAAAGCGGTCCCGGCGCTTCAAGAAATACACCACGAGAACAGCCATCCCTCCAAGACCGCCGACAAATGCTCCGAACGTGGCAAAGCCGATGGCGGTTCCAAGTTCTCCATTCCATACATTTATAATCAGGTACGTAAGAAGAAGAATAAAAATGATGCGCACAATCTGTTCGACGACCTGGGAAACGGCTGTCGGTCCCATGGACTGGTGTCCCTGGAAATAACCTCGGACAATCGACATAACCGGGACGATCAAAAGTGCCACACTGACCATCCGGATCGTAAATACCGCATCGTTTACACTGTTTCCCTGAAGATCATCCGTGTCAAGAATACTGGTTGCCACAAATGGTGCCAGGAAAAAGAGGACCAGAAAAGCAGCAAAACCTGTAATTCCCATTACAACAAGGCCTGACTGGAAAAGGCGCTGCCCTGTCCGATAGTCTCCAAGAGCATTGTATTTGGCTACAAATTTGGATACTGCAAGCGGAATCCCGATCGTTGCAAGACTCAGCAGAACCGTATAAGGGACGTACCCGTATGTATATAGAGCGAGACCTTCCAGACCGACGATTGCCTGAAAAGGGAAAATATAAATAAGGCCGAGCATTTTGGAAATAAATATCGAGGCTGTTAAAATCATCGTGCCCCGGACTAACTGACGTTCTGACATTGGACGTTCCCTGCCTCAAAAACGGATTTTAATACTTAAAGCATTTTATCATATTTCGACAGTTGTCAACAGCAGGGGATAATGAACAACAGGTTAACGCCCCAGCAACAAACCCCCTGAAGTCAGCTTCAGGGGGTTTGTTGCTGTGCTTTAATTATCCTTCCATTACTTTCAGCATACACTTGCGGCTCCGGGGTCCGTCGAACTCACAGAAATAAATTCCCTGCCATGTGCCCAGAATAAGTTCGCCGTTTTCAATCAGCACCGGCTGGCTTGTACCGACCGTGCTCGCTTTCAGGTGGGAGGCAGAGTTTCCTTCTGCATGCCGGTACTTGTCGTGTGTCCAAGGATACACTTCATCCAGCCGCATGAGCATATCGTGCTTAACATCAGGATCGGCATTTTCATTTATTGTAATGCCTGCTGTCGTGTGTGGACAGTACACGTAAACGATGCCGTCACTGATACCGCTTTCTCTTACAAAAGCACCTATTTCACGGGTAATCTCAATCATTTCGTCTCTCTGATTCGTTTTTACGGTCAGGCGTTTCAGCATCCGTTCACCACTCCTCTACTAAATTCAGTTGATTTTATCCCTGGCTTCGGGCGTGATCGTTCGTTGCCTTTACTGCTGCTTTGATCGTATCATTAAACCTTTGTTCCTTCAGCACTTCCAGACCCGCAGCTGTGGATCCCCCTGGAGACGCAACCTGCTGTCTAAGCTCATCCGGGGCATAACCCGCCTCCAGCATGGCTGCAGATCCACTGAGCATTTTCACGACAAGCTCCCGGGCCTGCTCGGTGGTCACCCCGTTTTCTACAGCCGCCTCCTCCATTGCTTCCACAAAAGCGTAAACGAAAGCCGGGGCACTCCCGGTCACTGCCGTCAGGTCATGCACCTGCTGCACGGAAAGTTCCTCCGCATGGCCGATGGATCCGAGAATAAGCCTGATCACTTCCCGGTGAGACTCATCTACAAAACGTCCGCATGTATAGGTTGACATGGACTTTCCAATCTGCGCTGCCGTGTTAGGCATAATCCAGCAGACCGGTGTGCCTTCAGGCAGCCTCTGCTCCATGTAATCCGTATCAATTCCCGCAGCCACGGTAATCACCAGTTGGCCGTCGATTTTTCCCGATAGTTCTTTGAGCAGACCGCCGTGGGCCCCTGGAGGTGCTGCCAGAATAATCACGTTGTGATTTTCAGCTTCCCCGATCCCGTTGTCAGATACGGACACCCCGTACTTTTTTTCCACTTCCTTTAACCGTTCCCGGTCCCTCCTGTTTGTTACCGTGATTTTTTCCAGTGCCGGATGCCGGTCCTTTACCAGTCCCGCAAGGACGGCTTCGGCCATCCTGCCCGCTCCTACCATAAGTACTGACGTCTGTTTCATGCCCGCTCCACTCCTTTTCTTTCTCTTTAAATTATCATGAGTTTATGTTGATGAAAAGTATGCTAGACTATGTTGTAACAAGTTTGTACGCAGGAAAGATGGTGAAACGCCAATGGAACGGCAGTACGATGTAATCGTTATTGGGGGAGGACCTTCAGGGCTGATGGCCAGCGTCTCGGCGGCTCAGCTCGGGGCACGGGTTCTTCTTATCGATAAAGGATCGAAGCTCGGAAGAAAGCTTGCAATATCAGGCGGCGGAAGATGTAACGTAACCAACCGGGCCGATACGGAAGAAATTATTAAACATATCCCTGGAAATGGACGATTTATGTACAGTCCCTTTTCCGTTTTTGATAACGAAGACATTATTGATTTTTTTGAAAATCTCGGCATATCCCTCAAGGAAGAAGACCGAGGCCGGATGTTTCCGGTAAACGACAAAGCGATCACGGTTGTCCGTACGCTTCTGGAACAGATCCGGACACTGAACGTGGACATCCGCACCGAAACCGGGGTGGCTGACGTTCTATACGATCATGCAGCCGGGAAGGTAACTGGTGTGAAGCTTACTTCAGGCAGTGAGATCAGCGCACCGAACGTCATTGTTGCGGTCGGCGGAAAATCTGTTCCGCACACCGGCAGTACAGGCGACGGCTATCCGTGGGCGAAAAAAGCAGGGCACACCGTTACGGATCTTTATCCGACAGAAGTGCCTATTACATGTTCAGACAGTCTGATCCGAGATAAAACCCTGCAGGGCCTCTCCCTTCGCGACATTGAACTGTCGGTGGTCGACCCGAAGAAGAAAAAAGCCATCAAAACACACGATGGCGATATGATTTTCACCCATTTCGGTATTTCCGGCCCTGCGGCACTCCGCTGCAGTCAGTATGTGGTGAAAGCCTTGAAAAAACATAAATGTACCGCAATTCCCCTTGAAGTGAACCTCTTCCCGGGAAAAAGGGAAAACGACGTCATCGAGGATATTACCTCTATTGTGGAAGCGGAGCCGAAGAAAGCGATCAAAAATTCCCTAGCCGGCTGGGTCCCCGAGCGGATGCTGAACGCCCTTTTTGTCCTTACAGAAACAGATCCGCAGACCACACAGGCAAATCTGTCAAAAGAAGCCATCCGAAGCCTCGCACAGCATTCATTAGCGTTTCCGCTGCAGGCAGACGGGACACTTTCCATTGAAAAGGCCTTCGTCACCGGAGGAGGCGTCAGCATCAAGGAGATTCAGCCCAAACGGATGGAATCCAAACTGATGCACGGCCTGTTCTTCTGCGGGGAAGTACTCGATCTCCACGGATACACAGGAGGGTACAACATTACTGTCGCTTTTTCCACAGGCTACACCGCAGGTAAAGCGGCTGCTGAAAATTTATGGGAAGAATAATGAAGAGGTTGACCCGGACGGAAATTAATTCCGAATCAGAGGTCAACCTCTTTTTTACGGTCAGGATCTTTTTACTGCTGCTTACATTGTCACATTTTAATCATTGGAAGAAGCTTTCTTCTTCTTCGCAGGTTCCTCATGCCATAGCCGCACCTTTGGATCTCCGCCTTTCCCTTTAATAATTCTTTCAATGTAGTCGTCGGTAACCGCCCGGATCTCCTTATGAAGGAAGAGAACCGGAATGATATTGAAGATAACCACGAAGAAGAGAATCAGATCCAGGAAACGCCAGACGAACTGAAGGCCGCCGATAGCACCGACAAAGATGGCGCCGATATAAACGAACCGCATGACTTTTGCGAACTTGAGCCCAAACAGATACTCTGCCTGTTTTTCCCCGTAAAAAACGAGTATGCCGATTGTGGTGACGACAAAAAACATGAGAAATACAGCAATGAATGCAGCACCGAACGTGCCCCCGAATACCGTTCCAAATGCTACGTCAATCATGCTCGAGGCATTATCCGGATCCACTTCAAGCCAAGCTCCGGTTACGAGAACGGCAAGCCCTGAAAGTGTACAGAGAATGATAGTGTCTACAAATACACTGAAGATCCCCCAGAGAGACTGTCTTGAAGGGTGGTCGGTCATAGCAGCCGAGTGTGCGATAGGCGCCGTACCCAGACCGGCTTCGTTGGAGTACAATCCTCTCGCAAGTCCCCACCTGAGCGCCTGTGCAAATGCCGCTCCGGCAAATCCGCCTGCAGCTGATACCGGGGTAAATGCGTGGACAAAAATCAGCTGAAACACGGCAGGAAGTTCCGTCACATTGGCGAGAATGACGATCGAACAGATCACAACATAGGTAAGCACCATAAATGGGATAAACTTGTCTGTTACTTTTCCAATCCGTTTAATCCCGCCAAACACGAGTGCGGCCACAACGACCATTACCCCGACCCCAACGAGGGCTGTGTTCCAACCGAACGCCCCCTGTACCTGCGTAGAGATGGAGTTTGACTGAACCATCGTGCTGGGGATAATTACTAGCATTAGGGAAAAAGCAAAGCCGATGGACATCGCTTTCCAGCCGAGTGCTTTTCTTATGTAGTACTGCGGTCCACCGACCCATTCTCCTTTTTTATTTTCTTCACGGTACTTCAGCCCAAGCATAATTTCTGAATACTTTGTTCCCATCCCAATCAGGGCCACGACCCACATCCAGAACAGGGCACCCGGTCCCCCGAGGGCGATTGCCACCGGTACACCGACGATGTTGGTTGCCCCTGCCGTCGATGCCAGGGCAGAAGTAAAGGCCTGAAATGGCGTGATGGTCCCTTTCCGATCTGTCTTATCGAAGATTTTTCCAAGCGTCTCTTTCATTACGTGACCAAAAAAGCGAAACTGGAAAAAGCGGAGCCTTATCGTCAGGAAGATCCCCCCGCCAAGAAGTATTACCGCAAGAATGTACGTCCATAAAAAATCTCCAACTGCTTCGATTGCCTGTCCAATTGCCCCAAGATCCACCGGCATCACCCTCTTTTCATGTAATTATCCAGCTATCAGGTAGTATTATATTGATGTTCCTATACCCTGTCACCGATTGGCAAACCCTGTATTTTTATGTGTGAAAAGTAAAAGTAAAAAAAGGCGTAAAAGGGGGTCCCTTTCACGCCTTGCAGTCTATAGCAGTTATTTATATCAAATACTTTGACTCGGTCCGAAAAATTCAAAATTGATTCTGCTTTCCGGAATTCCCCAGTCTCTCAATATTCCGTTTACTTTCCTCAGAAAGGGAACAGGACCGCAGAAATAATATTCCGCATCTTTATCCGGTACTGCATCTGAGAGAAGTTCCTCATCAACCAGCCCTTCTTTAAGCAGGTTCGGGTGCCTGCGGTCTTCTACAGATGGTGTCTCATAGCATACAGCATAACGGACTGAACTTGAGCCCTCAGCCATGGAACGAACGTGATCGTCCATAGCGTGCAGCTCGCCGGATTTTGCTGCCGCAACAAAGGTTACAGGGCGGTCCGGATTCCTGACTGAAGACGTATTCAGCATGCTGACGAGCGGAGTAAGGCCCACGCCGCCTGCGATCAGAACGAGGGGGCGGTCACTGTTTTCTTTTAATGTAAAAGATCCAGCTGGCGCGGTAAGGTTTAAGGTATCCCCTGCTTCTATCTTTTCATGAAGGTAGTTGGACACCACACCATCTTCATGCCCCTGCATCCCTTCCTCTTTTTTTACACTGATTCTATAGTAATCTTTGTCCGGTGAATCCGACAGGCTGTACTGTCTCATATGTGCCGGTTTGCTGTAATCGGGCATCACCTGGACAGAAATGTACTGTCCCGGCTCAAATGATGCCAGGGGACCTTCGTCTGCCGGCTTCAGGTAAAACGACGTAATAACCCGGCTCTCCTGTTCTTTTTTTATGACGGTAAACTCACGGAATCCGCGCCAGCCGCCGATTTTTTCTTCCGCTTCAGCATACATAGCTGCTTCTGTATCAATAAATACTTTTGCTACAACGCCATAAGTCTCTTCCCACGCCTCAATGATGTCATCGATGTCCGGTGAATCCTGAAGTACTTCTCTCATTGCCATAAGAAGATACTTCCCCACTATCGGATAATGCTCCGGCTTCACATTCAGGCTCCGGTGTTTATGTGCAATCTGTCTGATCGCCGGCAGAAGACTTTCAAGACGGTCAATATTCACTGCGGCTGCGTAAAGTGTTCCTGCCAGTGCCCTGGGCTGTTTTCCCTGTTTCTGATTCGTCTGATTAAAAATGTTTAACAGTTCCGGGTGATCCTGAAACATCTTTTTGTAAAATAGTGAGGTAATGCGTTCGCCTTCCTGTTCCAGAACCGGTGCAGTACTCCTGATTATTTCTTTTGTACTTTCTTTTAGAACGGCCATCACCATTCCCCTTCCGTATTTTAATATGCATAATTAATACCTATTTAAATTAAACCACGTTTAATAAGTATTTTAAATACTTATTTTATATGTTGCTTTTTCTGTCACAATTGCATCATTTCTGACTATCGACCGGCTTTATGGTATGCTTGCAAAAAGGAATGAACGACGACTGTCGTATGTGGAGGGATGGATATGCAGCTGACTTCATATACCGATTATGCACTCCGTCTTCTTCTCTACGCTGCTGTCCAGCCCGAGGGAAAACTGACCAGTGTGAAAGAAGTGGCGAAAGCTTACAATATTTCCTATAATCATCTGACAAAGGTCACTCAGGAACTTGGAAGACATGGGATTCTGGAGACGATTAAAGGTCGAGGCGGGGGCATCAGACTGGCAATAAAACCCGAGGATCTGCCGGTGGGAAAAGTAGTGCGCCTGACTGAAGATAACAGTCAGTATGTCGAGTGTTTTGATGAAGAGAACAACACCTGTGTTTTAAGCCCGTCCTGCAGGCTTAAAGGAGTGCTGCATGAAGCTTTAAATGCCTACATGGCTGTTCTCGACCGGTATACACTGAAGGACATCACCGTGAATGAAAAAATATTGAGGGACTTGCTTAATATGAAAAAGGAAAAAACCTGACTTTGATGAAGTCAGGTTTTTTCTGCTATTCTGCTTGCGGTTATGTCCCGATTGCGGCTGCTCCGGGACCTTATCCAGCAGGCGGTTACATATTAATTTGCTACGATATTGACAAGCTTACCGGGAACTGCGATCACTTTACGGATCGTTTTTCCATCGGTATCTTCTTTAATTTTATCAAGTTCAAGGGCGGCTTTTTCCATATCCTCCCGGCTGGCATCCTTGGCGATGACGAGCTTCGTGCGGACTTTGCCGTTAATTTGAACGACGATTTCCACTTCATTTTCCACAAGCTTGCTCTCGTCATATGCAGGCCACGACTCGTAAGTAACGGTGCCTTTATGACCAAGAACAGCCCAGAGCTCTTCAGCCACGTGCGGCGCGATCGGGGAAAGCATCTTAACGAAACCTTCCACGTAGGTCCTCGGAACAGTCTTCTGTTTGTACGCGTCGTTCACGAACACCATCATCTGGGAGATCGCTGTGTTAAAACGCAGTCCCTCACAGTCTTCGGTTACTTTCTTCACTGTCTGATGGTAAGTGCGGGTAAGACCACCTTCTTCAGGTACGTCCTGAATCGAATCGGAAAGCGTACCATCCTCTTTAACGATCAGACGCCATACACGATCCAGGAAGCGGCGCGCACCGTCGAGCCCGTTTTCGCTCCAGGAAACTGAAGCGTCAAGCGGTCCCATAAACATTTCATACAGACGGAGCGTATCTGCACCGTGGGAGGCAATAATGTCATCAGGGTTAACAACGTTTCCTTTCGACTTACTCATCTTCTCGTTGTTTTCACCAAGAATCATTCCCTGGTTATACAGCTTCTGAAACGGCTCCTTCGTCGGCACCACGCCGATGTCGTAGAGAAACTTGTGCCAGAAACGGGCGTACAGAAGGTGAAGAACCGCATGCTCTGCACCACCGATATAAATGTCCACCGGGAGCCAGTGCTTCAGCTTTTCCGGATCTGCCAGCTGTTCACTGTTGTCCGGGTCGATATAGCGGAGGTAATACCAGCAACTGCCAGCCCACTGGGGCATAGTGTTCGTTTCCCGGCGCCCTTTTCGGCCCGTTTTCGGGTCTTCCACGACTAGCCAGTCCTCGGCGTTGGCAAGCGGTGATTCGCCGGACCCGGACGGTTTGAATTCACTCATTTCAGGAAGTGTGAGCGGAAGTTCGGATTCCGGCACAGCCTCCATCGAGCCGTCTTCCCAGTGTATAATCGGGATCGGCTCACCCCAGTAGCGTTGACGGCTGAACAGCCAGTCACGAAGGCGGTACGTCACTTTTTTCGCACCTTTTCCGTTTTTCTCCAGCCAGCTGATCATTTTCGTGATCGCTTCTTCGTTATGAAGTCCGTTAAGGAAGTCCGAGTTTACGTGCGGGCCGTCTTCAGCATATGCTTCCTGGTCTACGTCACCGCCTGCTACCACTTCCACGATCGGTAAATCAAACGTACGGGCGAACTCGTGGTCACGCTCATCGTGGCCCGGTACGGCCATAACCGCTCCTGTTCCGTAGCTTGCAAGTACATAATCGGCGATCCAGACAGGAAGTTTTTCACCTGTGACCGGATGAAGAGCATAAGCCCCGGTAAACACGCCCGTCTTTTCTTTTGCAAGCTCCGTACGCTCAAGGTCACTCTTGGTCGCAACGGCTTTCTGATAGCCGGTGACCGCTTCTTTCTGTTCGGAAGTTGTAATTTTTTCAACAAGGCTGTGCTCCGGGGCAAGAACCATGTAGGTCGCTCCGTACAGGGTATCCGGGCGGGTCGTAAAGACCGAGACGCTCTCCTCGTGGCCATCAAGCGCGAACGTGACGTCCGCTCCTTCCGAACGGCCGATCCAATTGCGCTGCATATCTTTCAGGCTCTCCGGCCAGTCAAGGTCGTCAAGATCTTCAAGAAGACGGTCAGCATAGGCGGTAATCTTCAGCATCCACTGTTTCATCGGACGGCGTTCCACCGGGTGGCCGCCTCGCTCACTCACCCCATCGATTACTTCTTCATTGGCAAGAACCGTGCCGAGTGCCGGGCACCAGTTTACGGCCACTTCGTCGATATAAGCGAGTCCCTCCTCATAGAGCTTAGTGAAGATCCACTGGGTCCATTTGTAGTAGTCTTCATCAACGGTGCTCACTTCACGGTCCCAGTCATAGGAAAAACCAAGTTCCTTAATCTGGCGCCGGAACGTGTTGATATTGTCCACTGTAAATTCACGGGGGTGGTTGCCCGTATCCATGGCGTACTGCTCCGCCGGAAGTCCAAAGGCGTCCCATCCCATCGGGTGAAGGACGTTGTATCCCTGCATCCGCTTCATGCGGGACAGGATGTCTGTTGCCGTGTAGCCTTCAGGGTGCCCGACGTGCAGGCCGGCACCAGACGGATACGGGAACATATCGAGTGCATAGAACTTTTTCTTATCGTATTCTTCTTCTGTTTTGAACGTTTTGTTTGTTTCCCAATATTGCTGCCACTTCTGTTCAACCTGTTTGTGGTTGTAAGCCATCGTTTTGGCCTCCTTCATTATTTAAAAGCTTTGCCTGCCGTCCGGAGGGACTTTTATGTACAAAAAAAGCCTCCCGCCCCCGGCTTTATTCAGCCAGGGACGAGAGGCTGTTATTCATAATAACAAAAACCTTCCCGCGGTACCACCCTTGATTAGTACGTGTGTACTCACTTCGTTTCGGACCGGTAACGGCGGCGGACCGTCCAATGCTGACGCCTATGGCGCTCACACCGGATCCTCGGAGGCGAGTTCGTAACGGACATGGCTGGCTTTCAGCGGCCGCCAGCTCTCTGAATCATGTCTGATGCTACTACTGATCCTCTTCATCGGGTTTCATATCTATAGCTATTCTATGAAGCGGATGACAAAGTGTCAAGCTATTATCTTAAGGTTACACGAATATTTACCATTTTAAACCTCATTTTCCCAATCATGAGGCTGTTTCTGCCTCCCGCGATCCGACTCGCTGATCTGACAGCGCGCGGTCGTAAAGGGATGTGGTAACGAATGCAACAAGGAAAAGAACAACCAGCACATAGAACAGCACCTGCATACCAAACAGGTCAGCCATAACGCCACCGAAGAACGGTCCGAGCATCCGTCCCCCTGTGCCGATACTATTGACAATACCCTGATAAAATCCGGCTTTCCCTTCCGGCGCCAGTTGATGGGCAATCGTCGGCACCGCCGGCCAGACGAACATTTCCCCAAACGTCAATACAACCATAGCCACAACGAAAGCTGTATACACTTCGGCCTGCGAGAGAATCACGTAGGCACACATGAAAATGACGAGGCCGACATAGATCTGGGCTTTCAGTGAATGAACCCAGCGGCCGATCAGAATTTTAATGAGTGGCTGGCAAAAGACAATCATCGCACCATTGATTGTCCAGAGGATACTGTAATAGGTCAACGGAATTCCAAGACTCTGGGTATGTGCGCTGATCGTTGTCTGCCACTGCACATAGGCAATCCAGCAGATCAAAAAGCCGCCGCACAGAATAAGCAGGGCCTTAAACCTTTTCCGGTTCTCCACTTCCCGACTCTGTTCAAAAACGTTAGTAGCAGCCGCCGCACCGCTGTCTGCCTGCAGATGCCTGAAAAAGAGCAGGGCAAGAATGAAAAAACTGAGATACATCAAGCCGTTTCCGAGAAAAACAAGGTCAAAACGGTAACTTGCCAGCAGACCTCCGGAAGCTGCACCGACTGATACACCGACATTCTGAGCCACATACATGGCATTAAAGGGCCGGCGGCCGCCTTCAGGCCAAACGGCTCCGGCCATGGCATACATGGCCGGAATAATGACACCTGCGCCGAAACCGAGGCCGAGCATCAATACAACATACTGGTAAAAATCATTAAAAACGGCAAGTGTAAATGCACTTGCCATTGTAATGACCACGCCCAGAATAATCGTCTTAAACCCGCCAATGCGGTCAAACAGCTTCCCGCCGATCAGATTGCCCATGATCCCCATAATGGCGTTGCCCATGATCACAAGGCCTGCTACAGACAGGGACATTCCGAGTTCCACATGAATATAGATCGTGTTCAGAGGCCATAAAAAAGACGCCCCGGTCACATTGATGGCCATCCCGATCACGAGCAGCCAGACCGCTTTAGGCATACAAATCACCCTTCACTATTTCGTTTATCTAAAGAAATTGTAGAGGACGCCTGCCAAATTTGCAATGTACTTTTTTACCCATCTTAAAGGCTGTGTAAAATTAACTGCTGCTATTGAACAAATAATTATGTTGCTGAAAGCGGTGACTACTCCGGTAAAAGCAAAAGGCGAAGACTTAGCAGGTGTTTTTCCCGAGGAGGCTGAGGCGCTGCCAGCGGAAAGCATCCGACTGCAGCGCAATAATAAGACCGGGCCTGTTATGTTCGTCCCTCGTTCTGTGGTAGGATGGGTACTAGAAAACATGCGTACAGGAGGATTTATCATGATTGATTTACGAAGCGATACGGTCACCCGGCCGACCAGGGAAATGCGGGAGGCGATGGCTGCTGCCGAAGTCGGTGACGATGTCTATGGAGAAGACCCGTCCGTAAATGAACTTGAAGAGCGTGCCGCGGCCCTTGCCGGAAAAGAAGCTGCCCTGTTTGTGACGAGCGGCACCCAGGGAAACCAGGCCGCTGTTCTCACGCACATGCGTCAGGGCGAGGAAATCATTATGGACGACCGGGCCCATGTTTTTCTTTACGAAGGCGGTGCAACAGCAGCTTTCGCCGGCGTTCAGTCCCGGACACTTTCGAGTGAAAAAGGACAGATGCTGCTCTCCGACCTGTCAGGTGCGATCCGCTCTCAGGATGTCCACTTTCCAGATACAGGCCTCATTTGGCTTGAAAATACGCATAACAAAAGCGGCGGATCCGTTCTTCCGCCAGACTATGTGAAAGAAGTAGGGCTGCTGGCTGAACGAGCGGGCATCCCTCTTCATATCGACGGAGCACGAATCTTCAACGCATCCATAGCCGCCGGGGTGCCTGTAGCGGAATTGGCCCGTCATGCATCAACGATTCAATTCTGTCTCTCTAAAGGGCTTGGTGCGCCAGTCGGGTCCATTCTCGCAGGTGACCGGTCTTTCATCGAGCGTGCCAGAAAATGGCGGAAGCGCCTTGGCGGCGGTCTCCGTCAGGCAGGCGTGTTAGCTGCACCTGCGCTGCTTGCATTAAAGAACGGTTTTGACTTTATCGCCGATGACCACGAACATGCGGGCATTTTAGCCGAAGCCATTTCCAGCATGGAAGGGCTTAACGTTATGAATCAGGTGGAAACGAACATGATTCTGATGGACACGTTTGAGACTGGACTTACGAGTGAAGACTGGGTTGCAGAAATGAAGCGCCAAGGCGTGCTTGCCGTGCCGTTCGGACCATTCACCGTACGCCTTACCACTCACCGGGATATTTCCCGGACGGAGATTTCCCAGGCGATCGAGCGGATCATGAAATCTCTTCAGCAGCTGAAAGGATGAACGAACGTTGACACAAGCGATTCCTCCTCAATTTGGAGATAAACGATATGTAACCTGGAACTCCCACCTGCGCCGGCAATTTGGGGAAAAAATCTTTAAGGTTCCACTCGATGCCGGCTTCGACTGTCCGAACAGAGACGGAAATGTGGCCAGTGGCGGCTGTACATTCTGCAGTGAACGCGGATCCGGCGACTTCGCCGGTGACCGGGCGGACGATCTGGTCACCCAGTTTCACACGGTGAGAGATAAGATGCACCGGAAATGGAAAAATGCAAAATATATCGGCTACTTTCAGGCATACACAAATACCTATGCCCCGGTTGATGAACTCAGGGAAATGTATGAAGTGATTTTAAAGCAGGAGGGCGTTGTCGGTCTCTCTATTGCCACCAGGCCGGACTGCCTTCCGGATGATGTGGTCGATTATCTGGCTGAGCTGAATGAGAGAACATATCTTTGGGTTGAACTCGGCCTTCAGACAGCCCATGACCGTACCGGGGACCTGATCAACCGTGCCCACGATTTTGACTGCTATGTAGAAGGAGTAAAGAAACTCCGGGAACGAGGAATCCGGGTCTGCTCCCATATCATTAACGGTCTTCCCCTTGAGACCCATCAGATGATGCTTGAAACCGCAAAGGAAGTGGCAAAGCTCGATGTTCAGGGAATCAAAATTCACCTGCTTCATCTGCTTCGCCGAACACCGATGGTCAAGCAATATGAAAAGGGACTCGTCGAGTTTCTCAGTCTCGAAGAATACGTCAATCTTGTCTGCGACCAGCTTGAAGTCCTTCCACCGGACCTGATTATTCACCGGCTGACCGGTGACGGGCCTTCCGATTTAATGATCGGCCCCATGTGGAGTCTGAACAAATGGGATGCCTTAAACGGCATTGATGCAGAAATGAAACGGCGCGGCAGCTGGCAGGGCAGATATCATGAGGGGGCGATGGTCCGTTGATGACGATGGACGGGATTCTCCCCTTTGCCAGGTTACTTCTTGAACGGTCCGTTCCAGACGGCGGTCTCGCTGTAGATGCTACTGCCGGAAACGGCCATGATACGATGTTCCTTGCCAAACTGGCCGGTGAAAACGGACAGGTTTTCAGCTTTGACATCCAGGAACAGGCGATCAAATCTACCCGGGAGCGTCTTCAGGCAGCCACAAAGCTCAGGCTTAATGAACGGGTGACACTCATCCATGACAGTCACGAGCATGTCCGCCGGCACCTTCCAGACGGAGCTGTCGTGGACGGGGCCGTCTTGAACCTCGGTTATCTGCCTGGAAGTGATAAGTCTGTCACGACTACACCCGATACGACGATTCATGCAGTAAGGGAGCTGCTTAACATGCTCAAACCCGGCGGGATTATCGTAATTGTGGTCTATCACGGTCATGATGAAGGGAAAGTTGAACGGGACGCCCTTCTCTCCTATACACGTGGGATCCCACAGGAAGAAGCCCACGTACTTGAATACCGATTTACAAACCAGCGAAACAACCCGCCGTTTATCGTTGCTGTTGAAAAGCGCTAGATTAGAAAAGGGTGCCGCCACGTTCTGGCTGCACCCTTTCCCTGTTAGATGTTTAAAAATAGATTGTTCCTTTTAGGATAATTTAAAGCGTAAGTCGGCGACTCCTGCGGGAATAGTGTCGACTGAAGACCCCGCAGGGCGATTTCCCCTAGGAGGCTGAAGAGATGCCCGCGGAAAGCGCCGCCCTGCAGCATAATTAACCAACAAACTTTACATATGGAGCCTTCTTGTTTGAGTTCTGTGCTCAACTGAACCGTCAATTACATCTATCCCAGAATAATCAGCAGCACAGTCAATGTAAAGATACTCAGGATGGTCGACACGAACGTAATACTTGAGACGAGTTTCGGCTTCGTATCAAATTGAACGGAATAGATCACCATCATGGCCGCAGATGGCATAGCGGCAGACACGATCAGTACTTTTGCCAGAAGATCATTTACCGGAAGAATGAGCGTAATCAGCCATGCAATCAAAGGTGACACTAAAAGGCGCAGCACGGTTGCATAACTGATTTTCCCCCAGTCAAAGCTTCCCCATTCAATTCGCGCCAGCTGCATACCGAGAATGATCATAACGGTAGGAATTGTAGCTTCCGCGATAATATCCACCGTCTGAAACAAATTGCCGGGTATGGATAGACCTGATGCTTTAAGAGAAAGAGCCAGAATGAAAGCGTACGTAGCGGGCATAGCCAGAACGGCTTTTACCGCCGTTTTTATTCCGGTCCCTCCTCTCGCTGCATAATACACACCGAAAAAGTTCATCATAATCGACTGGAAAACGAGAAACGAAACAGCATAGGCAAACCCCGCCTCCCCATAGGCAAACAGGATGATTGGCGCCCCGTAATTGCCGGTATTCATAAACGCTGTAGACAGAATCAGACCGCTCTCAAGGGAAGAGGGATAACGCATGAGCCGGGCATAAATCTTATTTATGATGATGAGGGCGAAAAAAAGAATAATAGAAAAGATAACCATGTAAAGATACTGGATATCCACATCCGACTCATAAAATGTCCGGAAAACAAGAGCAGGCGTCATCACGTAGACGGCTACTGTGGATATAGGTTTTAAGTCGAGGTTCTGCCACTTCTGTACAGCAAAACCGATCGCAAAGACACAGATGACCGGCAGAACAACAGATAGAAATATTCCCAGACCTGCTCCTCCTTTCTGACGCAAAGAACCAGGCTGCCAATGACGGCAAAGGCCTGGTTAGAATAACCACTTCACGTTATTACTTTACCATGTGCAGGCGCGCAGTCACAAATGCGAGCATCTGTAGAAGCACTTCCTCCTTGCCAGGATCGTTAAGCACTTCATGAAAAAATCCAGGCCACTCCCTGTAGGCCTTATCCGAGATATCAAGATTGTTAAACCAGCGTTTCACTTCCTCTTTATCCACGATCCGGTCATCTCCCCCCTGCATCACATACAGGGGGAGATCAGGAAAGCGTTCAACTTCAGTATGGGCTCTTCGAATGGAAGCAGTCAGCTCTGCATAGTAGCGGACACTCACTTTTTTAACAAGTACGGCGTCACTCACATCCCTTACCCGCATCTTTTCATCCCTCGTACCGGAACCTGGTTCCAGCCCGGAAGGGAGAGATAGAGTGGGCCAGAGACGGTTTAGCCCCTTGGATAAAGCCCGCTTGTACAGAGGCGGGATATTGGCCAGACCAAGACACGGGGAGGACAAGATCAGGATATCCGGCCTCAGTGAAGGCTTCACTTCATTTTGAACGAGAAGGGAAATGAGTCCGCCCATGCTGTGACCGAGCTGGATTACAGGGAGACCATACTTGCGGGCTTCTCTCAGCCACGGATTTACCTTCCGGAAATAGTCCTGGAACTCATTTACGTGTCCCCTTCTCCCTGTCGTTGTCCCCTGACCGGGAAGATCCCCCATAATTACGTGGTAGCCATGACGATTCAGCTGCCGGACAACCCAATCGTAACGTACGTGATACTCGCCGGCTCCATGAACGATCACGAATACGCCTTTGGCCGTTCCGTTTTTCACTTCCCATTTCCACATAACGCCGTCCTCCTTTTCTATTATCCTGCCCGGTTTGCCCTGCTCCGTCAAGCGCCGTTACACTCATTCTGATAGACTGTAGAAAAGACATACATACGAAGGGAGTTTCTTATATGAAATTATATCCTTACAAAGAGTATACACCAGTGATTGATCCCAGTGCTTTTCTGGCCGATGGGGTAGTGATCACCGGAGACGTCCACGTGAGAAAAGACGCAAGCATCTGGTTTAACACGGTCATTCGCGGAGACGTGGCGCCTACCTATATCGGTGAGAGAGTCAACATCCAGGATAACAGCACCCTTCACCAGAGTCCGGAGAACCCTCTTGTGCTGGAGGACGGAGTAACCGTCGGCCACCAGTGCATCCTCCACAGCTGTGTAGTTAAAAAGGACGCCCTGATCGGTATGGGAGCTACAATCCTCGACCGTGCAGAGATTGGTGAAGGTGCCTTCGTCGGTGCGGGCAGCCTTGTTCCTCCGGGAAAAACCGTCCCCGCTGGAACTCTGGCGCTCGGACGCCCGGCAAAGGTGGTCCGTGAACTAAACGATGAGGACAAAAAGGATATGGCCCGCATCCGCCGTGAGTATGTGGAAAAAGGGCAGTACTACAAGGAAGTAATTAAGAAGGGAAGTCTTTGAGCGATTTGAGAACCGCCGTCCTGAAGGGGCCGGCGTTTTTTTTGCATCGTTTGCTACTTACAACCAATTAGTGGAGCTAAGGTTATTTATCGAGCCGCGACTTCCGTACCATTTTTCCTCATCGGTCATAGCGTTTTAATATGATAAGCCCCTTATCGTATTACTTCTCTTCAACATTCCCATTCCTCCCCCACCGTAAAGAAAAAACATTCCTTCACTCAATTTTATAAAACCTTCACAGTTCCCTTACTCTAACTTAATCTTTCTCTAATATCTTAGAAGTAGAGACCCGAACAGAGGAGGAGTGGAAACTTGAAAGCACTGAATTGGTTCCATCTGCAGGACAGAAATATTTTCAGGGCGATTAACAGATGCAGGGAAGCTGCTTTTTATCATACAGCCATGGGGCTCCTCACGCATCTGGGGGGAGCCACCGCGACAATCACCACGACCCTCGTCCTTCTGGCTGCCGCCTCGCCTGAGTGGAGACCGGCTGTGTTCCATTCTGCGGCAGCTCTTGTGATCAGCCACGTCATTGTCACGACCCTTAAACGGAACTTTCTCCGTCAGCGCCCCTACATCGTCATTGGGGACTCGTATGTGGTCAGAAATCCTCTCCGGGACAGTTCTTTTCCCTCCGGGCACACAACAGCCGTATTTTCAGTAACCATGCCCTACATGTTTCTCTTTCCATCACTTATTATTCTTCTGCTGCCAATCGCCCTGCTTGTTGCAATCTCACGGATCACGATCGGTCTCCATTATCCGTCTGACGTTATTGCAGGTATGATAATTGGCACTGTGACCGCATTTCTTCTGGGACTGCTTTTTTAAGCCTGGAATTTTAACTACATTCGAGTCAAGGGGGACAAAAAATGCGAATCGCCTTATTCACAGACACATTTACTCCGCAGGTTAATGGGGTCGCAAAGACGCTGCAGCGATTGGTCACTTACATGGAGAAAAACAATGTCGAGCACGAAGTTTATGTTCCGGAAACGATGGACGAAGAACCACTTTTTAAAAGCAACGTTCACCGGTTTGCCAGTCTGCCTTTTTTCCTTTACCCGGAATGCCGCATCGCTTTTCCTAACGTGATCACCATCCGTCAGCAGCTTCATGACTTCAGCCCGACCCTCATCCACACGGCTACCCCATTCAACATGGGGCTGTGCGGCGTTCGCTACGCGCGCAAATACAACGTACCCTTTGTTGCCTCCTATCACACCCACTTTGATTCGTACTTGGACTATTACAGACTCGGGTTTGTGATGCCATGGATCTGGAAATACCAGCGCTGGTTTCACGAAGGTGCCGAAAAAATCTTTGTTCCCTCCTCCGAAACGAAAAACCACCTGAGGCGTAAAGGATTCAAACACCTGGAGATCTGGCCCCGCGGCGTTGATTGCGACCGGTTTTCACCGGTGCACGGCAGCAGAGCTTTCCGTGAAAAATACGGGATTACAAAAAAACATATTCTATTGTACGCGGGCCGGGTTGCCCCCGAAAAAGACATGGATGTTCTTTCTTCAGTAATCGAAGAGCTTAACCCCGTATACGCTCAGGAAGCGCAGTGGGTTGTAGTTGGTGAAGGGCCGGCCCTTCCGGAAATGAAGGAACGTCACGGAGACAGTGTTTTATTTACCGGTTACCTGGATGGACACTCACTTGCACAGGCCTACGCTGCAGCAGATTTGTTTGTCTTTCCCTCATCAACAGAAACCTTTGGGAATGTGGTTCTTGAATCTCTTGCTTCCGGTACACCTGCCATCGTCGCACGATCCGGAGGGGTTCAGGAGATTGTAGAAGACAGGTATACAGGAAGAGTATGTGTACCAAAGTCTTCTGACAGTTTCAGAGAAGCGGTTGAAGAATTGCTTTCTTCCCCTCCAACACGGCAGCTTATGGGAGCCAGGGGGAGAAGGTATGCCCGGACCCAGTCATGGGACGGGATCTTTTCCAATCTGATTGCTCAGTATGAAACGGCTCATCATAACAGTAAAATTCCGAACCTGGCCTGAATACAAAAACACGATAAAAAAGCCCCGGAATGAGAGCATCCATCACTCTTTTCCGGGGCATTTATTTATTTCCCTGCTTTTGCCTCTGCCTGCTTCTTCAGAAGTTCAGCTTTATCTGTACGTTCCCATGGAAGATCCACATCCGTGCGGCCGAAATGACCGTAGGCTGCCGTCTGCTTGTAGATCGGACGGCGAAGATCAAGCATTTTAATAATGCCTGCAGGGCGGAGATCAAAGTTCTCGCGGATCACATCCACCATCACATCTTCACTCACTTTTCCTGTGTCAAACGTATCAATGGCGATGGAAACCGGCTGTGCAACACCAATTGCATAGGCGAGCTGTACCTCACAGCGGTCGGCAAGACCTGCTGCCACAAGGTTTTTAGCCACGTAACGGGCCGCATATGCCGCAGAGCGGTCGACTTTCGTCGCATCCTTACCGGAGAAGGCACCGCCGCCATGACGGGCATAGCCGCCATACGTATCTACAATAATCTTACGGCCGGTAAGACCAGCATCGCCCTGAGGTCCGCCGATAACAAAGCGTCCTGTAGGATTGATAAAGTATTTCGTTTTTTCATCGATCAGGTTTTCCGGTACAACCGGTCCGATCACATGTTTTTTCAGATCTGCCTGAATCGTCTCTAGCGTTACTTCCGGGTGGTGCTGGGTGGAAATAACGATCGTATCAATGTGGGATGGCTGGCCATTTTCATCATACTCGACTGTCACCTGTGTCTTGCCATCCGGGCGCAGGTAAGAAAGCGTTTCGTTCTTGCGCACTTCGCTCAGCCGGCGGGAAAGCTTATGAGCAAGAGAAATCGGAAGCGGCATGAGTTCAGGTGTCTGATTGTCCGCATAACCAAACATCAGCCCCTGGTCCCCGGCGCCGATTGCTTCAATTTCCTGGTCTGACATTTGACCTTCACGGGCTTCAAGAGCCCTGTCAACACCTTGGGCGATATCTGCACTCTGCTCGTCAATAGACGTAAGCACCGCACACGTTTCATAGTCAAAGCCGTATTTTGCTCTAGTGTAGCCGATTTCCTTCACCGTTTCACGAACAACCTTTGGAATATCCACATACGTGGAAGTGGAAATTTCGCCTGCTACGAGAACTAGTCCTGTGTTTACCGAAGTTTCACAGGCCACCCGGGCATTCGGGTCATTCTTCATAATTTCATCTAAAATTGCATCGGAAATCTGATCACAGATTTTATCCGGATGTCCCTCTGTTACTGATTCTGACGTAAATAAACGTCGTCTTTTTTCTGCCACAACATGTACCTCCCTGGTCCTGTTCTGAGAATAGGATTTGTGTATTGTAGTGACGGTACTCATTCTCCCGGCAGAAAACTCAGAAAAGCTGTCTGAGCCGACTTCAAAACAATTCTCCAAGTCACTAAAAAAACCTTTTCCCGGTTGAGGAAAAGGTTTAATCCGTCCGCCTTTAACCTCTTATCTTCAAGACAGGTTGTCTTGCAGGTTAGCACCGTTCACCAGTAAAATAAAGAAAGGGTGATGGTTGCTGGGCTTCGTCGGGCCTGTCCCTCCGCCAACTCGGGATAAGAGTATCCGTTCGTTAGTCATGATAACGGACTTTCCCTCACCTGTCAACAAATCACAGAATCCACATACTTGGTAAACTTCCCCAGAACCGGTGTCACAAAACGCACCTTTCTTCCTTATTATAATAAAACCCCGTCAAAAAACCGTAACATTTTCTGTCCATATAGTATAGACTATTCGTATGAATGTGTTATACTAATTAAAGCAAATAAGTCATTAATCCAATATATAATATCGAGAAAGGGTTTGATGTAAAGATGAGTACCCTCCACTTTGAAACGGAGTTGGACCGAATGGTAAAAAAGAATACGGTTCACACAAATTTACCCGCAGCCAGACTGATTGAACAAGCGCTTAACCGGAACGAGGGACTCATCACCGCCACTGGCGCATTCCGTGCTACAACTGGTGCCTACACCGGCCGCTCCCCAAAAGATAAGTTCATTGTTGATGAGCGTTCGGTGCATGAGAAAATCGAGTGGGGAAGCGTCAATCAGCCAATCTCTACAGACGTTTTTGAAAGCCTTTACGTAAAAGTGCTTGACTACTTAGGTAAAAAAGATGAGATCTTTGTTCGTGACGCGATCGCAGGAGCAGACAAACAGCATCAGCTGCCGATCCGCATTGTGAATGAGTTTGCATGGCACAATCTGTTTGCGAGCCAGCTGTTTATCCGTCCTGCCGAAAAGGAGCTCGAAACCCTGGTCCCGGAATTCACGATCGTCAGTGCACCGGGCTTTAAAGCTGACCCAGCTGTGGATGGCACAAATTCCGAGACATTTATCATCATTTCCTTTGAAAAACGTACAGTTCTCATCGGCGGAACCGAGTATGCCGGAGAGATGAAAAAATCGATATTTTCCGTGATGAACTACCTCCTGCCGGAAAAAGACATCTTTTCGATGCACTGTTCTGCCAACGTCGGCCAGGAAGGTGATGTGGCTCTGTTCTTCGGGCTTTCAGGTACAGGTAAAACAACCCTTTCCGCCGATACAAATCGCAACCTGATTGGAGACGATGAGCACGGATGGTCCCATAACGGCGTGTTCAACATTGAAGGCGGCTGCTATGCTAAGTGTGTGAACCTGAGTGAAGAGAAAGAGCCTCAGATTTTCAATGCCATCCGGTTCGGATCTGTCCTTGAGAATGTTGTCGTAGATGAGGAGACTCGTGAGCCTGATTACGATGACACATTTTTCACTGAAAACACCCGGGCTGCCTACCCGCTTGAAGCGATCCCGAATGCCATGACTCCGAGCGTGGCAGGTCATCCGAATACAATTATTTTCCTTACCGCAGATGCTTTTGGTGTGCTCCCGCCGATCAGCAGACTCACGAAGGAGCAGGCTATGTATCATTTCCTGAGCGGTTACACGAGTAAACTTGCCGGCACCGAGCGAGGTATTACAGAACCAACGGCCACTTTCTCGACCTGTTTCGGTGCACCGTTCCTTCCCCTTCCGGCATATCGTTATGCGGAAATGCTCGGGGAGCGGATCAATCAGCATGATGTGGAGGTTTACCTTGTCAACACAGGGTGGTCCGGCGGGCCTTACGGGGTTGGAAGCCGTATGAACCTCACATACACCAGGGCGATGGTGCAGGCTGCCCTTCAGGGAGAACTTGCTGCTGTGGAGACTGAAACAGATCCATTCTTCGGCCTTCAGGTGCCAGCTCACTGCCCTGGTGTACCTGACGAAGTCCTTCTCCCTCGCCAGACATGGCAGGATAAGGACGCATACGATGCAAAGGCGATTGAGCTTGCGAGCAAGTTTGAGGAAAATTTCAAGAAGTTCCGTGATATTTCCGATGAGATCCGCGAGGCAGGCCCATCAACAAAATAGACCGTACAAACAGCCCTCCTGCAGCCTGCAGGGGGGCTTACTTTTATTTCTGATACTGATTTACGTCCATTAAGTAAAATAACATTTAATTATGGGATAACAGCCCAGCCTTATCCGTTTACGCTATAATACTTTTACCGGCGGCTGAGTTGTTTGTGATCAGACGAGTTATAATCAGAAAAACCTGTCCATACTATAAGGTAACTTCCTAATAAAGGAGACTGGACATGAAAACGGATAAGGAACAGAAGTTTGATGACGGTGTCGGAGAAGCCTTTCGCGGACTCATTATGGGACTGGTGCTCATGCTTGTCGTATTTCTTGTTATTCATTTCGGTTTCGGCTATAAAGCGTTTCAGTAAAGACCGGGCTGCCGGTCTTTTTTTAATAAGCTCTTTTCGTAAAGATTGTTGTATTAATACGCTGCAGGCGGACGCTTTCCGCGGGCATCGCTTCAACCTCCTCGGAAAAAACGCCCTGCGGGGTCTTCAGCTGATGCTATTCCCGCAGGAGACGCCGCCTTGCGCTTTAACAAATTATATGAAAAGCAACAATCTGTCCGAAAACAGCTTTTTAATATTAATATAAGGCACCCATATAATCCCATAAATTTTACTTGTATACAAATTCAAAAAGCTTTTTTAATCCATCATATTTGGTCAACCTGTCAATATCGGCCGATAGTTCTTCCACTCTTTTCCACGTTCTATATGGTTTATCTTTTGAAGGAATTCTATCCCCATCTTCCCATTTATCTTTATTTACATAACCCAAAAACGCTGCGCTAATGCGCAGCGTTTTTGGGTTATGTAATAACGGTTTACGTTGCTGCCACAAACCGTTTTTTTACTTCTTCCAGAGAGAGCGGAAGCACGTCATCCTTCATGATAAAACTGTACTTGTGATTCGTACGGATATTATCAGGCAGGTTTTTTAACAGCTTTGGCCCTTTTGTTTCATGGTAGTTGCTCCTGGAAATTAAATTATCCACATCGGCAAAGTAAACATTTTTAATCACTGTTTCCTGTTTTCCTTTAACACGGTACTGTCCGACATAATGAAGTTCTTTCACGACGCCGCCCGTTTCTTCAAATACTTCCCGCTTTGCCGCTTCGGCAGGCTCTTCTCCAGGCTCCACCTTGCCCCCGGGAAATTCAAGACCTCTTGAAGGATGGAGGGTAAGCAGCCAGTTTCCACGATACCTGCTTACGACCCACACATTTTTCGGATGTTTTGAAAATGGGTGGTCCTCGGTCGAGAAGTCCACCTGATTGTTATAAAAATCCCGAAAGGTTTTCATGTTGCCCACTATCATCACTCCCAGATGATCCGTCGGCACAGTCTGATCGATTCTGATAATTCCCGACGCTTATCGATATTGTATGAAAATTTATGGAAACTGTCCATTACTCTGCATACGTTTTTTCAGCTGGACGAATGAAAAAGATCGTCAGACCGGCTGCAATAAGGGAAACACCTGCCAGTACACCGAAAAGGAGAGGATGTGAACCTTTCATCAGAAGGGCGATAACGGGTGGAGCGAGCGCAATTCCCACGAAACGCATGCTTGAATAAATAGAAGTAATCGTCCCCCGTTCTGACTTGACGATTCCTTCTGTTACAAGGGCGTCCATACTTGGGAGCGCAACCCCGATGCCAATTCCGCTGGCAAACATGGCGCTTAAAAGTACGTAGATATCTTTACTGAAAGCAACCCAGACGTTGCAGACAGTGAGAAGCAGCAGTCCGGTAAATGTGGTCCATTTCATCCTGTTTTTATCCTTACCGATAACTTTCCCTGTAACATAAGATGACAAACAAAGGGCTGCCAGCGGAACCGCAAGGATAATCCCTTTTTTCACATCCTTAATGCCATGTTCTTCTTCAAGGAGCGTAGACAGATAAAAAAGCACACCGAAAATGACAAACATACAAATACAGCCGACCCCGAATATGGCATACAGCCAGCGGCCTTCCTGATGAAAAACCTTCTTAATCGACTTTACAAAGTCCTTGAACAACGGCGGCTTTTCCTTTTTTTTCGGGGTGTGCACAAGAAAAACCATCAGCAGCACAGAAATGAGGCAGAATACTGGAAATGCAAAAAACGGCAAGAACCATACAACTGCTGCAAGTGCTGCCCCAAGAATCGGACTGAGTACTTTCCCAAATGTATTGGACGTTTCAACAATACCCAGCCCGTTGCTCACGTCCTGTTCATCTTTGTACATATCCCCTACAAGAGGCATAACGATCGGTGCGGCTCCTGCCGCTCCCACCCCCTGAAGAAATCGCCCCGCAATAATCAGGGCATAGGGATTGGGCATCTGCCAGGCTGCCCAGCCTGAAACAGCGCCTCCTAATGCAGCGATCAGGAGGCTCGGGATAATGACTTTTTTACGTCCGTACTGGTCAGATAAAAATCCTGCAATCGGAATTAAAATAATTGCGACAACGGAGTACACCGTAATGACCATACTGACCTGCAGGGGCGATACGCCCATTTCCTTTTCCATCGTCGGCAGCACCGGAATAAGCATGCTGTTTCCAAGTGTCATTACCAAAGGTATAGAGGCAACTGAAATCAGTGCCCACGTCTGTTTGTCTTCTGCCACAGTCAGTGCCCTCCCGCTCTTTTCCCACCTTTCGTTAGTATGGAGAAAAGAAGCGGTTTTTTATTCAGGTTCCAGCAGTGAAACAGAGGGAGAACAGGGATTGCATTATCAGGAACTGGTGACACGTTCAGTAGCCGCCGGCACTAAAAATTCTCAGCACCTCACTATACTCCTCGGGCCGGTTCATGTTGAAAAAGCTCTGCTCCCATCTTTCCGGGTCCATGCCCTGTGCTGCGGCCTTCTGCTCATCTACATAGATGAGATCCAGCCCATTTAAAGCATCAAGAAGCTTTAATTGTCCGCTTTTAAGGGCCTCTTCCACAGCAGGCAGGACCGAGCGCCTGTAAAGAGCCGTCATCGGCTGAAGTCTGCCGCCTGCTTTTGGGAGGATCACGTCGGTTTCAGGGTTGTCCTCCATTTCCCTGAGGAGAATCTCGATAACATCTCGTGAGATAAGCGGGACATCACAGGCGGCAACGAAATGCCATTCACAGCCGCTTTCCAGAATCCCTGCGTGAATTCCTGCCAGCGGTCCCGAATCCGGAAAGCGGTCAGGCACAACCGGCACATGGAGAAACCGGTATTGTTCAGGACTGTTTGCCACGACAAGCATACCGCAGCACGATTGTGAGAGAACATTTTTAATCCTCTCAATGACGGGCAGCCCATTTATTGAAAGGAGAGCCTTATTTTTTCCCATCCGGCTCGACTGACCGCCTGCCAGGATAACAGCTGTTACTTTCATTTTCTCTGATCCTCCTGACTGTCACCGGCGCTGGTCACCTGTGTCAAACCCTTCCTCCTGCGCAATATAATCAAGATGGATTGTAAGCAGGTCAAGAATGGCAGCGGGTTCTTCAGCAGAAAGATCTGTAACAATTTTTACGTATTGCTTGCAGCTGCCGCATACTTCAAGTTCACTCCCCGGCTCCTCTTTTACAGTAAGGCGTATGATGAGCCCTTCCTTCTTCTCTCCGCAATGAGCACAGCCTGCCCCCTTTGGCTCCCAGTCTGTTTCACATCTTGGACACTGAAACCGGTTCATACCATCCCATACCTTCCTGATCCGGACAGGCTCGCCGCAGCAGGGACACACCCCGCCGGCATTGATCGAGGAGATCAATCCTTTCGTGTGCTCTCCAACAGCCTTCAGAAAAGGGCGGAGTGCATGCTCAGCCAGAAAATGAGGAAGCCAGGCAGCAATTTTATGCTCGTCTGACACGTCCTGAAAGTAACCGGTATTATACATGAGGGCGTGCTTCATCCACGTATAGGCCGTTTTTTCATCTTCGAGAAGGTTCATGCATCGATTAAGGTCTTCATCAAGCGCCGGCATGTTTTCCTTCATACTCATGGAAATCAGTAACGCAGCTTCTGCAAATGCACCAACAGTAACCGGCGGCTTTTCAAGCTGACGAAGCACAGGGAATTCCCTGTCGATCTGCTCTTCATCGATTTGCTCCTGCCAAAGCCTGTCTGCCTGCTTTCTTATTTTTTCCTGTACGCCTGTCAGACGTTTCTGCAACCGAAGGTAATCATCCGAAATCATTGATTTTTCCATTATGATTATCACCTCATCTGTTTGGATCACAAACGGTGACTGTTCAAAAAAGCAATCGTCTTTCTTTATTATATCTGCAGTTCTGCCAGCGTGTAAACGCGTTCCCTTTTAAGGCGGCGGAGGATTTGATAAACTGGATAAAGTGAATTGGACTGGGGGGCCCAAGTTGAAGAGCATACATAAATGGCTTTTGCTCGCATTTACAGCCGCCGTGACGGTATCGGCTGCTATTTTCATGGTATTCACTCCCGCCTCGCCCAACCTGGTTTCAAAAGACTCCCCTTTAAGGGAATCCGCCCGAACGGCTCCTGAGTTTACACGGGATCCGGTGCAGGCCGTTGACCGGGAAACGCTGCTCGCGGAATTATCAGACTGGGATATGGAAGCAGGCGAATGGGGGGAACGTGTGACCGGAGTCAAAAACCGTCATGATACAGAGGAAAAAGTAATTGCATTAACATTTGACGCCTGCGGTGGTCCTCTCGGGAACGGAATTGATGAGGAACTCATCTCGTTTCTGCAGGAAAATAAAATACCTGCTACGCTGTTCGTTAACTTCCGCTGGATTGACGAGCATGAAGAACGTTTTATTGATCTGGCAGATGATCCGCTGTTTACGATTGAAAACCACGGCACTGCCCATCTTCCTCTCTCCGTGCAGGGAAACAGCGCCTGGGGGATAAACGGCACTTCCTCCCCTGAAGAAGCGGTTGACGAAATTCTCGTTAATCAGGAACATATTGCTGCCCTTACCGGTAATACGCCGGCATTTTTCAGGTCGGGGACCGCCCATTACGATGAAAAAGCGGTAGAAATCGTACAGATGGCAGGCCTGGAAGCAGTTAACTTTGATATTCTCGGAGATGCCGGTGCCACCTACAGTGCCGGCCAGGTCGAAGCAGCTCTTCTCGAAAGCAGACCCGGCTCCATCGCCCTCCTTCACATGAACCAGCCTTCATCAGGCACCGCAGAAGGAGTAAAACGTGCCGTTCCGGCTCTCAGGGAAGCAGGATTTACTTTCGTTCATGTGGGAGATTACCCGCTCACCGAATAACCGCTATGGTCAGACATAAAGGAGCTTTGATTATGAAAAAAAACAACGGTTTTATTTTTTACGGTGCTGTCGCCATTTTCAGTATCGTTTTCCTCGCAGCCGCAATCTCCATTAACCGGGGGGCCTATGCAGGAACAGTAAATGAGCCGATCGTGTGGACGATCGGCATCTGCATTTTCGGCCTGGCCGCATTTGAGCTTTACAAGCGCACATTTGAAAAACGACATGCTGTTTCCAGCGCTGTTCTCTGCGCTGTTTCCGTCATTTTTTTGTTTATCATTTTTCCTTCCTACTCGTATGAGGACGGAGCAGAAGCGGTTTTGGAGTATACAGGTGAGGATAACAGCACTCTTATGTCACTGGATATGCAGTCGTTCAAAGCTAACGAACAGCCGTCCATGTTTGTAACCCGTTATTATATTTACGGTGTGGAAACAGCGGAAGACGAGCAGTTTTATCTCGTAAATCCGGCTGACGGGGAAACCGTTCTGCTTGAAACTGAATAAGACTATGAAAAAGACGTACCGTTAATGGGCACGTCTTTTTTGGGACTCTTTATCCGTGTTGTCTCTTCATGTTCATTTTTTTCATCAGGTCAGCAAGCATACTGAGTCCGGCTGAGGCTGCCAGAGCCATTGCAATAACGGTGAACCAGGAGGCAGCGCCTGTGATCGAAAAACTGCCGAACAAAAGCAGAATAATAAACGGTCCGCCAAACCAGTAAGACCCGGCGATTCTGCGCCAGTATGGAGCCGCCTCTCCAGGACCGCCATTTTTTGAGAGAATCACCGGCAGGAAAATGAAAATGAGAACCAGAACAGCTGACAGGAGTTCCAAAACGACCATACTTATCCGCTCCTAAATCAATTCTGCCCTTATTTTACCATTTATCCGGCCGATGGCGCACCCTTTAACCTCCGATAATCAGCATCCACAGATAAAGTCCTGTCAGAGTAATGAACAGGGTCGGCACCGTAAGGATAATCCCTACTTTAAAGTAGTAACCCCAAGAAATTTTAACACCCTTCGACGCAAGAACATGGAGCCAAAGGAGAGTTGCCAGCGAGCCGATTGGCGTTATTTTCGGGCCAAGGTCGGAGCCGATCACGTTTGCATAGATCAGAGCATCGCGCATCGGGCCGGTCACACTCGCATCCTGGATCGCCAGCGCATTAATCATAACCGTTGGCATGTTGTTCATGACCGATGACAATATCGCAGCGATAAAGCCCATGGAAATTGTGGCTGCAAACATGCCATGTTCAGCACTTCCCTCCAGAACCGCCGCAAGCACATCGGTGAGGCCCGCGTTACGAAGCCCGTATACGACCACGTACATACCGATTGAAAATACAACAATTGCCCACGGGGCTCCTTTCATGACAGCTGTCGTGTTGACGGCGGGACTGCGCCGGGCCATTACGAGGAAAAACAGAGCGATCATACCTGCCACGAACGAAACAGGGAATGTCATTGCTTCTCCTGAAAACAGGCCGTTTATCGTAATGAACTCACTGATAAAATAGCCGGCCAGAAGCAGACCGAGAACGTACCAGGAAAGGCGGAACATTTTAGGGTCCCGGATCGCTTCCTCAGGTTTTTTCAACATACTCATGTCATATGTTTTCGGGATGTTTTTACGGAAATAAAGAAACAGTACCAGAATACTCGCCCCGAGAGCAAAGAAGTTCGGCACAATCATATAAAAAGCATATTCCAGGAATCCGATCCCGAAAAAGTCCGCAGAAACGATGTTCACCAGGTTACTTACGATGAGCGGAAGTGATGTGGTATCGGCAATAAAGCCGCTCGCCATAATAAACGGCAGAATCATCGCTTCCTTAAACTTTAATGCGCGAACCATTGCCAGCACAATCGGCGTCAGAATCAGGGCGGCCCCATCGTTGGCAAAAAAAGCGGCCACCACCGCACCAAGCAGGGAAACATATACAAACATTTTTATTCCGTTGCCATCTGCCACCCGGGCCATATGGAGAGCCGACCATTCGAAAAAGCCGATTTCATCCAGAATCAGAGAAATAATAATAATCGCAATAAACGTCAGTGTTGCGTTCCAGACAATCCCTGTTACTTCAATCACGTCGGAAAAACTGACAACACCAACTGCAAGGGCAGCCAGAGCCCCTGCGGCTGCAGGCCATCCAATCGACAGACCTTTCGGCTGCCAGATCACAAATGTCAAAGTAAGTATAAAAATCAGACTCGCTAAAATGACTTCAGTCATGTGTACGCCTCCCATGTGTATATAAGCATTTACCTATATAACAACATAACAATATACACCTTGTCTGCGCAACCCCCTGTTTTTGCCTTAGCCTGTCCCACCTTCCGGCAGATTAAAACCAGCCCCTCTGATGAGCAAGCTGGTTGTCACACTCCTGCCTAATTTTGAACAAGAATCCACACGATCTCCTGAATGCGGATGAAAAATGTACCGCCTTCCTGCTCGACGACGATGTGATCCGGTCTTACATCAATCAGTTTTCCCCGCACATTGCCACGCGTTGTCTGAAAAACAAGCTTGCTGCCGGTAACCGATTCAAGTGTTTCCACTACGAACGGATCATAATTGACCACATACTCGATTTGGCCTTCTTCCTGTCTGCTGTCATCCTGATTGTCATAACCGTGATAGAACTGCTCATCATGATCATACATCGGCTCATTCCCCCTCTTCATTTCGCCACTTTCAGTGTATGCTTTTCGGAAAGATAGGTGCCTGTGCCTGGTTTTTACCTGGAATACACCCAATACTGAATCTGCAAAACGAAAGGTATGATTAGAGGAGGTCTGACTTCTTATTCACACTGAACCATGATACGATCAGTGAATCTGGCTATTTTATTCGGGTTCAAAATAAATTATAATAAAATAGATTGCCTTTTTGTTTGAATTTTCCATTACTTTTTGATGCAGCCTGAGGTGAAATGATGTCCACGAAAAAGAAAATTTACTTTTTGACAGGTGCCGTACTCCTGCTGGCACTTACGATTTTATTATCCTATTTTTACAGTCAGGATGACTTTAATCAGCCTGTTCCCGCAGACCTGGCTGATCCAGATGAAAATGAGGAGTCCGCAGATCTAACTACTTCCGAGGAAGAGCCGGGGGACCTTAATATAACAACAGAGGATGAGGATTCAGAGGATATGATGGGAAATGGTGAAATGACATCCGATGAAGGCGAACTTTCAGAGGCATTTGATGAAGCATCTGAAGAAACAAACCTTCTCTCCACCGATGCGGGCTCTCCGGGCGAGCAGACTTACTACAATCATTACTGGTTTGCCCATGAATACACCCACAGGCTTGAACCATCTCCAATGGAAGCTGATGAGCGTCAGGAAGACGCCCGCTTTCAGGCACGGGAACTTATGACGTGGAAGGAGCTCGCGGCAAGAGACTATGGCTGGGATTATTCAGAAGAAGCATTTCAGCAGTTTATTGAGAATGAAGATGTACTGGAGGATGACGATACGGCTCACCTTCATGCCCTTTCAACCCTTCGGTCAGAGAGCGGGAATCATTATCTCCGCTACAGCGAAACCCGCTTTCTTAAACGGTTCATCCTTCAGCAGATTCAGCCGGAACTGGAAAGTGAACTGCCCCGAGAAGACGGGGAAGACGACGAGGACTATGAATACAGGTTATTCAGGTACTTTATCCAGCACGTGATGGAGGAAATGGAATAGCCGCATTGCTACCCTCAAATGGAATAAACAAAAGCTTCGCTTTCCGCGGCGATGCCGACAAGCCTCCTCGGCTGCGCCTGTGGGGTCTCGGCCCCTGCTTCTTCCTCTTCACGCAAAGCTACGAAGCTGGCTGTGTCGAAGCAAATCGGAGCTTAATCGAGATGTAAACGCTCTTCACTGCCGCCGGACTCTCACTGCCGGCGTGAGGCTCCGCACGTAACCAACTGGCCATTTTCAAGTGTAATGAAAGAAGGGCTTTCACCGTTTGGTGAAAGCCCTTCTTTGTTGTGTTGACTATGCTGCCGGAATTGGCATGGAGGCCGCTAAAATGAAACGGCCCTGCTTTTCTTCTGCTGCTCAAAGTAATGGACAATCTTATCCTCGGCGGCAAGAACGGGATATATGCCGAATTGTTCTTTGTACTGGCGTTTAAATTCCTGGACTGACTCCGGCTTTGCTTTAATCACGATTCCTTCACGTGTGTTTTTGGATTCATGAAATTTTCCCGTAACGGAAAGACCATAGACACTCACCCTTCTGGACAAGCCTTCATTTCCGGTTAACAGATAGAACTCCTCTTGGCTTTCTGAATGCAATTCGTCTGCTGAACCCGATGTTTCCGGAATCGGGTTTTGTACAACTTTTCCGTTCGTTTTGTTTAGCACGTTCACTACATCCTCCACTACCGCACTTGCCGTTGGGCCTTTTCCAGCCCCAGGTCCCTGAAGAAGAAGATCTCCGACGATGCTTCCTTCAATATGAACACCGTTGTTAACTCCCTCAACTGCGTAAAGGGGATGGTCACGAAATAGAAAGCACGGGCGAACCGCTGCCGTCACACAATAGCGGTCTTTTCTTAATGTAGCCACATGTTTCAGACTTCCCCCGGCCTGGGCACTCAGTGCCAGATCTTCTGCCGTAATCTCCCTGATACCGGCCGGTTCCTTCTGCTTCCAGACAGGGGCCTGCCCATAGATCCATTGACTGAGTATCGCCGTTTTAAATGAAGCATCCCATCCGTCAACATCCTTGTCCGGAACCGCTTCAGCATACCCTTTTTCCTGAGCCTCCTTGAGTGCATTCTGAAAAGGTGTTCCTTCCCGCTGCATCTTTGTAAGCACGTAGTTGGATGTTCCGTTTAGGATTCCGTTCACCTGAAGGATCTCATTTGTTTTCAATGTATGACGGAGCGTATTCAGTAAAGGAATGCCTCCGGCCACCGCCCCTTCAAACAGGAGCTGTGCATCATTTTTCTCTGCCAGGTCTGCGAGCACCTCTCCATGATTTGCGACCATTTCTTTATTTGCCGTGACGACCGTGATGCCCAGTTCCAGCAGCCGGCGAACATAGGGAAACCCTGTTTCGGCATCGGGCGTCGCTTCCACTACAATGTCAGGTTTTTCTCTTAGAAGCTCATCAAGCTGCGTAACTATTCGGGTGGCTGCCCCTGTATTCCGTTTTTTCGTACCGTCTTTAACGAGCACTGCCGGAATATGAAGCGGCTTCCCGAGCAGCCGCGTCAGTTTGTCCGAACTGGTCTCAACGGCATGGTATACACCTTCTCCTACTGTTCCAAATCCGATAATAGCCAGCTGATAGCCTGTTTGACTCATAAACCGTTAAGCCTCCTTTTTCCTGGTCAGTTCGCGTGCTTTTAATTCTCTTCGCAGGATTTTTCCGCTGATTTTTGTTTTCGGAAGAAAATCCACAATCTCGATTTCTCTCGGTGCGGCGTGAGCAGAAAGTTCTTCTCTTACAAAAAAGCGAATGCTCTCTTCCAGATGACTGCTTCCCTCAAATCCTTCCCTGAGGGTGACAAAAGCTTTAATGATCTCACCCCGGACAGCATCCGGTTTACCGATCACGCCTGCCTCAGCTACTGCCGGGTGCTCGATTAACTTACTCTCCACTTCAAAAGGGCCGACACGCTCTCCTGCTGTATTGATCAGGTCATCATTTCTTCCATTAAAAAAAATGTATCCTTCATCGTCCTGGTACGCCGTATCTCCGGAAAGGTACCAGTCGTCATCGGTAAAATAGGATCGATATTTCTCTTCGTTTTTCCATACTGTCTTCATAAGACCGGGCCATGGGGCTTTCACTGCCAGTTCTCCGGTTTCTCCAGGTGGAAGCGGTTCGTTTTTTTCGTTAAGGATTGCTGCTTTAATTCCCGGAAGCGGCCTGCCCATGGATCCGGGCTTGATTGGAGCTGATGGGAGATTAACAATCAGATGAGCGCCGGTTTCTGTCATCCACCACGTGTCGTGAATCCTCACTCCTAAATTCCTGTTCGCCCAGTAAATCACTTCAGGATTTAACGGTTCACCTACACTTAAAATATGACGAAGACTTGAAAGATCGTAGTCTTCGAAAGAACTCCCATCGCTCATCAGCATTCTGAAGGCTGTCGGTGCACTGTACCAGACTGTCACACCAAACTGTTCAATTACCCGGTACCAGTCACCGGCATCAAATCGCCCACCGTGAATCACCACAGCTGCCCGGTTAAGCCAGGGCGCAAATACCCCATATACGCTTCCTGTTACCCAGCCGGGATGGGAGGTGCACCAGTAAACATCGTCATCCTTGATATCGAGTACCCATCTGCCACTGATGTACTGATGGGACAGGGCGCGCTGGGCGAGGACGATTCCTTTTGGCTGCCCGGTTGATCCGGATGTGTAATGAATCAGCATGCCGTCCTCTTCCCCGAGCCAGACGAGTGGATCTTCATCTTCACCTGAGGAAGACGCCGCTGCTTCTTTTTTCAATCCGGCAATCTCCCATGTTTTCAGAAGGGATGGAAGCGCCTCTTCCGGTACCCGGGTTCTCAAATCACTGTCCGTAACCAGAAACTCCGCTTCACAGTCGCTCATCCTTTCTTTTACCGCATCTTCCTTGAACGCCTCAAACAACGGGCCGGCAATAGCACCTGCTTTAATTACGGCAAGAATGGTGAAATAACAGTCCGGGGATTTCGGAAGGAAAATGAACACCCGGCTGCCTTTCTTCACACCCCCCCTTTGCAGCACCCGTGCATAGTCGTCAGTAATATCTTTCACCTGTTCGAACGTATAGGTTTCTTCTATTTTTCCGTCTGTGAAAAGAAGGGCCGTTTTGTTTCCAAACCCCTCCTTTACGTGCCGGTCGATGCACTCATAGGCAGCATTCCACTTTCCGTCCGGAGCTGCACTCAGGCCCTGAACGGCTTGCTGCCATGTAAACGTGCCGGCTGTCTCTTTATAGGACTGAAGGTTATATTCCCTGGCCCGGTCCGGCTGCAGGATTCCGGGATGTTCATTTGTCTCTTCAGCCGGGCTGTTTAAAGTCATCGGTGTCAGGCTCCTTTCACTGCTTTATTACTTCCCACTTCCAGAGAGCGGAGAATGTCTTCCTTGAGTTTTGCCAGTTCAGGATCGGCTTTGGATCTCGGTTTCGGCTTAGTGAGTTTCAGGTTTTTGTATACCTCCCCCGGCTGTCCCTTCAGGATCACGATCCGGTCGCATAAACTGAGTGCCTCATCGATATCGTGGGTGACGATAATCATCGTCGGCCGCTCTGCTTCCCAGATGTCCAGGAGCAGCTCCTGTAATTGAAGTTTTGTAAATGCATCAAGGGCACTGAACGGTTCATCCAGAAGAAGTGTGGACGGCCCGGTTACAAGTGCTCTTGCGATTGCAGTCCGCTGGGCCATTCCGCCGGACAATTGCTTTGGATAATAATTTTCAAAGCCTTCGAGTCCGACTTTTGCGAGAAGAGCCTTTGCTTTTTCCCTACGCTCCTTTTTGTCACCTTCAAGACCGAAACTGACATTGTCCGTGACGGTAAGCCAGGGCATCAACCGCGGTTCCTGAAATATGATTCCCAAATCAGGGCTTACATTTCTGCTCGTTTTACCGTTTATTTTCACTGTACCTTCATAACCTTCATCAAGTCCGGAGATGGCCCGGAGTACGGTGCTTTTTCCGCATCCACTCGTACCGAGAAGACCGACAATTTCACCTGATTCAGCTTTAAAGGAGACGCTTGCTACAGCGGTCTGGCTGCCGAATGTGCGGCTCACCTGTTCAATTGAAACACTCATGCTATCTGCCTCCGGTAATATCGTTTTAGAACTGTATTACTTCTGCACGACTCTATCCTGCCAGTGAAGCGCCCTCTGCTGCAATTTCTTAAGGAAGGTATCTGTCAATTTTCCGAGGATGGCGAACAGAAGTATGCTTGCAAGAATTGTATCCGGTCTGAGTGTGTTCTGGCCGAGTACAAGAAGGTAGCCAAGGCCCTGACTCGCTCCCATTAGTTCTGCTGCTACCACAAACATCCATCCAAGACCAAGACCGCTTCTAAGCCCCACTAAAAAAGAGGGGAGTGATGCAGGGAGGATGATCCGTCTGATCAGTGTGAGTGTACTCATGCCGTAGGCTTTCCCTACTTCAATGAGTTTCCGGTCCACAGACTGGATGCCGCCGATCATATTCAGGTAAACCGGGAAGAAAACACCTACAGCGATCAGGGTTACTTTTGCTCCTTCACCGATCCCGAGCCAGAGAATGAAAAGAGGAACCCAGGCAAGGGAAGGTATGGCACGGACGGCCTGTACGGTCGGGTCAAATACTGTTTCTGCATGCCTGGACATGCCAACGAGCGAACCCAGGATTACAGCCGCTCCGGTTCCCCAGATAAAGCCCCAGAAAATCCGGTAAAGGGTGATACCCATATGCTGCCAGAGACTTCCGTCTGCCCCCATACTGAGAATCGTTTGAAGAACCGCCGACGGTGCCGGCAGCAAATGAGGGTCAACCCACTCAAATCGTGCGCTAAGTTCCCAGGACCCTAAGAGCAGAACAGGCAGGAGAAGGGAAAGCCCGATTGTTCCCCATGGAAAATTTTTGACTGATGCGCCGCTGTTTTCCTGTTTATGCCGCTTTAAAACAGATGGCTGGGCTTCCTGCCCATGAGAGATGGCCATTGGGTTACCTCCTTTTTACTCGTCATTTCCAATAACGTTTTCTGAGTATTCCGGGTCGATCAGATCCTCAACCACCTGTTCAATATCCAGGTTCCCTTCCATGACTCCCGCTTCCTGGAGCACCAGACCTGCTTCTGTCAGACTGTCCACGTGCTCATTCCCTGGTACCGGATTCTCAAAGTTATTCCGCTCCAGCTGAAGGGCTGCCACTTCTTCGTCCATCTGTGCTTCTCTTGCCATAATCTCTGCCGTTTCCTCCGGATTATCAATCACCCATTTCCGGGCTTTTTCATAGGTGTCGATTACTTTTTCCACTGCTTCAGGGTACTCTTCGGCAAAGTCTTCCCGAACATTGAGAAACCCGTATGTGTTAAAGGATTCATTCCGGTAAAAGAGTTCTGCACCGGTTTCCAGTTCCTGGCGGGCCATATGTGGATCAAGTCCCGCCCAGGCATCCACCTGCCCGTTAGAGAGTGCGTTTGCGCCATCACTGTGCTGAAGGTTCACAATTTCAAGGTCATCGGCGGAAAGACCGTGCTCCTGAAGAGCCCTGATTAAAAAGATGTAGGGATCCGTCCCGAGAGTAGCCGCAACCTGTTTTCCTTCGAGATCGGCGACACTCTCAATCCCGCTACCTTCTGCCGTTACAAGGGCGGTCCATTCAGGCTGGGAATAGATATAAACATTTTTAATTGGTGCATTGTTTCCTTTTGCCATGAGAGCTGCCGCTCCGGCAGTGGAGCCGAAATCAACGCTTCCGCCTGACAAGTACTCAAGTGAGCGGTTGCTTCCCTGACTGAAAACATACTCAATATCGGTTCCGTACTCTTCAAATGCTTCCTCAAGCCAGCCAAACTCCTTGAGTACAAGGCTTGTGGGAGAATAATAGGCATAGTCCAGACTGATTTCCTCAGGATATGGGGAGTCTTCGTTACTGCCTGCGTCTGAGCTTGCCGCACATGCACTGATGAAAGTCAGGCCAAATGCGAAAGCGGCCGTTTTAAAAAGTGGTTTTTGTTGTTTCATGTGCGTTCGCTCCTTTTTTTGTGTTTGATTTAAGTTGAGAGACTGGGAGTGAAGTGTTTTAAATGATGAAAATCCGAACAATCTTAGGCGGCGCAACTAACCGCTCCTGAAAGATACGCTTTACAGGTTTTTGTTCGGATTTTCACCTCTATACTTATGTCCCAGACTCCCTTATCCAATAACGATCACCTGGATCTCTTCAGGTGAGAAAATTTTTCTTACAGCTCACAGGCAAATGTGGAAATGGTGCCTCTGAGCCGCTGGGCTTCTTTATACGTGCAGCGGTTATGAACCACATCGAGTCCTGCTTCCCTGGCGATAGCCACGGCTTTTTCCGATACGACTCCTTCCTGCAGCCAAAAAACTTTCGGCTGGGCAACAGCTGCTTCTTTTGCAAGTTCCACAGCTGCTTCAGGGCTTCTGAACACCTGAACAATATCGACTGGTCCTTCAATGCTTTTCAGATCAGGGTATGCTTTTTCTCCGAGAATCTCTGTTTCCCGTGGATTCACGGGAATAATTTTATAGCCGAGACGCTGCATTTTACGGGCAAGGCGGTGACTCGGGCGCGATTCTTTTCCGCTTAGTCCTACGACTGCAAGTGTCTTAGCCCGGGGGCCGTTCTCGTCTGTCGTTTCAGCTGTACTCAGTGACCACTTGATTACACCTTCATCATTGACAACCCGGTTATTCGGCGTTTCCGCTTTGCCGGTCGCTTTTTCAAGTGCCTGGTCAAGATCTTTCAGCAGATCTTCCACGTTTTCAATACCGACGGAGAGACGTACCAGATCCGGCGTCACCCCTGTGCTCACAAGTTCCTCGTCGGACAACTGCTGATGAGTTGTGCTTGCGGGATGAATGATCAGGCTTTTTGCGTCTCCAACGTTGGCAAGGTGAGACCATAGAGCCACGCTGTCAATCAGCTTCCGGCCCGCATCCCGGCCGCCCTGGATGCCAAAGTTCAGTACAGCGCCAAAGCCCCCTTTCAGCAGTTCTGCCGCATGCTCGTGGGAAGGGTGTTCCTCAAGTCCAGGATAGGACACCCAGTCCACAGCAGGATGTTCTTTCAGACGCTGAGCAAGCTTGAGCGCGTTTTCGTTATGGCGCTCGATCCGAAGATGCAGGGTTTCGAGACCCTGTAGAAGGAGAAACGCATTAAACGGACTCAGTGCAGGGCCGAAATCCCGGAGAAGCTGTACGCGCAGCTTCGTGATATAGGCGAGTGTGCCAAAGTCTTTTGCATAGGTGATACCGTTATAGCTCGGGTCCGGTTCGTTAAAGCCCGGATACTTTTCGCTCTGCCAGTTAAAACGTCCGCTGTCAATCACCACACCGCCGATCGTCGTTCCATGACCGCCGATCCATTTAGTGGCCGAGTGCACAACCACATCAGCACCGTAATCAATCGGCTTGCACACATACGGTGTGGCAAACGTGTTGTCAATGATGAGGGGCACGCCTGCTTCGTGAGCAACTTCCGCAACCCCTTCAATATCCAGAACGTGCAGGCTCGGATTTCCTATCGTTTCTGCGAACACGGCTTTCGTTTTATCCGTAAATGCCGTTTTAAAGTTTTCAGGGTTTGAAGCATCGACAAACTTCACATTGATTCCATACCGAGGCAATGTTGTTGAAAAGAGATTGTACGTTCCCCCATACAGGTTGGTTGCGGCTACGATTTCGTCACCGGCTCCGGCGATGTTAAGAATCGCGAGGGTGATCGCGGACATCCCGGAAGCTGTTGCTACGGCCGCTACCCCGTCCTCGAGAAGGGCAAGCCGTTTTTCCAAAACGTCTACCGTGGGGTTGCCGATCCGGCTGTAGATATTGCCCGGTTCGTCAAGGGCAAACAGCTGCTCTGCATGTTCGCTGTCATGAAAAACGTAAGAGGTAGTCTGGTAGATCGGGACGGCTCTCGCTCCTGTTGTCGGATCAGGTGACTGACCTCCGTGTAATACGACTGTTTCCTGGTTGTATGTGTTTTGTTCGCTCATGTTTGTTTCCTCCTCGAATATCTTGGTTTTTCGTAAAATAAAGCACCTTTCTCCAAATGAGAAAGGTGCAAAAAACTTTGCTCCTCTCTCATCTTTCAGAGCTGACCGCTCTGCAGGAATTGGCACCTTGCAGCTCTGCTGCTGGTTGCCGGGCATCATCGGGCCTATCCCTCCGCCGCTCTTGATAAGAGTTGGTTATTTAGTTATTGGGTTAGATGGTTATTTCAATTACGCTCCAGGCGGACGCTTTCCCAGGTCTAGCCTCAGCCTCCAAATGGCTAAATGGCTTTCCCTTCCTCTGCCGGTTTCTCCAGTGCGCTGCGCACGATGTCCCCCCACTTGCTGTATTCCGTAAGAAAGCCATCATGGCCGAATACGGTGTCTACTTCAAAGAATGCTGCTTTCGCTCCGGCCTTTGCAAAGGTCTCGGCCAGCCGTTTCATCTCTTCCGGCGGATAGAGCAGGTCACCGGTGAAGGAAATAAAGGTTACAGGTAACTGGACAGGTGCGAGCCTCTCCTGAAGTGTCTCTTCACTTTCCCGCTCCAGGTCATGACTGTCCATCGCCTTCAGCAGATAGAGGTAGCTGTTAGCGTCGAACCGTTTTGTAAATTTGTCTCCCTGATAAAGGAGATACGATTCAACCTGATAAGCAACTTCATCGTGGGACTGTCCTGGCCCGTGTTTCGTTTCACGGTGAAAACGCTGGTTAAAAAGGCTTCCTGAACGGTAGGTGATCATCCCTGTCATCCGGGCAAGGGCGAGACCGTTTACCGGCGGATCGTTGGCTGCATAATGACCGCCGTTCCACTTCGGATCATCGGTTATTGCTTTTCTCGCTATGGCATTATAGGCCATTCCGTAATCACTCAGGGAGGAGGTGGCCGCCAGAATGACTGCCTGCCCGACTCGCTCCGGATACAGCGTGACCCATTCAAGTGCCTGCATACCGCCCAGTGATCCTCCCAATACTGCGTGAATGCTGGTAATACCAAGCTTTTCCAACGCTGCCTTCTGTACGTGTACCATATCCCGAACTGAAATAAATGGAAAATCACTTCTGTACTGAGCGCCGGAATCCGGATTACGCGTAAGGGGACCAGCTGATCCACTGCAGCCTCCAATCACGTTAAACGTAAATACCTCATGTTCATTCAGATCCACATAACCGCCTTCGTGGATAAGACCCCGCCACCATCCCGGCCGCTCCTCCGTCCCGACGGTATGATGATTACCGGTCAGAGCGTGACAGACAACCACTGGTGTTCCGTTTTTCCTGCCGGCTCGTTCATAAGCCGTTTCCACCTGTCGTAACACTCGGCCGGATTCGAGAGTCACTTCCTCCAGTATGACTGTCCCTGTCTGTGAATCTGTTTTTTTATCCTGCCTGACCGTCATGATCCACCTCCACATCATGCAAATTGCTTTGCGCCTTTGCACCGGAAAATAAAAAATCTCCCTGCCTGAAAAGACAGAGAGACTTATGTAACCGTCTCTCTCATCTTTCAAGGCTTTCACCTTGTTGGAATTGGCACCTTGCAGCATCTGCTGCTGGTTGCCGGGCTTCATCGGGCCAGTCCCTCCGCCTCTCTGGATAAGAGAATCAAATGTTAAGTTGTGTTTGCCACTTTACTAATTTAATTATTTTGAATAGTAACACTTTACCGCATAACCGTCAATGATAAACTTGGAATTTTTCGAAATAGCTCTGATGCAAAAAACAGAAAACTCTCCAGCGCCTGGAAGGCTGCGGAAGAGTTAATAACAAGTCAATGCTTTCTGACTTCTCTCATCTCCCAAAGCACGGCGGCTTTGCAGGAAGCAGCACCTTGCAGCTTAACGCTGCTGGTTGCCGGGCATCATCGGTCCAGTCCCTCCGCCTCTCTTGATAAAAGAATGATTATTTAAATTCAGGTTATGCAATTGAGGAAAATTGTAGCACCCAATTTTTAATCTGTCAAAACATTTTAAAATTTTCTAAATAAGTATACCCTTCCGTCAGTTTTGCGAAGCTCCGCTGAACGCCATCCGCTCGCTTTCCGCGGCGGTGCCGGCGAGCCTCCGCGAGCTGCACTCTACGTGGTCTCGCCTGGCCGACCTGCTTCTTCCTCTTCAGGCAAAGCTTCGAAGCTGGCTGTGTCGAAGCAAATCGGGCTTAATCGAGATGCCAATGCTCTTCACTGCCGCAGGAATCTCGCAGCTGGCTTCAGCTTCGCATAATATTAGTTTACTGACTAAGAAGTATACTTACTATTTTCTAAATTAAGATGCCTGTTTCTGAGAGTGATCTGCTGCACTTTGAACGGGCTTTTTCCAGAACCCGAGCATCAGGGCGGTTACGGCAGCACCTGTCAGAATGGCAATCAGATAGAGCGCCCAATTATCCACAAGCAGGAGCACAAACAGTCCCCCGTGCGGAGCCTGTGTCGCAGCCCCGAAGAGCATGGCCAGACCTCCGGCGATAGCAGAGCCTGTAATGATTGACGGAATCACACGTCCCGGATCTGCAGCAGCAAATGGTATGGCTCCTTCTGTTATAAAGGATGCACCGAGAACATAGTTTGATTTTCCGGCATCCTGTTCCTGACGGGTAAATTTGGACTTAAAGAAAGTTGTCGCAATGGCAATTCCGAGCGGCGGAACCATCCCTGCTGCCATAATGGCCGCATGCGGTGCGTAGTTCCCTGCTTCAATCATGGCAAGTCCAAAAGTAAATGCAGCTTTGTTAATCGGGCCTCCCATATCAACAGCCATCATAGCCCCGAGAAGGATCCCCATCAGTACAATATTTCCGGTCCCGAGTCCGCCCAGCCAGCCTTCAATTCCCCGCGAGAAGGCATTGAGCGGTGTAACAAGGTAAAACATGATCAGCCCGGTAAAGAATACCCCGAACAGCGGGAGAATCAGAATCGTGCGGATTCCGTCAAGTGACGGCGGGATAAAAGCAAATACTCGTCTGAAGAGCAGTACGAGATAACCGGCAAGGAAACCGGCAATAATACCGCCCAGGAAACCTGCCTCAAAGTTTACCGCCATTAAACCGCCGATCATACCGGCAGCAAATCCAGGACGGTCAGCGATACTTCTTGCAATGAATGCGGAAAGAACCGGGATCATAAGATAAAAGCCGTATTCTGCGCCGATCATGTTGAGAATATCTCCAAACCAGTGAGTTTCTTCTGCACCAGGCTCATTAAAAACAAAACTGAGGGCAATCAAAATCCCGCCTGCCACAACGAATGGCAGCATGTTGGAAACCCCGTTCATCAGGTGGCGGTAAAAACCGGGGCGCCTGTCTTCCTGTCCATCCCCTGAAGAGGCTCCGGTACTTCCGTCCCCTTTGTATACAGGTGCGTTCCCCCCGACAGCTTTATTAAGCAGATCCTCCGGTTTACGGATGCCGTCTTTAACAGGCGCATCCACCAGCCTTTTTCCGGCAAACCGCTCCTTTTCTATCTTCGTATCCGCCGCGATAATGACACCATCAGCCCGTTCGATCTCTTCCTGCGTGAGCCGGCTGCGAACACCGTCAGATCCGTTTGTTTCCACTTTTATATCAATATTCATCTGTTTTGCTTTAGCCTTCAGGCCATCCGCTGCCATGTACGTATGGGCGATTCCGGTCGGGCACCCGGTGACAGCAACCACAAACGGTTTCCCGGATGTGTCCCCCTTCCTGGCTGCTCTGTCCTCGTCTTCGGCGCCAAGCTTTTCTTTCTCTTTTTCATCAACGGCACGAAGCACTTCTTCGACTGAATCCGCTTCCATTAATGTCTGACGAAAGTCCTCGTCCATAAGCAGAGTGGACAGGCGGGAGAGAGCCTGCAAATGCTCATTGTTGGCTCCCTCTGAAGCCGCAATCATAAAGAACAGATGACTGTTCTGTCCGTCGATCGCCTCGTAATCCACACCCTCCGCAGAACGGGCAAACGCGATTGCCGGCTCTTTTACTGCCTTGGTTTTTGCGTGTGGAATGGCCACACCTTCACCAATTCCGGTGGAACTCTGCGACTCTCTTTCCCTGATCGCTTTCTTGAACAGCTTCAGGTCTGCCAATTTACCGGCACGGTCCAGCTTTTCGGCCATTTCATCAATAACGGCTTCTTTAGCTGATGCTTTGAGGTCAAGAAGGACAGTATCCTGTGTGAGTAACTCTGTGATTCTCATTATTCTTCCTCCCCGCTTTCGTGTTTTACAATCACTCTTTTTACGAGTGTTTCAACTTGTTCTTTATGACAGAATCCCTGTGAAAATGCCGTAGCACTTCCTGAAGCCACGCTGTAGGCAAAACAGTCCTTAAGGGGCAGTCCCAGCGTTTCTCCGTAGAGGAAACCGGCTACCATGGAATCACCCGCTCCGACTGAATTAACCAGAGTACCTTCTGGAGGCCGGGCTGAAAGCACATGATTCCTGTTAACAAGTAAAGCCCCTCTGCTTCCAAGCGACACCAGGACATTTTCAGCTCCAGCCTGTACAGCCGATTCAGCGGCTTTTCTGACATCATCCAGGCCCGACAGTTCCCTGCCGGCAAAGTCACTTAACTCTGCTTCGTTCGGTTTGATTAAATATGGTCCGGCTTTAAGCGCTTCTGTTAATGGCAGTCCAACCGTATCCACTATGGCTTTCGTCTTAGACCGGTTCGCAAGTTCCACTGCTTTCCTGTAAATGCCCTTGTCTGCCCCATCAGGGAGACTGCCTGCAAGAACCAGATAATCATTCCCGTTCAGTTCTCCCAGTTTTCCAAAGAGTTCTTCCTGATCACGATCAGTGATACGGCATCCCGTACCGTTTATCTCTGTTTCACTTCCCGCTTTCAGCTTCACATTGATCCGCGTCATTCCCTCTGTATACACAAAGGAGGTATCCAGGTTTTCCTCTTTAAGCGTGTTTTCAATAAATGTTCCGGTAAAACCGGCCAGAAAACCGATGGCTTTCGTTTTGACTTCCAGGCGCGTCAGAACTCTGGAAACGTTAATCCCTTTTCCTCCGGGCACAACCTGAGTCTCTGCCGCCCGGTTCGTTCTTCCTGTTTCAAAATCCGGAACGTCCATAAAATAATCTGCAGATGGATTTAATGTGACTGTGTAAATCATGTTGTTTTCACCACCTGTACGTTCGTTTGTTTCTCAATATCTTCAATAATGGATTCACTGCTTTTATCTGAAGTAATGAGCACGGCTTCTCTGAGTCCGGCAACTTTTGAAAAAGCTGTGTCACCAAGCTTGGTATGGTCGGCAAGCACATAGCCTTCACCAGAATGTGCCAGCGCCTGACGTTTGATCATCGCTTCTTCCGGGTCAGGTGTTGAATAGCCGAATACCGGGTCCACACCGTTCATCCCGAGGAATGCTTTGTCAAATTGGTATGCCTGAATCGAATTCAGCGCTCCGGCACCTACAAAGGCGTATGTGCCTCCCTTCACCTGACCGCCAAGAACGTAAGTTTTCACACCTGTTCCCGCAAGCGCCGAAATGATGTTCAAGCCGTTTGTCACCACTGTAATATTTCTGTCCTGTATGAAAGGAATGATCGCTGCTGTTGTTGATCCTGCATCAATAAACACGGTTTCGTTGTCGTTGATCAAATCAGCAGCTGCCCGACCAAGTGCTGACTTTTCATCCTGGTCCTTCAGTGATTTTTCCTGCAGGGAAGGCTCCTCGCGTCTGCCTGTCAGGACAGAGGCCCCGCCATGAACCCGCTTTAATTTTCTCTGCTGTTCAAGATCCGTTAAATCACGGCGGATCGTGGATTCTGATGCACCGGTTGCTTCTGTCAGCTCCGTAAGCTTGACCGTTTTTGACTGATTCAGAAGTGCAAGTATCTTCTCGTGCCGTTCGAAAGTAAGCATAATGTCACGTCCTTTTCTAACCTTAGGCTTATTGTAACCGCTCCAATTTTTAAAATCAATCATTTTCATTCAAATACAATTGGATTTTTTCAAAAACGATCACAACCAGTCACACAAGACCTTTTTGAGAAAGAAAACGGTTACGGTTTTCGGAAAATAAACACTTCAAAAAACCGCCGTGCCAGGTGTTGGGTTGGTTATACCCCTGTGTTATACTTCAAAAAGTCTTAAATCAGAGCAAATTCAGGGCTCAGCATAAAATAAAGGAGGTATTCTCTCTATGACTCGTCTTTTTGATGTTTTTGAAGGAATCCGGCTGAAAGGAATCCTGATTATTCTTTTTGGTACGCTGCTGTTTGGTTTTGGTATTATTCATTTTAATTTGCAGAATGGACTGGCTCATGGAGGGTTTACCGGGATTACGCTTCTGTTTTACTACCTTTTTGCCATCGAGCCCTCTCTCTCCAACCTGCTTTTAAACATTCCGCTGTTTATAATCGGATATAAGCTCCTGGGACGCGTGATGCTCATTTACAGCATTATTGGAACAATCGCCCTCTCTGCTTCCCTCCGTCTGTTTGAACTTTATCCGGTCACCCAGCTTCCACTTCAGGATGACATGATACTCGTGTCCATCTTTGCCGGAGTCTTTACAGGAGCCGGACTCGGGCTGATTTTCCGGGCAGGCGGGACGACAGGTGGTGCTGATATTCTCGCGCGGCTTGCAAATAAATACACAGGCATGAGTCTCGGCAGATTTATGTTCACGTTTGACGCGTTTGTCATATCAGTTTCCCTCATTCATTTGAACACTACGATGGCGATGTATACACTCGTCACGGTGTTCGTTACCAGCCGCGTGATTGATTTTATAATTGAAGGAGCAAGCGCTGCGAAGTCGACGATGATTATTTCAGATAAAACGGAGGAAATTTCCGATGAAGTGATCAAGCGGATGTCCCGGGGCTCAACTGTTCTGACCGGACGCGGAAGCTTTACCCGCGACAACCGGGATATTATGTACTGCGTGGTCAACCGAAACGAACTTGTTCAGCTGAAATCAATCATTGATGAGATTGATCCGTATGCCTTTGTTTCAATAAACGATGTGAAAGAAGTGTCAGGAGAAGGATTTACGTTCGATCAGAGCCAGCGTCATATGACGCCGGCCCAGTAGCCTTCAAAAATCCCCGACTTATAATAGACGGGGATTTTCTTATGAAGACAAGCCAATGTCGAAAAATATTTCCTGTTCCTGAACTGAGTCTTGATTCCCGCCAGACCGCATATCTTGTATTATGAAAGAAAAACCACATATCGGAGAGGGGCGTTCCCGGATGGTACGTAATGTTTATCTCTACGCAGTAATGCTTGTGACGCTGGTTATGATGATTGGGGGCAGTGTCGCTGTTATTATGAGTGCAAGTGATTATTTCGTACCCGGTCCATACTATGACACCTATGAAAGCTATGCTCAGAATCATGCGCACAATGTGAAGGAAGGATTTGCTGAAGAAGTGTCCGAAGAAGACCTTCGTGCCCGCTTCCAACTGGAACGAGATACCTACCTTGATAACCAGCGTGCGTATGCTGCAAACAGTATGGTCAAAAGTCTCGCATGGGTCCTGATTCCTCTCCCTGTCTTTCTGATCTCGGCAGGCAGACTTAGAAAAGCAAAGCCTGAATAATAAATAAAATTAAAAAGGTGTGCCCGCATTTTTACAGCAGGCACACCCTTCATTTTTTAGCGGCTCTTTACGAGCATTTTAATTGCTTCTTCAATCATAGCTTCACGCTCGTCCTCAGTCTCTGTGTTTTCACGGAGGCACTGTTCCAGGTTTTTCGCTACAACATAGGCCGTAGCCCGGTCAACGGCTGTTCGGACAGCCGACATCTGGGTAATTACATCCCGGCAGTCTTTTTCCTCTTCCATCATTCTAAGAACGCCGCGAACCTGTCCTTCCACTCTTTTCAGGCGATTCTTCATATCATCAGAATACTGCATTGTTAACCCACCTTCATTTCTACTCCACTTATCCTAATAGTATAATGATTTCCCTGACGTGGCAAATCAAACCTGAAACAACCAGGCGTAAAAAAACCTTGAAACGACATTGTGTAAAATGACCACACATTCTCAAACAAATACTGACTCATGTGGGAAAAAGTAAAAAATGTCCAATCTCTATTGTTAAACACTCTCGGGCGGTGTACGATTCTGTTTGTAACACACACAATGACTTTTAGGGGGTAACACCAAATGAAAAAGTACATGAAACTTACTATGGCAAGCGTTCTTGCACTAAGCGTACTCGCAGCATGTGGCGACGAGGACACTGATACTGAAACAGAACTTGAGCAGGATACAGAAGAAACTGAAGTAGACGACGCTGAAGGCGACGATGCTGAGGTTGACACTGAAGACGATCTTGAAGAAGATGACGAAGAGATCGACGCTGAAGATGATCTTGAAGAAGACGAAGAAGAGCTTGACGCTGAAGAAGACGAAGAAGGCGACGAGTAATTATCTATAGTTAAACCAGCCGGTTCCTTCCTGGAACCGGCTTTCTTTTATAACGCTCTTTTCGTAAAGATTGTTGTTTTTATTACCCTGCCGGCGGACGCTTCCCGCGGGTATTGCTTCACCGATCAGTCCCCTTTCTGCTCCGGCACTTTCATCTTGAAATAATCCCGTTCCAGCTTATAGATCTGCCGTCTTACGGCATTCCAGTCTTCATTGGTTAGCGGTCTCGTACGCAGGTTATCTGTGAGTTCCGTAATTTCGGAATGGCTGATGTCCTTTCCTTCATAAAGCCGCTTCTTAAGGCTGCAGATTTTCTCCTCAACTTCCTGCACTGATTCGTCCCACGTAAAAAAAATGTTTTCAGGTTCAAGTTCCTCTGACAGAAGGTGCTTTAGAAAATAGACCTGCTTTCTTGGCCCAATCATGGAAATATCGGTTGCATGCAGCGTAATTTCTACATCCTCACCATCTACATTTACGGAGATGTACTTCATTCTTTTCGCAAGTTTTTTGTTATAAATGCTCTCCAGTACATAGGCAAGCGTGATAAAACATGTCCAGATAAACCGGTTTGGCGAATGAACGTCTGCTTCGATCCCGTGGCTATCCAGAATTTCTTTCAGTTCCGCCAGAACATCGTCATACTTCCCTTTTCGAATCATAATGGCAAACTGTGTCTGCTCATGCATCTTCAGAAGTTTCGGAAGCTTCATGAGAGGAATGATAACGATCAGAAGGGAAGCGAGAGTCCCAAGTGTCAGGGCATAAGGATAGCCCATGAGCGTCTGTTTGACTACAGAACCATTTTCGCTTCTGTTTTCCATTCTTGTAGATATAAATCCAACTGCAAGGGGCAGGAGAATAAAGATCACGATGGACGTAATACGGATGATCGTGTCGTCATCCGGTATAAACGGAATAAACATTTCCGCAAGATCCGGAAATAAAACAGAAATAAATATATATAGCCAGTAAAGAGACAGAAGGCCCATTAGACTCACCTTGGAATTATCCCTTGAGGGGATTCTCCCAAAGAATGTGAGCGTGGCCATACTGAACACTTTACTGAGCATCTTTGCAATTGCTGTCAGGATTACTCTGAAATACGGCATGGTTTCACCTTCCCTCTTTTCGGGTTCTTCTCCGTACCCGCGGTTCTTCTTTTTTTCCAGTTGGAATGAGCCCTTTTTTTCGCAGCACACGATAGCCGAGGTAAACCGTAATCAGCACCGCGAGCACACTGAAGATGAACCACTGGGCATTCTGGAATGTATCTGCCATAAATTCCAGATTGCCAAGAGTACCGAGATAGAACATCAGAAGTGACAGAGGGAAAAAGCCTGCAAATGTATACAGACCGAACGCTAATGGACGTATGCTGCTGAATCCGGCAATATAGGCGATATACCCCATTCCCAGGAAACGCCCGGCAGCGATCATCCACTCTCCATATCTCCGAATCCAGCCTTCTGCAACTTTTACTTTCTCCCTGCTCACATTTCTCCTGATGGACGGCTCAAACTTAATACTCAAAAAGTAAGGAACGTAACTGAATGTGGTATAAACCACTGCACTGCCCAGTGCAAGAAGAACAATCTCCCCAGGGGAAGGATTAAGTATGTATCCATAAACAAGAACAAAGAGAGCTGCAGGGAAAGGCACCGATAATGCCTCCACAACGATTCCGATAAACAGTCCTGCAAAGCCCAGTTCCCTTAGAAATTCAAGTATGAGTTCCACCATGTCCAAAACACCGCCTGCTGCTAGTCCGGAAAATCACCAGGTTAATTGCTTCCGTTTTCATTAAGATACCCTGTTTACCTTACTTGAAACAACGCATAGTGACCGATGAGTAGTCATGAACATATGTATGAAATAGATGTTCGGGAAAGGAGTTTTTTTATGCAGGGAACCGAAGAACAATCAGCTCCTGTAAGACTCGGTGTATTTTTATCCAATGCACACAAAATGATACTGAAAAGAAAAGTTAAGGATCATAAAAGATACCGCTTTATGGAACTGCTTGCTTCAGAAGCAGCCAAGGCTGGCGACACCGTTATTTTCTTCAGTCCGGAAGACGTAGTCATGGGAGAAAATATAATTAAAAACGCTCTATATTATGACATTCAAGCAAAAAAATGGAAATTAATGGATTCTCCACTCCCCACAGTCGTCTATGAAAGAATTTATACAAGGAACGGACTGGTCACAAAAGTTAGACGAGGGTTTAAAGGTAAGGGGATACCATCCATCAACAACCAGGCAAGTTTCGATAAATATGATACCTATAAAAAGCTCCAGGGAATAGAAAAGGCTGCACCCTACCTTCCCCCTACTATTAACGTACATTCATTTAACGATATCCGCAGGTTTCTGTTAAAATACAAAACCGTTTATCTGAAGAAAGTGCACAGCAGCCTTGGAAAAGGAGTTGTTAAAGTACAGTACCGCAACTCACGATCATTTGAATTTAGCCATTTCCGAAGCCGCCTGCGGAACCGGTCGGTTTCAAATATGAATAAACTGAAGAGGCCTCTCAGCCAATTTTTTAAGAAAAAGAAGTTTATAGCACAGCAAGCTATTGATTTAATAACTTTAAATGGATGCAATGTGGATTTTAGAGCAGAAGTACAAAGAACCGGTGAACAGATCACCATAGGCGGAATTGCAGCAAGAGTGGGATTGAAGCGCTCTCCTATTACTGTTCACTCCACAGCGATGCCGGCAGAAATATTTTTCGAATCTGAACTTGGCTATTCAGAGAAAAAAGTAAAAGAAGTCGTAGATGAAATTGAGGCTTTTCTCAAAACAATATACTTTTCACTCGAAGAGGCATACGGTAACTTTGGCGAGATCGGTATTGATTTTGGAATTGATAATAAAGGACGGATCTGGTTAATCGAGGCTAATTCCAAAAGTGCAAAGGTGTCGTTTGAAAAATCATACGGCCAGGATGGGTTAAAGGAAAATGCAGGGAATCTGCTCAAGTACGCCAGATACCTCACGGAAGGGTCCGCAGAAAAAAATGAGGCCATGCATTTATAGCCTATTTTGATTCGACAAAAATATACAAAAACAGTCTATTTCTGAAAACAGGTTTACGATTTGCCCACCCGGGTATGGGTCTAAAGGGACAGAAAAAGAACAGGCAAAGCATAAAATCACCACAGGCTGTCTATAATTCCAATAGGACGAAAACCTAAAACCGGGGGACTGCCGTGATGAAAGTCAAAAGAAGAACTGCGCTTATCAAAAAAAGAGAGCCCGTGTTCCTTGAAGACCTTTTTAATGAAGCTTTTATGCAAAAATATACAGAGTTCCAGAACTTTGATGATATGGTTGAGGCCAGTAATATTTGTCTTCTTACGGCCAAAGCCCAGAGTGAAATTGACAAATGTCCCCTCTGGTCAAGGTATGTTGCCTGTCATACTGACTTCACATGCTGGAAAGAGATGAAACACTTCGCCGCCACTCAATACCACTCATTAAGTTTCCCCAAATTTCACGCAGAGACTCATTGAGCCTCTGCTTTTTTGTTTGTGTTTATACACTGCCATAAATACCAGATCAGCAAAATTGAAGGGGGCCTATTGATTAACAGTCAGCCGAATCAGCCGGTCATCTCCTTCAACAGGATCTCCTCTGCCGTCTGTATTACTCGTAATCGCATACAGATACTCCCCATCACTCCATACATCCCGGATTCTTCCCGCTCCATCATAAACCAATGATATTCCTTCCTCTTCAGGATCCAGTTCATACAGCGCCTCTCCCCTCAGCCCGGCAAAAAGGATCCTGCCCTCAAAAATGGTCATACCGGAAGGGGCCCACGTATCCTGCCCGGAATGAACCAGCGGTGTCTCCATTCCTTCTTCCGTTTCGTCCCCGCTGATGACCGGCCATCCATAATTACGCCCAGGTTCAATAACGTTAATTTCATCCTGTGCCACAGGACCATGTTCAGTACTGTACATTACGTCATCAAGCCAGGTCATTCCCTGAGGATTTCGGTGCCCGTAGGAATATATATAGGAATCGGGAAAGGGATTATCTCCAGGAATTTCCCCATCAAGCGTCATCCGGAGAATCGCTCCTGCATGATTATCACGATTCTGACTCCAGTCCGGCTCGTCCGCATCACCTGTGGCAGCATACAAATACCCATCAGGACCGATCTCCAGGCGTCCTCCGTTATGGATAGCCGCACCTGGTATTTCATCAAGCAGAACACCGGTTTCGCTCCATTCCCCTTCCTCTTTCTGCACTGTCACAATCCGGTTCATGATGCTTCCATCTTCCGCCTCATAAGTATGGTAAACTATTGCTTCCCCGTTATCAGCGAAATCCTCTTTCATCACCATGCCGAGAAGTCCCCCTTCTCCTCTTGAGAGAATCGCTTCCTCCGTTTTGACAGGTTCTCTCTGTATATCTCCGGCCGAATCAATTTCTGCAATCATCCCGTCCCTCTCTGTTATATAAAAAGTGCCATTTGTTTGAGCGATATTCCATGGCACATCCAGGTTCTCAGCGATTGTTTCCCCGGTTATCTCTTCACGGGAGTCTCCTCCGTCACCCTGTTCTCCTGTTTCCTCTGATTCGCACCCTGACAGAAACAGTCCCGCTGCGAGGATCATTGTTACCTTAACCCTATTTATCTGCCGTCCGTTGCTCGATTTGTCATTATTAAAAACGCGCCAATCTATAAAAAAACTGCATTTCTTCATCATTGTTCATCCTCCTTTTTTCCAGTATTCCTTTTCCTGTTTATTCAAAACCGCTCAGGCAGATCGTTCGCATTCATAACTCCCGGTTCTTTATAATGACCCCGTAACGATCATAAATCAGGGAGGTTTTTACATGGAAATGCAAAAGCGTATTCTGCTTCACAAACGTCCTGAAGGGATGCCCGGTCACGAACATTTTAAGCTGGAGGATGGGCCGATTCCTTCTATTAAGCACAACCAGGTTCTCGTCCGTACAATTTACGTGTCGGTTGATCCGTATATGAGAGGCAGAATGGAAGATACCAAATCCTACGTTCCTCCATTTAAACTTGGTGAAGTGATTGACGGAGGAATCGTTGGAAAAGTCGTTTCATCCACCAGTACCCGCTTTTCTGAAGGCGACTATGTTACAGGCCACCTGGGATGGCAGGAATATAATGCAGCCGATGAACACAACCTCCGCAAAATAGACCCGGATTCCGCCCCACTCACCGCCTATCTCGGGACTCTTGGTATGCCGGGGCTGACGGCTTATTTTGGGATGACCAAAATCGGCCTGCCTAAAGAAGGGGAGACGGCTGTTGTCTCCGGTGCTGCAGGTGCAGTGGGCATGATTGCTGGACAGATTGCAAAGCTCCACGGCGCCAGAGTGATCGGGATTGCCGGCACGGACGAAAAGACCCGCTACCTTACCGAAACAGCCGGGTTTGATAAAGCAGTCAATTACAAAACAGAGAAAAACCTTCACCAGTCCTTGAAGGAAGCCTGTCCCGAAGGCATTGACGTGTACTTTGATAATACGGGCGGGACAATCTCAGAGGCCGTTTATCCGCTCATGAACGACTTCGGACGTATTCCTCAGTGCGGGGCCATCTCCTCCTATAACAAATCCGGTGATGATTATGGTCCGCGAATTCATCCTTTCATTGTGAAATCGCGACTCCGTGTTCAGGGCTTTATCGTGTCAGATTATGCTGATGAATTTCAGACAGGAGCACAGAAGCTCGGCACGTGGCTGCAGGAAGGGAGACTAGTATATGAAGAAACAATAAATGAAGGGTTCGACTCTATTCCTGATGCCTTTCTTGGTCTCTTTGAAGGTAAAAATCTCGGTAAACAGCTGATTAAAGTCTCTGATGAATAATCTCTTCAACTGTTATAGGGCGGGACATAAGGAATTGTACAGACAGAAATCCGAACAAAATTATGCAATTCGCGTATATCGCTTCTGAAATATACGCCGCTTTCCGCGGGAAGCGGCTGAGCCTCCGCGTGCTTCGCAATGCGGGGTCTCATCTGCGCTTTTCCTCCCGCAGGAGTCGGCGTATATTTCATACGCTTGTTGTCGTATTTTTTCAGGTTCTTTTTGCACGTTTCCTATAGCCCGGCAAAAACAGCAGCAAAAAAGTCACGGACCCACCAGGGCCCGTGACTTTTTGTGCATCTTCTGATAATTACTGAAGAAGCTGGTAAAGATCTGATTCGATCTCTGAGCTGACCGCGCTTGGTCCACCGAAGATCGTAAGGTGATTCAAATCAGAACCGGAAATGTAATCTGCAACCGGAGCATGAACAGAAGATCCTGTAAGCAGGATACCGCTGTCGTTCTGAGCCGCAAGAGCTGCGCCAGTAAGGGCATCTGCAAAATTCAGACCTGTTGCAACATACATATGATCCGTTTCAGGAGCGAAGTGCTCCGTTACAGCGATGTTGGTTTCAAAACGGTTCTCACCGCCGAGACGTTGGCTGTTCACACCTAGAGCCTCTACCTGATTTTGTACGTCTTCATCGATGACAGTATAGCCACCGACGACAAGTGCATCTTCCACATCAAGTGATGTGAGTGCCTGTGCTGCTGGAGCAGACAGGGAATCAGATCCAGTCAATAGAACCGGCATTCCGTGCTGAGCTGCATAAGATGCAACACTCAGGGCATCCGGGAAGTCCTGTCCGTTCGCTACAACCGCACTGTCTACATCAAACTGCGTGTTCAGGTAGCTTGCAATTTCGTAGGAAGTATCGTAACGGTTGTCACCGGCAATGCGGTCTACATGAAGGCCATGAGATTCAAGATCAGCAACTACACTGTCTTCAATCACGTTTGCGCCTCCAAGTACAATGACACGGTCTGCATCAAGACGGTCAAGCTCATCAGCTGTTACATCAGTAAGAGCTGAACCGTTTGTAAGAAGCATTGGTGCATCATAATGGTGTGCAAGTGGTACACCAGCAAGTGCGTCTGCATAAGCTGCGTTGTTTGTCAGAACAACCACATCCGATGCATCCCAGGCCTGACTGATTTCAACAGCGGTCTCGTAACGAGTGTCACCAAACAGTCTGTCTACAACAGGATCAGCAGCTTCACCAACTGTTACAGTACCTTCTGCATAGGCCGTGCTCGTATTTCCAACTGTGTCTTCAAGTGTAATTTCCACTACACCGTCTTCAAAGCTTGCATCCGGTGCTGTCCAGGTACCTGAGTAATGACCCGGCTCTGTTTCCTCCATTGTTACACGGTGGTCATTATTCGTGTCCCCGGCACTTGGTACAGTTACAACAAAGCTCGCTTCTCCGCCTTCAGTGTCACTGTTAAAGGAGACTGTTACGTCCTCTCCAGGCTCAACAGTTACGTCACTGTCAGGCTGCACATCTTCAATGGAAGGTGCTGTAAGATCAACGTAGACAGTTACTTCTTTCACTGCTGTGTTACCAGCAAGGTCGGTCGCTTCAATAGTAATCGTGTTTTCTCCTTCTTCAAGGATCTCCCTTGTTGAGAACGATCCATCTTCGCTTACTTCAACTTCTTCCCCGTTCACGGTTGCATGAGAGAAGTTTTCGTCTGTGATTGTTCCGCTTACCGTAATCACTTCATCGCTTGTTTCCATGCCATCGTAAGGAGTTTCAAGATCGATAACAGGATCGACAGTATCCTTGATGACCGTTACCGGCTCTGAAGGATCAGACGTTCCGTCTTCAACCGTTGCTTCCGCGTAGATGGAGTTGTGGCCTTCTTCAAGACTCACATCGGCTGCAAAGTTACCGTCTTCATCTGTTTCCACAACGGCTGCAGTGTCTTCGTTATTGTAAATCGTTACTTCACTTTCAGTATCTACCTGACCAATTACTTCGATGCTGTCTTCAGATGTGAACGTACCATCTTCAGGTGTCTCAATGACAGGTGCATCAAGAGAGTACGCAACGTTGGCACGGATCATGAAGTTGCCAAAGTCAGATTCCTGGTCAAAAGATCCGCCAAGGTATACATAGGAGCGCTCAGCATTCGGCTGTTCTTCATCGGTACCGACAGCCGGTGAGAGTTCCCCGATTTCCGTCTGGATCGTCGTGATCAGGAAATCGTTTTCAGTGACAAAGCTTTCGTCACCAAAGTCAACGTAGTTCCAGCCGCCGCGCTCAACTTCAACGTCGATCGGTCCGACTGCCATATCCGTCGGGTTCCCATTGCTGTCGGTTTCATAAACGGCTACCTGAGTATGATCGCCGCCAGGCTCTGGGAAATCCTCACCCCAGATGTACATGGTTGCACCGCGTACTTCTGTGGATCCTTCCGGAGTAAAGCGTACACCCATACCGTTTCCGGCATCGTTAAGAACGAGGGCATTTTCCGCTTCGCCGTTATCGTAGGCGATTTCATCATCGAAACCGATAAATGGTCTCATTTCAACAGTTACGTGCGTAACTTCATCGCCTTCCACCTCTACATGAACTTCTGCAGGATGGTAGTCATCTGCAGTAACACGAAGTGTGTATTCACCGTAGATAACATCTTCAATTGTAAAGTCTCCGTCAGCGCCTGTAACATCAGTGTCGAGGTTGTAGTCCTCAAGCACACGTGCAGTCGCACCTTCAATGGCTTCACCTGTACGCTCATCAACAACTGTTCCGTCGATTACGCCAGTGGCCATTGGATCAAGAAGGAAATCCTGATACGTTGTTTCATCTGCTTCAACAGAGACTTCTGCTGTTTCAGGATAGAAACCGTAAGCATCAGCCTGAAGGGTTAGTGTTTCACCTTCATCTGTTGGAGGATGGCTCATCGTGTAGGAACCGTCCATAGGATTCGTGTTTACCGTACGTCCGCTTTCAAGGGCGGTTACTGTTGCGTCAAGCGGAAGGCCGCTTTCTTCATCCACAATCTGATTTGCGTAAACTTTTTCGGCATTGTATTCGCTCAGATCCTTTTGAAGATTAAAGCTGAATGCATCTGCTTCTGAACGCTCACGGTCAGTATCGACAGTTGTGCGCTCAATTGGTGCTGTTTCAGGAGTGTAGTCCACTTCATCCGCTGTAGCAAGAACCATCACATCATCGATATACCAGCCGGCATCCGTGATGATGGAATCCGTGTCAAGTGCGAAACGGATCTGGACAGTATCGCCGATGTACTGATCAAGGGCGAACTCCCCTTCCTGCCATTCTTCAAGGTTTCCTGTATATTCAGCGTAGTCAGTCCAGCTGTCTCCGCCGTCATTGGATACCTGAAGATAAGCGTAGTCCCAGCCGTCTTCAATGTCTTTCCAGTGTGCAAAGTGAAGAGTTGCTGAATTCAGCTCATCGCCGAGCTCGATCTCCGGACTTTCAATATAGCTGTCTTCACTGTTGTTGTAGTCTCCACCAAGACCAGTTGCCCAAAGGTTGTCTCCAACGTAGGCTTCACCCGGTCCGGATGTCGGCTCGCCCCACTCCCAGCTGTTGTTTTCGCCGTCAGTGGTAAATCCGCCTTCATCTTCGTTGAAGTCGCTGTAGTAAGCCACAACAACATGAGGCGCTTCAGCAGAAGCAACGTTGGATCCGTCACTTTCGTTTCCGCTGAAATCAAAGGCTGTTACATAGTAAAAGTACTCTGTTCCGCCTTCTGTATCTGTATCGTTAAATGCTGTTGCAGAAGTGTCGCCAATGTGTTCGAATTCACCGTCTGCTGATTCGGAACGGTAAACGTTGTAACCTGCAGTGTCAACTTCCGGCGAAGCATCCCACGATAGGGAAACGCCTACAGCAGACTGCTCTGCAGAAAGATTTTCAGGTACGCTTGGCGCTTCGTCATCTTCTCCAATAAGGTTCACGTTATCAAGGTACCATCCAAGATAGTTTGTATCCACATCGGTTATAAACTCAAATGCTACAAGAACAGGGTCTTCGCTGCCCACATAGCTGTCAAGATCGACAAATAGATTTCTCCATTCCTGATCCTGGCCTGTAAAGATGTCTACAAGATCCCAGTTTTCACCGTAGTCATTACTTACGGCTACTGCCCCAAGATCGAATCCGTCTTCAATATCGTACCAGTGGTTAAGTCTTACAGAAGCTTCGTCTGAATCACGAAGGTCAAGTGGCGGAAGCATCGCAAGTGATGCCTGATTATCGGAATAGTTCCCCTCAAGGTTTGTTCCGACAAGATTCTCTCCGATTACCGGTTCAGGTCCGGCTTCAGGAGAACCCCACTCCCAGTCGCCTTCGAGTGTCCATCCGTTCGGATAGTTCTCGAAATCTTCTGTATACTCATCCGGCTCAACACCGAATTCAACATCAACCCAGAAATCATCGGTTGAAGATGCGTTGTTACCGAAATCGTGAGCAATAATACGATATTCAAATCCTGGTTCCTGGACGAAATTCCAAGGAATATAACCGCGGTATTCCCCATCTGTATGGTCACCGTCTACAAGTTCCATTGGAATATTAACGTCGTAATCATGATCTTCATGACTTACACGAATCATCGCCTCAGTCACTGCAACATTATCAGTAATGTGAGCTGTTACAGGTACATCAAGTCCTGCATATGTTTCTGTAATCGGGCTGTGCTCAATTTCAGGAGCCTCGTCATCAGAACCTTCCTGAAGAACGTGTCCTTCAATTGTACCAACACCATCAGAAACCATCGCTACTGCATCATACACATTCAGAAGTCCGACACCGTAACCATCGTTCGGTACTTCTGTGTACTGGTCATCTGTAAGTGGTGTAGCTGTTTCATCAAGAATGTCTTCAATATCATCCGGGCTCAGTCCCGCATCAATGGAGAGCAGGATTGCTGCTGTACCTGCGATATGCGGTGCTGCCATGGATGTTCCGTTAAAACCGCCTTCATATCCATTACCTGGTACGGAAGAACGAATGTTTACACCAGGCGCGGAGATGTTCGGCTTCTGGTCATCCCCATCCATGTTGGAAGGTCCACGGCTGGAAAAGCTTGCAACCTCGTTGTCAATATCCGTCGCAGCTACTGCGTAGCTTTCCGGATAATTGGCAGGAGGTGTGACTGTTTCCGCACCAGGGCCTGAGTTCCCTGCTGAAAATACAGGCAGCTGTCCTGCATCTCTCCAAGCCTGTACAATCGGTTGGTACCAGTCATCTACACCAGGCTGGCCTCCCCAGGAATTCTGCACGATATCCGGTGCCAGATCCGGGTTGTCTTCCGGAGCGAGCATGTACTCACCAGAAGCGAGAAGATCAGCTTCAGATCCGCCAAATGCGGTGAACGCACGTGCGGCAATCCATTGTGCTTCAGGTGCTACACCAATGATATTCTCCTGTGCGGCATCCTGACCAAGAACTGTTCCGGTTACGTGAGTACCATGGTCAATGATATCTTCAGGAAGTTCAGCATTCCCTGTCCGGTCAAGCCAGTTTCCATATGCGTCAGGGTTATCCGGGTCTTCAGGATTGTAGCCGCGGAAGTTTTCAATGAGTGCATCGTGATCCCATTGAACACCTGTATCAATGACCCCTACTGTGATTCCGGCGCCTTCAAAACCAAAGGACCATGCATCAACAGCCTGAACTTGATCAATGTTCCATTCTACATTGTCATCATTCTGTACTTCCGGCAGGTCTTCCTGTTCCGGAAGATCAATTTCGATCCATCCATTTTCACGAATGCTCGCTACTTCAGGACGATGCTTTAGCTCTTCTAAGTATTCCTGAGAAACTTCAGCATGCACGTAGTTCATAATGTAAAAGCTTTCGAAATCCTGTACGAGTCCGTCATTCTGTGCCTGTTCAAGGGAGTTAAGTAGTGGTGCCTGTGTTCTTTCTGCGGTGGAGTGAAGCGCATCAAAAACGGCATAACGCTTCGATTGTTTTTCCTGGTAGTCACTCGTGGCTGTGTTTAGGTCAAGATTCTGAACGACAGCGTTTGTATCAACCTGTTCGTTCATCTCGATGAGTACACTCACGTACTCTTCTTCTTCAAACAAATCCATTACTGCCGAATCAACTTTCTCTTCAGCAGTCTGGAGATTCTCATCCTTAAATGTCGTGAAGGTGTCCGATTCAGCATCCCCCTGCGCATTCGCCGAAAGACTGGCAAAAGGCGTAAATACAAGCATCATCGCCATCACGATCGAAAATTGAACGCGGAATTTTCTCTGGTTTTCTCTCCTCAAAATAAAAACCCTCCTATTTTTTGTTCACATTTTTGTTTTGACTTTCCTCCTCTCCCACGATATGGATTTTGTAGAACGTGTAGTGACCATAATATTTAAATAATTTAAAAAATTCAACCGTTTACCCCCATAAAAATGAAAAAATACAAAACTAGTCATTATTCGACATTTTTTTACACAGATTAAGAGCGTAATAACTATTTTTCCGTCAAAAAAGACTGCTTTATATGTAGATTTACTGTAAAACAGATACGTACAAAGCAGTATATAAGAAAACGATATATTATATAAATATAATTACTTTACCTTTGAAGCTTAAATTTATAATAAGTATATTTAACTGGATCACCTCTTAATTAGGCACTAATACCTATTTTATTTCGTTGCTTATAGACTGATTTTCTCATTACAAAAAGAGGCATCCATTATCATGAAGGCCTCCCAGGTCAATACTCGTTATATGAACTTTAAACCTGAAAATACTAAGTTTGTATAAAATGAAACTTTCGAATCATTAAGCTGAATTTATTTTCTCCAGGAGCAATACCTTTCCGGTAAAGTAAAATCTCTCAAATTATGACAGTTATTGCGCTCGGTATATTACGAATAACCGCGTTCATTTTTCCAGCATACTCCCCGTCATATTGAATAGGAAGAGGTGAATCGGAGGTGATTTTGCAGCTTTGTCCTTCCAGCATGGCCACTCCTTTTAATCCTGTGTGACTTCCTGTCACGACTCGCGGAAGTATCGTCAGCGCTTTCAACTTTGATACACCGTGAATGGCGCAAATCGATAGTTTTCCGTCTTCTCCATCCGCAGTCGGACAAATTGGAAGTCCTCCCCCATAATATTTCAGATTCGCTGCTGCAATAAGCCACACGTTATCCAGTTCAAATTTTTCATCATTTATTTCCATGCGTACTTTACAGGAACGGTAGCGTATCAGCACTTGCACAACTCCGATCAGATAGGCAAGTCTGCCTGCATTAATCCGGTTCAGCCACTTTTTATAGGCTGCTTTATTTGTCACTCTGGCAACCTCTCCGTCAAAACCGGATCCTACAGCTGTCAGGAACAGGCGTTCATCCAGGCTCCCCAGATCCAGCCGGATTGTCCGACCCAGAAAAATATTTTCTGCCGCTTTAACAGGGTCATTAGAAATACCCAGGGCTCTGGCAAAGTCGTTGCCTGAGCCAGCCGGAATGACGCCGAGATGAATGTCTCTGCCCTTTATTGCATTAGCCAGTTCATGAATCGTTCCGTCACCGCCTACCGCTATCGCTGCAGTGATGTCAGAGAAGGCCCCGCTTTCAAGGTGTTCTTTAATGCTTCCTGGTTTTTCAGTAAACACCACTGACCATGACTCCCTGTTACGAATTGCCCGTTCAACCTTTTTCCATACTCTGGTTCCGTTTCCGCCTCCGGAAGCCGGATTCACAAAAAAACAAATCATCTTCCTCCCCCTCACTGTGTCCCGCTCTCTATTTACTATTATATATTCCGAAACGGAGAGACAGGTGGAATAAGTTGAAATCGGGGAGATGCGCGATTAGAATAATATACAAATGACCCATTTAAAAGGCGGGGAAATATGCTGAATCAGCCTGTTAAACAAACCTACTATAAAGTTCATAAAGTCACGAACAGTATTGAACAGAAAACCGTTGAGCATGAGCGCACACTCACAATGGATCAGAATGAAATACAGACTGCCCACCGGTCTTTCAAGTTTAAGGACGTATTTGATATTTCCTATCGGCCGCTCCAGGAAGAAGAGGGACTCCTCTACCTCCATACGAGTAAAGGTGTCTATTCCTATATGGTGAAAGATGACCCGGCCCCTTTCATTGACGCCTTCAAAAAGCTTGATCGTCAGGAATCATAATTTCAGGAAAGGAGGTTTTTGAGAGAGGAAGTTCCAGCCTTACTTCTGTCCCCTCCTGTTCTTTGCTTAAGTAAGAAAGTGTGCCATTGTGAAGGAAGACCCCTCTTTTGGCAACCGCCACACCTAGTCCTGTCCCGTAACCCTCAATCATATATGTCGGTCTTCCGAGCCGCTCCACCTGATCGCTGTCCATGCCGGTCCCCTGGTCTCTAATTGAAATCTGCAGCCGGTCTGCTTCTTTTTTTATCGTAATATTAACTTCACTATTTTCACCCGAAGCCTGAATCGCATTTTTCAGCAGTTCTGTAATCCCGGCAGACAGCTGTTCCTTTACTACAACCGGCTCGTATTCTTCCTCAAGCCAGCAGACTTTTATGCTCACATTGTGCTTGTAAGCCTGAAATGCGAGTGCATCAATACATTCCCTGACCAGCTGATTTATACCTTCCTTTTTCCAGTCCGAAGCTCTGTATGATTTCGAAATCAGCATCATTCTGTTAATAAAGCCCTCTACGGAATTAATTTCATGACTAAGAATGGTCTGATGCATCGTGTCGATGTCACACTCGTACAGATCCACTACCACCCGCCATACTGTAAGGAGATTTCGCATCTCATGAGCCATCATTTTACCGATTTCTTCAAAGCTTTCTTCTGCAGGATTTACTTTTTTTGTATTGATTCGAAATGCCTGTTCCTGAAACTTCACCTTTCCTGTGCCCCCTTTTCCGTAATCATTATGTGACGCTCTTCTGTTTACTTATTATGTTAACAACCGAGGCCTTTTTGACCAATTACAGATGTTTTTGATAATTTCGCACAAATAAATATCGGCTTCCCTTATAATAGTCTGTAAGTTTTCTATAACTTGATAGTACCAATTGTTTAGGGGTTTATAATGTGGCAGTTTGCCACATCATGATAATTTTCATCAAGTGGTGATCACATATGAGGAACTGGTTAACCGCCCTCAGGCTGGATCGAAAACTGACACAGGAAGATGTCGCCGGCCGGGCATTTATTAACAGAAGCTATTATGCACAGATTGAAAAAGGGTCGCGCAATCCAAGCATACGCGTGGCGGGTCACATTGCCAGGGTACTTGGATTCAATCCTTCGGCTTTCTTTATGGAGGATTTTGATGACCCATTTATGAGTACTCTGTCCAGTGCACCTGTGATTCTCAGTCACTGCGACCTTGAACTGAGATATACCTGGCTTTACAATCCTCACCCGGATTTCAGTGAGAACGAATGGCTTGGTAAGCGTGCTGATGAACTGACATGCCACCCTGGTGGACAAAAGCTGACGGAGTTGAAAAAAGAAGTGATTGAAACGGGGCTCATGAAGAGGTGTGTCATCTGTTATCCCCTTTCATCAGGTGAAGCCTATTTTGATGTTCATGCCCAGCCGCTTCGGGTCCGGGACGGCAGCATTATCGGCGCAGCCACCATGTCCACGGATCTCACCTACTATTTTAAAGAAACGAAAAACTTATATATTAAAGAAGAACCTGTAATAGATGAATGCTGAGTTCTCCTTACAGAAATTCGTAAACGTCTGCAATGCAGGCGTTTTTTTACGCGGTTTATGCTGCGCAAGCAGATCTTGAAACCAAAGCATATGTTTTTGCGTAAATGAGTCAGACTATTCTGTTAGGGAACTGGTACGATCAAACATAACGGTCAAAAAGGAGATGTACAAATGGACATACAGCAAACATTGCATAGCGTAAAAAAAGAAGTTGGAAAAGTACTTACAGGAAAAGAGGAACTTACCGAACTGATTCTTGTAAGCCTGATCAGCGGCGGACATATTCTCCTTGAAGACGTGCCAGGCACAGGAAAAACCGTGATGGCTAAAACGATGGCACGCCTGACTGACGGCTCATTCAAAAGAATTCAGTTTACCCCTGATGTGCTGCCCGGAGATGTTACCGGTGTACAGTTTTTCAACCCCAAAACCCAGGAATTCGAAATGCGACCGGGACCTGTTATGGCTAATATTCTTCTTGCTGATGAAATAAATCGGGCGACGCCGCGTACCCAGTCCAGCCTCTTGGAGGTGATGGAAGAAGCGCAGGTTACGATTGATGGCACAACGCTTCCCCTCCCTCAGCCTTTTATTGTCATCGCCACACAGAATCCGATTGAATCCCAGCAGGGAACTTTCGCTCTTCCAGAAGCCCAGATGGACCGGTTTCTTATGCAGATTCGTTCCGGCTATCCCACTGTGGAAGAAGAAAGATTGATGATCCGTCTTTACAAAGGCAAAAAACCTTTCGAAGAACTTGAGCCTGTTTTAAAGACCGAAGACCTTCTCCATATGAAAAAAGAGGCGGGACAGGTAGCGATTCACGAATCCGTAGAGGATTATCTGCTGCAGATTATCCGGGCAACACGGGAATCAGAAGACACAGATGCCGGTGTAAGCCCCCGAGGCACCCTGTCATTTGTACGGAGTATTCAGGCAAAAGCCTGCCTCTCAGGCCGGACCTACGCCACACCTGATGATGTCAAGACACTTGCGCCTTTTGTGCTGAGCCATCGTCTCGTCCTGACACTTGAAAGTTCAATGACGAAAACGAAAGAAGACGTGCTGCAAAGGATACTCGAGCAAATCCCCGCTCCGGTTGAAGAAGGCTACGTAAGATGAAAAAGGAATGGCTGATTGAATCGCGTCATTCCAGAACCTACACAGCAATGCTGATGCTGGTGCCGTTCCTGCTCCTCACTGCTGTCATTATGAGAGATATTCTCATGGCGAGTCTATCTGTCTTTTTTATTCTGTTTGTGTTCGTGAACAGGTGGTACCTCAGGTATGTGACTTCTCGTCTGACAATTCCTTACGAACACCAGACCATCAGGCTCTTCCCCGGGGAAGAAGGGCACGTTACCATTCCCTTTACAAATCAAAGCCGGCTTCCTGTCATTAACGGGACATGGGGCTGCCACCTGTATGATCATGAGTCTGCTCTTGGTAAAAATACAGACGATCCCTCTTCATATCAAAAAAGCCTGAGCATTCCACCTGGCACGTCCCGGCGGTTCTCCGTTCCTGTCCAGGCAGTAAAAAGAGGAACCGTACAGGTCCGCTCCCTTGAAGCAGTGATTTACGATCCGTTTAGACTCAGCTTTGTGAAAATGCAGTATCATGGGTCTTTCAGGGGAGATGTGGTCGTTTATCCTGATCCTGCAGCCCTGAGCCAGCTCAAAACCCTTCACCTTCAGGAAAAGGGACAGCACGTCCAGCCTTTTTCTCTGTTTGAAGACGTGACGATGCCGCGGGGGACAAGACCTTACCAGAGTAAAGACCCTTTTAACCGTCTGAACTGGAAAGCCACAGCACGAACAGGGGAAATTCAGACCAATGTATATGAAAATGTGACCTTGTCTAAATGGACGATGGTCATTAATGTTCGTTCCGACGAGACTGTTTCTTCCACCATCCCTGACTTGGAAACCGTCCTCAGCCAGGCTTGCTTTGCGGTCCGTTACGCTGTCCGTCACCAAATTCGTTTTGATCTTTATGTCAATGTCCGGATTCCAGGATCGGATAATGGCCTTTATCTTGCCGCAGATGAAGGAAAGCAGCATGGCATGAGAGCGCTTGAAATTTTCGCCCGCCTGAGACACGGGCAGCTGACGATTTCAGAAGACAGGCTCCTGCAGCGTATTCTGAGCAGCCGCTCTGAACCTCCGAAGGCCATTCTGCATTTTGGTACATATGGCTATATGGAGCGGTTTTATTACGGAAAAGCCGGGAAATTAGGCACACAGGCAATCTTGATCCCATCAGAAGGAGGCGATGCAGATGTTTTGGCAACGTAGTCTTCCTGCACTGATGAGAACCGGACTGGATATGCTGTTCCTCTATCTTTTGCTTTTTCCCGTTTATATGGATGGACCCGGTTATCCTCCCCCTGTTTTATATACGGCCGTTACTTTAATCGGAGCCGGTGTATTTTTCACTCTCCTATTCAAGTTCAAACCGGCCGGTTATGCCCTTTCCGTCGTTCCTGTCATGATAGGCGGCGCATGGCTTGGCGGTTTTCATATTGGAACAGCGGCTATTATCGTGCTGTTTTTATTCTGGAGGCTGATCAGCCACATGCGCAATGAAGGGGACAGCAGGGAGGTAACCGTATTAATTCTGTCGCTGATTGTCGGTACTGTTTACTACCTGCTCCTTTCAGAAGCTCCTTCACACCAGGCGATTCTGTACGTGATGATTGCCCATTTCTTTGCGACAGCCTTTGTTCTTGCTCTGAACAGCGCCATCGGTTCAGGCCTTGCTGCGCGCCAGCTGGCTTCCCACCTCCGCTGGACGGCGGCCGTGTTTGGGGCGGTTGCCGTGCTCGGTCTGGTGGCGGGACTATTTACTCCGGTACTGGCAGCCGTCTTTTTTGCAGGATTTCGTATCCTTCTTTTGGCAGGTGGTTACCTGATGATGCCGTTTGCATATTTCTTATCTATGATTCTTCCTGAGAATACTGAAGAAGAAGTGATGGAGAATCCAAGTGAGTCTGAGGGTGATGGGGAATCGTTTTTTCCTGATATGGAGGAAGTTGACGTGGATGAAACGTTTATTGGCTCGATCGCTTTTTTCTGGATGGTCGGCGGACTTCTATTGGCTGGAGGATTTCTCTACGCTTTATACCGCCTTAGAAAGGACAAAGAGACATCGACCGCTTCAGAACACTTTCAGGATGAACCTTCTCATGAAGTTAATCAGCTTCCACGGTCCTGGGAGACACTGAGGAACATACTAAAGCCGGAGCAGGAAGTCAGGAGGCATTTTTGAAAATGGAGCATTCACTGGCCAGAAAAGGGTACGGGCGGCTTGCTTTTCAGACGGCGGATGAATGGCTTGCCCCCCTCCCCGCTCCGGATTCAGCAAAAGACACGATCGCCCGGACTTATCAAAAAGTCCGCTACGGCGGCGAACAGGTGTCAAAGGATGAGCGGGAAAGATTTAAACAGGCCATCAGGCATGTCATGACGGAGGTAAAACAGAAGGGTGAGAGATAACCTAATCATTTAACCCCACGCAGGGTGGCTTCTGTTGGGAGTGTGGTGCGAAGGGGTTTTGCATTTTTCTGGTGGATGCGTCCCAGTTAGGTGTCCATGGTGGTGCCAGTTAAAGCTTATAAAATGAAATTTCAGCTTATAAAACATAAAATCAGCTTATAAATTGTGATTTTCGCTTATAGAACAGGATTTCCACTTATAAAAAGAAGCCACAGGGCAGTGAGTAAAAATTACTCACCCTCCGTGGCTTTTGTTCACTATCTTACTTTGTGAACTGTTCTTCTTCAGTAGAGCCTTTAAGGGCTGTTGTTGATGAGGTGCCTCCTGAAATTACCGTGGCTACTTCATCAAAATAGCCGGTCCCGACTTCCCGCTGATGCTTCGTAGCCGTGTAGCCGTCTTTTTCACTCGCAAATTCAGCTTCCTGAAGTTCGGAGTATGCAGCCATTCCCCTTGTGCTGTATTCTCTGGCCAGTTCAAACATGCTGTGGTTGAGGGCATGGAAACCGGCGAGGGTCACAAACTGGAATTTATAGCCCATCCGGCCGAGTTCCTCCTGAAAACGGGCAATGGTTACGTCATCAAGCTTCTTTTTCCAGTTGAAAGACGGCGAGCAGTTATAGGCAAGCAGTTTCCCAGGGAACTTTTCATGAATCGCCGCAGCGAATTTCCGGGCCTCCTCGAGGTTCGGTTCGCTCGTTTCGCACCAGATCAGATCGGCATAAGGTGCGTAGGAGAGCCCCCGGGCAATAGCCTGGTCGATGCCGGCTGTTGTACGGTAGAAACCTTCAGGTGTCCGCTCACCTGTTATAAACCGGTGATCTTCCGGATCTACATCACTTGTAATCAGGTTGGCTGCGTTCGCATCCGTCCGGGCGATAATGACCGTCGGTACGTCCAGCACGTCCGCTGCCAGACGGGCTGAGATGAGGTTGCGTACAGACTGCTGTGTTGGAAGAAGGACTTTCCCGCCAAGGTGCCCGCACTTCTTTTCAGATGAGAGCTGATCTTCAAAATGGACAGCTGCTGCACCGGCTTCAATCATGCCTTTCATGAGTTCAAATACGTTCAGCTGGCCGCCAAAACCGGCTTCAGCGTCAGCCACAATGGGAACGAACCAGTCAGTTTCGCTTTTTCCCTCACTGTGGTCGATCTGATCGGCTCTCTGGAGAGCCTGGTTAATCCGCTTCACAACACTCGGTACACTGTTTGCCGGATACAGACTCTGGTCCGGGTACATCTGTCCCGAAAGATTGGCATCAGCTGCCACCTGCCAGCCGCTTAAGTATATGGCCTTTAGCCCTGCTTTTACCTGCTGAACGGCCTGATTTCCCGTCAGCGCTCCTAGAGCCCGGATAAAATCCTCCGTATGGAGAGAAGACCAGAGTTTTTCGGCTCCGTGGCGCGCGAGTGTATGCTCGATCGTCAGCGACCCTTTCAGGCGATCCACTTCCTCAGCCGTATAGGGACGCTCAACCCCCATCCAGCGCTCATTTGTATCCCAGTCTTTTTTAACCTGCTCTGCTGTTTTTCTCATCATTTTACCGCCTCCTCCGATTCATTTAAATATGGGTATGCTTTAAGAGTAAGAAATTCCGTAAATTGTTCTTCTGTCACCAGATCGCTGAATATCTGCTCCGCTGCCTCAAATCTGCTTTCCTTAAACGCCTTGTCACTGGGCACTGTGCTGATTTTTGCGATTTCCTCTTTGACCAGTTTCAGCACGAGTTCATTTGTAACCTTTCTTCCATCATCCAGAACCCCTTTCGGGTGACGGATCCACTGCCAGACCTGGGCCCGTGAAATTTCTGCAGTTGCCACATCTTCCATCAGATGATTAATTGGCACCGCACCCTGCCCCCTGAGCCAGGCTTCCACATACTGTAACCCTACAGAAATATTAGCTCGAAGACCTTCCTCTGTAATTGGCCCTTCGGGAACCGCAAGAAGGTCGGCTGCTGTGACAATAACGTCTTCACGCTGTCTGGAACGCTGATTAGGCTCCTGCATATGCCGGTTAAACACTTCCATCGCTACCCGAACGAGTGCCGGATGAGCTACCCATGTACCATCATGTCCGTCGAGCACTTCACGCTCTTTGTCCTTCTTTACTTTATCAAGCGCGGCGCTGTTCGCTTCCGGATCTCCTTTAACCGGGATCTGAGCTGCCATCCCGCCGATTGCATGCGCATTTCGTCTATGGCAGGTTTTCACTACGTAAAGGGTATAGGCCCGCATAAAATTAACCGTCATTGTTACAAGCGACCGGTCCGGCAGGATGAAGCGGTCGTGATTGCGCAGTTTCTTAATGTAGCTGAAGATGTAATCCCATCGACCGCAGTTCAGCCCGGCACTGTGTTTTCTCAGTTCATAAAGAATTTCATCCGCCTCAAAAGCACCGTGAATAGTTTCAATTAATACAGTGGCCTTTATTGTGCCTTCCGGTAAACCCAGTTCTCTCTGCGCATAGGTAAATACTTTGTTCCATAATCTCGCTTCCAGATGGGATTCCAGTTTCGGAAGATAAAAATACGGGCCGGCTCCCCGGTTCAGGAGTTCTTTGGCATTATGAAAAAAATAAAGTCCGAAATCAAAAAGTGCCCCGCTGACCGGCTTGCCGTTTATGTGTACAGAAGTTTCATCCAGATGCCAGCCTCTGGGGCGGACAAGAAGTACGGCCGGGTTGTCAGTGAGCACGTATTCCTTTCCGTTTTCAGCCGTAAAATCAAGTTGTCTCCTGATCGCATCGTACAGATTTTCCTGTCCTGCAAGCTGATTTTCCCAGGTAGGGGAATTCGCATCCTCAAGATCAGCCATGAAGACTTTCGCTCCTGAATTGAGGGCATTAAGCACCATCTTCCGGTTGCCTGCCGGACCTGTAATTTCCACCCTCCGGTCGTACAGGGAAGCCGGAACGTCATCCACTGTCCAAGTGCCGTTTCTGATCTCAGCTGTTTCCTTACGAAAATCCGGAAGATTTCCACTGTCAATGTCCTCCTGCTGCCGTCCTCTCTGTCTTAGTACAGATTGCCGTTCTGGTTCGAATTCCTCATGCAGCTTAGTGACAAATTCGCACGCATCGCCCGTCAGAATCCTGCCGTATTTTTTCTGAAGATCTTCGCTAATCATCCAGTTCAAGCCGCTTCCTCCTCTATTCGATATTCCCGTTCCCTAGACAGAAATGACAAACAACAGCGCCGGTACCGCAACATTCATGGCATTTGCTGCCTCCGTCTTTTGCTTTCGCCGTTTTGCTTTCTCCGCAGTTTTTGCACGTTACATCTCCGTGACCGTTACACTTATGGCAATTCATTTTTTCAACACCCTTTCGTTTTTTCTTTTCTGTTATGATACAGTTTCTATTACGTTATGTATTATATAACAGAGTGTTCTGTGTTTACAACCCATTTTTATAAATTTTCTGATAATAAGACGAATGTCCTTATATTATGCAGACTGAGAGTGCTTAAATCGACTTATCTTTTAGAAATCCCACTGCCTTTTTGCAACTGTGCCTGGAACTAACGGATCAAGTCCAAAATCGTCTGTTATTGTACAGTCTGCTGTTATCTCGCCGCGGAATATAACGATTTTCGTGACGAAAGAAACATAAAAAAACACCGGAATCCGGTGTTTTTTTATGACCAGCCCTGCACGGTCCGGCCTTTTCTTCCAGTTGTTGTTTCAGCTTTCATTAGTGAGCGGACAATCGCTTCTTCAGTTGCTTCTGCGGCTGCCTGAAACAGAGTGTGCATGACCGGCTGCTCTTCCCGAATCAGGTCACAGGAAAAAGTCTGCGCTTCTAACTGGTGGGGATATCGGCAGGCTGTCGAAAAAGCAATGGCAATGTCACCGCTCCCGTGACTCATATGGCTTCCCGTTCTGCCGAGCCCGATCGCACAACGTCTGGCCACACGGGTGAGGCGCCTGTGATCGAGCGGAGCATCGGATGCCAGAATAATCATGATCGATCCGTCCGATTCCGCATTCACTCCCTCTGTCCCTGAATACCTGCCACCTTTGTACCGTTCATCCTGAAACTCCTCTTTTTTACCGAAATTACTCAAAACCAGCACGCCGACTGTGTACCCTCCTGCCAGTCTGGACGCGGTGCCGATACCGCCCTTCATCCCGAAGCAGACCATTCCTCTTCCTGCACCAACTGCTCCTTCAGCAGACGGTTCATCGGATGCCTCTTCAATTGCCTTTACTGCGTGATCCGGTTTAACGGCAAAATGACGAATTGTATTCAAATAACTGTCGTTGCATTCTCCAGTTACCGTATTAACTGTACCGGTTGTATCACCGATCTCTGGTGTCCTGGAAAACAGGTAGCGGAGCGTTCCTTCGGTTACAGCAGGGACTGCGAACGTGTTTGTAAGCATGATTGGTGATTCAAGAAGGCCCAGTTCGTTCAGCTGAATCAGCCCGGTTGTTTTTCCAAACCCATTCAGTACAACCCCTGCTCCGGCAACCTTCTGGCGAAACAGGTTACCGGGGTGGGGGAGAATGGCTGTCACACCGGTACAGATTCGTTCACCGTTCTCAAGAGGCTCATCAAGGGTCACGTGGCCCACTTTGACACCTGGAACATCGGTAATACAGTTCTTATCTCCGGGCGAAAGCTTCCAGATATTCCGGTTCAGCTCTGTCATCTGTTCTGGGTGCGTGCCTGAAACAGTTCGAGCACAAGCTTTGTCATATTCCCCGGCTTGCCGTCTTTCACAGGATCACCGTCGATGGTGGTAACCGGAAGAACTTCTGACGTGGTGCTTGTAATAAACACTTCGTCTGCCTGTTTCATTTCCCTAACAGTAAAATGTTGTTCATCGAACCGGATTCCTGCTGTGTCACACACGTCCTTTAAGGCAGCCCTCGTAATTCCCGGAAGAATTTCACGGCTGAGAGGAGTGGTGATAATCGTATCGTCTTTCACGATAAACGCATTTGAGCTTGATGCTTCCGTCACACGGCCATCCTTATGAAGGATCGCTTCATAACAGCCTTTTTCTGAAGCGGTCTGTTTTGCCAGAATGTTGGGCAGGAGGTTAAGCGATTTGATATAACAGTTCGCCCAGCGCTCATCCGCATGGGTAACGGCCGCCACGCCGTTTTCAACCATGTCCCTGGTGAGTGCTGAAGCCGGCTTGACTGTCATAGAGACAGACGGCTTTGTCTCTTTTGGAAACAGGTGATTTCTCGGGGCGATCCCCCTTGTTACCTGTAGATAGACATAACAGTCCTTCAGTCCGGATTTTTCCACGCCCTCTTCTATAATTTCTTTGATTCTGCCGATCCCGCCATCAAGATCGATACGGATTTCACCTGCACTTTTTTCAAGGCGCTCCAGATGTTCCTCCAGCATAAAGCCATGTCCATTGTAATACCGGATTACTTCGTAAACGCCGTCACCAAACTGGTGCCCGCGCTCCTCTAACGGCACAGCTGCTTCACCGGAACTTAGATACTTCCCGTTGATGTATTCAATCGTCATGTGATCGCCTCCAACTTCTGTTTGTCTCAATTTTACATGGAATTCACTGCAGGAAAAACCATTTTGTTCGGCTTATCAGTTTTACACCTGCCGGGTCATTGCCGGTTGCCCCGGTTTTACCTGTTTCATATACATATAAATAGAACATATAACTGGAAACGGGGGAACCACAATGACCATTCTGGTTACCGGGTGCGCCGGTTTTATTGGTGCTCACCTGGTTAAGCGTCTTACCACAGCCGGTCACACTGTGACTGGCATCGATAACATAAATGATTACTATGATCCCGCTCTAAAGCAGGCACGGCTTAAATGGATTACCCACCCCGCTTTTACCTTCAAAAAAATGAATCTGGAAGATAAACAGACAATGGGTGAATTATTTAAACAGCTTAAACCCCGCATTGTCATTAACATGGCAGCACAGGCGGGAGTGCGCTACAGCCTGGAGGCGCCGCACACCTATATCCAGTCAAATATCGACGGGTTTACTACGTTACTGGAGTGCTGCCGGAACAATAAACCGGAACACCTTATTTTCGCTTCTACGAGTTCTGTCTACGGGGCAAACAAGCAGGTCCCATTTTCAACGGATGACCGGACCGACAACCCGATCAGCCTGTATGCTGCTACCAAAAAAGCGAATGAACTTCTAGCATGGACCTACAGCCACCTGTATGGGATCCCATCAACCGGTTTACGGTTCTTTACAGTTTACGGTCCGTGGGGCCGTCCTGACATGGCCCTGTTCACCTTTACGAAGCGGATCCTGAATAACGAGCCGATTGATGTCTATAATTACGGCAACATGAAACGTGATTTTACGTATGTAGACGATCTTGTTGAAAGCATTTTCCGCCTCATTCCGCTTCCGCCGGCGAGGGAGGTCCAGGGAACTTCTGATGAGTCACCACCATTTTCGCTGTATAATATTGGTAACAACTCTCCCGTTAATCTGTTGGAGATGATCACAATCCTGGAAAAGAAACTGGGAAAAAAAGCGGCCAGGCGGTCTCTTCCTCTTCAGCCTGGTGACATGGTTGAAACCTATGCCGATGTAACTCCGCTGCTGAAGAGAACCGGCTTCAAGCCTTCTGTTTCACTTGAGGAGGGGGTCAGTCATTTCGTTGACTGGTACCGGGCCTTTTACAGTATATAAAAGGGGACGGGGCGGCACCAGCCGTGCCAGGCAGGCTGGATATTAAAGTAAAAAGAGGTCGGAACATAAAGAAAGTGTTCAGATGAGATTGCGAACAAGCAGCCGACTAAGCGGATGAAATATACGCCGACTCCTGCGGGAATAAAAGCGCAGTTGAGACCCCGCAGTGCGAAGCACGCGGAGGCTCAGCCGCTTCCCGCGGAAAGCGGTGTATATTTCAGGAGCGATTTACTTAAACCGCCTGGTGATTGTTCGGATTTCCGTCTGAAAAAGCACTTATGTCCCGGCCTCTTTGTTGTTAATAACACTGCATACTGTTACATCATCACATCCTGCTCAATTTTTTTCATACGGTGAAAATATCCTTGTGAAGCCATTAATTCCTCGTACGAGCCTGACTCGATTACTGTCCCGTTACTTACAACGATAATCTGATCCATTTTTTCAAGGCCTTTCAGCCTGTGGCTGATCAAAACAAGCGTATCTTCCTCGGCTCTTTCAAAGAGCTTTTCAAACATCTGCTGTTCCGTGACGGCGTCAAGTGAAGAGGCCGGCTCGTCCAGCAGCCAGACCGGCGCCCCTTTAAGGAACGCTCTCGCCATGGCTAAGCGCTGCTTTTCACCGCCGCTCAGGTTGGAACCTTTCTCCTGTACAGCATCTTCCAGTCTTAAATGAGAGAGGCCTGCATCTCCCAGAGCAGCTTTCATCTCCTCATGGTTCGCCTGTTCTTTGGCGAGGCGGAGATTTTCCTCAACTGTGCCGAAAAAGAAGTGATTGTCCTGCAGAACCACATTTGTTCTGTCCCATATTTCTTCCTGCTGAAGATCATGACTGCTCATTCCGGAAATCCGGATCTCTCCTTTTTCAGGAAAGTGTGATTTCAGAATTAGCTGCATGAGTGTGGATTTTCCAGAGCCGCTCGGCCCGACGACTGCGGTTTTGCTGCCGGCAGGGATTGAAACGGTCAGACCGTTAAGAGCCGGTCTTTGTTCTTCCGGATACGTATAGGTCGCGTCCTTACACTCAATCGAATAAGGGCTGTTTGGCAATTCCCGGCCCTTTTCAGGATCCGGCACACGCTCTGAATCATCCAGCACCGCTTCCAGGCGCCCGGCCGCCACACGGCTGCCTTCAAAATGAGAAGGGAAAGCAGCCATAGGGGCCGAATTTTCAAAGACGGTAAGAGAAATCATGACGAGCATGGCGAGAAACAGCCCATTGAATTCACCAATTGAGGCAAAGTAGGCACCCAGGGCCAGAACAGCCCACGTAAACCAAAGACCCGCAGCGGTATTCACTGCTTCACTGTACTGGCGCTGCCCTGTTTCTTTTTCCTGGCCGTTGATGTAGGCCTCTGAAGCTTCTGCAAGTTCTGTTTCACGATCCTTCAGCTTCTGGCTCATCTTCAGTTCTTTAAACCCGAAAAGCAGTTCTGCTGCTTCTGTAGCAAGTAACCCCCGCTGTCCGCGGACATTTCTCTGGATCCGCCTTTCCTTCCAGGCGAACCAGGCAGGAATCAGAAATCCAGTCACAAGCAGGCCGGCAAACAGCAGCAGGGCAATATAAAATGAGAAGAAAGTTGTAAAGAAAATCGTGCTTAAAAAGATAAGCACCATTACGAGCGGCGGATAGAACACCCGGAGAAAGAAAAACTGCAGATGCTCAACGTCTCCGACGATCCTTGATAGAAGATCGCCTGACCGGTAGCGCTGAAAAATGCCTGGCGCAAGCGGTTCAAGCTTTCTGAAAAAATGAACTCTCAGACGGCTGAGCATGTTAAATGTGGCCTGGTGGGAATAGTATCGTTCCGCATACCTGCTTCCGGCCCGTCCGATACTTATGAACTTCAAAAAAGCAATCGTGAGCGTGAGTGTGTAGAGCGGGGGAACGAGAGCCGCTTTCGAAACAAGAAAACCGCTTGCTGCAAATAGTGCGACCGCAGCCACACCAGCCAGAAATCCAAAGAGTAAGGAAAGCAGAATTCCTTTACGCTCCGTTCCGATCAGCTTTACGACAATAGCGACGTCCTTCATCGGCTCTCACCTCCCTGATGCGCGTAGACCATCTGTCTGTAGTCCGCCGATGACTTAAGAAGATCCTCATGTGTCCCCCGGTCCGCAATTTTTCCGTTATTCATAAACAGAATCAGATCTGCATGTTTAATCGTATGCAGTCTGTGCGCGACAGTGATGACAGTCGCTCCGTCACCCAGTTCGTTCAGGGAGCGCTGAAGAATCTGTTCGGTTTCAAGATCCAGCCCGACTGTAGGCTCATCAAACAGAAGCAGGGACGGTTTTTTCAGGAACACCCTGGCTAAGGCAACCCGCTGCTTTTCCCCTCCGGAAAGACCGCGTCCACCTTCTCCAACGAAAGTGTCATAACCGTTATCGAGCGCTTCTGCCACCGGATCGAGCCCGGCCTTTCCGCCTGCACGAAGGACTTCTTCACGGGTGACGTCCGGCCCGGCACCAAGCATAATGTTTTCTGCAATCGTGCCTGAAAACAGGTAAGGGTGCTGGGACAAATACCCGACTTCATCAAACCAGGACTGTTCTGTGATTGTACTGCGCTCGTGTCCGCTGATGAGAATGTCCCCTTCATCAGGATCCAGCAGCCCCGCAAGAATGTGGACGAGGGTTGTTTTACCCGATCCGCTTGCTCCTGCTGCTGCAATACGGTCTCCCGGTGCGATCGTTGCACTGATCCCGGATAAAGCGAACCTGTCTTCACCATAGGAAAAGGAGAGGTTTCTCATGACCAGTTCCGGCGGTTTACCAGATGTATTCAGCACATCCTTTCCCCATGAAACATGCTTGGTCTCACGGTCCAGCTCTTCCCGAATTCGGCCCGCGGATGCCACACTGCCTCTACCCGAGTGAAAAGCAGTCCCTAAATTTTTCAGCAGATTAAAAAACTCAGGGGCAAGAATCAGAACCAGAAAAGCTGTGAAAAATGTGATGCTCTGGTAAATGACGAGTCTCAGACCGACTTCAACCGCAATTAATGCCACACTGAGCATCGCAATAAATTCAAGCATCAGAGCGGATAAAAAAGCGACTTTCAAAACATTCATCGTTGAGTCCCGGAAGTTGAGACTCGCGTCTTCGATCACCTGCTCCTGCTTTTTTGCACGCCCGAAAAGTTTCAATGTGGCAAGACCCTGCAGACTGTCAAGAAACCGGCCGGAAAACGCAGTCAGTTTCTCCACCTGTTCATCCTGCTTTTTCTGTGTCATCTTTCCAATAAGTATCATGCAGAACGGGATGAACGGTGCTGTAATGATCAGAATCAGCCCCGAGTACGGGTTTACGATAAAAATCGTAACAAGAATCATCAGGGGCACAATATACGTAATCACAAGCTGGGGGATATAGTGACTGTAGAAACTGTCAATTTCATCGACACCGTCCAGCAGGACACTCACCTTTTCTCCTGACTGCCCCTGCCCCGAAGCCTGCAGGGAGTTACCGGTGAATTTTTTTACGAGCATTTCCCGGTACTGTTTCTTCACATGGCCCGCCATTTTCAGGCCCGTCCGGTTTGTGAAGTGGGCAATCATAGTTCTTACCGTAAAGACAGCCAGCAGAATTAAAAGCAGCGGCAAAGCCCACGAAATTGTTTCATTTTGAAGAAATACGCCATCAACAACAGTTACGATCAGCCACGCCTGGGCGATGATGGCAGCACCATAAAGAAAAGCAAGGATATATAAAAGCCGCATGTGCGTTTTCTGTGCAAATGCGAGCCGTTTTAACTCTTTCATCATAGTGGTTCCACTCCTAAAAGGATGTGTTTTTGTGAAGTTTTTCACATAAATCGCGTTTGATAGGTTTTACTTTCACTTTTTCTAGTATAAACGATCACGGGTAAAATTACCTGTCCCCTGCTTGACGATTTTGCGACATCTCAAGTACCTGGTGGCTGCTGGGGATCATTATGGTACCTACTTCCCTGTTCCGAAGCATCCAAATAGTTATCACGTTACCTTTTCATGAAAAACACAAAACCGGCCCCGCAGGGGACCGGTTCTAAAAAAAGTTAATGCTAACTTTTCATTTTTGGATCGAGGGCATCGCGGAGTCCATCACCGATCATATTAAATCCGAGCACCACCAGCATGATCGAAAATCCCGGAAACAAAACAGTCCACGGTGCGCTCTGAATGTACTGCCTGGAATCCGAGAGCATCCTTCCCCATTCCGGTGTAGGCGCCTGCGCTCCGAGACCCAGAAAGCCGAGAGCTGCAGCTTCAAGGATCGCCACACCAAATCCGAGTGTGGCCTGTACGATAATTGGGGCGGTACTGTTTGGCAGCACGTGATGAAACAGGATTCTGTTGCTTTTCATCCCCTGTGCCTTGGCAGCAAGAATGTATTCCTCCTGCCTGATTGAGATGACCTTTGATCTGACGAGACGTCCGAAGATCGGCACGTTAATAATGGCAATCGCGATCATTGCGTTCTGCAGAGAAGGACCAAGCATCGCCACAATCGCGATGGCGAGAAGAATACTTGGGAAAGCAAGCATAATATCAAACACACGGGAGATGAGCATATCAACCCATTTCCCATAGTAGCCGGCCATAATACCAAGAAGCGAGCCAAACACCATGGCTCCGGTTACAGCTACAAACCCGATAATTAGGGAAATCTGGGCCCCAAACACGATCCGTGTGAAAATATCTCTGCCTGCGTAATCCGTACCAAACCAGTAGTTGGAAGACGGCCCCTGAAGGCGGTCACCGGAGTTCATGCCGCTCACGGTGTGCGTAGTCAGTACCGGGGCCAGAACCGCCAGAAGAATAAAGAACAGAATAATGACCAGTCCGACGATCGCCAGCTTGTTTTTCCGGAGCTGCCAGTAGGCTTCTCTCCACGGTGATATCGATTCAACCCGGGCTTCCTGAGGCTTTTCAGGACCCGGCATCGGCAGTTTTGTCTCTTTTTTTACAGTTTCCATGACGATTACCTCCCCTCATCCTCTATCTCTAGTATTTGATCCGTGGGTCAATATAGCTGTAGAGGAGATCGACAACCAGATTGATCAGGACGAACATGGTCGCAATGACAAGAATTCCGGACTGAATGACCGGATAATCGCGGTTTCCGATTGCTTCGTATACATACCGTCCGATTCCCGGCCAGCTGAAAATGGTTTCAGTCAGAAGGGCTCCGCCGAGAAGGGTGCCTGTCTGCAGACCGACCACAGTTAGAACCGGAATAACGGCGTTTTTAAATCCATGACGATAGATAATCGTAAACGTTCTGGATCCCTTCGCCTCCACTGTCCGCATATAGTCCTGCCTCATGACTTCAAGCATACTCGAACGGGTCATCCGGGCAATGATCGCCATTGGAATGGTCCCAAGGGCAATACCAGGCAGAATGAGATGCTTGACGCTTGTCCACCACTGGTCAAATCGGCCGTTAATGAGCGTATCAACTAAATAGAAGTACGTCGTTGTTTCCACAGGGTCACGGGGGTTGGCCCGTCCGAACGCAGGCAGCCATCCGAGCTCCTGTGCAAACACCCATTGCTGCATTAAACCGAGCCAGAAAATCGGCATGGAGACACCTACAAGGGCAATGATCATCGCGGTGTAATCAAACAGGGAATTCTGTTTCCAGGCACTGATAATACCGGCGTTGACTCCGACTACTACAGCAAAGATCAAAGCAAAGATGGTGAGCTCGATCGTCGCGGCCAGATAAGGCAGAATTTCCGTGGAAATTTCTCCTCGTGTCCGAAGTGACTGACCGAGATCTCCCTGGACAATTCCCGCTACGTAGTTTCCGTACTGGACAAAATAAGGTTCATTGAGCCCGAGCTGTTCTTCCAGACTTTCAATGGCCTGGGGACTTGCCTGTTCGCCAAGAATCACCTGAGCCGGATTACCCGGAATGAGGTGGATAATCGAAAATGTAATTAACGACATCCCGATGAGGACAGGGATCAGCATGAGCAGTCTTCGTATCGTATAAGCAAGCATCTCTTTCACCTCAGGCTTCCATTCAGCGTATGTATGTACTCTTGGATAAAGAGCAGTGAAGCGGCTCCGCTAAGGGAACCGCTCCCTCTCTTCATTTAAATCATTTTTATTCAGTAAGCTCCACTTCATGGAGAGATTCACTTGTTGATGGATGCGGTACATAGTTTTGTACACGCTCGCTTCCGGCAAGAACCGGAATAGAATGAACAAGTGGAATCATAGGAGCATCTTCATGGACAACCTGAGCGGCTTCCTGATAAATCTCATCGCGCTCGTCATCGTCGATGCTTACTTTACCGCGGTTGAATAGATCATCCGCCTCATCACTGCGGTAGAACGTACGGTTTCCTCCAGGAATGGCACTTCCGTGAAGCAGGTTGCCGTAGAAGTAGTCAGGGTCACCGTTTGTACCGGACCAGCCAAGCATGAACAGATCCTGTTCACCCTGCTCGGTACGCTCAAGATACGTTGCCCACTCTTCTGTATGAATGTTGGCTGTTACACCGACTTCATTGAAATTTTCCTGAAGGACTTCAGCTGCACGCTGCGGGTCCGGCATATAAGGACGGGCTACAGGCATCGTCCACAGGTCAAACTCAAGACCATCCGCATAGCCGGCTTCTTCAAGAAGTTCCATCGCACGTTCAGGATCGTACTCGTACTCGTCAACATTATCGTTATAGCCGAGGTAGTCCGGCGGGATAATATTTTTCGCAGGCTCTGCAAGACCGGCAAACAGCGTCTCAATCAGAGCTTCTTTGTCTACTGCATGGTTAAGCGCCTGACGGACAAGCACATCGTCAAACGGCTCTTTTTCCATGTTAAAGCCAAGGTATCCGATGTTGTTTGTCGCACGTTCAAACACAGTCATGCCGTCTTCTCCCTCGATCGCATCCACATCATCCGGGTTAAGCCCGTCCATGATGTCGATTTCACCTGAACGAAGGGCAGTAAGACGTGCTGAGTTATCCGGGATTACCTGGAAGATAACAGAGTCCAGTTTCGGATACCCTTCCTGCCAGTAGTCTTCGTTCTTTTCAAGTACAATCTGGTCATCACGGGACCAGCTGACAAACTTAAATGGACCTGTTCCTACAGGATTTTCGTTGATTGCACTGCCGTATTCCTCAAATGCAGCAGGAGAAGTGATGGCAAAGTAGCTCATACCCATATTCTGGATAAAGGAACCGAGCTGCTCGTTGAGTACAAATTCAACCTCATGATCATTAATGACGTTGATTTCATCAATCACATGACCGTCATCCCCGGCGAAACCGCCGAACTGAGTGCCGTAAACACTGTAGTTGTAACCCTCATCAGCGAAAGCAAACTCGTGCTCCGGGTCTGCCCAGCGCTCAAAGTTCAATTTGACAGCATCAGCATTAAAATCTGTTCCATCGTGGAACGTCACGCCTTCTTCTAAGTAAAACGTGTACGTGAGACCATCGTCGGCAACATCCCAGTCATGAGCCAGGCCGGGACCGATTTCAAATGAGTCAGCATCAAACTCGAGAAGAGACTCGTAAATCTGTTTCGTTACACGGGAGGACTCCCCGTCTGTTACACTCGCATAGTCAAGACTTACCGAATCTCCCCCACGGGCGAAAATCAGTGTCTGATCAGCAGCAAGGTTACCATCTTCACTGCCATTCTCACTGCCTTCATCCCCGTTTTCTTCTGTTTCTTCCCCGTTGTCTCCAGTATCCTCGTCCCCGCCGGTCTCATCATCTCCGCCGCACGCAGCAAGAGACGCAACCAGGGCGACAGACAGTGGCCACATCCACAAACTCTTCTTGCGCATCTCGTTTCCCCCTTAAATAAAATTAGTTTACTTTCTTATGAAAATCTGCGGCCGCTCAGTTCTTTACAGAATCTTCGTAAAGGTGACAGGCCACAAAATGGTTAACCGTTTTTTCCCTGAACTCGGGACGAACCTGCCTGCATATATCCATCGCCTCCGGACAGCGCGTATGAAACGCACAACCTGAAGGCGGATTTGACGGACTGGGTACATCTCCCTGTAAAATGATGCGTTCTTTTTTTGCATCCGGATCCGGATTTGGAACGGCTGACATCAGGGAACGAGTGTAAGGATGAAGCGGATTTTCGTAAAGTTCTTCGTTGTCCGCAAGCTCCACCATCCTGCCGAGATACATGACGCCCACTCTGTCACTGATGTGTCTGACCACACTCAGGTCGTGGGCAATAAAAACGTAGGTAAGTCCAAATTCCTCCTGAAGGTCCTCCATCAGATTCAGAATCTGGGACTGAATGGACACATCAAGAGCGGAAACAGGCTCATCACATACAATCAGTTTCGGATTAACGATGAGCGCACGGGCGATCCCGATCCGCTGCCGCTGTCCTCCGCTGAACTGGTGGGGATACCGCTGGGCGTGTTCTCCCGGAAGTCCGACTGTCTCAAGGATCTGCTTCACCTTTTCAAGCCTTTCCTTTTTGGAACCGATCCCATGGACAATGAGCGGTTCCCCGAGAATTTTTTCAACTTTATGACGGGGATTCAGCGAGGCGTAGGGATCCTGAAAGATGATCTGCATGTCCCTGCGCATCTTTCTCATTTCCTCCTGCGACATACCCGTAATATCCTTACCGTCAAATAGCACTTCTCCTTCAGTCGGCTCCGTGAGCCGCAGGAGTGCTTTACCTGTCGTTGATTTTCCGCAGCCCGATTCCCCTACAATACCGAGAACCTCTTTTTCGTAAACAGAAAAAGATACATCGTCCACCGCTTTGACTTCTCCCACCTTGCGGGAAAAAATACCGCCTGTAACATCAAAATATTTTTTTAATCCTTTGACTTCTAGTAATGGTTTAGACATGGCTGACCTCCGCCTCTTTCTTTTCATAGAGGAAGCAGCGGCACGTATGGCCGTCCTTCAGCTCAATCAGCTCCGGATTTTCACGGTAGCAGCGGTCAAACACTTTCTCACACCTTGCCGCAAACCGGCATCCGTTTTTAATCGATCCTGGTTTTGGAACATTGCCCGGAATTGAATAGAGCCTTTGATCCCGCTGATCCATTTTCGGAAGGGAGCGGATCAGACCCTGTGTATATGGATGCTTCGGCGTCTTCAGAATAGTTCTGACATCCCCCTGCTCGACCACTTTTCCCGCATACATGACAACGACCCGGTCGCACATCTCCGCAACCACACCGAGATCATGCGTGATCATCATGATCGCCGTCCCATTCTCACGGTTCAGCTTTTTCATCAGTTCAAGAATCTGGGCCTGAATCGTGACATCGAGTGCTGTAGTCGGCTCATCGGCAATCAGAACCTCAGGATCACACGCCATGGCAATGGCAATCATCACCCGCTGGCGCATCCCTCCGGAAAGCTGGTGCGGATATTCATCAATAATTTCCTTCGCTCTTGGTATGCCGACAAGCTCAAGCATGTCCACAGCGATCTTCCGGCCTTCTTTTTTCGATACTGCCCGGTGATTGCGCACACCTTCGATAATCTGATGACCGATTTTATACAATGGATCGAGGGACGTCATCGGCTCCTGAAAGATCATGGCGATCTGATCCCCGCGAATCTGTCTCATCCGCTTCTTGCTTACTTTTACAAGATTCTCGGTTTTTTCTGCGCCATCCTTCCCATGCCTGAACAGAATCTCCCCTCCGACAATCTTCCCGGGGGGCTTTGGAATCAGGCCCATCACGGAGAGTGACGTGACACTTTTCCCGCAGCCTGATTCGCCGACAACACCGAGAACTTCCCCGCTGTGGATGGCAAAACTGACGTTATCAACTGCGGGAACTTCACCGCGGTCGGTAAAAAAATGAGTTTGCAATTCATTGATTTCGAGAACTGGCTTCTTCATCTGACTCCTCCAATGTCTCTGTCTGAGGACACGGTGCCCCGGCACCTCTGCTGAAAAATATGTAGAATCCGGAAATATAGACTTGTTTATATATGGTTAATGGAAGAATACTATATTTGTAAAAATAAATCAACGAAATTTTATTAATTTTAAAACAATTCAGTAATCAAAAAGTCCTGCACTATGCTTTGTCTTACCGGGACTTTGTCTGGTATTTTTTCTCAACCACTATAGATTATTGTCTTGTACATGCCTTTAGTCCCTGGGCCAGGACACCCTATTTCTACAATATATGAAGTCTATTCGACTATTTTTTCAAAAAGAATATTCGAATAATTTCTTCCTACAAAAAGGAAAACAGGTCCTGCCGCGAGGCAGGACCTGTTTAACATTATGGTAAAAGCACTTTCAGTTGTTCTTCTGTGTGTTCACTGACTGCATTCGTACCGCCGAGAATTGAAAGATGATCAATTCCGTTGTTCAGGATGTAAGCTTCAGCTGAAGCTGCAGGCTCATCTCCAGTAAGAAGAATGCCGGTTTGATATCCAGCTGCAAGTACTGCACCTGAAAGGGCATCAGGGAATTCTCTTCCTGTTGCAATGAACAGGCGGTTCGTGCTGCCAAAGTATTCGGCTACAGCAACACTCGTTTCGTAGCGGTTGTCTCCATAAATCCGATACGGATCAGGAAGCTGGCCAAACACCTCATCACTGATGGCGTTTTCCCCGCCGATCACCAGCACTTCTTCAATACTGAGATCGTTCAGGGCACCAGCCGTAGCCTCATGGAGCTGTTCTCCGTTTGTGAGAAGCACAGGGTAGCCGTTCTGAGCTGCATGAGAGGCTGATGATACGCTGTCGGCAAAATCAAGTCCGTTCACAAGCAGAGCTGGCTCTCCGCTTGTCCCGTCCAGCTCACCGGCAATGGCTGCTGCTGTTTCATAACGGTTTTCACCGGCGATCCGTTCCACTGCGAGACCAAGATCCACAAGGGACTGTTCAACATTTTCACTTACTGCATTTTCTCCCCCGAGAATAATGACATTCTCAGCACCGAGGCGCGTGATCTCCTCCGCCGTTACATCGCGCAGATAATCTGAGGATGTCAGAAGAACCGGTGCATCGTACTGATAAGCAAGCGGAGCTGCAGATAGCGCGTCGGCAAAATCGTCTCCTCGTGCAAGAAGAACGGTATCTGCTTCTTCCCAGCCTGCCTGACTGATTGCCGCGGCTGTCTCATAACGGTTTTCACCATAGATGCGATCGATCATGCTTTCCTGGGCTTCTGTAACCGTAATACTGCCTGCAGCCACCTGTGAAGCAGTGTTGCCGGCCTGGTCTGTGATCGTCACTTCGACCCGCGCTTCATCAATCACAAGTCCTTCTGGTACTGTCCAGGACCCTTCATACCCTCCAGGAGCTGTTTCTGTCATATCTTTGCTCAGACCCTCACTGTTATTGGATCCAATTGGCAGTTTGACCGAGAAGACTGCTTCTCCTCCGTATACGTCACTTTCAAAACTTACTTGAACCGTATCACCTGCTATTACCGTCATGTCCTCTGAAGGCTCAAGACCGGCAATCTCCGGTACAGATGTGTTTTTTACGACTGTACGTTCAGCTGCTGCGGTGTTGCCGGCAAGGTCAGCTGCTTCAACTGTAATCGTATGCTCCCCTTCTTCTGCAAGGAGAAGCGTTTCGGAAAATGTACCGTCGTCCTCTACCTGCGTTTCCGTTCCGTTAACAGATACATAAGCAAGGTTGTCATCTGCTGCTTCACCTGTCACCGTCACACTGTCCCTCTTCGTTACCATTCCTTCTTCAGGAGCAGTAATGGTGATTTCAGGTGCGGTGACATCTTTTACGACCGTTAACACAGAAGATGGGTCTGAATCGCCATCCTCACTTACAGAAACAGCCGTAAGTTCATTTGTTCCTTCTGTCAGCTCCACCTCCGCGCTGAACGTGCGATCAACTGCTTCAGTTTCTGCTGCCGTCTGATCCCCATTATAAATCGTCACAGGCCCGTCGGCATTAGTCGTGCCACTGACTTCAACTGTATCTTCATTTGTGTAAATTGTGTCTTCCTGATCCCACGACGGCGCATTGAGTGCGTAGGTGACATCAGAACGAATCATGATATTTCCGTATTCCTCATCTAGCTGTTCAAAACTTCCGTTTGCATAGGTGTAGGAACGTTCGGCAAACGGCCCGGACTCGTCCATCCCCATTCCCGGTGCATTCGGGTTGGATCCGGTCTGGATCATAACGACATAGAAATCCCTGTCAGTTGTAAAGCTGTATTCAGATAGATCCACATAATTCCATCCGCCACGCTCGCCCTCGACTTCAACCGGACCAATTACCATATTGCCGGCTCCGCCTCCAGGTACGCTGTCAAATACAGCAACCGCAAAGTCGTCAGAACCTGGTACAGGCCAGTCGGTGCCCCACAGGTAAACGCTCACGCCGTCAACACGGGCTTCTGCCTGAGGTGTCATGCGCATGCCCCATCCAGCACCGGCATTGTAAAAGGCCCGGGCATTTTCAGCAGAACCGTCATCATAGGCAATTTCACCATTAAAGCCAATGAAAGGACGAAGTTCCACGGAGACATTGCTCACTTCACCGCCTGTGACTTCCACTTCTGCTTCTCCGCTGTGGTAGTCCGGATGAGTCACCAGAACGGTATAGGAACCTTCAAGGACGTCTTCAAGTGTAAAAGTTCCGGTATCATCGGTTGTATCAGCAGATACTCTGCTGTCTTCTGCAAGTGAGACCGAGGCGCCTTCAACAGGTTCGCCTGTCCGCTGATCGGTTACTTCACCGGAGGCTTCACCAGTCGGTACCGGGTCAAGAACAAAAGACTGCTGTTTAACCGTATCAGGTTCCAGCTCGAGCTCGATTGTTTCCGAATAGAATCCATAAGATTCAACTGTGAGGGTGTATGGTTCACCATCTTCTGACGCAGCATGGATCAGCGTGTAGCTGCCGTCTGCCGGGTCTGTACGAACCGTTCTCCCTGTTTCCTCAACCGTCAGAGTTGCCGCGAGCGGCAGACCCGTAACTTCTTCGGAAATGTCATCTTCAGACGTGTAGTAATGGTGGCTGTCACTGTTAAGTGTGAACGTAACAGGCACTTCATAAATATCTTCTGATTTCTCATCAGCTTGAACAACCGCTGTTTCGCCGTGTGATGCGGCAGCTGTACTAGCTTCAGTTTCAAACGATCCGACTACTGTAAGTTCATCAATGTACCAGCCCGCTTCAGGGGAGATAAACGGTGAACCGTTATTCAGGAAGCGGAGCTGAATTTCTTCGCCCGCAAACTCATCAAGTCGAAGCGTGGTTTCCTCCCATGCACGAATACGTGCACCGTATTCAGCAATCTGCTCCCAGCTCTCACCTTCGTCGATAGAGACAAGTACCTGTCCGTTATGGAAAAGTGTATGGTCTCTCCAGTGGGAGAACGTCATTTCAGCGGAAGCAGCTTCTGTCAGGTCGATAACCGGAGACTCGATCCAGCTCTGTTCGTCAGCGTTATAAACACCGTCCAGATTCGTGCCCCACAGGTTATCGCCTGCCTCCGCTTCATTCGGTCCGTAGGTCGGCTCTCCCCACTCCCACGAGTTGTTGTTTCCGCCTGTGGCAAAACCGCCGTCATCCTGATCAAAGTTCTCATAGTAGACCGGCTCGATCACAGGAGTAACAACAGTAAGCGTTTCTGAAAACCCGCTTTCGTTACCGGCAAAATCGATTGCTTTTACTTTATATTCATAGACTGTCTGTCCCTCAATATCAGGATCTGTGAAGGATCTGTCCCCTGTTTCCCCGATTTCCTCAAAGTCTTCTCCTTCAAGAGCACGGTGAACCTGATACTTTTCAACATCAAGATCTTCCGGTGCATTCCAGGAAACAGTCACACCGTCTGTTTTGGCAGAAGCTTCAAGGTTTACCGGCTCGCCTGGAGGTGTGGTATCCACTCCGACGAGCTCCACATCGTCAAGATACCAGCCTTCGTACTGGGCGTTATTTGCATTGCCTGAGTGGTGACGAAACCCGACAAGGACAGGCTCTTCTGAACCTGTAAAGTCGTTCAGGTCAAGATAATATCCTTCCCATCCGTCACTCTGACCGGCAAAAAATGTTCCCTGACGGTCCCACGTGTCACCGTAGTCGGTACTTACATAAAGTTCCGAGTAATCATACGGCAGTACGGTCGCAGGTGTGCTGTACCAGTGGTGGAAACGAAGAGAAGCTTCGTCCGCCTCCCTTAAGTCGATAGGAGGTGCCACTAGCATTCTGTCATCGCGCGGATCGTAAACGCCGTGCGGGTTCGTTGCGATCACACGGTCTCCCGCTTCCGGCTCCGGTCCGAGTGTCGGCTCGTCCCAGGCCCAGTCTCCTTCAAAAATCCAGCCTACAGGCTGCTCACTGAAGTCTGTTGCATATTCATCGGGCTTAATTCCGAAACGCACGTCAACATCCGTTACCTCTGTTTCTGTGACGTTATTGCCAAAGTCGTTTGCTTCAATGGAGTAACTGAAGCCTTCACCTGTAATGTAATCAGCCGGTATTTCTGTCCTGAAGGCTCCTTCCCGGTGATTGCCGGACTCCTGTTCCATTGGAATCACGAGATCATATTCGAGATGCGGAACAGACACAAGCAGTCTTACACTTGTAATGGCCACATCGTCTTCCACATCTGCGTAGATAGGAAGGTCAATTCCTTCATATGCTGCGGTAATTGGATCATGGCTGATTTCAGGAGCGTTCGTATCCTCTCCTTCTTTCAGAACATATCCTTCCACACTGCTGTGGCCGTCTGAAATGGCAAGTACCGCTTCATAGGCATCGACCAGACCGCGGCCGTAACCGTTATTCGGTGATTCAGGATACTGATCGTCTGTTAGCGGTGTGACAGAATTATTCAGTACCTCTTCCAAGTCGTCAGGAGTGAGGGACGCATCCATCGATAGAAGAAGAGCAGCGATTCCGGCTACATTCGGTGCTGCCATCGATGTCCCGTTCCAGCCCCCCTGATAACCTCCAGGTACCGCCGAACGGATATTCACACCAGGTGCTGCAATATCAGGTTTCAGGTTGTCGTCATAAGGACCTGGTCCCTGGTTGGAGAACCCTCCGCGTATATTATCAATGTCCGTCGCCCCTACCGCATAACTTTCAGGGTAGTTGGACGGCGTGCTTATCGATCCCGGTTCCGACTGTCCCGGGGTGTTTCCGGCTGCAAACACAGGGAAAATACCTGCATCTCTCCATGCATTCACCATTGGACGGTACCATTCATCAAGATCTGATGAACCGCCCCATGAGTTGTTCACAATATCAGGCGCAAGCTCCGGGTCGCCGTTTGGCGCGAGCATAAACTCACCCGCTGCCAGAAGCCACGACTGCATGCCGCCATCATTAGTGAGAGCTCTGGCGGTAATCCATTCCGCGTTAGGAGCGACCCCGATCTTGTTGTTTCCGCTCAGATCCTGACCGAGCATCGTCCCCATGACGTGAGTACCGTGGGGGTTTACGGGGTCTTCCACAGGCATCTGTTCCCCGTTAATCGCGTCAAACCAGTTTCCTTCGGGATTCGGGTTTTCCGGATCATTCGCATCATACCCTCTCCACTGATGCATGAGCGCTTCGTGTGACCAGTCGATTCCCGTATCAATCATCCCGATCACAACGCCTGTTCCATCGAGACCAAATTCATTCCAAACCTGCGGTGCGTTTACCGCATCGATATTCCACTCCACACCATCACTGGATGTTTCAATTTCGTACTCTTCCGATTTTTCAGGAAATTCAACATGAATCTCCTGATCGAGTTTGACAGTACGGATTTCAGGATAGGATGCGAGATCCTCCAGTACATCCTCCGTGACCGTGGCAGATACTACATTCATAATGTAATAGCTTGTAAATTCCTGCACGGACCCTTCTTCAAGCTGGCTGTCAAGATACGATACAACCTGCTGCTGGGTACGGTCGGCGTTAGCCTGCAGTTCCCGGACCACTGCCGCCCGTTTCGTTTTCGTTTCTTCGTGTTTTGATGTATTGGCGTCCAGGTTTGCTGCTGCATCTGCAGCAACCTGCCCTGTATCCACCTGAGATTCAAATTCAATAAGTACATCCACATATTCTTCTGTGGCAAATGTCGTCGTTACTTCTGCGTCCACTGTCACTTCAGCACTTTCGCGGTTTTCATCTGACCAGGATACACTGTCAGTCGGTCCGGATGCTGGTGCTGCTGAAATGGTGCTGCTGAAAGCAGAGAATACAATCAGAAAACTCATAAAGACTGCCATTGATCTCGTAAACTTCATTTTCAACCCGTTTCTCTCCCTGCTTTTGTGTTTTTTTGCGGACACTCGCTCGTCTCTGCTAAACTCTGCTCGCCTCCTCTTAATCTTTGAAAATACAAGAACCCACAAATCGACAGGAAATAATAATAGCAGGACACCGATTTTGATTCCTGCATAATATTTTCCTGATGGTAGTCATAATACCACAGAATTTTTAGATTTTTCAACATTTTATACTACTTTTGTTATATAAAATTAAAAATAGTCCTAATACTCCATTCAATATTTGTCTAATAATTGAATTTTTTTATGAAATTACATCTATAAGAATTCTTTTCCAGCACTTCAATCTAAAATCTGATAAATCTCGCTGAAACTATATACAAATCCTTCTAAAAAATGGAAGCAGCGATACTGAGCGGTGTCCTTTGTGAAAAAAAAAAAAGCGCGACTCCCACTTCAAAGGAATCTGCGCTGTATTAATGGAATCGTTATTTAACAAAATCGGATGAAGCTTCCTCGTCAATATAAGCTCCTTTTTCCTGAAGGATCCCAAGGGTTTCTTCAAGATCCTTCCTGTTCACCTTAAACTCCGCGACAAATGCGGCTTCACTGTTTTCATCTGGATTACCTGATCCTAATTCACGTTTTTCAATACTATTTCCCAGAGCACCTTTCCTTCCAGCCGGGGGCACACCAACTCCGGATCTTGGAATTGGAATCAGTATGAGGTCACTAGGATTCTGGGGCATTTCTTCAATCCGAAAATCCGACGCATTTACTTTCTGCAGACTCATCTTAGCAGACTCCGCTTCACTCTCACTATTAAAATAGGCCTGTATTTTTAAACTTTCCATAATTATCGTTCCTCCTTAAACTTATTTCACTGCTTTTTCCTGTACCCATAATAAATACCCACTGGCACCTTGAGCCAAAACCTCCTGATTCCCCAATGTACGTTTACGGAATCAATACAACTCATCTTTACAATCAATTCTGTAGTCTTACCTGAGATGGGGGTTATGATTAACTGAACCATTCTGCTGTTCCTTATCAGATTTTAAGGAAATTTCACTTTTCATCACTATCCCGCTGCCGCAGGGATGTAAGCGCAAACACATGGTTTTTTTCGTTGAAGATCAACAAAAAGCAGAAGAAACAGGGTTGTAAAAGGTCTGATTCCCCTCTATAATGTCCCCTATACAAAAACAAGTGTCCTCGCACAGAGTACACATCACAATCATTGGGAGGGCTAAAATCATGAACAACTCAATCAATATCGGACTGCTAGGATTAGGTACTGTAGGAAGCGGTGTCGTACACATTATTGATCAGCATCAGGATAAATTAAAGCATCAGGTGGGTTGTTCTGTGACGATTAGCAAGATCCTCGTAAACGACCTTCATAAACAAAGAGATGTCCATTTAAACGGTTCACGCCTCACAACAGACCCTGATGAGATTCTAAATGACCCTGATGTCCATGTCGTTCTGGAGGTTATGGGCGGGATTGAAGAATCACGCAGATACATTCTTCAGGCTCTTGAAAATAAAAAACATGTTGTAACAGCTAATAAAGATCTCGTGGCTGTCTACGGAAGTGAACTGCTTCAGGCTGCTTCCAGGAATAAATGCGATCTGTTCTATGAAGCCAGCGTTGCTGGAGGAATTCCTATTATCCGCAGTTTAGTAGACGGACTCGCATCAGACAAAATCACAAAAATGATGGGCATTCTTAACGGGACAACAAACTATATTTTAACGAAGATGACGAAAGAAGGAAGAGACTATCATGAAGTCCTGAAAGAGGCTCAGGATCTCGGCTATGCCGAAAGTGATCCGACAGCTGATGTTGAGGGTATTGATGCAGCGAGAAAAACAGCTATCCTTGGCACGCTTGGTTTTTCCATGCCAATTGAGCTGGAGGACGTGAATGTTGCAGGAATTTCCAATGTGACCACAGAAGATCTTGATTACAGTCATGAACTCGGACTTACAATGAAACTAATCGGAATCGCAGAACGAACAGGAAATAAAGTAGAAGTCAGCGTACAGCCGACATTGTTTCCTCATGAGCACCCCCTTGCATCGGTGAACGATGAATTCAACGCTGTCTATGTTTATGGAGAAGCGGTTGGTGAAACCATGTTCTTCGGCCCGGGGGCCGGAAAACTTCCAACTGCCACCGCTGTTGTTTCCGACCTGGTGGAAGTGATGAAAAACATGCGGCTCGGCGTAAACGGAAATAAAGTTTCTGAACCGCAATTTGAAAAACAGCTGAAGAGCGATGACGAAATCTTCTCGAAATACTTCCTGCGCATTCATGCAAAAGATCAGGCAGGTACTTTTGCTGCACTTACTTCCGTTTTTTCAGAAAATGATGTGAGTCTTGAAAAAATTCTGCAGCGCCCTGTGGTAGGTCAGGAAGTTGCAGAGATCATTGTGACAACACACCAGGTGTCCAAGCAGAACTATGATGGCGTCATAAAAGCATTGGCTGAACTTGATGTGGTCGATCACGTAAAGAGCAGTTACAGGGTTGAAGGAGGAAAATAATATGTACTGGAAAGGTTTGCTTCACCATTATCGCGATTTCCTGCCTGTAAATGAAAACACACCAGCGTTGTCTTTAAACGAGGGCAACACGCCACTCGTTCCACTTCCCCATCTGTCTAAGCTTTGGGGAGTGGAGCTTTATGCCAAATATGAAGGTGCGAATCCAACAGGGTCATTTAAAGACCGGGGGATGGTCATGGCAGTCGCTAAAGCAAAGGAAGAAGGCTACGAGGCTGTTATCTGTGCTTCCACCGGCAATACGTCCGCTGCAGCCGCAGCATATGCTGCCCGTGCGAAAATGCGGTGTATTATTTTGATCCCCGACGGAAAAGTAGCTATGGGTAAACTCGCTCAGGCTGTCATGTACGGGGCTGAAATTTATACGATAGAAGGTAATTTCGATGAAGCCCTGAAAATGGTGCAGAGCATAAGCAGGAAAGCTCCGATTTCTCTTGTTAACTCTGTAAATCCTCACCGCATTGTGGGTCAGAAGACAGCTGCTTTTGAAGTGTGCGACCAGCTCGGGTCAGCACCTGATGTTCTGGCAATTCCTGTCGGCAATGCCGGGAATATTACAGCCTACTGGAAGGGCTTTAAAGAGTATCACCAGACTCATCAGTCAGGACTCCCCCGCATGCACGGCTTTGAAGCGGAAGGCGCTGCTGCCATTGTCCGGGGCATGGCCATCGAAAACCCGGAAACCATTGCAACCGCCATCCGGATCGGAAACCCGGCAAGCTGGGAGCATGCAGTAAATACTGCTCAGGAATCAGGAGGAGCCATTGACGAGGTAACAGATCGTGAAATTCTTTCAGCATATAAGCAGCTGGCAAGGGAAGAAGGTGTCTTTTGCGAGCCTGCATCCGCCGCATCTCTTGCAGGAGTTAGAAAGCAGGTTGAATCAGGAAAGCTTGAAAAAGGAGCCAGGGTTGTTGCCGTATTGACGGGGAACGGATTAAAAGACCCGAATTGTGCGATTGAAAGCTCATCCTTTAAAGCAGAAGTCCTCCCTAATAATGAAGAAGCCATCTTTGATCTGATCCAGGAGCGTGTGAAGCAATGAGCCGGGACCAGATGATCACGATCACTGTTCCCGGCAGTACAGCCAACCTCGGTCCCGGCTTCGACAGCGTAGGGATGGCTGTGAATCGTTATCTCACCCTCTCGGCTTCATATGGAGAGAAGTGGTCCTTTTATGCCCGTTCTCCCTATTTGGAGGGACTTCCCGAAGGAGAGGATAATCTGATCTGCAAAGTGGCTTCCCATATAGCAGAAGGTGTGAGCCGCAAACTCCCTCCATGCCGGGTTGAGCTTACAAGTGACATCCCAATGGCACGTGGGCTTGGCAGCAGCGCTGCTGCCATTGTCGCCGGGATCGAACTTGCGAATGCAATACTTTCCCTGAATCTATCGGTAAAGGATAAAGTGAGAATCGCAAGCTGTTATGAGGGACACCCGGATAATGTGGCCGCTTCTTTTTACGGAGGTCTGGTAATCGGAACTCACAATGACAAACAGACAGATGTGATTTCCGGTATATCCCCCCAGGTGGAAATCGTTGCTGTTGTACCGGACTATGAGCTTAAGACCTCTTCTTCAAGAAGCAGACTCCCTGAGAAACTCCCGTTTGGAGATGCGGTAAAAGCAAGCAGTGTAAGTAACGTACTTGTGGCTGCTCTTATGCAGAACCGCTGGGATGTTGCCGGTAAAATGATGCAGCAGGACCTCTTCCACCAGCCATACCGTTCTGCTATCGTTCCGGAGCTGGAGAAGGTTGTCACCCTCACTGCTTCAATGAACGTGTACGGAGTAGCCCTGAGCGGAGCGGGACCGATTGTAATGGTTTATGTTCCTGAGGGCTCCGGAAGCTATGTAAGAAGAAAGCTGGCATCTTCACTCATGCATTGTGACGTCCAGCACCTCAAGCCTGACTGGGAAGGAACACAGGTAAAAAAGAGTTCCATCAAAGCAATAATATAAATAAAAAGCTGCCCCAAAAGGAGATTTTGGGACAGCTTTTTTTTGGTGTCTTTTTGTATGAAGCGGATGCACGCTACAGGTCGGCGCTTTCCGCGGGCAACGCCTCAGCCTCCTCGGAGAAGAACTTCTGCGTCTTCCTCTGCCAGAAAAGCTTCGTAGCCTTCTGCCTCGAAGCACCTCGCAGCATACTCACGAAGTAAGCGCTGGCGGCTGTTGCTTTTCCCGCTGGAGTCGCGACCTATCGCTCCAGAATTACTATATTCAAGGGCAACAATATTTACGAAAAGAGCCATAAAAAAACGACGCAACTCCTGGTTAAAACCAGAAACCGCGTCGTTGTTCATATGTATGGTGGAGCATAGCGGGCTCGAACCGCTGACCTCTTCGCTGCCAGCGAAGCGCTCTCCCAGCTGAGCTAATGCCCCATATCGTGTCGACATATTGAATTATATCCGATCCGTCAGTTCGAATCAAGCCTTTTTAAAAAGTCGGACAATTCGGTTTAATTAACCTAGAAAATGACAAAAAGAATATACCATACGATCCCGGCAATTACACCTGCAAAGGCGCCTGCCAGTACGTTTTCCTTAATGATTTTCTTATGCTTGATCGCATCAAAAATCAGCCATCCGATAAACATTGTAATCGCAAAAATAATTGCCTGTGCCATGTCGGTTCCCCCTCGCTCCCCCTATATTATCAAAACTATGAATGTTTTTCATCTGATTTCGTCAATAATGGAAAGAGTGTGACGGGAGGTGGAGAAATGTTCAGGCTGAATGTGTTTATCGAGTCCGTATCTAGTCATCTGCAGACGCTTGTTAAACTGATAACTTTATTATTTGGCATTATCCTTTTCTTTGGTACTGTTATTCATTTTATCGAACCCGACACCTTTCCCGATTTGTTTGACGGGGTATGGTGGGCGATCGTGACTGTTTCCACAGTTGGTTACGGCGATTTTGTCCCGGAGTCTGTTTACGGACGCCTGCTCGGTTTCCTCCTGATTCTGACCGGGGTTGGAACCTTTTCTTTTTATCTGGCTAATGTAGCATCATCAGCAGTGAGTGCTAGGAACAGTATAGAAAACGGCCGGGCCTCCTTCCATAAATCCGGACATATCATTGTAGTCGGCTGGAATGAGCGTTCCCGCCTGCTCATGGAAATGATCCGTCAGCAGAGCAGAGATCAAAAGGTCGTACTTATTGACGAAAGCCTTGAAACCAAGCCGGAGTCACTCGGCTGGGTGCACTTTGTTAAAGGTTCTGCCAGTCACGATCATGTGCTGGAAAAAGCAAATGCCAGAGAAGCCGGCACAGCCATTATTACTGCCGATCTTCACGAAGAAGAGGGTACGGCTGATTCAAAAACCGTCCTTTCAATTCTTGCTATTAAAGGGAATCATCCTGAGATTTATACGATCGCGGAAATTGTGACGGAAGCCCAGATAAAAAATGCCCGCCGGGCCGGAGCAGACGAATTGGTACTGAGTTCTCTCATGCTGAGTTCACTTATGAACAATGGACCGGAATCTCACGGAGTAAGCAGTCTGATGCTGACGCTGCTTGAGAAGGATACTAAAAATATTATGCAGCTGAAAAACCTTCCTGAGGAATGCATCGGTCTGACATATGGTCAACTCATTGAGGACTGGCAGTTTGATGGGGAACATCTTCTCGGGATCTGGCGTGATGACACAGCCGAGCTTCTGCCTCCTGATCAGTATAAGCTGAAAGAAGGCGATCACCTTGTCGTATTGTTTAAGAAAAAATAAGAGACCGGATTCATTTACCGGTCTCGAGGGAACATCTGAACGTTGTGCAGGATGACCTGCTCAAGCTCATTAACATATTCTTTTCCAGTCTGAATCCATTCTTTTGGAAACTCGGCATCTTTATCAACCGGTTCGGAGAATTGATTCGTGAGCGGGTTCGGATCATGAACATTATCATCGAGCCCTCTTTGATACTTGTGTGCCAGAAGAAACGGACGGCCGAGCTGCACTTCTGCATCCTTTCGGTCCAGTTCTCCGTCATAGGCTGTAAACGGAAGTCTTACGCAAAGATAGCTCCCATCGCTGTTCATCATATAATCGAAGTACCCGTGATCATACTCCCAGCCTCCTCCTACAACGTAGCCGAGGGGTTTTATTTTATCTTCTAGATCGTCCATGCCCATTATGTGCCCTTCAAGGGGAGATTCAATTTCAATCACCGCCCTCACCTCCACACCTTTTCGTTGCCTTTAGCATGCCCGTTCTCCATCTTCACATACAAAAGAGACCAAAGCACGGGATTAAACTTACCTGTCCCCGGCTCTGATCCCTTCGTGATATTTCCCGGGAAAATAGGTTTTATCGACACCATTTCCCTTTTTCTTTAACCCTCGTAAGATTACAAACGCTTTTCGAGTTCTTCTTTTTCCTTCTCAAATCCCGGTTTGCCGAGAAGAGCAAACATATTCTTTTTATACGCTTCGACACCAGGCTGATCGAACGGGTTTACTCCCAGAATGTAGCCGCTGATTGCGCAGGCTTTTTCAAAGAAGTAAACGAGGTAGCCGAAGTGATACTCATTCAGCTCCGGAACATTGATAATGAGGTTCGGAACGTTGCCGTCTGTATGAGCAAGAAGTGTTCCCTGGAACGCTTTTTTGTTAACAAAGTCCATTGTCTCTCCAGCAAGGTAGTTCAGATTATCAAGGTCGGAATCGGCTTCCTGAATCTTGATTTCCTCACGGACACTTTCCACGTTAAGGACCGTCTCAAACAAGTCCCGGCGGCCGTCCTGGACATACTGGCCAAGGGAATGAAGATCAGTGGAGAAGTCTGCAGCAGCCGGGAAAATACCTTTTCCGTCTTTTCCTTCACTCTCACCGTAAAGCTGCTTCCACCACTCGCTCACAAAGTGCAGTGCCGGCTCGTAGTTCACCATCAGTTCAATCGTCTTCCCTTTATTATAAAGGGAATTTCTCACTGCTGCGTACTGGTAAGCGGCATTTTCAGAAAGATCTGCACTGCTGTAAGCCTCACGGGCGTCTGCAGCTCCCTGCATCATCGCCTGAATATCAAGTCCGCTTGCGGCAATCGGAAGCAGGCCTACTGCAGTCAGAACTGAAAAACGACCGCCTACGTCATCAGGAATAACGAAGGACTCATAGCCTTCTTCGTTCGCAAGCTCTTTAAGCGCACCTTTTGATTTGTCAGTAGTAGCGTAAATTCGCTTTCGGGCTTCTTCCACCCCATATTTTTTCTCAATGTAGTCGCGGAGAATTCTGAATGCGATTGCCGGCTCGGTTGTCGTGCCTGATTTTGAAATAACATTGATGGACACGTCTTTTCCTTCAAGAAGATCAAGAAGGTCCCGTACGTAGGTTGAGCTGATGTTGTTCCCGACAAAGAGCACCTGCGGCGAATTGCGCTGCTCTTTTTCAAGTACGTTGTAGAAGGAATGGTTAAGGGCTTCAATCGCAGCCCGGGCGCCCAGATAGGATCCACCGATCCCTACTACAAGAAGAACATCGGTATCCTTCTTAATTTTTTCAGCTGACTGCTGGATTCGTTCAAATTCCTCTTTATCATAGTTCACAGGAAGGTCAAGCCATCCGAGAAACTCGCTGCCTGCGCCTGTTTTGTTATGCAGGGCCTCATGGGCAGCTTTCACTGCATCTGTCATATACTCAACTTCGTGAGCGGCAACAAACGGTTCCGCTTTTTTGTAATCAAATGAAAGAACGTTCGACATTATTTCTACCTCCAGTATTGAGTGTAAAATGCTATTACTACTCTTCCACGTTTCACTTTATTAAAACCGGATCAAATAATCAAGCTAATGAAAGATTGTAAGCGCATCCAGTTTTAAACCGTGCATTTTTACGTGCCATTCTGCTATTAAGCAATAAGATTTTCAGGCAGAAAGTGAGCTGTAAACAAAACTCAACACACAGAAAATGGCCCTCACCGCGTGAGGGCCATTTCTAATCTCCGGTATTATAAGGAAGCTTTCAGAATCATTTCCACGTCTTCTTTTTCAAGGGCGTTGAAGTTCCCGAACGGACCATTGGCCATCGCTTTATCTGCCATTTCATCAATGCGGCTGGCATCGATATCATAGTCAGCAAGGCTGTTCGGTGCACCTAGACTCGTCCAGAACTGCTCAAGACGCTGGATTCCTTCTTCTGCGATTTGGCTCCCTGATTTATTCTCGGGATCGATTCCCCAGACGTTTACAGCAAGCCTGACGAGTTTATCCTCTCCCTTGTCAAGATGATGTCTCATCCACTGCGGGAACAGAATGGCAAGGCCGCCTGCGTGGGGAATATCATAAACAGCCGATACAGCGTGCTCAATGTTATGGGAAGCCCAGTCCCCTCGCACACCCATCTGAAGCGTTCCGTTAAGTGCAATTGTCCCCGAATAGAGAATGGTTTCACGCAGTTTAACGTCATCAAGGTTTTTCACAAGCTCAGGGCCAGCTTCAATCACGGTTTTCAGCACAGCTTCACACATGTTTTCCTGCAGAGGCGTATTGGTCTGTGGATGAAAGTACTGCTCTAACACGTGACTCATCATATCCACAATCCCATACACAGTGTGGTCCTCGGGGACACTCAGGGTATTGGCCGGGTCCAGTATGGAGAACTTTGGAAAAACATGCGGACTTCCCCATCCATATTTCTCATGAGTTTCCCAGTTTGTAATGACAGAACCGGCGTTCATTTCAGAACCGGTTGCAGCCAGAGTGAGAATGGTACCGAACGGCAGCGCATCTTCCGGAACGGCTTTTTTTGTTACAAGGTCCCAGGCATCTCCGTGATACTTTGCGCCCGCCGCAATGGCTTTGGTACAGTCAATTACACTTCCGCCTCCGACAGCAAGAATGACATCAATGTCTTCTGTCTTACAGATATCCACACCCTTATGGACTGTGGAAAGTCGTGGATTCGGCTCCACGCCGGCAAGTTCGTAAATGTTAAATCCGTCTTTTTCCAAAAGGTCTGTAACCTGGTCGTACAGACCATTTCTTTTAATGCTTCCTCCTCCGTAAACAAGGAGAACATTCCTGCCATATGTCTCCAGCTGACTGGTCAGCTGCTCGTTGACCTGTCCCTGTCCAAAAATAAGCCTTACAGGATTCTGGTAAATAAAGTTATCCATCTATGCTTCACTCCTTTAGAAAACTAAGGTATATCCACTGCTCCCTTATTATTTACCACTCTCAGTAGATATGTAAAGAAATGTGCAGTGAGTAATCCTTCATCCTGCTGTGCATAAAAAACCCTTCATTTATTCAAGATAAGACAAGGAGCAGTCACGCTTCTTATTCTGGAGTACATTTTAAGGAGGTGAGGAACGAATGAGCGGTATTCAACGCACAGCCCTTGTGCTGGCAATTATCGGAGCAATTAACTGGGGTTTGATCGGATTTTTCCGTTTTGACCTTGTAGCAGCAATTTTCGGCGGGCAGGCAGCCGGATTTTCCCGGTTCATCTATGCACTTGTTGGACTTGCAGGACTGTATTGCATCTCCATTCTGTTTAAGCCGGACGAAGAACTGGAACGCAGTCCAGAACCTCAGCGTTAAACACCAGAACCCATTCGTTCCAGATCCCCAAAGGTACAATTTTACTCTGGAAGCGGGTTGCACAGGTGAGAAGGGTTTTAAAAAAGGCTTTCCGCACATCCCCCGTGCCGGAAAGCTTTTTTATATAGTCTTTGTTAAAGTTTGTTTTTGATCTCAGCTCTACGCGCTCCCTTCCCGAGGCACCGCTTCAGCCTCCTCAGGAAAAAACGTCCCTGCCGGGTCTTCAGCAGGCGCTGTTCCCGCAGGAGTGTTAATCAACAATCAAGCTTTAACATAGCAAAACGCAGGCTTAATGAATTTTCCGTTAGCCAAAAAAAGAAGAGGCTCTCACGAATGAGTGCCTCTTTCTCGTCTTGGAAAGCAGGATTCTGGGAAATCCTTATTTCTTTGCGCGCTTGTTCAGGTCAGCCTGAATTTCGTTTGACTGTTTTAGCCAGCCTTTAAGCTTCTCTTCAAGTGTGTTGAAACCTTGTGGCTTTTCGTTTGTGTGACGCTTGCCGCCACCGCCTCCGCCCTGGCGTGCTGGACGTTCCTGACGTGCAGGACGCTCCGGCTTAGGCTGAGTTTCACGAATGGAAAGAGAAATCTTTCCGGATTCTTCGTCAACGGATAGAATTTTTACTTTTACTTCATCCCCTACGGAAAGGTGCTCGTTAATATCTTTTACAAATCCGTGAGCGATGTGGGAAATGTGAACAAGTCCCTGTTTCTTTTCATCAAGAGCGACGAACGCACCAAAAGGTTTAATCCCAGTTACTTTTCCTTCGACGATGCTTCCTACTTCATATTTACCTGACATGAGAACAACTCCTATAGCTATTTATTAACTGGTTAATTATATCACAGCTTTCCGGCCGTGACAAAAAGGGAATTTTTCCAGTTTTAAATCATGTGTATGTGCTTCACCTGACTTTTTTCGACAAATCCCTCTAATCTCATTGACAGAGGTCATTGTAACACTTTATAGTGTAAAAATGCTACAGAGGAAAAGTGTATTTTTCTTCATTATATAATTCAAAAAACTATTGAAACGGAGGTTCACCATCATGCCTAAATCAGATCAATGGACGTCCAAACTCGGCTTCATTCTCGCCGCTGCCGGTTCGGCTATCGGGCTGGGCGCGATCTGGAAGCTCCCTTATGTCGCTGGAACCAGTGGGGGAGGCGCCTTTTTCCTTATCTTTCTAATATTTACGATTTTCCTCGGTCTTCCTCTGCTGCTGACGGAATTTACAATCGGACGGAAAACCCAGCATGAGGCCATTACCGCTTACCGGATGCTTGCACCCGGTACACCATGGTACTGGATCGGCCGGCTCGGTGTGGCCACGTCCTTCCTTCTCTTATCCTTTTACAGTGTGGTCGGAGGATGGATCGTCATTTATCTGTACCGATCACTCACAGAAGGACTTGCAGGCCGTGGGGCACCTGAGTTCGAAGCTCTTTTCGGAGAGACAATCAGCAGCCCGCTCCTTGCTGTCGGTGCCCATCTTGTGTTTATGATCATGACCATTCTCGTAGTCCAGGGCGGTGTTCAAAAAGGGATTGAGCGGTTCAGCAAAATTATGATGCCGGCACTCTTTGTCCTGTTTCTGATCATTGTCATCCGTTCGGTTACTTTGCCTGGTGCCATGGAAGGTGTGTCTTTCTTCCTTATGCCGGACTTCTCGTCTGTAACAGGTGAAGTAATCCTATATGCACTGGGACAGGCCTTTTTCAGTCTCAGTCTGGGTGTGTCCATTATGGTTACGTACAGTTCCTATCTGAAATCAACGGAAAGCCTTCCGAAATCGGCTGTCTCCATCACAGGGCTTACGATCTTTATTTCCATTCTTGCCGGACTGGCTATTTTCCCGGCCGTGTTTTCGTTCGGGCTGGAGCCGGCTGAAGGACCGCCGCTTCTCTTTATCGTGCTCCCGACAGTGTTCAGTGAACTTCCTTTAGGCGGGCTGTTCTTCATTGCCTTTATGGCTCTTCTTCTGTTTGCCACACTCACATCAGCGTTTTCACTGCTGGAAATGGTTGTGGCATCTGTAACGAAAAACGATCCGGCCAAACGGAAAAAAGCTGCCTGGATCTGCGGCCTGCTCATTTTCGTTATGGGTATTCCATCGGCCCTTTCCTACGGCGCCATGGAAAATGTGCTGATTTTCGGTAATACTGTTTTTGACGGGCTCGATTTTCTTGTCAGTAATGTGATGCTACCCCTCGGTGCATTGCTGATTGCTGTATTCGCACCGCTGAAGATCAAAAAAGATGAGTTGTACGAAGAGATGCAGCGTGGATCAACAATGAGACGGACTATTTTTAATATCTGGTTCGTGCTGGTGAAATACGTGACGCCAGTGGCCATTGTTCTTGCCTTTATTAATATGCTTGTATCTGACGTATAAAATCTGCAGGTACGGAAACAATAATTTTGTATACAATCTTTGTATTCCCCCTTAAAAGACCGGCGTGCTCCCAGGAGCGCACCGGTCTTTTTCTGAGATCCGCAGCAAGATGCTGGGACAAAAGTATCTTTACTTCCTCCCGCAGGATTCGGCGCATAATTCAACCGCTAGACAGCTTTTTGTTCGGATTTTCTTTTATACAATCGTACAATAATAACATTCTCTGTCAAAAGAAAATGTGTCATAAACTCCGGATAAACCGGTCCATGCGGTCAACCGCCTGCTCCAATTGGCTTAGTGAAGCGGCGTACGAACAACGAACGTGTCCTTCCCCGCCTTCTCCGAAAACATTTCCGGGCACAACAGCCACCCGTTGGGCAAAAAGGAGCTTTTCAGCAAACTGCTCAGACGTTAGTCCTGTAGACCGGATACTCGGAAAGGCGTAAAAAGCGCCGCCCGGAGTGTGACAGTCAAGGCCGATATCCTTCAAAGCGCCAACAAAGAAGTTTCGCCTTTGACGATAGCTTTCAACCATCTCCAGCATTTCCTCTCTTCCGTTTTGAAGCGCTTCAATAGCCCCATACTGAGCCATTGTAGAAGCACACATCATGGCATACTGATGAATTTTAAGCATGCCGGAAGCGAGCGGTTCCGGTGCAGCGACGTAACCGAGGCGCCACCCTGTCATAGCAAACGCTTTGGAGAATCCGCTGATAAGAACTGTGCGGTCCCGCATTCCCTGAAGAGCCGGTACACTCACATGGGGAGCGTCGTAGGTCATTTCTGCATAGATTTCATCAGAAAAAACGAGGAGGTCGTGCTGCTTCACGATTGCGGCTACACTCTCCAGTTCGTCACTCGTCATTACCGTGCCGGTAGGGTTGTTCGGGAAACAGAGAAGTATCGCTTTTGTCCTGTCGGAAATTCGATCCTGAATCGCTTCAGGCGTCACCTTGAAACCATTTTCAATTGAGGTCGGCACCGGAACAGGTACACCCCCGATCAGAGATACAAGCGGTGCGTAGGAAACAAAGCTCGGCTCCACTACAAGTACCTCATCACCGGGATTTACCGTTGCGCGCATGGCCAGATCAATCGCTTCACTTGCACCTGAAGTGACAATGACCTCATCTTCCGGGGAATAGGAAGTTTGAAACTGCTCCGTTAAATAACGGGCAATCTCCTCGCGCAGCTCCGGCAGCCCCGCGTTAGCTGTGTAGGAAGTAAACCCCCGCTCAAGTGAGGAAATACTCGCTTCACGGATGTTCCACGGGGTTGTATAGTCCGGCTCCCCAACCCCGAGTGAGATAATATTGTCCATTGACGAGGCAAGATCGAAAAACTTGCGGATCCCGGACGGCCTGATCCGGGTGACCGCATCAGATAAATACTGTGTATGATCGGTCATGGAGAGACCACCATCCGGTGATCATCCTCTTTATCTCCAAATACAACACCGTCATGCTTATATCTTTTGAGCTGAAAGTGCGTTGTTGTGGAAAGAACAGAATCGAGTGTGGACAGCTTTTCCGATACGAACTGGCCCACCTCTGTCATCGTTGCACCTTCAATTACAACGCTTAAATCATAGGTTCCGGACATGAGATACAGCGCTTTGACTTCTTTAAATCTGTAAATCCGCTCTGCCGTTTCATCAAAACCGGTGCCCCGTTTCGGCTGTACTTTCACATCAATCATAGCCGTTACCCCTTCCGGCACATCGGCCTTCGTCCAGTCGACAACAGCTGAATAGCCGAGTATCACGTTTCTTTTTTCCAGGTCAGCCAGCATCTCTTCTACGGCCTGCCTGTCCATTTCAAGCAGCCGGCCGATTTTTTCTGCAGGCATTCTCCCATTCTTCTCAAGAAGTCTCAAAAGTTCCTTTTCTTTTTCCATTTTATCTGTCTCCTTTGCTGTCATGTTTCAGTACGTCCGGTTTGGGGAAAATTAAAGTTCGTTCATTCTTTATCTGCTGAAAAAAACGATATACCATTCGGTCGTCTTTATATAAATCTGACTGCCTGGTGATTCTTCAGCACCTTACCCAATTACAGCATAACTGCAAAGGAGAAATCAATATATGACCAAAACAAATCCAAATCCTCATGTTACGGAATATGAACACGTTGCCCTTCTTCTTGTAGATGTGATCAATGACTTTGAATTTGAGGATGGAGAAAAAATTTACCCGTACGCCCGTCCTGCGGCTGATCAGATTGCCGCTCTGAAAAAAAAGGCCAAGGAACTCAATATTCCGGTATTATATATTAATGATAATTATGGAAAATGGCAGTCTGATTTTCAGTCACTTGTTAATCACTGCCTTGAAAATGATGTCAGAGGAAAAGAGATTACTGAGATCCTTCAGCCTGAAGACGATGATTACTTCGTTTTGAAACCTCAGTACTCGGCATTTTTTAATACTCCTCTCGATCTGCTTCTTGAATACCTGAATGTAAAGTCCCTCATCATAACTGGTTTTGCAGGAAACATGTGCGTCCATTTTACAGCCAATGATGCCTATATGCGAGGCTATAAGCTGTATGTGCCTTCAGACTGCTCTGCTTCCAACACTGAAGAAGATAACCGTGAATTTCTCAATCTGATACAGCACGTTTTAAAAGCAGACATTACACCATCTGAAGAAATGGATCTTGAAGAGATTAAATATCACTGGCGGAATAAGAGCAGGAAGTGAAGGACGGACGCAGGATGACGGCAAAAAGAGGCTAAGGACAGTAAGGTGCTGCCCCGGATGGCAAACGTTTACGCCATGGACATGCGTACGGCATTTGCTCCGCTCGCTCCGGTCTGACCGGTAAATCGCCGGTCAGACTGCCAATTGCGTGGAGCGGCTCCGCAAAATGCGTAAGGTGCTGCCCCGGATGGCAAACGTTTACGCCATGGACATGCGTGCAGCATTTGCTCCGCTCGCTCCGGTCTGACCGGTAAATCGCCGGTCAGACTGCCAATTGCGTGGAGCGGCTCCGCAAAATGCGTAAGGTGCTGCCCCGGATGGCAAACGTTTACGCCATGGACATGCGTGCAGCATTTGCTCCGCTCGCTCCGGTCTGACCGGTAAATCGCCGGTCAGACTGCCAATTGCGTGGAGCGGCTCCGCAAAATGCGTAAGGTGCTGCCCCGGATGGCAAACGTTCGTGCCATCCGGGGCAGCACCTATGCGAGTCTGAAGACGATGCCGTGACCGCCTTTTGGATATTCCCATTTAATGTTGTCATATGGGCATCCGATCCGGCAGCTGCCGCACTCGTGACACCCTTCATAACCGACGTGCATCCGGTCCCCTTCCCACTTGTATACATCTGCCGGACAGAAGATGGTACAGTCTTTATCCGGGCAGGATGTGAGGCAGACATTTTCGTCCTTCACCTCTAAATGAGATTTTGTGTCACATCTGAACCTCACAAGATACTGCTTCTCCTCGATCGTTTTTGCCATTATTTCATCACCTTCCATGCGCGGAATAAGTCTTTGGCAACGGCGATCTTCCCTTTATCCTTCGTGAATCCTTTTATAATCTCACGCTGCTTCTGTTTTTTCGGGCTGCCGTCCACAGTGAAGAATTTATTCGCAGCCTGGTTAACCATCGGTATATAATCGGCCATGTATTGCGGGTGCTGCTCAAATGTGTGGGTAACATCCTTATACTTCTTGAGATCTTTCCCCACAAAGCTGCTGTAAAGCTCCTTACGGTAATGATCCAGTGTCCGCTCGGTAAAGTCCCCGATCTCCTTTGCCCGGACAATGGTTTCAGCAGCCATTTTCCCGGAGCTCATAGCCATATTCGAGCCTTCCCGGTGAATGGCATTAACGAACTGGGCTGCATCCCCTACGATCATCACACCGTCCCCGACCAGACGCGGTACTGATTTATACCCTCCTTCGGGAATCAGGTGAGCTAGGTACTCCGCGGTTTCTCCCCCTTCGAGAAACGGCTTGATCATCGGGTGTGTTTTCACATGCTCAAGCAGATGATACGGCTTGAGTTTCTTTTTTATCATGCCTGATAAGGTTGTACCGACCCCGATGTTCAGAGAGTCCTTGTTTGTATATAAAAACGCAGTCCCGAGGAGCCCCTGCGTGGAATCACCGAAAATTTCGATGGAAACACCCTGGTTATCTTCCACGTTAAATCGTTCGTTAATGACCTTTTTCGGGAGATTAACGACTTCCATAACGGTAAGCGCCACTTCATCGGGCTTCCATTCCTTGTGAAAGCCGAGGCTTTTGCCGAGCAGGGAATTGACTCCGTCTGCCAGAACGACGACATCTGCGTAAACGTCTCCGTCCGGTCTGTCCGTCCTGACTCCTGTTACCCTTCCATCCTCCACGATACATTCGGTTACAACGGTCTCATTTATGAGAAGTGCGCCCTGCTCCACCGCCTTGGAGGCAAACCACTGGTCAAACTTTGCACGAAGCACCGTAAAGTTGTTGTAAGGCTCCCGTCCCCATTCGAGCCCTTTGTAGCTTGACGTTACCATGGATTCACGGTCCAGAAACCAGAAACGCTGTTCAACAACCGGCCGCTCGAGAGGCGCTTCCTTCCAGAATTCGGGAATGATTTCCTCCATCTGTTTTCTGTACAGAATCCCGCCCATCACGTTTTTCGATCCGGGATATTCCCCTCTCTCAATCAGCAGAACCTTAAGACCTGATTTGGCTGCAGTGTACGCACAGCTCGTACCCGCAGGGCCTGCTCCGACAACAATCACATCAAATTTTTCACCCACTGTGCGTCACCCCTTCCGTCTCTTCCTGTTCCGCCACGGATTCGGTAGTGTTTAAAGCCTCCCTGAACGCTTTTGTAAGCATTGGTACAACAGTAAAGGCATCTGCACAGATACCGTAATGGGCTGCTTGAAAAATAGGCGCATCCTTGTCACTGTTAATGGCCACAATCAGTTCAGCATTCTGCATCCCGACCAGATGCTGTATTGCGCCTGAAATCCCTATAGCAACATACACTTTTGGAGTAACAGTGGCCCCTGTCTGTCCGACCTGCCTTTCATGCCCGCACAGCCCGGCTTCCACCACGTCCCTGCTGGCGCCGAGTGTTGCGTTCATGGCTTCTGCCAGTTCAGCTGCCATTGCAAACCCTTTAGCATCTTTAATCCCTTTTCCTGCCGCTACGATGATTTCCGCTTCTTCAAGGTTTACTGCTTTTTTCGTGTTTTTAACGATTTCAATGACCTTTGTTTTCAGGTCTTCTTCACGCATGCTGACTTTTTCTTCGATAACTTCTCCGGTTCTACCCGGTTCTGCCAACAGTCGCCTGATAACCTTCGGGCGTACGGTCGCCATCTGGGGACGGTGCTTTTTACAGAGAATCGTGGCCATAATATTGCCGCCAAACGCCGGCCGGCTTGCCTCAAACAGTCTTTTGTCAATATCCACATCCATCAGGGTCGTATCAGCCGTCAGCCCGCAGAGGACATCGGTCGCTACTGCACTTGCAAGATCCTTTCCGTTCGACGTTGCTCCGTATAAAAAGATCTCGGGCTTATACTTTCTGACCAGATCACCAACTGCCTTCATATACGTTTCGGTCCTGTAATTTTTCAGTACCGGATCATCAATCAGATATACTTTATCGGCTCCCGCTTCAAAAACCTGTGAGGTAAGCCGTTCCACACCATCCCCAAGCAGTACTCCGCATACGTCTACTTCAAGCTTACGTGCAAGATCCTGTCCTGCTGCGAGAAGCTCTAGCCCGACATCAAGCAGTTGTCCTTCCTTCTGTTCCATAAACACCCATACGCCGCGGTAGTCGTCAATATTTACCCTCACCGTTACCTCCGCCCTTCAAAAAGTCCAGGTTTAATTTTGTTTCTGTCCTGCAGATTTAAACAGGTCCCGTTCTTTCATAAAGATTTTAAGTACCTCTGTTACCTGTGTTTCTGCGTCGCCCTCAATCATCTGTGCCCCTTTGCTTTTTTCGGGAGGCCACATTTTACCTACAATTGTAGGAGAGCCCTTCAAGCCGAGTTGTTTAATATCCACATCCTCAAGATCATCAACAGTCCAGACTGACGGTTCGTATCTCGCTGCCCTGAGCATGTTAGGAAGCGGCGCCCAGCTCACATGATTTATTTCCTTTTCCACAGTCAGCAGCGACGGCAGTGTGGATGAAATGACTTCATAGCCTTCTTCCACTTTTCTATGCACACGAACAGTCCGGTTTTCCACATCTACCTGATCCACCTGGATGACGCAAGTTAGCGGCGGTATTCCCAGACGCCTGGCCACCCCTGGTCCGGTCTGGCCTGTGTCGCCGTCGATCGCATGTTTTCCACAGAGAATCAGGTCAACGCCGTCAGTCTTCTGAATTTTCTCCACAGCTTTATAAAGAGCATAGCTCGTTGCCAGTGTGTCGGCACCTGCGAACCGCCGGTCTGAAATCAGAATGCCTTCGTCCGCTCCGATTTCCACACATTTTCGAATTGCCTTTCGGGCCTGAGGCGGCCCCATTGAAAGAACTGTGACTTTTCCTCCGTGCACCTCTCGAAGCCTTACCGCCTCTTCCACCGCATGAGCATCATAGGGATTTAATATTGCAGGTGCACTGGAGCGGTCAAGGGTATTTGTTTTTGGATTAACTTTGATGATTTTTGTATCAGGCACCTGTTTAATACATACAAGAATATGCATCCGGGCATCCACCTTTCGGACAGATCGCTATTTTGTTCGTCCTTCAGACTGTCCACAGTGTGGCTGCATCCACAGTGTGGACAACATCTCTTAAACGTGTCACTTCCATGTATATGAGCCCAAAAGTAAAAAAACACCTGAATTTCAGGTGTTTTAGAGAGAGAGAAGATAGAGAATTGTCCAGTATACTATTCTTCCCGTTTTGTTTTAAACCGGCTTCCTTTCCGTTTTTTCAGTGTTTCCATTTTGGAACTGATTTCTTCCCGGGCCTGCGCTGACGCCTGTTCATCCCGGGTCACGCTGGATACTGTATCACCCACAAGTGTTACGGTAAACCAGTCCCCTTCTCCTGCTCCTCCCGGCATTTTCGAAACGGGAAGGATCACTTCCTTCTCCTCTGTGCCGACCAGGAGCACGGCCCACTGCCCGTCTTCAATCCTGTCAAGTACCGCATGTTTTTTCCCCATATACTCACTGCTCCTTTCTATCTGACTAACTGTATTACCATCATACACAACTTTTTTTATGCACACACCTCCCATGCGTAAACCTTCGTCTGTATGAGAAAGGCTGTGGACAGGAAAACTGTGAATAAGATTAATCCGAAAGAGATGAGTGCTGTGAAACGTTCTGTAATAATGGACTTGTTAATAATACCGGTGCTGATTTTCTCTCTCCTTTTTTCCACAGGGTCTAAACCGGAGTTCATGCTGTCAGAGGACCCTGAGACAGAGAGTGAAATTACCGCTTTCTGGCCGATTCCGTCCGAACATACAACCTTTTCTGCAATTGCGGATAAACTGATTGGCACACCTGCAGTCTCTGGACGGGGACGCACACCGTCGGAAGGCTTTTCATCAGGAGGTCTGGTCCAGTACCTGTATAAAGAGCATTCAGGCATACTTCTATCACGAAAACCTTCTCTTCAAAGAGAGCTTGGAAAACCTGTTTCCGAGTTTCAGGAAGGTGATTTGCTGTTTTTCAATGGAGACCGCGGACTGATCAGCGGCGTATACCTTCATGACCAGGAATTTATAACGGTCACAAATGAAGGGGTAAGCCTCAGAAATCTCCGCAAAGACAAGTACTGGCGTGAGCGGTTTCTCGAAGGACGGAGACTTACAGACCAGGAGTCCGAACGTCTGAATCCTTCGTTCTACTCAGATATAGACCACCAGGCTGTCAGGGAGGCTCTTTCGCTTCTTCACCGTCCTTATCGGCTGACTGGATCAAAATTATCTGCTTTTGACTGTTCGTTTCTCGTACAGCACGCTTTTGCGGAAATGAACATCTACCTTCCCCGGATGACGTATCAGCAGTATGAGCGGGGGGAGCCCGTTTCTCTGGAGGAGGCAGAGGCCGGAGACGTCATTTACTTCTCCGGAACCTGGCAGAAAGGGATTTCCCATACTGGTATCTATTTAGGTGACCGTTTTTTCATACATGCAAGTGGTGAAGAGGGAGAAACAATCATCTCCTATCTTGGCCGCAGCTGGATGGATCATTTTACCGGGATCAGACGTTTTGACAGCCTGGCAGCAGACACAGATATTCCCCAGGTTCGCGAAGCCCTTCCACTGATCGGTACCGACTATAAAAAAGGCGGACGATCTCCGAAGAAAGGGTTCAGCCGCAGCGGCTTCATTCACTATGTATTCAAAAAAAGCGGCATTTCTCTTCCCCGCTCTGCAAAAAATCAGGCGGAAAAAGGGATATCTGTCAGCCTTGAAAGCGCCAAGACAGGCGATGTGCTCTTCTTCAGAACCGACTCCGGTACCCTGATTCCAGCCCTCTACATTGGTAATGAGGCTGCCATTGCAGTCAGGATGGATGAAGGTGTCTCTGCTGTAGACCTTCAGTACAGCTCCTTCTGGAATAAGAACCGTCTTGCTGACATTCGGCGGTATAACTGAATCGCACAGAAAACGGAAATTCCTTCTTGGAATTTCCGTTTTTTTCTGCTAAAATCACTTTTTGTGAAACCATCTTCAACTTCTTTCGTAACTGGAATAGAGACCCAAAAAGATTGAGTATGACTACGGAGGTATGATCATAATGAAAAAAGCAGTATTAGCAAGCTGTGTAACAGGTGCTGTGCTCTTCACAGCAGCGTGTGGAGCTGAAAGCGATGACGGACTTACGGTTGAGGAAATTCTCACTCAGTCGGAAGAAGCAATGGAGGAGCTTTCAAGCTATTCGATGGATATGGAAATGCTTCAGGAAATGAGCATGGATGATGATACAATGGATATCAACATGACATCTGAAGCACAGGTGCTTATGGATCCGCTCGTTCTTTATCAGCATGCATCCATGGACATGATGGGAATGCCGTTCTCTTACGACAGCTACTTCTCAGAAGAACATGGATTCTTTATGGAAGATCCCATGAGCGGTGAGTGGCTGAAACTTCCTGATGAATTTACAGATGAAATGATGGCAATGGCCGACATTCAGACGAGTCCTGAAGATCAGTTCGACATCTTCCGCGAAAACCTTGAAGAAGTGGATGTTGAGACAGACGAAGAGGAAGACCGCTACATCGTTACTATTAAAGGTGACGGAGTAGACAACGAAGCAATGAAAGAACAACTTATGGGCTTTATGGACGGTGATATGGGACAATTGATGGGCGATGCCCTGGACTCCATGGAAATCCATTCTTATGAATATGAAATATTTATTGACCGGGATACGTTTTATACCACCGAAGCCAATGTGTTTATGGATATGACGATGGACGATGGCGTGAATGAAACTGCCATGAAACAGACAACGCATATGCTTTTTGGCGGTTTTAACGAATATGATGACCTTGAAGTTCCTGCAAATGTGATTGAAAACGCAGAGGAAATTAGTGAATCAGATATGATGGGCGGACTCTAGTCTGCAGGCAGCCTCCATGTGAGGCTGCTTTTTTGATCATACGAGAGACGGTTTTTCAGCAAGAGGAATAAGGGTATATTGAAAGTACTGGCACTTAAGGAGATTACATCGATGAAAAAAATCATATTTGAAAAAATGAACGGTCTTTATTTTTCCCTGCTTATGCTTGTCATTATTTTAACAGGAGTGGCAGTTTACGGTCTGTTTAAGCCTCTTCCTGAAGGAGTAAGCTACGAGGGCAGCCTGCATGACATTGATGATGCCCGCTTCTACTATGATGTTACATATGAGACAGAGGACGGAGAGTGGGTTTATGAACAGCAGATTTTTGATGAAGTGATTGAAGTCATCGACCGGGCAGAAAACTACCTTCTCCTGGATCTGTTTTTATTTAATGATTTTCACGACCGTGAGGAGGACATGCCGGAACTGAGCAGAAGAGTTACCGATGCTGTTCTTAAGAAAAAAGACGAAAATCCGGAAATGAACGTGATTTTTATTACAGACGAGTTTAATACCGGGTACGGCTCTCATCGCTCTCCACATCTGGACGAACTGGAGGAGGCTGGCGTTCACACGATCATAAGTGACCTGACACCGCTCAGGGACAGTAAACCGATTTACTCATCTATATACCGTACTTTTTTCCAGTGGTTTGGCCGCGGTGACAGGGGCTGGCTCCCGCACCCACTGAGTGAGGGTGCGCCATCCATCACGGCACGTTCCTATCTGAAGATGCTGAACCTGAAGGCGAATCACCGAAAAGTCGTGGTTTCTGACAAGGAAGCGTTTATCACATCAGCCAACCCCCATGATGGAAGTGCGTATTACAGCAATATCGGCTTTCGGGTCACTGGTTCAGTAATTGAGGATGTGTGGGAAGCTGAAAAGGCAGTAGCCTCTTTTTCTTCAGAAGACGATCTCCCATTTCCCGGGAGCGAAGACTTTCTTTATGAAGAGCGGGCTGCAGAAATAAATGGAGCAGATGAAGGGCTGAAAGCAAAGCATCTCACAGAGAGCAGCATAAAAGATCACCTGATGGAGCAGATTGAAAATGCCGGCTCCGGAGACAGGATTACAATCGGAGCTTACTATCTTGCTGAGGACTCAACGATGGACGCCATTGTTGACGCTTCTTTCCGCGATGTGGAAATCCGGGTTGTTCTCGACCCGAACAGTTACTCCTTTAACCAGGAAACCCAGGGGCTGCCGAACCGTCCTGCTGCCCGTGAACTGAAGGAACGATCAGAAGGGCGTGTACAAATCCGCTGGTATCATATTGACGAAGATCAGTACCATTCCAAGATCATGGTATTTGAAAATGATCAGGAGATTACGATGATCGGCGGTTCTTCTAATTTCACCAGAAGAAACATGGATGACTTCAATCTTGATGCGAGCATCATGATCCAGGCGCCACTTTCTTCAGATCTTGCAGCAGAGGTGAACAGCTATTTTGAGCGGCTGTGGACGAATGAAGACGGGATCTTTACTCTCCATCTTGATGAGTATGAAGATGATCTTGGATTCTGGAAGCCGACCACTTACCGCCTGCAGCAGTGGTTTTACCTGACAACCTATTAAAACCTGAACATGCATAAAAAAAGGGATGCCCAATTCGGGACATCCCTTTTCCAAGTGTGCTTACAGGTTTATGACTGTAACTTTATCTCTCAGCATGGACTCAATGCTCCGTCCAATTCCCTGAACACCTTGTCCGGAATTTTTAACTCCAAGAAACGGAAGGTGGTCAGGACCACGGGATGTTTTGCCATTCAACTGAACGGTTCCTACTTCAAGCTTGTCGGCAATCGAAAAGGCATCCTCCATGTTCCGGGTAAAGATACTTGCCTGGAGTCCAAACTCGTTTCTTTTCTCCAGGTCGATTGCTTCAAACACGCTGCTGATTCTTATAACCGGAAGAACGGGACCAAACTGTTCCTCCCACGCTACCCGCATCTCTTCTGTGACGTTATCAAGAAGCGTCGGATGGAGCAGATTTTTCTGACGGTCACCTGTTGTCACCACATCCGCACCTTTGTCCTTCGCATCTTCTATAAGGGATTCAACGTAGTCGGCTGATTTGTCATCAATCATCGGAACAACGCCTGCTCCTTCTGACGCTTTTCCGACTTTGAGTGCCTCAACTTTTTCTTTAAGTTTTGCCACGAGTTGATCGGCCACTCCATCCATCACAAGAACACGTTTAATGGCTGTACAGCGCTGACCGGAATAACTGAAGGCACCGGATACAATTTCACTTGCTGCTTTTTCGAGGTCCGCATCCTCCAGCACAATTGCCGGATCCTTGCCTCCCAGTTCGAGCACTACCGGGATCATGGAAGCCTGTGTTGCAATATGCTGACCGGTCTTCGTACCACCGGTAAAGGAAATCATATCAATCTCAGGGTGCGTTACAATGAAATCACCAATAACGGATCCTCTGCCGGTTACAATGTTGAGCACACCTTCAGGAAGACCGGCTTTCATTAATGCTTCAATCATTTTTATTCCACTGATTGCGCCCTGTGTAGCTGGTTTAAAGAGTACAGTGTTTCCTGTTACGAGAGCCGGGGCAATTTTTGCAGCAGAAAGGTTTACCGGATAATTAAACGGTGAAATGGCAAGTACAACTCCATGAGGAACTTTCTGGATCATGGCTTTTTTATTCTTGCCGCCGCCCGGGAAACCGTCCCCTGTCATGAACTCTCCTTTAACGCGAAGTCCCTGTTCGGCTGTATAACGAATGAGTTCAGCTGTCCGAATCACTTCCACTTTAGCAGAAGAGAAGCCTTTACCCACTTCCCGCTGAATAATGTCTCCCAGTTCATCACTCATCTTTTCCAGTTCGTCTGCCCAACGGTGCATTAGTGCTGCACGCTCATCAAGAGGAGTTGCTGCCCATCCTTCCTGTGCGGCCTTGCTGGCACGTGCTGCTTCATCTGTTTCTGCCTGGCTCATCGCCTGTACACTGCCGACAACACTTTTATCATCTGGAGAGAGGATCTCAATAGTTTTACCGGATTCACTTTCTCTCCACTCATTATCAATAAGAAAAGGGTGTGTGTGGATGTTCTGATTAACTGCTGACATGAATAAATCACTCCGTGACTAGAATTTGGTATAGTTCCAGTAGTCTTGTATTTTTGTATATACATATTTCCTATATCTTCAATGTTACATATTAAAACATGTGAAAACCTTTTCGTTCAAGGCATATGCTTATATTAGTTTGGCTTTATACCCCGTCACAACGGCAGAAAACAGTTAAAACCCCTTGCCCTTGACAGGATTACAGCGCTTACAGAAAAACCTGTTTTTTTGGGTGAGAAATGTCTTCAGCCGAAGCTATTCCCGCAGGAGTCGCCGTCTTCCGCTTCATTATAAGTTCTTCTATAAGGCAGCTTTAAAAATAGAACAGTAGAAGCCTCTGGAACATCCCGCAATCTGTGTTCCTGTACAGAAAAAACCGTGATCAATGTGATCACGGTTAGTGTTTTATGTAATGGTGAGCCATGAAGGACTCGAACCTTCGACCCTCTGATTAAAAGTCAGATGCTCTACCAACTGAGCTAATGGCTCCTGCTTACTTCCGGCGGAATCAGCCGCCTGTACAATTATTCTGTTCTTAAAACTGCAGATTATTTATTTTTAAAAACAATGGTGACCCCTACGGGATTCGAACCCGTGTTACCGCCGTGAAAGGGCGGTGTCTTAACCACTTGACCAAGGGGCCGGAAATACCTTTCAAAAGCCTGGAATTTCATAGTAATGGTGGGCCTGAGTGGACTCGAACCACCGACCTCACGCTTATCAGGCGTGCGCTCTAACCAGCTGAGCTACAGGCCCAGACGCTTGAAAAGGAAATTTAAGCATAAAAATGGAGCGGGTGATGGGAATCGAACCCACATCATCAGCTTGGAAGGCTGAGGTTTTACCACTAAACTACACCCGCACGTGTATTTTTTTATATTCAGTTTAAAATGGCGCGCCCGAGAGGAGTCGAACCCCTAACCTTCTGATCCGTAGTCAGACGCTCTATCCAATTGAGCTACGGGCGCGTGTATGGAGCGGAAGACGAGATTCGAACTCGCGACCCCCACCTTGGCAAGGTGGTGTTCTACCACTGAACTACTTCCGCGAAAATGGCAGGGCTAGCAGGGATCGAACCTGCGCATGACGGGATCAAAACCCGTTGCCTTACCGCTTGGCTATAGCCCTAAAATTACTATTGAGATAATAATGGGGCGACCGATGGGATTCGAACCCATGCGTGCCGGAGCCACAATCCGGTGCGTTAACCAGCTTCGCCACGGCCGCCATTATTTAAACATTAAAATGGCAGGGGTAGCAGGAATCGAACCCACATCAAAGGTTTTGGAGACCTTCGTTTTACCGTTAAACTATACCCCTATAGATGGTGGAGGGGGACGGATTCGAACCGCCGAACCCTGAGGGAGCGGATTTACAGTCCGCCGCGTTTAGCCACTTCGCTACCCCTCCACGAATATGAAATTAAATGGCGGTCCCGACCGGGGTCGAACCGGCGATCTCCTGCGTGACAGGCAGGCATGTTAACCACTACACCACGGGACCATTAATGGCGGAGGAAGAGGGATTCGAACCCCCGCGGGCCGTGAAGCCCCTGTCGGTTTTCAAGACCGATCCCTTCAGCCAGACTTGGGTATTCCTCCATTAATTTGGTAGCGGCGGAGGGGATCGAACCCCCGACCTCACGGGTATGAACCGTACGCTCTAGCCAGCTGAGCTACACCGCCAAAATTAAAAACCATTATTGTGAAATAAATGGTGGAGCCTAGCGGGATCGAACCGCTGACCTCCTGCGTGCAAAGCAGGCGCTCTCCCAGCTGAGCTAAGGCCCCATTTTGTTTCAAACCAGCTTGTTAAGTAATAAATTAGTACCTGCCCAGCGACGTCCTACTCTCACAGGGGGAGAGCCCCCAACTACCATCGGCGCTGGAGAGCTTAACTTCCGTGTTCGGCATGGGAACGGGTGTGACCTCTCCGCTTTCGTCACTAGACAAGTTTGA